>NZ_JBSSGF010000001.1:4800000-6507500 GCF_054063355.1 Bradyrhizobium sp. USDA 4502
TTCACCGCGCTGCTGGGTCTCAATGGCGCCGGCAAGAGCACGCTGTTCTCGCTGGTGACGCGGTTGTTCGGCATCCAGAACGGCCAGATCAAGATCTTCGGCCACGACATCAGCCGGACGCCGGGTGAAGCGCTGCGGCTGATGGGCGTGGTGTTCCAGCCGCGCACGCTCGATCTCGACCTCTCGCTGACGCAGAACCTGCTGTATCACGCCGCGCTGCACGGCATCTCGCGGCGCGAGGCGCGGCTGCGCAGCGCCGAGGTGCTCGGCCGCATCGGGCTTGCCGACCGCGCCGCCAGCAAGGTGCGCGATCTCTCGGGCGGCCAGATGCGAAGGCTTGAGATCGCCCGCGCGCTGCTGCACCGGCCCCGGCTGCTGCTGCTCGACGAGGCCACGGTCGGGCTCGACGTCAAGGCGCGCGCCGACATTCTCGACCATGTCCGGCAGCTCGTCACCGAACAGGGCATCGGCGTGCTCTGGGCGACGCATCTGTTCGACGAGATCATGCCAAATGACGACCTCGTCGTGCTGCATCAGGGCCGAATGCTGGCGCACGGCCCGATGTCACGGGTGATCACCGACGCCGGCGCCCAGGACGTCAACACCGCGTTCATGCGCCTGACCGGAACGGCAACACTCGCGGGGAGACCGCCGTCATGACCAGCACGACGGTTACGCCTGAGCGAAGCGGCTTCTCGCTGTCGGAATACATCGTCTGCCTGAACGGCATCGTGTGGCGCGAAGCGCTGCGCTTCCTGCATCAGCGCGAGCGCTTCGTGTCGGCGCTGGTCAGGCCGCTGGTCTGGCTGTTCATCTTCGCGGCCGGCTTCCGGCAGGTGCTCGGCATCTCGATCATCCCGCCCTACGAGACCTACATCCTCTACGAGGTCTATATCGCGCCCGGGCTGATGGCGATGATCCAGCTGTTCAACGGCATGCAATCCTCACTGTCGATGGTCTACGACCGCGAGATGGGCAACATGCGCACGCTGCTGGTCAGCCCGCTGCCGCGCAGCTATCTCTTGTTCTGCAAGCTGCTTGCCGGCACGGCGGTGTCGCTGCTCCAGGTCTATGCCTTCCTTGTCATCGCGTGGTTCTGGGACATCTCGCCGCCGACCATCGGCTACCTCACCGTGCTTCCGGCGCTGGTGCTGTCGGGCCTGATGCTCGGCGCGCTGGGCATGCTGATCTCGGCCAGCATCAAGCAGCTGGAAAATTTCGCCGGCGTGATGAACTTTGTGATCTTCCCGATGTTCTTCGCATCGTCGGCCCTCTACCCGCTGTGGCGCGTGCAGGAAGGCAGCCCGATGCTGTATTATATCTGCCAGTGCAATCCGTTCACGCATGCGGTGGAGCTGATCCGGTTTGCACTGTACGGCAAGATGAACTGGGTTTCGCTCGCGGTGGTCGGCGGCTGCACCGTCGTCTTCATGATCGGCGCGATCCTGGCTTACGATCCATCGCGCGGCCTGGTGCGCCGCGGACCCGGCGGAGGCGAGGCATGACAGGCTGGCGAACAGGACTGGGCGCGCTGCTCGCGATGGTTCTGTCGAACCAGGCCGCATCGGCTGCCGACCCGCGCTATCCGGACTGGCCCTGCCAACAGGCCAAGGTGCCCGAGATCTCGCTCGCCGCAGTCTGGGCCGGGCCGCCGCTCGGCGATGCCGAGACCAAGTGGAAGGACGACCCGAAAGTCAGCGCGCTCGCGATCAAGCTCGCGGCGCGCCGCGTTCCGCTCGAAGAAGCGCAGAAGGAAATCACCGAATTCCTGTCAGCTGCCGCGGCCGACAAGGCGAATGCGGGAAAACTGCTGTTTGCCGGTCTGTTCGATACGCTGAACGGACAGCGCGCCTCGGTCATGAACGGGCTCGAGCGCGTGATGCGCAAGCAGCGCGAAGCCGCGGAGAAGATCCGCGACGACACGCTCAAGCTGCAGGCGCTGCAGGACGCGACACCGCCGGACCAGGCCAAGGTCGACGAGCTCGGCAACCAGCTGGTCTGGGAGACCCGCATCTTCGAGGACCGCGGGCGCGTGGTGAAATTCGTCTGCGAGGTGCCGACCGCCATCGATCAGCGCCTGTTCGCGCTCGGCCGCACCATCCAGCAGGAGCTCGATTGAGGCCTGCGACCAAACGCCCCGGGATCGTCAACGCGCCGTTTTGACGGTCTTTTGGGTAACAGTCTGTTGGGCCACGCCGATCCGGAACAAACTGCACTGCCCGCTCGTTGTCTCCAACTATATCTGAACTTGGGAGACCTCCATGAAAGCAGCCAAGATCGTCATGACCAGCCTTGCCGCCGCAAGCCTGGTCACCACAGCGGCTTTGGCCCAGCAATCCATGTCGGGAATGGTCACCAAGATTGACCGACTGAGTGGAACCATCTCGATCCAGCAGACGCAAGGCGGCACAGTGGGCGCGTCCGGCGGCGCGATCCAGGAATACAAGGTGCCGAAGGGACAATCGCTGGAGGCCTTCCACGCCGGTGACAAGGTCTCGTTCACCACAACGGACAGCGACGGCGGCAAGACCATCAACAAGCTCGACAAGCTGAAGTAACGGCCCACGTGGCGCGCGAGGCCGGGCTTACTGCTCTCCCTCGCGCGGCTCGGGCTCGGCATCCGCCAGCGGCAATTTGGCACGCTCCCATCCGTCAGTTCCCTCCGGATACCACGCCACGTTGCGGTAGCCGTAGGACAGCACGCGCTTGGCCGCGTTCCACGACATCCAGCAATTCTCCTGGCAGTAGATCACGAGCAATCTGGTGGCGTCGCCGCCTGAGGCGCGGACCAGCCCGCGTCGCAGGTAGTCCTCCGTGGGCGCGGCGAGCTTGCCGTAGCCGGTGTCAGGCAGCCAGATGCTGCCGGGAATGTTGAGGTGCGGCCGTTCGCGCCACACCGTGCCGGCGGGCAGATTTGGCTTCGGCGCACGCGGCAGCACGTCGACGAAGGCGGCGGACTTGTCGCGCCAGATCGCTTCCGCTTCCGCGGTGGTGAGCACCCGTGCGCCGGCAAGCGTCACCGGCACCGGAGCGCGGTAGTCCTCGGTGCGATAGCCCTCCGGCTCTGCGGGTGGGTCTTGCGCGCGGACAGGCGAAGCGGCGACGAGCATCACCGCAAGCATGGCCGCGAGCCTGATCATGGTGATTTGGTCGCGGTCTCCGGCCCGATTGGACGGTCGTTCTCGTCGAGCAGCGGGACGCCGTAGTCGAGCAGGATCTTGTTGATCTCGGGCTGGTTCTCCTGGATCAGGCGATTGAGCTGGCGCTTCCAGTTCTGGTCGGACGCCCGCACGCCCATGCCGATGCGATAGATCAGCTTCGGTCCCGTGGTCTCCTTGACCAGCGGGGTGATGTGCAGCGGCGGGTTGGCCTTCTTGGCGTAGAAGCCCGCCATCGGTCCCCACAGGATGCCGGCGTCGATCTCACCCTTGGCGAGATCGTTCATCATCGCCTCGGCCCGACGAATCGTAGCGCGTATCGATCATCAGCGGATAAGGCTTCGCATTGGTCATCAGACCGTTGATGGCCATGTTGGTCGCGGGCGGCGTTCCCGCCACGATGCCAATATGCTTGCCTTTCAGCCGCTGGTCCTCGAGCGTCGTGACCTCATCGAGCCCACTGCCCGGCTTCGCGACGATCGCATAGGCTGTGCGGTAATAGGGATTGGTGCCCTGCGCGAGGTCATCGCCTTGCGGAAAGCCCATGATCACGTCGCAGCGATGCGCACCGAGCGTCATCCGCACGAAGCCGGTCGCCTGCGGAAAGAACATGTAGTCGAGCTTCTTTTGCAGCTTCCCGGCCAGCAGTTCGCCGATCTTGTTCTCAAACCCCTCGCCCTTGTCGTTCGAGAACGGCAGGTTGCGGGGATCGGCACAGATGCGCAGCACGCGGGCATCGATGAGCTCGATGGAAAGCTCGCCCTGATCATTGACCTGCGCGCGCGCGATGTCGCGGCCGGCCAGACAGGCGATGAAGCCGACAAGCGCGAGCAGAACAGGACGGCATCCGACAATTCTCATTACGCGGTCTCCTCTTGATCGGATCGATCGCCGCCATCCAGCAATTGCCCGGCGCACCATGACGTGCAACAGGAATAATGATCGCGACCACGCCGCGCTGCTTGCTGCAGCGCAAACTGGAACGCGACGACATCGATCGCGCGTCCCGGAGTAACTGAGGCGGAAACATGGCTCATGGCGGTTCGGTGCTTGCGCTGCTCCTGATGCTTTGGGCGCCGACCATAGCGCGGGCGCAAGAGGTGGAATTGCCTGTAAGCGAAGTCGCTCCCGGAATATTCGTTCACACCGGGGTCACCGCGTTGATGACGCGCGAGAACGAAGGCGCCATCGCCAATGTGGGGTTCGTGATCGGCGACAGTGCCGTTGCGGTCATCGACACCGGCGGCAGCGTCCGCGAAGGACGACAGCTGCTCGCCGCGGTCCGCAGCCGTACCGACAAGCCGATCCGCTACGTGATCAACACCCACGCGCATCCGGATCACAGCTTCGGCAATGCGGCTTTCGTCGGTGACGGGACCAGCTTCGTCGGCCATAAGTCTCTGCCACGCGCGCTGGCCGCGCGCGGACAATTCTACCTCGACGGGTTTCGCCGGACCATGGGCGATGAGCTGATCGACGAAGTGAAGATCATCCCCCCGACTGTGCTGGTCGCGGACACGCTGAAGCTCGACCTCGGCGGCCGGGCCCTCACCCTGAAAGCGTGGCCGCCCGCCCATAGCGACAACGACCTCACGGTCCTCGACGGGCAAACCAGAACCCTGTTCTCCGGCGATATGGTGTTTCTCATCCATATTCCCGTGGTCGACGGCAGCCTCAAGGGCTGGCTGCGTGCGCTCGACGAGCTCGCGGCGATCTCCGCCGAGCGTGTTGTTCCCGGTCACGGACCCGTGAGCGCGTGGCCGGCTGCGCTTGCCGACGAGCGCCGTTATCTTGGGGTGCTGGCCGCGGATGTGCGCGCACTGGTCGCAAGCGGCAAGCCGATCACGGCCGCGGCGGAGCACGCGGCAGCCGCCGAGCGGCCGCGCTGGCAATTGTTCGACGATTACAACGCCCGCAACGCAACTGCAGCATTCTCGGAAATTGAATGGGAATAGCTGTTCGTCCTATACTTACGCGGCTGCATAGGATTTCGCGAACATGACCGGACATCGCGCCCGCCTGCTTTGCATCGCAAGCCTGCTCACGATCGCGCTGGGCACACCGGCTGCGCCCGCCGCGGAGGCCTATGATCCCTGGCCGGGTCTTGTCCAGGACATCTTCAGCAACCGCCCGATGAATGACGGCAATGATGTCATCGGCATCGAGATGCCGATGCGCGCGGAAGACGCCGCGATCGTGCCAGTGACGCTGCGCACCAAGCTGCAGCCGAGCGACAGCCGCCGCGTCGTCGCGATCACGCTTGTGATCGACGAGAATCCGGCGCCGATGGCCGCGAAGTTCACGCTGGGGCCGGCCGCCAACGTCACCGAGATCTCGACCCGTGTCCGCGTCAACAACTACACCAATGTGCACGCCGTCGCGGAGCTCAGCGACGGCAAGCTCTATGTGAGCAAGATCTATGTCAAAGCCTCCGGCGGCTGCTCGGCGCCGGCCGGCAAGAACGTCGAGGAAGCCAGGAACCGCCTCGGCCAGATGCGCTACCGGCAATTCACCAAGTCCGAACAGGGACCTGCGACCAGCACGCGGGAAGCCCAGATCATGATCGGGCATCCGAATAATTCAGGCCTGCAGATGGACCAGGTCACGCAGCTCTATATCCCGGCCTTCTTCGTCAACGAGCTGCACATCTGGCAGGACGACAGTCCGGTGCTGGCGATGGAGGGCGGAATCTCGATTTCCGAGGATCCCAATATCCGCTTCACCTACGTCTCGAATGGCGCCAAGCGCTTCCGTGCCGAAGCCAAGGACACCGAAGGGCATATCTTCGAGCACGAATGGAAGGTCGAGAATCCCGGCACCTGACGCCTCGCGATCTCACGACGGACGCAAAATGCAATGAGATCAGGTTGGATCGCTATCGCGCCTTAGCCCGGTATTTAAGCATGATCTTTCCGGAAAACCGCTTCGCACTTTTTCGGATCATGCTCTAGAAGCACCTGACTTCGGCTTCGGCCTGGGCGCGCCTGAGGTCGTTGAGCGCGTTCGCGGCCTGCTCGGACGAGCGGAACTGGCCGCCCAGATTGCCCCGCACCTGCGCCATGCTCAGCACGGTCTCGGCGGTGACATAGCGATCATAGGGGATGATCGAGGCGACGACGTCGATCGAGCAGGAACATTGCTCGATCGACTGCCGGGATTCGCCATTGGCCTTCATGCAGCCGAACACATATTCCGCCCGCGCCGAGGTCGGATAGTCGTTGATCTCCTGGGCCCGCACGCTGACGGCCGTCCCGGCAAGCACCAGGATGGCGACAATCGGTCGTAGCATGCCAGCTCCTGCCATGGTCCTGCTTCCTCTTCTCTTTCCGCAAGCTATGCTATGGATGTTGATCAGAAAAGAAAACATTCGGGGAAGTGGCTCAAGAAACGATGATCATCTCTGTACGCACGGTGTTGGCTGCGGCAGTTCTGGCGGTCATGCAGTTCGGCACCTCGTGCTACGCGCAGACCATCCGCGTTGCAGCGCAGAAGACCGGAACGCTGGCCTGGGAACTGGCCGTCATTCGCTCCCATGGTCTCGACAAGAAGGCCAATCTGTCGATCGACGTCGTCGAGTTGGCCAGCCCCGAGGCCGGCAAGATCGCGCTGCGCGCCGGCACGGCCGACGTGATGGTATCGGACTGGCCCTGGGTGTCGCGCGAGCGGTCGCTCGGCGCCAAGCTGCAATTCTATCCCTATTCGAGCGCGCTGGGCGCCGTGATGGTCCCGGCCTCCTCGCCGGTCAAAACGCTCGCGGACCTCAAGGGGCGGAAGCTTGCTATTGCCGGCGGGGCGATCGACAAGAACTGGCTGTTGCTGCAAGCCGCATCGAAGCAGGACGGCATCGACCTGAAGTCGCAGGCGACCATCGTCTACGGCGCGCCGCCGCTGCTCGCCGCCAAGACGCTCGGCGGCGAGATGGACGCGACGCTCAATTACTGGAATTTCTGCGCCGCGCTCGAAGCCAAGGGCTTTCGCCGGCTCGCCGGGATGGAAGAGATCCTGCAAAAGCTCGGCAGCAAGGGCCGCATCGCCATGATCGGCTACGTGTTCGACGAAGCCTGGGCCAATGCCAACAAGGATCTGGTGGCCCGCTTCATCGCGGTGACCCGCGCGGCGAAAGAGATTCTGGCGACCTCGGATTCCGAATGGGACGCGATCGCGCCGCTCACCGGCGCGCAGGATCCCGCAACCCTGCATGCCTATCGTGAGCGCTACCGCGAAGGCATCCCGCGCCGTCCGATCGCGGACGAAGAGGCCGATGCGCGCGTGCTCTACCGGGTGCTGGCGCAGCTCGGCGGCCGCGATCTGGTCGGCACGGCAACCGAGCTCGATCCCGGCACCTTCTACCAAGCGATCCCGGGAGACTAGCGGTGCTGCGTCTCCTCTCATTCACGCTGTTCATCGCGACCTGGTGGATTGCCTCTCTCCTGATCGGCGATGCGAAGCTGCCGGCGCCGCCGGCGGTGCTGTCGGTGCTCGTCGCCGAAGCCCGATCGGGCGCGCTGTTCGTCAATCTCGGCGCAACCCTGGCCCGGGTCGCGCTGGCCTTCACCCTTGCCATGGCGCTCGGCTCGGCGATCGGCTATTTGATGGGCCGCGTCTCGCTTGCCAATCGCCTTGGCGATCCCTGGCTGATCCTGCTGCTCAACCTGCCCGCGCTCGTCGTCATCGTGCTCGCTTACATCTGGGCCGGGCTGACCGAGGTCGCCGCGATCGCCGCCATCGCCATCAACAAACTGCCGACCGCCGTCGTCACCCTGCGCGAAGGCGCCCGCGCGCTCGATCCTGCGCTCGACGAAATGGCGACAGCGTTTTCTTTTCCGCGCGGCCGCGCCTTCCGTCATGTGATCCTGCCGCAGCTTGCGCCCTACATCGCGGCCGCTGCGCGCTCCGGGCTCTCGCTGGTCTGGAAGATCGTGCTGGTCGCCGAATATCTCGGCCGGCCGAACGGCGTCGGCTTCGAGATCGGGGTTGCCTTCCAGCTGTTCGACATCCCCTTGCTGCTTGCCTATTCGCTGAGCTTTGCGGGTGTCGTGCTCATCATCGAAACCCTGCTGGTGCAGCCGTTTGAAACCAGGCTAACGCGGTGGCGGCTCCGTGCAGCTTGAAGTCAATATCACCGGCAAGAGTTTTGAGAGCGCGGCCGGGAAGCGGCACGACGTGCTCGACAACGTCACCTTCACGCTGAACGCTGGCGAGGTCGGCGTGCTGTTCGGCCCGTCAGGCTGCGGCAAGAGCACCTTGCTCCGGATCCTCGCCGGGCTCGACGCCAACTACCGGGGCCATGTCGCGCGGTCGCCGGGCATGCGCCTTGGCATGGTCTTCCAGGAGCCGCGGCTGTTGCCCTGGCGCACGGTCGAGGAAAATGTGCGGCTGGCCGCGCCGCATGTCGACGACAGCACGCTCTCTGCGCTGTTCGAGGTGCTCGAACTGGGCGCGCACCGCAACCATTTTCCCGCGGAGCTGTCGCTCGGCCTCGCCCGCCGCGTCGCGCTGGCCCGCGCCTTCGCCATCGAGCCCGATTTCCTGATCCTCGATGAGCCGCTGGCCTCGCTCGACAATGCGCTCGCGGGGCGGCTGCGCGACCAGGTCGCGACGCTGGTGGCGAGCCGGAAAATGATGACCTTGCTCGTCACCCACGATCTCGACGACGCCGTTCGCCTCGGCGATCGCCTGTTCTTCCTGTCATCGCGGCCGGCCCGAATCCTCCACGTCGAGACCATTGCCGCACCACGCGCGACGCGCGGCGAACCCGAGATCGACGAAATCAAGCGGCAACTCTCACAGTTGGACCTTGCAAATATGTGAGACGCCGTCATCCTTGGACGAAGCATAAAGGAGAGGCTGGATGTCGCGCGCGTTGATCGCTGTTGGTGTTGCGTCGCTTGTGCTGCCGGCGACGGTGCTCGCCCAAAGCAAGGGCAAAGGCATTCGGCTGTGGAATCTGACCAGCGCCACGATTTCGAGCTTCGCGCTGTCGCCGGCAGGCAAGAACGAGTGGGGTCCGAACCAGACGCTCAACGACAAGGACAAGGAAGTCGACCATGACGAGCGCCTGCGGATCACCGGCGTCGAGCCCGGCCGCTACGACGCCAAGGTCGGCTACAGCGGCGCCAGGCAGTGCTTCGTTCGCGACATCGAGATCAAGGCCGACGCCGTGTTTTCGGTATCCGACAAGGACTTGAAGGACTGCAACAAATAGGAAGGCTAACCCGCCGGCAGCTCGCCGCCCGTGCCGGCCCGATCGTTGCTGTGCGGATATTCGCAACGCCAGCGCACCGCAGTCCATTTCGGATGTTCGCCGACCCACCGCGCGATGTAAGGCGGCGCGGCCATGGCGCATTGCTGCAGCGAGCCGTTCCAGTTGAACACCAGATGCTGCTCCTCGCAGGTGGCGGGCGACAGCACGGCACATACCGTGACGATCAGATCAATCGGGTTCATGCGCGATCCCTAAGCGTGCTCATGCAATAGATAACACGGCGAAATACGTAATCAGCCACGTCCGGGTTTCACAGCCCCGTGAGAGGTTGGGGAACCCGGTCCGGGAGGCTTCACGCTCTAGAAGTTCAAACCGTACACCAGCCGCGCCTGATGGCGCTCGAAATTGACGAGGTCGAGGGCGGCATTGCTTCCGGCCCGCTGCCCCCAGGCCTGGACGCTCCATGTCGCGGTCAGGCGTGAACGTTCGGAGAGCTGGAAATAGGCGGTCGGTCCGATGAACAGCGCCTGCCCGGACAGTTCATCCAGGCCGATTCCCTCGTACTTCCTGAAATAGCGCGCTTCGCCGCCGATCAGGATATCCGGCTTCACCCTGGCCATGAGGCCGAATGCGGCACCGATGGTGGCATCCTGATCCGCAGCGCCGGTGCGCGGCGTGCGCGTCCATTCCGGCTCATAGCTTAGGTTGAGGGCCGCGATGACAAAATTCGGGATCACCTCGCGGTCGAACGCGACCGTGAGTTCGGTGCCATAACTACGGACGGCTGCGGCCGTCGTCTCGTCGACGCGATCGGCACGCGTCTCCAGCGCGACCGTCATGCCAAAGGGCGCCGTCTCGCGATTCAGAAAGCGATAGCGGAAATCGACCGAGACGCTCTGCCACGACAGCTGGCGCCGATCGTCAAGACCCGGAACGCGGTTGATGTCGTATGCGCCGAATGACGTTCCGAGCTCGACACGAAAATTCTGCGCGGGCACGAGCTCGAGCTCCATTTCCTGATTGAGCGTGCGATACCGGCCGCCGTCCTTGGCGAAGCGCCCTGTGGTCTGGCTCTGGAATTCGCGCTCACCGACATTGCCCACGTCGGAGCCGATCATGAAGCCGAAGATGTGCTCGGTATCAAAGTCCTCGGCATATGCGCCAGGCGGCAACACCGCCGCGATGCCGGCAATCGCCGCGCACAGCATCCCCGCCCAACGCCCGGTCTTGAGTTTTGGATTCATCGTCCCCGCACCACCGCCTCAGGCCACACTGTAGGACAAAGCAGCTAGGCCCGCCAATCGCGCAGGTGGTGTCGGTCTCAAGGTCTTGTGGGAAGGGTATGAGAGAAGCTGTCCGAGCGGCCGCAGCGCCCGAGAAAGACACGTTCGACAAAAGACGCCTGCCCGGCTCGATGCAGCGCGCTGCACGAGCCGGGCAGGCTGTCTCGCGTTACTTGTCTTAAGATTACTTGCGCGCTGCGCAGGCGTACATGTTGATTTCCATGCCCACCGGCACTTCGACGATCTTCGGTGTTTTCCAGGCCATTTCCTTCTCCCAAGTCATAAGTTGGCGCAAGCCTCGCGCCGCGCGGCAAGCTAGGGCTGCCTTTTCCAGGGCGCAAGCCGGCCGGGTAAGGACCCGACTTCGCTGCTGGACATGCCGAAGCGGACGACGGCTCGCTGACATCTGCCCGGCATCGGGAACTCCGACATTGATCCGTCGGGCATTTTCCGGCTGCCGGGCGGCGACGCGTGGGTAAGGAGACCCGATTCATCCAGCCGCGTCTTGCCCAAGAGCGAACTCGCAACTTTTTTGTTATGCGCGGATTCCTGCGTCAATATCCGGCAATCCGCCTAGCAAGATGCGCCGGAAAGGCAAGCTATTTGAGCAGGCGCAGCAAGGCCCGGCCGGCGCGCGAGTTCAACTCCTTCGCATCCAGCGTTCCGTCATTGTCGGGATCGGCGGCCTTGAAGCGCTGCTCGACGACCGCAAGGTATTCGTCGAGCGTCAGGGTGCCGTCGTGATCCGGATCGGCCGCGGCCAGTTCTTTCGCGGTCAGCCGTCCGCGCAATTCGCGCGCGTCGAGCGTGCCGTCATGGTCGGGATCGAGCTTCGCGAACAGGTCGGCAGCAGCCTTCTTGGCTTCGGCGAGATCGACCGTACCGTCATTATCAGGATCAAGCATCTTCAGCGCGCCCTTGCGGTTGGATGCCGCCAGGGCGGGCCCCGACAGGATGGCAATGGCCAAACTCAGCGCAAGCGATCGGCGCGAAATCATCGTTCGTCTCCCGTAAGTGCCGCTCCGGCGAAGACACGGAGCGCCTGCGATCGGACCCTACCATAGCAGCTTCAGCGGAGCTTCCCACGGTTCGTGTACGCGGCGAAATCCTGTCGGGTTTCGGGTGGAAAGCGATTGCCTCACGGGTCATCTGTGGCGCTCGCGATTGCATCACAACGAGCGAGGTGACCCATGACCAGCATTTGCAAGAACGCATTGGGCTGCCTTGTTGCATTCGGTCTTATCGCGCCCGTGTCCGCGCAGACCCGGCACCCTGCCCCATCGGCGGAGGCGGTCCAGCAGCGCGTGCTCACCGGCAAGGAGCGGCTCGGCCGCAAATGGACCGACGAGCAGCGTATCGATAATTGCAATGTGCCGCCGGACAAGCGGGGCGCGAAACCGCGGCCGAGTGTCTGTCCCCCGACGCCGTCCAGCTGACCGTTCGTGCCGCGGCATCACGGCGGGCCGCGCTGGTGTAGCGTATTCCACGCGACGGCAAGCCACGAACGCATCTGCGAAAGACCTGACGCTTTCGATCAGTCTCTTGCGGTTAGCGGGCGCTCGTTCACGTTTTCGTATTGACCCGTTTTGGTTTCAGGCGGATGGTTCCGTCCGCAACGTCAGGAATAGGCGTGCGGAAAAAAGATTCATTGGGAGGATAGGATGAGACGCATTGCGCTGGCCGCAAGCCTTGTGATTCTTGCATCGTATGGTGCAAGCGCCCAGACCAACGAGCAGTTGGTCAAGGGGGCGACTGATACTTCGAACGTTCTCAATTACGGCATGGGTTACAATCTTCAACGCTTCTCGACGCTGAACCAGATCAACAAGGACACCGTCAAAAATCTGGTGCCGGTCTGGAATTACAGTTTGAACGACGATCGCAGCGAGGAATCGCAGCCGCTCGTCTACCAGGGCGTCATTTACGTCACCACGCACAACGCCACGATCGCGATCGACGCCAAATCCGGCAAGCAGATCTGGAAGACCAAGGTCGAGTATCCCGCCGAGACGCCGCGTATCGTCTGCTGCGGCATCATCAATCGCGGTGCTGCGCTGTATGACGGCAAGGTGTTCCGCACCACGCTCGACGCCAATGTGATCGCGCTCGATGCCAAGACCGGCAAGGAGCTGTGGCGCCAGAAGGCCGCGGATATCAAGGAAGGCTACTCGATGACGGTGGCCCCGCTGGTTGCCGACGGCGTCGTGATCACGGGCATCTCGGGCGCCGAGTTCGGCACCCGCGGCTTCATCGACGGCTGGGATCCCGCCACCGGCAAGAAGCTCTGGCGTACCTACTCGATCCCGACCCCGGACGAACCCGGTGGCGACACCTGGAAGGGCGACACCTGGAAGCTCGGTGGCGGCTCGACCTGGATCACCGGCTCCTACGATCCCGAATTGAACACGGTGTATTGGGGCATCGGCAATCCTGGACCGTTCAACTCGGCGGTGCGTCCCGGCGACAACCTCTACACCTGCTCAGTGCTGGCGCTCGATCCGAAGACCGGCAAGATCAAGTGGCACTACCAGTTCTCGCCGAACAATCCGTTCGACTATGACTCGGTGGCCGAGATGGTGCTCGCCGACATGAATGTCGAGGGCAAGCCGACCAAGGTGCTGATGGACGCCAACCGCAATGGCTTCTTCTACGTGCTCGATCGCACCAACGGGAAGCTGCTCGCGGCCAATCCTTATGTGAACGTCAACTGGGCCACCGGCATCGACATGAAGACCGGACGGCCGATCGAGACCGACATCACCAAGGATGCGCGTGAAGGCAAGAAGGTCACCGTCTACCCGTCGATCCTCGGCGGCAAGAACTGGGAGCCGATGTCGTTCAATCCGCAGACCGGCCTCGCCTACGCCAACACGCTCGCGTTCGGCGGCAAGTACAAGGCCGAGCCGGTGACGTTCAAGCAGGGCGAATGGTATCTCGGCATGGATCTCACCGATCCCTGGGAATGGGGCACCGGACCGCGCGGCCATCTGAAGGCGATCGATCCGATGACCGGCAAGGCGAAGTGGGAAGCGCCGAGCGATATTCCGCGCTTCTCCGGCGTGCTCTCCACCGGTGGCGGCGTGGTGTTCTCCGGTCAGCTGACCGGTGAATTCGAGGCGTTCGACGCCGATACCGGCAAGAAGCTCTGGCAGTTCCAGACCGGCTCGGGCATCGAAGGACAACCCGTCACGTGGCAGCAGGACGGCGTGCAGTATGTCGCCGTCACCTCCGGCTATGGCGGCGTCTATTCGCTGTTCTCGGGCGACGAGCGGCTTGCCAAGGTCCCACCCGGCGGCTCGCTATGGGTTTTCGCGGTCAAGAACTGAGCGCGGAGCACACGTGACTGAACGAGTAACCCTGTTGACGGCGGCGATCTTCGCCGCCGTCGCGGCGGCGGTGATCATGCTGATTCCGGCCGCCGCACAGCAAACCACCGCAATCGACCTTGAGGGTCAGGCCGACCAGGGCAAGGTCACCTACGCCAAGAACTGCTCGCATTGCCATGGGCCCAACATGGTCAATTCCGGCACCATCACGCCGGACTTGCGCGCGTTTCCCGACGACAAGACGCGCTTCGTGACCACCGTGAAGCAAGGCAAGAACGGCAAGATGCCGCCCTGGGTCGACATCCTGAACGAGCAGGAGATCGCCGACGTCTGGGCCTTCGTGTCGAGCCGGAGGACCCAATGAGGGCTCTTCTTGCGGGCGCCGCGACAGCCCTGCTTCTCGCTTTGTCGTCGGCAGCGCATGCCGCCGACGAACCGCTCAAGGTATGCCTCGACGAGGATCTGCCGCCGCTATCGGCGCATCATCGCGGCAAGCCCGATGCCGGCTTCGACGTCGCGCTCGCGCAGGCCATTGCCGAGCGACTTGGACGGCCGCTCAAGATCCAGTGGTTCGAGAGCAAGCTCGACGAAGATTCGAGCCCGGCGCTCGAAGCCAATGCGCTGCTGTCGGACGGGCGCTGCTCGCTGGTCGGCGGCTACGCGCTTACCACGGACTCGCTGAAGGCGCCCGGCGTCACGACGGCCAAGCTGCCGGACTTCGACGGCGCCACCCGCGAGGATCGCCGCCGGCGGATCCCGATCGGCGTGCTGGCGCCAAGCCAGCCCTACATCTATTCGCCGATGACCATCGTCCTCGGTCCCAAGGCCAAGGACAAGCTCAAGGAGCGCAAGATCACCGGCATCGGCGATCTCGCCGGCCTTCGCCTGACGATCGAAAGCGGCACGCTGGGCGACGCCATCCTGATGACCTTTGACAAGGGTAAGCTGATCGACGACATCACGCACCTCGTTCCGGGGCGCAGCGACCTGCTCGGAGAACTGGAACGCGGCGAATTCGACGCCACGCTGCTCGACCTGCGCCGCTTCGACGCCTACCGCGCTGAACATCCGGACACCAGGATCACGGCCTCGGGCTACTATTATCCGATCGGCGCCAACCGCGGTTACGTTGCGCTCGAAACCGACAAGGCGCTGCTGGAAGCCGTCAACAAGGTCCTCGCCGATCTGCAGGCCAAGGGCACCATCGCGGAGCTCGGCAAGGCCGCCGGCCTCACCTGGCTTCCGCCGCGTGAGCCGATCATCCTCGGCGATGTCTGGCTGAAGATCCTGAACCGGTGATGCCGGCGATAGCTATCGCAAATAGCTCGCCAGATTCATGCTCTGGATCTTGGAGATCGCCGAATAGGACGCCGTCAGCTGCGCCTGATAGGTCGAAAGCTGTGCCGTCACGGCCGCGACATCGACGCTGGTGAGGTCCGTCGACAGCGTCTTCGCAAAATTCTGATAGTCACTCTGGTTTGTGCTGGCGGTCTCGATCTGCGACGCCGCGGCCGACAACTTTGCCTGCACGGTGGATGTGGCATCCAGCGCATTGCTCGCGAGGTCGAGCGCCTGCGTGATGTCGCTCGACGACAGCGTCGTGCTGTTGCCGACGAATTTCAAGAGCCGCATGACCTGCTCGAACGCCGGATTGTCGGCGGTGACGCCGTAGGAAATCGACTGGCTGTCCGACACGCGTACGGACGCGATCTCGCTGTCGCCCTTGTAATAGCTGGCGTCTGATGTCGTCAGCGATCCGGTGCCGGTGTCGAAGCTCGACAAATCCGCCGGCGCGGTGTCGGTGCGGGCGCCGCTGAAGACATATTCGCCGTCATACTGGGTGTTGAGCAGCCCCTGCATCTGCGCCATGGCCTGCTGGGCATAGTTGATCACCGATGCCGTCGCCGTGCCGCTGCCGGTGGTGGCCGCGCTGAGCTGGGTCCGCAGCTGCGTGATGATGTCGGTCACCGAACCGACCGCCGAATACATCACCTGCACCTTGTTACCGGCCAGTTGGCCGGCATCGATATAGGACTGCGCGCGCGTCACCGACACCTGCAAATTGATGACGCGCCCGGCGCCGGAACCATAGCCGCCGAAATCCTCGGATTGCAGCCCGGAGGACTCCTGCACCTGCTCGTTGGCCATGACCGCCTGCACCCGCAGCGCGTTTGATATCATCTGGTCCGACTGAGCAAAGGTGGCAACACGCATCATCATGACGACGGCCTCGGGCTCAGCTGGCGCTCATCGCAGTCATCAGCGCCGAGAACATGGCGTTGATGGCCGTAATGATCTGGGACGCGGCGGCGTATTTGTTCTGCAACGCACTCAGATTTGCGGATTCCTCGTCAATGTTGACGCCGGACTGCGACGACAGCGAATTCGCATATGTCGACTGCGCGGTTTGCTTGGCGGTGTAGGCCGCCGACGCCTGGGTCGCCTTGCCGGCGACGTTGGCGACGATGGCGGCCGCGTAGTCCGTGAAAGAGCCGGTGGTCGCCCCGAGGCCGCCGGCCATGCCGAAATTGGTCGACCCCGTCAGCGCGCTCGAGAGCGCGTTCACCACCGTCGCCGAGCCCGGTGACAGCACCGAGTTTCCGGCCGTCATCGTGGACGACGCATCGAGCGTCGCCGTCGGCAGCGCCGCCGTGCCGTTGAGGATGTCGCTGCGAACGGCGATGTCGGACGCGCCGGTCCCGGTGATCAGGTCGTTGAACCCGAAGTAATCCGAAAAGCCCTCGCCCGAACTGCCGACCGAGCTCGTCATCTCGTTGATCGCAACGCCGTTGCCGGATGTGGTCGTCGAGATCGACAAGTGTCCGTTGGCATCGACCGAAGCTGACAGCCCCGAGATACCGTTGATCGCGGTGGCGAGATCACCGACCGTTGCGTAGGACGACAGATCGAGGTCCTGGTAGGACACCAGATTGCCGCTCTTGTCCGCAACCGCGATGCGCACCGTGCCGGTCGCCGACAGCGGCGTCGTGCTGCTCACGGTGCCGGTCCCGGTCAGGCTCGCCGGCGGCGGCACCGACGCGCCCTGGTTCGATACCGCGTTGACGGTCGCGGTCAGCTGCCGGGCCAGCTCGTCGAGCTGCGACTGCGCCGCCGGCAGCGTCTGGTCACGCAAGGTAATCAGCGCGCTGACCTTGCCCGAGGAGATCTGCGAGGTGACGTCGACCCCATTGACGGTGATGCCGCTGAAACCGCTCAACGATCCCGCGCTATATGTCGTGGACGCCGTGACGCTGGGCAGCGCCGTATAGCTCAGCGGATGCGCCGTGCTATCGACCAGCGCCTGCCCCGATCCGGTATAGACCTGCAGATCGCCGCTCGACGTGGTAAAATAGCTCACATTCATCATCGACGCGAGATCCTGCAGCGCGCTGTTGCGCTGGTCCTCCAGATCGGCGGTCGACTGGCCGGCGGCCGCTTCCTGCTTGATCTGCTTGTTGAGGTCGGAGATCTGCTGCAGATCGGAATTGATGTCGCTGACCGACGAGGCGATGTCCTGGTCGGCATTGGAGCGCAGCTTCTGGATGCCGCTCGAGGTCTGCTGCAGCAGCGTCGTCACGGCCGCAAGCGCGCTGCCGGCGTTCGACTGCAGCGACGCGCTGCTCGGCGTGCTCGCCAACGACGACAGCGCCGACTCGAATGCCGCGATCGTATTCGCCAGCGAGGTGCCTGTCGTGGAGCTGTCGCTGCTCGAGGTGCTGCCATAGAGCTGCTGGAGCTCGGTCAGATAGTTGTTGTTGGTGTCGGCGGCGCCGAGATCGGAATCGGCTCCGACCAGCGACTTCAGCAGCAGCTTGTCGACCGCGCTGCTGATCCCCGTGATCGTGACGCCGGTCCCGACACCAGAGGTGACGCTGCTGCTCTGGTTGGCGGTCTTCGCGGTATAGCCCTTGGTGTCGGCATTGGAGATGTTGGCCGAGGCTACGCTGATCTGCACCTGCGTGGCTGACAGCCCGCTGAATGCGATGCTCCGTGCAATATCGAGCGACGACACGACAACCTCCCTCCGGCGCCGGCCCGATCACGCCCGCACGTTGGTGCCATAGGACATCGCGGGCGTGACGCGACGGCCGCCGGCACCATAGGGCGATACGTTGGCGATCTGCTCGCGGATTGCCTGCATGATCGCCTCGATCCTGCGGTTGCTCGCATCGATCGCCGCCCGCAACCGCATCACGTTCTCGTCCATCGCCATCCGAAGCTTCAGGATCCGATCCATCAGTTGCTCCCGCAGCACACGATCCTGGACGTTGAGGTTTGCGGTCTTGCCGACCGCCTCCGCCACACACTGCTCGAACAGGGTGGCGAGGCGGTGCTTCTCGTCGACCTGCTTCAGCCGCGAGGCCGGCAGCCCCTTGGCGAGCTCGACATTCTCCTCGTTCACGATCGCGATCAGATTGTCGATCAGCGCGATCAACGACCTGGCGCGCTCGTCATTGCCCGCGGGATTGATCTTGATGTTGCGTTCCGGTGTCATGTCATCGCTCCCGTTCAAGCTAGTGTCCGCGACGCAGGGCGCGAACTGATTGTGCGCTGCGCCCGTACGCGGTGATCGCCGTTACCCGGACCGTGGCCCGGTTGAGTTCATGGTCGAGCCGAGCGCATTCGCGCATCAGCTGGTCCCGCAACGTTCCCACATCGTCGAGCAACGCACGGAGCTGCGCCCGGTCGTCCGGCCGAACCGCAGCGGCCTTCGCCTTCAGCCGCTGAAGCCTGACCAGCAAGCGGTCATTCCGCTTGTCGGTCATCATCGCGACACCGCCGAGATCAGCGTATCGAACATCTTGTCGACTGTGGTGATCACCTGCGAGGCCGCCGAATAGGCCTGCTGCGCCGAGATCATGTTGGAGAACTGGCCGCTGGTATCGGTGGTGCTCGACTCCAGCTCGCTGCCGTAGATCGTGCCGGCGCCGTTGGTGCCCGAGGTCTGCAGCGTGGCGTTGCCGGAAGCTGCCGTCGCGGAGTACATGCCGTCGCTGGCCGCGCTCAATCCGTTGGGATCGCTGAAGGTCGCGACCGCAATCTTGTAGATCGCGATCGTCTGCCCGTTGGAGTAGGTGGCGTCGACCACGCCTCCCTTGCCGATCGAAATGCTGCTCAGCTTGCCATAGGGCAGACCGTCCGACGTGATGCTCGTAAGGTCGACGGCCGGCGTGGTCTCGCCTGACGAATACTGCGTGAGGCCGTCGGTTTTGCCAGCCGTGCCGAGATTGAGCGTGATGGCCGTGCCATTGGCGGCAGAACTGTCGGCCGCCCCATCCTTCCAACCCGTCACCGATATGACGGGAGGGCTGGGGCTGGTCGAGGCGAGCGAGCCGTCGCTGTTGAAGGTGATATCCACCGTATCGGTGATCGCGTTGGCGCTGTCTGTCGTGGAGTCCGAGGCGAGCTTTGGCGTCTCGAAACTGGCCTGCCAGCTGTTGTCGGCGGTCTTCTTCCAATCGATCTGGATCGTGCTTGCCGTGCCAAGCGAATCGTAGACCGTCATCGAGCTATTGAAGGTCGCACCGACCGCGGCATCGGCCGGCAGGTTCGCCGCGACCGTGGTCTTGGTGGTGGCGCTGCCGCTGGTGGAAGCCACCTGCGTATTGATCGGACCAAGGCTCGCGGCGGAGGCATTGCCGATGATGTTGCCGTCAGCGTCGGTGCGCCAGCCCTCGAGGTAATTGCCGTTGTTGACGAGGTAGCCCAGATTGTCGGTGGTGAACGCACCGTTGCGCGTATAGGAGGTGGTGCCGCCGGACGTCGCGTTGGTGGTGACGAAGAAGCCGCTGCCCTGGATCGCGACGTCGGTGGCGTTGGTGGTCGCGGACAGCAAGCCCTGCTGGGTGATGTTGGCGCGGCCGGACACCGTGACGCCGCCGGACGTATATGAGGTGGCGCTGTTCGACGCGGTCACCAGATCCTGGAACATCGCCGACGTGGTCTTGTAGCCCGTGGTATCGGCGTTGGAAATGTTGTCGGAGATCATTGCCAACGACTGGCTCTGCGCATTGAGCGCCGAGATCGCCGAGGAAAGAGCACCAGTGAGACTCATGACATTACTCCGGAAGCAATCAGGACGTGACGCCGATGATGTTGGCGGCGCTGACGGGGACGCCGTTCACGAGCAGCGACGGCGTCGAGCCGGAGGCATCGATGCCGGTCACCGTTCCCGTCATCGTGGTGTAGCTGAGCAGCGAGTTTCCGGCGGAGTCGGTCGCGGTCACCTGAATCGTGTACTGGCCGCCGTCCTTGAGCTGGGTCCCGTCGGAGGTCTGGCCGTTCCAGGTGAAGGTGTTGGAGCCGGCGGTTCCGGTTCCCTTGCCGCTCCACACCGTGTTGCCCGAGGAGTCCTGGATCGTGATCGCGACGTTGGACGCGGCCGATGTGAGCGAGTAGCCGAAGGTCGCCGAGCCGTTGGTCAGTTCCGCCGTGTTCGTCTTCGCCTCGACGGTGTGGCCGATATAGTTGACCGAGTTGAGCGCCACGAGGCTCGAGAACGAGCTCGCCAGCGATGTCATGCTGGCGTTGGTCGACTGCTGCTCGGTGAAGTTGGCGTAGGAGGTGAGCTGGTTGATGAAGTCGGTCGTGCTGGTGGCGTTCAGCGGATCCTGGTTTTGCAGCTCGCTGACGAGAAGGTTGAGGAAATCGGTCGAGCTCATTCCCATCGACGCGCTCGACGACGAGCTCGACGTGGTGGAGGTTGCAGCAGAGGTTGCCGAGGAGACGGTCATGACAAGGCTCTCTTCGCCGCGGAATGCGCGACGGAACGCGGTGGAACATTGGGGTCGTGATGTCGTTCGCAGATAGAACGGATGACGCGCCGATTTCAGGCGCGGATTCATCCACCCGGAATCACTTGATGAATCGGCAGAATTTGCCGTGTCCGTGGCAGGTTCATGGCTCGCAGGCGTGCATCTCGCCGCGAGAGCCCGCGGAGAGCTGCAACGGCAATGCGCAGCGTTTTAGAGCGAAAGGCTGATCGGCAGATCCGGCTCGCCGAGCATCAATGCCGGCGGCGTCAATGCGGGCAACAGGCAGAGGGCCAGCAGCAGCGCAGGCAGCACCTTGCCTTGCTGTGCGGATTGGCCCGGTGCTTGTGCATCGTTCGGCTGATCGTCAGCCGAGGCCGGCCCCGAAGCGGGCTTCTGGGGCAACTTCGCCGCCGCGGTCACGATGCGGTCGGCAAGACCCTTGGGTGCGCGAACCGGCGGCGCCGCGAGCCCGCCGCGTACCGCACTCGCCTCTTCGTAGAGCGTCCGCGCCTCGGCCGAAGATGCCAGGAGCTGGACGGCGGCAAGACGTTGATCGTCGGGCCAGCGGGACAGATCCTCCCCCAGCCGGTCGATCAGGTCTTCGAATGTCGCAACGTCCATCGCGCGCGCAGATCCAGCCTCGTCGCCAAGGCTGTCATAAAGCATTCGCAGGACGGCGGAAATCAATTTCCGCCGCTGCCGCATCAGGTCCAGCAAGGTGCTTGCCGCACGGCTATTTTCCCCAACCAGGGCGCCCGCTCAGGCCCTTTGCTGCGCCGGCTAAGCGCCCTCGTCGGGTGATTCGCGGCCCTCTCCAAGCTCAGCGGCCGGCGGCTGATTCGAGCGTCTTGTCGAGTGCCCTGGCCTTGGCGGCCTTGCCGGCGGTCGCCTCGACGAACTTCCAGGCGTCGCGCAGTTCCGCCAGGCTCGCGATGATGCGCCGGAAATTCTCCCTGGCCTGCGGCCGGCCATAGGAGCGCAGGCACGCCATGATCAGGGCGCTATAGGTGCGGTAGAGACGATCGGCCATCGCGCCGCCACGGGTGAAATCGAGATTGTGGCTCAGCCCGCGCAGGATCGCGGTCGCCCGCGTCAGATAGATGTGCCCTTCCTCGAAGCGCTTCGCCTCGTGCGCTTCCAGCGCCTTCTGCAACAGCGTGATCGCGCCGTCGCACAGCATCACCACCGCCTTCAGCGGCGGCACCGCCACTGCGGCGGATCGATAGGCATTGTTGGCGTGGTAGGCGGTCGCGTTTTGGGTCATTAGTTACTCGATGATGCGTCTAGGAGTGCTTTCAGGTAGCCCAGCGTGTTGTTCGCGCTTTCGATGGCCGCCTGGTAATTGGCGTATTGAACCTGCAGCTGAGCCTTGAACGTCGCCGCATTGCTCTGAATGTCGCTGACCTGGGACTGCAGGTCGGTATCGCGCGACTGCAAGTTGGAGATCATGGTCTGGAGTTGACCGCTGGTGCCGGAACTGGTGTGCGCGAGCTGGTAGAGCTGCGTCGCCAAACCGGACGACGATGTCACCGTGATCGATTGCGAGGTCGAGCCCGTATAGGTGAAGGCCATACCGGCGTAGATCGTTCCTGAATTGCCGATGATGGTGTTGCCGACCACCGAAAAGCGGGAGCTGTCGCCGCCGACCGAGGCTCCGGTCAGCGTACCGGTGGAGTCCACCGTGAGGTCGAGCGTGAAGGATTGCGGCGATGTGCCGGTATTGACCACACTGAGCTGGCTGGACGAAGTGGCGGTCTGCGCCGACAGCAGCTGGGTGACGCCGGCGAGATTTTGCGTCAGCACCGTCGACAGCGTTCCGGTATCGAGCTGGAGCTCGTTGTTCTCATTGAAGGACAGGCCGAGATCGGCCATCGTCATGCCGCCGACCGTCCCGCTGAGCACCTGCTGCAGCTGGGTCATGAGATCGCGCATCGTGCTGTCGCCGAACAGCACCGCGCTCGACGCGGCCGTGCCGTCGGAATTCTGCGCCGACTGCGCGATCACCTGGTCGCGAAATGCGTTGTAGTTGGTGACGAAGGTCTGCAGCGCTGACGTGATCTGGCTGGTGTCGGTCTCGATGCTGATGTTGAGGCTGGTGCCGCTCGGCGTCGGCTGCAGCAGGTCGAACGTGACGCCGGACAGGACGTCGGAAATGTCGTTGGTGTTACGCGTGAGCGCGATGCCGTCGAGGGTGAACTCCGCGGACTGCGACTTCTGCAGCACGTCGGTGAACGCCCCGGACGTGTCGGTGACGCCGAGCTTGTTCAGGATGTCATCGCCCGACGTCGACGAATAGGCGATGTCAGCGGCGTCCTGCGTCCCCGTCAGCACCATCTCGTAGGACCCGCTCGACACCTGGACGATGGAGGCCTGGACATTGGTGGTCGAGGTCTGGGCGTTGATGGTGTCGACGATATCCTGCATCGACATGCCGCTGGTGATCGAGATCGCCGTGCTGGTGCCGCCGGACAGGCCGAGCGAGAAAGTGCCGGAGAGGCCCAGCGCCGTCGAGCTGCTCGGCTGCGAGGAGCCGATCACCTTCTGCGCGGTTGCGAGCTGGGTGATCTGGAGCGTGTGATCGCCGGTCGCCGAGCCGCTGTTGACGCTCATGTTGAGCGCCGACGAGGCGCTGACGTCACCGGTGGACGAGATCGTCGCCGCCCGGGTGGCGAACGCGTTGGTGGCAATCGAATTAATGATCGACGTGCTGAGCGACGACAACCCGGTCCGCCAGCGTCGACAGCTCGGTCTGCAGCGATTGATAGGCCGTGATCTTGGCCTGGTTCGCGGTGATCGTCGTGGTGATCGAGGTCGCCGATGCGAGCTTGGCGTTGACCTCGGCCTCGATCAGGGCATCCCAATCGATGCTGGTCGAATTGGTCGTGCCGGTCGTTGTCACCGTGCTGGCGGAACTGGTCGACGTCGTGCCTGATGTGCTCGAGGTGGCGCTGCTAACCGTCATGTCGACACTTCCGCCGCGATAGGAATCGGGCCGGCATCATGCCGGCCCGATCGATCTTTCGAATTAGCCGAGCAGCTTCAGCAGGTACTGCGGCATCTGGTTCGCCGCGGTTTCCGCCGAGACCGCGGCCTGGGTCTTCACCTCGGCCGAGGACAGCGTCGCCTGCTCGGAAGCGATATCGACGTCCTTGATCGCCGAGTTCGCCGACTGCAGGTTCTGGGTCTGGGTCGAGATCGAGTCAGCGCTGAAGTTGAAGCGGGATTCCTGAGCACCGATCTCGGCGCGTGCGGACGAAACCTTGTCGATCGCGGTGTCGAGAGCCGTCATCGCGCTGGTGGCGCTCGACAGACTGGACACATCGAGCGACGTCACGGACAGCGACGAGGCCGTGAGGCTCGTCAGCGTGATCGTGATGGTGTCGGCCGAGGTCGAACCGACCAGCACCGAGACGCCCGAGGAGAACACGCTCGAACCGTCGAGCAAGCTCTGGCTGCTGTAGCGGGTGCCGCTGGCGATCGAGTCGATTTCGCCCTTGAGCTGCGTGAATTCCGAGTTGATGTAGGCGCGGCTGGAATCGGCCACGGTGCCGGAGGCGGACTCGGAAGCCAGCGACTTCATGCGGGCCAGGATGTCCGAGATATTGGAGGCGCCGCCGTCGGCGGTCTGCAGGATCGAGGTCGCCTGCGCCGCGTTGGTGGCGGCCTGCTGCAGCGTCGTGATGTCGGAGGAGATGCGGGTCGAGATCGCAAGGCCGGCCGCATCGTCGGAAGCCGAGGTGATGCGCGAGCCGCTCGACAGCTTCGACAGCGCGCTGGTTTCCTGCTGCGAGTTGATGTTGAGGTAACGGACCGCGGAGTTCGCGGCGGTGTTGGTGGAGATTGCCGGCATGAGTAGCTCCTGTGCTGATGGGCATGGCATGCCGCATCGTGAAAAATGAGAGGTGACGCGGATCCAGCCCCCGTCCGCCCGATCAAACGGGTCGGCCGCCGGTGGTCAGGCGCAAAATCTTCAGAAGCCGGAATTTATGGTTAGCAGTCGGTAAACGCGCCGCGCAGGTCGCGCTCGTGCCGCTTCAGCATCTCGCGCAGCTGCTGCCGTCCTCGCTTCAACAGCGACTCCACCGCGGCCACGGTCGTATCCATGACCTCGGCGATCTCGCCGTTGCTCATGTTCTCGTGATAGGAGAGGATCACCGCGACGCGCTGCTGCTCGGGCAGCCGCTGCATCGCGACCTCCAGCAGATTGCCGATCTCGTTGCGCTCGATCACGGCGGAGGCATCGAGCTGGGTGTCGGCGACCTCGGGCACGACATCGACATTCTCGGTGCGCGGCTTGCGGCGCAGATCGATGCAGCGGTTGCTGACGACACGATAGAGCCAGGTCGAGAACTTGGCGCGGCCATGCTGCCAGCGGCCGCGATGCGTCCACACCTTCAGCATCGTGTCCTGCACCACGTCCTCGGCGTCGGCGGCGTTGCCGACGATGCGCAGCGCGATCGCGTAGGCGCGATCGACGTGACGTTCGACCAGAGCACGGAACGCCGTCTCGTCGCCGGCGGCGAGACGGTCGAGCAATTCCTTGTCTTCGTCGTGGATCTCGACGGTGTCGAGCGGACCCGCATCGGCAACGGTCGGAACGTTGCTCCACGGAGCAGCCGCTTCGGCCGGCGCAACCGCGGCCGGCGTGGCCTCCACTTCGGCCGGTGCCCTCATATCAAGCGCGTAACTCATCCGCCGCTCTCCAACCAACGCCGCTGGCACACATTCCATGCGGCTTCTGAGCGTTGAACGGAGAGCGTCAGCAAACCAGGCGAACTTTTTTTGTTATTTTTCAAATGCTTAGCCGGATGTTTTTGCCGACCGCCCGGCAAAAGCTGCCGCTGCGCTTTGGCGCAGGGAAAAATGCGACGGAGTTTGGAGCAGTCGTTCAGCATCGCCTCGCATTTCCGCGGAAGAGATCGTCGCGTCGGAAAACGCTGTTGTCACACCAACTAACGCCACGCGAACCCATGCATGCGCCGAGCATGCGAGTGACTCACCGCCGTTGGTCGCCATCTTGCATTCGACGATTGCGACTAGGCAATTTTTTCCGAATCACTGTTTCGACGTTATCGGATTTTTTGAATCTGTCAGTCGCGAAGCGCGCGTTTTCGAATCCCGCATCAACTTTTTTGAACTGTCGCGCCTGATTTGTCTCACGCGCGCGTTCAACGCATGAGGACTGGCGGGAATTTTGCGCATGACAATCATGACGGTCGACGCGACGCGTCGAGCGCAGAATGTTTCTGCATGTTCATTCGATGTTTTCGATACATTTCTGTTGCGCGCCTGCACGACGGCGGATGGCGTATTTGAAGGGGTTTTTCAGCGTTCCTGCATTGCTGAAAAATTTCCGAACATGTCCGTCAGTTTCGTTCAGCATCGAATCCAGGCGGAGGCGCGGGCGCGCAAAGTATCGCAGGAGCGGTGCGGCTCAACTGAAGTGCGCATCGCCGACATCTACAAATACTTTCCGTTCAGGCTGTTCGGCCTGACCCGCGATGCGTTGCAGGATCTTGCGCAGATCGAGTTCGAGACCGAGCTCGAGCTGTGCCGCGCCAATCCCGAAATGCTCGAGCAATATCTGGACATGAAGCGCGGCGGTTTTCGCGTCGGTTTCATTTCCGACACCTACTGGAGCACAGACCAACTCGCGCAGCTGCTGCGTTGCTGCAGTCCCGGGCTGAGCTGGGATTTCCTCTATGCGTCCTGCGATCACGGCAGCAGCAAGAGCGAGGCACTGTTTGAAGCCTATCTCGCCGAGCAAGGCATCGACGCGGCAAGCTCGTTCCATGTCGGCGACAACCACACCGCGGATGTCAACGGCGCGCGCCGTCACGGCATCCGTCCGCGCTACTACCCGCAGGCCGGCGCGGCGCTGGCTTCCAAGTTTCAACGCGAAGCATCGATCTTCGAATTGCTGTGTCCCGATCAGCCGTCGCGGCTCGATTGCGGCGCCCGCACGCTGCGGCGCGCGGTGACGGCGAAGAGCGCGGAGCATTCTCCCGCCTTCAACCTCGGCGTGACCGTGCTCGGCCCCGTGATGGCGGCGTTCGACGCATTCATTGCCGCGCGGCGCAGCGCGCTTGCTCGCGAGGGCGCGCGCGTTGCGGTCTGCTTCCTCGGCCGCGACGGCCTGCTGCCGCATCGCGTCTGGCAGGCAAACCACGGCGAGACCGGCGCCTATATCGAGATCAATCGTCGCGTCAGCCTGGTCGGGTCTGCCGATACGCTCGAACCACTCTGTGAGCTGCTGAGCCGGGTCGTCAAGATCGACGCGGCGACCTTTATCGACATCGTCAAGGTGCAGCCGCCCGCCGTGATGAAGTTCTTCGCGCAGTATCCCGACGGCATTGCCAGCGGCCGCGAACTCGCCGACGCCCTGCCCGATCTGATGGACCCGCGCGAGATCACCGATATCGCTGCCGGTGTCCGGACCCGTTTGCTGACCTATCTTCGCGCGCATATCCGGGATTTCGACGGCTGCACCGATCTGATCCTGGTCGACCTCGGCTATTCCGCAAGCGTGCAGAAGTCGTTGCGGCGAATTTTCGATCGCGAGGGCATCCGCATCCGCCTGCACGGCGCCTATCTGCTGACGCTTGACGATGCCTTCGACGGCATCTCCGATGACGACACCGCGGAGGGCCTGGTCTCTGATCGCGTCGTCACGCCGCACGTCAAGCGCATGCTGATCCGCAACGTCGCATTGCTGGAGCAGCTGTGCTGTTCCACGGAAGGATCGGCGCGGGATTATCGCGACGGTGAGGTATTGCGCGAGGGTGATCAGCGCCCGGCCGCCCAACTGGCGCTGGCGACCGAGGTGCAATCCGGAACGCTGGCCTATGTTTCGCGCGCCCGCGAGCTGGCACCACGCTACGGATTGCAGCCCGATGCCGCCCCCGCGGTCGCGGCGCGCTGGACGGCCGCCGTGCTCGGCCGCCTCCTGCTGCTGCTGCCGGACGATGATGAGCTCGCGCTGCTCGGCGGCATCAAGCATGACGTCAATCTCGGCACCCCGGCGCTGGCGCCATTGCTCGATGCCGACTTCGTCAATGATAGCATCATCGCCCGCGGCCTCATGACCGCCTGCACGGCTCCGGCGCCCCCGATGTGGCTGGCGGGCAGCTTTGCCGCCCTGTCGCCGTCGCATGCCTATCTCTACACGCTGTTCGGCGCCAATCGCCTGCCCGCTAGCGTGTTCGGCGAAGCGCTGTGCGGGACGCTGCAGGTCGGTCTGTTCGATCGGAACGGCCAGGCGTCGCTGGAGGCGATCAGCGTCTATCACACCGGGCTCGGCGATCTTCGCCTGCGGATCCCGCTGTCGCGCCGGATGGCAATCGCGACCATCGCATTGCCGCTGGCCAAGCTCACCCGCGACGGGATGCTCCACGGCATCACGGTCCAATATGGCGAGAGCGCCGCGAAAGCCGCCGAGGGTTCGAACGTGACAGCGATCGCCGAGGGACGGCTCATCGATGTCGGCCTCAAACGGCGCGGCCGTCACTTCCGCGCCACCAGTGACGACGGCATGCTGCTCATCCCCGTCGACGGCTTCGAAGACGACGTCGCCATCTACACGGTCGCGCTGACCGCCCTCGACCATGACCGCATCCTTGCGGTCGCGGACCGCGACGGCAACGGCGCCGCTTCGGCCACACTGACCTGGCGCAGCGCCAGAGGCATGCCGACAACGAACAACGACAGCTGATTTGTCCGCCTGATCCGGCCCGCCCCGCACGTAGAAGGTTAACGAGGGGTAGTGCGGGCATGATTTCTGTTGACACGGCGCAAGCGGACGGCTTGCAGACGAACTTCGACCAATTGCTGGCGGCGAACGGCATCCGGATGAGCGCGGCGCAGCGCCGGCGGCTCGCATGGTTGTCGGAGCGGCTCGGACCCGCGGTCGTCCATCAGGCCGGCTCGGCGCCGGCGAGGGACCATGGCGTCATCATCCTCGTCGAGCCGCCGAGCGGCCCCGCCGCCGAGATGCTTTGCCGGTCGCTTCGCGCCGACTGCGCGGTCGTCGTCCCCTTCGGCGAGAATCCCGCCTTCGACTTCCTGAAGTCCAAGTTGACCGACTTCGGAACGATCGGGCCGAGCTTCGATGGCCCGCATGAGATGTGGTGGGGCGGCCTCAATTGGCGCCCGATCGCGCCCGAGCAAGGCTCAAGGTCCGAGGCATCGCTGCGCGTGGTCTCCTGCTATCCCCGCGCTTGCGGCGACGACCATGCCCGCGCTCTCCGCGACAAGCTGGCCGAATTTCGGATCCCCTGCGATATCGCACCGATCGACACCGCAGACGGCGAGCACATGCGCGCAGCAGAGAAATCCGCCTTCTTGCTGCGGATGTGGGAGCAGCATCGTGAGCCGCTGCTGTTCATCGAGGCCGACGCAGTCCTCAGCGAGCCGCCAATGCTGCCGTCGTCCCTCGCATGCGACATCGCGCTTCACAAATGGAACCGGTGGGAAATGTCGGCGCGCACCCTCTATCTCGCCCGTTCGCCCGCCGCCGAAGCGGTGCTGCGCAACTGGCATCACATCGCGAGCGCCTATCCCGCGGTCTGGGAAGGCTATCTGCTCGACCAGGCCTGGAGCCTGACATCGTCACAGATGGCGCTCGACACCGTCTGGCTGCCGCGCTCATACCACGCTCCGGCCGAAGACGCCGGCACGCCCCGCCACACCACGGTCGTTCACGACCTGCCCACCGACAGCAGCGATCTTGGACCGGATGCCGAATTCGGCGTCGCGATGCGGGCCGCGCGGCGCGCCAGCCGCAGCGGCGGCCGTGACGCCATGATCGTGATCCGGTCGCAGGCGGCCTCGAATGATGCGATCACCGTGATCATGCGCGATATCGCGGCCAGCGACGCGCGCGAAATGGCTGCCAGCATCGAGGCGGTCACCGGCGCGTTCGCAGCCGATTGCGGCGGGTTCGGCCGGCTCGAGCTCGCACTCTGCCCCTGGCAGGACGATATCCGCGCGGCGAAATCGGCCGCGAAAAGCGCGAACAACCGCATAATCGAGATCGCGCCGTGGCAGACGCTGCCGGCCGACCTGTTCCGCACCGTGGGTCAATCCCGCGATGCCGGCAGCGTCGTCGTGATGGCCGGGCAGCGCGGCTGATGAACGCCGGAAAGACAGAGCAAGGGAAGGACATCGACATCATGAAGACAATCATCCTTCTTACCGGTGTCGCCAACCAGCAATTCGCGCTCACCGAACTATTGAAGGCGCACAATCCGGCGCTGTCGTTCAGCTGCGCGGTAACGGCCGACGAGCTCGCCGCGATCGAGCCGGAGGTCTTGCGCGAGGCCCGGCTGTTGGCCTTCACCACCAGCGTCATCGTGCCGGAGCACATTCTGGCGGCGCTCGGCCACGGCGCCTACAATTTCCATCCCGGCCCGCCGCAATATCCCGGCTGGGCGCCGGCGCATTTCGCGCTCTATGACGGTGCCCGCACCTTCGGCGCGACGGCCCATGTGATGGCCGCGCGCGTCGATTCCGGCCCGATCGTCGGGGTCGAGACCTTCATCATTCCCGACAAGATCAGCGTGCGCGGGCTCGAACAGATCGCCTATGTGCGGCTTGCCCATCTGTTCTGGCGGATGTCACGCGATCTCGCCTGCGATCCCACGCCGTTGGCGGAATTGGAGATCGCCTGGTGCGGAATCAAGAGCACGCGGTGGATGTACCGCGAGATGTGCGAGCTCCCCACCGACATCAGCGCCGGCGAGCTGGCGCGCCGGATCCGTGCCTTCCACGACGACTTTCGCGGCATCCCGCTGACCTGCTCGTTGCACGGCATCCGCTTCCAGCTGGCAACGACTGCCATGCAGGTGCCCGAGGCACCACAGGTGGTCTCGCCGCCGCTCGCCGCGGCCTCCTGAGAAACGGCCTCAACCGCGCGTCGCACGGCCCCGGACCTCGCGGTGCCGCTGCAAATGCGCCCTCACCGCGCGCTCCGCGGCGCGCGCGGAGCCGAAATAGCCACCGTCGAGGCCGTCAAAGGCGCGATCCGAGGAGAAGAAGCAGAAGCCGCTTTTGTCGCTGACGACGATACCAGCGGTCCGATCCGATACTTCGATGACATAGGCTTGAGACATTTGGGCTTGGGACATGCGTGTTCGATCGCCGGACGACGGCGCTCCTGTCTGATTGTCGGGTGCTTGACTTGTTGGAGCGATCAACAACAGACGCCGGTCGCCGCCGAGACGCAGCGATGCTGCATGCGGTTTCGCATGTCGCACATCAAGCTGCGGTGGTCGTGTCTCATTGCGGTGGCCTTGAACAACGCGGGGTATCGCGCAGCAATATCCGGCCGAACCGCGCGGCAGTCAATGAAATGGCTGACCAAAGATAAGAGCCCGGCGCGACGCCTCATTCGCGGCCAGCGGAAAAACAGCACAGTTTTGGTGGTGACGGTCGTGGAGCGCTGAATTGGCCGGGCACCGTGCATCCCGGCGCCCGGCCAAGGTCGCTCAGGGCAGGATCGGCGGGTGATAGGTGAAGGTCGCCATCAGGATCGCCGCCAACAGCATCACGATCGGGAAATGGATGAAGAACTGCACCGAGGTGTAGCCGATCAGGTCCTTCGACTTCAGGCCGAGGATGCCGAGCAGCGGCAGCATCCAGAACGGGTTGATGAAGTTCGGCAGCGTCTCGGCGATGTTGTAGACCATCACGGTCCAGCCGAGATGCGCGCCGATGTCGTTGGCCGCCTTCATGATGTAGGGCGCCTCGATGATCCACTTTCCGCCGGCCGACGGCACGAAGAAGCCGAGCAGCGCCGAATAGATTCCGACCAGGAACGAAAACACGGTGGAATTGCTGGAGGCGCCGACGAACCAGTGCGCGATCGTGTCCGACAGCGTCGTGCCGCTGCTGTTCGGGACCTTGGTCAAAATCTGCGCAATGCCGGCGTAGAACGGAAACTGCAACAGCACGCCGGAGACACTCGGCATCGCCTTCGAGAACGACTCGATGAGGCTGCGCGGACGCCAGTGCAGCACGATGCCGAGGATGAGGAAGACGAAATTATAGGTGTTGAGGCCCGACAGCGTGATCAACGGATTGCCCGACTGGAACGTCTGCCACAACCAGCCGGCGGCAAGGAGCGCGATCAGGATCGTCAGCAGCGGGCTGAACTCCAGCCAGTCGCCCGGACGCGCCGGCTTCCTGGCCTCGATGCGATCATTGCCGAGCGCAACGCCGAGGTCTTCCGCCGTCTTGGCCTGCTCGGGCGCCGGCGTCGTGAAATAGCAGATCGCAGCAGAGACCACGGTCACCATCGCGACGGTGATCATGTTCTGCCAGGTCAGGATGGTTTCCGAGAAACCGATCACGCCGGTGATCGGCAGGAGCGACGCCGGGATGCTGCCGGCATTGGCCTGCAGCTGCGCAGCTGATGACGTGATGCCGAGCGTGAAGCCGCAGCCGAGCCCGAGATAGCCCGCGGCGCCGGCCGCCCGGTAGTCGAGCCTGATGTCAGTGCGCCGAGCGATCTCCCGCACCAGAAGACCCGAGAAGATCAGGCTCAGGCCCCAGTTCAGCAGCGACAGAAAGATGCTGAGCACGCCGACGAAGACCACGGCGCCGCGCCCGGTCTTCGGCACGCTGGCGAGCCGTGCCAGCACCGCCGCCACCGGCGGCGACATCGCCACGACATAGCCGCCGATCGCGACCAGCGCCATCTGCATCGTGAAGGGAATCAGGTTCCAGAACCCGTCACCGAACGCGCGGCTGACGGCGAGCGGCGAACCGCCATGCAGGATCGCGCCGATCGCGACCGCAATCACCGCGATCAGGACGAAGACGTAGGCATCCGGAAACCAGCGCTCCGCAAACGCCACCAGGGCTTGCGAAAATCGCGCTATGATGTTGTCCGCGACAGGTTTTCGCAAGCTCACGGTTTGATCGTGCGTTGCATTCGTCATCAATCTGATCCCCTTCCGGTAATGCGGTTACAGCCTTCAATCGTGTTCGGTCATCAAAGCGCGAGCGTCAGATCGGTCAGCGGCACGGCCTGGCAGGCGAGGCACTGTCCCTCGCTGCCATCGACAGCGCCAAGATGGGTGAACTCCCCATCGACGACCTGAACCGCGCAGCTTTCGCATTGCCCGACACGGCAGCCGCTCGGCAGCGCGACGCCCGCCGCACTCGCCGCATCAAGCAGCGTCCCCTGCTCCGGCCGCCAGGAAAAATTCTGCTTGCTGCCCAGAAGGCGGACGGTGCGCGGCGCAAGATCGCTCGGTACCGACGGCGGCGACACGAAGCTTTCGGCGAAAATGTCGAAGCGCGGCACGCCGAGCGCCGTCACGGCCTCGATCTGCGCCGCAACGAATTCCGGCGAGCCGCAGATGTAGACCAGCGGCCAACGCGGCAACAGCGGCTCGACCTGCTCGAGATCAACCCTCCCCTTGCGCGACGAATGCAAGTCAATCGGGTCCTGCGCGAACGGCGCGGAATAGAACGTCATACGCTTCAGCTCTGGAATACCGGTTTCCAGCTCCGCAAGCCGCACGGCAAACGGATGCTCCCGACTGCTACGACAGCCGTGGAGCAACAGGATTTCGCCAACGCGATCTTGTGGGGCAATCCGTTGCAGCGTTTCGAGATGGCTGATGAACGGCGTGATGCCGATGCCGGCGGCGAGGAAGATCAGCGGCCGCGGCCCCTTCAATGGCGGCGTGAAGATGCCGCCCGGCGGCTCCAGCACGACCTCGTCTCCGACGGCAAGACGGTGCAGACGATCCGGCATGAAGAACGGCGCATCGCCACTCGGCGCCTCATTGAAGAAGCGCCCCTTCACCGCTATCGAGAGCACATCCGGCCGATCGCCCGATCCGGTCAGCGAATAGGCCCGTGCCTGCGTTGCGCCGGGCAGCGAGACCATCACGTGCTGGCCCGGCAGGAAGTCGGGCAGCGGACCATCGTCAAGCGGCAGCAGGTTGAGCGCGATGACATTATCCGCCTCGGCGCGGCGCGCACCGAGCGTGAACCGCCGCTGACCGCTCCACAGGCCACGACTGGCAACGCCGTCGCGCCTGATGTCGCAGACGATCGCGCGCAGCGGGACGGAGCCGCTGACCGGATCGCGCGCATCATCGTGCAGCACGGCATTGATGTTGCGGGTGTGGATGCCTGCCGTCGCGGAACGCTCGCGGCCGAGCGGCGGACAGTCTTCCCACCAGCCGAATTCGGCGACGACGACGCGATCGTCGAGCGCCGCATTGAGGCGCACCTTCAGGCGCACGTCACCGCCATGCGTCTCGACCACGGCCCAGTCGCCTTCGGCAAGGCCGCGCCGCGCGGCGAGCTGCGGACTGATCTCGACGGCCGGATCGGGTGACTTGCGCCGCAGCGAGGCGACGTGCCGATAAGAGGAGTGAACGAACCAGCCGCTCTTGGCGGTGGAAAGCACGAGCGGAAAGCGTGCATCCGGCGCTGCCGTGAGCGGGCTGCCGACCGGCTCGACATGGTCGGGCAAGGGATCATACCCGTGCCCCAGCATCAGCTCCGAATAGATCTCGACGCGGCGCGTCGGCGTCGAGAATCCGGCAACCGTGCGGTCCTCGCGCGCCACGGCGTATTTTTCGTCGCGGAAGATCTGCGGGAAACGGCGGCCTTCCGGATGGTCGCGCAGATCCTCGACACCGATGCCGAGCGGCGCCAACTGGTAATTCCACCCGGCCTTGATGTCGCCGCCGAAGAACAAGTCGCCCATCCCGAGCTTGAGCGCGAGCGCGGCGGCGATCTCGTAATCGGCCTTCACCTCACCGACCGGCTCGACCATGCGCGGGCGAAACTGCACGGTCTCGACAGCTTCCTGCGTGATCTCGAATCCGATCTTGAGCGCATCGCGCTCCCACGGAGTGCTGGCCGGCAGCACGAAATCGGCGCTCTCCGCGGTCGGATTCATGAACATGTCGATATGAACCTGGAATTCCAGCGCGTTCAGCGCGGCGCGGTTACGCTCGGAATGGCCCTGCGAGACGACGAAGTTGGTGCCGAAGGCGACCAGCGCGCGCACCCGGTAGGGCTCGCCGTCAAGCACGGCCCTGCTGAAATCGCGCGCCGTGATCCAGCCCTTGGCCGGCGGGCCGAGCGGCAGCTCAGTAATGCCCAGCGCCTTCGCCTGCTGCTCCGGCGACAGGATATTGTAGTCGTTGAGGGCGCGGGTCGGCGGCGGCACCGGCCAGCGATTGCCGCCGGGCCGATCGCAAGCGCCGGTCAGCGCATACAACGTTGCAATCGTGCGCTCGATCGCGGTCGCGTTGGTGTGCTGGCCGACGCCGGTCCAGGAATGGTAGGCGAGCCGCGGCCGGCGAGCGAGCAGCGTGTTGAACGCGTCGACGTCCTCGACAGGAAGCCAGGTCAGCTCCGCGACGCGCGCCGGCGTGTATGGCGCGGCTCGCTCGACGAGCAGTTCGAACGCGGTAGCCGCCGCTATCAGCCCGCCGTCGCGTGTGCGGACCTGCAGCGCGCCACGCAACTGGCCACAGCTCTCCGGCACGTAACGCGTGTCGCAAGGCACGGGCGCGCCCGACGCATCGAGACGAACGAAGGCCTCCGGCGCGCCATCCGGCCACAACGCGTCGGCGCGCAGGAAGCGTCCCGTCGCACGATCGACCAGCAGCGATCCATTGGTCCATGCGCTGACGAAATCCGCATCGAAGCTGCCGGTAGCGATGAGGTGACGGATCGCGCCCATCGCGAGCGCGCCGTCGGCGCCCGGACGAACGCGCAGCCACAGATCGGCCTGCTGCCCCGAGCCGTTCGGCTTGGGATCGATCACCACGACCTTGGCGCCGCGCCGCCGCGCATCGGCGATCCGCGTTGCCTGGGCAAGCCAGGTCCGCGCCGGATTGTGGCCCCACAGGATAATCGCATCGGCATTGTCGTAATCGGGAAAGCCGATGCCGCGGCCGAAGGTCAGCGCGTGCGCATAGTCCTTGTGCCAGCCGCAGATCTCGACCGCATAGATCAGGTTCGGGCTGCCGAAGCCGCGGATGAAGCGCTCGACCCACTCGAAACTGTCGACCATCGGCGTGCCGCTCGGCGTGGTGACGCCGAACGCCACCGCCTCGGCGCCGCTCTCCGCGCGGATCGTACCGAGCCGGGCGGCGATCTCGGTCAAGGCCTCGTCCCACGACACCTCGACCCAGCCCGGATCGGCGGCGCCGCGCGGCTGGGTCCGCTTGAGCGGGACGGTCAGCCGGCGCGGGCTGGCGACGATTTCGGGCGCCGCCCTGCCCTTGGCGCAAAGCGCGCCGCCGGTCGGGTGGTTATTTAATACCTCTACACCGACAAGACGCCCATCCTCGACCACGGTGACGGCACCGCAGCGCGAGCGACAAAGCGTGCAATAGCCGGGCAGCCGCTGTTTCACCGCCGTCTCACCTATCCCAGTCAATCCATGTGACGCATTTTTGTAATGCGTTACACATTTACGTCATACGCTACCGGCCGCGTCAAGGCTAAGTAATAATCAGCGACGAATCGGAGTTCCCAGCGAGAGGCGGCCACGACCACCGATGGACCAGAATTTGCGAGAACAGGTGCTGCAGCGGGTGCGGGCCGAGATCATTTCCGGGCAGAGCCTTCCGGGCACGATGTATTCGGTGCCGAGTCTCGCGGCGAGCCTCGGCGTCTCCTCGACGCCGGTGCGCGAGGCGCTGCTCGAGCTCAGCCGCGGCGGTCTGGTCGAGCCGATACGCAACCGCGGCTTCAAGGTGGTCGAGCCGACGCTGACCGAACTGCGCAACCTGTTCGACATGCGCGAAGTGCTCGAGCTGCACGCCGCCGTGCTGGTCGCCACCAATCCGCCGAAGGATCTAACAATCGTGCGCGGCTGGGCCGACCAGATCGCCAGGGCAGTCGAGACCGACGACGTCCAGCTCTATCTGGAAGCCGACCGCAACTATCATCGCGAGTTCATCGCCGCCGCCGGCAACGACCTGCTGACCGACACGGTGATGGGGCTGCGCGACAAGATGCGGCTCTACGGCATCAGCTCCCGCGCGGGCCACGAGCGGCAGCAAGCGTCAGTGCCCGAACATTACCGGTTGATCGAGCTCGCGCTCGCCGGCGAGACCGAGGCGCTGACCGCCCTGCTCCGCACTCACATCCGCTCCTGGGAGCCGATCTTCGTCGATGCATTGCTGCGCTCGAAGGAGCATGCGCGCGAGCCGCTGCGGCAGGCCCGCGGCTGATGCGGAACGGAGGCAGTTAGCCGGTCGTGCTGACCGGCTAGTCCAGAATGCTCTTGTAGTGCTCCGAGAAGACATCGCGGCCGATGATCAGCCGCATCACTTCAGAGCTTCCAGCGAGGATTCGATTGACGCGCGCGTCGGTAAACATGCGACTGATCGGATATTCATCCATGTAACCTGCGCCGCCGTGCAACTGGACGCCAAGATCGAGCATCTTCCACTCGACCTCCGACGACATCATCTTGGCCTTGGCGCCCATATTGCTGGTCAGGCGTCCGGCATTGTGCTCGGCCACGCAGTGATCGACATAGACCTGCACGAGATCGATTTCGGCATCCATCTCCGCCATGCGGAACTGGGTGTTCTGCTGTTCGGCAAGCGGCCGGCCAAACAATTTGCGGTCCATCACGTAAGTGCGCGTGATGTCGAACGCCTTGCGGCCATTGGCGATCGATCCGACCGCGGAGATTAGCCGCTCCTCGGCAAGGCCTTCCATGAGATAGTAAAAGCCCTTGCCGGGTTCTCCCAGCACGTTGGCCTTGGGCACCTTCACATTGTTGAAGAAGAGTTCGGCAGTGTCCTGCGCCGGCATGCCCATCTTCTTGAGATTGCGGCCGCGCTCAAAACCTTCCATGCCGCGCTCGACGATCAGGAGCACCATGGCATGCTTCTTCTCGGCGCCCGCGAGCTTGGCCGCCACGATCACCACGTCGGAATTGATGCCGTTGGAAATATAGGTCTTCGAGCCATTGAGCAGGAAATGATCGCCCTTGTCTTCCGCGGTCGACCGCATGCCGGCGAGGTCTGAGCCCGCGCCGGGCTCGGTCATCGCGATGGCCAGGATGGTCTCGCCGTTGACGCATTTCGGCAGGAATCGGTCGCGCTGCTCCTCGGTGCCGAAGCGCTTGAAGTAGGATCCGACCAGTCGGCTGTGCAGCGTGTTGAACCAGCCCTTGCAGCCCGAGCGCGCGGTCTCCTCGATGATGATCTGCTCGTAACGGAAGTCCTCGTCGCCCATTCCGCCGTATTTTTCCTCGGGCCAGATCATCAGGAAGCCGAGGTCACCGGCCTTCTTGAACGCGCTGCGGTCGACGATGCCGGCTTCCCGCCACTCCTCCATGTGAGGCGTGATCTCGCTGGCGAGGAACTTGCGGTAGGAGTCGCGGAAAATGACCTGGTCTTCGGTAAAGCTGCGCATCAATCACCCAATAGCGCTCTCGTGGAAGCCCACCGACGTACGGCGAGGCATCGTAAAAAGTTTAGAGCGCCGGTTCTGCTGCAATCAAAACCGACGCCCCGTCATCGAAACAGGCGATGCCCTACTTGCCCTTCCAGTTCGGCGCGCGCTTTTCGGCAAAGGCAGCCGCGCCCTCGCGGGCATCCTCGGATACGAAGACAGGACCGACGATCTCCTGCTGCCTCTTCCACATCTCATCTTCCGGCCAGAGCCGGGATTCGACGATCACCTGCTTGGATGCCTTGACGGCGAGCGGGCCGTTGGCGCCGATCGCTGCCGCGAGCTCAAGCGCGGCGTCGAGCGCCGGGCCATCGGTTACGCGATTGATGATGCCGAGTTGATGGGCGCGCTCGGCGCCGAAGAACTCGCCCGTCAATGCGAACTCCATCGCCACACGGAACGGCATCTGGCGCGGCATGCGGATTAGCCCGCCGGCCGCTGCCGCAAGTCCGCGCTTCACCTCGGGGATCCCGAACTTCGCGTTGCGGTTGGCGACGATCATGTCGCACGACAGCGCGATCTCCATCCCGCCGGCGAGCGCGTAGCCGTCGACAGCCGCAATCAGCGGCTTCTTCGGCGGGGCCTCGGTCAGGCCGGCGAAGCCGCGGCCGGCGATCGACGGCCGCTCGCCTTTCAGGAACCCCTTGAGGTCCATGCCCGAGCAGAATGTGCCGCCGGCGCCGGTGATGATGCCGACGCTCAGGGAATCGTCGGCGTCGAGCCGGTCGATCGCCGCGGCCACGCCCTTGGAGAGGGCGAGGTTGGCCGCGTTCTTGGCTTCCGGCCGGTTCAGGGTGATGATCAGTATCGGTCCGCGGACTTCAGTGAGGACCGGGGTTTCTTCGGACATCGCTTTGGTCTCCTGATCGCTTAACGCGGAGCCATGCGGATGGCGCCGTCGAGACGGACGTCTTCACCGTTGAAGTAGCCATTGGTGATCATGGTCAGCGCCAGATGCGCATATTCCTCCGGCATGCCGAGACGCTTGGGGAACGGCACCGACGCGCTGAGCGCGGCCTTGACGTTTTCCGGGGCGCCCTGCAGCAGCGGGGTGTTGAAGATGCCCGGCAGGATGGTGTTGACGCGGATGCCTTCGGCCATCAGGTCGCGCGCGATCGGCAGGGTCATGCCGACCACGCCGGCCTTCGAGGCAGAATAAGCCGCCTGCCCCATCTGGCCATCCTCGGCCGCGACGGAGGCTGTATTGACGACCGCACCACGCTCGCCGTGCTCCAGCGGAGCCAGCGACAGCATGCCCTGCGCCGACTTGGCGATGCAACGGAAGGTGCCGACGAGGTTGATCTGGATGATGCGGTTGAAGGCGTCGATCGGGAAGTGGGTGGGCTCGCCGGTCTTCTTGTCGCGGCCCGCGGTCTTCACCGCATTGCCGGTGCCTGCACAGTTCACCAGGATGCGCTCCTGGCCATGCGCCGCGCGGGCCTTGGCAAAGCCCGCATCGACCTGCTCGTCCGAGGTGACATCGACCTTGCAGAACACACCGCCGATTTCCTTGGCGATTGCTTCACCCTTCTCTTCGTTGAAGTCGAAGATCGCGACTTTCACGCCTTGCGCAGCCAGCGCGCGCGAGGTGGCAGCACCAAGGCCGGAAGCCCCACCGGTGACGACGGCGGCGACCGATGAATCGAGTTTCATGGCAATATCCTTTCGCGATCACATGCGTTCGATGATGATGGCTGGTGCCATGCCGCCGGCGGCACACATGGTGACCAGGCCATAGCGTCCGCCGCTGCGCTCGAGCTCGTCGAGCGCCGTGCCGATCAGGATCGATCCGGTCGCGCCGATCGGATGGCCGAGCGCGATCGAGCCGCCATTGATGTTGACCTTCTCGCGGTCCAGCTCGAGGTCGCGGATAAACTTCTCGGCGACGACCGCGAAGGCCTCGTTGATCTCCCAGACGTCGATGTCGTTCTTGGTCAGGCCGGCCTTGGCGAGTACCTTCTTGGCCGCCGGAACCGGCGCGTTGAGCATCAGGGTCGGATCGTCACCCTGGTTGGCATAGGCCACGATGCGGCCGCGCGGCTTGAGGCCGTGCTTCTCGGCATATGCCTTCGACGTGATCAGCACCGCGGCGGCGCCGTCCACCACGCCCGAGCTGTTGCCGGCATGGTGCACGCCCTTCCACTCGAGGTCCGGATAGCGGCGCTGGATCTGCTTCTTGAACGTCGTGCCGTTGCCGAGGTCGAAATCGGCAAGCTGCTCGAAGCTCGGCTTCAGCGAAGCAAGGCCTTCAGCCGTGGTCTCCGGGCGCGGGAATTCTTCGCGATTGAGGGCAACGCTGCCGTCGTCGTTGAGGACGGGGATCACCGACTTGGCGAAGCGGCCTTCATCGATGGCCCGCTTGGCGCGCTGCTGGCTCGTCAGTGCCAGTGCATCGCAGGCCTCGCGGCTGATCCCCTCGCGCGTCGCGATGGCGTCGCCGCACACGCCCTGGTGCGACTGCGGGTGAATCTCGTCGAGCGCCGGATTGCCCGAACCCATCATCCGCGCCGGCTGCCCGGCCTTGGAACGCTCGGCTGCGAGAGTCTGTTGATAGCTCATCATCTCGGTGCCGCCGGCGATGACGCAATCTTCCATCCCCGACATCACCGACGCTGCCGCGAGGTTCACCGACGTGATGCCGCCGCCGCAGAAACGATCCAGCGTCGTGCCGCTGGCGTTGATGTCGTAGCCTGCCGCGAGCGCCGACATGCGTCCGAGATCGCCGCCCTGCTTGCCTTCCTGAGTCGATGTCGACCAGATGATGTCATCGACGGTCGACGTGTCGAGCTTGTTGCGCTCCTTGAGCGCGCCGAGCACCGTCGCGGCCAGATGCTGCGGATGCAGGTGCGACAGCGCCCCCTTGCCCGGCTTGCCGATGCCCCGCGGCGTGCGAACAGCGTCAATGATGTATGCTTCAGACATGCGTTTCCCTTTGCTTCGAATGTATCGTTAGTTGCGCTCGTGCCGGTGGTCCCAGCCGTTTCCGCGAGGCATCAACGGTGTGGCGTCACCGCAAGCGGCTCGGCAATCGAGTTGCGCTGATCTTCGAAGTACCCGAAGCGCGGCACCTGGCGGAGTTGCGGCTCGTCGGCGCAGGCAGGCTTGTCGCAACCCTGCGCAAACAACGGCGCACCGGCCGGGGCGGCGTGGGGACCGAGAGCATATTTCTGCTCTTGCGGCAGATAGATCAGCTGCCCGATCTGGGTAAGCGTCAAGGTGAGACGCGAGACCGTCGATCGCGGAAGACCGCAGCGATCGGCGATTTCGCGATTTCCCAGGCGTATGCTTCGACCTTCGAAGCAACGCACGATGTCGAATGCGCGCGACACCACCTGGATCACGCGCCGGTTGTCCGTGCCGGCGGTCTCTTGCGCCATCAGTACCTCAGATCGACGTCCCATCGTTTACGCCTCACTCCTCATTTTCCATACGGGTGAACGAAGCCCACTCTGCTTCGGGCGGCAGACGCCGATCCGCGACATCACTGCCGGGGCGCGCATCGCTCGCGCGCCCGAACTGATGTGCGGGATTCGGCGGCAGTGATCGGCGGCGTGCACCGCGTGGGCGATTGCAGCGGTGCTGCACGGGTTTTTCCGGGATCGACGGTTTGACGCGATGGCCGGTCGCTCCGGCGTTCGGTCTGCCCGCGGTGATCACCCTGACGTTGCGCTCGGCAAAGCGTGCGGCGGGCTCGGCAAGGTCATTCTCAGCCTGTTCGAGGCCGCTGCGCACGGAATGCACGAGCACCTTGTTTTCCAGCCAAGTGAGGCTGCGGCCGCGCGGGGCAAGCAGCTTCGGATGTCTCTGGCCGGCCAGCATCAGGCGGATTCTTTCCCTAGGGTTTTGGGCTTTAATTAATTGATTAATTAGTCACGTGATTAAAGTGGGCGCTCTCCCCTGTCAACCGCCCTCGCTGCAGGGCGCCCCGCGCTCAGCCCGCACCTTCACCCCAACGCCTGTCAGCGCAGTGATCGCGGACCTGTCGTGATGAACTTCGTCAGATTCAGACCGCTGCCGAACGGCGATCGAAATTCCGCGCGCGATAGCGGACATGCCCCGACGATTTGCCGGCCGGTGCGAAACGCAGGCGCAAGCAATTGAGGGCGGAGATCAGGAAGCGGCGTGAGGAAGCAGGCGATAGCGGTTGCCGGAACAGACGCGACCGCTGGCCGGGATGACCGTTACGAGGGCGGACTTAAGCTATGAAAGCTTGGTGGGCGCACCAGGGCTCGCGTGCATTGAACCTCCAGTTTGATTTCCTCTTGTCGGAATGGGGCAAGGCAAATTTCGAGCGAGCCCGGACCAACTAACGATAAGGCGTCGGGAATTCGAGGCACTGGTCCGCTGCATCGCTAAGCCCACTATTCTCGAAGCCCTCTTTTCTACCTACGGGCAGGCAAACTCGCGAGGTCGCCTCCTGATACCCCGTCAAAGGCCTCCTTTCGCCCGCAATTCCACTGCGAGAGGGTTGGAACCAGTTAGGTGCCGGCCTCGGGAGGCTCGCGTCGCGAAATGTCCGTCGCGGAAAGTGCCGAGAAGGTCGGAGCGGATCGCTCGATGTCGTCGGATTCCTCCTCCATCCAATTGAAGCGATCTTTTTGCCATGCCCGGACAAGCTCCGCCTATCGCCGGCTGAGCAGGATGTTGCGGTACTGCAGATCCTTGATCCTCTCGGGCGCAAAGTCGAGCTGGCCAAGGACGTCTTCATTGTGTTCGCCCTGATAGGCCGGCGTGCCGGGCGACGGCAGTTCCGAGCGGCTGAAGATCCAGGGATTGCCCGGCATTCGGACCAATCCGCCGGCCCGGTCATCGACCTCGACCACGGCATTCCACTCCTTGGCCCAATCGGTCTCCACGAACTCGTTGACGGTGCGCACGCGCCCAACCGCGAGCCCGGCTTCACTGACTTGCGCCTGCAACTGCTCGAGATTCTCGAACGTCGTAATCCAGGCGCGGATTTCGGCGAGCAACGGCGCGAGGTTCTGCCGGCGCAGGCTGGCGGTGGCGTAGCGGGCATCGGCCAGCAAATCGCTTCGCCGCATCATCGCGCAGTAGCGCGTGAACATCGGCGAATAGATCGGGCTGGCGGCGATCGTCAGGCGGGTGCCGTCGGACATCTCGAAGATGTGCGACTCATTAGCCGACAGCGCGATAGGCTCGCCGTCGGTGTCGATCCCCGACATCATCGCGCCGGCGCGCTCGTTGACCGACAGCATCGTCGCAGCCATCGACACGTCGACGTGCTGTCCCTCGCCGGTGCGGTTGCGATGCTGGAGCGCGGCGAGCACGGCGATCACGCCCTGCAGCCCGGTATAGACATCGGCATGGCTGCATGAATCGCCGCGTGGCTCCGACAATGCCGCACCGAAATGGTCCTGCACGATCGAGGTCAGGCCGGTCTCGGCCTGCACCGTAGGCGCAAAGGCCGGCCGGTTGCGCCAGGAGGTCGACTGCCCGTAGCCGCTCAGCGAGACATAGATGATGCCGGGGTTGAAGGCACGGACGTCGTCGTAGCTGAAGCCGAACCGCGCCAAGGTGCCGGGACGGAAATTCTCGACGATGACGTCGGCCCCCCTACACAGGCGGGTGACTATCTCGCGTCCCTCAACATAGTTCAGATCGATGCTGAGATTCCGCTTGCCGGCGTTCTGCTGCACGAAATAGAGACCCATACCACCGACGTAAGGCAGTCCGGCGCGGCCAATGTCGCCGGACGGCGGCTCGATCTTGGTGACCTCGGCGCCGAGGTCGCGCAGCGCCTTGGTGCAATGCGGACCGGCCAGCACGCGAGTGAAATCGACCACCCGCAATCCCTGAAGAGGCGCAGCCGACATCGTCAGTCTCCCTCGAAGACAGCTGTTGCCGGGCCCGACGCGAAGAAGGCGTCGGCGCCGCGCTGGCGGTCCCTGGCCTTCCAGATCATGTCGTTGATCTCGACCTGTCGCGCGTCGGCAGCGGCGACGCCGCCGCGCGCCTGCAGGTTCGCCTGCATCTTGATGCCCGCGATGACCTTGGTCGGGCCGGCGGCGAGCTGTCGGGCCATGGTCATCGATGAAGCGCCCAATTCGGCTTCCGGGACGACGAGGTTGATGATGCCCCAGCGTTCGAACGCCTCGGGAGTGTGACGGCGGCCGAGCATCGCGATCTCCTTGGCGCGCGCGATGCCGGCGCGTTGCGCGATGCGCTGCGTGCCGCCGAGCAGCGGCAGCAACCCGACCGCAACCTCGACCTGGCCGAGGAACGCGGTGTTCGCTGCGATAATCATGTCGCAGGTCAGCGCGAGCTCAAGCCCGCCGCCAAGCACGCCGCCATTGACGGCGGCAACCGTGGGAACCGGTACATCCTCGAGACTACGCCAGATTTTTTCGAGACCGGCCTGATCGGTGTGCAGCTTGGTGCCGATTCCCCAGGACGCCATCTCCGCGCCGGCGCAGAAGTGCCGCATCGAGCTACGCAGCAGGATAGCGCGGCAGCCGGCCGCAACCACCGCGTGGTAGGCGCCGACCACATCGTTGATGAGCTGGTCGTCGAGCAAATTGTGCGGCGGCTTCGCCAGCGTCACCACGCCAACCTTGCCGTCCATCTCGTGAAGTACTGTCGTCATCAGGTTCCCTCCGCTCGATGCAAAAGCCGGCCGGCAGCGCTTTCGACGCAGCGTCACGGCGGTCAGACGTCTCCTCGCTGCGGGCCTGCCCGGCGCAGATCCCGCTGTTCTGATGATTTGAATGTCGTCCGTCATAACAAACGTGACAACGTCAAGCTCTGCCAATTATGATGTCGAAGATTGCCAAACGGCCGGAAGAGCCGTTCGTCGGCCTGTCAATCTGTGCCAGCCGGACGTGGAGGAAGTGCCATGAAGCCGATCAAGATCGTGATGCCGATCTCGAGCGACCCCGATGCGCCGACGCAGAGCCTGCTCGGACTCGGCGCGCTGGCCGCCGAGCTGGCGGCGCAGGGCCTGTCGGTTCGGGAGCTGTTTGCACGGACCGGTCTCGATGCCTCCCAGCTCGAGGATCCCCACGCTCGCATCTCGCACCGCCAGCGGCTGGCGATCTACCGCAACGCGATGCGATTGGCGAAGCGCTCCGATATAGGGTTGCTCGCAGGCGCTCGGCAGCGCATCAGCGATTACGGCATTTACGGCTATGCGCTGGTGTCGAGCCGGACATTCGGCGAAGCGCTGATGTTCTCGCTCGATCACATCACCATGGCCGGGCCGGCGGTAAGGCAGATCAGCTTCCGGATCGAGCACGGGACGACCGCGATCCTTCGCAGCCATGGGCTCGACCCGCTCGGCGAGCTGCTGCCGTTCGCCGCGGAATTCTGGCGCAGCTCGATGACCGCGGTGTTCAGCCGCATCCTCGAGTCGCCGTTCCCGAGCAAGAGGATGATCTTTCCGTTTGCCGCACCCGTGCACTGGCGCAACTACGAGCGGATGTTCAACTGCCCGATCGACTTCGGCGCCGATCGCATGGAATGGCATTTCGATGCCAAGGTGCTCGATCTACCCTGCCCCAATGCAAACCCGATCACCGCGAAGATCTGCCAGCAGCTCTGTGACGTCGTCTTGACCGAGCATCCCGGCGAATCCGAGCTAGTAAGGCGGATCAGAGCCGCCTGCCTCAACAGCCCCAGCCGATTTGCGGGCGCGCCGGAGATCGCATCCAAGCTCGGGCTGTCGCTGCGAACGTTCCACCGCAGGCTGGCGGAGGACGGGCAGTCGTTCCAGTCGATCGTCGACGGGATGCGGCAGTCGATTGCGACGGAGTTGCTCGAGAACACCCATCTGGCAATCGATCAGGTCGCCGAGCGTGTCGGCTTTGCCGACGCTACCAGCTTCCGCAAGGCGTTCAAGAAGTGGACCAACCGCTCGCCGTCGGACTTCCGTCACCCTACAGCGCAGCGGCCAGCAGTGTCGCCAGACGCGTGATCAGCAGCAGCGCTAACCCGACCGCCAATGTCAGGAGCTGTCCGAAGCGGAAGTCGTCTGGATCGAGCGCCGCGTTCTGGAGCTGTGCGTAGGTTAGCAGCGATTGACACTCCATATCACCCTCCCGCCATCAGGCATGGTTGTTTCCGGCAATGACGGCGTCCGCCGGCCCGATCCTGCCGACGCATGAGCCGAAGCCGATGCTCGCAAAACCTTCTAGGCTGCAGCGGCCGCGGAAGGTGACTTCATCGCCATCCTCGAGGAAACTGCGGCGCTCGCCGCTCGGAAGCACGGCCGGCCGTGATCCGGCGGCGGTGAACTCGAGCATGCTCGAAAGCTGCGCCGGGCTAGGCCCCGAAATGGTGCCAGTGCCGATCAGGTCGCCCGGCAGCAGATTGCAGCCGTTGATGCTGTGATGCGCGATCATCTGCGCCGGGGTCCAATACAGGTATTTGGCATTGGATGTGAGAATCGCCGCGGCGGGCTGGTTCGCGGCGCGCATCTGCGCGGTCGAGAGCAGGACCTCGAGGTGGACATCGAGTCCGCCGTGCGATTGATCGGCCGCGTCGAACAGATAGTCGAGCGGACGCGGATCGCCGTCCGACCGCGCCAGCGCCGGGACACGGAACGGCGCCAGCGCATCCGACGTGACGACCCACGGTGACACCGAGGTAGCAAAACTCTTGCTGAGGAACGGTCCGAGCGGAAACATCTCCCAGCGCTGGATGTCGCGCGCCGACCAGTCGTTCAGCAGCGAATAGCCGACGATCTGCTGCGATGCTTCGGCGATCGGGACGGGATTGCCGAGCCGGTTGCCGGCAGCGAGGTAGAAGCCCATCTCGAGCTCGAAATCCAGCCGTTCGCACGGGCCAAAGCCCGGCGCTGCGCCCGCCACCGTGGGCGGGCGTTGCCCGAGTGGCCGTCGCACCATCCCGCGCCCCACTTGCACCGACGAGGCACGGCCGTGATAGGCGATGGGCACCCATTTGTAGTTCGCGGGAAGCGGATTTTCCGGCGTCAGCAGCGCGCCCGCCGCCCGCGCATGATAGATGCCGGCGTAGAAGTCCGTGTAGTTCGAGATGCGTGTGGGCAGATGCAGCGTCGCATCCGCGATCGACGTCAGCAATTCGGAGGCGCGGCGCCTGGTGTCATTGGCCGTGCTGCCCTGCCCCAGCAGATCGGCGGCGCGGCGGCGCAGCTCCCGCATCGCCATAGGTCCGAGCGCGAACAGCGCATTGAGCGTGCCTTGCTGGAGCGCCTGGCGGATCGGCGCCGCGAGGTGCTCATCGGAACCGAGCGCTCGCTTCAGGTCGAAGACGAAATCTCCGATCGCGGTGCCGATCCGCGGCTGCGTATCGGCCGCGGTGCTGAAGATGCCAAGCGGCAGATTCTGGATCGGGAAGTCGGTCGCGCCGCCGTTTGCCGTCTCGACAAAACTCCGCCGGGCCGGGTCGTGGGTCTCGTCGAGTTGAACTGCGTTGGTCATGCTGTTTTCCAGGTTCCTCGATGTCACGAGGCTGCGGCTGCGAGAGCCGGCCGCTCGCTGGCCAAAGCCGCTCCGATCTCGGATTGGATGAACTGCGCCGCAAACGCCTCGCGTTCGCGCGCAGCGCGCTCGCTGCGATCCGTTACCGAGAACAGCCAGACGAACAGGAAGGCGAGCGGCATCGAGACCAGAGCCGGATTGTCGTAGGGGAACAGCGCCGTCGGAAAGCCGAGGACGGCGACCCAGACCGTCTTGCTCAGCACGACCAGCACGACCGACGCGACGAGGCCCGCGAGACCGCCGGCGACGGCGCCGCGCGTCGTGGTGCCACGCCAGAACATCGCCATCGCCAGCACCGGAAAATTGCAGCTCGCGGCCACCGACAACGCAAGTCCGGCCATGAACGCCACGTTCTGGTTCTCGAAGGCGTAGGCCAGCAGAACCGCAACGACGCCGATGGCCACAGCCGAGACCTTCGAGACCAGCAGTTCGCGCGCTTCGGATGCCTTGCCGCCGGCCAGCACCTGGCCGTAGATGTCATGACTGACGGCGGAGGCGCCGGCGAGCGTCAGGCCGGCGACGACGGCAAGGATGGTCGCGAATGCCACCGCGGAGATGAATCCGAGCAGCAGCGGACCGCCCATCGCGTGGGCGAGATGGATCGACGCCATGTTCGGCCCGCCGACCAGATCGGCGATCTTGTTGAACTGCCCGGATGCCGCGACATTGAAATAGCTCGGATCCGTCATAAGGATCGCTGCGGCGGCAAAGCCCAGCACCGGAATGATCCAGCAGAAATACGCGACGCAGGCCGTCGCATAGAACACCGATTTGCGGGCCGCGGCGGCGTCCTTCACCGTGAAGAACCGCATAAGGATATGCGGCAGGCCGGCGGTGCCGAACACCAGCGCGAGGCCGAGCGAGATGGCGGACACCGGTTCGGCGAACAGTCCGCCGGGGACCAGAATAGCGGCTCCCTTGGGATGGACGTGGCTTGCGGCCTCCAGCAGCCGTCCGAGGCTGAACTCGAAATGCCACAGGGCAGCCAGCGCGAGCAGCGTTCCGCCGCACAGCAGCAGCACCGCCTTGGTGATCTGAACCCAAGTGGTCGCCTGCATGCCGCCCACGATCACATAAAGGATCATCAGCACGCCGACGCCGAGCACGGCGAAGATGTAGTTGATGCCGAAAAGCAGCTGGATCACCTTGCCCGCGCCGATCAGCTGCGCGATCAGGTAGAACAGCACAACGACGAGACTTCCGGTCGCGGCGACGAGCCGGACCGGCGTCCGCTGCAGGCGAAACGCGGCGGCATCCGCGAAGGTGTAGCTGCCCAGATTGCGCATGCGCTCCGACATCAGGAACAGCACTATCGGCCATCCCGTGAGAAAGCCGAGCGCGTAAATGAAGCCGTCGAAGCCATTGGCGTAGACCAGCGCGGATATGCCGAGAAATGCGGCCGCCGACAGGAAATCGCCAGCGGTCGCCAGACCGTTCTGCACCGGCGTGATCGCGTGTCCGGCGGTGTAGAAGCCCGCCTTCGATCCGGTGCTGCCGGCCGAGCGCCAGGTGATGACGAGCGTGACGGCGACGATAATCAGGAACATTCCGATCGCGATCCAGTCGGGCCCACGCGCCGCCGCGGCGGGCGCGCCCTGGGCCATCGCCGCGAATGGAAACACCACGCAAAGTGCGATCAGCAGCCATCTGGCGATCATCGGCCGAGCTCCCGATTGACTCTGCGCGCGAGTTCGTCGAAGCGCGTGTTCGAGCGCTGAACATAGAAGGCGGTGAAAGCGATGATCGCCGCAACCATGAGAAGGGCGAGCGCGAAGCCGAGCGGCATCGCGCTGCCGGCGAAACTCGCGCCGAGCGCGGCTTTCGCGGTCGAGATCAGCGCGATGAAGCCGAAGAACATGACTAGCGTCAGGATGGAGAGCCACCATCGCAACCTCGCGCGGCCTGAGACGAGCTCTCTGAACGCGCTATCGGCAAGGATTTTTCGCGTGCGCTCGGGCGACAGTTGTGGCATCCGATTCCTCCCTCAGAGACATTTTCCGACCGTCGCGTCCTTCCGCGTGCGTTGCGCCGCAGGGATTCGGGGCTCAGGGCGTCTCTGTTCCGAGGCTCCGAGCATTAGAATCCGGACCACATCCGGCAAGGTGATATCCTGCCAAACTCCGGGTGATTTCATGCCATGCTGGGTGCGCCGCGATTGTCGCGCCATCGCCTGTCTCGACATCCCGGGACGATGCACAAGCCGGAGAGTCGTAATTCGCCTGTCAGCCGACCTACGGGCCGTCGTCGATGCCTGGGCGGCAAAGCAGGACGATACTCCGGGCCGCTCTGAGGACGTCCGCCGGCTCATCGAGTTCGAGCTAACTGTATCGCCCACGGCGCTGCGCGCTGAACGGCACAGCCCCAGGGAGCGCGCCCGCGAATTGGCAGGCGACGCAATCCACAAGGTGACCGACAGTACAGCCAGCCAAGACGATCAGGCCAGCCGCAAGCGCAAGCTGATCAAAGGGCCGGAGGAGTTTCACAAGGTGCGCCGCGACAGAAATCTAAAATGATCACACCCTCAAGATCATTGCCCCATAATAGGATCGAAAGCTTGCTTCGCGCGTTGAATTAATCAGCCCAAATGGGAGGTCAACAATGATTAAAGAGCGAGACCGACGGGCGCCGACGGCTGCGGAACGCGAAGCAAACAAGGCATTCAAAACTGTCAGGCCGAAGGATGCTATGACGGATTACGCCAAAGCGCAAAAAGCGGTCCATGATAATCGAGAGCGCCTAAAGGCCGAACGGCTGGCGCGGGAGGCAGAAGCGGCCAACCGCACAAAAGTAGACTAAGCGTCCCATGTGGATGATCACGGAGGACCAAAGTTTGTGAGGGTGAAATGGCCCTGCACTTCCGCCGAGTCGATACTGAACTGGAGATATGGATCGCAAGCAGCGACGACTATTCATTCGTCATCAGCAACGAGAGCCGGAGTGGACCTGGATTGCATGGAGAGCCGGGCTTTGTTGCATCATATCGCCCTGACTTTCTGAATATGCCAGCGGCTCACGTATCCGGGTCTCCCTTCAGTTCGTTCGCTGAAGCCGAGCGGGCCTGCAATGCGTTCCTAGGGCGCCTCATCATTAAGGGATGACTACCGTTATCCGCCCGCCGCGGCTATGGCTTCTTCTGCGGCATCGCCGCGGCCGGCCGTTGCAGTCTACGCCGGCGAAGCCAAAGAGCAGACCATCGCCGAATTCCTGCTCAACATCATCCCGAAATAATCCTTCGTGCCCGAAGCGTTTATCGGCTCGTTCAAAAGAAAGGCTTGCAGAGCAAATCGAAGTTTATCGATTGCGATACTGGTTCCGTAACTGGGCTCAATGCGCACGAGGTCCGTCATATGGGTCCAAGCCGACCTCGGCGGTCCGCTTCGCCTTGGTCGGCTTTCCTCCCGAAGGCGGACATTGCAACCTTCTGCAAAGTTCGGCTTTGGGCCGATTTCGTTGCAGAAGTCGAAAGTTGCAGGCCTCAAGATTTTTCGCGAAAACACTGAGCAGCGAGCGATCGATGACCTCAATCGCGTTACCGAAGTCGCCTGTGAATTTTGCGTGAGGCCGTAAGGTCCCTCACATCTTGTACGCGAAAGCCGCGCCCACGGCCCGCAGAATTTTGGTCATCGGCGAAAATCGACTTTTGCAACACAATCGGCCAGAAGCGGAAATCAGCTAACGGTCTACTTTGATATGCGGCAGACGAGCTTCGAACGCGATCGTCGCTCATACGGTCTGGTTGCAGATTCGAGTCCCGCCGGACCCACCAGCAAATCAATTACTTGTCGGGTGGTGTCCCTTCATCGCCCATTTAGGATCATCCACCCGAAATGCCTCACGCCTTCGCGGTAACCATTCTCCACAGCACCTCGGTCAGCACCGCGTAGCCCTTGTCGAGGGCCGCGGGCGCCGTGAACTCGCGCGGATTGTGGCTGAGCCCGCCCTGGCTCGGGACGAAGATCAGCGAGGACGGAACAGATTTCTGGATCGCCAGCGCGTCGTGGCCAGTGATGGTCTTGAACGTCATGGCCTTGAAACCGAGATCCGCGGCGGCAGAAAGAACCAGTGTCACGCCGCCGGGATCAAGCACGGTCCCCGCTCGCCTCTCGTCGGCAGCGATCGAGATACCAACGCCGATCTCGCCCGACTCACGCGCGATTCGCTTCAGAAAGCGATCGCTGATCGCCGAGACCACGGCTTCGGCCTCATGCCGGATCTCGAACCAGACCCGAACACGGCCCGCCACGACATTCGGCGAGTTGGGATAAACGCTGATGCGCCCCGCGGAGGCATGGGCGCCCGCAGTCTCCCTCGCGACCTCCTGGTACAGCGCCTCGATCGCCCGGGCCGCTGCGCGCAGGGCGTCGCGGCGGAACGCCATCGGCATCGGTCCGGTGTGCGAGTAGTCGCCTTCGAACATCACCGATATCTTGCGCGTCATCCACGCGCCGGACACTGCGGCAATGTCGCCAGCCGCCTGCTCCAGGCGATCGCCCTGCTCCACATGCAACTCGACATAGCGCACCGGATTGTGTTCGAGCGGCGTCGTCCCGCAATAGCCGATCGCGGCCAGCGCCTCGCCCAGGGTGACGCCCTCTGCGTCGCTGCACGCATATGCATCCTTCAGGCTCAGGGCGCCGGCGAAAACCGAGCTGCCGGTCAGGCTGGGCTGGAAGCGGGCACCCTCCTCATTGGTCCAGTTCACGACGGCGAGGTTGCGTCGCGCGGCGCCGGGATTGGCACGGCAACGCTCCCTGACGGCCTCGACCGCGAGGATCCCGGCGAGCACGCCGAAGACCCCATCATATCGCCCTCCCGTCGGCTGGGAATCGAGGTGCGAGCCGGTCATGACGACGTCCGTAGACGCCGGTGCCAGCATCGCCACGCCAAACAGATTGCCGATCGCATCGATCCTCGGAACAAGGCCGCGATCGGCGATCTCGTGCAAGAAGAGGTCCCTCGCCTCCTTGTCGCGCGCCGTTCCAGCCAGCCGACACACGCCACCGTCGTCGGTCGCACCGATCCTGGCAAAGCGCGCGATGAGGTCATGCAATGCGGTCATGTCTGCTCCAGCGATGCGATCCAGTTCCTCAGCTCGGTCTGCCGGCAATCATGGCTCAGAATGTCGCGGTGAAGTGCCAGTTTCCAGGCGAGATCGCCACGCCGTTCGTCCGCCTCGAGCGCCGAGAGGTCGCCGGCATAACGCGCGAGCGCGTCCAGATCGGCAAAGAAACCCTCGTCAACCAGGAGCTGTCCGTAGCGCCGGATGACGGCGACGACGTCGTGCAGGCGATATTCGGGATGATACTGCACGCCCCAGAATAGCCCGCGACCGAAACGGATCTCCGCCGCCTGAACCTCGCACATGGTATTCCAGGCGGTGACGGTTGCGGACTGCGGAAGGCGGGTGACAATATCGCTGTGGATGGCCGGCGCGTCGAACACCGCCGCACGGCCAGCATGCATGGGATGAGCGCGGCCGTCAGCCGTCAGCATGATCCTTCGCGCGAACCCGACCTCGCGCCCCGCCGGGTTGAGACCGACCTCGCCGCCCGCTGCGACCGTGGCGAGCTGCAAGCCCCAGCACGAGCCGAACATTGGCACTCCGCGAACGAAGATCTCGCGCACGAGGTCGATCTGCCGCAGCGCTTCGACCTCTCGCTGGTAGATATTGAGGGCCGACCCCGTGATCGCGATGCCGTGGTAAGCTTCGAGCGGTTGCGGCAGCGCGAAGCTCGCATCCGCCGGTGTCGCGATGTCGACGACGACGCGAGGTGCAAGCGACCGCAGGACCGCCGCATAGCTCTCCGCAGGCATTGCGCCCGCCGTCTCGGCGATCCGTCGCCGGCCGGCCAGCGTGTTGCCCTCGAGAACGAGCAGCCTCAGCACGGCTCAGCTTCCAAGATCGCCTCGAATGGCGGCCAGCGTCAGCTGCTTGAACTCCGGCTCGGTCAACGGCCGCGGATTGGCACCCGCAGTCGGATCCTTGACGGCATCGGCCGCGATCGTTCCGGCGTCGGTCTCCTTCACCCCGAGCTCGGCGAGCGTATGCGGCACGCCGAGCTTCTTGCGGAAGGCCAGCAGCCAGGACAGCACGGCATCGAAGTCTTGGCTCGGCAGGTTGAGCGCGCGGGCAATGTGCGGAATCTTGTCGGCGATCGCAGCCTTGTTGCAGACCAGGACATAAGGGAAGACCACACCATTGGTCAGCCCGTGATGGGTATCGTATCGGGCGCCGACCGGATGGGATATCGAGTGGATCGCGCCCAACCCCTTCTGGAACGCGGTGGCTCCCATCGAGGCCGCGGCGAACATGTAGGCGCGCGCTTCGAGGTCGCGACCGTTCTCGACCGCGCGCGGCAGATAGTTATCGACGATCTTCATCCCCTCCAGTGCGATGCCGTCGGCAAGCGGGTGAAATGCCTTGACGCAGTAGGCCTCGAAGCAGTGCGACAGCGCATCCATGCCGGTTGCCATGGTGAGAAACGGCGAGAGACCGACCGCGAGCTCGGGATCCTCGATTGCGATCCTGGGCATCATCATGGGATGGAAGATGATCTTCTTCTCATGGGTATCCTCACGAGTGATCACACCGGCGCGGCCGACCTCGGACCCCGTGCCTGCCGTCGTCGGCACCGCAATGATCGGCGCGATGCCCTTGGTGTTGGCGCGCGTCCACCAATCGCCGACGTCCTCGAAATCCCAGACCGGGCGCGACTGCGCCACCATGAACGCCACGCATTTGCCGACGTCCAGCGCCGAACCTCCGCCCACCGCAATCACGCCGTCATGACCGCCGGCCTTGAAGGCTTCGACGCCGGCCGTCAGGTTGGTTTCGGTCGGATTGGTCTTCACGTCGGAAAACACGGCGAGCGGAATGCCCGCCTCGCGCACACGGTCGACGATGCTGGCGATGAGATCGGTCTTGGCAAGCCCGTGATCGGTGACCAGCAATGGCCTGGTGAGGCCGTTGGTCTGGCACGCCTCGGGAAGCTCGGCAATGCGGCCCGCGCCGGTGACGACGCGCGTCGGAAAATTCCAGGCGCCGGTGATCTGAACGTCCATGTGCTGCTCTCAATGCTCAATGCTCGATGCGAAGGTGGAATGATCTTGGGCGGGTCAGCGCCTCGAAGCCGAGGCGCGACATGCCGACACCACGTCCGGTGTCCTTGAGGCCGGTCCACGCCAGGGCGGGATCGACATAATCGCAGCGGTTCATGAATACGGTGCCCGTTGCGATGCCGTCACCGATACGTTCGGCTGCGGCGGCGTCCTCGGTCCAGACCGATGCAGTCAGGCCATAGGGGCTGTCGTTCATTAGGCCAACCGCCTCCTGATCGGAGGAGACCTTCATGAGACCGACCGCAGGCCCGAAGCTCTCCTCCATCATCACCTGCATGGAGTGATCGACGCCGACCAGGACCTGAGGCATCAGATAGGCCGTACCGATCTTGTCCGCCGGGAACCGGGCCGGATCGATCAGAGGCTGCGCGCCTTTTGCGACGGCCTCGCCGATGTGGGCGCGGACGGTATCGGCAAAGCGTGTCGCCGCCATCGGGCCGAGCGTCGTGTCCTGCGACAGCGGGTTGCCGAGCCGGTAGCGCGCGGTCAGGCCGGCAAAGGCGTCTACAAAGGAGTCATAGATCCGCTCATGCACGTAAATCCGCTCGATGCCGCAGCAGCATTGGCCGGAGTTGTAGAAGGCGCCGTCCACGAGCTGCTCGACCGCGAAATCGAAATCGGCATCCGGCCGCACATAGGCCGGATCCTTGCCGCCGAGCTCTAGCCCGAGGCTGATGAATGTCCCGGCCGCCGCTCGCTCGACGGCCCGGCCGCCGGCGACCGAACCGGTGAAGTTCACATGGTCGACCGAGCGCGATGAGATCAGCTCACTGGTCATGACATGGTCGAGCGTGAGCGTCCTGAACACCCCCTTGGGCAGGCCGACCCGGTCCAGTGCCGCCTGGAAGCGCTCACCGACCAGCAGGGTCTGCGCGGCATGCTTCAGGATCACGGCGTTGCCGGCCAGCAGCGCCGGCACGATGGTGTTGGCCGCGGTGAGATAGGGATAGTTCCAGGGCGCGATCACCAGCACGATGCCGGCAGGAACGCGCTTGATCATGCGGCGGAAGCCGGGCTGCCCGGTCGGCACGATCGGCGCCAGCGCTTCATCGCTGAGCTCGACCAGCACGCGGACCCGCTCCTCCAGGCTGCGCAGTTCGCCGCCATAGCGCACCGGCCGGCCCATCTGCATCGCGAGCTCCGGAACGACCTCGTCGTTCTGCGCCCGCATCTCGTGCAGGAAGGCGAGCATCATGGCCTTGCGCTCGGCGAGCGATATGCTCGACCATTCCTGCTGCGCTTTCCGTGCTTGCGCGAGAGCCGCGGCGACCTCGGCACCCGTTGCGACGGGCCGCCGGGCAACCTCGCTGCCGTCGACCGGCGAAATGCAGACGATATCGTTCACGTGATGTCACTCGTTTTGGAAGGGAGGATCCGTCTCAAATGATCTCGAAGTAGCGAGCGAGCTCCCAGTCGGTGATGGCCTTGCGGAACTCGCGCTCCTCCCACTGCCGCGTCATCGCGTAGTGATCGACGAAGACGTCACCAAACAGATTGCGCGCCGCCTGCGAGGCGACCAGCCGGTCGGCCGCCTCCGACAACGTGCGCGGAAACGCGCGCTCGGGCGGATGCTTGCGCTCATAGGCGTTGCCGATGATCGGCTCGTCCGGTTCGATCCTGTGCTCGATTCCCCAGAGGCCCGATCCGAGCGCGGCCGCGATCGCCAGATACGGATTGATGTCGGCGGCAGCGACGCGGTACTCGACGCGCTGGCTGGCCGGCTTGCCGGGAATGACGCGCAACGCGCAGGTCCGGTTCTCGATTCCCCAGGTCGCGTCGGTCGGTGCCCAGAAGCCGGGGATCAGGCGCGAGTAGCTGTTCACGGTCGAGGCCACCATCGCGAGCAGCTCCGGAAGCAGCGCCTGCTGGCCGCCGACGAACCAGCGCATGGTGTCGGACATGTCGCCGGGCCTGCCGCTCTGGTGAAACACCGGCTTGCCGTCTCGGTCGCGCAGCGACAGATGCAGATGCCCGGATTGTCCGGGATAGGCGTTCGACCATTTGGCCATGAAGGTGAGCATCTTGCCCTGACGCTCGGCCCAGACCTTGGAGAAGGTCTTGAACAGCACGGCGCGGTCGGCGGCCGCGAGCGCATCGGTGTATTGGATCGCGGCCTCCAGCACGCCGGGTCCGGTCTCGGTGTGCAGGCCTTCGACCGGCATGTCCATCTCGTTGCAGAGCTTGAGCAGCGAGCGATGAAATTCGGACTCGACGGAGGCGCGCAGCATGGAATAGCCGAACCAGCCCGGCGTGAGATTCCTCAAGCCGCGAAAGCCCTTCTCGCGCACGCTGTGCGGCGTCTCGTCGAACACGAAGAACTCGAACTCCGCGGCCACGGACGGCGAGAATCCCATGCCCTCGGCGCGGTCAATGACGCGCCGCAGCAGCCGGCGCGGACACACCCCCGCCGCGGCGCCCTCGAATTCACCGAGGAAGAACAGCATGTTCTCTTCCGTCGGCACATTGCGGCAGGTCGAAGGATCGATGCGCGCGGTCGCGTCGGGAAAGGCCGTATGCCAGCCGGTGAATGCACAATTGTCGTACATCTGGTCGTTGGAGTCCCAGCCGAACACGATGTCACAGAAGCTGAAGCCGGCCTCCAGCGCGCCGACGAACTTGTCGCGCGCGAGATATTTTCCGCGAATGACGCCGTCGAGATCGACGATGCCGAGCTTGACGTGGGAGAGGCCCCGCTCCTCGACAAGGGCCTTCGCCTCGGCGATAGTTCGTACGCTTCTTGCATCCATGATCTTCAAATCTTCGGCTTCTGTGGCATCGCGGGCTATCGGCGATCGCGTCACGACGCGGCCACCTCGCTCAACTCCTCGTCGCACGCGGTGATGAACATGTCGGCGTGGTCCTTGCCGAAGCACAGCGGCGGACGAATCTTGAGCGTGCTGCCGAACGGACCGGCAACACCGATCAGGATGCCGCGCCGGCGCAGGCGATTGATCAGCAGGCTAGCGAGCTCCGGTGCGGGCTCCTTGCTGTCGCGGTCGCGCACCAGCTCGAGCCCGATGAACAGGCCGGCACCACGAACGTCTCCGATGGTCATGTGGCGATTGCCGATCTCGCGCAATCCATCCATCAGGTGACGGCTGACCTCGCGCGCACTCTGCATCAAGCCCTCGTCCTCGATGACGTCGAGCACGGCAAGGCCTGCGGCCGCGGCCACCGGGTTGCCGCCGAAGGTGTTGAAGTACTTCACTTCCGCGGCAAAGCGATCGAGCAGCGCGGCGCGCATGGCGACGCCTCCCATCGGAAAGCCGTTGCCCATGGGCTTGCCCATCGTGACGATGTCGGGGACGACGCCATGGCGCGCGAAGCCCCACATCGCCGCCCCGGTTCGTCCGAAGCCTGGCTGCACCTCGTCGGCGATGAACAGTCCCTGACGTTCGTGCACGAGCTTCACGGTGTGGGCCAGGAAGCCGGCAGGGTCGGCATAGATGCCATCGCTCGAAAAGATGGTGTCCACCAGCAGCGCAGCAAAGCCGAAGCCGCTTCGCTCGAGATCGGTGATCGCTGCGGCAACGCTGTCGGCAAAGCGCTGGCCGGGATCGCCGACCGGATTGCGATACATCTCGGGTGCGGGAACTGCCCGCACGTGGGGCGGCAGCGGCTGACCGGGACGCGAGGACGGCGAGACATCGGTCACTGCGGCGCTATTGCCGTGATAGGCGGTCTCCGTGACAATGAAGCCCATCCGCCCGGTTGTCACTTTCGCGACCCGTAGCGCAAGGTCATTCGCCTCGCTGCCGGTGCAAGTCAGGACCAGATGATCGATCCCGCGCGGAAACGTCGCCAGGAGACGCTCCGCATAGCCATCGACGACGTCGTTGAGATAGCGTGTGTGCGTGCTGAGCAGGCCGGCCTGACGGCTTATCGCCTCGACAACGCGCGGATGCGAATGCCCGACCGACGGGACGTTGTTGTAGAGATCGAGATAGCGCCGGCCATCGACGTCGAACATATAGACGCCTTCGGCGCGCGCCATCCTGATCGGCTCCTGATAGAACAGCACCGAGGCTTTTCCGAACGAACGCAGGCGTCGTTGCACCGCCTCGCCGAGCGCTGGGTCGATTGACGACACCCGGCTCTGATCGAAGGCGTTCAACGCCAGAATCCCTTTCTCCTGCTGCATCGCCTGCCTTCCCTTTGGCCCGCGGCCTGCGCGGACCAAAGCCGTCCCCTGCGGCGATCATTCCCCAGCCGTTCCACCGCGACCTTGGATCTATGTGCGAATCCCCACAACTGAAAAGCAGATTGCAGGCAAGAGACACCAGAACGTCAGACATGCGCTCCGCATTCCAAAGCCATACTTCATATGTTTCAGTGTCTTATGTGATCGCCATGATTCCTTTGCGAATTCCATAGGCAGCACGGCGCCCAAAAAATGAGGAATATGCCACACAATTGATGTGGACTCACAACATCACTTGGGGAACGATCATGGCACGGACGCTGGAGAGGTTTGCAGCCGGAGAGACAGCGGAATGACGAGCGACGCCCCTGCTGCGGCCGACAAGCGGCCACGAAAGGCCGACGGCGACCGCCTCTCGAAGCTCGCGCGCCACAAGCACATCATCTCGCAACTCACCGCCGCGCCGACGCTGCGGGCTTCCGAGCTCGCCGCCGTGCTCGGCGTCTCCGGCGAGACCATCCGGCGCGATCTGATGGAGCTTCAGGAGCAGAAGCTCATCAACCGCACCTATGGCGGAGCGTCCCGTCCCTTCGCGCTCGAGCCGGCGCTGACCGATCGCAAGGCGATCATGATCGCCGAGCGCGAGGCGATGGCCGCGGTGATCGCCGACCTGATCCTGCCGAACGAGGTGTTGATGCTCGGCGCCGGCGCGACCACGTTTCACATCGCGCGACGGCTGGCCTCACGCGCGCACGACATCACCGTGATCACCCATGATTACGCCATTGCGGCCGCGCTAGCCGTCAATCCGTCGATCCGCGTGCTCTGCTGTCCCGGCCGCTATCACCCCACCGAAGGTTATGTGTTCGGCACGCAGACGATCGCGAACATCAACAGTTATGAAGCCAACCGCGCCATCGTGAGCGCGACCGGCATCAGCGCGCGCGGCGCGAATGATGCCGACGATGAGGCCGGTGCCATCTATGGCGCGATGGCCAAGCGCGCCGCAGAAGCCATCCTGGTGGCCGATCACGGCAAATTCGACCAGCGTGCGCTCACCGTCTTCGCACATTGGACCGATATCGATCGCCTGGTTACCGATCGGCAGCCAGAGGGAGCTCTGGCAACCGCTCTCCGTGAAGCCGGAACGGAGATCATCGTTGCGCAACCCTGAGAAAGGCCCAGCCATGGCACGCCTGACATCTGTTGCTTCCCGCGAGGAACACACCGGCCTTCATGCTGGCAACGACAAGGGCCCCGGTCCCACGCAGGATTGGCGGACCCGGATCGGACGCCTCGATCTCGAACTCGTCGGGCCGGACCACGCCTTTGCCCGCAACTGGGAACGCGTTGCCTGCATCCACGATGCCGCCTATGTGCTGGTGTTTCCGCAGACAGGATGCGTCGCATTCAGCCAGGACAGCCGCAACGGGATCGCACGTCCCGGCGAATATGTCCTGCTCAGCGAGCTCGCCTTCTACGAATTGTCGTCTGACAAGACCGCGCGCTTCCTGATGTTGCGGATTCCGGCCGCCGAGCTGCGCGGCCGGCTCGTCTCGGTTGAAGATCACATCAGTCGCCGCTTCAAGCCAAACGAACAGATGACGCACCTGCTGGCGGGCATGATCCGCAGCGTGGCCGAACTGTTCGTCGCCTCGCCGCCGCCGAACCCCCAGGCGCTCGCGACCGAAATGATCAGCTTCGTCGCGCTGACCATCGGATCGGAGGATCGCGGCGCCGCAACCGATGTGCGCAACGCGCGCTATCACCTCCGCCGCCGGATCGTCGACTTCATCGAGGGCCATCTCGGTGACCAGTCGTTGTCGCCGAAGAAGATCGCGGCGTCGAGCCGCATCTCGCTCAGTTATTTGTACAGCCTGTTCAACGACAACGAGACCACGGTCAGCCAGTTCGTCCAGACCAAGCGGCTGCAGCGGGCGTATGAAATCCTAGTCGCCGATCCGAAGGGCCGGCGGACCGTCTCGGAGGTCGCCTACGAAGTCGGCTTCAAGAACGTGTCGCATTTCTCCCGCTGCTTCAGCCGGCACTTCAAGGTGGCGCCGCGCGACGTTCGCCAGGCGCCCGTGTCGGCGCCGCAGCCGGCCGCTGGCGTGCGCTCGCCGCAGCCGAGGAGCCCTGCCGCCCGAGTGGCGCGGCGCAACGGATTCGACTCCCCCTATTGGGAGATCGACAAGCAGTCGGTCCACGAGACCGCGTAACGCCCCATCCCAAGGCAAGGCGTCGTGCGTCCCGCGACGTCGGCGCGCCTCCCGCCCGGAGCGACCATTGGACGACATTCAAGACAGATTATCCGCAAGCGAGCTCGCTTCGTTCTTCAACGAGCTTGCCGACGTGGCCGGACGGATCGCCGTGACGCACTTCCGTTCCCGCGTCGATTTCGAGCGCAAGCCGGACCTGACGCCGGTCACGATCGCCGATCGTGCGATCGAAATGGAGCTACGGCAGCTGATCGGTTCGCGCTTCCCCGATCACGGCATCCTCGGCGAGGAGATGGGATCGACGGCCGGGGACCGCTACACGTGGTATCTCGATCCGATCGACGGAACGAAGAGCTTTATCTCCGGCATGCCGCTGTTCGGCACGCTCGTCGCGCTCGCCGACGAGAGAGATGGATCGATCACCGCCGGCATGATCGATATGCCCGCGCTGGCCGAGCGGTGGTACGGCACCCGGCAAGGCACCACCTTCAACGGCAAGCTGGCAAGGGTGAGCCGCACCACGCGACTGGAAGACGCGCAGATCTACACGTCATCGCCGGACTTCTTCACGCCGAGCGACTGGGCCCGCTACGATGCGCTCAGCCAGAAGGCCATGTTCCGGCGATTTGGCGGCGACTGCTACCAATATGGCCTGCTCGCATCCGGCCACTGCGATCTCGTGGTCGAAACCTCCCTCAAGTCGTTCGACTTCATGCCGCTGATTCCGGTGGTCGAGGGCGCTGGCGGCATCGTCCGCGACTGGCAGGGGCGGCCGCTGTCGCCGGAATCCGATGGCCGGATCATCGCGGCCGCGAACGACAGCCTGCTCGAGCAGGCGCTCGCGATCCTCAATCAATAACTGCGGAAGCCCTCCTGTCGCGCGGCTCAGACGAGCCGCAACCAGCCATCCCAGCGGGGATCGTACATCACGTCGCGGGCACGCATGTATTTCCAGACGCCGTACTTCTGATAGTCGAAATCCCAGTCCTTGAGCTTCCTGTTCACGACCGCCCATGACGCCCATTTCAGGTCGGCGAGCGCCCGGTTGAGTATCACGCGCGCGACCATCTGCGGCCGCACCTCGCCCAGATATTGCTCGATCAGGGCCTCCGTCAGATGCTCGTCGAAGAACATCTCGGCGAACAGGACGCCGAGCTCATAGCTACGCTCGTTGTTGGAAGCGAACTCATAGTCGATCAGCTTCATCGGCCTTGGGGCGCCTGATTCCGCCGAGATCAGGAAATTGCCCGGCATCGGATCGTTGAAGCACGGCACGAGATCGAGACCCGACGCCAGGAACGCCGACTTGGCCTGATTGTAGCGATGCATCAGCCAGGGCATGTCCTGCGGGAAATGCGCGCCGAGCTCCCTGCCCTGCTCGATATGTTCCTCGATCATGTCGAAGATGGTCTTGGTCTGGCCGAGCTTCGGGCCGGCATGCAGGCGGCGGTAAAGGTCGAGAACGTCGGCCTGGATGGCGGCATCGCCGAAATCGGCATTGGTGCAGGCGCGATAGCCTTCGAGGAACTCGCTGATCTCGAGCCCGTCCGTGGCGTCGAAAAAGATCACCTCGGGCGCAACGCCCATGGCGTGGGCATTGCGCGCAGCCTCGTTGGCGGTCACGCGATCGATGAACATCTCCGAGCCCTCGCCGGGCACCTTGATGAAGTAGCGCCGTCCATCGCCGGATATCTCGACCAGCCAGTTCTGATTCATGAGGCCGCCGACCAGCGGGGTATAGGCCGCCCCCTTGCCGTGCCATTGCGGCACGCGGGCGATCGCTGCCTCGATATTGCGCTCGTGGACTGTCGCTCCCTCGCCGAGCTTCCTGCGGACAGTCATGCGATCCTCCGAAGCATCTCGCCAAAGCGCGGCTCCCGGACCGTCATGCGGCAACGTACGAAGCGCCAGCTGGCGAACTTGTAAAACTCAAAGGTGTTGCGCGCCGACCGCGCGGCGAGCACGGCGCCGATCAGGCCCCAGCGCAGATCATCCGCCATGCCGTAGATGCGGGCGCGGCTGAATGCGCGCTCGTCGAATCCGCCGGCGTTGCGGCTGAAGGCGTCGCGCGCCTCCGGCTCCTGCGCGAAGGCTTCGACGAGGAAGCTGCCGAGGTCCTCCAGCGGGTCGGCCGTCGTGGCGCGATCCCAATCGATCAGGCGAACCTCGCCGGTGTCGCTGATCAGGATGTTCGAGACATTGCCATCGCCATGGATTGGCACCGGTTTGATGTCGAGTTTCCTCAAGGCATCGGCCGCAAAACGCAGCTCCTTGACCAGCCATTCCGCATCAGACGGCAGTTGCGCCTTCGCGGCCTTTGCCGCCTCGTAGAAGTGCTCGATCTCGTCGAAGACTCCCATGCGCCGCGGCAGAGGCGCCCCTGCCTGGAACAGGCGCCGCGCCGCGATGACCGCGTCGACGATCTTCGGCTCCAGCATCCGCTCCAGCGTGCCGACCCGCCAGCCACGGTTGAGATCTTCCATGACCAGAAGTCCCGCGTCCGGATCCGCCGCAAGCACCTTGGGACCGATACCGAGATCGGATGCGCGCCGGGCCGCTTCGAACGCGCAGGCAACGTCGATGTAGAGCTTGGCATCCACATCCATGTTCTTGATGAAGATGCTCTCGCCGCTTCCGTTCCTGGTGGCGCGCCAGGGAGCGCCGTCGACCCCGCGCCAGCTTGGCGAGGCGAGGACCGGAATGGCGGGCTCGATCACGATATCGCCCGTCCCCCATCCCGGGAGCCCGGCAATGTAGTTCCGGACCGTGGCGATTTGCGTTCCAGATTGGCTCATGACGACTTCTGATCTCTCGCGGGTGTCGTTCGGCCCGCCTGTCGCGGGCCTCCCGGTTTGATGACAAATTCGATCAAGACAGATGCAAAAGGGATGCCTCGCACTCCACCAAATCATGCCCTTACGGCAGCGGCACTACCCCGACAGGGGCGACTTTCGCTATCCGGACACTGATCCAGAACGCCATTTGTCGAGGCCAAGATGTCTGCTGCGGAACTGATCGGGATGAGCCTTGCGGGGCTGACGGAGGCCTACGCATCGCGCGCATTGTCGCCGGTGGAGGTGTTGCGAACCGTGCTCGGCCATGCCGAGGCGGTCAATCCCGCGATCAATGCGCTGTTCTGCTTCCGTCCGGAGCAAGCCATCGCAAGCGCGCAAGGCTCGGAAGCGCGATGGAAGGCGGGAGCCGCGCTGGGTCCGCTCGACGGCGTCCCCATGACGGTCAAGGACAGCGTCGCCATGATCGGCTGGCCCTATTTTCACGGCATCGGCGCCAACCGTGCCCTGCCGCCGTCCAACTACGATTCGCCGCCGGCGATCGCGCTCCGCGAGGCCGGCGCGGTGATCTTTGCCAAGACCACGATGCCGGATTGCGGCCTGATGGCGTCGGGCATCAGCTCGCTGCACGGCGTTACCCGCAACCCCTGGGGGCTCGCCTGGAATACCGGCGGCTCGTCGGCCGGCGCAGGCGCCTCCGTCGCCGCTGGCGCCGGCTATGTTTCCGTCGGCACGGATATCGCAGGCTCGGTCCGCCTTCCGGCCGCCCATTGCGGACTGGCCGGACTGAAGCCGACCCATGGCCGTGTGCCGCATTTGCCGGCCGACACCATGCGCATGGCAGGCCCGATGGGTCGCAGCGTGGATGATATCGCGCGCCTGCTGACCGTGCTGACGCGGCAGGACGAGCGCGACACCTGGAGCCTGCCCGCCGATGGCGTGCGCTATCACGAGCATCTGAAGCGCGACGTGAAGGGACTGAAGATCGGCGTCCTCACCGACATGGGCTTCGGCATGAAGGCCGAAGCTACGGTTCGCAGCGCGGTCGATGCGGCCGGCAAGCTGCTCGCCGGCGCCGGCGCGATCGTCGAGCCGTTCACCTCTCCGCTCACCGACGACGCCTATGCGCCGATCGACCTGTTCCTCCAGGTGCGCGGCTATCTCGAATATGCATCGCTGCCGCCGCATGGCGACACCGCACGCGACATCAATCCCTACGTTCGCGCATGGTGCCTTGGCGGGGCGAAACATTCGGGCGCCGACCTCTACCGGGCGCTGGGCCAGATCGCCAAGATGAAGGCGGCGCTGCTCGCGGCCTTCGAGGGCTGGGACTATGTCATCGCCCCGACGCTGCCGGTGGTGAATTTCCCGGCCGAGGAGCCCGGCGTGTCGCGTGAGATGCCGCTCGCGCACACGCTGTTCACCGCCATGTTCAACCAGACCTGCCAGCCCGCCTCCACCGTCTGCATGGCATTCGATTCCCGCCATCTGCCGATCGGCGTCCAAGTGACCGGGCACCGCTTCGACGATCTCGGCGTGCTGCAGGTGACCAAGGCGCTGGAGGACATGCGCTCGTTCGCGATGGACTGGCCCTTCAAGCCACGGCCCTGAGCGCTCAGGCCGCGGCCTGCGCCGGCTCGCCGTCGAGAAGGTGGCAGGCGGCGAAGCGCCCCGGCGCGTGTTCGACCAGCTTCGGCGTCTCCAGCCGGCAGCGGCCGAACGCCTTCGGGCAGCGCGAGGCAAAGCTGCATCCCGCCGGGATATCGATCGGGCTCGGCGGCTCGCCCTCCAGCAAGAAGTCCGCCGGGTTGAACGGCTTCTCCTCCAGCGTCGGGGCGGCCGAGAGCAATGCCTTGGTGTAGGGATGCTGGGGATCGAAGAACAGCTCGCGGTTGTCGGCGATCTCGACCATCTCACCGAGATACATCACGGCAATGCGCGTGCAGACCCTGCGCACCATTGCGAGATCATGGGAGATGAAGACATAGGTGAGGTCGTTCTTCTCCTGCAGCTTCGAGAACAGGTCGATCAGCCTTGACTGCTCGCGTTGATCCAGCGCGGACAAGGTTTCGTCGAGGATCAGCAGCTTGGGATCGAGGATCAGGGCACGCGCGATCGAGATGCGCTGGCGCTCGCCGGTGGAGAGCGTGTTCGGGAGCTGGTCATAGAGCTCGGCGGCAAGACCGACCTCGGCCATCGCTGCGATGACCCGGCTGCGCAGGTCCGCGCGGGCGACATTGCCGCGGATCAGCAGGCTCTCCTCGATCATGCGGCCGACGGTGGTGCGCGGCGGCAGCGCGTTGTACGGATCCTGCAGCAGCAGCTGGAATTCGCTGCGGGTGCGGATCAGCTCGCGCGGCGACAACGCCCCGAGCGACGTGCCGTTGAGGACGATGCTGCCGTTGTCGGGAACCTCCAGCCAGGCCAGCAGGCGCGTGAGGGTCGACTTGCCGCAGCCGGATTCCCCGACGATGCCGAAATTCTCGCGCGGCATGATGTCGAGCGTTACGCCGCGCACCGCCTGCACGTTGCTGTAGGTATTGAACGTCCCCCGCTTGCGCGCGCGATAGGTCCGAACAACGTGCTCCACCTTCATCAGCGGCACTTCGTCTTGCGCCTTGCGGCGGGCCAGCGGGCCCTCGGTGGTCGCCCACATGCGCGGCACACTGGCAATGGCCTTGCGCGTGTAGTCGGTCTGTGGCGAGGCGAGCAGGCCGGCAAACGCTTGCTGCTCGACGAACCGGCCCTGATGGAGCACGGCCGTGCGGTCGCCGAACTGGCCAAGCGTGGGCAAGGAAGACGACAGATAGATTGTCGCCATCCTGTGGCGGAGGCACAGGTCGTGGAGCAGCGCCACGATCTGTGCCGCGATGGTGACATCGAGCGGCTGGGTAATGTTGTCGGCGATCAGGACGGCGGGCTCGGCGCAAATCGCGTCCACGATCATCGCGCGCTGCATCATGCCGCCGGAAAATTTTGCCGGGTAGTCCCAATAGCGCTCCTTCGGCGATGGAATCCGGACCTCGCCGAGGAGCTGCACGACCCGCTCGCGGCATTCGCGCGGATTCCATTCGGGCCTGACGCTGTGCAGCTTTTCCGCGATCTGGGTCCCGACCGGTATCGTCGGATCGAGCGAGCTTTGCGGCTTGGAGCCGATATAGGCGATGTCGCGGCCGATCCGCACCTCGCGCGCCCCGGCGCCGAGAATGTCGTGGCCGGCGAACGTGACCCGTCCGGAGCGATACGCCAGACTTTCCGGCAGCCAGTTCGCCAATGCGCGGCTGAGCACGGTCTTGCCGGCGCCGCTTTCGCCATAGATGCCGAAGATCTCCGACGTGTTGAGGCGGAAGGAGATGTGATCGAGGATCGGTGCGGCGCCCGGCGCCGAAGCACCGACCGTGAGGTCGTCGACCTCCAGAATGAGCGAGAGATCCATCTCAGAGACCCCCATAGATGCGGTTGCGCGCCTTCTCGAGCGCCGACCCCATCAGGTTGATCGAGGTAAGCGCGATAGCCAGGAACACGCCCGGCGTGGTCGCGATCCACCAGGCATTGATCAGGTATTTGCGGGAGTCGGCGATGATGCTGCCGAAGCTCGGCGTCGGCGGCTGGATGCCAAGCCCCAGGAAGCCGAGGATCGCTTCGAAGATCATCATGCGTGCGACGTCGAGCACGGCGACGAATGCGATCGGCGGCAGGATGTTCGGCGCGGCGAACAGAAACAGGATCCGCCAGTCCCCGGCGCCGAGCACGCGCAGGCCGCGGACATATTCCTTGCCGCGCTCGGTGACCGCGGCGCTGCGCGCCACGCGCGCGTAGAGCGGCCAGCCGGACAGCGCCAGCACGCTTATGATGGTCGGCACCGTCGGCCGCGATACGCCGAGAATGGTGATCGCCAGGATGATCATCGGAATCGACAATTGGGCATCGGTGATCCGCATGATGACGGTGTCCCACCATTTGCCCTTGAAGCCGGCGAACAGGCCAAGGCCGCAGCCGATGACAAAGATGAGCAGGACCGTGACGACGCCGACCAGCAGCGAATAGCGCAGGCCGATCAGGCTGCGCATCAGCATGTCGCGGCCGAGCTGATCCGTACCCAGCGGATGATCCCAGGTCCATTTGTCGCCGAGAAAGACCGGCGACATGAACTTGTCCTTCACCACCATCTTGGTCGCACTGATCGAGGACACCTCGGGATAGATGGCCGAGGCCAGCACCAGCGCCATGAAGATGAAGAAACCGATCTTGAAGCTCGGCATGCGCCAGGCGGCGGCCATGATGCGGCGGTTGACGGAACGGATTGGGGCCGCCGGCAAGGCGGGCTCCTCGGCGATGATCGTGGTGGCCGTCATGCTCAGATCTCCACGCGGGGATCGACCAGATAGGCGACCAAATCCACGATGATATTGATGAAGACAAAGACGGCGCTGGTCGTGATGGCGATGCCCTGGATGACCGGAAAGTCGCGCCCGACGACAGAGACCACGGTCAGATTGCCGAGGCCAGGATAGTCGAAAATGTATTCGATCACGAGAACGCCGCCGATCAGCGTCGAAAGCTGGATCCCGAGCAGGTTGACTAGCGGCACTGCCGCGTTGCGCAGGGCGTGCGAATAGACGATGCGGCGGCGAGACAGGCCGCGCACCCGCGCCTCATCGATGAACGGCGCTTGCATGACCTCGCCGAGCGAGGTCGTCAGCGTGCGGATGATGAAGGGGGCGATCTCCACCGCGAGCACGAAGGCCGGCAGGATGACATAGGAAAATCCCTGGTAACCGAGCGCCGGCAGCAGCTTCAGCTTCACCGACAGAAACAGGATCAGAACGATCGCGAGCCAGAAATTCGGAATCGAGACGAACAGCGACTGCATTCCGAACGCCAACGCATTCTGCCAGCGATGCTGGTGCAGCCCGCCCGCGATGCCGATCGGAAACGACAGCAGCAGCGCGAACACGAGCGCCATTCCGCCCAGTTGCAGCGTGAACGGCAGGCGTTCGAGGATGAGATCGATCACCGGCGCCATATCCGACTTGGTCGGGTCAACATACTGCCCGCCGGTCGCGATCATGCCGCTGCGCGGCCGCAAATAGGATTGCCCGAGATCGCCCTGTACCAGCCCGCGCATGTACCGACCATATTGCACGATGATGGGGTCGCGCAGCCCCATCTTGGTCGCGACCTTCTCGACCACGTCGGCCGGCGCCATGCCGCCGACGATCAGGCGCACGGGATCGCCCGGCACCACGCGCAGCAGCGTGAAGATGATCAACGACGTGATGAAGACGATCAGGATGCCCTGCGCGATCCGCTTGACCAGGAATTCCAGGATCAACATCGAGAAGAGCTACCCTTGCAATTCATGAGGACCAGACCCGACCAGTCCGGCCTGCGTTCGCGAACCGGCAGGCCGGGCGTACCCGGCCGGCCGAGCAATCATCATGCCAATGTTGCCTTGGTCATGTCCTGCATGCCGTTCGGATAGATGTACAGACCATCCAGCTTCTTGCTGTAGGCATGGATGAAGACCGAGGTGAACAACGCGAGCGCCGGGGCCTTCTTGGCGATGGTCGGCAGCGTCTCGGTCTGCAGGATCTTCTTGCGCTCCTCGATTGTCGTGGCGTTGCGCTCCTTGTCCAGCACCGCGTCGATGTCCTTGTCGACGATGCCGGTGATGCGCTTGGAGGAGGAGTGGAAGTGGGTGCGCAGGACGAGATCCGGCTCGGGCGAGCCGGTGCACCAGCCGCAGTCGATCATGTTGCCCTCACCGCCGCCGGGCTTGTCGTAAAGCAAATTACCCCACGCCGCGACTTCGAGCGTCTGCAGATTGACCTTGAACCCCTGCTCCTGGAGCATGCCGGTAATCAACTCGGCATATTCCTTCGTCTTCGGATAGAAGCCGACCGACGTGTAATAGGTGAGCTCGGGCAGGCCCTGGCCTTTGGGGAAGCCGGCCTCCGCGAGCAGCTTCTGCGCCTTGTCCGGATCGAATTCAGGATAGTCGGCCACCTCGGCATAGCCGAACTTGACCGGCGAGATGTGCGCCTTGGAATAGATGCCGGAGACGCCGAGCACGTCGAGCACCTGCTTGCGGTCGATCGAGTAGCATGCGGCGAGGCGAATGCGCGGATCGTCGAACGGCTTCTTCGAGCAGCGGAAGAACAGGTATTTGTTCTCGACCGAAACCGCCTTGTGGATGCTGAAGCGGGCATCCTTCGAGATGGTCTCGACCTGCTCCTGCTCGAGCCGCTCGATGATGTCGGCCTCGCCGTTCAACAGCGACAGCGTGCGCGTCGTGGTGTCACCGACGAAGTGATACTCGACACCCGGGATCTTCGCTGCGCCGAGGAAGAAGTCGGGATTGGCGGCGAGAACGGTGGTGTCGCCTTTCTGCTCGACATATTTGTAGGGGCCCGTGCCGTTCATGCGCGCCGAGAGCTGCGCCTTATTGGCAACGTCCTTGGCCGACATGATCGGCAGGAAGGACGACAGGTAATAGTAGAGCGTCGCCGGATAGCCCTGCACCTTCGTGTTGATGTGGCAGGTGTAGTCGTCGACGACGTCGACGGTGACGAGACCGGGGTACCACTGCGCCGGACGATCGGGTTGGCAGCCATATTCATAGGTCGCCTTGACGTCGGCCGCTGTGAACGGGGTCCCGTCGTGAAATTTGACGCCCTTTCTGAGTTTCACCTCCATTGTATAGGTGTCGATGGGCTTCATCGATTCAGCCAGCTCGAAGATCAGCTCGTCCGGCTTCTCCGGCCGCATCGGCGCCCGCGTCAGGTAGCCGAACACGAAGCCCTCGACGATGAGCTGGCCGAGATTGGTATGGGTGGTTGGGTCCCAGTTGCCGGTCAGCGCTTCCGCGCCGAGAAAGCGCAGTGTCTTGCCTTCGGCGGCAAAGGCGGAATTCACAAGAAAGTCGGGATTGACCCGCCCGAAGCCGAACGCCGCGGCCCCGGCCAATCCCCCTAACATCAAGTCTCTGCGGTTGATCATATGGTAATCCCTCGATGATTTCGGCAACGCTGAAACTGCTCTCGAGGCCGCAAGGCACTCAGCCGTTTCGATCGTCTTGCACAAATCGTGGCTTTCACGCCTGCAAAGCCTAGACCAAAGGCCGCAATCGCCCGATTCCTGCTGCTCCACGATTCCGTTGCTGACACTCCCGGGGCGCCGCAGTCGCGCACGGAGATTTTCCGCTCCCGGAAGCATGGCGCACACCGGCAAGGCAAGGACGCCTTTCCAATGTGCAGCACACAAATCATGGATGCACAGAGCAGCAACGCCATGCAGGCAACCATATGATCACGCTCGCGGAACTGAACGGAATCCCAGCATTGGAACAGCGCATTGCTCCGGCCAACCATCCCATTCGCGGCGTCATCTCGGATCTCGACGGCGTCGCCTATCGCGGCGACACTCCGATCGACGACTCCGTCAAGGCGTTTCGCGGATGGAGCGAGCGGGGCCTGCCCTATGCGTTCGTCACCAACAATTCGACGAAATCCGCCGCGCAATTTGCCGCCAAGCTGAGCCGCATCGGCATTCCGGCCGAACCGTCACAGGTCTTCACGACGATTTCGGCGGTCACGTCCCTGCTCGAACGGCGCTGGCCGCGCACCACGCCCGTGTTTGCGATCGGCGAACGACCACTGCTCGAGGCGATCGAGGACATTGGCTATCACCTGACCGACGTCAAGCCCAAGATCGTCGTGCTCGGCTTCGATGCCACGCTCGACTACGCCAAGCTGCGCACCGCGGTCAGGGCCGCACTCGCCGGCGCAACCGTCATCGCCACCAATCCCGATGTCCTGACGCCGGTTCATGACGGCTACGATCCCTGCGTCGGCGTGATCACGGCCGCGGTTGCAGCGGCCGTTCCCAATACGAAGCCGATCGTGCTAGGCAAGCCGCAACCGTTCCTGATCGAACAGGCGCTGGCGCATCTCGGCACCGCCCGGCATGAGACCGTCATGGTCGGCGACCAGATCGGCACCGATATCGCAGCAGGAAAGGCCGCCGGCATGCGGTCGATCCTGCTCGCCAGCGACGTCCCTTTCAATGCGGTGGCGGACGTCGTTCCCGATCGCATCATCGCGAGCCTTCTTGACCTCGCGGAACCCGAGACGGTCGGTTGGCCGCGATGATGACTCCCGGCCTCATCGAGAGCATGCAGGCCTCTCTTGCCGCGAGCCTGCCGCGCTGGGGACTATCATCGCAATCGACGCTCGCCTTTCTCAGCCATTCCGAGAACACCACCTTTCTCGCGCAGGATCCGGCCGCTCGGCAAAAACTCGTGTTGCGCGTGCAGCGGCCCGGCTATCACTCGCCTGACGAGATTGCGTCCGAGTTCGCCTGGATCGACGCCGTGATCGCAGACAACGTGGTGCTCACGCCGCGCCCGGTCGCCGATCGGGAGGGACACCTGTTATGCCCCATTCCCCTGAGTGGCGCGACACGACACGTCGTTGCATTCGAATTCCTCAGCGGCAAGGAGCCGGACGCCTCGGACGATCTGGCCACCTGCTGCCCTGGTTCGGCAAGCTCGGCGCGACCAGCGCGCGGCTTCACGCGCACAGCCGCCGATGGACAATGCCATCAACGTTCCAGCGCAAGGTCTGGGATTTCGATGCCATGCTGGGCCGCCGGCCACTATGGGGTGACTGGCGCGCCGGTCTTGGCCTGCGCGACGATGGCCGCAGGCTACTGCAAAGGGTCGCCGACGAACTTGAACGGCGCGTCGAGGCTTACGGACGGGGCGAGCAGCGGTTTGGCCTCGTTCACGCCGACCTCCGCCTCGCCAACCTGCTCGTCGAAGGCGACCGGCTCGGCGTCATCGACTTCGACGATTGCGGCTTCTCGTGGTTCTTCTATGACTTCGCCGCGGCCGTCAGCTTCATCGAGCACGAGCCGGTGATGGACCTGCTCCAGCAGTCGTGGCTTGCGGGATACCGGACCGTCGCACCGGTCTCGCGCGACGACGAGGCCATGCTGCCTGCGTTCGTGATGCTCAGGCGCATGCTGCTGACGGGCCTGGCTCGCTTCGCATTCGGACACCGAAACCGCACGACGCCTGGGTACGGGCTACACCGACGGAACGGTCGCGCTCGGCGACCGGTTCCTGCGCGGATTGTGACGCGGACTTTCGGGACCAGCCGCGGCGCGCCTGTCCGCTTCTCCAGTGTTGTTGCTCCCGGACTCCAGAATGCCGCAACAGATGTTTCCCCGCCGGCTTTGATCCGCGAATGATGGGCGCGCGCTCGGACATTGCGCGTCCGAAGCGGACTTAACCAGCGAGCGTGGGCGGCGTCAGATGGATATCCAGGCTTATTTCGAGGAGTGGTCCTGCGAGCCCGGCGATGTCGTCCGGCTCGCGATCAGCACGCCGCACGCCACCGTCCGCGCAAGCCTCGTGCGACTGGTCTCGGGTCCCGGGCGCGACGAAGCGATCGAGGGCAAGGTGGTCGATTTCTCGTCGGTGCTCGACCGCACCGTTTCCGGCGGCGTGCAATCCACGGTGGTCGGCTCGCACGCCGAATTTCCGCTTCCCTCACCGATCAACGATGCGGCGATCAGCGTCCATTGCTGGGCATGGCCGACCGTCCCCGAGCGGAGCGCGCCCCAGGCCATCTGGTCGATTGGCGACGTCGCGCTCGTCATCATCTCAGGCGGTCTTGCGCTTCGAATGGGCAGCGCAACGCTCGCAGTCTTGCCGGATGCGATCATCGCCAAACACTGGTATTCGATCCTGACTACCATCGGCGACGGCGAGGTCTGCATCGACCTCAGGCGTCTTGATGCCAAGGTTGGGGCACAACGCACGCTCCGCGCGGCAACCGGCGCGACGGCAAATGCGGCAACGCTCCTGCTCGCGGCGGCCGGCATCGGCCGGTCCGGGTCGCCGCTGGAGCCATATAATGGCAAGATCGACTCGCCAACGCTGCACCTCGCGAAGCCATCCGCCGAGATGATCGCCGCATGGCACGCGGGGAAGACTCCCACGCAGCCGGCATGGGCAGCATGGAAACTCGGCAGGGACTTCGCGTCGGAGACGATTGAGCCGGACGCTGGAGGCGAACAGGGGCACCTTGTCAACGGCGTCGAGCGCGGTGTGACCGGACGCAACTGGGACGGGCGAAGCGACTCCTTCGTCGAAGTTCCCGAGCAGTACTGTGCGCTGCAATTCCACGACGACGACATGGTGGATGCCGGCTGGAGGTATAATCTCGAATTCCGCCTGCCGGAGGACCTTCAAAGCGGAGTCTACGCAGTTCGGCTCGAGGCCGGCGGACGCCGCAATCATTTTCCGCTGTTTGTCAGACCGGTCCTGGGCACCTCGGCACCCGTGCTGTTCCTGGTGCCGACCAACACCTATCTGGCCTATGCGAACGACCACCTGGCTTCGCTCGATTTCTCATCGGTGATGCCTCATGACAAGGTGGTGCCCGAGGACGAACAGTACCTGTTCTCACATCCCGAGCCGGGCCGCTCCTGCTACGATACCCATGCCGACGGAACGCCGGTTCGCTATTCGGGCCGCAGACGACCGCTGTTCAACGTCCGCCCTGGTTTTCCGAACTGGCTAACGGGCTCATACCGTCACTTTCCCGTCGACATGTACATCGTCGAATGGCTGGAGCACCTCGGCATCGAATATCATGTCGCAACCGACGAGGATTTCGAACGTGGCGGCCGCAACCTGGCCGACCGGTACGCGGCGATCGTCACGGGCTCGCACCCGGAATACTGGACACGAACCGGCCTCGATATCCTCGACGGATACCTGCATGACGGCGGACGGGTCATGTATCTTGGCGGCAACGGCTTCTACTGGGTAACGAGCCGGCTCGGTGCAAAGCCCTGGGTCATCGAGGTGCGCCGCGACAACAGCGGCACGCGCTGCTGGGATGCCCCCTATGGCGAACGGACCCATGTTGCGACGACTGAAGCCGGCGGCATCTGGCGCACGCGCGGCCGCGCCCCGAACAAGATGCTGGGCGTGGGCTTCGCATCGGAGGGATGGTCGAAGGGCTGCGGCTATCGGCGTCTGGAGGCGAGCTACAATTCGCCCGCCGCGAAATTGTTCGACGGCATCACTGAGGAAATCGTCGGCGATTACGGCTATGTGCTGGGTGGAGCGGTGGGAGACGAGGTCGACAGGTACGACGTTACGCTCGGAAGTCCCGAGCATGCCTACGTGCTCGGGACTTCGACCGGGCTTGGCAACGAGTATCAGCTCGTCATCGAGGATCTCACTCTTTCGCTCCCGGATCAGGGAGGCGCACAGCGGCCTGACGTGGTGAGATCGGACATGGTCCTGTTTCCGATCGATGGAGGCGGCTGGGTGTTTTCGGTTGGCTCCATCGCCTATGCCGGCGCGCTGGCCTGGAACGGCTGCGACAACGGTCTTTCGCGCCTGACGGCGAATATACTCAGGGCCTTCACCGGCAAGAAGCCGGTGCTCGGAGCATGAGACCGTCAGTGCGACTTCGCCCCTGAGACGAAAGGTCAACGACCCTCGTTCGGCCACTCATACGTTCTGGTTGCAGGTTTGAGTGCAAGAAGATCAACATCTTACTGGATACTCGTTGTCTCCCAGCGCGGCGACCGCACAGATACGTGCTTCTTTTTCGTTCGCGCGCAAGTTCACAAAGGCGACGAGCATCGCATGGTGAGTGCGATACGGTGGTACATGGAAAATCCAGGGCTTTTCCGCCCAAGGAGAATGTTTGACAGGCGGCAGGCGCTTTCCTCGCAGTCAGGAGCGAGGCCTCTTGCTCCCCTGATTGGATATCGCTCGGCAAAACAACGGCTCGGGGGAGTCAGCAGCCGCGTTAACCTTACATACCCTCAAGCCGCAGGTGAGTGGCCCTCGACAAGACGATTGAGTCTCCGAGTTTCCTGCTCAGCTGCTCGAAACGGCCGAGAATGTCCTTGCCCGCGCCGGTGTCTGCACTATGTACGCAGATATCGTTGTGCTCGTTGCGACGGACCGGTAGTAATTCAATTTCGGTGATCTTCTTCCCCGCGATCAAGCACCGCAGCGCCAGACCATCGAGATGACGGCCGCGCATAACGTCCCAGTCGAACGCAAAATTGCCAAGGCTGTAGAAGATCGGTTTACCCTGATAGATTTCGCCGGCCTGGACCACATGCGGATGGTGGCCGAACACCATGTCTGCCCCCACGTCGATGGCGGCTCGGGCTATTTCGCGCTGATATGCGACTGGCTCCTCTTTGGACGACACGCCCCAATGGCATGAAAGGATCACAAGGTCGACCTTGGTCCGCAGAGCGCGGACATCGTCCCGCATGGCCTCGAGTTCGTCGGCGTCTGCGAATGTATGCGTGATCGGCTCAGCACCCGGCATTTCCAGCGCGCGCGGGCCCGGCTCATAGGCGGCGTGGGCCTTGATGGTGGCGCATCCGGGGCTGTTGGCTGACGCGGCGTGATTGCTCGGCCAGAACACCGATGTGTAGCTCAAGAAGCCGAAACGAACCCCGTTCTTCTCGATGATTGCCGGCTTCCTGGCCTCGGCCAGCGTTTCGCCAACGCCACAGTGGAGGATCCCCGCCGAATCAAGCGCCTTGACGCTGGCGACGGCGGCGCTCGCGGGATAGGCCACGTTGCTGGCGCAGCTCACGCCGACATAGCCCGCCTTCTTGAGCGCCGGACCTACCTTGGCGCCCGAATGGCGCCAACCCTTCTTGTGCGGGATATCGGGCCGCGCGGGATCGGTCGAGGGCTCGGCAAGCGGGCCTTCCAGCTGTCCGAACAAGACATCGGCCGATGTCAGCATGTCACGCACATTGACGAATGCGCTGAAAGGATCTTCGCGGTTCTGGATGTTGGTATCGCCCAAGATGAGCAGCGTTTGATCCATGTGCAGTTCCTTTTTCGTGAGCTCTGGTGTGGATGTCGGGATTGCGATCAGATCAGGCCGCGCTTTCAGCGGAGCGCGATGTTGTCACCGCCGCTTCGCCATCGCGCGCTGGCGCGATCGATTCCAGGGAGCGCTGGTTGGTTTCGATACCGAACAAGAGAATACCAAGCGCTAACAGCAGATAAAGCGACGCAATGGCGTAGAGCACTGATGGGAGACCATAATTGTCATAGAGCGACACAACCATGTAGGGCGATGCGATGACAGCAATCCGCCCCGTCATTTGGGCGATGCCAGAGCCGCGGAAGCGATATTCGGTTGCAAACAACTCCGGCGTGTAGCCGCCGAGACCGAAGCCGATCATCAGGCTCATGCCGCCCTGCAACAGGAAGCCAAAGATCAGCACCCAGGCGGGGTCGGTCTGCTGCGAATACGCCAGCGCGAACACGCCACACCATAAGGCCGCAAACATGGTGCCGCGACGGCGTCCAATCCAGTCGGAGGTCAGCATGCCGACCAGCGGCCCGAGCGAACTGCCCAGCGCCATGACGGTCGCAAAGCTGAGCGACTTCGTGACACTCAGCCCCTGTTTGACGAAGAAGGTCGGCACCCAATAGGAGAAGCTGTAGGAACCGACCAGGCAGGTGATGCAAACCGCCATCGCGAGCAAGGTGCGGGTGACGACGCCGCGCGAGAACAGGATGGAGATCGGTACCCGGGCCGGCGCAGGCGCGGCCACTGATGTCACCGGCGAGAGCGGCCCCGCCTTCGAGGCTTCAGCTTCGATATCCTGCATGATCTTTTCGGCTTCTTCATAACGGCCGCGCGCTTCGAGCCAGCGCGGCGACTCCGGAAGCTTGCGGCGCAGGAACCAGACCCATAATGCGCCGCAACCGCCGATCAGATACATCGGCCGCCATCCCAGTGCCGGAATGACGAATAGTCCGGTAAAATTCACGGCGAATGTCGATGCCATCGACACCAGGCTGATCAGGCCAAGCGCCCAACCGCGCCGTTGCGGCGGCACAAACTCGCTGACCATGCCGTAACCGCAGACATATTCTGCGCCGATCCCTACTCCCATGAAGAAACGCATCGCCATCAGCCAGGTCATCGAGGGCGCGAGCATCGAGAGCAGGCACATGCTGCCGAAAATCAGAAGATTGAACTGATAGGCAAAACGCCGGCCGAACCGGTCACCGACCAACCCCGTCATCAGCGCGCCAATGGCGAGGCCGGCAAAGGTGATGGAAATGTAGTGGGCATTGGTCTCCATGTTCGACCAGCCCTCCTTAACGAGGGCGCCCAACACGCCGGCGGCCATCTGGTTGTCGAAACCGTCGAAGAACATCCCGAGGCCGATCAGGCTGAGAATCCGCCACTGGAATGCGCCCATCGGGAGCCGGTCAAGCCGGCCCGCGGCGTTAACGGGGGTGGTCATAGAAAGCGTTTCTCCCGCAAGTAGCGGCGTTCAGCGCCGCTTATGCGGGCAAAATAAGCGGAATGCTTTGGGCCGAGTATGCTAATTTACTCATCACGACGATGACTTATCTTCAGAGCAACACAGAGAATGCGGCGCGGACGCGATCAGCCCTCAGTGGGAGGCGCTGATGGCCCGAAAATTGCCCCCGCTGAATGCACTTCGCGTCTTCGAGGTCGCCTCCCGCTCCGAGAACTTCACCCACGCCGCCAAAATACTCAACGTCTCGCAGGGCGCCGTCAGCCGGCATATCGCCCAACTCGAAGCCTTCCTTGGCCTGCGCCTGTTCGTCCGTAATCAACGCGACGTCAAGCTGACGACGCAGGGCGAACAGTACGCGCAGGCCATTGCCGAAGCCTTTGATCGCATCGAACTCGCGACCCAGGTCAGCCGCCGGGACAAGCAGAATCGCGTGGTGCGGATACGGCTGTTTCCCACGGTGGCGATGAAATGGCTGGTCAAGCGGCTCGCGCGCTTCCATACCCTTTACCCAAGCATCAATGTGCAGGTCACGATCGCCAACGATCTCGTCGATGTGAGCGCTGGCGAGGTGGACTTCACCATCCAGACTCCCGCCATTCCAAAGCCCGGCGTGCGTTACGACACGCTGTTTCCGATCGAGCTGCTGCCGGTTTGTAGCCCCGCCGAATTCAACAAGCATCCACCCGTGCACGATTCACGAGAGCTGCTCGACCGTACGTTACTTCATTCAATGAAGCGCCCGCACGATTGGCGGATCTGGTTTGAGGCGGCGGACGTCACACCCGGGAGCTTTCGCGAAGGACTGTCGTTCGGCAATTCCTCGCTAGCCTATCAAGCGGCGATCGACGGGCTCGGCATCGCGGTGGCGCATCTGGAACTGGTCCAGGACGATCTCAAAGCGGGGCGACTATTGGCGATCCATCCGCTGGTGGCACGAACCGCCGACAGTTACCACCTCGTCGGCCGCGAAACCGACGTTGGCAGGCCGGAGATTGCTGCATTCCGCGACTGGCTGCTGTCCGAAACCAGGACACAGAATTGACGTTTCTCCATCGGCAAGATCTTGTTCTGCCATTGTCAAATCAGCATCGCTGCGAGCTCGCCGACGGCGCTTGGATCGCCATTTGCCTTGGCGACGCACTTCAGGTGTCACGTTGCTCTAGCTAGGCAGGGATTTCCTCTCGAAATCTCGGCTTATTTTGTTCGTCAGGCCTATACTCGTATCGAGCTGGGCATCTGCCAGAAGCGAAGGCGGCTGGTCCGCGAAGGTTAGGGGGATCTCGCCACGCCTTGGCGCTGATGTTTTATTGCTTCTACATCAATGGCTTGGTGAATGGATCCGGCCGGCCGAGGAATTCGGAATTACCGGGAACAGTCTGGCCAAGGTCTGCGACAGGCTGGACGTGCTTTATCCTCCGCGCGGCCCCTGGGCCAAAGAAGACCCGTCTGTCTGAAGAGATTGAGCCTGCCACGCGGCGCATTCGGCCTGCCCATCGTATAGAGTGGCCTATAGATCCGACGGCCTCATGTGACTGGTGACTACGTCCGCTTTGCTCCTATAGCGACCAAGTTCGTGCGGCAGCGCAATATGTCGCGATGGGCCAGAAGCGGAAGCCACAATTGGACAACATCTCCCCTACTAACATCAGCGATAAATATCTTCCGTGAATTGGTTCACAAATGGGCGGGCCAGACCGCGATACGCTTGCTCGAGCTCTTGGCCGGCGTGCGCCCAGTGCGATCAGCAGGCTCGAGAAGGCGCCGAACCTCGACGTACCGTTCCGTCGCACGTATTGTGTTTCGCAACGCTGCGATCAATGAGTTGTCGAGTTGGATTCAACGGCATTCGGTGCGGCCGAAAGCCCGCGGACCCAGCAAACGACCAGTCTTTTAGTTTTACGCGGTTCAGAAACTTGATCAGAGAATAAGCCATGCAAAAAATTTGATGGAGGAACCAATGGTGAAGAGGGCGATTACGCTCGGCGGTGGTGGTCCGGCGGCAGGGCTGCACATTGGAGTTCTGGAAGCTCTTGCCAACGCAGGTATAACCTTTGACGTGTGGGCATTGTCCTGCATCGGCGCCTGGGTTGGGATCGTCTACAATCAGTTTGACAACGTTGACAATAAGGACAGGGCGAAACAGACCCATCAATTCTTCAAGAATGGCGTGTTTCGGGACGACGAAAGCTATAGGCGCTTTCCCATAAACACGGTGTTCGGCCCGGATTGGGAAAGCATCGGCAAGGCTCTGACCAACTTCGTCGCAGATCCCAATACCTATAAGGATTTGTGGGACCCAAACAGGGTCGCGAATGCCTTCAGGGAATCCATGTCGCTCTGGTTCGCTCAACAGCCCGACACGGACGGCGGGAAGAAGTTCACGAGCCCGGATGAGGGAGACGTAAACAGATGGGTTCTTAATCAGGTGCTGGCACCAAATCCTTTCGTTCGTTACCTAACGTCAATGATGTATCTGTCCCAAGTCACCGGCCTCTCCAGGATTAACTATCCACACAGCCAGTTTATGAAGAGCATAAATTTCGACGCGCTGGGAAGACCCGAAAAGCCATTCATATTCCACAACGCCTGGAATCTCGATGAGCATAAACTCGCGTTGTTTTCCAACCGCCCAATGCCCAAGAAGGTCGATGAGAACAAGAAGGTCGACGGGAAAGAGTACAAAGTGCCTATCAGCGCATCCAGCTTATGTGCGTGTTCAGCCCTTCCCTTCGTCGAAGAAACCGTAGAGATCGACGGAGTTACCTACTGCGAAGGAGCACTGGTCGATACGGTCAACTTCGAGAGCTTGCTCCAGGAGCATCATAAGCCGGGCGATGAGCTGGACGAGATATGGGTGAGCAGGATCGTCGATTCAAAGCAAGTCCGCAAACCGGAAAACCTTCACGATGCCCTGGCCAATCTCTGCCAATTGTTCGCAGCGACCGTTGGCGAAGATGATGTCAAGCTCTTCAAATACCACGTGCGGTACGACAAGCCAAAATCCGGAGAGCATCCGTGGAAGGGCACAATCGTCGAGATTCATGTGCCGGGGCACATCAGTTTCAAATGGAACCACAGCAACCTGGACAGCGGGAGAAAGTTGGGAAGGATCGCTGCTGAACAAGCAATCAAGGCATACTACGAAGACGGAAAACGTCCGCCGCATGACGGGCCACATTTCATAAATGAGAATCCTGCGGAAAGCGATGAGGCGGGATGGCGAGAGGTTAAGGAGGCATATCACGAATGTCGAAGGCGGGCTGCGTAACGGCAAGGTAAAAGCAGCCTTGAGGCCGACCTGCTGAGCCAAGCTCCAATATCCGCAGTCGAGGCGCAATTACTGCAGTCGGTCGAGTAATGCCTTTGCCTGCTTCAGATCCTGCGTTTCAAGACCCTCGACGAACCAGCCGTAGATGGGCACGAGCTGGTCGAGCGCTTCGCTGGTTCTGCCCTGATCGATCCACAAGTTGGCGAGGTCTACTGCTACTCGAAGTTCAAGGGCCTTGGCGCGTTGGCTTTTTGCAGTTGTCAATGCGTGATCGAGCAGTGATCGTGCATCGGTGCTGGCCTCCGGTGCATCGCGGACGAGCAATACGCGCGCCTTCAATCGATACAGCTCGGCCTCAAATATCCGTTCGCTATTGCGGCCGGTTGTAGCGAGACCCTGCTCAATCAGTTCGAGCGCGGCTTCGCTTTGATGGCTCGACAACAAAGCGGCACTCAGGAGCACATACAGGGCTGTGATGCCAAGCTGATAGCCCGCGCCGCGATATTCGTTCATCGCCGCGCGGATTTCCTCGAGCGCAGCGGACGAAGGATCAAGGAAGGTGGCGCTTATCCCCCGGATGGCGCGAGCCAATCCTCGCCACTGCCGGAATCCGAGTTCTTCCGACAAGGCGAGACAACGATCAGCATAACGGTGTGCCTTTCGGAAGTCACCCCGAAGAGCGTGGAGAATGGATGCATAATAGCATCCATAGGCCTGCGAATGCGGATGACTGATGACGTCGGCACGCTGAAGGGCGGCATTTACACGCGCGAGTGCCGTATCAGCACGGCCCTGCAGCCAGAGCGCCCATGACATCAGAGCCAGGTCGGCCACACCCGCATCCTGGCCGGCAGCACGCGCCGCCAATCTATCATGCTCGCTGCTCGCTTCGAACGCTTCGAAGGCCCGTTCGATCACCTCCTGGGCACCTACGAGATTTCCCATGAAAAGGCGTATCATCCCTTGCCCACGCATCGCGTTGAGCAACGTTGGTCGATCACCCCGACCCTCCGCAAGATCGAGCAACACCGAGATCATTTCCTCGGCGACCGGCAACTCGCCGCGAATGACGCTCGCGGTGGTCAACCAAAACATGATTTGTAGTCGCTCGGGGGGATCTCCGAGCCGCTGGCACAGCTCGCGCGCTCGCGCAAAGGTCGCCACCGCCTGGGGCGAGGCCGGCCCCTGGGTGGCAATGAGGCAGGGCCCGAGCGCGTACTGGAAATCAAGCTCCAGCCGGTCTTTAAGCGCACCGTCGGCCAAATGGGCCGAGACCTCAATGCCTTTGCGCAAGTGTGCGATCGCTTCGAGGTTGGCGGAGCGCATGGCCGCTTTCTTGCCTGCCTGGAGCCAATATTGTCCCGCCTTTTCGAACAATCCCGCCTCGGTAAGGTGGAGTGCGAGAGTCTCGGGTTGAGACTCCACAATTTCCGGGAATCGTTGCTCGAAAGCGTTGGCGACGGCGGCATGCAGCGCTGCGCGTCGGCTCTTCAGAAGTCCCGCTTCGGCAGCGTCCCGCACGAGCGCATGCTTGAAGGTGTAGACCGCCCGGGGTATCTCGCCTCGGCAGAATATCAACTCCGCCTGAACCAACTGGGCAAGCGCCTCCTCAAGCCGTTGCCTTGGCAGCTTGGCGACCACGCTCAGCAGTTCGTACGAGAACTCGCGCCCCACAACGGCGCCGATCTGAGCAACTTCCTTCACGGGGGCCAATCGGTCGAGCCTAGCCATCAGCGATGCGTTCAATGTCGTTGGAATCGCCAACGAGGGTAGCGGACCGCTGACCACGTAATGGTCGTCTCGCTCCTGCAGCAAGCCGGTTTCGAGCACCGCCTTGGTCAGTTCCTCGACGAACAGGGGCACGCCGTCGGTGCGAGCGAGGATTTGGTCCAAGACCTCCTCCGGGAGCGTCTTGCCTGCCGTGACGCGCTCGATCAAGGCCGCCCCGTTGCGCCGATTCAGACGTGTAAGCGAGACGGTCGTCACATGTGCATGACCAGGCCAGGGCGGCGTGAACTCTGGTCTCGCGGTGATGAGCAGCAGCACTCGGAGTCGTGGTACCTTTTCCAGTGTAATCGTGAGCAGCTCCATCGAAGTCGGGTCCGACCAATGGGCATCCTCAAAGATGATGAACACTGGCTGCCGCGCCGCCAACGCTTCGAGCTGAGCCGAGAATGCCGCCAACGTCATCTCCTTGCGTTTCTGCGGACTGAGCTCGGGCAGCTGGTAGCGGTCACTGACCGGTAGCGACAGAAGGTTTGCTAGAGCCGGCACCACACGATCTGCGTCGGCGCCAGACCGCAACAGCAGAGCTTCAAGCTTGGCAAACTTCTCCGTCGGCGCTTCGCCTCTTTCGAACCGGGCAGCACGTTCGAGATTGTCGATGAACGGATACAACGCACTGTTGGTATGGTGCGCCGAGCAGAAATGGCGGACCGTAATGTGTGGTTCGGCTTGGAGCCGCTCTTGAAGCGCCAGCGCGATGTGCGACTTACCGATACCTGGCTCTCCAGTTAGAACCACTACGCAACCTTCGCCCGAAGAGGCGTGCTGCCAGCGCCGCAACAGCAACTCGATCTCCTCGTCTCGCCCGATCAAGGGCGTCAATCGAGTCCTGTGCTGAGCCTCAAAGCGGCTTTCGACTCCAGTCGTCCCGAGCACCTGCCAGGCAGGTATTGGCTCCGCCCATCCTTTCAGCGCGATGGAGCCGAGATCGCAGTATTCGAAATATCCTTCGGTGAGCTGGCGCGTACTCTCGGAGATCAGCACCGTACCGGGCTCGGCGAACTGCTGCAGACGAGCAGCCAGATTCGGTGTCTCACCGATCACCGCCTGCTCCTTGGCGGCGCCTTCGCCGATCAGATCGCCCACGACGACCATACCGGTAGCGATGCCAACGCGAACCTGCAGCTTGGTGCCGATATCTGTCTGAAGGTTGGCCACGGCATCGACCAGTGACAGCCCCGCACGTGTCGCCTGCTCGGCATCGTCCTCGTGCGCCAGGGGGTAGCCGAAATAGGCAAGCACGCCATCCCCCATGTAGCGCGCGATAACGCCCTCACTCCGGGCGATAACCTCAGCGATGCAGGCGTGATAGTCGCCGATTATCGAGCGCAAGTCCTCCGGGTCCAGCCGGGCCGAAAGTGCGGACGAGCCCACCAGATCGCAAAACATGACCGTGATTTGGCGCCGCTCGGCGCCGTCTCGCGGCGCTGGTTTGGCAGCCGCTTGGTCCAATGCAGCGACATCATCCTCAAGTGCCGCAATCGCGCGCAGCATCTTGCGCCGGTGCCCAAGCAGGACGCCGAGGTCCTTGAGGTCCTGCTCCGTGAGATCGCCGACGACCGAGAGGTCGATAGCGTTCTCTGCGAAACGATCGGCGTACTCTCCCAAACCGATCGATGCCAGCCACTCTGCAATACCTGTCATGGTATACCTATGGCCAATAGGGATAAGGGTAGCACATTGCAGAGACCTGCGAAGGCACATCTGCAAATGGAAGCACCGATCGCGAGACATCTCAGCCAGTTTAACACATTGGCTCCGGCGAAAGCTGGGCGCTGCCAAGCGATGCCATGGGGCCCCGATCGCGCGCGCCTTCGACCGTGCATCAGCCAACTCAACGTAAGCGCGAAGCACAGCAATGAACAGAGTTGCCTAGTTGCCCTCGTTCCAGATGTCGGTGGTCAGCTTCCAATCATCGCCGACCTTCTCCCAAACCACGACATACTTTCCAGTCACATCCTTCGGTGTCGGTCCCTTGGTCTTGAGGGCGAACGTCCCAATCTCGCGCGCCGCGGTTGGGCCAAGGGGCTTAACGTCAAGGGTTGCGAGCTTCGGATCGCCAACTTGTTCCGCCATGCTTTTCCACATTGCCTCGATGGCTGATCGGCCGTGAACCATCGCGGTACCTGGCGGGAATGCGGTCGCATCCGTGCTGTAGAGTGACGCAACTCCCGAGAAGTCGCCCTTGTTGAACAATTCAATCCATTTCGCATTGATGGCCTCGATCTCGGCTTTTTGAGCTAACGCCGGTGCGGTAAACGAGATCACGAATGCAATCATCAAGGCTATGCTACGCATGATCATCTCCAAATATGTTCGATGCGAATGCAGGGCGGACGTTGACTTGACAAGAACCGGATGCGTTGAATGAGGCATCCCAGACCGGGTTTGGCGCGCCAGCAATTCCGGGGAATTACCGTCAGCAACATTGACTAACCAGCGCAACGCGCGCCTTATGGTAGCAAGTGACTTCGCGCAATTTCTCACCAATTCTCAAGCCGGATGCTTGGCCAGTGTGAAGCCAATAGCGACGTCGTATCCCCGCTCTGGAATTATGGTGCGCTCGGAGGGCGTTCGCATTTGCTGCGATTGCAACAGCTTACTTGGAAGGATGAAGGAACAAGGCGTATTTTTCCCGGTCAGAGGTGCCTTTCGCACTGCCGTGCAGGTCGGCGAGACTGCGCGCAACCGCGCGAATCTTCGCCGGTGTTTCAAGGCAGGCACCACCATATTTCTGCACGACGATGGGCTGGTTGCGCATCTAACCTCGCTCGGAAGCCTTGTTCGCCTCGCCCATCGAACCAACACCGCCTATCCATGTACCAATGACCTCAAAGTTCGGATTAAAGGCGACAAGATCCGCGCGGTATCCGGGCGCGATCCGTCCAAGCTCGGACCCAAGGCCTAGAAATGCCGCGGGCGTCCGGGAAGCCATGATAAGAGCATCGACAAGGGAGATTCCGATAAGCGCAACAGCGTTGCGCACCGCCTCGATCATGCTGAGGTGAGCGCCCGCGAGCGTGCCATCCCGGTCAGTCAGGCGATTGTCATGCAACGTGATCTCCCTTCCCTGCAGCAGGAATTTCCGGTCGCTCGTGCCCGCCAATGGCATGGCATCGGTAACCAGCATCAATCGATCGCGTCCCTTGCAGCGCAAGGCAACACGCAAGCCGGCGCGGTCAACGTGGATGCCGTCGCAGATGATCCCTGCAAACAACCGGTCATCTCCCAGCGCGGCGCCCACCAAGCCCGGCTCTCGGGCGTTCAACTGCGACATGGCGTTGAACAGATGGGTCACCCCCGAGACACCGCGATCGACCGCCTGCCCGATTTCGGCTGCGGTGGCGTCGCTGTGGCCGGCCGCGATACGCAATCCGGCGCCGATCAATTCATCGATCATGGACGCGGACACGCATTCCGGGGCCAAGGTCACCATGGAGCGACCGCGGTCCCCGAAGCTTTTGATGGCGGCGAGATCGCGCCGATCGGGCACGCGTATCTCGGCTTCCGGATGAATGCCCTTGCGAGACCTGTTGAGGGCCGGACCTTCCAGATGAAAGCCGAGCACGCCAGGAATTTCGAGGCACGCCTGAGCTGCTACAGCCAATCGTTCGATGACCTCGCTTCGATCGGTGATGAGGGTTGGCAAACAGCCCGTGGTGCCGGCCTTGCGGTGCGCCTCGACGATGCGGCGAACGCCGGCCTCCGTTGGCTGGTCGTTGAGAAGAACGCCGCCGCCTCCGTTCACCTGAACATCGACGAATCCGGGTGCAAGTATCGCATCTCGGGGAAGGTGGATCGAGGCGCGCGCTTCCTCGGTAATGCCTTCGATCCGCCCCTGCGATATCCTGACCAACCCCGGCCCGCGCATGTCGGCACCGTCAAAGATGTGCTGCGCAGCAATCGAGAAAACCACGGAAGACCCAGCTTGGCCCATAAGTGCTGATCCGAGAATGGCAATCACGGACTCGTGAGGCGAGTCCCGTGCTGTACAGGTCCCTATATGTACACAACGGGCTTCAGGGACCCGGAGCTAAATCCTTGCGTTAACTTCTCATGGAAACAAAAGGTACCACCTATCTCGGCATCGATGGGGGCGGAACCCGCTGCCGCGCCCGGATCGAGGACGAAAACGGCAGGGTACTCGGTGAAGCAAGCTCGGGGCCTGCCACGACCCGGATTGGCTTCGACAGGGCCTGGCGGTCCATCATGGAGGCCACCGAAGCGGCGGCCGCACAGTCCGAACTGACGCGCGAGGATTTCGCGCGGATGCACGCCGGAATTGGCCTCGCCGGCATTGGTCGCCGGGGCGCGGAAGCGGCGCTCAAAGAGATCCCGCATCCCTTTGCGTCCGTTATCTTCATCAGCGATGGCCTAGCTGCCTGTCTCGGCGCCCATAGCGGCGCGGACGGGGCCATCGTGGTGGCCGGCACGGGCTCGGTGGGTGTCGGCCTGATTGGCGGCAGCGAGATCCGCATCGCCGGTTACGGCTTCCCAGTCTCGGACGAAGGCAGCGGCGCCGACATTGGCCTGCAGGTCGTTCGACTGGCGCTGCGGGCCGCGGATCGCCGCGGCGAGCTGACACCATTGCTTGCAGAGGTGCTGGGCGCATTCGATCAAGATCCTTATCAGGCCGTGGCGTGGTCTGAAGAAGCTCGGGCCACCGACTACGCCGCGTTCGCGCCGACCGTGATGCGGCATGCCAATCAGGGCGATCCGGTCGGCCGCCGCATTGTCGAACGCGCGGCCGATGCCATTGGCGATCTGCTTGATCTGTTCCTGGCTAAAGGAATTGACCGGCTCGCGCTGGTGGGCGGGCTCGCGGATGCGATTACGCCCTGGCTAACGCCTGACCTGCGCGCTCGCCTGAGGCGTCCTGACGCCGACGCAGCGGCCGGCGCGCTGCTTGTGGCCCGAGGGCGGCTCGACCTGCGCAAGCTGGACCCGCCCAAGAGAGAAACTGACCATGAACAGGCTTCGAAGTTCCGCGTTTGATGGTGCTTGGATCACCGATATGGCCACCGAAGAAGTCGATCCCAGATTTACCGACCTTGATGCATGGTCGCTGACGTCAGCGATGGAAGCGATGTGGGAGGGCCAGCTTGCGGCGGTCGCCGCGATCGGCCATGCCCTTCCCGCGATCACCGCGGCAGCCGAAGCGGCCAAGACGGTGCTGGGCGACCGCGGACGCATTGTATATGTCGGCGCTGGCACGTCAGGCCGCGTGGCGGTCCAGGACGGCGCCGAGCTGACGCCGACCTTCGCTTGGCCCCGCGAGCGCGTTCGCTTCGTCGTTGCCGGCGGTGACAGCGCGTTCGTCACCAGCATCGAGGGCGCGGAGGACGATGTCGATGATGCAGTCACGCAGATCAGCGCCGCACGACTCACGCCGCACGACGTGGTGATTGCGGTAGCCGCCAGCGGCACAACGCCGTTCACGGTCGCGGCGCTGCAGCAGGCAGGGTCTTTCGATGCAGTAACGATTGGTGTCGCCAACAATCCCGGCACCGCACTGCTGGCATTGGCAAAGTTTCCGATCCTGGTCGAGACCGGCCGAGAGCTGATCGCCGGCTCCACGCGGATGAAGGCGGGCACCGCGCAGAAGGTCGTGCTCAACCTGATCTCCTCGGGGATCATGCTGCGCCTTGGCCGGGTATATCGCGGCATGATGGTGAACATGCCGCCGACCAATGCCAAGCTGAAGCGGCGCGCCGAGGCCATGGTGGCGCAAATCGCGCGCTGTAATCCGTCGCACGCGGCACGCTCGCTCGAGCAGGCCGAGGGAGACATCAAGATTGCAGTCCTTCTGGCGCTCGGTGTCGACAGGGTTGATGCGAAGACCGTTCTGGAGAACTGTGACGGCAACCTTCGGCAAGTGTTTGTCGAGCTTGCCAAGAATCGTGACTCGCATCGTGACCGACTCCCAAAGGGAGCGGCGGGACGCGGCCGAGGCGGAGTGGTTGAGCCGTGACGACATCCGCGATGGCGAGCGAAATCGGGGAAAGCGCGGATGTTGTCGCTAACATTGTTCGCAGCCGACCCGCCTTGCGCGACATCGCACAGCGGATTGGGATTGACTCCGCCCCTTTGTGCGTCGTGTGTGGTCGGGGAAGCTCCGGGCATGCCGGGGTTTTCTTGAGATATCTTGTCGAGACGCGGCTTCGCCTTCCCGTTTCAGCAAGTGCTCCCTCGGTGATCACGGCATTTCGCACACCTTTGATGCTCCGCGATGCGCTGTTCATCGTAATCTCGCAATCGGGGCGCAGCCCGGATCTCGTCGCAGCGACCAGGTCGGCACGAGCCTCGGGCGCACGCACGATTGCCATCGTCAATGCGACGTCGTCGCCGGTGGCTGACGAAGCGGAATTCGTCGTTCCGATCGAAGCCGGCCAAGAACACTCCGTAGCGGCCACGAAGACCGTGATCGGCTCGATGGCCGCCAGTGCCGGACTGGTTGCCGAGCTGGCGCAAGATCGTGCGCTGCGGTCAGCCCTCGACCGGCTGCCCGAGCGCCTGCACCGCGCGCTGGTGCTCGACTGGTCGGAGATTGCCGATGATCTCGTCAAGGCATCAGCTGTGTTTGTGGCGGCTCGGGGCCTGGGCCTGGGCTCGGCGAAGGAGATCGCGCTCAAGCTTTCGGAAATCATGCGCCTGCCCTCGATCGGACTGAGCGCCGCCGAGCTGCAGCATGGGCCACGTGCCGCGCTATCATCGCGCACGCCAGTTGTCATGATGCGCCTCATGGATGAAACGGCGGCCACGGTGGACGCACTGGCAGAGGAATTGCGTGAGCAAAAGATCGCGCTGCATCTCTGCGGCGGACCGCATGGCTCGCTGCCTTGGTTGGTCGAGGATGACCCCGCCACCGACCCGATCACCATGCTCGTTCCGGCCTATCGGATGATCGAGCAGGCGGCATGCGCGCGCGGATTTGACCCGGATCGTCCCCCTCGCCTGAGCAAGATTACCGAGACGTTTTGACTGATCGCTGGCTGGCGACCAAAACGCGAGCAGAAGCGACCGAATGCGCGGCAAAGGCGACGAGGCTGATCGCTATTCTCCCGCTCATAACGGTCTGGTTGCAGGTTCGAGTCCTGCCGGGCCCACCAAGAGGATCAATATCTTACTCGGTTCTCGTTGCCCGTAGCGCGACGACCGCACCAGAAACCGCACCAGATACGTGCACTTTTCGTTCGCGCGCAGGCTCGAGCGCAACAATTATCCGACGGTGTGAGACAGATCGCTTGGGTAGACGGTTAGCGAACCGGGCGTCTTTTGTCGCTCGCCAGTCGGGCACACCTCGAAGAAGCCGCTGATCAAGAGACAGCGAAATCGTGCCTCTTTGCGCTGCCGAAATGCAAGGTCAGCGCATGGTTGCCGGCAGAGCGATGCTTCTGAAAATGCTTGGCTTCCAAGCGAGCAATCGAAGCTACCGTAAGCTCCTGGATTCTCAGTACCAACGCGCAGCTTGAGCAAATTCAGAATGGCGGAATCAAAATCCGCTCGATCATTCAGCGATTTCAATGGGCATTTGGAAAAACTAGCCGGATCCGCAGATGGGTCGCCTATCGCTGCTGGCAGAACAAGTTCGGCCTCGACCATAACGCCGCACCCGGCGTTTGCACGATCGCCGCTACAGGCCAGAGCACCAACACCTGCCCTGAATCGACCGTTTACGGCGGCGTTACGGTTAAGTTCTAGCCACGGCCATCGATGTAGACGACGGCGTCGCGTCGGCCCGCGACGCCGTTCCCGCTCGGCAAGGCACCCACTTCGAGCACGAGTGTCACGACGTCACGCTGGAGCACGGGCGCAACAGCGCACTATCGGCGCTGGATCAGTTAGGGAGACGTCTAGTGCCAACAGTTCTTCATCAACTAACGCCCGAGATTGGGACGTGAGTGTGCATGGCGAGCGGAGCTTTACGCAGAGGAATGTTGACAGACCTCGGGCTTCCGTCGAGCGAAAGCGACATCTGTCGCAGGAAATCGAAAGGATCATTCCCACTTTGCTACTGGTGCCACGTCACAAGTGGCAAGTAGTGATGTGGCAAGCGCATCATAACGAGATCCTTCCGTCGCACGATATTGGTCGGATACGGCGTATCGAGATTGCTCGTATCGATGGTGGCGACGGCGCCCTCTTCCTGATCGAGGATCGCGGTTTCCTGCCGCGGGAAGACGAAATTGTCCGGACCAAACACCGCACTCGCCCCCAGGAAGCCGCGCGGAGGATCGAACACGTTCGCGAACGCCAGATAGATGTTGTTCTCGCCGCCGCGCGTGCGGAACGCATGCCAATGATAGGGATCGGCGCCTTTCGGGATCGGATAGTTGTGCGGGATGGCAGTCCCCGCGTGCGATCCGGTGAAGACGCCCGCGATCGCCGACGGGCAAGCGACGATGTCGCATCCGCGAAGCGCCAGGGAGCGGATGGCCTCGGGATAGAGGGCGTCGTGGCCGATGGCGATGCCGACCCGGCCCAACGCGAGATCAAAGACCTTCCATCTGTCGCCCGCCGTCGCCCATCCCATATCGGCGTTGCCGAGGTGGATCTTGCGATAGCTCCCGGCGAGGCCCTCGGGCCCCGCAAGGACCGCCGCGTTGTAGATGCCATCGCCATCGCGCTCGGCAAGACCGGCAACGATATACGTTCGCAGCTTCATGGCGATCCTGGTCAACGCCTTGACGGCGGGCCCCTCCACTCCCTCGGCGCGCGCGGCCGGATCGGTCAACCCGGTCAATGACAACTCAGGAAACACGATCATGTCGGGTTGGGCAGCTGCGACAAGATCGCGGGCGCGATGTTCGATGGTCGCCAGGTTTGCAGCAACATCGTCTGCCGGCGAAAATTGCACGACCGCGAGCTGCGACAACTTCCCCTTTGGAATGGGCTGGTAGCCGTAGAGCTTGAAAAAGTCTCCCGGATTCCAGGTAAAACTGTTGGTCATCAGCTCCGGGTAGAGCTCCGGGCGCCGTTTCTCGAACACCTTCTCACCGAGCACTTCCCGCTTGCGCGACTTGCCCAGATCGACCTGCGCATAAGCGATGCCGTCCCCGCTATCGATCGACACCGCGACGCGACCATCCGGCTCGATGATGCAGCTACCACCCGAGAACTGTACCGTACGCTCCAATCCCCAACGGTTTGCCTCGATCACGTAGCATGAGTTCTCGAATGCCCGATTGATCCAGTAAGGCGCAGGCGTGCGCTCCTGCAGCCAGTTCGAGATGTGGCAGATCACGTCGGCGCCCGCGACCGCCTCGATGCGTGCGGTCTCGAAAAAGTGCAGATCCATGCACACAAGCATTCCGATCCGACCGAGCTCGGTATCGAAGACCTGATGCGCGACGTCGCCGTTCGCCGCCCATTTGGGCTCGGCGATATAGGGATGCGATTTGCGATGCCGGCCGACGATCCCGTTCGGTCCGATGAGGACGGCCGTATTGTAGTAGAGCTCGGTCGCAGGATCGACCTCGGGCATCCCGAGCACGATGTAGCAATCATGCTGCTCGCAAATCCGCTGGAAACGGTCGGTCGACGGGCCAGGCACGGTCTCGACGAACGGCTTGACCTCGTCGCGATCGTACCAGCAGTACCCCGTCGTCCCCATCTCGGGCGTGACGATCAGGCGCGCTCCCTCGGCCGCAGCCTCAGCGCAGAGCTTGAGCAGACGCTCGATATTGCGCTCCTTCTCATACATGGTCGGCTCGAACTGAACCGTTGCGGCGCGGTAGCTCGTGGGTGTCGTCATTGATGTACTCCGGAGGATGCCGTCAGACGGCCATGTGCTCGTAAACGAGCGTGTCGGTGAGAGTGGCGATCGGCCCAGACGCCACGATCTGCCCCTTCTCGAGCATCGCGAAGCTGTGAGACGCAAAGCGAACGAAGTCGATGTTCTGCTCGACGAGGACGACGGTGAGCCCCATCTCGCGATTGAGGCGAACGATGATGCGCTCGATCTCCTCGACAATCGACGGCTGGATCCCCTCGTTCGGCTCGTCGAGCAGCAACACCTTCGGGTCGGCTGCGAGCGCGCGGGCGATCGCGAGCTGTTGCTGCTGCCCGCCGGAAAGCAAGCCGCCGGGCCGGTCGAGGTTCTCGATGAGATAGGGAAACAGCTCCCCAATGAAGTCCGGCACCACACGCTTGCCGTCGCGGCGGGCAAAGCAGCCCATCAGGATGTTTTCCCGTATCGTGAAGTCCGCGATGATCTCGCGCCCCTGCGGCACGTAGGCGATCCCGGCGGCGGCCCTCAAATGCGTCGGCCTGGCCGACAGATCCTCGCCATTGAGGACGATCCGCCCGTCGGCGTGATCCGTCAGCGCCATGATTGTCCTCAAAAGCGTCGTCTTGCCGGTGCCGTTCCGGCCCACGACGCTCGTCACCTGTCCCGCCGGAATGGTAAGCGACAAGCCGTGGAGAACGTGGCTACGGCCGTAGAAACTGTCGATATTGGAAAGCTGGAGCGTCACGACAACCCCTTTGATCCGAGATAGGCCGCGCGGACCTTCGGGTTCGCTTCGATCTCCGAAATCTCGCCCTCGGCCAGAACGCGACCGAGATGAAGAACGGTGATCCGCTGCGCAATCTCGCGCACGAAGCCCATATCGTGCTCGACCACGAGCATCGTGTGCTGCCCCTTCATGCCGTTGATGATCTCCGCGGTTCGCATCGTTTCCGCTTGCGTCATGCCGGCTGTCGGCTCGTCCAGCAGGATCACTTTTGGGTTCTGAACCATCAGGATTCCGAGCTCGAGCCATTGCGTCTGGCCATGGCTGAGATCGGCCGCGGCAGTATTGATCTGGTCACGGAGCCCGATCAGCTCGATCGCGCGATCGACCTTCTCGCGCGCGATCGCCGGATGGCCGAAACCGAGGTTCGCCATCACGCTGGTGCGTCGGCAACTCGCGACCTGGAGATTCTGCTTCACGGTCAGGTCGCGAAAGACGCTCGGGATCTGAAATTTCCGGCCGACACCTGCACGCGCGATCAGGTGCTCAGGCCAGTTTGTGATCTCGGTATCGTAGACCCAGACGCGCCCTTCCGTGCTCGGTGTCTTTCCGCTGACCAGATCCATCAGCGTGGTCTTCCCGGCCCCGTTCGCGCCGAGCAGAACACGAAGCTCCCCGTCATCGACGGTCAGCGAGACGTTGTCGACCGCCTTGAAGCCACCGAAGTTCACGCCGAGTCCGTCGATCGTGATAGCGACCGCCGACATCCTCAAGCCTCCTTCGTTTCGGTGACAGCCGCGCTGGAGACCGGAACGTGAGCAACACGCGGCTTGCCGCGCGCGACCGCGCCAAGCCGTCCGATCAGACCATGCAGGAGCCCACCGAGACCTCGAGGCAGGAACAGCACGGTCAGCACAAAGACCAGGCCAATGATCGCTTTCCAGGCTCCGACCAGCGTCTCCGTTTCACTGATGCCGGCCTCCATCATATTGATCAGAATTGCTCCGACGCACGCGCCCAGGATCGAGGCACGGCCACCCACGGCCGCCCAAACCACCATCGTGACGGAGAAGGCGAGATCCATGAAGGTCGGCGAGGCAAACTGCGCGACGATCACGTAGAGCATGCCCGCCAGGCCGGCGATCGCCGCCGCCACGCAGAAGAAGAACGTCTGGTAGAGCGAGACATCGAAGCCGAGGTAGCGAACGCGCCGCTGGTCGTCCCGCGCCGCCTGCAACACCAGACCGGCCCGGGTCTCGACGATCAGGCGCGTCGCCACCAGGGTCACGGTCAAGATACTCGCGACCAGCCAGTACGTGCCCTTGCTGTAAGGATCGAACTCGAAGCCGAATATCTCAAGCGAGGCGAGGTCCGTCAGCCCATTGAAGCCACCCGTGACCGGTTGCGCGTCGACCAGCACGAGGCGAACGAGGAGCACCAGGGCCAGCGTAATGATCGAGACAAATGGACCTTCGATCCGCTTGCGGAAGACGATGATGCCGAGCAAGGCCGCCACGACCACGGGCAGCACAATTCCCATCACGAGACCAAAGCCCTGATGCTGGAATGGCAGCCAGAGGAATGATGCCTTGTTGATGCAACACAGCTCGGTCGGCGCACCGGGCTCCGCGTTCCAGAGCATGAAGTCCGGTACCGGTCTGTCCGCCCCCTGTTGCAGGCTGGTCGGACTGGCCAGCTTCAACGACATGGCCAGCATGTACGCGCCGAGCCCGAAGAAGAGCCCCTGCCCGAGATTGAGGATACCGGCATAACCCCACGACAGCGCGATCGCGATGCCGAGCATGCCATAGACGAGGAACTTGGCGATCCGGTTCAGTCCGAATTCCTCAACGAACAGCGGCACCGCGAAAATTGCGGCGATGAACAGCGCGTAGGCGCAAAGTGTCAGCTTGCGATCGAGAGTCATGGAGCTCAGCGCCGTTTGAACGAGAAGAGCCCTTCGGGCTTCAGAACGATGACGAGAATTACGGCTGCGAACACCACGGCACGCGCCAGGATGTCGTTGGTCGCCACGGCGACGAGCGCATTGGTCTCGCCGAGAAGTCCGGACGCCATGATCGTGCCGACGAGGCTTCCAAGCCCGCCGGTGACCACGACCATGAAGCCGTCCACGACCATGCTGGAGCCGAGATCGGGCGAGACCCCCTTGAACCCGGACATCATGACGCCGGCGACACCGGCCAATCCCGAACCGTAAGCGAAGGTCAGCGCATTGACCTTCCTCACGTCGATGCCGCACGCGGCCGCCATTTTCGGGTTGCGGATGATCGCTCGGACCTTCATCCCGAGCGAGGTCCGATACATGATGAACCAGGTCAGCGCCGTGAGCACCACGGTCACAAGCACGATGAAGCCGCGATAGGCGTTGAGTTCGACGCCCGCGATGTTGACCGCCCCCTGAAGTTCAGCAGGCACTGCGACGTTCTGCAGACCGGTCCCCAGTCCGTCGATGTGGATTCCCAGGAACGTCAAACCGAACTCGAGCCGGATCGCCTGCTGAATCAGCATGGAGACTCCCCACGTCGCAAGCAGCGTATCGAGAAGCCGTCCGTAGAGGCGGCTCACCACCAGACGTTCGATGATCCAGCCAAGGGCTGCAGCGGCGAGAAATGCGAGCGGTAACGCCACATAGAAGCTGGTCTTCAACCAGATCCCGGAGAGCACGGCCACGTAGGCCCCCGCCATCACGATCTCGCCATGCGCCATGTTGATGACGCCCATGGCGCCATAGGTGATCGCAAGACCGAGCGCGACCAGCAGTAGAATCGAGCCCAGGCTGAGGCCGATGAAAAGAACGTCGATCATGAGGCGTACCGCAATCCAGCACCTGCCGCTGCGAGGGTCCGTGAGGCGGCGATCGCCTCACGGGTTGAATGATGAGCTCAGATCTTGAGCTTCGACGTATCGAGCCCCTTCGAGGTGCAGAAGAGATTCGATTCGGTTTCGCCATAGGCGAAGTACGGAAGCGGCTTGATCGGATGCGGATAGGCATCGACCACCTTGCTCTGGCCGTCCGCCTGCCACTGCCCGATGCGCGGGGTCAGCCAGCAATGCAGATTGTCGGCGTCGATCGTCACCGTGCCGCCGGGCGCCTCGTAGCTCTCGCCGGCGATGCCGGTCCGGATCCCCTGTGCGCTGAGATCCTTGGTCTTCTCCACCGCCTGCTTCCACAGGAACACCTGGAAATAGGCGGCTTCCAGCGAATGGTAGGTGACCTGCTTCGGATCGTTGACGAACTTGCGGAAACGCTCGATGAAGATCTTGTTGCCGGGCATGTCGAGCGACATGAAATACGGGAACGAGGTATAGCTGCCGGCGGCGTAATCCGCGCCCATGGCGGCGATCTCGATCTCCGACGTCACCGTCGCGCAAATCGGAATCTCGGCCTGCGAGATGCCCTGGTTCTTGAATTCCCGATAGAATGCGATGATGGAGTCGCCGACGACGTTGGACAGCACCACGTCCGCACCCGACTCCTTGATCTTCTTCACCATGACCGCCCACTCGGAATGGCCGAGCTCGAGATATTCGTCGGCCACCCATTGGGCGCCTGCGGCCTCGATCAGCTTCTTGGAGACCTTGGCCATCTCGCGCGGGTAGATGTAGTTCGAACCGACGATGAAGAACTTCTTCTTGCCCAGGGTCTTCACGATCCACGGGATGTAGTTCGCGAGCTGATGGTTCGGCACGGCGCCGGAATAGATCACGTTGCGCGAGCACTCGAAGCCTTCGTAATGGGTCTGGTAGAACAGCATTGCACCGCGCTTCTCGAAGATCGGCAGCACAGCCTTGCGGCTCGCCGAGGTGTGGCAGCCAAAGACCGTCATGATCTTGTCCTTGACGATCAGCTTGGAGGCCTTTTCGGAGAACGTCTTCGGATCGGACGCGCCGTCCTCGACGACCACCTCGACGGGACGACCAAACACGCCGCCCGCGGCATTGATCTCGGCGACGGCCATCGAGACGCCGTTGGCGAGAAGCTTCTCCGCCACGGCCAGATTGCCTGTTTGCGAATAGAGCGCGCCGACCTTGATCGGTTCGGCGGCAAAGGCACGGCTCGCGATCTGCGGCGCGGCAAGACTGGCCGAGCCGAGTGCGGCGGCTTTCAGAAGATGACGGCGACTTACGTTCATAGAACTTCCCCTGTTTCCAAAAGTCGATGAAAGCGGAAAAACATCCGTCTCCCTTCGTCCCGCGCCGGCGAACTTCCGCCAGCACCCGCCGGGATCAAGGCGAGCGCCATCGGTCGAACAAACATGTCGACGTGACGATCATCTCGAGGTGAATGGGCTGACGGCCTTGTCAGCAGGCAAACAAAAAACCCGCACCATCCTCGGTCAGAGGACTGGGCGGGCTTCATCGCCGCAGTGTAACGCGGCTTGCGCGCTACACACCTAGAACATGGCCTCAAGGATTGAGGGGATGCGCCAGGAACATCTGTTTCAGATGTTGCCGGATACAAGCATCGTTTTTTATCTAACGCAAGAGCGTTTCGGAATTAATGACCGCGTTCGCGATCTCGTCGATCGGAAGACGCTGCGCCATCGCCTCCTGACGCAACTTCGCGTAGGCATCCTGCTCGTTCAAATTGTTTGCCGCCATCAGAATCGCCTTGGCGCGCGCGATCTTCTGATCGCCGAGAACCTTCCTCTTGTACTTGCGCGCTTCCTTCAAAAGGCGTTGCCGCTGCAGCCAGAGATTGCGGGCAATGGCGAGATTGGTGAGCAAGCCAAACGGCTTGATCGGTCGCTCGATCACGGACAACGCCCCGCTCTCGAGCACCATTTGCAGCATCGATGGATTCTCGTAGCTCACAATGGCGAGGATGGTCGGCGGCGGATTCGGCATCGACCTCAGCAATTGCCCGATTTCCTCGCGCGCCTCGTCTTCCATCGAGAGAAAGACGATATCGCATCCCTGCGGCACCGACGGCGGCACCGGCCACAACAGGTTCGCCATGCACCCGATGCGGCGCAGATGCTCGACGAGCCGTTCGCCATCGGCATCGAATGGATGAATCACAGCGACATCGAGATCGCGAAGGTCCTTGAGAAGAGCGACAGACATGGAGTTCGGCCTCGCTCAGTAGGACAGTGCCCATGCACTCCCCGATTCGTGCTGGAAGCGGACTTCCAGCATGAACGGGTCGGGTGCCACCCTCACGCCGGCGTCGTGAACGACGCGATAATTTCCGGTGGCATCGACGCGTGCCACGCGCGGCCATAGATGCGTGTGGTTGGTGTTACCGTCGATCCGGACCGGTCCTTGCGGCGCGTCATACTCCACTTCCCAGAGCGACCGCAGCAGCTCTTCGAGATGATCGCTACGACTGCGCTCCAATGCCGCCGCGAAGAGGTGAACCGAGAAGTAAGCCGCTTCCGCCGGCGCCGTCACCGGCCAATCGTTCCCCACCCGCTTGTGATAGGCCGCAACGAACGCGCGGGCCGCCGGCGTATCGACGGACTGAAAGAATGGCGCCGCCGTGACGTGGCCTTCGGCAACATCGGGCCGCATGAGAACGACGTCGGCCTCGCTGGTCGATTGACTGGCGATCGGAAGCTGCCGGCCGTCAAATCCGGCCTCCTTGAAGGCGGTGTAGAACGGCACGATGCCGGCGCCGACGATGGTGGAGTAGATCACGTCGGGTCTGGTGGCGCGCACCCTGTCGAGGATCTTTGCGATGTGGCCGGCGGTCAGATTGAGCGGCACATACATTTCTTCGACCGAGTGACCTCCGGCACCCGCAAACAGGTCCGCGATGATCCGGTTCGATTCGTAAGGGTAGACGTAATTCGACCCCACCAGAAATACGCGACTGCCGTGGTTCCTGGTGAGATAATCCACCAGCTGAACCGAATTCTGATTGGGAGCTGCGCCGGTATAGATGCAGTGGCGCGAATACTCGAAGCCCTCGTAGAGCGTCGGATAGAACATCAACGCGCTCCGCGCTTCGACGATCGGCAGCATCGCCTTTCGGGTACTCGACATGTGCCCGCCGAAGATGACGCGCACCCGATCCTCGTCGAGCAACTTCACCGTCAGCTCGCGGTAGCGGGACGGTGTCGACGCGGGATCGTAAGCCACCGGCTCGATGCGCCGTCCGCAGACTCCGCCCGCGGCATTGATTTCATCGATCGCAAGAAGCGTAGCCGCCCGCTGCGTGCGCTCGATCGCACCGGTCACTCCGGTCTCAGAAAACAAGACACCGACGCGCCAAGTCTCCATATCCATCAGCGTTCACCCAAAAAAAATGGTCCCCGTCCCCCTTAGCAGAGGTCGAGAACCACACTGTTCGCGTTCAGGGCGATCTCGACCATGCGAGCCGCATCCAAAGTATGTCAGAGGCCGGGACTCGTTGCAATGCAGCAACCGTAAAAACTTCGGCCATGACGAATGCGAGCCGCCGCACGAAATACGACGGGCGTCCAATTCATCGCAGGAAGGACCTGCGGTCGGACCGAACCGCGGCAGCGACCGCCTCGAGCACCACGCGGACGCGGCGAAGTCGACGGGTATCATCGTGGACAGACATCCAGTAGCTGCGCGTTGCCTGGAATTTGTCCCCGAGCAGAACCTTCAACCCCGGTCGCTCGCGAGCGAGATAACGCGGCAGAACGCCGATAGCCGCGCCGCTGACCACCGCGTCGACCTGTGCGATCACACTGCTGGTGCGGATCGTCGGCACGACTTCCACACCGTCACCCAGGTCAAGAAAGTTGAGCTGCTGGGTAAAAAGGAGCTCGGGGATGTACCCGACGAAGACGTGCTTTCTGAGATCCTGCAGTGACCTCGGACGGCCCATCCGCTGGAAGTAGATATCCGAACCATAGAGGTCGAGCGTGTAGTCGGTCAGCTTTTGAGCCGCGACCTGCCCCGCCACCGGCCGGTCAAGCGTGATGGCGATGTCGACCTCGCGTGCCGCCAACGAATAGGTCCGCGGCAAGGCGACCAGTTCGATTTCGAGCTCGGGATGCGCGGCGGACAACAGGAAGATCTTGCTGCCGAGATATCCGGCCCCCAGCCCTTCGGGCGCACCAATCCGAACGCGCCCATTCACCACTGATTGCGCGTCGGCTAACCCCGCGATGTCGCGCAGGATGATCGACTCCAGTTCCTCCGTGATGTCCGCGAGCCGGCGGCCTTGCTCGGTCACCGCCGTCCGCCGCCCCGCCCTTTCGACCAACGGCATCCCGACCGACCGCTCGAGGCGGAGGACACGACGTCCGACCGTTGAATCGTCGATGCCGAGCAGTTTCGCGGCCTCGGACATCCGGCCGCTCCGCGTTACCTGGAGGAAGACTCGCAGATCATCCCAATCCATTCGGGGCTCTCGCATTTTTGCAAATAGAAGTCGCAGTTTCTGGCATTGAGAGCACAAATCCGCCATGCCATCCAGCGGCAACATTGCGCGGAGAGAGAAGAGAGGCCTGATGCGGATCGACGGGGATTTTGACTATGCGGTTGTCGGTGCAGGCACCGCAGGCTGCATCGTCGCAAACCGGCTGTCCGAAGACCCGCGCAACCGCGTCCTTCTGCTCGAAGCAGGCGGGAGGGACAACTGGATCTGGTTTCACATTCCGGTCGGCTATCTGTTTGCCATCGGAAATCCGCGCGCCGACTGGATGTTCAAGACGGACCCGGAGCCGGGATTGAATGGACGCGCGCTGGCCTATCCCCGCGGCAAGGTGATCGGCGGCTCGTCCGCGATCAATGCGATGATCTCGATGCGCGGCCAGGCAGCGGACTACGACGGATGGCGTCAGCTCGGCTTGGAGGGCTGGGGCTGGGATGATGTGCTGCCGGAATTTCGCAATCTCGAAGATCACTTCATGGGCGCGAGCGACCTCCACGGCACGGGAGGCGGCTGGCGGATCGAGCCGCCGCGCGTGTCGTGGCCGGTTCTCGACGCCGTGGCGACGGCCGCCGAGGACATGGGCATTTCGCGCAGCCTGGATTTCAACACCGGTGACAACGAGGGCGCCGGCTACTTCCACGTCAACCAGAAGCGCGGACGACGATGGTCCTCTGCGCGAGGCTTTTTGAAGCCGGCCTTGAGCCGACCAAACCTCCGCCTCGAGACCAATGTCTGCGTGGACAGGCTCCGTATCGAAAACCGTCGCGTGACCGGCCTGCGTCTGGTCCGAGACGGTCAATCCGTCGATGTCGCTGCCAAGCGGGAAGTCATCCTGTGTGCCGGCGCGCTCGGCTCCGTGCAGATCCTGCATCGCTCCGGCGTAGGACCCGCCGACTGGCTCCGCCCGTTGGGTATCGAGATTGCGCTTGATGGTCCGGGCATCGGACACAACCTGCAGGATCATCTTCAGCAGCGCGCGATCTACAAGGTCAGCGGCATTCGCACATTGAACGAAACGTACCATTCGCTTGGCCGCCGCGCCCTCATGGGGCTCGACTACGTCTTCCGCCGGCGCGGCCCGCTCACCATGGCGCCTTCACAGCTCGGCATCTTCACCCGATCGAGCCCCACGCATGAGAGAGCCAATATCCAGTTTCACATCCAGCCTCTCTCGCTCGACAAGTTCGGCGAACCGCTGCACCGCTTTCCTGCGATCACGGTCGCCGCCTGCAATCTTCGGCCGACATCACGGGGCACGGTCCGGATCGAGTCCAGCAGCCCCAATGCCCCGCCACGCATCGCGCCAAATTATCTTGCCACGCCCGAGGACCGGCTCGTCGCGGCGGACGCCATTCGGGTCACCCGCACGCTGATGCGCCAGCCGGCGCTCGCTCGTTACGCACCCGAGGAATTTCTGCCCGGCCCGTACGTCGCCGACGATGACGTGTCACTCGCGCACGCTGCCGGCGACATTGGCACGACCATCTTTCATCCGGTCGGCACCATCAGGATGGGGCCCGAGGCGGATCCGCTGTCACCGCTTGACGCGCGCCTTCGCATGCGAGGCATCGACGGGCTCCGGGTCATCGACGCCTCGATCATGCCCACCATCACATCGGGAAATACCAACACCCCAACCGCAATGATCGCGCGCAAGGGCGCCAGCATGGTGCTCGACGACGCGGATCGGTCCCGCATCGCCTAGCCGCCATTCGTTTCATCGAGGAGACTCCGCAAATGACCCATCCCGTTCCGCATTTCATCAATGGCGCCCCGGTCACGTCTTTGCACGGCCGTGCCGCGCCGATCTACAATCCTGCGACAGGCGAGCAATCCGGGACCGTGCCGCTTGCCGGCGCCGACGATGTCGCTTCGGCGGTCGCGGCCGCACGGACCGCCTTTCCCGACTGGGCCAAGTCTCCGCCGCTGCGGCGCGCGCGCATCCTCAATCGTTTCCTCCGTATCCTCGAGGAACGGCTCGATGAGCTCGCGGCCGTGATCACGTCAGAGCATGGCAAGGTTTTTTCCGACGCAAAGGGGGAAGTACAGCGCGGAATGGAAGTCGTGGAGTTTGCCACCGGCGCGCCACAGCTTTTGAAGGGCGAGATCACCGAGAACGTCGGCACGCGCGTCGACAGTCATTCGTTGCGCCAGCCGCTCGGGGTCGTCGCGGGCATCACGCCGTTCAATTTCCCGGCGATGGTTCCGATGTGGATGTTTCCGGTGGCACTTGCCTGCGGCAACACATTCATCCTGAAACCCTCCGAGAAGGTTCCCTCCGCGTCCATCCTCCTGGCGCAATGGTTGAAAGAGGCCGGGCTGCCGGACGGCGTGTTCAACGTCGTTCACGGCGACAAACAAGCGGTCGACGCGCTGTTGACGCATCCTGATGTCGCAGCGGTGAGCTTCGTTGGCTCGACACCTGTCGCACGATCGATCCACGAAACTGCAACTCTGCACGGAAAGCGCTGCCAGGCTCTGGGCGGTGCCAAGAACCATATGATCATCATGCCGGATGCCGACATGGACCAGGCTGTCGACGCGCTCATGGGCGCGGCCTATGGCTCGGCCGGCGAACGCTGCATGGCGATTTCGGTTGCGGTCCCTGTCGGCGAGACGACGGCAAAGACCTTGCTCGAAAAGCTCGTACCCCGGATTCATGCGTTGAACATCGGTCCAGGCATGGACCCGGAGAGCGAGATGGGTCCGCTTGTCAGCCAGCAACATCGCGACAAGGTACGAGGCTACATTGATGCCGGCGTCGCCGAAGGTGCGACGCTGCTGGTGGATGGTCGTGAATTTCGCCGCCAGGGTTACGAGAAAGGCTACTTCACCGGCGGCACGCTGTTCGATCGCGTCACATCCGATATGACGATCTACCGCGAAGAGATATTCGGACCGGTCCTAACGGTCGTACGCGCCTCGTCTTATGACGAGGCCGCCGCCCTGATCAACGCGCACCAGTTCGGCAATGGCACCGCGATCTTTACGCGCGACGGCGACGCGGCACGCGAGTTTGCCAACCAGATCCAGGTCGGGATGGTCGGCATCAATGTGCCGATTCCTGTTCCGATGGCTTTCCATTCATTTGGTGGCTGGAAAGCCTCCCTGTTCGGCGATCACCACATGCACGGACCAGAAGGCGTGCGGTTCTATACCAGGTTGAAGACGATTACGACGCGCTGGCCGACCGGTATTCGCAGTGGCGCGGAGTACGTGATGCCAACGTTGGGATGAAGGGCAAGCGGCCAAATAGCGCGGCAACCAAGACGTGAGCTACAGGCACCTGATGTGGGCATCACCGTTGATCGACTAGCAGCAGCTGAAGGTTCATAGCCAACATTGGCGCGTCGTCAGGAAGTTCACAGGTGGGGGTATCGGTCGTGCGGTACTCGTCCGCTAAGTACCCTCGTTGTCGGACACCCGCTTTTGGCGGACCGATGGATGCTCCGGTCGCCGTTGTCGGGATGCACCGTGGTGTGGCGATGCCACGAAAGATGATGGTCGGCACTTGAGGCCTGCCATCCGCGATTGATTTTGATTCAGCTCCCCGTGGCCGATTCGGCGCCGGATCCGATGACGCGAACGTCATCGGAGACAGGTCGGAGCGTTCGCATTTGCTACGATTTCAAAGCGTTGCAAAGCCGAGCCGCACTGCAAAGTGCACTTCGGAACCACCCGTGCTCTTCAGCGTGGCCAAGTGTCCAAAATGATCAAAGAGAGCCCAGTTGAGACCAAATCTGCGGATAGCTTTGCCAACAAATTTGAACCGATGACCTTCAGGTTATAAGCCTGACAATTTCCGAAGCGCTATTCGACACGCTGGCCCGCGCGCCAGCCCATCTCCCAGAAGTCTGCCTCGAGACGAGTAGCTTCCTTGAAGATCGCAATCAGCTCTGCCTCGCCGGCCGGGGTGGCGTAGAGATCAGCGAGACGTTCCAAGTGTGCTCCCGCTTTCGCCGCGACCTCTTGGTATGGCGCACCAGCGTACTCGGCAATCCACACGCGATAGGGGTTCGTCGCAGCGTTCGCATCGGGTTGTGCAGCCAGCCGCTTCGCGATCTCCGCGTACCCGATCACGCATGGGGCCAGCGCCACCTTGAGTGCCAGCAGATCGCCGCGCATTCCAGCATCCAACACGTAGCGAGTATAGGCTAGCATCTCGGCCGCCGGAGGGGTCTGTTCAAGGTCGCTTGGGGACAGACCCCAACCGGCACAGAGTGTCACATGAAGGTTCATCTCGACATCAAGGATGGCCGAAAGACCGGCCGCTGCTTCACGCATGTCGGCAAGCTTGGGCGATTTGTAGACCGAGAGCGCGTAGGCGCGCGCGAACTCGATGAGGAACAAGTAATCCTGAGCAAGATAATAACGAAATGCCGGTTCGGCGAGCGAGCCGTCTGCCAATCCGTTCGTGAAGGGATGCTCGGTGTAGGCGCGCCACTCAGCAGATGCCTCTGTCTTTAGACGCTCCCAGAAACTCACGTTATGTTTCGCCTGGCTTGTCATGAACCGCTTTTGATTACTTCCCATAGCCTGCATTATGAGGCTGACCTTGGCCGGCCGCGGCGATCTGCCGGCACGCTACCGTATGGAGGTCGCTTGCCGTCGATCGCTGGGCTTGAGTGTGTTCTCACGTTATCACCTACAGAACGCAACGTCCTGGTCCAAGATTCGACTACAGACAATCCGCACCAGTTTCGCGCCAATAACAACCCGCACGAAGGGTGGCGAACGTGGTCGAATTCGACGAAAAGGCAGAAAACTTAACAGCGGCGACGATTGTCCCACCGCTCATAACGGTCTGGTTGCAGGTTCGAGTCCTGCCGGGTCCACCAATGAGATCAATAGCTTACTTCGTTCTCGTTGCCCGCAGCGCGACGACCGCACCAGAAACCGCACCAGATACGTGCGCAACGGCGTCAGGTAAGCTCACCTGCTGATGAGTGGACGCGACAGTGCCATCCACGATCCTCGCCTTCGGCCGACGGAGAGGCACCGACAGAAGCAGTCTCTCCCTTTGGCGGTGAAGTCGGCTATCTCCGGCAAAGCGGAAGTCAGCCATAACGCCAATCAAGTCCGCTAAGGGGCCCAGTAGCAGACATGCGGCGCGATGCGGTGACCAGATCAACATGGACGAGGTGGACGGCACCCACAGGCGCCGGCCGCAAACGCGGCCGGTCCTCAAGGACGCGCAATGAGCAACGGCTGCACGTTTGCGCCGCCTGCCATCAGGGGATTCGACGGCTCGAAGCGAGCGCGCAGTTCTCGCTGCTGGACGAGCGAGCGTGCAACGACAAAGGCGTTCTTCAGGCTTCTGGCTTGCCGGAGTGCGACATTGAAAAAGGCGTTGCCGAAGTAGGTCCACTTGGCTTTGTCCCGACAGCCGAACGATGAATGGTCGGCATCGGCCGCGGTGATGACCAACGTATCGGGGTTCGCGAGACGAGGGATAAAGACCCCGGAATAACAGGCAGAGATGACCACCACCTTGTATCGCATGCCGGTCCGCGCCAGCATGGCGGCGAGATGGGGCGGCGTGAGCGTTTGCGTAAGCCGCCCGGCTTTGATTGCAAGCCCGTCGGGGGAGCCGTGCGAGGTGAGAATCAAGAACAGAACATCATTCTCGGCGTCCATCCCATTGGCCGCCGCCTGCAAGGACTTAGCCAGGCCTTCAATCGTTGCACCTCCGCCTTTCTTCGAATTGAATTGCACGTTGACTGGGCCGCTCCCGAAACGACCCGCTACGACCTGTGCTGCGCCGGTCGCCTCGCGTCTAAACACGCCCTGATCGCCGAAAAGGCCGAACGACACCACGCTCACCTTGCGAGCGTCCTCAACGGCGTGCACCGGCGAAGCCAACGGCGCGACGGTCAAAACAAAAGCGACGAGCGGCGCGCCAAGCCGGCTGATCCAAGAGCCGATCCAAGTGCCGTTCCAAGAACCACTCCAAGACTTGCACGCCATGGCGAACCTCGTTTGGTGATCGCCACCTAGCATATGGCGATTCAAGTTGACGGCATTGCGCCCCGGTTCAGCGATTCCTTGCGCAACCCCGCCTCGGTCGATATTTTTCTCCGATCACGCGAAAAATTGCGATGCCGGCTCAGCGAACGCCGGCAACGATCACGCGCGCTCCCGCGTCGGCGAGACGCTTGCACTGCTCCTCAGATGCGCCGACATCAGTCACCAGAGTCCAGCGCGGCGGCAGCGGCGCCCAGGCCATCTGTTCGGCGCGGCCGAGCTTGCTGGCGTCGGCGAGAACGATGACTTCCTTCGACTGCTGCATCATCAGCGACTTCAGTGCGACCTGTTCGAGATCCGCTTCGCACAGGCCACGGCCATTCACCACGCCGTCGGCGCTCATGACGGCGCGGTCCGCGGTCATGCGGCGCAGCGCCTCATTGGCGAGCGGCCCCATGGTGCTCATGCTGGTGGTGCGCAGCGCGCCGCCCAGCACCACAAGCTCTATGCTCGGAGCCTTGGCGAAGAAGGGCAGCAGCGCAAGATTGTTGGTGATGATGCGCAGCCGCCGATGCTGCAGCAGTCGGCCGAAGGCTGCGACCGTCGAGCCGGCATCGAGAATCAGCGTGTCGCCGTCCTCGATCAGATCGATCGCCGCGCGCGCGATCGCCTGCTTCTGTTTGCCCTGAACCGCGAGGCGCTGCTCGAGCGTCGTCTCATTCGCGTGGGCGGTGAGAATGGCGCCGCCATAGGTGCGGCGCACGGCATTGTTCCTGGAAAGATGCTGCAAGTCGCGCCGCACGGTGGAAGCGGAGACGTCGAAGCGCCGCGCGAGATCGTCGACATCGATCTCTCCCGCGTTCAGTGCTTCCAACAGACGAGCGTGACGCTCCTTGCTGCGCATCGACATCGAACCTCAGCCCCCGGATTCATTGCCGTCAGCCGAGCTCGACCGTATCGGCTTCGCGGCACGGCCGATGCATACCACGATGTATCGACCGCGCAATGTCAGCGCTTAACGCGCATCTCGCTCCTCATCCTGAGGAGCCCGCGCAGCCCCCTCAAGCCGCCTTCTTCGGCGCGAGATCGACCGCCTGCCGCAGCGCTTCGATCAGGCTGCGCTCGTCGGCGATGCCCTTGCCCGCGATGTCGAAGGCGGTCCCGTGATCGACCGAGGTGCGGATCACCGGCAGACCAACAGTGATGTTCACGCCGGCTTCCAGCCCCAGCACCTTGATGGGTCCATGGCCCTGATCGTGATACATCGCGACCACCATGTCGTAGTCGCCGCGGCCGGCCAGGAAGAACAGCGTGTCGGCAGGCAGGGGGCCGTGCACGTCCCAGCCCTTGCGCTGACAGGCTTCCACGGCCGGCGCGATCTTCGCGGCTTCCTCGCCGCGACCGAACAACCCGTTCTCGCCGGCATGCGGATTGATGGCGCAGACGCCGATCTTCGGATTGACGACGCCGGCGCGCACCAGCACGTCATGCCCGCGTGCGATGACACGCTCGACGAGGCCAGGCTCGATCTTCTCGATCGCATCGAGCAGGCCGATATGCGTGGTCACGTGAATGACGCGGAGTTTCGGCGACACCAGCATCATCGATACTTCCGGCGTGCCGGTCAGATGCGCCAGGAGCTCGGTATGGCCGGGATATTTGTGGCCGGCCGCATGCAGCGCTTCCTTGGAAAGCGGCGCGGTGCAGATGCCCTGCGCGAGCCCTGCCTGCACCACCTGCACGGCTTTCTCGATGTAGCGATATGCCGCCTCACCTGCCGTCGCCGACACCATGCCGAACGGCAGATCGTCTGGCACCAGCTTCAGGTCAACGCACTGCACGGCCTTCGAAGCAAAATTCGCCTGCTTCGCGTCGCTCAACGCATCGACCTCAAGCGGCACGCCGACGATCTGACCGGCCTTGCGCAGACGGTTGGAGTCGCCGATCACCAGCGCATTGCAGATCGCCTGCACCTGCGGCTGCGCCAGCGCCTTCATGATCACCTCGGGCCCGATACCGGCCGGATCTCCCATGGTGATCGCAATGGTCGGACGAGTCATATGAAACTTCCTCTGGTTCGGACGGCGCGAAGCCGCTCGCTGATGCGGATGAGGCTGTTCTCGTCACCGAACGCGCCCGCTTTGGTGGCGATCGGAACAGACAATCGGCCAAGAGTAAGGCCGAGCGACACGCCCGGCTCGATTTCGTCGGCAAGACGGATGCCGTTGACGCCGAAGCGCGACAGCATCGCCGCGGCGGTTTCGCCGCCGGTCGCAGCGAAGGCGCCGATCGCGGGTGCGACGGCCTCAAGAGCGTCGGCGAGCCCCTTGGCGAGCTGCGGGCCGAGCGACATGTCGGGGTGATCATCCATCATGATCTCAACCAGTGTATCGCCGCCGCCGGCAAGTCGTTTCATCACGTCCGCGGCGAGCGCCGCCCGGCCGGCACCATCGTTGAGCAGCGTCTCCGGCGCGACCGGGAAATGCGCCACGGTGCCGGTCGCCTCCAGCTCGCGCGCGGCGGCGCGAGATGCGCCGGCGAGCGAGCCCACCACGATCAGGGTGCCGGATGCGCTCGTCGGAATGCGCAGCGGCTCGACGCCATGGCTCACTTCGAGGCCGGCCTGCGCGTGCGCGAGGCCGGCGCTGCCGATGAAGAAGGTTGCGGGCGATGCATGCAGGCTCGCCTCCGCGATCAAACGCAGATCGTGTTCAGTCTCGGCGTCGCAGGCCGCGACCACGTCGCCCTCCCGGGCGAGCCTCGCGAACGTGGCTTTGAGATCGCCACCGCGCACGGCAGCGAGCTTGACCTTCTCACCGCGAACGCCCGCGGTCGCGAGAACGTCGACAAGATCGGCATTCGGGTAGGTGTGGTCGCGGTGCCAGACCTCGGCCTCCTCGAGGGGGCGGCCTCTGACCAGGATACGCCCGTCGATGGTGGTCCGGCCGGTGGCCGGAAAGGCCGGCGCGAACACGCCAAAGGCCGGACCCGACCGTGACTTGAGATGCGCAAGCGCGGCGGCAGTCTCCGCTGCAGGTTGCCCCCGCAGCGTCGAGTCAATCTTCTTGAAAAGAATACGTCCGCCTTCGCAAAGGCGCGCCAGCACATCGGCATGGCGGGCTGCAGCGGCCCCGGCCGAAAGGCCTCGACTCGCGGCATCGTAGGCCAGGACGGGCAGCTGGTAGCCCGACGCGTCGGTCACCTCACCCCACGTCACCGCAGCCGCACGCCCCCTTCTGCCGAAGGCGATCGCACAGTCCGCGGCACCGGTGAGATCGTCAGCGACGATCAGCCAGCTTTGGCTTGACGCGTTTTCTTGACGCGAACCGGTATCCACTTCGCTCGAAAACGCTTTAGGGGCCATCTTCAGCGACCTGCTTCAGTGACTTGCCTCAGTGACAACCGAGCGCGCCGCGGGGGGCATCTTGCCGGCAGAAGCCACGTTGTTCTCTTCTGCAGGCTCCTCGACGTCGCGACCAACAACGCGGGCTGTCCAGGCGGTGACGATCGGCACGAGGATTGCGGTAACCACGACGCACGCCGCGACGAGGATAGTCGCCGGCCGCGCCGCGTCCGCATAGGCTGGATTCGCCGCGGCGACAATCGCCGGGACGGCCGCCGCATTACCGGCCGTCGAGGCCGCCGCAACACCCGCGACACCATTCCCGCCAGTGATGCGATCGGCGAGGAACAGCGGGATGCCGGTCACAACCACCACGGCCACTCCCATGCCGAGGCCGAGCAGGCCGGCCTGCCAAACCTTCGACAGATCGAGGCCGGCGCCGAGCGCGAAGGCGAAGAACGGGATCATCACAGGCACCGCGCGGCTCAGGAAGTCGCGCATCTCTCTGTCGAGATTGCCGATGATCATACCCACCACCAGAGGCAGGATAGCGCCCACAAGGGTCTGCCATGGAAATGCCGAGAGGCCGGCGACGCCCAAAGTGATCATAGTGAGGAAAGGACCGCTCTCCAGCGACATGACAGTATAGGCGCCGACGTCACGCGGACGTCCATATTGGCCCATCAACGCCATATAGAGACCGCCATTGGTGTCGTTCATGGCGGCAACGATCGCGAGCGTCGAGACACCCGCGAACATGCCAGCTGCGACCGGTGTCTCTCCCAAAATGCGGCCGAAGATCAGGCCGAGGACAACGGCCACGCCAACCTTCACGATCAGCAGGGTGCCGCCCTTCTTCACAATGTAGGGGGTCGCGCGGAAGTCGATGCTCGCGCCCATGCAAACGTAGAACACGGCGAGAATTGTCAGCGCGCCAGAGAACAGTGCGCCGGTGAAGGAGCCAAAAAACTTCGGGGTATCGGGAAAGAAGGTGGCAATAAGCGCCCCGACCAACAGAGGGACCACCATCATCCCGCCCGGCACGCTCTCGATCGCCCGCTTAATTGGAACCTGCATTTCTGTTGTCCTCCCGCACACCGCGCACTTCCGATCATTTTGCGCGTTTTGCTATAAAAACGAGCAAACGGTGGCCGTATATGCTCATATCGCGCAGTATTCAAGACCTATTGCGCATTTTGCGCAAAACTGACCCGATCATTCGCTCCGTCAGATGCGATTGATTTTGCTCGCGGGAGAATGCCAGGGAATTGGGTCATGAGAGGTTGGGCATGGTGCTCATCGCGCAGATGCTCGAAACGCTTACTTGGGGCAACACCCACCGAAGCCCCGACCGTCGCATGCTTCGGCCGCAAGGGTGCCCGGCCGGGCCCTCGCCCGCAGGCGGGACACCGCCTCGGCCAGCGGAACGTCGGCCTGTAAGTCGTCGCGCTCGCGCAGGCTCTCTTCGGGCGCTAGTACGAAACCTCCCAAGACCGCTCTGAGATTGCCTCGGTATTGCAGGCGAAAGCCGTTGCGCAACGGCCGATGGGCCTACTTCTTCGAGCCTCCAACGTGGGCACGTGCGCAAGGGTGTCACGTCAAGGCGAAGGGACTCGGTGAGAACTACAATGCGGCCGTTGAGCGCGCCGAGTACGTTCTTCTGCCGGCCTTCGACAGCTGGCGGTCTCACGGGCTGACGGAGTGGTTGCAGCGCGAGGAGCATGTCGTCGGAGCTTTTGAGATTTCGCACTACCGCCCCAAGGAGCGGCCCAATAGCGTGAAGATCGTGCATCCGAAGAACGGCGAGGAAGCCTGGTGGCCGCTTTTCGATGATCGGGGCGAATCACTTTTCCCCGAACTGATGGCCGAGCTCGATGCCATCAAGCAGGTCACGGTTTCGGGTCTGGTCTTCAGGCGCGATCACGCGCACCGCAAGTCGCGTACTCCGCCACCGTGGATACTGAGCGCACGGACCTCCGCTACCTGCGCAGCGTCGTGAAGGACATTGTCGCCGCGGCCGGCATTCGATCCGAGCTTTCATTCACCTCGTTCCGCCACGGCGGCTTCACCGAGGGTGCCGACAGCGACCTGACCGACGCGGAACTGCGCGCAGCCGGCCGCCACAGGTCTGCACGGCAATTGCCGATCTATGCAAAGCGGACCCGTAAACAGCTGATCTCGGGGACCCGGAAGCGCCGCGAGAAGCGAACAAAAGCAGCCGGTTTGTCGGAATAGACGCGGCCGTTTGTCGGAATGACAACTACGAGGGCTAACCTAAGCTATTGAAAAGCTTGGTGGGCGCACCAGGGCTCGAACCTGGGACCCGCTGATTAAGAGTCAACCATGGATTGAGAACAATCAATGACTTGCCGGTCGCATCCCCGGGCTTGTCCGACCGAAAATGGGCATCCGTCGCACGGTCATAATCGTTCGTTGCATTGCCTGTTAACCCTCGTGGCGGGTGCAGGAGAAGTCGCGATCGTGCCGCGCGGCGCCTTGGTTTCGATCCTGCGGTTTGCGGGTAGGAAGAGCCCAACTTCCTGCCGGAAGCCGGGCTCTGGAGTATCTGGCAGGCGATCGGGCTCAAGGCACGTTTTGCCGTTACGCAGTCCCCGAACTGTTAGTTGGCCCCATTGCTTGGGAACAGCACCTTGTAGGGAATTCCCAACTCATCCACCTCATCGAATTCATGGACGGACAGATAGGGACTGCCGCCTTTCAGAAGCTTTTTCACTTCGGAACGACCGAAGGTGATCCTGTCGAGAAAGCTGCGGATTGCCCTAACCGATTGGTTCGCCCGCTCTACGCTTTCTTTGACGTGGGATTCACGCCGAGCTTTGATCGCAACCGCGAGATCAATGTCGCCCAAATCCGCCTTATCGGTGAGATAGCTGCCAAATACGCGCACCCCAGTAACCTTGTGCGTGAGCTCGTCGCGTTCATTGATGCTAACCACGCGAACCAGAAAGGATTGGAGTAAGGCTTCGGCCTTCTCTCTCGAAATACGCGAGATGAACCTCGCATTGCATAGCTGCATCCCAAGAGGTGCAACTAGATAGCGCGTTTTGTCTTCCTCGTGACGTGTCACATAGCCCGCCCTGACCAGGGCCTCTTCGATTTCCTGCTTCCGGCCGCCATTGACCTTGAACTGCTCTCCAATGGCCTCAGCGGGAAAGCTTACCTCGTGAAACCTGAGAAAGTCCCGCAACTTGATCAAGCGAACTCCAGCAAGCGTCTCGTTCTTCCCCACCTGCATTATTGATCTCTCATGATTTGAAGATTTGCGCCTACATACACGATGCACAGAAGAGTGGTTAACAGCCACGCATCCTTATTCGCGTCCGACAACGCGGTAGACACTTGCTCGGCTGATCCTGACGCGACTCGCGATTGGCTCGCGCCTAGAGCATGTTCTTTTGCCGGAATCGAGATTCCCAGAGACGATTTCTGATTCAAACTCCACGCTGGGGAACGGCGGCCAGCATGGATGATGCGACCCTATTCGGAAGACCTCCGCGAACTCGCTCTGGCGAGGGCTACCGCCGTGCCAATGGCATTCGACGCATACCTGTTCGCAACCGTCAATGACCATCTGAAGCGGGTTGTCACTGGGGCCGCCTGTCGAACTCAGGCTTTGCGTCCTCCGATATGCAGCAGCCAACAAGGATTGCGGCGCAATAGTTACAAACGACCGCGTAGTGGGAAGTCCCTAGTTTGACACCACGTGGTGCCTCCGGATCACCACACATTGGCTGGGGGATACGATTTCTATATCCGCGCTTGAATCGACGGATTTCTTCTAATTCGACCCTACACCACGTAAGACACGTCCCCGTTCCGTCATCCATTTAGCGCGCGAGAGATGGCTCTGGTATGCGTTGTGCGCGCGGTCCGCCTCACGCTCCGGATTGATATGTAGGACGATTCGGGCCACGTCCCGCCAGTCCGCCCCCTCACCCTCGGCCTGCAGAAGGCGAATGTAAGTCACAACGTGCTGCTCATCGTAGAATGTCGGCGCCGGCTCAGTGGGAGCCAGGTCAGCCACATCAGGATCGAGCGGCGGTGTCTCCTGCATAATCCCTTCCAATAGCCGCGCCCCCAAGGCTGCGAGCTTGAATACTATAGTCTGTAGTCCTTTAGTGTTCAAGGCAACACTGTGAGGGTGTGAAAAGCCCCAATCTGGCCTTCGGAAAAATCATTGCTGGCCTAAGGCTTTCTGCTCGCCTTTCGCAGGAAGAGCTGGCCGATCGGGCGACTATTCATCGGACGTATGTGAGTCAGATCGAACGAGGGCTGAAATCCCCCACGATCGTCACGCTCTTTCGCTTGGCGAAAGCACTTGACACGACCCCCAGCAAGATTCTGAAGCAACTCGAAATTGACATTGGCGCGGCGTGACCATGCGAACGTCTACATCCGTGTCGCGGCTAGGCTGTCCCGCCTTCGGACAATGTGCGGAAGGTCAGAACCTCGGTACCGATCCTCCACATCGTGGACGCCGTCGCAGACGCGCTCGCGGACCGAGGGCTGGTGGGCGCTACGATAGGTGTGATGGCGGGAGACTGCACGCTCCATGCCGGCATGTACCACGAGCGCCTCGCCAAACGAGGATATTCCTGCCTGATACCAGATGCGAAGGCGTAGCGCGACGGTGGCTTCTGGTGCTGCCACAAGCGTGGGGGGATCAGGGAAGATCGTAGGTTGGCAGGAAACAGTGGGAACGCGTAGCGGGGGAGCGAATCGAACGCCCGACCCGAACGGTCCGGTTCTGGTTTTGCAGCAAGCCGTACCCTGCGGCGACGGGCCAGCAGATTGTCCGTTTTGCTCGCCCTAATATCCTATTCTACGACGAGCACATTATCGACCTATACCATCCGATCTGCGCGCTGTATCGAATGGGGTGAAGATACAGAGACAAAGGGAAAGTCGCGTAGCAATGCGGTCGCGCGACGGCCGTCCACAAAAAACGTCGCACGAGACTCGTTTTGGTCTCGACCGCCATCTCGCGAAGGTACTGGAAAAGAAGGCCTTTTCCTTGGTGGGCGCACCAGGGCTCGAACCTGGGACCCGCTGATTAAGAGTCAGCTGCTCTACCAACTGAGCTATGCGCCCGGAACTTGTCCGGAAATGACCCTCGCAAGAGAGCGGTCGTTTAGCAAAGCGATTCCCCGATGTCCAGCAAGCTCAAGCAAGTTTTCCCGACTTTCTGACAACCGAAAGGCCGCCGGAATCCGGCGGCCTTTCATAGACTTGGCGAGGGTGCCGGCGGACAGCGCTCAGAGCCGGCCGGAGCGCTCCTGATCAGGGCCATCGTCGCGGTCGAAACGGTCGTGATCGAAGCCGCGGCCGCCGCGCTCCCAGCGGTCCATGCCGCGCTCTAGGCGGTGGCGGCGCCAGCCTTCGGCGCCGAAGCCGCGCCCTTCCATATGGGTCAGCATGCTCAGCCGCCGCTTCTGGTTGTCGTCGAGCGTCTTGTAGAGCGGGTCGGCGGCATCGGCGATCTTCGTCAGCGACGTCGCGGTCGCCGCCATGTTGCCGGCGCGCTCGCGCAGGCGGGCGACCGGATCATCCGGCTTCTGCGACTTGTCCGCATCGGTCTTCTCGGCGGCCATCCGCGCATTGGCACGATCGAGCCGCATCTTCGCGAAGTCGCGCACCGCGGCCTCAACCGGCGGCCACAGCTTCTCCTGATCGGCGTTGAGCTTCAGCCCGGCGTGGACGGCGGCGATCCGCGCGTCGAGGAAGGCGGCCCGATCCTCGGGGCTCATCCGCATATGGCCGTGGAACCAGGGACGATGCTGGGCATAGACCGCGGTCGAACCGGCAATCGTGAGCGCCGCGATGCCGGCGAGCAGAACTTTCTTCATACGAACCTCCTTTGAAGGTTGCTCGAAGATGATGCCGCCCGCCCGCGCCTTCAACTTACGGATTGGACAGAGAGAGCTCTGTTACCAAGATGTAATCCGCTTTCATTGCACCGCAGAAACATCCAAGGCGCGAGGTCGCGCTTTGGATGTCTGTTGTTTGCGCTAGATCATGCCGAGCAAGCGCGGCAGCCACAGCGAGATCTCCGGCACGTAGGTGATCAGGCCGAGGAACACCAGCATCGCGCACAGCCATGGCAACACCGAGATGGTGATCTCGCTGATGCCCATCTTGGCGATACTGCTCGCAATGTAGAGGTTGAGCCCGACCGGCGGGTGGCACAGCCCGACCTCGGTGTTGACGATCATCAGGATGCCGAGATGCACCGGGTGCACGCCGAGCTTGGTCGCCAGCGGAAACAGGATCGGCGCCATGATCAGGAGGATCGACGACGGATCCATCACGTTGCCGGCGAGCAGCAGGATGATGTTGACGACGAGCAGGAACATCCAGACCGAGAAGTTCTTGTCGATGATCCAGGCCGCCATCTCCTGCGGGATCTGCTCGTGCGTCATCAGGAACGAGAACAGCACCGCGTTGGTGATGATGTAGAGCAGCATCGAGCTCATGCTCGCCGCCTGCAGCAGCACCTTCGGCACCTCGGAGAGCTTCAGCTCCTTGTAGACGAATACGGTGATGAAGAAGGCGTAGGTCGCGGCGACCGCTGCGGCTTCGGTCGGCGTGAAGATGCCGCCATAGATGCCGCCGAGCACGATCACGATCAGCAGCAGGCCCCAGATGCTTTCGCGGAACGCCTTGAACTGCTGGCCGATGGTCGCGCGCGGCATCTTCGGATAGCCGTTGCGCTGCGCGACGAAGAAAGTCACCGCCGCCAGCATCAGCGCGAGCACGACGCCCGGCACGATGCCGGCCATGAACAGCGCGCCGATCGAGGTGTTGGTGGAGACGCCGTAGAGCACCAGGATGATCGAGGGCGGCACCAGGATGCCGAGAGCGCCCGAGGTCGAGATCACGCCGACGCCGAACCGCTTCGGATAGCCGTGATCGACCATCGCCGGCATCATGATCGAGCCGATCGCAACCACGGTGGCGACGCTCGAGCCCGAGATCGCCGCGAACATCGCGCAGGCCGCGACGCCGGCCAGCCCAAGGCCGCCGGGCAGATGCCCGACCAGCGAGGTCGTGAACGCGATCATGCGCCGCGCGACGCCGCCGCGGGTCAGGAAGGTGCCGGCCAGGATGAAGAACGGGATCGCCATGATGCCGAAATTGTCGAGGCCCGAAAACAGCTTCAGGCCGACGCTCTCGATCGGCACCTCGGTCATGGTGAACAGGAAGGTGAGCACGGTCAGGCCGAGCGAAATCGAGATCGGCATGCCCGTCAGCATCAGGGCAAACAGCAGTCCGAAAATAAGTGCGGCGCTCATCACGCTTCTCCAAGCGCGACGGGCGCGGTCTTGCTGGTCTCGACGCCATCGACATGGGAGGCGTCATGGTGCGGCAGGTCGTCGGTCCACCAGTAATTCCAGCACACCTGCAGGAAGCGGAAGCACATCAGATAGGAGCCGAGCGGAATGCAGGCGTAGACGATCCAGCTCGGGATCTCGAGATCCGGTGAGACCTGGTCGGTATGCATCAATTCGAACACGAATTTGGCGCCCATGGTGCCGACGATCCCGGTGAATAGCGCGCCGCCGAGCAGGCCGAAGGTGATGGTGCGCTTGCGCCAGAAATCGTTGAGCCGGTTGATCAGGACGTCGACGCCGACATGGACGCCGGCGCGCACGCCATAGGCGGCGCCGAACTTCGCCATCCAGATGAACATGTAGATGCAGAGTTCCTGCGACCATGCGAGATTGATGCCGAACAGGTACGGATAGAGCACGGGAACGTCGACCAGAAAACGGTGCACGACCGTGACGAAGGTCAGCAGCGTCGCGGCCCCCATCAGGCTCGCGATGATGATTTCCTCGAGCCGGTCCAGAATTTTAAGCAGCATTGATCTCCCCTGTCATGGCCTGATGCGGCAACCGGCCACGGCACCCTGGCCGCGACCTCACGCGGCCGCGGCGTTCACTATGTTTGCGGTTCAAGTCCCGCGTGACTGTTGCCGTCGATCGGAGCTGCCTCCGATCTACCTCGCCCCGCGTGCGGGGAGAGGTCGAAATTCAAGCGCAGCTTGAATTTCCGGTGAGGGGGAGCTTCCGCGAGCACATCTGGAGCCGCGTTCGCGGAGAAGGCCCCTCACCCCAACCCTCTCCCCGCAAGAACCGGGAGAGGGAGCTCGTCTGGCATCGCCTCAGCGGCGAAGCATCGCAGCTAGTTCATCGGGCTGCGGCCGGTTTCCTTGAGGAATTCGTCGATCAACGGCTGGCCGACGCGCGATGCCACGTCCTTGTAGACCGGCATCATCGCCTTGCGCATCGCCTCGTCCTGCTCCGGCGTCAACGCGACGATCTCGGTCTTGCCGGCCTTCTTGATCTCGGCGAGCGCGTCGTCGTTTTCCTTGGCCGACTGGCTGTTGCCGAACTCGGTGGCTTCCTTCATTGCCTTGGAGAGCTGCTCGCGGATATCGGCCGGCAGGCCGTCCCAGAACTTCTTGTTCACGACCACGACGTAGCCGATGTAGCCGTGATTGGTGACGGTGGCGTACTTCTGCACCTCATGCATTTTCTGGGTGTAGATGTTCGACCAGGTGTTCTCCTGGCCGTCGACCACGCCGGTCTGCAGCGCCTGGTAGACGTCGGAGAATGCCATCACCTGCGGGATCGCGCCGAGCGCGCGGAACTGGGCTTCCAGCACCTTCGACGACTGGATGCGGAACTTGAGCCCCTTGTAGTCGGCGGGCGCGACCAGCTTCTTGTTCGCGCTCATCTGCTTGAAGCCGTTGTCCCAATAGGCGAGACCGGTCATGCCCTTGGAATCCAGCTTCTTGAGCAGCTGGGCGCCGAGCGGCCCGTCGGTGACCTTCCGCAGCGACTTCAGGTCGGGCAGGATGTAGGGCAGATCGAAGACTTCGAATTCCTTGATGCCGATCGGGCCGAACTTCGAGTTCGACGGCGCCAGCATCTGCACCGCGCCGAGCTGCAGCGCCTCGAGCTCTTCCTTGTCCTTGTAAAGCGTCGAGTTCGGGTAGACCTCGACCTTCACCTTGCCGCCGGTGTACTTCTCGGCGAGTTCCTTGAACTTGTCGGCCGCCTTGCCCTTCGGCGTATCCGAGGCCACCACGTGGCTGAATTTGAGAACGATCGGCGACTGCGCCGCCGCAGGCCCGACAAAGGTCAAAGCCGCGATCGACGCCGCAGCCAATATGAGTTTACGCATGTTTCCTCCCGCGTAATTGCGGAGCGCGAATACCGGCCCCGAGACATCCGGTCGCACCATTACAGACAAGCAAAGACGATTGCCATTGCCCCTTTAGCAGGGGCCAATTGCACCATTGCTGCACTGCAAAATTCGATGCGGCGGTATCCCCTTCGGCTCTTGCGACCGTTCAATGACACCGCCCGCACGCTGTGCCCGGCCACGGCAATGAGGTCAATGCGAGGTTTGGCAATGGCGGGTTCGCCGGGCGCGAATGCTGCGCGTGTTTCTTGCCGGCTGTCGCCCTGCGAAAACAGAGATCCATACGCCGCGGCAAATCTTGCAGATGTGACTCTTCGTTGTCGTCCTGGCGAAAGCCAGGACCCATAACCACCGCATTTGATTGTGAACGAGGTCGTGGCCCCAGCATCGCGCAACAAGTCTCATTTGGGGTAATGGGTCCTGGCTTTCGCCAAGACGACACTGACGCCAAGACGACACTGAATGTGTTGGACCACGTGTGGCTCATGCTTCCGCAGTCTCGCGGCGCATTGCGTCCGAGCTTTGCATCTTGTTCCGCCCTCACCTCAAGCAGAGGGCGCAGGGAAAGCCGGGTGCCGATCGCACCCATGGGCCCCGAGCAATGGGTAGAAAGCTCGGGGGTAGGACCACAGGTGTAACCGGAAACAACCCGGCTTTCCCTGCGCGATGGGCTACGGCTTACTTCGTGCTCTCCCCGGCGAGACTGGGCTTGGTTGTCACCGTCTTCGCAACGCGCACTGCGCAATCGGAAAAGACACCTGCCGCTAGGGCGTCAGGACCACACGACTTCACCGTCCGCCTCATGCACGTTCGTCAACTGCGCAATCGGCGTCCACCGCATCTCGACCCACGTTCGTGACGACCGCGAAGCGCCCCTCGTGTCGGGTGAGACGGGCAGACCATACACCGAGCCACGCTTCGGATAAAGCGAAATATTTTTGCTGCGAAGGCTTGCGCCGTCGGGCAACTCAGTGGTAGCGGCCCTCCCCGGTCCTTTCGTCATTGCGGGCGACGCACCAGCGTCCGGTGTCGCCTCGCCGAGCGAACGGAATCCGGTCGATCAGGCGTCATTCCCTCCGCAGGATTTTATCCATGGCCTTTCCACGCGCCAGCTCATCGATCAGTTTATCCAGGTAACGAATTTCCCGCATGGTCGGCTCTTTGATTTCCTCAACCCTGACACCGCACACCATGCCCTTGATCAAGGCCCGCGAAGGATTCATTTCAGGCGCCTTTGCGAAGAACGTTTCGAAGTCGGTTTGTTTTTCCAACTGAGCTTCCAGCTCCTTCGAACCGTAGCCGGTCAACCAGGAGATCACCTGATCAACCTCCGCTTTGGTGCGTCCCTTCTTCTCCGCTTTCGCGACATAGAGCGGGTAAACGCTTGCGAAGCTCGTTGTATAGATCCGATGCTTGGCCATGAATTGCTCCGAACGTTCGTATTCCGGGGTCTCGACGAGGAGATATTAGTCCTGGGTTGAACCGGCTTCGCCAATCCGAAGTGTCGCACGTGGCTAGGGGCATGGCGATGGCCTGCTGCCTCCCGTTTCGTCCCCAGCGCTCGCGTGCGGCGGCCCGCATGCGTTGGCAGCAATCGCTCTACAGCGACGGCAACCGCTCTGGGGCGGCGCCCCACCCGATCCGTTAGATCACCACCATGTCCAATCCACGGGCGGAAACAATGCGGCCCGCCGGGATCGAACATCAGGATCGAACGCAGGAGTTTTCAACGATGAACCAGATGATCCGCAATACCCAGGAGACAAGCATGAACCTCGACAATGTCTCGCACGCCGGTCAGCCGGGGCCAAACGAGTTGGTGCCATCGCGCTACGCGCTGAAGATCGGCGAGATCGACGTGCTGGTCGTCAGCGACGGGGTGCTGCCGCTGCCGACCAAGATGCTGGCGCACAATGCCGAGCCGGCCGTCCGCGCGGCCTGGCTGGACGACATGTTCCTGCCGCCGGACGCGTTCGACTGGGCGCTGAACGTGGTCGTGGTGCGAAGCGGCGGGAAAACCATCCTCGTCGACGCCGGGCTGGGGTCGGACCCGGACCTGCACCTGCCGAAGGCCGGGCAGACGGTCAAGCGACTGGAGGCGGCCGGTATCGATCTTGGGTCCGTGACCGACGTGGTGCTGACCCACATGCACATGGACCACGTTGGCGGGCTGCTCGTCGAGGGCGTGAAGGAGCGGCTGCGTCCGGACCTGCGGATCCATGTGGCGGCTGCCGAGGTCAAGTTCTGGGAGGCGCCCGATTTCTCCCGCGTCTCGATGCCGCCGGGTTTCCCCGACGCGCTTCGTGCGACGGCCAAGCGGTTCAGGAAGGAATACCAGAGCCAGCTGCGGCTGTTCGACGAGGAGCACGAGGTGGCGCCCGGAGTGGTCGTCCGTCGCAGCGGCGGCCACACTCCCGGCCACAGCGTCGTTCGTCTGGCGTCCGGCGGCGACCGGCTGACATTCGCCGGTGACCTCGTGTTCGCGGTCGGGTTCGAGCACCCCGAATGGCACAATGGCTTCGAGCACGATCCCGAAGAGGCGGCCCGCGCCCGGATCAGTCTGTTGCGGGAACTGGCGGCGAACCGCGAGCTGCTGGTTGCCACGCATATGCCGTTCCCGTCCGTCGGACATGTCGCGGTCGAGGGTGACGCCTTCCGTTGGGTGCCGGTGTTCTGGGACTACTGAGACCTTGTCGAGTTAGAGCCGAACCGGGGCGCGTACTCATATCGATCATGGGTGCGGGCTCCGGCTTCCGCGCGGCCCTTCTGAGCAAAGGTCGGCTACGGGCCCCACAAGCTGTCATTCAAGCCGGTCGAGAGCGAATTAGCTTGCCTTGCTTTGAGTCCTTTTGCACTCTCAGGCAAAGGAGGCCGATGCATGAAGATAATGACCGTCGCGTGCGCTCTCGGAGCGGCCCTCGTGCTGTGCAACCTCGGGACGTCTGGTGCTGAAGCCCGGGCGCGGAAGGCACAAGTCGTTCATGAACCAAGGAGGGTCATTATCCCGACGCCCGTGATAAGGCCAACTCCGTGGGACTATTATATTGTTCCACGATATCAATATCGCCCTGAAGACGACCGGGTCGATCCATACGCCCCGCCCCTGGTGTCGTCGTGGCGCCTCTATGAGGCGTGGCGGTGGCCATACTGGTGGTGAACAGCGATCGCGCCAAACAGATCGCAATCCGAGTGGTGATCGTCCCCTGACGGACGGGGACTAGCTGTGAAGTTGCGCGTTGAGGCCGTCCCAATTTGGCGTACGCTTGGTTGCCTCAAGGGCACCGCTCTGGGAATTCCGACGAAAAAGCAGGCCCTTCTGGCCCGAGAGTTCTTTGGCTTTCAGGACTCGGCCATCCTCCAAAAGGATGCGCGCGCCTGCCGTGACGTAACAGCCCGCTTCGACGATACAATCGTCACCCAATGAAATGCCGATACCGGCGTTGGCTCCGATCAGGCAGCGCTCACCGACTGTAATCCTCTCTTTCCCTCCTCCGGACAGAGTGCCCATGATCGACGCTCCGCCACCAACGTCGCTGCCGCTTCCGACAACCACACCGGCGCTGATCCGGCCTTCGACCATGCAGGGACCGAGCGTACCCGCGTTAAAATTGCAAAAGCCTTCATGCATGACGGTCGTGCCCGGGGCCAAGTGGGCTCCGAGCCTTACGCGATCCGCATCTGCAATTCTCACGTCTGCGGGCGTCACATAGTCAGTCATGCGCGGAAATTTATCCACGCCTGTCACCTCGAACGCGAGGGCACGCTTTCGTGCCTCCATTCGCGCGTCCGGTACACGAGAGCACTCACAGGGACCGAGGGTCGTCCAGGCGACGTTAGGTAAGAGACCGAAAACTCCCTCGAGGTTCAGGCAATTCGGCTGGACGAGCCGGTGGCTCAGCAGATGGAGTCGAAGATACGCGTCGTGCACGTCAGTCGGTGCAGATGCAAGGGAGCCAATTTCTGTGCGGATTGGAACGATGTCGACATTGCGAATGTCGTCGTGTCGCGCATATCCGTCCGCCGACTCGCCCAACGATCTGGTGATCTCGTCGCTCGCCAGCCGCACCGTTGCCGTCTTGTCGGCCTCCGCGACCAGGCGCAGCTGAAGAAACCAGGAATCCAGCACGCGCCCTTCAGCGGCAATCGTCGCAAATCCCTCGCCTCTCGCGCCCCTCAGCTCCATCGTCATCTGAATTTCTCACACTGCGATCCTGCACGTCATGCATACGCGAGTTCTCGTGGAAATGGCAACTTCCGGGCTCTCAAACAGGTCCGCTTTGGGGCAAAGGGCGACATGGGTCCACGCCGCAGCGACGCCCCGCTCTTACGCTCTGAGCGGACGTCGATCGACGGTGCTTGCGGTGCTGTGTCGGGCGAGCGAGTAGCCGGCGGGCGGCTTTCCGCGCTTCGTCCCCGGACCGCTATTCCGCCGCGGTCCGGATATCGATCTTCTCGGCGCGGACCGCGCAGAACTTGAACTCCGGAATCTTGCCGAACGGGTCGAGCGCCGGGTTGGTCAACAGGTTGGCCGCCGCTTCCGCGTAGCAGAACGGCATGAAGACCATGTTCTCGGGCACGTCGCGGTCGGCACGCACCTTGACCTCGACCGCGCCGCGGCGCGTCTCGAGACGGATGAAGTCGCCGGGCGCGAGTCCCTTCTTGTGCATGTCTTTCGGGGTCATGAACGCGACCGCTTCGGGCTCGATCTGGTCGAGCACCTGGGCACGGCGCGTCATCGAGCCGGTGTGCCAATGTTCGAGCACGCGGCCGGTCGACAGCACCATCGGGTACTCGTCGTCGGGCAGTTCGTCAGGCGGGATCACCTTGGCCGGCACGATCTTGCCGCGGCCGCTTTCGGTCGGGAAGCCGGTGGTGAAGATGATCTCGTTGCCGGGCTTGTCGGGATCGTCGACCGGATAGGTCACCGCGCCCTCGCGCACCAGGCGCTCCCAGCTGATGTTCTTCAGCGACGGCATCAGCTCGGCCATCTCGGTGAAGACCTCACCCGGCCCCGCATAGTTCCAGGGCAGTCCCATCCGCTTGCCGATCTCCTGGATGATCCAGAGATCCTGCCTTGCATCGCCCGGCGGCTTGATCACCTCGCGCGCCAGCTGCACGCGGCGGTCGGTGTTGGTGAAGGAGCCGGACTTTTCGGCGAACGCCGAAGCCGGCAGGATGACGTCGGCGTGGAACGCGGTCTCGGTGACGAACAGGTCCTGCACGACGAGATGATCGAGCTTGGCGAGCGCCTCGCGCGCGTGCTGCAGGTCGGGATCGGACATCGCGGGATTCTCGCCCTCGACATACATGCCGTGGATTTCGCCGGCGTGGATCGCGTTCATGATCTCGACCACGGTCAGGCCGCGCACCGGATCGAGCTCCTGTCCCCACAGCTTTTCGAAGGCGCCGCGCATGTCGTCGCGGCCGACCGGCTGGTAGTCCGGAAGGAACATCGGAATCAGGCCGGCGTCGGAGGCGCCCTGCACATTGTTCTGCCCGCGCAGGGGATGCAGCCCGGTGCCGGGGCGGCCGACCTGGCCGGTGATCAGGGCCAGTGCGATCAGGCAGCGCGCATTGTCGGTGCCGTGGACGTGCTGGCTGATGCCCATGCCCCAGAAGATGATCGACGATTTGGCGCGGGCGTAGGCGCGTGCAACCTCGCGCAGCGTCTCCGCCGGAATGCCGCAGATCTGGGACATGCGCTCCGGCGTGAACTCCTGGATCTTCGCCTTCAGCTCGTCATAGCCCTCGGTATAGCCGGCGATGTACTGCTCGTCGGTCAGGCCTTCGGTGATGATCGTGTGGATCATCGCGTTCAGCATCGCGACGTCGCTGCCCGGTTTGAATTGCAGGTGCTCGGTGGCGTGGCGCGACAGCGTCTGCCGGCGCGGGTCCATCACATAGAGCTTGGCGCCGCGCTTGGCGGCGTTCTTGATGTAGGTGGCGGCGACCGGATGGTTCACGGTCGGATTGGCGCCGATCACCCAGATCACCTCGGCGTCGGCCGCGGCCGCGAACGGCGCCGACACCGCGCCTGAGCTCAATCCCTCGAACAGCGCCGCCACCGACGAGGCGTGACACAGCCGCGTGCAGTGATCGACATTGTTGGAACCGAAGCCGGTGCGCACCAGCTTCTGGAACAGATAGGCTTCCTCGTTCGAGCCCTTGGCCGAGCCGAAGCCGGCGAGCGCCTTGGCGCCCTTCTCGTCGCGGATCTTGCGCAAGCCCGCAGCAGCGAGATCGAGCGCCTCCTCCCATGTCGCTTCGCGGAAATGGGTGTAGGGATTGGCCGGATCGACCTGGTCGTTGGCATCCTTCTTGACGCCGGGCAGCCGCACCAGCGGCTTGGTCAGACGATTGGGGTGATGGATGTAGTCGAAGCCGAAGCGGCCCTTGACACAGAGCCGGTTGTGATTGGCGGGACCATCGCGGCCTTCCGCGTAGATCACCTTCTCATCCTTGACCTGGTAGGTGACCTGGCAGCCGACGCCGCAATACGGACAGAGCGAATCCACCTTCTTGTCTGGATAGGTGACGCGGGTCTGCTTGTCGTCGAGCATGACCGCCGGCATCAGCGCGCCGGTCGGACAGGCCTGCACGCACTCGCCGCAGGCGACGCAGGTCGATTCGCCCATCGGATCGTCGAAGTCGAACACGATCTTGGCGTCGTGGTTGCGGTAGGCCATGCCGATCACGTCGTTGACCTGCACCTCGCGGCACGCACGCACGCAGAGGCCGCACTGGATGCAGGCGTCGAGATTGACGCTCATCGCCGGATGGCTGGTGTCGGCGTGCCAGCGTTCAGTCGCGGGAAAGCGGCTTTCGGTCACGCCGGTCTTCTCGGCCCAGTGCCAGAATTTCGAGTCCGGATCGTGCGAGGTTTCGCGCGCCGGCTGGTCCGCCACCAGCAGCTCCATCACCATCTTCTGCGCCGCGACGGCGCGCTGGCTGGCCGACTTCACTTTCATGCCGACCGTCGGCATCCGCTTGCAGGACGCCGCCAGCACGCGCTCGCCTTCGATTTCGACCATGCAGGCGCGGCAATTGCCGTCCGGCCTGTAGTCCGGAGCGGGCGAATAGCACAGATGCGGGATCTCGGTGCCCTGGCGCTTGGCGACCTGCCAGATCGTCTCGCCGGCCCGCGCCTCGACCTGCTGGCCGTCGAGCTCGAACTGAATCGTCAGGCCTGAGTTCTGATTGTTGCTCATTCAAGTCCTCGTCGAAATTCGTCTGCTCGGCCTTGCCTACTCGGCGGCTTGCTGCGGACGAAAGCCGTCCGGAAAATATTTGATCACGGAGGTCAGCGGATTGGAGGCCGCCTGACCGAGGCCACAGATCGACGCATCGCGCATCGCCTGGCTCAATTGGTCTAGCAGTTCCTTGTTCCAGACCGGCTGCTGCATCAACAGTGCCGCCTTCTCGGTTCCGGCGCGGCACGGCGTGCACTGCCCGCAGCTCTCGTCCTCGAAGAACTTCATCAGGTTCAGCGCGGCGTCCCTGACGTCATCGGCCTGCGAAAGCACGACCACGGCGGCGGAGCCGATGAAGCAGCCATATTTCTCCAGCGTGCCGAAATCGAGCGGGATGTCGTCCATCGACGCCGGCAGGATGCCGCCGGATGCACCGCCCGGCAGATAGGCCTGCAAGGTATGGCCGTCGGCCATGCCGCCGCAGAACTCGTCGATCAACTCGCGCAGCGTGATGCCGGCGGGAGCGAGCTTGACGCCAGGAGCCTTGACGCGTCCCGACACCGAGAAGCTGCGCAGGCCGTGGCGTTCGTTGCGGCCGTGGCTCTTCCACCAATCGGCGCCCTTCTCGACGATGTCGCGCACCCACCACAACGTCTCGATGTTGTTGATCAGCGTCGGCAGGCCGAACAGCCCGACCTGGAACGGATATGGTGGCTTGTGCCGCGGCAGGCCGCGCTTGCCCTCGATCGATTCCAACAGCGAGGATTCCTCGCCGCAGATATAGGCGCCGGCGCCGCGCCGCAGATGCAGCGTCGGACCACCCGGTGGGAGCTTCGCGATCTCGCGCGCGAGGATGTCGCGGCAGGCCGGGTACTCGTCGCGGATATAGATGTAGACTTCCGGCGCCTCGACCACGTGGGCGCCGATCAGCATGCCCTCGAGGAAACGATGCGGATCGGTCTCGAGATAATAGCGGTCCTTGAACGTGCCGGGCTCGCCTTCGTCGCCGTTCACCGCCATCAATCGCGGACCGGGCTCGCCGAGCACCGCGCGCCACTTGCGGCCGGTCGGAAAACCGGCGCCGCCGAGGCCGCGCAGCGACGCATCGTCGAGCGCCTTCAGCAGGTCTTCGCGCGGCAGCTCGCCTGAGCGCAGGCGCGCCAGCAGCCGGTATCCGCCGCCCGCCACATAGGCGTCGTAGTCGACATATGGCGGAAGGTGCACATGGGTGTCGCCGCTCTTCGCCGCCGCCAGCACATTGGTGACGGTCGCATGATCGACGAAGTTGTGGCCGACCTCGGCAGCGGGCGCGGTGTCGCAGCGGCCGACGCACGGTGCGCGCACGACGCGGATGCCGGGGCCGGCGCGGTTCTGCAGATCCTTCAACAGCTGTTCGCCGCCGAGCATCGCGCAGGTCAGCGAATCGCAGACACGTACGGTGAGCGGCGCGATGTCAGCCTCGCCTTCCTTCACGATGTCGAAATGCGCGTAGAAGGTGGCGGTCTCGAACACTTCGGCGAACGACAGCTTCATCTCGTCGGTGAGCGCGGCAAGATGCGCCGCCGAGATCTGATGGTATTTGTCCTGGATCAGATGCAGATACTCGATCAGGAGGTCGCGCCGCCTCGGACGATCGCCGAGCAGCGTCTCGATCTCATGGGCGGCCACGGGGTCGACCTGGCGTCCCTTGGGCGTGGCCTTCGCTCGCTTCCTGCCCTGTCCGGGATGCTCGAACGCACGAACCTTGTGAACGTCGTCTCGACTCATGAAGCCTCGCCTTGGGAACCACGCTTTGCGCGAATTGCACTGCTTCGACGAACTCTATTCTCTGGTATGCCAGAGGCAAGCAGTTTTAGAACGTCTCTAGCAGCGTCGGGTTGCCGCGTAGGCCATTGTTTATGTTTGCCTATCGGGCGATCTGATTTTGCTATCGCGCACCCGTCGCGCTGCGCGGTCCCGACCGCGTTTCAGCTCTCACAGCAGGTCGGCGTAGCCGAGAAAGCCGACGGCATCGCCAGGTTCAACCCGCACCACCGACTCGCCGAGTTCGACCAGTCCATCGGTCTCGATCAGCGACGACAGCAGACCGGCTCCCTCGCGAGGAAACTTGTTCGCTTCCAGCGTACCGTCCGTCGCCCGTCGCAGCGAGACGCGGACATATTCGCGCCGCCCACTCTTCTTCTTGTAGCTGAAGGCCGCCCGCACCGGCATCGGCAGCAAGGGGGACGGCACAGCGCCCGATAGCGCCAGCACGGTCGGCCGCACGACATGAACGAAGGTGACGAAGCTCGCCACCGGATTGCCGGGCAGGCCGATCAGCGGCGTGCCGTCGATGATTCCCATCGCCACCGGGCGGCCGGGCTTGATCGCCATCCGCCACAGCACCAGCGAGCCCGCCTGTTCGATACCGGCCCTGACGTGGTCCTCTTCGCCGGTCGAGACCCCGCCGGTGGTCAGGATCAGGTCGTAGCGCCGCGCGACCTGCTTGAGCGCCGCGGCGAGCTCGGCCCGCTCGTCGCGCAGGATGCCGAGATCGCCGACCTCGCAACCGAGCCGCCGCAGCATCGCCATCAGCATGAAACGGTTGCAATCGAACAGTTGCGCTTCGGCGCGCGCGCTGCCGGGCGCGGCTAGTTCGTCGCCGGTCGAGAACACCCCGACGCGAAGCCGACGCACCACATCGAGCGTGGTGAGCCCGAAGGCCGCGGCGACCGCGATATCCTGCGGGCGCAGCCGCCGGCCCGCCGCCAGCGCGACATGGCCGCGCGGAATGTCTTCGCCGCTGGGGCGCACATTGGCGCCGACCTTCAGGCCGGACGGCAGGATCACGCGCCCGGAATCGTCGATCCGCACGTCTTCCTGCATGAACACGGTGTCGGTACCTTCGGGCATCGGCGCGCCGGTGAAGATCCGCACCGCCTGTCCGGGCTGCGCCGGCTGCGCCGACGCGCCCGCCTGCACCCGTCCGGCAACGGGGAACGCGCGCTCGCCGCTCGCCGGCAGGTCCGCGCCGGATACCGCGTAGCCGTCGACGGCGGAATTCTTGAACGGCGGCAGCGCAAGCGGCGCGACAATGTCGCCGGCCAGGATGCGTCCGTCCGCATCCACGAGGGCAACGGCTTCGGTCTCGCCGACAGGCTTGACCCGCGCGGCGATGATCGCGACGGCCTCATCGACCGACATCATCGGTCCGCCGAATGCGAAGCAGTCGTCCGAAAGCTGCGCCATGATCTCCCTCAGTCCTCGCCATCGACAAGATTTGTTCGACCCGGATCGCGAACTGCGGCGTTATCCTTAAAGCCGGACCGATCGATGGCAGTTCCCGCGACGCGGCGGAGAGTCGCCAGTCAGTCTCCGAACGTGCTTATATCCCTAGCTGCGATGCCATGTGAACCCATCTGGACGTCAAGCAGTGCCCGAGAAGACCACCGCTCCCATCATTGTTCCTGATCCGGACGATCCACGCCTGACGGAGCGCGTGGTCGGCGTCGATCAGACCGGCGCACGGACCGAGATCAAGGTGCCGGTCGAGCGGCCGCTGACGCTGTACCTCAACGCGCAGGAGATCGTCACGATGATGACGATCAACGACTATCCCGAATACCTCGCGCTCGGCTACCTCTTGAACCAGAACATGCTCAAATACGACGACGTCGTCACCGAGGTCGAATATGACGACGATCTCGAGGTCGTCGTGGTGCGCACCGCGCACCACACCAATTTCGAGGCCAAGCTGAAGAAGCGCACGCAGACCTCGGGCTGCGCCCAGGGCACGGCGTTCGGCGACCTGCTCGAAGCCGTCGAGAAGGTGGCGCTGCCGAAAGCCGAATTGCGAACCTCCTGGCTCTACCGGATGACGCACACCATCAACACGATGCCGTCGCTCTATCTGGAGGCCGGCGCCATTCACGGCTGCGTGCTGTGCAAGGAGGCGACGCCGGTGTGCTACACCGAGGACGTCGGCCGGCATAATGCCGTCGACAAGATCGCGGGCTGGATCTACCGGCACAATGTCGATCCGGCCGACAAGATTCTCTACACCACCGGCCGGCTGACCTCGGAGATGGTGATCAAGACGGTGCGGATGGGGATCCCGATCCTGGTCTCCCGCTCCGGATTCACGGCGTGGGGCGTCGATCTGGCGCGGCAGGTCGGGTTGACGCTGGTCGGGCGCGCCCGCGGCAAGCGCTTCATCGCGCTGTCCGGTGAGGAGCGGATCGTCTACGACCAGAACCTCGACTATGTCGAAGAGGAATCGATGCGTCACAAGCGCAAGGGCGAGACCGACAATGACTGACATTCCGGGGACTAGCATCCCGGGCGTGCTGCTCGCCGGCGGCCTCGCGCGCCGGATGGGCGGCGGCGACAAGCCGATGCGCAAGATCGCGGGCCGCACCATTCTGCAGCGGGTGATCGACCGTCTCGCTCCGCAATGCAGTGGGCTGATCATCAACGCCAATGGCGACCCGGCGCGCTTCGCCACGTTCGGCCTTCCGGTCGTCGCCGACGATGTCGCCGATTATCCCGGTCCCCTCGCCGGCATCCTGGCCGCGCTCGACTGGACCGCCGCCAACCGGCCGGATGCGCAATGGGTGCTCAGCGCCGCGGGCGACTGTCCGTTTCTGCCGCGCGATCTCGTCACGCGCCTCGAAGAAGCGCGTCGAGCGCAGAATGCCGAGCTCGCGGTCGCTTCATCCGGCGGGCAGACGCATCCCGTCATCGGCCTCTGGAGCGTGCGCCTGCGGAACGAGTTGCGCAAGGCGCTTGTCGTCGAGGACGTGCGCAAGATCGACCGCTGGACCGCGCGCTATCCGCTCGCAACGGTCGAGTGGCCGACCGAGCCGCTGGATCCGTTCTTCAATGCCAATACCGTCGAGGACATCGCGGAAGCCGACCGCCTCGCCGCGCTCGACGGCGGCTGATATCCGCCGTGCCGTTTAGCTCGGCCACGGCGTGCTGCGGATCCGGGTGCAGGCGTTCGGCCTGTGAAATGTGGGATCGCGCTCCGCGACGAAGTCGAAATTGACAGAGCCGAACGTGGTCTGCGGCTTCTTCAGGGCCGAGCAGGTCTGAACCTCGATGAACTCGTTCTTGAAATCGCCGCGGGGCAACGCGGCAAGGACGCCGTCGCGCTGCTCGGCCGTATAGTCATCGTATCCGACGCCGACGGCATCGACCAATACGCCCGCATTGGTGAGCGCGATTTCCGGCCGCATGTATTGCGGAATGCCGGGCGTGGTGTGCAATGCGATCGCCTCCCACACCAGGTCTGCTTTGGGCTCGGCGATGCCGTGGCTCCTGAGAAATTTGCGCGCCGCATCGGCGCCGTCGACCTCAAACCGTTTGGTGTCGGTATGAAAATGATCGACGAGGCCGAGATCATGAAACAGCGCGGCAACATAAAGCAGTTCAGCGTCGAACTTCAGATTTTGACTGGCACCCTTGAGCGCGCCGAACACAAACACGCGGACCGAGTGATTGAACAACATCTCGGTCTCATGTTGCCGCACCAGCTCGGCGGCTTCCCGCGCGATCTTGCTGTCCGGGATTCGAACGCTGGAAATCGTGTCCACCATCATCGCACTCCTGCCCTGTGTAGCGTCCCGGATGGATGCACTGGACGGCCAATGGCGTCACGATTCATGCGCGCCGGCACTCCGCTGCAGTGAATCGCACCCCACTACCTAACCCGCGAAGCGGCAACCGGAAGGCCCCTGCCGCATGAAGATTCTGCAGGGAGATCGTGAGGCTGGTGCAATACGGAAAGCGCGATCGGGTTCAGCCGATCGTGCCTCGCCTGATCCAGCCGAAGCCTGACCGGAAGCAGCCGGCACAGGCTCCGCTGGGTCGCGGCGATCAGTGCCCCGCGGCGATCCGGGTCGGGCCGCAGACGTCGTCCTGCGAGTCCTTGTCGTGGCCGCGGCCATTATCCTTCATCCGGCCGTGATCACCATCGCAATTGACGGGAGCGAACGACACGCCACGATAGACCATACCGAACGCCGGCGGCGCAACCACGTCAAAGGCTTCGTTCGCCGGAAGCGTTGTCGCCGCGACCCTGTCCGTGATGGTGACGACTTGATTCGGATCGGCGCCGGGCTCGACCGAGTTGCCTACGGTCGACGTCACCGCGAAAAGCGTCGCGGTGCCGTCGCGGTTGACGCGGCCGGTGATGTTGCGCAGGCCGCCGGTTGCCGGATCAGTCGGATAGCCGTTGACATGATAGAGCGTGCCGAGGTTCAGGCCCTTTTGCAGCGTGTAGGCAAGGCTCCAGCTGCCGTTGACATAGACCCACTTCTGAAGACCTGCGGTCGGTGACGTGGCGGCGTCGGCGAGATTGCCGTCACCTTCCTGGGCGACATAAAGCGTCGTCGCGTCGGCGAACCAGATGCCAAACGGATAGAAGCCGTTCGCGCCCGAGTTCGCCGAGGGATTGTTCGGGAAACCCGGAAGAATGTTGAACGCCGTCGAGGCGGCGGTCTCGCGGGTCGGCAGCACGCCCGGCTGGCCGACCTGATAGACGGTGTTGATGCCGTTGCCGCCGCTGCCTTTGGTCACGTAAAGCGTGTTGTCGGAGATCGCGAGACCGCGGAAATTATCGTCCTTGCCGGACTTATCGGCGGCAAAGCCGAGCTGGGCAACCGAGAAGCCGAACTGGAAGCCATTCTTGCTGCCGGGCGTACCCTGCTGCACGCCAACCACGGCGTCGGAACCATCGACAGCGGGCGTCGCAAGTTGAACGCCGGTGTCGTTGACGACAAGCACCGGCTGGGTGCCGCTGCCGTTACCGGCGTTGCCGACCGTGAAATACTGGTCGGCCTGGGTGCCATTGACCTTGTTGGCGCGGATCACGCCGCGGCCATTGTCGCCGCTATAGACATTGACCTTGGTCCGGTGCAGCGAGCCGTCGAAATCCAGCTCCGCGACCACGCGCGCATGCACACCGGTGTCCGGATTGGTCGGGTCGACGTGGTTCGGCGAATTGGAGTTAGAAACGTCCAGCTGGTTCACCGCCGCGTCGTAGCCCATGAACGTCACGGCCTTGCCGTCGGGCGACAAATGCAGCGACAGTTCAGACTTGGAGCTGAAGCTCGTCACCGCCACGTCCGCCGGGACGGTCAGCGCGCCGATTTCGCGCAGCCGACGGCCTTCCAGATGAAATTTCTTGATCACCACCGGCGCGGTCACGCCGAAATTCGAATCGACAGCCACGTTGTTGAAGACCCCCGGATAGCTGCCGTCGGCCACAGCCGTCGCGCCGGTCGGCAATGTCTGGCCTACGGTGACGGTCGATGGGTTGCCCGCATAGACCGCCGTGCTGACCAGCAATTCGTGCGGATTGCCCGCGGTCTGGGACAACGCCGGATGGACCGCAAAAAGCACCGGTGAGAGCGCCGTACCCGCGATCAGGCGCCGGACAATCGCGCGGCGAAATGTTTCCGGAGTTGTTTGCGATTTGGCGATTGATTTGAACATGCGAAGACCCCCCATTCTTTGAAAATTGGAATGGGTTTCCTCATACGGGGCCGATCGCAACACTCGTGTGACAGATTGCCGCACTTCGTGTTCACGTTCCGGAAATCCCGCGGCTCGCGTGTCGCCCGCCGATGCGGGAGACGCCAAAGGGCGATGAGATTGGGTCGGATCGTCATCGCGCTTTGGCTCATGGTTCGAGCATGATCGTCGCGCAAACGCTTCGCGTTGATCGCTTAGCTGGCCCGTCCGCCAACCCGGCCGACCCGATCCGTTTCGATCGCCCGCAGATAGTCCAGCATCAGACGGCTGGTTGCCGACAGATGCGTGGTGTCGCGGACCACGATCTTCAGCTCGCGCCGTCCCCAATCGTCGCGCAGCGGGATCGCACGAAGGCCCATGCCGGCGCCGACCACCTCGAAGGCGCGGTCGGGGATCAGCCCGAGCCCCATATTGGCCTGCACCATGCGGCAGACCGCATCGAAGCCGGGCACATTGATGCGCAGCCGCATCGCCTTGCCGGCTTGCGTCGCCGCATATTGCGAGCGCAGATAGATCGAGCTCGCGGTGTGCAAGCCGATATGGTCGAAATCGAGCGTCTCGGTGAACAGCAATGTCTCGCGGCCGGCCAGCCGATGGTCGGCGCGCATCACCACCACCAGATTGTCGTAGCGATAATGGAAGGCCTCGAGCGCGCGGCTGTCGGCCTCGGCCGAGCAGATGCCGATCTCGGCCGCGCCCTCCTCGATGCCGCGCACCACCTGCCCGCTCGGCCGCTCCTGCAGATCGACGCGGAGCAATTCATGCGCGGCGAAGAAGGCGGAGAGATCCTCGGGCAGGTATTGCACGATCGCCGAGAGGTTGGCGAGCATGCGGACATGGCCGCGGACGCCTTGCGAATATTCCGACAGCTCGACCGCGATCTTCTCGACATTGAGCAGCGTCACCCGGGCGTGGTGCAGCAGCGCCTCGCCGGCCGGCGTCAGCGCCATGCCCTTGGCGAGCCGCTTGAACAGCGTGACGCCGAACGCCAGCTCGAAATCGTTCATCCGCTTCGACACCGCCGACGCCGCGATCCCCTCGCGCTGCGCGGCGCGGGTGAGGTTCTGCTCGTCGCAGACCGCGACGAACAGGCGAAGCGTTGTCAGGTCGACCCGGCGCGTCAGCGCGGTCTCCGCCGGCGTGGCGGCGCGCGGAAGGTCTGTCACGATGGAGGAGATCGGCATGGACGGCGTTCCCCAGGAAAGAACGCAGCGTAGCGCTGGAGATGGCGCGGAAGATTCCAAAGCAGTGCGGAATGAGACGGATTATTGGTAAATTATTCCAACGGTAACCGGAATGATCTAATTTTATTCCAATCTGGCCAACTACCGCCGTCATTGCAAGGCGCGAAGCGACGAAGCAATCCATGTATCAGGAATCGGAGAGATGGATTGCTTCGCTACGCTCGCAATGACGGAGGGACTCTCGCTCTAGATCTGCACGCCCGAACGAAAAACGCGGCACCGAGGCGCCGCGTTTCAACTTTGTCGGTCGATCTCGCTCGTCAGCCCGCAGCCTTGGCCGGGACGTCGCGCTGGCGCTTCATCACGATCTTGTTCAGCGCGCCGAGATAGGCCTTTGCGGAGGCGACCAGCGTGTCCGGATCGGCGGCGCGGGCGGTCATCGAGCGACCTTCATGTGCCAGACGCACCGAGACCTCGGCCTGCGCGTCGGTGCCTTCGGTCACCGCGTGCACCTGATAGAGCTCCAGCTTGGCCTCGTGCGGCACCAGGCGCTTGATGCAGTTGAAGACGGCATCGACCGGGCCGTTGCCCTCGGCCTCCTCGATCTTGATCTGGCCGTCGACGTCGAGCTTCATGGTCGCGCGCTGCGGGCCATGGGTGCCGGCGATCACGGTCAGCGAGGTCAGCTTGATGCGGTCGTGCGCGGCCGCCATCTCCTGGTCGACCAGCGCCTCGATGTCCTCGTCGTAGATGTCCTTCTTGCGGTCGGCCAGCGCCTTCATCCGCGTAAAGGCATCCTCCAGCTGGTTGGCGCCGAGCTTGTAGCCCATCTCCTCCAGCTTGTGGATGAAGGCGTGGCGGCCGGAATGCTTGCCGAGCACCAGCGAGGACTGCTTCAGGCCGACCATCTCGGGCCGCATGATCTCGTAGGTCGAGGCGTCCTTCAGCACGCCGTCCTGATGGATGCCGCTCTCATGCGCGAACGCGTTACGGCCGACGATTGCCTTGTTGTACTGCACCGGGAACGAGGTGGCCGCGGACACCACCTTCGAGGCGCGGGTGAGCTGCGTGGTGTCGATCTTGTTCCAGAACGGAAACTTGTCGTTCCGCACATTGATCGCCATCACGATCTCTTCCAGCGCGGCATTGCCGGCGCGCTCGCCGATACCGTTGACGGTGCACTCGACCTGCCGCGCGCCGCCGACGACGCCGGCCAGTGAGTTCGCGACCGCCATGCCGAGGTCGTTGTGGCAATGCACCGAGAAGATCGCCTTGTCGGAATTCGGCACGCGCTCGATCAGCGTGCGCATGAAGTGGGTGTATTCCTCCGGCACCGTGTAGCCGACGGTGTCGGGGATGTTCACCGTGGTGGCGCCGGCCTTGATCACCGCTTCGACGATCCGGCACAGATAGTCCATCTCGCTGCGGGTGCCGTCCTCGGCCGACCATTCGACGTCGTCGATCTGGTTGCGGGCGCGGGCGACCATCGCGACCGAGGTCTCGATGACCTCCTCGGGGGTCTTGTTCAACTTCACCCGCATATGCAGCGGCGAGGTCGCGATCACGGTGTGGACGCGGCCGCGGCGGGCGAACTTCACGGCTTCGGCGCAGCGGTCGATGTCGGCCGGATGGGCACGGGACAGGCCCGCGATGACCGAGTTCTTGGAGCGGCGGGCGATCTCGCTGACCGCCTGGAAATCGCCTTCCGAGGTGATCGGGAAGCCGGCCTCGATGACGTCGACGCCCATGTCGTCCAGGAGTTCGGCGACCTCGAGCTTCTCCTCGAAGGTCATGGTGGCGCCGGGGCACTGCTCGCCGTCGCGCAAGGTGGTGTCGAAAATGATGACGCGGTCCTTCTCGGACTTGTTCGCGGTGGCCATGTCAGAAATTCCTTTAAGCTTTGCGCCCGTCATGTTGCTCCTTGAGCAATTACCTGGGCGATATCAGGGTTCGGTGATCTCGTACAAACCCCTGAGTGCCCAGGCGCAAACGCCCAGCCGGCCCTCAGGGGCAGGTAAGAAGAAGGCCGCCAATAAGCAGGGTGGGCGCTGCGGCAGGGAACGTGGCGGTAGCCTGGGCCACCTCCCCCGAAATCCCATCAATTTGGCCGCGAATCAGCATTGCCAGACCCTGTTGAGCGCCAAAATTCTCGGGCAAAACCATTGACGGTTGGTTGCCGGGACGCGCTGTGCGCCGTCGTTCTAGACGATTATGGCAAGCTGCCGCAATGGGTAAAGATGGTCAGTTGGGTTGACCTATCGTTGCCGCATGGCGGGGGCGCGATCGCCCTCACCTGACTTCCGCCCGGGGCTCAGCTCGTTGCACCGCGGGTATCATCGCCCATGCTCCTCGCCGGACCACAGCCACGTGCCGCAGCATCCAGGTGTGAAGCCAACCAGCGAGGATCACGGACACGATCGTGATCACCAGACCGCCGATCAGGTCCGCGACGTAGTGACCGCCGACGATCGGCGTTGCCAGGATCATGCCCAGATTGACGAGCGTCATCGGGATGCGCAGCCAGCGGATGTTCCAGCTTGCCCAGATCAGGATCAGGGCTGCCGCGCAATGGAAGCTAGGAAACGCGATCAGTCCCTTTCCCTGGAAATTGCGCAGGCTTCTGAGGCTTCCTTCGCGAATCCGGATCAGCTCGTCGATCCAGCCGTCGGACGACAGCGGCAAATTCCGGAACGAGGATATCTCGGTATCGCTGAGATGCAGATGGGTCCACGCCGTGGTGGCCGGAACCAGGGCAAAAATCCCAATCGTCAGCAGCAGTGATATGATCGCCGCCAGGATGAATTTCTCAAGCGTCTTGACATCCTTCTTGATGGCCAGCGCCAGGATCACAACATTGGGTAGATAAAAAATCGAGTTATAGAATTCGCTCACGATGCGGACCATCGTGTCCGAGCCCGCGAAGAACCCCGCATAAGCTCTCCAATCATATCCGATCAGCTGATCAGCACGCAGCAATTGGTCGTCGATCAAGGGACGGCCGACTGTCGCGGCGGCATAGGTCAACATCGTCGCGGCGATCGCAACCACCAGATTCTGCGACCAGCAGTTTATGAACAATTGGACGAATTGGATTCGCAGTCCCTTTGTCACGAGGTAGGCGCTGAGCAAGATCGCTGCCATCCCGCCATAGCCGGCCCAATTGACATCGACGTGCCGGAATCCGGACCAATGGAAGGCAGCAAAGCAACCAGCCAGGAACAGCAGGACAGGCGCCCATAGCACGCCCGTCAGTGCGACATCGTTCGCGTTGTGACTGCCTGTCGCTAAATCTGTGGTTGTCATGCCCCCATGTTGCGTCAATTCATTAAGATTGCCTTGCGAGCGGCCGGTACGCGCTGGGAATATCCGCATGCGACAAACATGGGACGCGGCGCCTACTTCTTTGCAGACGTCTTCTCGCCCGCCCCGCCCTTGCCTTCCGCCTCCAGCGCCGCGCGGACGCGCTTGAATTCGCTCAAGTCGGCCTTGTCGACTTCGGGGAATTTCAGGTCGAGCCCGTCGAGGGCGTTGACGATGGTCGAGCCGATCACGACGCGGGCGAACCATTTGTGGTCGGCCGGCACGATGTGCCAGGGCGCCTCTTTGGTTGCGGTGTGATGGATCATGTCCTGATAGGCGGCCTGATATTTGGCCCACAGCTTGCGCTCGGCGACGTCGGCCATCGAGAACTTCCAGTTCTTGGCCGGCTCCTCGAGCCGGTCGAGGAAACGCTGGCGCTGCTCCTCCTTGGAGACGTTGAGGAAGAATTTCAGGATCACGGTGCCGTTGCGCGACAGATAGCGCTCGATCGACGCAATGTCCTCGAAGCGTTCGCGCCAGATGTCCTTGGTCACCAGCTTCTTCGGGATCTTCTGCTTGTCGAGCACTTCCGGATGCACCCGCACCACCAGGCACTCCTCGTAATAGGAGCGGTTGAAGATGCCGATGCGGCCGCGCTCCGGCAGCGCGATCATGGCGCGCCACATGAAGTCGTGGTCGAGCTCCCTGGTCGAAGGCTGCTTGAAGGAGGAAACCTCGCAGCCCTGCGGATTGACGCCCTCGAACACGCTCTTGATCGCGGAATCCTTGCCGGCGGCATCCATGCCCTGGAAGATCAGCAGCAGCGACCAGCGGTCCTGGGCGTAGAGCTTCTCCTGGAAGCCGTTGAGCCGCTTGCGGTTGGCCTCGATGATCTTGCCGCCGGCGTCCTTGTCGATGCCGCCCTTCTCGGCGGTCGGATACGATTTGAGGTGAAATTCGCCCGACCCGTCGAAGCGGAACGGCGCGACGAAGGGCTTCAGTTCATCGGCGAGCGACGGGGACGGTTTGTTGCTCATGGCTTCTCGACGGCTTGCGTGGCGATTTGATCCGGTCGATCACGCTACCAAGAATGCCCTTGGGCAGGAAGATGATGAACAGAACCAGCAGCACGCCATAGACCAGATTGTCCCAGCCGACCGCCTTGGTGCCGAAAGAGATGCGCAGCACCTCGGCCAGCACGATGGTGATGACGGCGCCGACCGTCGGTCCCAGCGCGACATAGACGCCGCCGACGATCGCCGCGAACACCATCTGCAGGGAGACCGCGATGCCGCTCACCGTGTCGGGCGAGATGAACATCTGGTACTGGCAGTAGAGCGCGCCCGACAGCGCGGTCATCAGCGCGCTGATCAGGGTGATCTTGAGCTTCTCGGCGGTGACGTTGACGCCCGCGGCGGCGGCGGCATCCTCGTCTTCCGAGATCGCCTCCATGGCATGGCGGATCATGCTGCGATCGATCGCGCGCCAGATCACGAGGCCGGCGAGCCAGACCGCGAGCGCGATCAGATACCAGGTGGTCTTCTCGTCGAATTGCAGCGCGAGCAGCCCCTTGCCGCTCGGGGCGCGCTGCGGGGTGTAGCCGAGCGAGCCGCCGGTATAGTCCCGGGTCGCGGTGATGACCTGCAGCACGATGCCCGACAGCGCCAGCGTCACCAGCACGAAATAATGCCCGGTGATGCGGAAGCGGAAGCAGGGATAGGCGACGACGAGCGCGAGCACGCCGGCGGTTACCATGCTGAGGGGAATGCCGATCCAGGGCAACACGCCGAGATGGTTCCACAGCAGCGCGGTGACATAGGCACCGATGCCCATGAAGCCGCCATGGCCGAGCGAGACCAGGCCGAAGCGCCCCATGATCGACCACGAGGTGTAGGCGAACGACCAGATCAGGATCAGCACCAGCACGTGCAGATGATAGGGATCGCGATGCACGAAGGGCACCGCGACGAGCGCGATCAGCGCGATGATCCAGCCGGCGGCTTGCCTGTTCACGAGCGCCTCGCCAGGAGGCCCGCGGGCCGGATGAACATCATGACGATGAAGAAGGCAAAGGCCAGCACGTAACCCCATTCGAGATCGGAGAACAGGCCGCCGAGCGAGATGATCTCGGCGAACACGAAGGCGGCGATGAAGCCGCCGATGAAATTGCCGAGCCCGCCGAGCACGCAGATCAGGAAGGTGATCGGCCCGAATGACAGGCCGACGAACGGATGCACGTCATATTGCAGCACCAGGAGGCAGGCGGCGAGGCCGGCGAGCCCGCCGCCGATCGCCGAGGTGACGAGATAGATGCGCTTGGGATCGACGCCCATCAGCGGCATGATCTGGCGGTCCTGCGCGATGGCGCGGATCGCGGTGCCGCTGAAGGTGCGGGTCAGGAACAGATAGACGCCGATCATGCCGAGCAGCGCGGCGGCGAACGACAGCAATCGCGCGTAGCTGAAATTCATCTCGCCGAGCGCGAGCACCGGCAGGCGGATGCCGAGATTGCGGAAGTCGATGCCGAAGGCGACGGTGGCAAAGCTCTGCAGGATGAACAGCACGCCGCCGGTGGCGAGCAGCTGGTTGATCGGCGGAGCGGTCAGGAGCGGGGCGATCACGAAGAAATGCAGCGCGGCGCCGAGCAGCGCCACCAGCAGGATCACCAGCGGCGCCGCCGCCCAGTATGGCAGGCCGTAATACTGCACGAGATAGTACATGCCGTACATGCCGATCATCACGAGCTCGGCGTAGCAGATCCAGGTTACGTCGATGACGCCGAAGATCAGGTTGAGCCCGAGCGCAAGCAGCGCCAGCACGCCACCGAGCAGGATGCCGTTGATGACGGCCTCCAGCAGGTAGATGTCGAAGATGTCGAGGAAGGATTGCATGGTGGCTCCGCCTTAGACCGAGGCGTCGTCATCTGGCCGAACTCGAACTAGCGCAACCGTCATCCTGAGGTGCGAGCGGAGCGAGCCTCGAAGGATGCACGGCCCGTCTGTGGCCGATTCATCCTTCGAGGCGCGCAAGAGCGCGCGCCTCCCGAGCGAACGCAAACGCGTTCGTCCGGGGATGACGGGGAAATATGTGAGTGCGCTTGCTCGATTCACGATCATTACCCCCTCACACCCCCAAATACGCCTGCTTGATGGTGTCGCTCGCCGCGAGCTCCGCCGCTGACCCGGCGGCGCGGATGCTGCCGGCTTCCAGCAGATAGGCGCGGTCGACCACGCGCAGCACCTGCTGCACGTTCTGCTCGACGATCAGCACCGTCAGCCCGCTTGAGCGGATGCGCTTGACGAGCTCGAACACCTGCTGCACCACGACCGGCGCGAGGCCAGCCGACGGCTCGTCGAGCAGCAGCAGTTTCGGGTTCGACATCAGCGCACGGCCGATCGCGCACATCTGCTGCTCGCCGCCCGACATCGTCCCGGCCATCTGGTGCTGGCGCTCCTTCATGCGCGGAAACAGCTCGAACACGAAGTCGAGCCGCTCGGCGTAATGCGCGCGGGCACCGGGCATGTAGGCGCCCATCTTCAGGTTGTCGGCGACGGTGAGCCGGGGAAACAACCGGCGATTTTCCGGCACATGCGCGATCCCGAGGCTGACGATGCGATGCGGAGGTGTCGCGATGACGTTCACGCCTTCCATCGCGATCGTGCCCCTGATCGGGCGGATCAACCCTGAGATCACCCGCATCAGGGTGGTCTTGCCGGCGCCGTTCGGGCCGATCACGCCGACCGCTTCGCCCGCCTTGACGTCGAGACTGACGTCGAACAGCGCCTGGAAGCTGCCATAGCCCGCGTCGATCGATTTCAATTCCAGCATGCGCTCACGCCCCGATCCGGCGCCGCGCCTGGGCTGCGGCCGCGGCTGCGAGGCTCGCATCCGCATCGGTGCCGAGATAGACCTCGATCACTCTTGCGTCGCCGGCGACATCGGCCGGCAGGCCCTCGGCGATCTTCTCGCCGTGATCGAGCACCATCACGCGATCGACCACGCGCATCAATACGCCCATGATGTGCTCGACCCAGATGATGGTGATGCCGAGCTCGTCGCGGATCCGACGCAGCATGTCGGCGGCCTGGTCCATCTCGGCCTCGTCAAGGCCGCCAAGGCTCTCATCCGCGAGCAACAGCTTCGGGCCGGTGGCGAGCGCCTTGGCGAGCTCGAGCTTCTTCAACCCGGCGGCGCCCAGGCCCTCGACGCTGGCGTGACGATCGGTCGGCAGCCCGACCATCGCGAGCGCCCGCTCGGCCGCCTCCTCGGCCTTGCCGCGGCTGTGGCGGCCCTGGCCGTAGAAGCCGGCGAGCACGACGTTCTCGAAGATGCTGAGGCGATGGAACGGCCGCGGGATCTGGAAGGTTCGGCCGATGCCACGGTTGATGATCCGGTGCGGGGCGAGCCCCGCGATCTCGTGGCCGTCGAACAGGATCGAGCCGGAGGTCGGCGGCAAGGTGCCCGACAGCATGTTGAAGATCGTGCTCTTGCCGGAGCCGTTCGGGCCGATCAGGCCGAGGATCTCGCCCTGCTCGACGCGGAACGACACGTTGTTGACGGCACGAAAGCCGCCAAACCGCTTGACCAGGCCTTCGACGGCGAGCACGGCAGTTCCCTTCGCGAGCGAGCTATTTGTAGCTGTAGGTGGTGCCGGCCGGCAGCGGCAGCTCGGTCTCGCGCTGCATCTGGCTCTTCGGCCACACCACATAGGATTTGTCGTCGATATATTGCAGCACCACCGGGAACGAGCGCGCGTTCTGCCCGGCATACTGCTCTCCCTCGCCATAGAACTTCACGCCATAGCCGAGCATGGTGCCGCCCTCGGGTATGTCGGTGTCGAGCGCGGCCTTGCGCAGCGCATCCGGATCGACGCCGCCATACTTCTTGATCGCGCGCGGCAAGACGTCGTCGAGGAAGACATAGGCGTTGGCCGCGCCGATGCCGACATGGGCGGATCGGATCGGCACGCCGGGCTTCAGCCGGTCAAACTCCTCGCCGACCATCTTGATGACCGGCGGCAGCTTGGGATCCATGTTCTTCTGGTTGGCAAGCCAGATCGAGATCGGGTCGGTGTTGAAGAGATAGTTGGCGTCGGTGCCGAGCCCTTCCTTCAGCTTTTCGTAGACGCCGTAGCCCGCGCCATGGCCGACAATGGCGCCGAACTTCAATCCCTGCTCGCGGGCCTGGCGGAACAGCAGGGTAATGTCCGGATTGTAGCCGGTGTGGAAGATCACGTCGGGCTTGGCGCGCTTCAGCTTGGTCACCAGCGCCGACAGATCGGGCGCGGTCGCCGAATAACCCTCCTTGAGCACGATGTTGAAGCCGGCCTTCTTGGCGCCGGCCTCATTGCCCTTGGAGACGTCGACGCCATAGGCGCCGTCCTCATGGATGATGGCGACGCGGAGATCCTTCGGCTCCTTGCCGAACTTGGACATGGAGTATTGCGCGATGAAGTCGGTCGTCATCATGCCGTACTGGTTGCCGGCGGCCTGCGGACGGAACACGTATTTGTAGTTCTTGCCGTCGAACACGCCGGAGGAAATGCAGGTCGTGATCCACATGAACTTCTTCATCTGCTCGACCCGCGCCGACACCGGCACGCATTGCGCCGAGGAGAAGAAGCCCATCACCATGTCGACCTTTTCCTGCTCGAGCAGGCGGACGGCCTCGTTGATCGCGATGTCGGGTTTGCTCTGCGCGTCGGCATAGACGGCCTCGACCTTGTAACCCTCGACGCCGGTCTTGGCGTAATGGTCGAGCATGATCTTGACGCCGGTGTATTGCAGCTCGGAGCCGCCGCCGGCCAGCGGGCCGGTCAAATCGAAGATCACGCCGATCTTGATTTTCTTGTCCTGCGCATGCGCTGCATTGGCCACACCAAGCGCCGCAAGCGCGACAGATAGACCCGCAAGCCAGCGGGCAGCCCTCCTGACCGGCATGAATCCCTCCCCAGAGATTGTGCACTGCATTTTTTGTTGTCGTGCGGCCCTATCACAGGGGGAGCGGCCGATGATGTCAAGCGCGATGGCTGCGTCCGCACCGCGCAGGCTTGCGCAAAGTTTCGGCGGAACGGTGCCGACGCGCGGTGCTCCGGCGTGCGCTTGGCCGCGGCAATTTATCCGCGAGGCCGTTCCATGCCGGCTCGTTTGATGGCCGTGAGCAAAATATCGCTGTCCGAGACAAGAAAATCGATCAGGCGCTTGGCTGCTTCCGGCGCTTGCGCGTCGCTGACGATCGCGGCCGTGAAGGTCTGGACCAGCTGGAGATCTGGCGGCAGCAGGCCGACAACTTCGATGCCGCTCTCCTGAACCAGTTCGCTGGTCGGGCCGATCGACAGATTTGCCTTGCCTGCTCTCAGCGCTTCGGCCGCCTCGGTTCCGCGCGCCTCGAGGGTGAGCCTAACCGTGTCCGGCAAGTTCAACCTGGGGAAAACCTTGTCGCGGACGTACTGCCCGCTCGTGCTGCTCGGCGCCACCACCTCGCCGGCGTCGATCAAAGCCTGCCTGAGCGCGGCACCGTTGCCGATGTCCGGCCTGGAAGAGCCCGCCCGAATCGCCGCGGCCAAAGGTGCCGTCGCCAGTCCGGCTTCCGATCCCACACGAATTCGGCCATCTTCGATCAGACTTCGAAGTCCCTCACGCGAAAGGATAACCACGTCCACTTTGGTGCCGTTCGCAAGCTGGTGCCTGATCGTCTTCGGACCCGTCCCCTCCGACGCGCCCGATCCGGTCTCCACCCTGATGCCCGTGCTTCGCTCGAATTCAGGCAGCACGTCTCGGTAGACCGCGGCGAAGCCACCCGAAATGATGACCTTGATCGTTTTAGGACCGTCGGCGATTGCCGGTGTCAATGCGGCGGCAGCGGTGGCTTGACCGGTCATTGCGCATTCCTTTGCCTAGGCCGGCAGCTGCGTCTCGATGAACGCGGTGACGAAGCGCGGCATTGCCGGAGTGAGATCGGCGCGGCTGCGCACCAGATGGATGCCGGCAAGCTCGGGATTTGCCTGGCGCGCGAGATTGGCCTCGATCCGCGCCCGCAACGCGTCACCAGGCATATCGACGCGCAGGATCTGCATCATTGCAAGCGCAGGCCCGGTGTAGATGCAGTGCCAGTCGGCGTCGCCGCGGCAATCCGACGGCAACAGTCCCGTCTCCTCCTCGAGCTCGCGCATCACGCTGCCGGCGATATCGACCGTGTCGCCCCTAATATCGTCGAGGTCGGGCGTGCCGGAGGGAAAATAGATGCGTCCGGCATTCGCGGTCTGCTCGCCCATCACCCCGCACACGAAGGCGCCGTCGCTGGCGAGCAGCGCCCCCATGCCGAAACCGTTGAACACCTCGTGGTCCGGAAAGCCCCAGTCGCGCCAGGCGAGGAAGCTCGCGAAATCGGTCTCGAAATAGCTCGCGCTAAGCCGCTCGCCGGCGAAGACCGGATCGCGCCCGAGCAGCACGCGGCCGTTCCACAGGTTCGGGTTCAGCCGCTGCTGCTCGGCGAAATGCGCGTCGATCTCGGCGCGCCGCTCGTCCGCGAACGGCCAGGGACGCCGCTGCAAGGCAAGGTCGAGCGCGGTGACACGACAAATGAGCGGAGACTGCATGTCCGTACGCGTTTACTTTCCGCTTCCGGTGGTCTTCTTGGCCTGATCGACGAACTTGTTGGTGTAGGTCTTGGTGACGTCGATGCCGGCCTTCGCGACATCGGGTGACCCTTCGCTGAACACCGCGAGCACAGCTTCCGCGCCTTTGGGGTCCATCTTGCCGGTTTCCGAATACATCGGAATCGTGTTCTTCAGCGCGGCGAGATACTGCGCCCTGTTCTTGCCGACGATCTCATCCGGCATCTTGGCCATGATGTCCTCGGCGCTGTGCGAATGGATCCACGCCAGCGTCGCCATGATCGCGTTGGTCAGCGCCTGCACCTCCTTCTCGTGGCCGTTGACCCAGGCCGCGGTCGAATACAGCGCGCCGCCGGGATATTCGCCGCCGAACACTGCAAGCGTATCGTGCTGGGTGCGGGTGTCGCTGAGAATTTTGAGGTCCTTGTAGCTGCCCTGCAGCACGGTGACGGCAGGATCGAGCATCACGGCGGCGTCGATCTGGCCCTGCTCCATCGCCGCCACCGCAGTGGCGCCGAGGCCGACGCCGATCACGGCGGTGCCCGTAGGATCGAGGCCGTTCTTCTTCAAGAGATATTTCAGGAAGAAATCGGTCGAGGAGCCCGGCGCGCTGACGCCGACCTTCTTGCCGGCGAGATCCTTGATCGAGTTGATCTCGCCGGTGTGCTTCGGAGACACCACCAGCACGAGGCCGGGATAGCGGTCATAGACCACGAAGGCCTGCAGCTCCTGCTTCTTGGCCGCAAGATTGACGCAGTGGTCGAAATAGCCGGAGACGACGTCGGCGCTGCCGCCGAGCACGGCCTTGAGCGCATCCGAGCCGCCCTTGAGGTCGACCAGTTCGACCGCGAGCCCGGCCTTGTCGTATTCGCCGAGTTGCTTGGCCAGCACGGTGGGCAGATAGCACAGGCAAGCGCCGCCCCCGACCGCGATGGTGATCTTGCTTTGCGCCGCGGCAAGGCCCGTGGACAGGGTCAGCGCCAGCAGCATTCCGGCAAGCTTGCCAAGCAGTTTGTTCATGACGTCCTCCGTTCGACTGGCCGGCAAGATAGAGGAGCCGGCAGGCCTTGAGAAGGCGACTTTCCGACAGCTGGTCAAGCCTGCGGGGGCGGCATAGCATCGCGGATACAAGAAAACGCAGAAGAAGCGCCAAAACCATAAGCACCAAGAATACTTCAAGGGAAACATCAAGGGAGGTCTTCATGAATCGTATTGCAACCGCGCTGTCGATCGCTACCGCCTTTGCCGCGGGCTGTGGCATCACCCATTTGCTGCGGCCGGCGCTCGCCGCCGAAAACATCACGGCGCAGGTCATCCACACCGGCGAGATGGAGGGCGACAAGCTCGGCGACGCCAACAAGGTCGGCTTCCGTTCCAAGATGTTCGTCTCCGCCGACGGCGCCACCGTCTCTATCCAGGACGGCAATGTGCCGAAGCACATGCATCCCAACACCAACGAGATGCAGTTCGTCCTCGAAGGCACCGGCACGGTCTGGCTCGGCGACAAGGAAGTGACGGTGAAGCCGGGCGACCTGATCGTGATCCCGAAGGGCACGCCGCATGGCGGCACCAAGCCGAACGGCCGCGCCATCAAGGCCATCGCGATCAAGACGCCGCCGCAGGCGCCGGATGATACCAAGCTGCTGGATTGATTACGGCCATCCTCAACGTCATTGCGAGCGAAGCGAAGGCAATCCATCTCTCCGGATAGGCGGACCCATGGATTGCTTCGTCGCTTCGTTCCTCGCAATGACGAAAGTCGCGCGCGCCAGCGCCGGTTCCATGACATGACACTTGACAGATAATTCACTTGCCTCAAGTTCGTTCGCTCCATAGGATGACGATCGTCATTTCATAGAAAGCTAGACCCATGAGCCTGGACGATCACCCCACGGTCAGGGCTGTGCGCGCTCGCAGCAGCGAACCGGTCCGCGACGTCCCGGTTTCATCGGAACTGATCAAGGATATCGCGCGGCGATGCGGAGCTGATGATGTCGGCATCATCGAGTTCGAACGGGCCGCCATCGCGCCGCAGCGGGACTTCATTCGCAAGGTCTATGGCCGGACGCGCTCCCTGCTCGCGATCGTCTGCCACATGAACCGCGAGCCGGTGCGCTCGCCCTCGCGCTCGGTCGCCAACGAGGAATTCCACAGCACCTACGATCACGTCAACGAAACCGCGCGCGCCATCGTTCGCGCGCTCGACGAGCACGGCATCCCGGCCTGCAACTCGGTTGCCGCGTTCCCGATGGAGATGGATCTGCCGAGGATCATGATGGTTCAGCACAAGCCGATCGCGGTGGAGGCCGGTCTCGGCCGCATGGGAATCCATCGCAGCGTCATCCACCCGAAATTCGGCAGCTTCGTCCTGCTCGGCACCATCCTGCTCGGATGCGAGGTCGACGCCCATGACCATCCGATCGACTACAATCCCTGCCTGGAGTGCAAATTGTGCGTCGCCGCCTGCCCGGTCGGCGCCATCAAGCCCGACGGCGGCTTCGACTTCCTGTCCTGCCACACCCACAACTATCACGACTTTCTCGGCAACTTCTCGCAATGGGTGGAGAAGGTCGCGGATGCAAAGGACGCAAGGGATTATCGTGCCCGCGTTCCCCGCACCGAGACGCTAAACATCTGGCAATCGCTGTCGTTCAAGCCTGGCTACAAGGCGGCCTATTGCATTTCGGCCTGCCCGGCCGGCGAAGACGTGATCGGCCCCTTCCTCCACGATCGCGACGCCCACTTCTCCGATGTGGTGCAGCCGCTGATCGACAAGGACGAGTTCGTCTACGTGATCCCGGATACCGACGCCGAGGACACGGTGACGCGGCGCTTTCCGCACAAAAAGCTTCAGCATGTCACGTCCGGCCGCCATACCGGCAGCCTGCAGGCCTATATCTTTTCGCTCTCGCTCGGATTCCAGCGCGGCAGGGCCCGAGGTCTGGATTTCGTGACGCATCTGCGCTTCACCGGCACGAGCGCGCTGGACATGACCGTTGCGATCAAGGGCAAAGATCTCCAGGTGGTGCCGGGACGGCATGTCGGAGAGGCGGCTCTGACCATCACCGCCGATTCCCAGGCCTGGCTGCGCGTGCAGAACCGCGACCTCGAACTGGCCGACGCGATTGCCGCGAAGCTGGTGAGCTACAGCGACGAAGCATTGTTCGCCGCCTACATGCGGTGCTTCCCGCTCTGAGCCGCAGCGTAGATGCGTCGGGTGGCTTACGCCTTCGGCTATCCCACCCTACGCATCCTACTGCGCTGCTTCCTATTGCGCGGAATAGACCAGCTGTTCGAGATCGGCAATCAACCCCGGCCCGGTCGGCTGCCATCCAAGCTTCCTGCGCGTCTGCTCGCTGGAAGCCGCCATGTCGTATGCCGCGAACGTGCCGAGCCAGCCAAAGAAGGCTTGCGCCTCTTGCGGGGCGATGGATTTGACCGGCAGCTTCAGCCGCCGTCCGATCGTTTCGGCAATATCGCGCATCGAGACCCCCTCTTCCGCGACGGCATGATACCTCGCGTTCGGCTCAGCCTTTTCGATGGCCAGCCGGTAGAGACGCGCCACGTCGAGAACATGCGCCGCCGGCCAACGATTTTGCCCGTCGCCGAGATAGGCGCACACGCCCTTTTCGCGGTACACCGCGATCAAGGGGGTGATGAGACCCTGCCTGACAGGATCGTGAACCTGGGGAAGACGCATGGCCGACGCGCGGACGCCGTTCCGCGCCCCGCCGTGATACGCACCGCAACCTGGGATATCGTCGCCTGGAATCGGGCCGCGACCGTGATGCTGACGGACTACGGATCGCTGCCGCCGCGCGAGCGCAACGTGCTGCGCTTCATGTTCCTCGATCCGCGCGTCCGCGCGGCACAACATGACTGGGCCAGCGTGGCGCGCTTCGTGGTCGGCGCCTTCAGGGTGGACGCGGCACGTGCCGGTGCCGCAGCCGAGGTGCAGCCGTTCGTCGACGAGCTCTGCCGGCTCAGTCCGGAATTCGCGGCGCTGTGGCGCGACAACGACGTGCGAACGCACGGCGAAGGCGTCAAGCAGCTTCGGCATCCGATCCTGGGCCCGGTCAAGTTCGAATATTCGGCGTTCGCGGTCGACGGCCGGCCCGACCTCAGCATGATCGTCTACAATCCGATCGACCCCGAGGTGGCGGAGAAGATTCGCGGGTTGATGAACGCCGCACCGGCGAAATGAACGGACATATCGTCGGCGCCGTTCACGAAGCGAAACGCGAATTGAAGCGCTCCTTTGATGCGACCTATGGTATAGTGCCCCACTACCGAGCCAACGGTGGATGGGAGAAGATTGCCACATGAAAGCCTCGTCACTTTGCGTCGCAGGCCTAGCTGTCGCAATCGTTTCGATTGCATCTGCGAATGCTGAGAACAAGCGCAAGGTCATCACACAGGCCGCCGCGGAAACGCACCCGTCTGGTTGCTCCGTCACCAGCAGCTGGCCCAATCCGGCGCCGGTGCCGTGCGCGCCACGTCTCGTCCAACGTTTCCACAGCTACAACGAATGCCGGGAATTCCTGCTCAAGTTAGGCCATGATAGCTGGGGCACCTCATGGTGGTGCACCAGTCAAGGATACAAGACCTGATCCTTTCGCGTCTTGAATGCGGAGAGGCCACCAACGCTGGGGGCCTCTTTCGTTCCGGACGCGCCAAGCTTGTGCCCTAGTCCCGCGTCACCGGCGTCGGCCGCCACACCAGCAGCCGATTCTCGACCATCGTCACGCCCATGTCGATCAGGATGACGAAGGCCGACAGCACGAACATGCCTGCGAACACGCCGGCGACGTCGAAGACGCCCTCGGCCTGCTGGATCAGGTAGCCGAGGCCGGCGGCGGAGCCGAGATATTCGCCGACCACCGCGCCGACCACCGCAAAGCCGACCGAGGTGTGCAGCGAGGAGAACATCCAGGACAGCGCCGACGGCCAGTAGACGTGGCGCATCAGCTGCCGCTCGTTCATGCCGAGCATGCGGCCATTGTCGAGCACCGTGGTCGGTACTTCCTTGACGCCCTGGTAGACGTTGAAGAACACGATGAAGAACACCAGGGTCACGCCGAGCGCGACCTTGGACCAGACGCCGAGCCCGAACCACAGCGCAAAGATCGGCGCCAGCACCACGCGCGGCAACGCGTTGACCATTTTCACATAGGGATCGAACACCGCGGCGACGCGCGGCTGGCGCGCGAACCAGAAGCCGACCAGAATGCCGCCGGCCGAGCCGATCACGAAGGCGAGGATGGATTCCCACAGCGTGATCGCGAGATGCTTCCAAATCACCCCGGTCGAGAACCATTTCACGATTTGGCTGAAGACGTCGACCGGATTGGAGAAGAAGAACGGCGGCAGCAGCACCTTGCCGAACACCGGCACGGTGGAGAAGAGCTGCCACAGTACCAGCGTGACGACGGCAACGAGAACCTGCAGGGACAGCAGCGTGACGCGCGACATCAGGCAGCTCCCGCCTGCGTCGACTGGACATAGCCCTTCATCACCTCGTCCTTCAGCACGCCCCATATCTCGCGGTGCAGGGCATGGAAATCATTCTCCATCCGGACCTCGGCGATGTCGCGCGGCCGCGGCAGCGTGACGCGCCAGTCGCCGATGATGCGCGCGGAAGGACCGGCCGACATGATCACGACGCGATCGGCCAGCGCGATCGCCTCCTCGAGATCGTGGGTAACGAACAGCACCGCCTTGCGGTCGGCGCTCCACAATTCCAGCAGCAGATTGCCCATGATCTGCCGGGTCTGGGCGTCCAGCGGTCCGAACGGCTCATCCATCAGCAGGATCTTCGGATCGCGGATCAGGACCTGCGCCAGCGCAACACGCTTGCGCTGGCCGCCCGACAGCATGTGCGGATAGCGATTGGCGAAGGCGCCGAGCCCGACCGAGGTCAGCCATTTCTGTGCGCGCGCGAGCGCCTCGGCGCGCGGCGTGCCTGATATCTCGAGCCCGATCGCGACATTGTCGATCGCGGTCTTCCAGGGGAACAGTGCATCGGCCTGGAACAGGTAGCCGGCATCACGGTTGAGGCCGCTCAGCGGCTTGTCGAAGATCCTTGCCGTTCCGGCCGCGGGCTTGAGCAGCCCGGCCGTGACATTAAGTAGCGTCGATTTCCCGCATCCAGTCGGTCCGACAATGGCGACGAACTCGCCATGATCAACCGAAAGATTGGCCTGTTCGACCGCGGTATAGACGCGTCCATCCGCCAACCGAAACGCCACCGTCGCACTGTCAAGCGCGACCGCCGTCGGCTCCGTCATCGCCTCGCATCCCTCCCGAACTTTCCGAGATGGCTTAGCGGTTCGGGCGGGCAAGTCAACGCAGGAAGATGGCCTAGCAAACAAGGCTGTGGTCACGCGATTTTCAGACAGGCCAGGGTTGCTCAATTGCGCAACCGGGTTGCGCATTGCGCCGACATCGTCGAGGCTGCGGGCCAAAGCGACGGACAAGGAGACAATCATGCGGATCGCAGTGGTGGGCGCCGGAGGCGTCGGGGGCGGCTTTGGTGCGGCGCTCGCGCATGCCGGCGCGGACGTCACCTTTATCGCGCGCGGCGCTCATTTGGCCGCCATGCGCAGCGAGGGGCTGAAGGTTCAGGGCGGCCGCGGCGAAACCCATCTGGTCCCGACCCAGGCGACCGACGATCCGGCAAGCGTCGGCCCGGTCGATATCGTGCTGTTCTGCGTCAAGCTGTGGGACGTCGAGAGCGCCGGCCAACACATCAGGCCGATGGTTGGCCCCGACACCGCGGTGATCCCGCTGCAGAACGGTATCGACGCGCCCGACAGGCTGGTCCCGATCCTGGGACGCAACGCCGTGATGGGCGGCGTGGCGCAGATCTCGGCCTCGATCATCAAGCCTGGCGTCATCAACCAGGTCGGCACCTTCATGCGCATGATCTTCGGTGAGCTCGACGGCCGCATCACACCGCGCGGCGAGGCGCTGCTCGATCTCTGCCTGAAGGCCGGCTTCGACGCGACCTTGAGCGAGCAGATCAACACCGAGCTCTGGATGAAGTTCGTCGGCCTCGCCACCAATGCCGGCATGACCGCGGTCACGCGGCTGCCGATCGGCAAGCTGCGCGACGATCCCGATTTGCGCCCGCTCTTCGTATCGGCTTGCGAGGAGATCATCGCCGTCGCGCACGCCAGCGGCATCAAGCTGCCGCCGGATGCGCTGACGAAAGTGCTCGACTTCATCGGACACGCGCCGCCGGCGATGAAGGCCTCCATGGCGCTCGATCTCGAGCGCGGCAACCGGCTCGAACTGCCGTGGCTGAACGGCAAGGTGGTCGAGCTCGGCCGCAAGCTCGGCGTCCCGACGCCGACGCACGACATGCTCTATGCGGTGTTGAAGCGCTATGCGATGGGCGCGCCGTCCTGATAGCCCAGCAGGACCGAAATCTGCCGGCCGGCCTCGCGCACCAGCTTTGAATATTCCAATAGCTTCCGCTCGTCGATGCGCGCGCTCGGTCCGTAGAGGCCGACCGAACCGACGACCTCGCCGCGGTGATCGAAACACGGCGCGGAGACGGCGACCGCGCCAGCGAAGATTTCGCCATGGCTGGTTGCATAGCCGTTGCGCCGCGCAAAGGTCAGCGCGTCCTCGAGCCGCGCGCGATCCGCGCTCTTTGCAATGCTGGCAAGAAGCGCGGCCTGCCGCGTCGGGTCCATGAAGGCCAGCATCGCCTTGCCGGTCGATCCCTGGATCAAACTCAGACTGTGGCCGACGCCTCGGCTGATCGAGAGCACGTGACGGCTCTCGCATTCGAGGATGCAGATGCCGCGATCGTCCTGCTCGCGGAACAACGCTGCGGTCTCGCCGGTCGCCTCGCGCAGGCCCTCGACGACCGGGCGGGCGATCGCGACCACCTCGAGACCCTTCAGCCACACATGGGCCAGTTTCATCACGCCGTGCGACAGCCGGAAACGCTGTGGGTCGCCTTCGGCCTGGATCAGGTCGCGCTGCGCCAGCGTCTGTAGCAGGCGATAGAGCGTCGGCCGGCTCAACCCGACCCGCTTCTGGATCTCGATCACGCTCATCGCCGGCTGATCCGGCGTGAAGCATTGCAGGATCGCGATGGCGCGGTCGACCGCCCGCACGCCTGACGCCCCCTGCTCGGCGTCGTGAACTTCCGCCTTCGGTTTCTTTGCCATCCGTCTACATCCGCAAAATCGGCAGGGGCGCGCTGCATCCAGCGCGCTTGACCAATCGGCCCGCGCGGCTAGTATCGCAAATTATGAGAATAATGTCCACTAGATGGACACGTGAAAATCGACGGGAGGATTGGAATTGCTGCAGACAAACGCCTCGCGCAGATCGGCCGCCGCCGCGATCGCCACGCTGATGCTTTCGGCGCCGCTGGCGCACGCCGCCCCCGACGGCTCAGGCATCTCGGACGGCGTAGTGCGGATTGCGGTGCTGGGTGACTACGGCAGCGGCCGCGATCTCGGCGGGCCGGGCTCGGTGACCGCCGCCAAGCTTGCCGCTGAGGATTTTCACAACAAGGTGCTGGGCAAGCCGATCGAGATCATCTCGGCGGATCACCAGAACAAGCCGGACGTCGCGGTCGGAATCGCGCGGCAATGGTTCGACGTCGAGCATGTCGACGCGGTGACCGATCTCGCCGTGAGCTCGGTCGGACTCGCCGTCGCCGGCCTTGCAACGCAGAGCAACCGCACCGCGCTGGTCTCGGGCGCCGCGACGTCCGATTTGACCGGCGACAAATGCTCGCCCGTCGTCACGCATTGGGCCGACGACACCTACGCACTGTCGGCCGGCCTGGTCGGCGAGCTGAGCCGCCGCGTCGGCAAGGAATGGTTCTTCGTCGCGGTCGATTACTCGTTCGGCACCGCGATGGTGAAGGACGCCTCGCGCGCGGTGACCGATACGGGCGGCAAGGTGCTCGGCGCGGTGCGCTATCCCTTCAACACCACCGACTTCTCATCCTTTTTGCTGGCCGCGCAGAGCTCCGGCGCCAAGGTGGTGGCGCTGGCCGGCACCGGCGCCGACACCGTCAACGCGGTGAAGCAGACCCACGAATTCGGCCTGCAACAGGGCGGGCAGACCATCGTCGGCATGCTGACCTTCATCTCCGACGTCCATTCGATCGGCCTGCGCGACGCGCAGGGCATGTACATCGCGTCCCAATACTACTGGGATGATGACGACGGCACCCGCGCCTTCGCCAAGCGCTTCATCGAGATTGAGAAGCGTGAACCGATCAAATTGCAGGCCGCGACCTACGCCGCCGTGCGCCACTATCTGAAGGCGATCGAGGCCGGCGGCAGCGACGAGGCGAAGGCGGTGAACGCCGAGATGCGCAAGCTACCGGTCGATTTCTTCGGCCGCCCCGCGCACATCCGCAAAGACGGCCGCGTCGTCTACGACCTCTCGCTCTACCGCGTGAAGAAGCCGGACGAGAGCAAATATCCCTGGGACTACTACCAGAAGATCGCGGCCATCCCCGGCGACAAGGCGTTCCGCCCCGAGGGAACCGGCGGCTGCAAGCTCGACAAGTAGGACGCACCATCATTCACCGCGACTGACGGTCGCGCAGGCCAGACAAGGAGGAGCCGATGCCGCTTCGCAACGATTTCGATCAGCTTGTTGACGTCAAGGGTGGCTTCATCAGCCGCGAGATCTTCGTGGACGCCGATATCTATCGGCAGGAGCTCGACAAGGTCTTCACGCGCGCCTGGCTGCTGGTCGGGCACGAAAGCCTGGTGCCCAATCCCGGCGATTTCTACACCTCGCGGATGGGCGAGGAATCCGTGATCCTCTGCCGCGACAAGAAGGGCGAGATCCACGTCTTTCTGAATTCGTGCCGGCACCGCGGCATGAAGGTGTGCCGCTACGAACAAGGCAACACGTCGCTGTTCACCTGCCCCTATCACAGCTGGACCTACACCACCGACGGCAGGCTGCAGGGCGTTCCGCTGCACCGGACGCTGTACGACGGGGTGCTCGACCGCGAGGCCAACTCGCTGGTCTCGGTGGCGAAGCTCTGCAACTACAAGGGCTCGATCTGGGCGACCTGGGACAAGGATGCGCCCGACTTCATCACCTATCTCGGCGATGCCAAGATCCATCTCGACCAGGCGCTCGACTGCCGCGACGGCCGCGAGGGCGGCTCCGAGGTGATCGGCGTCCACAAATGGGTGTTCCCCGCCAACTGGAAATTCGCTGCTGAGAATTTCCTCGGCGACACCTATCACAATCCAAGCCATCGCTCGGTCGACCTGATCGGCATCGGGCCGAGCGCTGCCGCCGGCAAGAAGGGCCGCCGCGACGACGAGCTGGAGAAGGCACAGCACGTCTGGATCAGCTTTCCGGAAGGCCATGGCGTGCACAGCGCGATCCAGCCGGAGGCCAATGAATATATCGAGTCCTTCCTCGACAACCCGATCCTCGAAAAATACTTCCGGCACTGTTTCGAGGAGCGCAAACGGCGGCTCGGCGAAGGGGCGCGGCTGCTGCCGTTCGTCGGCACGATCTTCCCCAACACCTCCTATCACGGCCGTCAGCCGCGCGGACTTTGCGCCTGGCATCCGCACAGCCCGACCTCGACCGAAGGCTGGCGCTTTTTCCTGGTCGACAAGGATGCGCCGAAGGAAGCCAAGGAATATCTGCGCCGCTACTACATGCGCTACTCCGGCCCTGCCGGCATGACCGAACAGGACGACATGGAGAACTGGCTCTATGCCACCGCGGCGAGCACCGGCACGGTCGCGCGGCGCTATCCCTTCAACTATCAGCAGTCGATGGGCGCCTACGTCACCGATCATCCGCTCGGCGGCGATGTCTCGACGCAAGTCACCGAGCAGATCGCGCGCGGCTTCTATCGCCGCTGGACCACCTACATGCAGGGCGGCGACTGGCACGAGTTGCTCGGATCACCCGCTGGCAACCGGCAGGCCGCAGAATGACCGCGCCCGCAAAAACCGTCCTCGTCAGCGGGGGCACCTTCGGCATCGGCCGCGCGATCACGCTCGGCCTTGCGCGGCGCGGCCACGCGGTGGTCGCCTTCGGTCTCGAGGCGGCGCAGGTCTCGAGTACCGCGCAGAACGCCATTCCGGCCTTGCGCCAGGAGCTTGATCGCGAAGGGCTCTCCGCCGAACTGATGGAAGCCGATGTGTCACAGGCCGGCGATGTCGCCAAGGTGGTCGCGCACACGATGGCGCGGTTCGGGCGCATCGACGGCGTCGTCAACAACGCCGCGATCGGCCCGCTCGGCACGGTGCTCGACACCGACGAGGCGCTGTTCGACCGGATCATCGCCGTCAACCTGAAGGGACCGTATCTGACCAGCCGCGCCGCGATCCCGCACATGATCGCGCAAGGCGGCGGCTCGATCGTCAACGTCGGCTCCGGCGCCGGCTGGGGCAAGCCGAACATGGCGGTCTACAGCGCAAGCAAGGGCGGCGTTGTCGCGCTGAGCGCAGCGATGGCCTACGACTTCTTCCACCAGCGTATTCGCGTCAACACCGTGATTCCCGGCGGCGGCGGCATCGTCAGCGGCATGAGCCTCGGTCGTGTCGGCGGCGATGCGGCGCGTTTCGGCAAGGGCGCGCCGGGCACCGCCGCGGGCCGCGTCGCCGCCGGTGACGACATCGCCAATGTGGTCGCCTTCCTGCTGTCGCCGGAAGCCGAAACGCTGTCCGGCACCGTGATCGATGTCGGCTGCTTCGCCCAGCAGGGCGGACCGATTCCGCCCAAGCCGGCGCTCTGACAACCCCTGCGATGCCTGATGAGGAGATAGCGATGACGACGACCGTTCAGGATCAGGACCAACAACAACACGCCGGCAACGCTGCGATCGAGCGATCGGCGGCCTACTACCGGCTGAAGGCCGATGTCGAGGATTTCTACTATCATGAGGCCGATTTGCTCGACGACCGTCGCTTCCGCGACTGGCTCGAGCTACTCACCGATGACATCAGCTATTTCATGCCGATCCGCCGCAACGTGAAGTTCGGCCAGCAGGCCGCGCGCGAGAACACCAAACGCGGCGAAGGCATCAGCTGGTTCGACGAGGACAAGTGGACATTGACCAAGCGGGTCGAGCAGATCCTGACCGGCGTGCACTATGCCGAGGAGCCGCTGTCGCGCATCACGCACATGGTCAGCAATGCGCAGATCAAGGGCGCGCAGCCGGATATCGACGCGGCGCGCGAGCTGGATGTCACTAGCCGCTTCCTCGTCTACCAGAACCGCGTCGAGTACGAGACCTACATCTTCGTCGGCCGCCGCAACGACACGCTGCGCCTGACCGACAATGGCTGGAAGATCGCGCGGCGCGAGATATTGCTTGAACAGAACATCCTGCTGGCCAAGAATCTCACCACGTTCTTCTGAACGAGGCCAATTCAGAGTGGGCCAAGCGTAGCAGGGGTAGCGATGATTGACGTGATGGCGATCAAGGTGGGGACGCGGCTGAAACTGGAGGCCGGCGTCGTCGCCGAAGTGGTGGAGAACATGGACGATGGCCAGTGGCTGCAGGTGCGCTATCTGGAGTGCCCTGCCCGGCCCGCCGACGTTGGCACGGTGGAGCTGTGCCACGCCCAGGACGTCATCAAGGTGCTCAGCGAGTAGTCCCAGTCAACGGACCGACGATCATGCTGCGATTTGAATACATGCCGAGCGATTTTCATCCGCTGTTCCTGTTCCTCGGCGAAGCTGCCGATCTCGCCGCCCTGGCAATGCTGCTGCGGCGCTTTGCCGAAGACCCGCAGACCATTGCCGTCGCGGAGCGGATTCCCGGTGCCGTCTCGCGCGACGCGCTGGTGCTAGCGCCTGCCGACGACGAATTCGGCATGCGCGATCTCGGCGGCCGGTTTGCCTGGAAACTGACCGATTGGCAGGCGGAGCGGATCGCCGAGCGCATCGAGCTGTTAACCCCTGAGGATAACAAGTCCGGCTCGGAGATCGTCGAGATCGGCAGCGTCGGCGAGATCCCGGTCAAGCTGTCGCGCGGCGAATTCACCGACGACTTCCTGATCACGCGCAGATAGCGGTGTTCGCGTGAGTACAGACCGCAAGCCAAAGGTCCTGATTGCCGGCGCCGGGATCGGCGGTCTCGTCGCCGGATTGTCGCTGCTGCAGCGTGGCATCGAAGTCGAGATCTTCGAGCAGGCGTCCGAGCTGCGCGAGCTCGGCGCCGGTGTCCAGCTCAGCGCCAACGGCACCAGCGTCCTCATCGCGCTCGGCCTCGAGCAGGAGATGCAGGCCATCGCCTGCGAGCCCTCGGGCAAGGAGATCAGGCTGTTCAGCACCGGGCGGACCTGGAAACTGTTCGACCTCGGCGCCTCCTCGCGCGCGATCTATGGCGCGCCCTACTGGATGGTGCATCGCGGCGACTTTCACCGCGTGCTGGTCGACGCATTCACGGTTCGGGCGCCGGGGCGGCTGCATCTCGGCAGCCGCTGCACCGGATTTGACCAGGACGGCGACGGCATCTGGCTGGACTTTGCCAACGGCGAGCGTCGGCGCGGCGACGTCGTGGTCGGCGCCGACGGCGTGCACTCCGCAATTCGCCGGCAGATCGGCGGCGACACCAAGCCGTTCTTTTCGGGCGTGGCCGCCTGGCGCGGACTGGTGCCGATGGAACGGCTACCGTCACCGCTCAGGCGCGACGTCGGCACCAACTGGATCGGCCCGGGCGGCCACGTCATCACCTATCCGGTTCGCCGCAGCGAGTTGTTGAACTTCGTCGGTATCTTCGAGGGTGAGAGCTGGTCGGTCGAATCGTGGACCGAACGCGGCACGCGCGAGGCCTGCAGCGGAGCCTTTGCCGGATGGAATCCGCAGATCCACACCATTATCGCGAGCCTCGATATTCCCTACAAATGGGCGCTGCTCGGCCGCGACCCGCTCGATCGCTTCGTCGTCGGGCGCGCCTGCCTGCTTGGCGACGCCGCGCATCCGACGCTGCCGTTCCTGGCCCAGGGCGCCAACATGGCGATCGAGGACGGCATGGTGCTGGCGCGCTGTCTTGAAGGCTTCCCGCCCGAGGAAGCGCTGCAGCGCTACCAGACCGCACGGCTGACGCGGACGAACGCGATCGTGGTGAAGTCGGCCGAGAATGCCAGGCGCTTCCATAATCCCGCGCTTGCCGACGCCGAAGGCGCCGACGCCTATGTCTCGCGCGAATGGCAGCCGGACCGGGTGCGCGAGCGCTATGATTGGCTGTTCACCTACGATGCCTTGCGTGTGCCGCTTTGACGGGACGAGTTTCGCGGGCCCGCCTCACTGAACGGGATGGCGTCCGCGGCGCACCGGACGTTCCGGGGGTGGTGGCGGAGGAGCGAAGAAGGGATTGACGATGCACATCGCAGAGAGACCCGATGCGGTCGCCTGACACTGCGGGATCGAGGTGTAGCTGCAATCGATGTGGTCTCCGGCCATCGGCCCGTTGTAGAGATGCAAACAGACCGGATAGTTCGGATCATAGGCCTGTCCGGCGGCAGGTCGGGCCAGCGCAACCGCGAACGCAGCGATCGCGAAAAGTTTCAGGCGCATCGGATTCTCCTTATTGCTCGGACCGTTTCCTCACAACTGCCGGAGTTAGTCAACCGCACTGGGGACACGACGGCCATACAGTCTTGAGCAACGGCAGGCGGCAAGCCTGAGCGCGCTAGTTGGCGGATTGGCGTTGTCGCTGCCCCCGTTGCTTTGGCGGCTTTTTCGGACCTTTGTAGAACGGATTGACCGAACACGTCGCGGAGCGCCCCGAGGCCGTCGCCTGACACTGCGGAAGCGACGTGTAGCTGCAATCGATATACTCGGGCGTCAGCCTGCCGCCATAGACTTCCATGCACACCGGATAGTTCGGATCGTACATTTGCGCGGCGGCGGGCTCGGCGAGACCAGCGCCGAGGGCGGCGACGATGATGAATTTCAAGCGCATCGAATTCTCCTCAAGCCTGGTCCGGATCGCCGGGCGCGTGGCTATCGCTGTTCGTCGGCCGGCTTGCCGTCGCCCTCTCCGAGGCAGCGAATCATGAAGGCCGTCGTGTCCCGCGGCAGCACTTGCGCGGCGCGCGCCTTGAGACGGCATTCGAGCTGCGCGATCTGGCGCGCCCGCTGCCGTTCGGACGGCAGCGTCGATTGCCGCAACCGCCGCAACGTCATCGGCGAGCCGTCCGACTCGAAGCTCAGCTCGTATTTCTTGCCGTTCTGGTCGGTGGCGGCGCAGGTGATGGTGGACACCTGCCGCGTGATGAAGCTTCCGACCTGACGGCATGAGCCCGTCGACATCTCGACCAGCGGCACCGGCAGACCATCCACCCGCGGGCGGTCGCTGGACTTCAGCAACATGCGGTCAACCGCGAGCTCGAACAGATTGTCCTGGGTGCGCTCGGTGCTCTCGCCGGAGAACGAGATGATGTGGCTCTTGTCGGCGGGATCGTCGAGTACCACGGTGAATTCGGAACGGCCGCGCAGGGTGTGGAAGTAAGCGACTGCCTTGCAGGTGTAGCTGCGGCCCGCAACGGTCACGTTGCGGCAGGTGCCGGACATCAACGCGTACAGATCGACGTCGTAGACCGGACCGGCGGCAACGGCCAGCGCCGGCCAGCAGAGAACGGCAGCCGCAATCAATTGAGCGAAACGGGAGATCATGCTGAAAGGGTCGAAAACACGGTCGCTGGAGGGGTCCATGGCGCAAGGTCGCTGATTTCTATGGACTGTGCAACGACGAAGCAGGCCTAAATGTGGACACCACGCGAACGGCTGGGGAACGCAGCACAATCCGTGCTGAAAGGCCGCGGCGTCAGATTTGCGGGCCGGACAGCGTCACCTCGCGCTCGGCGCGGAACACGTTGCTATAGAGGTTCGCGATCCACTGGCGGCCGCTTGCCGTCATGTTCAGGCAGTTGATGGCGCCTTGAATGTGCGGCGCAACCATGTTCCAGTAGAATTGCGGATAGCGGTCGACGATATCGGCCGGCGACTCATAGCCGAGCTGGCGGTTGATGCCGACCTCCTCGAACTCGTGATAGAGCGCGTTGGCCTTCCTGATATAGTTGGGATCGCCGAGCTGACCGATGAAATCGGCCGCCCGGACGATCGACGCCTCATCGTCATATTGCTGGCCTTCGGGCGCCGGAAACCGCGTACCCTCGATGTTGCGCGCGACGCGCTCGCGATCGAGTGGAAGGACGGCCTCGAGCCTGTCGAGCACATACAGCTTCGAGCGGTCGACATGATACGGCATCAGGCCGGCATCCGACGAGCCACGCGGCAGCACCACCTTCTTGCCGGAGGCATCGATGACGTAGCCATCGGGTCCATCGCCTTTCAAAAGACCGCGCACATAGCCGATGTCGTGAGTCAGGCAGGCGATGATGGTGTGGGTGTAATCCTCGGCGGTGACGTGGGTGTGCAGCGCGCGGCCGCGGATGATGTCATGCCCGGCGAGCGTGACCAGCATGGTGTGCTCGACATTGTGGTAGAGCGCGTCGCTGTTGCCGATGCATTCCAGCGCGATGCGCGCGGCGGCCGGCAGGAGCTCGCCGAAGCGCGCCTGCGAAGCGCCGAAGGTGCGGCTGACATGCGTGGCGAGAAACTTCTCCAAAGCACCTGCCGCCAACTCAGGTAACGTCATCATCGATGCAGCCCCCGACCGCGCAACGTTCCTCGCTTGCCCCGATCTCACGCCGTAGTTGGGCAGCGACTATAGCGTATCTACGGGCGTGCGGCTACGCGCTGACGGCCGTGACGATTCGCTCCGGCCGTACTTTCCCGGTCTTGTCGGCTGCGACGCCAGAGCTGCTGATAGTGGCATGAACCCTGCATGATTCGGGTCAGACCGGGTTAACCCCACTGATAAAGGCCGTCATGCTCGTTACGCTCGTCGCCATCCTCTGCAATGCTCAACTCTGCATGGAAAAGGTCGTCACCACGAGTGACCAATCCGGCATCACCATGGGCGCGCCTGCGCAGTGAATGCGCAGATCGGCATCGCCGATTGGCTCGCCAAGGGGCCGTATCACGAATGGCACCTGCAGAGCTATAAATGCATCATGGGCAAGTACGTACCCAAGAACGAAGTGTGATGTGTGCTCACAGCCCCGGACGGGGCTGATCCGCTTCGACCGGAACAGCCTGCGAAACCACCGCGCAGGCGCCCGCGCCTCGAGTCAAAGTCCAATTTATGGGCTATCACTGTCGTTAACGACGGTGAGACATGAGGTCGCCCTGGAATGCCCGCAACGCCGCTGATTGCCTATGCGCATGTCGGCAAGAGTTTTGACAGTGGTCGCGTGGTGGCGGTCGACGACGTCTCGCTTGACGTGGCCGAGGGTGAATTCCTGGCGATTGTCGGCGGCTCGGGCTCCGGCAAGACGACGCTGCTCAGGCTCGCCAATCGCCTGATCGAAGCCGACCACGGCCGGATCGCGGTCGAGGGTGAGGATGTGAGCCGCATCGACCCGATCCTGCTGCGGCGCCGCATCGGCTATGTCTTCCAGAGCGGTGGGCTGTTTCCGCATCTGTCCGTCGCCGACAACATCGGCATCACGCCACATCTGCTCGGCTGGACGCAGGCGGAAATCTCGGCGCGGGTCGATGAACTGCTCGACCTTGTGCGGCTCGACAACTCACAATATCGCGAGCGTTTGCCGCACGAACTCTCCGGCGGCCAGCGTCAACGCATAGGCGTCGCGCGTGCGCTGGCTGCGAAGCCGCGCATCGTGTTGATGGACGAGCCGTTCGGCGCGCTTGATCCCCTCACCCGCGACGCGCTCGGCGACGATTATCGAACGCTGCACCGCGAGCTCGGCCTGACCACGGTCATGATCACCCACGACATGACCGAGGCGTTGCTGCTGGCCGATCGTGTCGCGGTGATGCGCGGCGGCAGGCTGCTGGCCCAGGGCACGCCGGCGGAACTCTCGGCCAGCACCGATGGCTATGTCGGTGAACTGATGCACACGCCGCGGCGGCAGGCTGAACGCCTGGGCGCTTTGCTGCCGCGGGGCGACACGGCATGACTCTATCAGCCGATCCGCGCTGGAGCGAGGCGCTTTCCCATCTGCCCGACTATCTCGGCAATCATGTGCGGGTCAGCGTCGCCGCGCTGGCGCTCGGGCTCCTGATCAGCCTGCCGCTTGCGATCATCGCGCGTAACCGGCCGGTGCTGCGCACGACGTTGCTCGGGCTTGCCAGCATCGTGCAGACCGTGCCCGGTCTCGCGCTGCTCGCATTGTTCTATCCGCTGCTGCTGGCGCTCGCCGCGTTGACCGCGGCGTGGCTCGGCTTCAGCTTCTCCGCCTTCGGCTTCCTGCCCGCCGTGCTGGCGCTCGCGCTCTATTCGATGCTGCCGGTGTTGCGCAACACCATCACCGGTCTGTCCGGGGTCGATCCGGCGGTGCTGGAAGCCGCCCAGGGCGTCGGCATGACGCCGCGGCAATCGCTCACCATGGTCGAGCTGCCGCTGGCGCTGCCGGTGATGATGGCCGGGATCCGCACCGCGGCGGTATGGGTAATCGGCACCGCCACCTTGTCGACGCCGATCGGCCAGACCAGCCTCGGCAACTACATCTTCGCGGGATTGCAGACCCAGAACTGGGTGTTCGTGCTGTTCGGCTGTTTCGCTGCGGCCGTGCTCGCGCTTGTGGTTGACCAATTGCTGGCGCTGATCGAGAACGGCCTGCGCAATCGCAGCCGCATCCGGACGGCGCTCGGCGGGCTCGGTATCGCCGCCCTGATCGCGACGACGCTGGTGCCCGCGATCGCGCGCCCGCATGCGGGCATCGTGGTCGGCGCCAAGACGTTTACCGAGCAATATGTGCTGTCGGCGTTGATCGCGCAGCGGCTACGGGCGGCCGGCCTTCCGGCCACGACCCGCGCCGGCCTCGGCTCCAACGTGATCTTCGACGCGCTCGCGGCCGGCGATATCGATGTCTATGTCGACTATTCCGGAACGTTGTGGGCCAACCAGTTCCACCACACCGACATCAAGCCCCGCGCCGAGCTGTTGGGCGAATTGCAGACAACGCTGGCGAAGCAAGACATCACGCTGTTCGGCGAGCTCGGTTTCGAGAATGCCTATACGCTGGTGATGCCGAGGAAGCGCGCCGAAGAGCTCGGCATCCATTCGATCGCCGACGTCGCGTCACGCGCCGCGACGATGTCGATCGCCGGCGACTATGAATTCTTCTCGCGGCCGGAATGGGCCGGCATCCAGAAGGCTTATGGGCTGACGTTCCGCGCCCAGCGTCAGATGCAGCCGGATTTCATGTATGCGGCGGTCGCCTCCGGCGAGGTCGACGTGATCGCGGGCTACACCAGCGACGGGCTGATCGCGAAATACGATCTTGTCACGCTCGAGGACAACAGGCACGCCATCCCGCCCTATGACGCCATCGTGCTGCTGTCGCCAAAGCGGCGCGACGACGAGACGCTCAAGGCGGCGCTGCGGCCGCTGCTCGGCAAGATCGATATCGCCGGGATGCGCGAGGCGAATTTGCGCGCGTCGGGCAATGACGCATCATCGTCGCCCGACGCCGTGGCGCGCTGGCTGTGGGACAAGATTGGGCCCCACTGAACGGCCGCGCTCTGCGCCTCAGGCCCTGACCTCCTGGCGCTGGAACAGGACGTAGCCGGCGACGAACAGCACGATGGTGCAGGCGATCAGGCCGACCGTCTGCGGCCAGGCGATCATCACGCTCTGGCCGAACGGCAACGGGGCCCCCATCACCGCGCCGCGGATCTGGTCGAGGAACATTGGGCCGAGCGTGCGCGTGGTCGGCGACAGCACCGCCAGCATCGCCTCGCCAAACAGATCATTGGGCGAGAAGCGCTGCAGCAGCTGGGTCCAGATCGCCGTGCCCGGCGTATCGAGGCCGAGCGCGGCGAAGCGCGGATCGGGCGGCACGATGGCCTGGGCGATCGCGGGCGCCAGCATTGGCCACAACACGGTCAGGAACAACCAGATGCCGAGCACCACCAATGCCGCGGTCGCCGGCGAGCGGAACACGATCGAGAGCAGCATCGCGAGCGACAGCCAGACCCCTGCATAGAAGATCGCGATCACGAGGAAGGCCAGCGAGCGAGCGATCTCCTCGCCGCCCGGCGGAACGCCGAGGAAGATCAGGCCGAGGCCGATCACCAGCAGCCACAGCGCGGTGAGGCTGATCGCGATGGTCGCGAGCCCGGCGAGATATTTGCCGAGCAGCAGCGCGTCGCGATAGATCGGCTGCGCCAGAATCCGCGACAGCGTGCGCCGGTTGTGCTCGCTGTTGATCAGGTCGAAGCCGAGCCCGATCGCCATTAGCGGAATCAGGAAGCCGAGGATGGCGACAAAGGACGGCAGCGGCGCCTGGCTCACCGTGAACAGCCGCAACAGCAGGAGTGGATCCTCCGCGGTGTTCTGGCGGAGCGCGACGATCGCCTCATAGAGCGCCGCCATCGCGGTCAGCACGATCAGAAGCTCGAGCATCAGCATGCGGACGCTCGAGATGTTGTCCGACAGCTCCTTGACGAGGACGGCACCGACGCCCTGGAATGCTGAACCTTCACGCCGCATCGCGCACGCCTCCTGACGGGGTGGCCTGGAAATAATGGGCGTAGATCGCCTCGAGGCTCGGCTCGTCGACCGAGAGCCGCCGCAACGCGCCGTTGGCCGCGACCACCGCGCGCGCGGCATCGGCCCGGACGTCGCGGTCGGCGGTCATGCGGAAGCGGTCATCGGCGAGCGTCTCGACATTGCCGACGCCCGGGATCGCCGCGAGCCGCCGCGCAATGCCCGCGCCGTCGGCCTCGACCTCGACGACGAAGCCAGCGCCCAGCACCTGGACCGAGAGCTCGGCCACCGAACCCATCATCGCGATCTTCCCGGCCCGGAACAGCGCGACGCGATCGCAGACGCGCTGCACTTGGTCGAGCATGTGCGACGACAGCAGCACGGTAACGCCCTCAGCCTTCAACTCCCTGATCAGGTCGAGAAATTCAATCGTCGCCTGCGGGTCGAGACCCGTGGTCGGCTCGTCGAGGATGGCGATCTCGGCGCGTTTGACGATGATCTCGGCGAGCCCGAGCCGCTGCCGCATGCCGCGCGAAAACGTCGCGACGCGCCTGTCGGCGACGTCGAGCAGACGCACGCGGGTGAGCGCCGCCGCGATCCGCCGCGAGCGTTCGGCCATCGATAGGCCCATCAACTTGGCGGCGTAAGCGAGGTTCTCCACCGCAGTCAGGTGGTCGTAGAAGCCGACAGCGTCGGGCAGATAGCCGACCCGCCGCTTGACCTGCAACGGCTGCCGCGCGGGATCGAAGCCGAGCACGCTGACCCGGCCGGCCGAGATCTCGGTGAGCCCGAGCATCATCAGGATGGTCGTGGTCTTGCCGGCGCCGTTCGGGCCGAGCAGCCCGAACACCTCGCCCTTGGCGATGTCGAAATTGATGGCGTCGACGACGCTGGTCTTGCCGTAGCGCTTGGTGAGATCGCGTGCCGCGATGACGGTGTCGGGCCGTGTTGCAGCACTGTTGTTCCGCTGCTCGCTCATCGCCGTCCGAACCTCGCAACCGCACCCAGCATCAACAGCAGCGCGACGCCGATCACCCCGGCGCCGGCCATGCCCCAGACGGTGGAAGTGCTCACCGTGACGCGGAACTGGCTCGACGCCGTCTCGCCGCGCGAGGTAGCGCGCATCGCGAGCTGGTAGTCGCCGGCGAGCGACTTGTCGCTCGGCGTCACCAGCGCCTGAACCTCAGTGTCCTTGCCGGGTACCAGACGCTCGATCTTGGCGGGCTGGAACGTGACCTTCCAGCCGCTCGGCGCCGTCGCGGCGAGCTCGATGTTGTCGGCCGGCGCAGTGCCACTATTGGTGACCACGACCGGGATCGTGCTCTGCTCGGCGGCGACCGCACGCGCGCTCAGCAGCCCGTCACGGCCGGAGAGCTGAAGCTGCGGCTGGCCCGCGACGTCGAGTGCCACCTCGGTCTGCGCCGACGCATCCTCGGCGTTGACGGTGACCTTGACCGGGAAATGCCCGGCATCGATCGCGCTCGGCGGCCGCACCTTGAGCTTGATGTCCTTGGATTGCCCGGCATCGATCGGGATCGACGACAATTCCTGTGTGCCATAGGCCTCGGTGAACGAGGTCTCGAAGTTTTGCGGCGCCGCCGCGGCGAAGCTTGCGACCAGGTTGCGGCCGCTGTCGTTCTTGATGGTCAGCGTGTATTCGAAATTCGATTTCGGGCTGCCGCGCAATTCGGGAAGTTTCGACGTCACCGTCAGCTTTGCCGGCAACTCCTTGGCGAGCGCGACCACGATCGGCAACGTCGCCTCGCTGCCCTGCCCTTCGGCCTTCACCGTCAGGGTTTGCTCGGCGAGCGAAGCGTTGGCTGGCACGTCGAGCCGGAGCTGCAGCGGCACGCTGGAGTCGGGCGCCGGCATCGCGGCCGCGACCGGCTGGCCGCCGCCGAGCAGCGTCGCAGTCCAGCCACTCGGCACGCCCCCGACCGATAGCTTGTAGCGCTGCGGGCCGAGATCGTAATTCTGCAGACGCAGCGAGATGTTGGAGGTGGTGCCGGGCCTGATGGTGACGGCCGGATAGTCCGTCATCAAGTAGAGCCCCTTGATATCGTGCGGCGGCTCCGCGGCGGAGGCTGAGGGAACGGCAAGGGGGATAGCAAGTCCGAAGGCGGCGACAAGGCGCGCAACATCGAGCGCTCGCATGGGCAAACACTCCTGCAAGAAGGGCGGGATTGGCTGACTTGACGCTGCGCTGATGAACACCGTGGCAGCGGCGCGACAGATAATCGCAACAATCGTGACGAAATCTCGGCGGCGTAATTACAAATGAGTAATGCGCGCGGTTTCGCGCGACGACCTTCGTCTACCGACGTTAGTCTAGTTCACGATGCGATCGCTGTGATGTGCGGAGCGGTTGTCACGAGGAGCTCGCAGCGCAGTTGCGGTTGGCGACAATGGATTGCTTCCGCCTTAGCCCGAAGGCCGCGAAGCATGCTCAAAGTCCCTTGATGATCCCCGCGTCGATCAACAGGCGATTGAAGCGGCGTGCTTCTGCGCCGTCCTTGCAGGAATAGAATGCGCCGTTGCAGCGAAGCATGATCGCCTTCTGCTCCTCGAACGACGGATCGAGCGGAATGCCCGCGGCTTCCTGAATCACCAGCGGCAGATAGGCGGCGTCGATCGTGTCCATCACCGCCGGGCTCTTCACGGGTTCGAAGTTGACGGCGTCGATCGCATAGTAGGTCGCATAGTAACGCGGATCGTAATCCATCAGCTTCTTGCCGATGCCGGCCTCGTCGAGATCGGGATCGAGCAGCTGCGGCGAGAATTCCGGCTGATGATCGCCGTAACGCACGATCAGGAAAGGCTGCGCCGGAAACTTCTTCTTCAGCGCCGCGACGAAGCCGGCATAGTCGCCAGCGCTCATCGCCTGCCGGCGCAGATATTCGTCGACCGCGGGCGTATTGCCCGGCCGCTTCCACGACGGCAGCAACTCGGGACGGAATTTGGTTTCCCAGGGGAAATGATTGGCGGCGAGATAGACGAAGGCGAACAGCGGCGTGCCTGACGTCTTCTGCTCGGCCATCAGCTTCAGCGCCTTGTCGTAGAAGAAGCTGTCGGGCTCGACATCCTTCGCATGCAGGTCATGCGCGTCGTAGAAGCGCTGGATGCCGGTCGTGGTCTGGAAGTTGCGCGCGCTCATGAAGGCGCCGAATGCGGGATAGAGCGAGAGCGTGTCGTAGCCGCAGCGGCGCAGCGCCAACGGCAGGCCGCGCTCCACGCGCCCCGATGCGATGCGGGTGACGAAATAGGAGAACCGGCCGAACGAGCGCGAGGACAATCCCGCAAGCACGTTGTACTCGGTGAACCAGCTCGGCCCGCCATTGCTCTCGGCAAGGAATTTGCGCGCGACGCCGTCGTAGGACTTGAACTGGCTGCCATAGCCCGGCGGCACCTTGACGCCGGAGGCGGCGCGGATGTCGAAACTCGATTCATCATGGATCATGATGATGTTCGGCCGCCGCCCGGCGGGATGACAGGCATCGACCAGGGGCATCTTGAGCTGATCGCTCGCGGTCGGATCCGACTCCATAAAGCCGTAGGCGACGAAATCGGACACGGCCGTGACGCCGGAGCGCGCGAACTTCGAGAGGTAGCCGTCGTCGTAATAGCCGCGCCAGGCTTCATCCGGCCAGGCGAAGGCATAACCCGAGAGCGCCGCGGTGCAGGCGAGGCAGGCCGCCGCAGCCGGCAGCCGGCGAATGCGGAACGGATCGAGCCACCACAGCGCGTACATCAGGGGCAGCGTGACGAGGCCGGCGCCGATGATCGACCAGCGCAGGCTCGGGAAGATCGTCAGCAGGAACGCCGCGGTGTCGCGGTCGATCACCATCAGGTCGACGAAGTTCGCGGTCATCTGCACCACGTCGTGCTTGAAGCGCGACAGCAGCACCAAGACCACGACCAGTGTCAGCGACAGCGCGCCCGACAGCGCCGGCCGGCGCAGCAGCGCGATGAACAGGAAGTTCAGGATTCCCCAGGTGAGCAGGAAGCAAAGCCGCGAGCCGAAATCGGTCTCGGTGCGCAGCATCAGAATCAGCGCGCCGAAATGCGGTGCCGCGACCGCCATCAACCGCCAGATGCCAAGCGCGGCAAGACCGCCGGCCAGTGCGGCAACGGAGGAGTTCTGCTGAGGCGCGGGCGCCATGGGCGGGACGCAATACAACCCGGCGCAATGCCACCGCCTTGACTGGCAACGGCCAGGAGGCATGCGGCACAGCCGGTGTCTGGGCCGCGTCACAAAACCGTAATTGAATCGTTATGAACGCGCAATGAATTTGCCTGCCCAAGCCTGGCCGCGGCAGGCAGTGCGCGCGCCTTAAACTTTTGCGGCCGGCGCGGCGTGGCTCGCGATACCCGCGATGAAGAGATCGACGATGTCGGCAGCCATCTGCTCGACCTCCGCATCGCCGACACCCCAGCGCGGCAAATGACCGTCGATGTGCATCCGCGCGAAGCCATAGACCAGCGCGCGGCCGGCGATCTGGACCTGCCTGAGGTCGCGCGTCCCGAGTTGGCCAGCTGAAAATGCCTCCGCCAGCGTGCGCTCGGTCAGGCCGATCAACTCGGCATTGTCGCCGGAGACGGCGGCCGAGCGGTCGTGGTCGAAGAAGCGGCGGCTGGAGATGATCTCGAAATGGGTCGGGTTCTTCATCGCCCAGCGCAGATAGGCGATCCCGAGATGGCGGAAGCGGCCGAGCGGATCGCCTGGCGGCGCCTCGGCCAACGCCGCCTCGATCTCGGCGCGAAAGCGGCGTTGCGCCTCCTCCGCCACCGCATTCATCAGCGCGTCCCGGCTCGGGAAATGCCGGAACGGCGCGCCCGGCGAGACCCCGGCCCGGCGCGCGGCCTCGCGCACGCTGACCGCCTCCGGGCCGCCCTCGCCGACCAGTTGCATGGCGGCATCGATAAGGACCCGGCGGAGGTCGCCGTGGTGGTACGGCCTCGCCGCCTGCGCCCGCGTCGCGGCCGGACGCGGCTTGGCGGGCCGGCGGCCGGTGGGCGGGCTTTTGGCGGGGCGGCGCATGGCGCACCTCTAGCATCACCCGCTTGTGAATGTAAGCGATGATTACACAGATTGACCGCGCGTGGGGCCGAAATGTAACTGGTGATTACATAAAACGGGAGGCGGATATGGCGACGCGTCGCAACTGGTTCGAGGGCTGGCGGCTGTTTGGCCTGCTCACCCTCACCTTGATCGGACTTTCGATCTGGATCGCCGCGATGCGGCAGTTCGAGGTCGAGGGCGTGCGGATGGTGATCCGCTTCACGGCGCGGACCTCGCTCTTGTTCTTCTGCCTCGCCTTCTCGGCGGCGGCGCTGGCGCGGCTGTGGCCGAACGCCTGGACGCACTGGCAGCGCCGCAACCGCCGTTATTTGGGCTTCACCTTCGCGGCCTCGCACGCCATCCATGCGGTCGCGATCGCCGCCTTCGCGATGCTCGATCCGCCCGGCTTTGCGGCCGCGACCTCGATCGTCTCCTACGTCTTCGGCGGTATCGGCTATCTCGCCATCATCGCGCTGACCGCGACTTCGTTCGATCGCACGGCTGCACTGCTCGGCCCGCGCGCCTGGCGCAGGCTGCATCTGATCGGCGGCTATTATCTGCTGCTGCAGTTCATGGTCTCGTTCGGCAAGCGGATTCCCGAGATGCCGCTCTACGCGCTATTCCTCGTGCCGCTCGCTGCGGTGTTCGCGCTCAGGATGATCAGCATGGCCGGCCGGCCCGCGCCACGTCAGGCGCAGGCGAGCTGAGATCAAGTCGCCTCACACGAGGTGAAACTTGCGGCCGAGCTGGCGATGAACCGATAGCACCGCGCGGTCGACGTCGCTGATCAGGCTGTCGCCGAGCACGACGTTCGGAATCTCCCAGTTGCGTCCGATCTGCGCATCGGGCAGCCCGGCGATCGCCGGCACGCGCGCGGTCTCACAGCCGGGCTGGGCGCGCAACGCCTCATCCGCAAGCTGGGTCAATTCGTCCTGGCTCTTTCCATCAGTCATGACCTCGGTCCTGACTCCGGAAGATGGCTCACTGATGGCCAAGATTCTCCAGTTCCTTAGCGCGGGCTTCGGTCATGCTGCGCATGCATTCACCGGCATCGAGCCGGGCGATAGTGCCCTCGCCGAGGTCGTAATACAGGCAGTTGGCGTCACGATACTGGATCCATAGCAGCTGCGCGGTGCGCAGCTGTTCGCGCTGCTTGTCGTCGGCGGCATCCTTCGACGCCTTCTGGTAGGCGACGTTCATCCGCTTGTCCCACTGCGCGGTCTTGGCCTTGAGGCATTCGACCATCTGGTAGGTGCCGCCGTCGCAGGATGGCTCGCCAACGCTCTGATCGCCGGCGCGGGTAACCGGCGCGGTGAAAGCGATGGAGACAGCCGCCAGAACGGCCATGAGCCTGCACGCGCCAGTGGTGACAGCCGATGTCATGCCACTTTCCCTGTTCGATCGATCCTGTCGTCGCAGCATACATGAGTGCCGCCGCGATGCATCCCGTCCACCGCCGGCCGCGCCGCGGCTGGCCTTCCCGGTCCGCGCAGGATATTTCATATGCATGGAGGGGACCATGCGTCGCGCCGTGATGCCTGCGATCATTCTGGGCGTGGTCGGCCTGCTGGTCGGCGGGCTGTTTCGCTACGCCTTCGACGAGTCCGACGAGGCTTCCGTCGCGAACTATCTGCGCAGCGCCCTCGACGGCGCAGCCCTCACGGTGATCGTCTGGGCGACGCATCTCTATCTGGCCGCACGTGGTGGCTGGCTGCGACGGCAATCACTCATCGTCGAGCTGATCGGCCGCTCTGTGATCCTCGCCGTCACCGTTGCGGCCGCCGCGATCGTGCTGGAAATCGTGCTTTACGGGCATGGGCTCGAAGCCAAGTGGATGCGCGAAACCTTCCTGAAGATCATTGGCGTCGGCCTGCTGCTGTCGATCCCGATCACGACGATCTACGAGCTGGTCCGGATGATCGGCGGGCACACGCTGCTCAGCATCGTGCTCGGACGCTATCGGCAGCCGGTGCGCGAGGAGCGCGTGCTGCTGTTCCTCGACCTGGTCGGCTCGACGACGCTAGCGGAGTCGATGGGCGAGCTGCGCGTGCAGGAATTGCTGACGCGCTTCTTCTTCGACATCGACGAGCCGATCGTGTCGCACGGCGGCGAAGTCCACGCCTATGTCGGCGACGAAGTGATCGTGACCTGGTCGGCCAATGCCGACGGGCGATCGCGGCGGTATCTCGATTGCGTGTTCGCGATCGAGGATCGCCTCGCCAAGCGGGCCGATCAATATCGCAAGGAGTTCGGCGTGGTGCCCGCGTTTCGAGCCGGGATGCATGCCGGTCCGGTCGTCACCGCGGAATGCGGGGACTCGCGGCGACAGATCGCCTATTTCGGCGACACCGTGAACGTCACGGCGCGGCTGCAGGCGCATTGCAAGGAGGCCGGCCGTCCGCTGCTGGTATCGGGCGACCTGCTGCGCCTGCTGCCGCCGGATCGGGATTTAGTCGTCGAGCCGCTCGGCTCGACGCAATTGCGCGGACGTGCCGCGTCGATCGACATCTTTTCCGTCGCGCGGCGCCTATCGTCCTAAACGATCTCTTAAAATGCACGGGCATCAGCTTCCGCCAAGCCGAAAGCGCGCATTGAATCGAGTCCGGTCGCAGCCTGTTAAGGATGCGACGCACACCGTATTTGCACCGTGTTCCACCTTAACGCAGGTGTAAGACCGCGCCCCGCATGGTGCGCAAACAGGTGTCATTCAACAAAAACAAGGTTGCCCATCGATGGCGCAACAGGCGTCACAATCGATTATCGCCGAACTCGAGGATGCGGTCCGGGACGGGACATCAGCCAAGCGCGTGCAGACGCTGCGGCAGGTCACCGATCTGTTCCTGAACGACGGCGACCGCCTCAACGATGAACAGGTCAAGGTGTTCGACGACGTGCTCTGCCTCTTGGTCGCGCGCGTCGAGACGCGTGCGCGGGCCGAGCTCAGCAAGCGGCTCGCACCGCTCGACTATGCGCCGTTCGAGGTGATCCAGCACCTCGCCTGGGACGACGACATCAGCGTCGCCGGCGACGTACTGACCCACTCCAGCCGCCTCTCGAACGACGCCCTGCGCGAGATCGCGAGCAGCAAGGGCCAGGACCACCTGTTCGCAATCTCCGCGCGGGAAAACCTGCCGCCTTCCGTCACCGACGTGATCATCAACCGCGGCGAGGACAAGGTGATCCGGCGTCTCGCCAAGAACGCCGGCGCGCAGTTCTCCGACAACGGCTATTCCAGCATCGTCGCCCGCGCCGAAGGCGACGACGAGTTGGTCGAGATCCTCGGGCTGCGCATCGACATTCCGGCCAAGCTGCTGCGCGACCTGCTGCAGCGCGCCAAGGATACTGTGCGCGCCCGCCTGCTCTCGATCGCGTCGCCCAGGGCGCGCGAGGAGATCAGCCAGGTGCTGAACGACATCGCCCAGGAAGAGGCCGCGGCGCCGCGCCGCAACTACGGCATCGCCGAAGAGCTGGTCAAGCTGATGAAGCAGCTGAACGAGCTCGACGATGCGGCCGTCTACAAATTCGCCGAAGAGGGCAAGCTCGACGAGGTCACGGTCGCGCTCGCCGTGCTCAACGACATGCCGATCGCGATGATCGAACGGCTGATGCTCGGCCTTCGCTCCGACCTGATCCTGATCCCGTGCCGCTCGGCGCGGCTCAACTGGCCGACGGTCGAAAGCATCCTGCGCAAGCGGCCGCTGCCGTTGCCGCTCGACAATGCGACGCTCGAGATCGCGCAGCGCGATTACCGCCGGCTCTCGCTGGAAACCGCGCAGCGCACGGTGCGGTTCTGGCAGCTGCACAACAGGATCGAGAAGCAGCCGATGGCGGCCGGCTAGCGGCCGCTGCGCCTCTGCGACAAAGAAAAAGGGTGGGCAACGCGCCCACCCTTTTTCATCACAGCGTCATTCCGGGGCGCCTCGAAGAGGCGAACCCGGAATCTCGAGATTCCGGGCTCGGTCCTGCGGACCGTCCCAGAATGACAGGCCTCGCCTGTTAGTTCTTGCTCTTGTCGACCAGCGCGCCCTTCTTGATCCAGGGCATCATGTCGCGCAGCTTGGCACCGACTTCCTCGATCGGATGCGCGGCGAGCTTGGCGCGGGTGGCCTTGAACGAGGTCTGGTTGACCTTGTTCTCCAGCATCCAGTCGCGGGCAAACTTGCCGCCCTGGATATCGGCGAGCACGCGCTTCATCTCCGCCTTGGTCTCGGCCGTGACGATGCGCGGACCGGTGACGTACTCGCCGTATTCGGCGGTGTTGGAGATCGAGTAGTTCATGTTGGCGATGCCGCCTTCATAGATCAGGTCGACGATCAACTTCACTTCGTGCAGGCACTCGAAATAGGCCATCTCGGGCGCGTAGCCGGCCTCGACGAGCGTCTCGTAGCCGCCCTTGATCAGCTCGACCAAGCCGCCGCAGAGCACCACCTGCTCGCCGAACAGGTCGGTCTCGCACTCTTCCTTGAAGGTGGTCTCGATGATGCCGGCGCGGCCGCCGCCGATCGCCGAGGCATAGCTGAGGCCGAGGTCATGGGCGTTGCCCGACGAATCCTTGGCGATCGCGATCAGGCAGGGCACGCCGCCGCCGCGCTGGTATTCCGAGCGCACGGTGTGGCCGGGGCCCTTCGGCGCGATCATCAGCACGTCGAGGTCGGCGCGCGGATCGAGCAGGTTGAAGTGCACGTTGAGGCCGTGGGCGAACACGAGCGCCGCGCCCTTCTTCATGTTGTCGTGCAGGTGCTCGCGATAGATGTCACCCTGCAGCTCGTCCGGGGTCAGCATCATGACGAGGTCGGCCCACTTGGCGGCTTCGGCGACTTCCATCACCTTGAAGCCGGCGTTCTCGGCCTTCTTGGCCGACGCCGAACCCTTGCGCAGCGCAATCGCCACTTCCTTGACGCCGGAATCCTTCAGGTTCAGAGCGTGGGCGTGGCCCTGGCTGCCGTAGCCGACGATGGCGACCTTCTTGCCCTTGATCAGGTTCAGGTCGGCATCGCGATCGTAGTAAACTCGCATCGTGGTTTCCTCGTTTGAAAGGGGGCCAAAATCGGCCGATGAATCAGGCTTTCGGAAGGTCAGAACCGCCGGGCGCCCGCGAATTTCCGGCGTTGTCTAGAGCATTTTCCCCCTCAGGGGAAACCCTCATCTCGCATGGCGCGGTGCGGCATCATGCGTCCATGAAGACCGGGTAGAGCGAGGCCAGCAGCAGGATGGCCATCACCACATTGAAGGCGCGGATCGCCCGCGGCGAGGTCAGGATCGGCCGCAAGGCGGTCCCGAACAGCGCCCAGACGACGCAGGACACCGTCCCCAGGATCAGGCTCAGGCCGACCTGGATCGCGATGTTCCAGGGAAAGGCGGCAATCGCCGCATAGGCCGTGATGGTGCCGATCACCATCACCCAGCCCTTGGCATTGATCCACTGGAACATGGCGGCGCCCCAGAACGTCATCGGGCCGCGGCCGCCCCTGTCGTCCTCGTCCGCCGAGGGCGGCTCGGCCATGGCGATGACGACGGCGAGATAGATCAGGTAGGCGACGCCGCCATATTTCAGGATCGTCCGCAGCACCGGATAGGCGATGAAGACGGTCCCCAGCCCGACGCCGACCGCGCCGACCATGAAGGCGAAGCCGACGGTGATGCCGGCGATATGGGGCACCGTGCGGCGGAAGCCGTAGGTCAGCCCCGACGACAGCAGCATGATGTTGTTGGGGCCGGGCGTGAAGAACATCACGACGGCGAACACGACAAAGGCAAACAGCAGCGAATTCGACATGGTGCCCTCACGCGACTTTCGGCAGAGCTTTTGGCCGCTTCGACAGCAGCATCACGGCGATGCCGGCGATCACGGTGACCATGCCGGCCAGCCGCAGCGGCCCGAATGTCTCGCCGAACACGATGCTCGACGCGGCAGAGCCGACGAACGGCACCAGCAGCGCAAACGGCACCACCTGCGCCGCCGGATAATCCCGCAGCAGCCGGCCCCACAGCCAATAGGCGATGCTGGTCGAGATGCCGCCGAGGCAGAGCATGCAGACGAGCCCGGTCAGCGACATGTGGGTCAGCGCATGCCAGGTCGGCTGCGGCCCGTTGGTGATCAAGGTCAGCACTGCAAGCGGCACCGCGGCGGACAGGCACAGCCAGGCGAACAGATCGAACATCGGCGCGCCGTTCGCCTGCCGCAGGAGAAGATTGCCGATCGCGAAGCTGATCGGGCAGATCATGATGATCGCAAACGCGGCGACGCTGAAGTCGTAGCCGACCGTCCCGCAGATCATCAGCAGGCCGAGCGCGGCGATCGCGATGCCGATTGCCTGGCTCCGTGTCGGGATTTCCCCGAAGGCCAGGGCGGCGAAGGCGATGGTGAAAAGCGCCTGGCTCTGCACGATCACGCTGGAAAGCCCGACGGGAACGCCATGCGCGATCGCAAAGGCCTGTGCGAGGAACTGGCCGAGGAACAGCGTTGAGCTGATCGCGATCAGAAGCGGCCAGGAAACGCCGGGCTTGCGCAGGAACAGGCACGGCAGCGCGGCGATGGCGAAGCGCAGCGTCGTCATCAGCTCCGGCGAGAACTCATCGAGCGCGATCCGGCTTGCGACGAACGCAAGCCCCCAGATCACCGCGACCATGACGGCGATGCCAACATCGGCCGGCTTCATTGTTGTTCTTCTTTTGCTTCCGTTTCGGTCGGGATCTAGATCTGTTCGTCGGGCTTCGGTTTGCGCAGCAGATAGGTGCCGTGCAGGGGCGCGTGGTAGTCGACGGAGACCAGCGTGAAACCGGTCTCGGTCAGCATGCGCTCCATCACCCAGCCGAAGGTCGAGTATTCGTCGCGCATATGGGTGATCACGCTTTCGCGCTCGAAGCCGTGATTCTTGATCGAGAAGTCGGCCCATCCTTCGACATCGCGATCGACACCGTCGGGCATGCCGACGAACACCATGTCGCGCAGGTAGAAGTTCGCGCCGGGCTTCAACGCGTTGAAGATTCGCGACAGCGCCACCGCCTTCCAGAAGTCCGGCAGATGGTGCAGCGTGAACTCGCTGACGATGAGGTCGTAGGAATTCGGTTGGTAGGCGAACGACAGCAGGCCGGCCGGCTGGGTCCGGATCTTCGCCTTGCGGTCGCGCGCATAGATCTCGGCAAGCCCGATCATCGCCGGCGAGATGTCGATGGCGTCGACCTCGGCGCCCATCAATGCCGCCTCGGTGGCCAGCACGCCGTTGCCGCAGCCGATATCGGCGATCCGCCAGCCCGGCTTGACGCCGAGCATGGTCAGCGCCTGGCGGGCACGGACATCGCTGTCCTCGCTGACGTCATAGATCGAGGCCACCGCGGTATCGAGACCGACCTGCCGCCGTTGCGTGTAGTACCAGTCGCGCGCCAACATGCCTCACATCCCTTCCGGCCCGCGCGTGATCGCGGCCACCCCGGTTCGTGACACCTCGACCAGGCCCAGCGGACGCATCAGGTCGATGAACTGACTGATCTTGGACGAATTGCCCGTGATCTCGAACACGAAGCTCTCGGTCGTGGCGTCGATCACCCGGGCGCGGAACGCATCCGCCAGCCGCAGCGCCTCGACGCGGTGATCGCCACCGCCCCGCACCTTGACCATCGCAAGCTCGCGCTCGATCGAGCTGCCGGTCAGCGTCATGTCGACGACGCGGTAGACCGGGATCATGCGGTCGAGCTGATGCTTGATCTGCTGGATCACCATCGGCGTGCCGGTGGTGACGATCGTGATCCGCGAGAGATGTTTCTGGCTCTCGGTCTCCGAGACGGTGAGACTCTCGATGTTGTAGCCGCGGCCGGAGAACAGGCCGATCACGCGCGCGAGCACGCCGGGCTCGTTCTGCACGAGCACGGACAAAGTGTGCGTCTCGTTGGGATCGTGACGCTCTTCGAGGAAGTAGGCGGATGCGGGCTGGTTCATGGTCGTCCCCTTACATTCTGTTCACGCCACCGCCCGCTCGGCGGCCGGCGCAGCATCCGTTCCGATCCAGGTCCGGAACAGATCGAAATCGATATTGCCGCCGCTCAGGATCAGGCCGACCCGCTTGCCGGCGAGCCTGCTCTTTTCCTGCAGCGCGGCCGCGAGCGCCGCAGCGCCCGCGCCCTCGGCGAGATTGTGGGTATCGGTCCAGTAGGCGCGGATCGCCTGCCCGACCTCGTCGTCGCTGACCTGCACGATGCGCGAGGCGCCCTTGCGGATCAGCGCGAACGCATCCGCGTCCGGAATCCGCGTCGCCATGCCGTCGGCAAGGGTGTTGCTAGTCTCGGTGGTGACGATCTTTCCGGCCGCAAACGACAGCGCGTAGGACGGCGCCTCGGTCGACTGCACGCCGACGATCTCGGTCTTCAGCCCGAGCAGGTCGCGCGCCATGATGCAGCCGCAGATGCCGGAGCCCTGCCCGATCGGCACGTAGAGAATGTCGAGATCGGGCGCGGTACGGAACAGTTCGAGCGCGTAGGTCGCGACACCCAGCACGAGGTCCGGGTGGAACGACGGCACCATGTGCAGGCCGGCGAATTGGGCGCGGCGCTCGGCCTCTTCGCGCGCGGCCTGGAAGTCGTCGCCGTGCTCGACGAGCTCGGCCCCGAACGCGTGCATGGCGCGGTTCTTTTCGACCGAGTTGCCGCGCGGCACGTAGATCGTCGCCGACACGCCCTGACGCCCTGCCGCGAACGCCAGGCTCTGGCCATGATTGCCGCGCGTCGCCGAGATGATGCCGGGAACGTCGGGCCGCTCGCGCTTCAGCCGTTCGAGATAGACCAGGCCACCACGCACCTTGAAGGCGCCGGTCGGCGTGTGGTTCTCATGCTTGACGACGACCTCGGTGCCGAGCCGCTCGGCCAGCAGCGGCCAGGCGTGCGCCGGCGTCGCCGGCACCGCGGTGCCGACGATCCGGTGTGCACGCTCGAGCTCGTTGAGGTCAAACATGGGAGCCGCCCTCCATTCGAGCGCGCGATAAGTTCCCTCTCCCCGCTCTTTGCGGGGAGAGGGTTGGGGTGAGGGGCTGCTTCCAGAGCAATGGTGAGAGACGGATTCGCGGAGACTCCCCCTCAGCCGGATTGCGCTTGCGCGCAATCCGACCTCTCCCCGCAAGCGGGGCGAGGTGAAAAGAGAGTGCTCCACGCCGATCCATCATCACACCAGCGCCTTGCCACCGGAGAAGGCCTTCGCGGTGGCCTCATCGGTCGCCTCTTCCGGCAGCAGCATCTCGTTATGCGCCTTGCCCGACGGGATCATCGGGAAGCAATTCTCCAGCGCGGCGACGCGGCAGTCGAACAGCACCGGGCGCTTGATCGAGATCATCTCCTTGATCGCGCCGTCGAGATCGGACGGCTTGGTCGCCTGCAGGCCGACGCAGCCATAGGCGTCGGCGAGCTTGACGAAGTCGGGCAGCGCCTCGGAATACGAGTGCGACAGGCGGTTGCCGTGCAGCAGCTGCTGCCATTGCCGAACCATGCCCATGTACTGGTTGTTCAGGATGAAGATCTTGATCGGCAGCTCGAACTGGACCGCCGTCGACATCTCCTGGATCGTCATCTGCACCGAAGCGTCGCCGGCGATGTCGATCACCAGGCTGTCCGGATGCGCCACCTGCACACCGACCGCGGCCGGCAGGCCGTAGCCCATGGTCCCGAGACCGCCCGAGGTCATCCAGCGGTGCGGCTCCTCGAAGCCGAAGAACTGCGCGGCCCACATCTGGTGCTGACCGACCTCGGTCGTGATGTAGGTGTCCTTGCCGCGGGTCAGCTCGAACAGGCGCTGGATCGCGTATTGCGGCAGGATGATATCGTTGTTCTTGCGGTAGGACAGCGAGTTGCGCGCGCGCCATTGCGCGATCTGCTGCCACCACGACTTGATGTCCGGCTTCTTGGCTTCTGCCTTGAACACCTGCAGCAAATCGCCGAGCACGTTGCCGGCGTCGCCGATGATCGGCACGTCGACGCGGATGTTCTTGTTGATCGAGGACGGGTCGATGTCGATGTGGATCTTCTTCGAGCCCGGCGAGAAGGCGTCGGTACGGCCGGTGATGCGGTCGTCGAAGCGCGCGCCGACGCACAGCATGACGTCGCAATCATGCATCGTCATGTTGGCTTCGTAGGTGCCGTGCATGCCCAGCATGCCGAGCCAGTTCGGGCCCGAAGCGGGATAGGCGCCCAGCCCCATCAGGGTCGAGGTGATCGGGAAGCCGGTCGCCTCCACCAACTGGCGCAGCAGTTTCGAGGCCTCAGGACCCGAATTGATCACGCCGCCGCCGGAATAGATCACGGGACGTTTGGCATTGGCGAGCAGCGCCACCGCCTTGCGGATCTGGGTCGCGTCGCCCTTGACGCGCGGCGTGTAAGAGATGTGCACGTCCGACTTGCGCGGCGGATGATAGGTGCCGGTCGCGAACTGCACGTCCTTCGGCACGTCGACCACGACCGGGCCGGGCCGGCCGGTGGTGGCGACATAGAAGGCCTCGTGCAGCACCCTGGCGAGGTCATTGACATCGCGGACCAGCCAATTGTGCTTGGTGGCGGGCCGCGTGATGCCGACCGTATCGCACTCCTGGAAGGCGTCGTTGCCGATCAGATGGGTCGGCACCTGGCCGGTGATGCAGACCAGCGGGATCGAATCCATCAGCGCGTCGGTCAGCGGCGTCACCATGTTGGTGGCGCCGGGGCCCGACGTCACCAGCACCACGCCGGGCTTGCCGGTCGAGCGGGCATAGCCTTCGGCGGCATGGCCGGCGCCCTGCTCGTGACGGACCAGGATGTGCTCGACCTCGCTCTGCTGGAAGATCTCGTCGTAGATCGGAAGCACCGCACCGCCGGGATAGCCGAAGACATGCTGCACGCCGTGATCGATGAGCGCGCGCACGATCATCGCGGCGCCGGTCATCTGATTGGGATCGTGGCTCTTGTCGGTCATGGTTCGCTCCGGATGCGCTTGTTTTTGCGCGGCTTTTGTCAGTTCTCGTCAGTTCGGCTTCGGGCAATAAAAAGGGGCCCTAGAGGCCCCATGCACACCGCCCGAATTTGGATGGCCGCTAGCCATCCCCGGCGGTGTGCCTGGGTACGACGGCGATAAGCAGTTTGGTAATAATGTTGCGCACGATACGACCCAGTCTTCCCAAAGGTTGCGCGAACATAGCGGCCAAAGCCTGAATGTCAAGGCAAGGCAAGCACTTTCGCGATTTCCGTACTCTACCGGGGTTCCGCTCGTTCGGCGAGTGTTTTTGCGCGGGCGAACGCGCATGGCTGACGGGCGTGCGGGACCGCCGGCCCGGTAGCCCGGATGGGAGCGCAGCGCAATCCGGGATAGCCTCCGCGCGGAGGGGCCGGTCCCCGGATTGCGCTGCGCTCCATCCGGGCTACGGGACTTGCTCTCGCAGCCACTTGCCGGCCGCATCCGGCTCGACCCATTCGAATTCCGGGAGCTGATGGCGAAACCAGGTGAACTGGCGCTTCGCATAATGGCGGGTGTCGGCCCGGCCGATCTCGGCGGCCTCCTCGCGGCTGATCTCTCCCCTCAGGTGCCGGATCAGCGCCGGCACCCCATGGGCCTTCATCGCCGGCAGCAACGGATCGAGCCCACGCGCCGCCAGCGCCGCGACCTCGTCGAGCGCGCCGGCATCGAGCATGACACCGAACCGGGCGTCGATCCGTGCATAGAGCCTCTCGCGCGCCGGCGCGAGAAACAGCGCATGAAAATCGCCCGGCGGCAGCAGTGGCGGCAGGCCCTCGCGATGCCAGTCCGGCAGCGGGCGGCCGGTGGCCTCGACCACCTCGAGCGCGCGCGCGATGCGGGTGCGGTCGCGCGGCTTCAGCCGCTCGGCCGACACCGGATCGCGCGCTGCAAGCTCGGCATGCAGCGCCTCGACGCCGAGCTGCTCGAGCCGTGCGCGCACGCCGTCGCGCACATCGGCCGGGATCGGCGGCACCGCCGACAAGCCGCGCGTCAGCGCCTTGAAATAGAGGCCCGAGCCGCCGATGAAGATCGGCAGCCGTCCCTGCGCACGCGCCTCGCCGAGCACCTTCGCCGCATCGGCCACCCAGGCGCCGGCGGAGAAATTCACGCCGGCGTCGACATGGCCATAGAGCCGGTGCGGAACCAGCACCTCTTCGCCTGCGGTCGGCCGCGCGGTGATGATCCGGAGGTCACGATAGACCTGCATGGAGTCGGTGTTGATCACGACCCCGCCGGTCCGCTGCGCGAGTTCGAGCGCCAGCGCCGACTTGCCGCTGGCGGTCGGCCCTGCGATAAGCACTGCCTTGTTCAACAATCCCGAATGCGCCTGCATGTCCCTCGTTGCCACGCTGATCTGCAATCCTGCAACCCCCGCGCTCGACTCCACCATCGTCGACGGTGCGCGGGCCGTGCTGCCCTCACCCGGCCCGGCGCAGTGGCTGTTCAACGAAGTCGCCGCCGACATTCCGTTCGAAAGCGAGGACAGCAGCAGGGACGGTATCAAGACAATCGAGGAACGCGTTCGCCAGGCCCGCGGCGACCTGCCGATCGACATCGTCGTGCAGCCTCGGATCGCCCGGCGCAAGAAGCTTTTTCTGGCCGACATGGATTCCACCATGATCGGCCAGGAGTGCATCGACGAGCTCGCCGACTTCGCCGGGCTCAAGGCCCATGTCGCTGCGATCACCGAGCGTGCCATGCGCGGCGAGATCGAGTTCGAGTCCGCGCTGCGCGAGCGGGTGGCGCTGCTCAAGGGACTGCCGGTCAGCGTGGTCGACGAGGTGCTCGACAAGCGCATCACGCTGACGCCGGGCGGCCGCGAACTGGTCATGACCATGCGCGCGCACGGCGCCTATACCTGCCTGATCTCGGGCGGCTTCACCTTGTTCACCAAGGTGGTCGCGGCGAAGGTCGGCTTTCAGGAAAACCGCGCCAACCAGTTGCAGGTCGTGGACGGCAAGCTGACCGGTGAGGTGGTCGAGCCGATCCTCGGCCGCGCCACCAAGCTCGCCACCTTGATCGAGCTCACCGAGTCCTTCGATCTCGACGAGATCGACACCCTTGTGGTGGGCGACGGCGCCAACGATCTCGGCATGATCCAGGCTGCGGGCCTCGGCGTAGCCTATCACGCCAAGCCGGCGGTCGCGGCCGCGGCCGCGGTCCGGATCGACCACGGCGATCTCACCGCGCTGCTGTACGCGCAAGGCTACCGGCGGGATGAGTTCGTGGCGGGGTAGCAAACCGTCATTCCGGGGCGATGCGAAGCATCGAACCCGGAATCTCGAGATTCCGGGTTCGGTCCTGCGGACCGCCCCGGAATGACGTATGTGAATGTTACTGCACGCCGAGCGCGACGAAGCGCAGTTCGCCGTCGCCGTTCGAGACCAGCAGCAGCACCGACTTCTTGCCGTCCTTCTTGAGTTGATCGACGCGCTTCTTGATGTCAGCGGCGCTCGACACCGCCTCCTGCGCCACCTCGACGATGACATCGCCCGCCGACAGCCGCTTCTCGGCGGCATCGGAATTGCCGTCAACGCCGGTAACGACGACGCCCTTCACGCTGTCCTTGATCTTGTACTTGGTGCGCAGGTCCTTGCTCAGCGCCGCGAGGTCGAGACCGAGCGCCTTCTGGGTCACCGGCTTCTCGGCGGTGTCGTCCTTCGACTTGGCGTTGACCTGCTGAACCTTCTCGTTGTCCTCGAGCCGGCCGAGCGTGACCTTGCGGGTCTCCTCATTGCCCTTGCGGATGACGACGACGTCGACTTCCTTGCCGACCGCCGTGTCGGCAACGATGCGCGACAGATCCTTCGGATCCTTGACGTCCTTGCCGTCGAACTTGACGACGACGTCGCCGGGTTCGATGCCCGCCGGCTTGGCCGGCCCCTTGTCGTCGACGCCGGCAACCAGCGCGCCGCGCGCCGGCTTGATGTTGAGGCTGTCTGCGATCTCGTCGGTGACCTGCTGGATGCGCACGCCGAGCCAGCCGCGGCGCAGCTCGCCGAATTTCTGCAACTGGTCGACGACGCCGGCCACGGTCTTCGACGGCACCGCGAAGCCGAGGCCGATCGAACCGCCGGTCGGCGAGATGATCAGCGTGTTGACGCCGACCACCTCGCCATCGAGGTTGAACAGCGGACCGCCGGAATTGCCGCGGTTGATGGCGGCGTCGGTCTGGATGTAGCTGTCATACGGGCCCTGGCTGATGTCGCGGTTCTTGGCCGAGACGATGCCCGCGGTCACCGTGCCGCCGAGGCTGAACGGGTTGCCGATCGCGACCACCCAGTCGCCGAGCCGTATCTTGTCGCTGTCGCCGAACTTGACCGCGGTGAGCGGCTTCGGCGGCTTGAATTTCAGGACCGCGAGGTCGGTTTTCTTGTCGACGCCGACCAGCTCGGCCTTGATCTTGGTGCCGTCGTTGAGGATGACGTTGATCTCGTCGGCGTCGGCGATGACGTGGTTGTTGGTGACGACGATGCCCGCGGTGTCGACGATGAAGCCCGAGCCGAGCGAGTTGGTCTTGCGCGGCTGGAACTCACCGCTCTTGTCGCCGCCCTTGCCAGGCGGCCCGCGGCGGTTCTTGAAGAAGTCGTCGAAGAATTCCTCAAACGGCGAGCCCGGCGGCAGCTGCGGCATCGTCCGGTCCTTGGCCTCGACGGTCTGCGACGTCGAGATGTTGACGACGGCGTCGATCACCTTCTCGGCGATGTCGGCGATGCCTTCAGGACCGCGTGCGAACGCCGGCACGGAGCTCAGCATGCTCGCAGCACCGATCGAGATCGCGGCTCCCATCATGCGGAAGCGGCGGCTCAGGGCTGGTCTGGCAGCGGTCATGTAGGAGTTTCTCCAGAGGCAAACGGGTTCAAATGCGCTAGTTACAGAGTGCGCCCGAACGGGCATACGGCGCAAGCATCTCACCCGGACATTTCGGCGAAAAACCGGCTGCGAGAGGCTCACGATTATGTTCAGTCTTGCTTGTCATTCCGGGGCAGCCCGACAGGGCTGAACCCCGGGGACGCAATTGCGCGCCTTGGGGAATCTCGAGGTTCCCCGATGCGCAATCGCGCATTAGCGGTCATGCTTCGCATGCTCCGGAACGGCGACTATCTTCGCACCACCCAGATCAGCACAAGCCCGGCGACCGCCGAGCCGATACCGACGATGCGCAGGATATTGTCGGGCGTCGCCAGCGCGCTCTTCATCGCCCGGCGCATCCAGGCGGGGCTTGCCGCGAACAGGATGCCTTCGAGCACGAACAGGATTCCCAACCCGATGAGGAAGTCGCCGAACGCTATGGACTTCATCGGATGGCAGCCTCCCGCTCGATGCTTGTTGTTTTTGGTCGGCGGCGAAGCGTCATCCGCATCGCCGCCAAGTCCTGATGTTCAAGTCGTGACGTTACTGTTTCGGCGCGGCGGCCGCCTCAGGCAACTTGCCGCTTGCACCGCCGAAGTATCTGAAGAATTCCGAGTCCGGCCGCAACAGGAAACGCGTGTCGCTGGAACGCAGGCCGTTCTCATACGCCGTCATCGAGCGATAGAATGCGAAGAAGTCCTTGTCCTTGCCATAGGCTTCGGCGAACAGGCGGTTGCGCTCGGCGTCGCCGGCACCGCGGGTCTGATCCGCGGCCGAGTTCGCCTCGGCGACGATCACGGTCGCTTCGCGGTCGGCCTTCGAGCGGATTTCCTGCGCCTTCTGGTCGCCCTGGGCACGGAACTCGGCCGCCTCGCGCTCACGTTCGGTCTTCATCCGGTTGTAGACGGCCTGGCTGTTCTGCTCCGGCAGGTCGGCACGGCGGATGCGGACGTCGACAACCTCGATGCCGTATCCGTCCGCTTCCCTGTCGAGCTGCTCGCGGATCCGCTGCATCAGCTTCTCGCGATCGTCACGCACCACGGTGATGAAGTTGACCTCGCCGAGCACGCGGCGCAGCGCTGCGTTCAGCAGCGTGGTCAGCTGCAGATTGGCGGCCTGGATCGAGCCGACGCTGGTGTAGTAGCGCAATGCATTCTTGATGCGATAGCGCGCGAAGGCGTCCACCACGAGCCGCTTCTGGTCGGAGGCGATCACCTCCTGCGACGGGTTTTCCAGATCGAGGATGCGCTTGTCGACGTTGATCACCGAATTCCACGGCGCCTTGAAGTGCAGGCCGGGCTCGGTGACGATGTCGACCGGCTCGCCGAACCGCAAGACAATGGTCTGCTCGGTCTGCTGCACGGTGAACACCGAGCTGTAGCCGACGGCGAGCACAATGAAGAGGATGATCAGGAACACAATGCCGGTGACGGGGGACCTCATCGGGTGGCTCCCTGCTGCTGGCCGGTCGTGGCCGGTGCCGCCGGACGCCGCGGCGTCAGTTCGCCGAGCGGAAGGTAGGGCACGATGTTCTGGCCCGGGCCGCCGTCATAAACCAGCTTCTCGGAGCCGCCGAGCACTTTTTCCATGGTCTCCAGATAGATGCGCTCGCGCGTCACGTCGGGTGCCTTCTTGTACTCTTCATAGACTTTCAGGAAGCGTGCGCTCTGGCCCTTGGCGTCGGCGACCGCCTGCTCCTTGTAGCCTTCGGCGGCCTGCAGGATCTGCGCGGAACGACCGCGCGCTTCCGGCACGATCCGGTTGGCGTAGGTCTGTGCCTCGTTCTGCTTGCGCTCGAGGTCGGCGCGCGCCGCCTGCACGTCGCGGAATGCGTCGATCACCTGCGCCGGCGGATCGACCTTCTGCATCTGCACCTGCGTGATCTGGATGCCCGCGTTGTAGGTATCGAGCGTCCTCTGCATCAGCTCCTGGACGCTCTGCTCGGTGACGTTGCGCGCCCCGGTCAGGATCGGCTGGATCTGCGAGCGGCCGATCACCTCACGCATCGCGCTTTCGGCAACCGCCTTCACGGTGCCTTCGGGATTCTGGATATTGAACAGATAGGCGCCGGCCCCACCCGGCTTGATGCGCCACAACACCGTGAAGTCGACGTCGACGATGTTCTCGTCGCCGGTCAGCATCAGGCTCTCTTCCGGCACGTCGCGCATGGTGCGGCCGCGGCGAGCGGGATCGTCGATCAGCGTCATGCCGATCGAGATCGTGTTGACGCGCAGCGCTTTCGGCAGCAGCACTGTCTCAATCGGATATGGCAGGTGATAGCGCAGGCCCGGCTGCGCATCCCGGACATACTTGCCGAAGCGCAGCACGACGCCGAGCTCTTCAGACTGCACGCGGAAGATGCCGGTCGCGAACCAGATCGCCAGCGCGGCGACCAGCACCAGCGCGACGCCCATGCCGCTGAAATGCCCGCCGGGCAGCCACTGCTGCAGGCGGTCCTGGCCGCGCCGCAGCAGATCCTCAAGATCTGGCGGCCTTGGCCCGGCTGACTGCGGACCGGTGCCCCATGGCCCTTTCGGACCCGAGCCCCAGGGCCCCCCGCCTTGATTTTTCCACGGCATCAAACATCTCCTCGGCAAGTCCGGACGGGACGCCCGGCCTCGAATGTCCGGCCCGGTTATAGGGGACCGCTAGGGCCCTTACAACGCAAGCTTCCTGGCCGGACGAGCTATGCGCCGGGGCATAATTGTCAATGCAAACATTGGTTAACCCCGGCCGCGCCGACGATATGTCACATAGGAGAAGTCGGCACTGTCGTCCGGGCCTGCCGGATTTCGCACGCGCGCCACCTCGTCCCATAGCTGCGCATCGATTTTGTCGAACCGCGTGTCGCCGTCCGGCCGGGCATGGACCTCGGTGATCTCAAGGCGATCGGCGGTGCCCATCCATTGCGCGTAGATTTCCGCGCCACCGATGACGGCAATCTCAGTGGCGAAACGCCGCAGCGCGTCGCCAAGCGCAATGGCGCGGGCGTTGTCAAACGACGTCGTGACGATGGCGCCGCGCGCGCGGTAGTTGGGATCGCGCGTCACCACGATGTTGGTGCGGCCCGGCAGCGGCCTGCGCAGGGATTCGAAGGTCTTGCGTCCCATCACGACGGGCTTGTTCAACGTAATCGCCTTGAAACGCTGCTGGTCGGATTTCAGCCGCCACGGAATGGCGTTGTCGCTCCCGATCACGCCGTTCTCGGCGACCGCAACGACGAGCACGATCTCCATCAGCGTGCCCCTTCCGCGAGAGCCGACAGCGCCTCGCCGGAGACGCGGCAAATCGTCCATTCGTCCATCATCTCGGCGCCGAGCGACTTGTAGAATGCAATCGACGGCGCGTTCCAGTCGAGCACCGCCCATTGCAGGCGCGACCAGCCATTGGCGAGGCATTGCTTCGCCAGATGCACGAGCAGCGCCTTGCCGATGCCTTTGCCGCGCAGCGCCGGACGCACGAAGAGGTCTTCGAGATAGATGCCGTGACGGCCGGCGAAGGTCGAGAAGTTGACGAACCAGACCGCGAAGCCGGCAGGCTCGCCGTTCCATTCCGCGATGTCGCAATAGAGCTGTGGGTTGGCGCCGAACAGCGCCTCGGCGATATCGGCCTCGCTGGCGTGAACCTCATGCAGAAGCTTTTCGTATTCGGCGAGTTCGCGGACCAGCGAGAACACCAGTCCGGCCTCATCGGGCCGCGCGCGGCGGATCGTCAGCGACATTCAATCCCTCGGACCGCAACTTATACCGCCACCTCGGCCTTGATGTGCGGATGCGGGTCGTAACCTTCGAGTTTGAAGTCCTCGTAGCGGAACTCGAAGATATCCTTCACGTCCGGATTGATCACCATCGTCGGCAACGGCCGCGTCGGCCGCGTCAGTTGCAGGCGCGCCTGCTCGAGATGGTTCGAGTAGAGGTGCGCGTCGCCGAGCGAGTGCACGAAATCGCCGGGCTTGAGCCCGGTCACCTGCGCGACCATCATGGTGAGCAACGCATAGGAGGCGATATTGAAGGGCACGCCGAGGAAGACGTCGCCCGAGCGCTGATAGAGCTGACAGGACAATTTGCCGTTCGCGACATAGAACTGGAACAGGCAATGGCACGGCGGCAGCGCCATCTTGTCGACCTCGGCCGGATTCCAGGCGCTGACGATCAGCCGCCGCGAATCCGGATTGCGCTTGATCATCTCGACCACGCCAGCGATCTGGTCGATGCTACGGCCATCCGGCGCGGGCCACGACCGCCATTGCGAGCCGTACACCGGACCGAGGTCTCCGTTGGCGTCGGCCCATTCGTCCCAGATCGTGACGCCGTTGTCGTTGAGATATTTGATGTTGGTGTCGCCGGCGAGGAACCAGAGCAGCTCGTGCACGATCGCCTTCAGCGGCAGCCGCTTGGTGGTCAGCATCGGGAAGCCGGCCGCGAGGTTGAAACGCATCTGATGACCGAAGATCGACAGCGTCCCGGTGCCGGTGCGGTCGTGCTTCTCGGCGCCGTCGGCGAGGATGCGTTCGAGCAGGTCGTGATACTGGTTCATGGCGTCTGTTTCGGGCTTTCGAGAGAACGGCCAATGTAGCGACCAAGGCCGCCGGTCGGCACGCTGATTCGGCTGAACACACCGATTATACCCTGAAAAGTGAGCACTCCGCGCCAAACGACAAGGGGCGGAACTCGCGTCCCGCCCCTATCCTATCCACTTGATTGTACTGGATTAAGTTGCCGGCTTGAGCACCGGCGTCCACTTCGCGATCTCGTTCTTGACGAGGGTCGCGAGCGCCTCCGGCGTACGGTTGGCGGGTGCCGGGATCACGCTGCCGAGGTCGAGCAGGCGCTTGCGGACATTCTCATCGTCGAGCGCCTTGATGGCCGCGGCATTCAACGTGGCGATGATGGCGGGCGAAGTTCCCTTCGGCGCGAAAATCGCATTCCAGGCCTGGGCCTGGAAGGCCGGCAAGCCGGCTTCCGTCGTGGTCGGCACATTGGGCAGCGACGGGTTGCGCTCGGGGGTCGCGACCGCATAGGCCTTAATGGTGCCGGCGTTGATCTGCGGCACCGCGTTGACGATCTGGTCGCACATGTAGTCGACCTGGCCGGCGACCAGCGCATTCATGGCCGGGCCGGTGCCGTTGAAGGGCACGCCGACCGGCTTGATGCCGAGGATCGAGTTCAGGAGCTCGCAGGAGGCGTGCGAGACCGAACCGATGCCGGCATGCGCGGCGTTGACCTTCTCGGCATTGGCCTTCACGTAGGCGACGAATTCCTTGAGGTCCTTCGGCGGAAAGTCCTTGCGGGCAAGGATCAGGATCGGCGTGCCGGCGAGCAGCGCGACGGGCTCGAAATCCCTTTCCGGGTGGTAGGCAAGCTTCGGATAGAGCGGCACGGAGGCAGCGTGCGTGCCCATATGCCCTGTGATCAACGTATAGCCGTCATTGGCGGCACGTGCGGCGCGCGTCGTCGCGGTGGTGCCGCCGGCGCCGACCACGTTCTCGATGACGATGCTCTGTCCCAGCGTCTGCGCCATGTGCGCGGTGACGATGCGCGAAATGACGTCGGTCGGGCCGCCGGCTGCGAACGGCACGATCATGGTGATGGTGCGGGTCGGATAATTTTGCGCAGACGCCGGTACGGCGAATGCGCCGAGCGCGACAAATGCCGAAAGGCATGCGCCCGCAAGCGAGCGAATGGACATCATCTCAATTCCTCCCGGTGATCGTTTGACCAATAAAAATGCCGGCCAAATCGGCCGGCATTTTCATTTCACGGGACGACATCGAGTGTCGATTCGACTTCCGCCTGCGGCGCGCCGACGCAGGGCCGACGGCTCGCTCAGCCCTCGGATTCCACGAACACTTCGTCGCGCTTGGCACGCAAGGTCGGCAGCACGGCAAGCACCAGGAGACCGGCCGCGATCGCCAGCAGCACCGCCGACAGCGGCCGCGAGACGAACACGCTCCAGTCGCCGCGCGAGATCAACAGCGCGCGACGCAGGTTCTCCTCCATCAGCGGGCCCAGCACCATGCCGAGCAGCAGCGGTGCCGGCTCGAAATCGTGCTTGATCAGCCAATAGCCGACCAGGCCGAACACGCCGGCGAGCACGACGTCGACCGGCGCGTTGTTCACCGAGTAGATGCCGATCGCGCAGAACACCACGATCGAGGGGAACATCAGGCGGTACGGCACGCGCAGCAGACGGACCCAGATGCCCACCAACGGCAGGTTGATGATGATCAGCATCAGATTGCCGATCCACATCGAGGCGATCATGCCCCAGACCAGATCGGGCTGCTTCTGCATCACCTGCGGACCCGGCACGATGCCGTGGATGGTCATCGCGCCGACCATCAGCGCCATCACCGCGTTCGGCGGGATGCCGAGCGTGAGCAGCGGGATGAACGAGGTCTGCGCCGCGGCGTTGTTGGCGCTTTCCGGCGCCGCCACGCCCTCGATCGCGCCGCGGCCGAACCGCTTCGGATCCTTCGCCAGCTTCTTCTCCAGCGTATAGGCCGCGAACGACGCGATCACGGCGCCGCCGCCCGGCAGGATGCCGAGGATCGAGCCGAGCACGGTGCCGCGCAGGATCGCAGGCGTGGAATCCGCGATGTCCTTCCTGGTCGGCATCAGACCGGTGATCTTCTGCTGCACCAGGTTGCGGTTCATCTCGGCGCCGTGGTCGAGGTTGCGGATGATCTCGGCGAAGCCGAACACACCCATCGCCACGGTGGCAAAGCCGAGACCGTCGGCGAGTTCGGGGATGTTGAAGGCCATGCGCGAGGCGCCGGTCTCGATGTCGGAACCGACCATCGACAGCAACAGGCCGAACACGATCATCGCGATCGCCTTCAGCACCGAGCCCTTGGCGAGCACCACCGCGAAGATCAGGCCGAGCACCATCAGCGAGAAATATTCAGCCGGACCGAACGCCAGCGCGAGCTTGGTCAGCGGCGCGCCGAGCACGGCGATCAGCACGGTCGCGACGCAGCCGGCGAAGAACGAGCCGATCGCGGCGATCGCCAGAGCCGGACCGGCGCGGCCCTGCTTGGCCATCTGGTGGCCGTCAAGCGCGGTGACGACGGAGGTCGCCTCGCCCGGAATATTGACCAGGATCGAGGTGGTCGAGCCGCCATATTGCGCGCCGTAATAGATGCCGGCGAGCATGATCAGCGCACCGACCGGCGGCAGGCCGAAGGTGATCGGCAGCAGCATGGCGACGGTGGCGATGGTGCCGATGCCCGGCAGCACGCCGACCAGCGTGCCGACCAGTGCGCCGATCAGGCACATCAGAAGGTTGATCGGCGAGAATGCGACCGCGAAACCGTGGGCGAGATTGGCAAACAGTTCCATCACGCCCTCACTGGATCAGGAAACGCGGGAACATCGGCATCGGAAGTCCCAGCACATAGGGGAAAAGCAGCGCGCAGCCGAGGGTCAGACAGGCGCCGACAATGATGGCCTCGACCAATTTCGTCTCCTGCGAGCCCATCGCCGCGATCATGAAGGCGGCAAAGGCGGAGACCACAAGCCCGAGCGGCCGGATCGCCAATGCGAAGAACACGATTGCGGCGGATACGAACAACGGGCCGCGCCAGGAATAGGCCGCGATATGCGGGCCATTCTGCAGAACTCCCATCAGCGCGACACCACCGCCGAGCAACAGCAGCAGCACGGCGAACATGCGCGGCGCGGTTCCGGCGCCGAACGAAAATCCGTGCATGCCCTGCAAATCGCTCGAGGCCCACAAGGCAAACAGCGCAACCGCCATCATGGCGAGCCCGCCGACAAAATCCTGCGGACCGCGCACCCATTTCGGCAAGATCGATTTGACCGGCGCCTCGCTCGGCGTATCGCTCATGACTTCGCTTCCCCCGTCAGGGCTGTCCCGCCCGTTTTGATTGAATGGCTTGGTTTGTGGTGCGTTGACCGAAAGCCTTGCTAGCGATTTTCGTCAGATAACGCCAGCGAAACCCAAAAGGCCTCCGGCCAGCAACATCCACAAAGGGTTGATCCGCGTCGCAAAAGCAAGCGCGGCCGCGACAATGGTGATCAGGACCGCGATCCAACTTTGGTCTGAGGTCTGCGCCACGATCAGGCCGGAGGCCGCCATCAGACCGATCGACAGCGGAACCAGTGCCGCCTGGATCATCGCCGGCCAGCGCGCCTCGCGCGAGCGATCGAGGAAACGGCTCACATAATAGGCAAGCAGCGCGGTCGGTCCGCACATCGCCACCGTCGCGGCCAACGCCCCGGCGACGCCTGCGACAGAATAGCCTATCAAGGTCACGATCAGCACGTTCGGCCCCGGCGAGAGCTGCGAGATCGCGAATACGTCGGCGAACTGCTTGTCGGTCAGCCAGTGATGCACGTCGACGGCGGCACGGTGCATTTCGGGAATCGCCGAATTGGCGCCGCCGACCGCAAACAGCGACATCAGGCCGAAGGTCCAGACCAGCGCCGCGATCGGGTTGGACTCCGAGCTCATGCCCGCACCATGCGGCGCGCCAGGACCGTCGTCGCAATGCTGAGCGGGATCGCCACCAGCAGCACGATCTGGAGCGGCCAGCGGATCAGTCCGATCGCGACGAAAACAGCAGCCAGAATGACGAGGCCCGTGACATCGCGCCGCTTCAGGAGCGGCATCATCATCTTGAAGACGACGGCGAACAGCAGCCCGACCGCGGCGCAGGCGACGCCGGCGAGCGTCCGGCGCAGCACGTCGATGTCGCCGTAACGGGCATAGAGCGCGGCAAGGATGGTCGCGATCACCATCGGCGGCCCGACCAGCCCGGCGAAGGCCGCGAGCCCGCCGGCTATGCCGCGAAAGCGCGAGCCGAATACGACCGACAGGTTGACGATGTTCGGACCTGGCAGGAAATGGCACAGCGCGAAGGTCTCGTTGAACTCCTCCGCGGTCATCCAGCGGTGCTGCTCGACGATCGCGCGGCGGGCCCAGACCAGAACCCCGCCAAAGCCGGCCAGCGACATCTTGGCAAAGGCCAGGAACAGCTCGAGCAGGCCGGGCTGGTGGGGCGGCGATGGTACGGGGGCATCCGGCGCCGGGGCGGCAACCGGCGGAGATTCCGGGGGCATGGACGAAACCTAGAACGGCGCCGGGACAGCGCCAAGACCTTGGCCAGCCCCAAATCGGCGGGTTTTCACAGCCGAAAGGACCTGAATCGGCTCTGTTTTTCTAAGACTTTGCCGCTATATTGGGGGTGCCGGTTCGCCGGCTATGGAAATAAATGACCGTCGCAATAAACCATTCGGACCCGGGGGCGGTACCCGGCGCCTCCACCAAAACCCATCCGTCGCGGTGGCTTTCGGCGGGGGCGAAATAGGATCGACGAGGGCGTAAAGGGCGTGTTTTTTCTCGGTATGGTTCCGCCGACATCGGGCCAATGCAATAGTTGCCAACGACAACTTTGCTCCGGTTGCTCAGGCTGCGTAACGCAGTTTGAAAGACCATCTTAAAGTCCTAGCGGGTTAAGCTCCGCTAGGCGGGGTTCGGAGGCACCTGGCAACAGAAGCCTCCACTTTATCCCTTGCTTCCCAATCGGGCGTCCGCGCGCATTTCAGCGGCCAGCCCTGCTGATTTCCGGCTCCCGGCGGGGTAGCATGGCAAAAGGGCGAGTCGGACGGTCCGGCGCCGCCCCGGCGGGCATTTTCGAAGCGACAGGATCACCATGGCGACCGATCACATCCGATATGACGTGCTGGCGCGCGATGCGCTGCGCGGGGTGCTGCGCCGGGTGCTGTCCGACGCCGCCGAGCATGGCCTGCCGGGCGAGCATCATTTCTACATCACCTTCCTGTCGCACGGCGACGGCGTGAAGCTGTCGCCCCGGCTGCTCGCGCAGTATCCGGAGGAGATGACCATCATCCTGCAGCACCAGTTCTGGGATCTGGTGGTGACCGAGGATCGCTTCGAGGTCGGCCTGTCGTTCGGCGGGATTCCCGAGCGGCTGACCGTGCCGTTCGCCGCGGTGACGCGCTTCCTCGATCCGTCCGCGCCGTTCGATTTGCGCTTCGATGTCTCGGACGCATTGTCCGAAGAAGCCCCTCCCGCCACCGCACCGGCCTCTCCCCTGCCCGCCCCTGCGGCCCACGCAGCGGCCGAGACCGAGAGCGCCGAGACCGAGCAGGAGCCCGCGAAGCCCAGCGAAGGCGCCGAGGTCGTGCGGCTGGACCGCTTCCGCAAGAAATAATCTAAGCGCAGATCACGCCTCGACCTTGTAGGATGCTTGCCGGGATCGGGATGACAAATCGTCATCGCGGCCTACCTTCTGTATGAACGTGCCCTTCACGCGGACGCTGTCGCGTTGCCGCGCCGGGCCACGTTTTGATGACGCAACGGCAAGCATCCACGGAAAGCATGATGGCTCGATCGACGATCCCCTCCAAGGCAAAGACCCGCAGCGAGACCGACAGCTTCGGTCCGATCGACGTTCCCGCCGACCGCTATTGGGGCGCGCAGACCGAACGCTCGCGGCAGAATTTCAAGATCGGCCACGACCGCATGCCGATCGCGATCGTCCATGCACTCGGCATCGTGAAGCTTGCGGCCGCGGAGACCAATCGCGAGCTCGGCCAGCTCGATGCGCGCCGCGCCGGCGCCATCATCCGCGCAGCCAAGGAAGTAATCGAAGGCAAGCTCGACGACAATTTCCCGCTGGTGGTCTGGCAGACCGGTTCGGGCACGCAGAGCAACATGAACGTGAACGAGGTGATCGCCAACCGCGCCAACCAGATGCTCGGCGGCGAGCTTGGCGCCAAGAAGCCGATTCATCCGAACGATCACGTCAACATGAGTCAGTCGTCGAACGACTCGTTTCCGACCGCGATGCATATCGCCGCAGCGAGCCGCATCGTCGCCGATCTGATTCCGGCACTCACCGAACTGCATCGCGCGTTGCGCAACAAGGAGAAGGCGTTTGCCAAGATCGTCAAGATCGGACGCACCCACACCCAGGATGCGACGCCGCTGACGCTCGGCCAGGAATTCTCCGGCTACGCCGCGCAGGTCGAGAGCGGCATCGCGCGGCTGCGCGTCGCGGTGAAAGATCTGTTTCCGCTCGCGCAGGGCGGCACCGCCGTCGGCACCGGCCTCAACTCGAAGCCGCGATTTGCGAAAACCTTCGCGCGCCACGTCGCCAAGATCACCAAGCTGCCGTTCACCAGCGCGGCCAACAAGTTCGAGGCGCTGGCTTCCAACGACGCCTATGTGCTGGTGCACGGCGCGATCAACTCGGTGGCGACCGGCCTGTTCAAGATCGCCAACGATATCCGCTTGCTCGGCTCGGGCCCGCGCTCGGGCCTCGGCGAGTTGATCCTGCCCGAGAACGAGCCGGGCTCGTCGATCATGCCGGGCAAGGTCAACCCGACCCAGTGCGAAGCCATGACCATGGTCTGCTGCCAGGTGTTCGGCAATCAGACCACGATCACCGTCGCCGGCAGCCAGGGCCATTTCGAGTTGAACGTGTACAAGCCTGTGTTGGCATACTGTATGATAAATTCCATTCAGTTGCTGTCTGACGTTGTCCGCTCATTTACCGAGCATTGCGTTGTCGGAATACGCGCCGACGAAAAGCGCATCAACGAACTGATGCAGCGCTCGCTGATGCTGGTCACCGCACTCGCACCGAAGATCGGTTACGACAACGCAGCCAAGGTCGCCAAGTCGGCGCATGCGCGCGGAACGACGCTGAAGGAAGAGGCTTTGCGGCTCGGATTTGTTTCCGCGGATGAATTTGATCGCCTCGTGCAGCCGGACAAAATGACACACCCGGGCTAAAGCGAAGCGCGCATTGTCCGGATAATTACGGTCAGCGCGCGTGATATAATTATGGATCATAACGCCTAAAGACTAAGGCGCGTTACCTATGAGCTCTGCGCTGGCGCATGGTACAGACGTCTAGTTTTCGCAGAGCGAAACGGATTCTTTGATGCTATCAGAGCATCAAACGGGGATTCGGGATGGATATCGAGCCGGGCGCGTAGCGCAGTTGCTCTTGCTTTCGTCACGATGCATCACCAATTCCGCTCTGGGGACGATGAGGACGACGAGCATGGGCGACGTGGTCAACTTGAAACGATTCAAGAAGCGCGGTGAGCGCGAACAAGCAGCGAAGCAGGCCGAAGCCAATCGTGCGCTATTCGGTCGCACCAAATCCGAACGAGCGCGTGACGAATTCCTCGGCGAGCGCAACGCGCGTGTGCTCGATCAGCACCGCATCGAAAATGGAGACGCATCATGAAGTCTCCCGTCGTCAAGCGCTCGATTGTCGTCGCCGGACACAAGACCAGCGTCAGCCTCGAAGAAGCCTTCTGGAATGGCATGAAGGAGATTTCCGGTCTGCGGAACATGACGCTGTCGGAGTTGGTCGGCGAGATCGACAACAACCGTCAGCAGGGCAATTTGTCCTCCGCGATCCGGCTGTTCGTGCTCGACTACTTCCGCTCGCGCGCCACGCCGGCGGTGCCCACGGATGTCAGGCCGCAACAGGTTGACACGCGTCAGCAGGCCTGACGGCCGTCTCCGACCGTCGCCACCAGTAGACGGTCGTTCCGCTGCGCGGGCTCAGCATGAAGGTCAATCGGATCGTCGCGAACGTTGCCGCACCGGACACAGCGGCAGCGAAGTCGTTTTATCGCGACGTGCTTGGCCTCGAGCCCCTGATGGATTTCGGTTGGGTTGCGACTTATGGCTCATCCGAAACAATGCAGGCTCAAATCAGCTTCGCTTCCGAAGGTGGCTCCGGCACGCCGGTGCCTGATCTCTCCATTGAGGTTGACGATCTCGACGAGGCCCTGCGCCGAATGAAGGCAGCCTGCATCGCGATCGAATACGGACCGGCGGACGAGCCGTGGGGCGTGCGGCGCTTCTTCGTCCGCGATCCCTTCGGCAAGCTGATCAATATTCTCCAGCACCGATCATGAGCCAGCGCTTCGTTTGACGCGCTGTCTTGACGCGAACCGGTGCCCACTTCGCTTGAAAGCGCGTTTAGTTCTGCATCGCCGGCCGCTGCGGTGGATTGGCGACCTGCGGCGTCAGCGACAGCGGGGGCCGCAGCGGCTTTGGCCTGGCCGCGCCGGGCGCCGGCTTGACCTCGATCGGCGGCGGCAGCGGCGCCAGCTGCGGCTGGCTCGCAAGCGACGCGGGCGGCGCAATGGCGGGCGCGGTGGCGGCCGGCGGGACAGTCGGCGGCCGCGGCGCAACGATCTTCGGCTTCGCCGGCACGCGGCGCGGATCAGGACCAGGCCCCGGCAAGTTGGCGGAAGGCACGCCTGCCGAATTCGGGTTGGATGCATCCGGCGCCGGCTCGGCCGGATGCGGAAGCGCCGTTTGGGTCGGCGGCGGCGCCGGTTCGCCGCGCTCGATGGCGTCGAGCCGCTTGGTCTCCCGGTCGATCGCGCGCACCGCAAGCCACGACGACAGCGCCGCAATGTCGATGCTGCGCGACAATCCGTCGGGCGTGCCAACGGCAAGCAGCTGGATTTCCGGTCGGCTGTTGGCCGTGCCGACCTGCGTCGATGCCAGGGCGGCGCGGATGTCGGCCTGGTCGGCCGGAATGTCGTAGCCGCCGGATACGATCGCATTGGCGCCGTTCGCCGCGAGCGTGGTGGCGCCGACCCGGAGACGGCCGTCGCGGATGTTGAAGGGGATTTGCGCCGAAGCAATCGACAGCGCGCCGCTCGCGAGCACCGGTTCGACGATCTGCCGCAGCCGCGTGTCGTCGGTCGCCTGCCCGGAATCGCTGGCGCGGATCGCAACCTCGAAGGCGCGCGGATCGAGGCCCGGAAGGCTCAGCCCCTCCAGCGTCACGGTGCCGCTGCCGGACAGCGCGCCGGTCAACGCCGAGGCGCTGCGGCCCTGCGTCAACAACGTCATCTGCATCGAAGCGCGCCCCTTGGGCATCGCGAGACTGCGGTAGCGCAAGGCTGAACTGTCGATGCCGGACAGCTGCACATTGGCGCTGAGCGCAAGTCCGTTGGCGCCCTGTCGCGCATCGATGGTGGCGGTCGCCTCGCCACCGCCGAGCTTGCCCTTGATGCCGTCGAAGGTCAGCGATTGCCCGTCCGACCTGATGGTGCCGCTGACCGGCTGCAGTTCGGCGCCACCCGGCAGCAGGCCATGCAGCGCTTCGAACGTGACCTTGCCGCGCCAGGCGCTTGTGAGGCCCTGGCCGAGCGGCTCCGTCGCATCGTGACCGGCCGCGCCGATCGCGGCCGCGAAAATCGGCGCCAGCGTGATCTGATCGAGACCGACTTCGCCGTCGACGCTTTTCTGATCGGCGAGCGTCAGCGCCAGATGACCGCGCAGCCGTGAACCGGCGACGATGCTGTCGAGATCGTCGAAGGTCAGCTTGTCGCCCGCGAGCGTCAGCTTCGACGACAGGCGGATGTTTGCGACCGGATCGGCTGGCTTCAGATTGAGCAGCGGACTGATGTCGGCGCTGCGGACGCGGAGGCTGATGCTCGATTTGCCCGCGTTGGCCCCGTCCTTGGTCCAAGGCTCCGCGGTCCCTTCGGCATCCGCGTCGAGCCCTGCGCCCCAGAGCCTTGCCTTCAGCCGCAACGGCGCGCCCCACGCGCCGATCGCCGTGCCCTCGAATTGCGTCGAACCGGCACCGGCTGCGACCGCATGGTCAAGCCCAAGCAGCGCCAGCAAAGCGTTGCCATCGCCTGCCGAGAATTTCGTCTCCGCTGCAACCTCGTGGCGGCGAAGTGCATCGAAGTCCAGCGCACGGATCGCGGCCACCTGTGGCGTCGCCGAAATCACCGTATTGCCCTTGAGCTGCGGCGTGTCGAGATCGAGCGTCGCGCGCGCGCTGACGCGGTCGGCAGCCTTGCCCTTGCCGAGGTCGAGCGCGAGCCTGGCGCGAACCGGGCCGGCATCCGCGCGGAGCACGCCAAGCCGCGCGGCCAGCGCCGGCGCGAACGGCTGAACCACAGCGGTCAGCCGGCCAAGCGACGCGGCGGTCGCGTCGACCGCGAGCTTGCCGGTCGAATTGGCGCGGTCGAAATTGCCGCTGCCGTCGAGCGTGACGTTGTCGGGCTGGCCGATCTTGACGCGCTCGAGCACGACATTCTTCGGGCTATAGGCGATCTTCGCCAGCAGCGGCCGCAATTCCTGCCCGGAAGAGACCGCGCGCCCGACGTCGAGCGACAGCTGCGCCTCGTCGGGCCATTCGCCTTGCGGACCGGCCAGCGAGCGGATCAATGCCGCGGTCGCGTCGAGATCGAGCCGATCCGCCTTCAACTGCGCCTCGACCTTCGAGCCGCTGGTTGCCTCGCGGTACGTAACCGCGACGCGGCCCTCGAGCGTGCCGCTTTCGATCTCCGCCTTCATCGCATCGATCGAAAAGCCCGATGGTGACACCATGACGTCGCCGCGCAAACGCAGCGGCCTCTGGCTGCGATAGGTGGCGTCGCCGCGCCCCTGCAGCCAGGTCATCAGCGCGTCGGGATCGGACGATTCGATGTTGAGCGCGGTCTTGAAGCTGTTCGCCGCTCCAGCTTGCGCGCTGGCACCGCTCATCGAGACCCGCGTGGATCCCGGCGCGCGAAATTCCAGCCGGCGCACCGTCCATGATTTCGCATCCGATCGCAGCTCCGCCGAGATGTCCTGCAATGGACGGCCGCCGAGCATGATCTGCTCGGATGCCAGCTCCACCTGCGCCGGTATCGGGCTTTGCGGAAGACCCGACAACACCGCGCGCATCGCCGGCAGCACGCGGACCGGCTCGACATTGCCATTGCTGCTATCCTTGGCGGCGAACTTGTCGCCGTCGAGCTGCCGCGCCGTAAGCGAGGCGCGCAGCAGCGGCGACGCACCGAAACGCAGATCGCCATTGCCGGCGAGCTTCAGCGCACGGTCCTCGGCGCCATAGCTCACGTCGATCTGGTCGAGCCGCGCCGCCGAATAATCCGATTTCACCTTGGCCGCGATCCGCCATGGCGGCGCATCGCCGCCGCGCTGACCGGGCGCACCCGCCAGCGTCAGCGTGCCCTCGAACCGCGGCGCGCGGGCCTCGAATGTCAGGATGCCGTCGAGATCGGCCGACACCGGCCGCTGCCCGGGATCGATGCTGAAGTGCAGGCGAGTGCCGCTGCCATCGGCGCTCTGCCCCGAGGAGACCCGAAACGGGTAGCGGTTGCCGTCGAACATGAAATTGCCGTCACCCCGGATCGCGCCGGCAAGCGAGCGGACGTCGCCACTGAAGGCAATGTCGTTGAGCTCGAGCGTGCTGCGGCTCGCTGCATCATGCAGCGCGATGCGGCCGGTCAGGTTGAGCCGGTCGATCGCCAGCGAAGCGAGGTTGAAGCTCCCGCTCGACGGCGACCAGTCGATCCGCCCTTTCGGGTCCAGCCCGAGATCGAGCGACACGCCGTTGATGGTGAGCTCGTTCGCGCGCCACTCGCCGCGCATCAGCGAGCTCAGGCTGAGTTCGACGTCGAGATTGGCAGCCCGAATCTTGCCGAGGTCGTTGGCGCCGCCGACGGTGACCGTCTTCAACCGCAGCGAGGGTGCCGGCAGCAGACGCGCGTCGAGATTGCCGGCGACGCGAATCGGCACGCCGATGATCTTGGACGCCTCCGCCTCGAACTGCGGCCGGAACTGGTTCCAGTCAACGAAATATGGACCGACCAGCGCCGCGACCAGTGCAAGAATGAAGGCAATTGCCAGGCCGAGCAGCGTCGTCTGCACGGTGTCTCCCTTTGAGCCAGCTCCGGGGCAGCCTCCTCATGCTGAACCCTTTGCCAACCTCTGGCCGGAGCAACCCAAATATAGAGACAAGTACGGCGAAGTCACAGCCGGTTTACTGCTGGGACTCTGGACAGATGGTTGATTTCCCGTTCAAGCGTGCGTGTGCCGGCCTCGCCGCGGATCGCTGCCCGCGGGAACGTCACCAGCTCGCCGGCAGCCGCTTCAGCCCGCGCAGCACGAAGGTCGGGCGCCACTCCGGATTTTCCGCGTCATCGAGCCGCAGGTCGGGAATTCGGCGCAGCAGTGTCGAGATCGCGATCTCGGCCTCGATCCGCGCCAGCTGGGCGCCGAGACAGAAATGGATGCCTCCGCCGAACGACAGCGGCTTGACGTTCGGCCGCCGGATGTCGAGCCTTTCGGGGTGGTCGGGGTAGACAGTCTCGTCGTGATTGGCCGAGCCCAGGAGGCACAGCACGCTCTCGCCCTTCGGGATGCGCTTGCCACCGAGATCGTCGATATCCTCCAGCGCGACACGGCCGGTCAGCTGCACCGAGGAATCGTAACGCAGAAACTCCTCGATCGCGTTGGTGATCAGGCCGGGATTGGCCTTCAGCAGCGCGAGTTGGTCCGGGTTGCGGAACAGCGCCAGCAGGCCGTTGCCGATCAGGTTCACGGTCGTCTCGTGGCCGGCGCCGAACAGCAGGATGATGTTGCCGGTCAGTTCCTCGTTGGTGAGCTTCTGGCCGTCCTCTTCGGCCTGCACCAGCTGGGTGGTGAGGTCGTCGCCGGGCTGCTTGCGGCGCAGCTCGAACAGCTGATGGAAATACATCGCCGCCATCGCATTGGCGGCGTTGCCCTGCTTGATTTCCTCGGGCGTCAGCGGCACCGGCTCGAGGATGCGGCCGCCATCGCGCGAACCGTTGTAGAAGGCCTCGCGATGTTCCTCGGGGATGCCGAGCATGTCGCAGATGATGGTGACCGGCAGGCGGAACGCGAAATCCTCGATCAAGTCCATCTTGCCTTGCGGAATGATGCGGTCGAGCGTCTCGTCGACGACGTGCTGGATGCGCGGCCGCATGTCCTCGACCCGCCGCGCGGTGAAAGCCTTGACGACAAGGCCACGCAGGCGGGTGTGGTCGGGCGGATCCTGCTGCAGCATCCAGTGGCTCATGCTGCGGAAGACCGGCTCGTCCATGATCTTCGGACCGTAGCGGCGGATCGAGCGCTCGGCAAAATCCTTGCCGAACCGCTTGTCGCGCAGCACGAGGCTCGCCTCGGCGTGCCGGCTGGCGACGAAAGCGCCGTGCACATTGACATGCATCGGATCGAGGCGGCGCAGCCGCTCGTAATACGGATAGGGATTGCGAATGAATTCAGGCGCCAGTGGATTGAAAAGCGGCTCGCCGCTCGCCGGCTGAACTTGCTCGTTCATGGTGACCTCGTTCGCTCGCTACGCCGATGCCTAAAAGGCTGGCGTGCCCTGGTGTCATCCTCAAGACCGCATCATCACGGATGCGGCTGTTCTGGTTCTGTCGAATGCAACTCGATACACTCTTGTATCGAGTTGCATTCTGCCCTAAAATGCGCCGATGTCAAGGGTTCGAACCAGACCGACACGGGACGACACCTGCGAGAAGCTGTTCGAGGCTGCGGCGCGGGTGTTCGAGGAACAGGGCATCGGCGGCGCCAGCATCGAGGCGATCGCGGCCGCGGCGGGCTTCACCCGCGGCGCCTTCTATTCGAACTTCAAGAGCAAGGACGAGCTGATCTTCGCGATGCTCGAGGATCACGTCGAGCAATCGATCCGGCGCAATCTCGACTTGCTCGCCCGGCACAGCAACCTGGCCGACTTCCTCGAGGCGCTGCGCACCATGGATCGCAGCCGGCAGGATCCGCTCGGCCGCTCCCCTCTCCTGCACATGGAGATGATCCTGTTCGTGGCGCGCGCCGAGAAGCGCCGGCCCGAGCTCGCCAAACGTCTGCGCGCGCGGCGCAAGCTGATCGCCGACATTGTCACGACTGCGCAGAAGAACAGCGGCCGGAACGGCAGACTCGATCCGGATTGGACCGGAGCGATCGTGCTGGCGCTGGAAGATGGTTTCCGCCTGCACCGCCTGATCGATCCGGAAACCACCCCCGCCGACAGCTGCCTGCGCGCGATCACCGACCTGCAGCGCGCCATCGGCGTTTCGTCGGCCTGATGCGTCAGGCCGCGCTTGCGGCCTTGTGCATCTGTCCGGCGACGGCGCGGACCTTGCGGGGCGCGGCCTGCCAGATCGCAAATGCCGACAGCAGGCTGACGGCGATCCCGAGCAGGAAGGCGCTGGTATAGCTGCCCGAGAGATCATAGAGCTGGCCGGTGATCCAGGGGCCTGCAGCGCCGCCGGCGAGCGCAGCCAGCATCACGGTGCCGAAGATGCTGCCGTAATGCTTGCCCTGGAAGATCTCCAGCACGACCGGTCCCATCACGGATGTCAGGCCATAACCAAGCGCGCCCTGGGTGAAGACCATGAGATAGATCAGCGTCATGTTGGGCCAGTATTTCAAGGCGGCGAGCGCGGCGAAGCAGATCACGAAGCCGAAGCAGGAGATCGCCCACACCCATTCGCGGCCGATCCGATCGGAGAGATGCCCGAGCCAGATCTGGCCGGGAATGCCGAGCAGGCTGACGACGCCAAGCGCCCAGACGCTGACGCTGGAGCTGAAGCCGATGTCGAGCAGGAATTTGGTCTGATGCACCTGCACCGCGTACCAGATGTACAGGCCGCAGAAATAACCGATCGCGATCCACCAGAACCGCGCGGTGCGCAGCGCACGCGACAGCGTCCAGTCGGTGCCGGCCCACACGGGGTCGACGATATTCGATGCCGGCCTGGCTGACGTCGCCGTCGGCGCGGCATCGCCGTCGGGCTGCAGGCCGATGTCCTCCGGCCGCTTGTGCAGCAAGAGATTGATCGGCGCCAGCACGACCAGCACCACGATCCCCATTGCGGTGCAGGCGGTGCGCCAGCCGGTGTGCTCGATCATGTGCTGCACCCACGGCAGCAGCGTCACCGAGCCGATGCCGACGCCCGCGAAGGCGAGCCCGATCGCAAGTCCGCGGCGGCGGAGGAACCAGTTCGGCACGAACAACGATTGTCCGGAATAGCCGAGGCAGACGCTGCCAGCGCCGACCAGCACGCCGATCGTGAGATAGAGGTGCCAGGGCTGCGTCGTCAGCGGCGCCAGCAGCAGGCCCGAGCCCATCAAGAGCACGCCAAGCTCCATCACCGCGCGCGGACCGCCGCGGTCCATCAACCGGCCGATCAGCGGACTTGCGATCGCCGAGGCGACAAAGCCGAACGAGAAGGCGCCCGCCGTGATGCCGCGCTCCCAGCCGAATTCCGAGATGATCGGCGGATAGAACAGCGAGAACGCCGTACGCGCGTTGACGCCGATCGCCATGGTGACGAAGGTCACCGCGACGATGATCCAGCCGTAGAAAAAGGGAAGTCGCATCGGACGCAGCATTCCATCCGCAACGGAACAGGCTGGACCGGCGCCGTAGCGGACACTTGGGCAGCCGGCAGCAGGCGCTGCCACCAGCCAGATTCAGGACGACCTGGAGACAGAAGGGCCGACGCATCCGTCGACCCTTGCCGCCACAATCAACCGCCGTGACCGCCTCGTCAACGCTTGCGCGGACGCTTGGCCGACTTTTTGGCTGCCTTCTTCTTGCCAACGACCTTCTTCTTGCCGGCGCGCTTCCCGCCGCCTGATTTGGTGCGCCTGAACGTTGGCCTGCGGAGCGAAAGCTCGGGCCAGGCGATCGGCTGTTCACCGCTGTCCGGGTCGTTGTCGCCGGGCGGATCTTCGGCGCTGTCATCCATCGGCCCTTGCACGACCAGATGGACAAGATAGGCGGTACCGGCCCCATTCAGGTAGTTCGCGAGCGGCTCGTTGTTGCTCGGAAACAGATGCGGATGGGTCACCACGCTGTTTTCCTCGACCGAGAACTTCACCGCCTTGATCGCGGTTCGGGTCATCGCGTCGCCCAGGATCTTCTTGATCGCCTCTTGCGTCTCCTGAGGCAGCACATGGTGGAGAAAGAAGAACCATTTCCGCTTGGCATCATCCTTCCCGTAGTCCTTGCTCGGATAGGCACCGATGCGGAACGCCACGCGCCGCAACCTGTGGCTCGGATCAAACAGCTTTTCTTTCTTGTTGTGCTTGCGAAGAGTAGCCAGATCCTTGCCGCTGAAGAGCTCATTCAACCGGTCCACGATTTCAGCATCGGGACCGCTGCCGACGGGAAGTAGCGCACCCATTTGTCGTCTCCCTTTGTGCAATTTGATTCAGTCGTAAGAACTCGGACAGATAGCACCGCGGAATTGCCGGCGCGGCCTCCGGTCGAACCAGTACATGTTTGCGCCTCGGCCAATGATCGGCCCAGCACACGCTTGGACCGCGCTTGCGAGCTCTCAGGCCGCAAGCGGCAAGCGCAGTCAACTGCTCGATGCTCGATACCGCGCGCTCAATCGAGAGCGTGCGCCCGGTCTGCTTGCGTAGCCGGGCTGCGCCCTTGGCGAGAATCCAGCGGTCCGCCGCGCACTCGCAACCGAGCTCGGAATTGGCGGCGAGCCGGCCGCCTTTCGACAGATGGTGTCCGACTTCGTGAAGCACGGCGAAGACCAGGCCATCGGCGTTCATCGCCGCGTGGTAAGCCAGTCCGCCATAGATCCGCACGACGCGGTCGTTGCCACGAATGAAGGCCTGGGCATTGACGGTTGCGCTGCCTTCGTCGAGTTCGAAAAGCAGATCGGGAAACGCACGCCTGAAATCGGCAAGGATGTCGCAAAGGAGCGCGTCCCTGCGCGTGCGGGCGCTTCCTTTGCCGACCGGTTCGCCCGTCATATTCGCGAACAACATGAGATCATCCGAATGGGATCAGAACAAATTCACTCGCAATTCAAATATTATTGGCTTCGTTCGAACTTCGACTCGCTTTGACCGTCTTTCCCGCGCCACCGACAAAGGGCGCGAAGATCATCGCGCCGGTCTCGTGAAGCAGCGCGGTCGCGCGGTCCAGTTCCTTCGTGCCCTCCTCGGCCTCATCGCTGCGCCCGGAGCGCAACAGCAGATCGGCGCGAACCGATCGGGCAAGGCATTCCGGAATGCGCGCGTGCCGCTTGACCGCAACCGCAATCGCCTCGTCGACGGCGGACAACGCCGCCGCCGCATCTCCCTTCTGCCGATACGCGTTCGCCAGATCGGCGAGAATCCGTGCTTCGTTTTCGAGGCCGGCCTTGCGGGTTCGCGCGAAGTCGAGCGCGGCCGTCAGGTCCTCGATCGATGATGTGATCCGACCTGCCACCATATGGGACACGCCGCGGCTGGCCTGGGCGTAGACGCGCAAATATGGATTGCCGCTTTTGACCGCGAGCAAGAAGGCGCGATCGGCGTGGTGCTGGGCCAGTCCGACGTCGCCTTCGGACCAGGCGAGGTCGACATAGGCGAGGCTCGGAATGACATAGTGAATGGCATCGACCTGGCTGCCATCCAGTTGCAGCACGCGATCGAGCAGTGGCCGGGCCTCGGACCCGCGCCCTAGCATCACGAGCGTCTGCCCGCGCATGGCGGTCAACCAGACCTCGACGTCGAATCCAAGCGTCTCCCGGTCCGACTTCACGATCTCCGAGGCGCGCGCGGCCGCCTCCAAGTTCATCTGCAGCGCCTCCGACATCCGCCCCGAGAGCCGGAGCGCATGACAGAGAATGGCCTTCAGCGTGACCTGGACGCTGGTGTCGGTGCCGGTGTCGGCAAGCGCCTTGGCTTCCAGCACCCGCTCGACATATTCGTCGGCCGAGCCGCCATTCGCCAAAATCCGGCCGTAGGCAGCGTGAATCAGCGTGTTGGCGCGCAGGTCCCCCATCGCGAGCGCGAGGCCGCGGGCTTCCTCGAAATAGACCTGCGCATCGGCGGCGGAAATTCCCTCGCGCCAGCCGAAATTCACGATCTGGCCACAGGCCATCATCTTCAGATAGTCGGTCATTTGCGACGGAGGCTGGTGCGTCAGCAGTTCACGCACCTTCTTCCAGCTCCGCAAGGCCTGACTGGGATCGTTCGCGCCGACCCAGACCGCCGCACGCATGTGCTGCTGCGCCGCCTTCAAATGTTCGCCGGCATGCTCCCAATGGTAGGCGAGAAGCGACGCCCGTTCCTCGGCGCGATCCTTGAACAGCTTCTCGATCGCCTGCGCGACGGCCGCGTGAAGCTCGCGGCGCCGCTCGTGCAACAGCGACAGATAAGCGACTTCCTGGATCAGCGGATGACGAAACGCGATCAGCCGCTGCTCGAAGGGAGGCACGTCGTAGAGCAATTCGGCGCGTCGCAAATGTCCCACGGCTTCCAGCAGCTCGGCCTTCGCCAGTCCGGCAACGGCATCGAGAACCGACAACGAAATCTCGCGCCCGGCAACCGAAGCGACCTCGAGGGCTCTTTTTGCGTGTTCGTCGAGGCGATCGATGCGCGCCGCGACCACTGCTTGCACGGTCGTCGGAAGCGGGATTGTGTCGATGCCGCCCTTCAGCCGGTACGCGCCCTTCTCGCCCTCGAAGTCGCCGCGCTCGACGAGGGCGCTCATGAGCTCTTCCAGGAAGAACGGATTGCCGTGCGCGCGCTCGACGATGTTCCGGCTCAACAGCGCCAGCGACGGGTCGGTACCAAAATGATCGCGCAAGATCGATTGCGCCTCCGCGGGCCCAAGCGGCGCCATGTTGATCTGCCGATAATGCGACCGCTGCATCAGCGGCGCGCTCAATCCGGCCCTGAAATTGACCAGCAGCATCGTCGTGGTTCCGACCACGGCGTCGGCAAGGGCCTCGACAAACTCCTCGCTCGCCGGATCGATCCAGTGCAGATCGTCGATCAGGACGACCGTCACATTGTCACGAGGTGCGGCGCGTACCAGTTCGCCGACGAAATCGAGCAATTGGGCCTTGCGGGCCTTGGGATCCAGTTTCGGCGCGGGCTGGTGCGGGTCCGCCAGACCGAGGAATTCCAGCAGCACGGGTGCCAGATGATCGGAGACCGGCATCGCCGCCAGCCGGTCGAAGATACGGCGGCGCGAAACGTCCGGCGCTTCCTCCTTGATGCGAAGGCCGAAAATATCCCGAAGCAGCGCCAGCACCGGCTGAAACGGCGTTGCGCGGCCGTGCGCGAGCACACGCGCCTCGAAGACGCGGATGCCCTTGCTGCGACAACTCTCGGCAAATTCGAAGCAAAGGCGACTCTTTCCAATGCCGGCTTCGCCGACGACACCGATCACCCGGCCATCTCCCTTGCGGGTGTTCTCGAGTTCAGCTGTCAGCGCCGCAAACTCGTCGGCGCGGCCGGTCAAGGGACTCAACCGTCGTCCGGTCCGGAACACACCGCTCGACGGCGCATGCTGAAGGCCCCTCAGCCTGAGCACCTCGACGGGAGCCGCGAGCCCCCGAATGGCCTGCTCGCCAAGCGACTCCACCTCCACGAACTGCTTCGCGACAGCGTAGGTTTCCCTCGAGACCAGAATGGTGCCGGGCTCGGCAAGGTGCTCCAGTCGACTGGCGAGGTGCACGTTCGCGCCCGCGGCATCATAGGTTTGATAGATGCCGTGCTCGATGGCCTGGAAGACGACCTCACCGGTGTGGACGCCGACGCGGATTTGCATATCGACGTCATGCAGCCGCTTGACGTCATCCTGCATCGCCAACGCCGCGAGACAGCCCCGAACGGCGTGATCCTCATGAGGCTGCGGGGCGCCGAACATCGCCATGACGCCGTCGCCTTGGGCCTTGTTGACGACGCCGCCGTAGCGGTGAACCGCCTCGTTCATCAGGTCGAGCACCGGCTGCAAGCGCCGCATGCCCAGTTCGGGATCTCCGAGGCTATCGATGATGCCCGTCGAGTTGCTGATATCAGCGAAAAGGATCGTGAGGCGCTTCCGCTCCCCGCCCTTGGCATGCAGGCTCCTCAGGGCATGCTCGTGCGACGGCTGAACCCGGGTCGCGTCAATCGCCGTCGCCAACGCAGCGCCACACTTTCCGCAAAAGCGGCTGCTTGATCCGTTCAGGTGGCCGCAAGCTTCACACGTAATTCCGAGAGAGGCCCCGCACCCTTCGCAATACTCATTGGTCGCCCTGTTCTGACAACCGCAACGCAAACATTGCATCGTAGGCCTCTTGAAGAGAGCTGCAGACGCAGGCAACCGCAACAAGTCTTAAAAACAACGCGACAATGATCACAATCGGGCATCGCTGTGAAGCTTAGCAAAGCCGCCTGCACCTGTCGTGTCATTTTATGGCGCACGTGCAGATTGCGCCACAACGGCAGTCGACGCCGCATCCGATCACAAGTTGCGTGGCCGTTGGCGTCGAGCACACAGGTTGCATTGGCTAGGTCTGCAACGCGTGGCTCTCATGGCCGAAATAGGCGCGCTCGAGCCGATGCGCGAGGTCGCTCTCTCCGGTCGGCGCCTCCAGCGCGATCGCACCCTGCACCAGCGCGTAGACGCGATCGGCACAGGCGAGTGCCTTCTCCAAGAGCTGCTCGACCAGCAGCACGGAGGTGCCCTGCTCGCGCAGCCGGCCGATGACGTTGAGGACGCGATCGATCAGCACCGGCGACAGTCCGGCGGACGGCTCGTCGAGCATCAACAGCCGCGGCCGGCGGACCAGGCCCTGCGCCACCGTCAGCATCTGCTGCTGCCCGCCCGACAGCGCGCCGCCGCGTTCATGCCGCTTCTCGGCGATTTCGGGAAAGAACGCCAATGCCTCCTCGATGCGCACGGCGCGCTCGGCGCGCGGCAGGTCATAGCCGGCAAGCAGCAAATTGTCGGTCACCGAGATCTGCGTGAACACGCGATGTCCCTCGATCACATGCACCAGCCCGGCACGCGCGGCATCGCGCGGCGTGGCGTTGGTCATGTCGCGGTCGCCGAACCGGACCTGTCCGGCAGTGACGGGCAACAGTCCGGACATCGCGCGCAGCAGCGTGGTCTTGCCGGCCCCGTTGGGCCCGAGCAGCGCCACGACCTCGCCGGCGCCAATCGTGATGTCGATGCCGTGCAGCACACGGATCTTGCCATAGCCGGACTGCAGCCCATTGACCGCGAGCAACGGTTCAGCCGCCGAGATAGGCACTGACGACCTCCTTGTGGACGCGGATCTCCGCCGGGGTTCCCGCCGCCAGCGTCCGGCCCAGATTGAGCACGGTGACCTCGTGGCAGATATCGAAGATCAGATCGGCATGGTGCTCGACCAGCAGCACACCGGTACCGCGGCCGCAGACCGCCTTGATCAGGCTGGCAAGCCGCTCGATCTCGTCATTGGAGAGACCCGCGGCGGGCTCGTCGAGCAGCAGGAAGTCCGGATCGAGCATCAGCGCCCGCGCGATCTCGATGAAGCGCAGTTCGCTGTGCTGCAGGCGATCGGCGCGTATGTCGGCGAGCGCCTCGAGGCCGACGACGCCGAGCAGTGCGTACGCCTTGGCCGCGAGCAGACGCTCGTCGGCGCCGTTGCGCGGCAGTGCGAGTATCGCCTCGACGAAATTGGCACGGCCCTCGATCGAGCCGCCGATCATGACGTTCTCTAGCACCGAGGCTTCGCCGATCACCCGCGGCGTCTGGAAGGTGCGCGCGATGCCGCACGCGGCGCGCTTGACCGGCTGGCCCGCGGCCAGGACTTCGCCGCCAAGCGTCATGGTGCCGGCTTTGGCGGCATAATAGCCCGAGATCACGTTGAGCGTCGTGGTCTTGCCGCTGCCGTTCGGTCCGATCAGCCCGTGGATCGCGCCGGGCGCAATATCGAGATCGAGACCATCGATCGCCTTCACATTGCCGAAGCTCAGCGCGATGCCGCGCAGCTGCAGCGTCTTGCCGCCGTCCCTGCGGCGCACGATGTCGGCGAGTGCAGCGGGACGCGGAACGATGGCGCGGTTGCTGGCGAGCGGCCGGCGGTTGCGGAAATCGAGCAGCGCCGCGATGCCACCGGGCATCACCAGCACGATCACGAGCAGCAGCACCGCGTAGAGGAAGGTCGACCACGCCGCGAGTGGCGCCGCGATCTCGGGCAGGATGGTCAGGATGATGGTGCCGAGCATGGGCCCGAGGATCGAGCCGCGGCCGCCGATCAGGATCGCGATGAAGAACAGCACCGAGAGATCGAAAGTGAACGCATCGGGCGTGATGTAGGTCTGCAGGGTCGCGAACAATCCGCCGGCGATCGCCGCCAGCGCGCCGGCGAACAGGAAGATCGCGATCAGCATTTTCGGCTTGGAGATGCCGCTGGCCTCAGCGGCGACCTCGGCGTCGCGCACCGCGATCAGCGCGCGGCCGAACCGGCTGCGCGCGACATTGGCGCTCATCCAGGTGGTCAGCGCGGCGAAGGCGATGCAGAGGGCGTAGAAGCCCCACGGCGTATTGAACGGCGGCGGGAATTCGGGACCTGCAATGCCGATGCCGCCGCCGGTCACGCTCTGCCAGGCCAGCGCAATCTGGGTCACGATGGTCGCAAAGCCAAGCGTCGACATGGCGAAGTAGAAGGTACGCAGGCGCAGCGCCGGCAGACCGACCACCACGCCGAAGATCGCGCCGATCAGGCCGGCGATCGGCAAGGCGACGAATACCGGAAGCGCCGGCATCACGTTGCCGGCAACCAGCACGCTCGTCGTGTAGGCGCCGAGCGTCAGCAGCGCGACATAGCCGATCGCAAGGTGACCGGCGAAGCCGACCACCAGATTGAGGCCCGACACCAGCACCCAGTAGATCGCCATGCGGGTACCGATCAGCACCCAGTAATCGTTGCTGACGAACGGCAGCAGCACCGCCGCCACCAGAATGCCGAGGAACGGCAGGACGTGCGGCAGCGCGGCGCGCCACACGCCGCTGTCGGTTCGGGACGGCGTGGCCACGACCGACGTCATCACACTCTCCGCGCGGTCGAGGCGCCGAACAGCCCTTGCGGCGCGGCGAGCAGCACCACGATGAACAGCGTGAACACCGCGACCGAGGAGAAGATGCCGCCGACCAGGAAGTTCGCCGCCTGCTGGAACAGGCCGAGCGCCAGCCCGCCGATGATCGCGCCTCTGTTATTGCCGAGCCCGCCCAGCGCCACCGGCACGAAGCCGTAGAAGTTGAGCAGCGCGCCGTTGGCGAAGAAGGCCAGCAGCAACTGCCCGCCGGAAAACCCGGCGATGCCGCCGACCACGCCGGCGAGCGCGTAGCTCGCGACGCGCAGATTGCACTCCGGCAGGCCGAGCGCCCGCGCCGCAAAATTATCCTCGGCGATGGCAAGGAACGCGCGGCCGACCAGGGTGCGGCGGTAGAGATATTCAAGGCCGATGATGGTGACGGCGCAGGCGAGGACCGGCAGCCAGAATTTCTCGTCCCAAACGCCCTCGCCGAATCCCGCGATGCGCGGGAACGGCTGCGGCTCGGTGCCCCATTTGATCGCGGTGATTTGCTGGATCATCAGCGCGACCGCGAGGGTCGAGAGCACGTAGAGATGCTGGTCGAGGCTCTTGAGCACCGGCCGCACCGCGACGAATTCCGTGATGATTCCGATCACCGCGCAGCAGAGCAGCGTCAGCACGAAGCCGACGGCAATGGGCAGGCCGAGCTTCAGCGTGAACATCGAGCCAAACACGCCGCCCAGCATCGCCAGCTGGCCGGCGGTGAAGCTCATCACCCGCGAGGTCGAGAACATCGTGTTGTAGGTGACGCCGACGAGCGCGTAGATCGCGCCCGCCGCGAGACCGGATGCAAGGATCGAGGCCAGCATCGGCTGCGCCCTCGCCCTTCTATGTATACCCCGGCGCCAGCGCGAAGGTGCCGTCCTTGGCGGTAGAGGCTTCCGACATCACGATCTCTTCGGTCAGGTAGCCGTTGTGCTCGGTCGGCGAGAAGCGGTAATTGCCGAAATAGCCAGGATAGGTCGACAGCGTGTTCCAGTACTTGATGATGCCGGCGCTGTCGGTCGAGCCGCTTTCGGCGACCGCCTTGGCGATCAGCTCGATGCAATCGATGCCGCCTGCGACCCACCACAACAGCGTGTCGTTCAGCGCGATGTTGGCCTTGGTCAGGCGCGCGACCAGGTCCGCGCTCTTCGGCGGCAGCTTGCCGGCGCCGTCATAGCTGCAGCTCTTGTAGCCGATCGCGTAGACCTTCTTCCAGTTCTCCGGCTTGGCGACCAGGCTCGCAAGCTCGCCCGACGCCATCGAGGGATGACCGACGAAAGGCACGTCCCAGTTCATCGCGGCGCGGGTGTTGAACATGCGCGCCTCCATACCGGTCGAGACGCTCCACACCACGATCGCTTCCGCGCCGGCATTCTTGGTGCGCAGCATGTCCGGCGTCATGTCGGGCTGCGTGGCGTCGATATTGGCCTGATAGGCTACCTCCGCGCCATCCTTCTTGAACGCCGCGACGGAAGCGCCGACCGCGGTGACGCCATAGCCGGTGGTGTCGCCGATCACCGCGACCTTCTTCACCTTGAGGATCTTGAGACAGTAATTGCGCACGGCATCGTCCCATTGGTTGTTCGACGGCGCGATGCGGAACGCGTTGGGGAACTTGACCGGGTCGATCAGGGTCTCGACGACGCAAGGGTGCAGGTCGGGCATCTTGGCGCGCGCCATGATCGGCGTCGTCGCCAGCGCCTCGCCCGAGTTCAGCGGACCCCAGATTGCGTGCACCTTGGCCTGGCTGATCAGCTCCTGCGTGGCGTTCACCGCCTTGGTCGGATCGCCCTGGGTGTCGCGCATCACGAGCTCGATCTTGCGGCCCTTCACCCCGCCGGCGCCGTTGATGGCGTCGACCGCGAAGTTGACGCCGCGATTGAAGCCGACGGTCGGCGCCGAGCTCGGACCGGTGATCGCCGCGAGACAGCCGATCTTGATCGGTTCCGACTGTGCGATGGCAGGCGCCGGGAAGGAAAATGATGCGGCGCCCAATGCACCGGCGCTGCCCAACAAAACGTCACGGCGTGAAATAGCCATGTGATGCCTCCCTGTTTCCCTCTCGGCGCCCGTCGTTTGTTGCGGGACGTCCGTTCATTGATTGTCCGCGCGCTCAGGGGCCGCGGTTATGCGGGCCAAGTCTGGGCCGGATGCGAAGCTCTTGTCCAGCCCCGCGGACGACATTGGGCTTCGCCAAACTTTCATGGCCGAGGCCGCCGCATCCAGTAGCCGGCATTGACCGCGCCGACGGGTATCTCGCCGGCAACGATCTTCGCAACCTGGCGTACCGTCTCCGACGACTGATGCTCGATCGCCTGCGGCGTCAGGCCGCCGACATGCGGCGTTGCGATCACATTGTGCAGCTTCGCAAGCTCGGGCGTCGGCATCTGGTCCGGCGCGCGGCCGACATCTATCGCGGCACCCGCGATGCGGCCATCGCGCAGCGCGGCCGACAGCGCCGCCTCGTCGACGAGGTTTCCGCGCGAAAGGTTGATGAAGAATGCGTGCTTCGGCATCCGCGCCAGTGCGGCTTGCCCGATCAGGTTCTCGGTCTGCGCGTTGGCGATCGCGAGACAGACAACGTAGTCGGCGCGCGCCAGCAGATCGTCGAGCGGCAGATGCCCGATCGCCGCATCATCGATCGTTACGTAGGGATCGGCGACCAGCACATTCATGCCGAGCACTTTTGCGATCCCGGCAAGATAGCGCCCGATGCTGCCATAGCCGATGATGCCGATCGCGCTTCCCGCCAGCTGGCGGCCCATCACGACCTCGGGCGCCCTGCCCGCGTGATAATCCGCGGTGGCGCGCGAGACGCCGCGCGACAGATCGACCATGAAGCCGAGCGCGAGCTCGGCGACCGACCGGACGAAGCCGGCGCTCGCCTGCGTCACCAGCACGCCGGCGGCGGAGGCCGCGGCCACGTCGATATTGCGGATATCGACCGCGCAGCGCACGAACGCGCGCAACTTCGGCAGCTGCGGAAAGATCTCCCCTCGCCCCTGCGTCATGCGGTCAGCGACGATGATGTCGACATCGGCCGCGGCCTCGACCAGCACCGCCGCATCGAGCGCGTCCTCGCCTTCGTGCAGCTTGACGTCGGCGACCGCGCGCAGGCCGCTCAGGCTGCGCTCGCCATAATAGTCGCGGCGCATCTGCGGGGTATGGGCGAGCAGCACCTTCACGATCCTACTCCCCTAATAGCCGAGCGCATGCGGCAACGCCGTGCTGATCGCCGGCACGAAGGCGATCACCAGCAGGCACAGCAACAGCAGGCCGAGATAGCCCGCGATCGGCTTGATGGTCTGCTCGATCGGCACGTTGCCGATCAGGCAGGCGCCGTAGAGCCCAAGGCCGAGTGGCGGAGCAAAGAGCCCGAGCCCCATCGCGATCACAAGCACGACGCCGAAATGCAGCGGATCGATGCCGAGCTTGACGGCAACCGGCAGCAGCAGCGGGCCGAAAATGATCAGCGCCGCGGCGCCTTCGAGCACCGAGCCCATCACCACCAGCACCAGGATCGACAGCAGCATGAACAGCCAGACGCCGTGGCTGCCCGAGATCGCCAGCATGAGGTCGCCGACGGCATGCGGCACCTGCTGCAGCGTCAGGATGAAGGCCAGTGACTGCGCCGCGGCGACGATGAACAGCACCAGCCCCGAACGAACAGCCGATTGGACGAAGCAGTGCGCGAGGCTCTTCGCGCCGAGCTCGCGGAACAGCAGGCTGCCGACGGCGATGGCGTAGACCGCGGCGAAGGCGGAGATTTCGGTCGCGGTGGCAAAGCCGCTCTTGAAGCCGAAGAAGATCATGAAGATCAGCCCGAACGAGGCGATCGCACCGGTCCAGAGCCCCGATACCGCGGCGCGCGGCTCGGCTTCCACGTTCGCCGCGGGGCGCTTGCCGAAGATGATCGACACCGCGATCAGCGCCAGCGCCATCAGCGCGGCCGGCAACATGCCGGCGACGAACAGTCCGCCGATCGACAGGTTGGCGACGAAGCCGAGGATGATGAGGTTGATGCAGGGCGGAATGGTCTCCGCCATGACAGCGGAGGCGGCGAGCAGCGCCACCGCTCCGCCCGGGTTCTGCCGCGAGCGGCGCGCCGCCGGGATCAGCACCGAGCCGACCGCGGCAACGTCGGCCATCTTGGAGCCCGAGATGCCGGAGAACAGCACCATCGACATCACCATGACGACGTTGAGCCCGCCGCGCATCCGTCCAACCGCGCGCTGCAGCAATTCGATCAGCCGGACCGACATGCCGTTGGCTTCCATCAGGTAGCCGACCAGGATGAAGAACGGGATCGCGAGCAGCACGAAATTGTCGATGCCGCGCGCCATCTGCTGGGCGAAGATCACGCCGGGCAGCGTGCCCTCGACCCAGATGAAGATCAGCGCCGCCAGCGCCAGCGCAAAACCGATCGGCAGTCCGCCGAACAGCGTGAGGAGGAAGCCGATCAGCATCAACGTTTGCGATGACGGTACGGACGATGGTGCGAATGCATCCCAAGCGAGATAGAGACCCACGATGACGGCAGTCGCGACGATGGCCACCGTCATGTCGCGCAGCGGCCGGCCACAGAACGTCTCGAACGCGAAGATCGTCATAAACGCCGCGCCGACGCCCATTGGATAGAATGTCCATTCCAGCGGCAGGCCGGAGCCGGAAGTCTGACCGGTGGTCAGCCAGCCCATCTTGACGGCGTTGAACGCGACATAGCCGGCAATGATGGTGACAAGCAGCGCACCGACCGCGTCGACCACCCGCCGCACGCCCGGCGGCAGCATGTTGACGAAGAAGGCGACGCCGAGATTCTCGCTGCGGGCGAGCGCGCTTGCCGCGCCGAAGAAGCTCGACCCGACCATCAGGCCGCGGGCGACGTCGTCGGACCATTCGACCGGCGCATTGAACAGGAAGCGGGCCAGCACCGAGACGCAGACCACCACGAGATCGGCGGCAAGCAGGAGCGCGGCGGTCGCATCACTGACGGCAAGCAGCGGCGCCGTAATCCGATCAGCGCTGCTTCTCGCCTCGACTGCGGCGACTGACATGCGCCGACCTCAGGCCTGGGTGGCGCGGATCAGGTCGACGACGGCCTTGGCCTCGGGCCGCGCCTTGATGAAATTGTCGGTCTGCGGCAGCACGCGCTTGCGGTATGCCTCCTTGTCGCATTCGACGACGGTGACGCCCTTCTCCACCAGCGCCGCCAGCGCCTCCTTTTCCACCGCAAGGCCGTGCGCGCGGGTGTCGATCGCGGCCTTGTTCGCCGCGTCGAGAAAGCCTTCCCGCAGCTTGGGAGCCATGCGGTTGAAGCTGGTGTCGCTGAAATAGACCGCGAGCGGCGAGAAGATGTGCTGGGTCAGCGCGTAGTGCTTCGCGGTCTCGTAGAACTTGCTGGCGAGGATGGTCGGCGGATCGTGTTCGAGGCCGTCGAGCACGCCGGCCTGCAGCGCCGTATAGATCTCGCCGAACGCCAGCGGCGTCGCGGCGGCCCCCATCAGCCGCAGGCATTCGGTGATGATCGGATTGGGCAAGGTGCGGATTTTCAGGCCGGCGAGATCCTCCGGCGTCTTCACCGGTTTCTTCGCCAGCACGCTGCGCGCGCCGAAATTATAGGCCCAGCCGATGATGTGAATGCCGGCGCCCTTGAGCAGCGCAGCCTCGATCGGCTTCGCCGCGCCGGCGTCGAACGCCTTGGTTTGCTGCTGGAAGCTGGTGAAGAGGTAACCGAGGTCGAAGGTGCCGACCAGCGGCACGAGATTCGCCGAGATCGACGAGCCGGACACCATCAGGTCGATCACCCCTAGCTTCACCGAGTTGATGACGTCGATCTCCTGGCCGAGTTGGTTATCGGGGAAGAAGGTGACCTCGATCTGCTCGCCGAGTCCGTTCGCCTTCAGACTCTTGACCAGATTGTCGTAGTAGACGCGGCCATTGGCGTATTTGGGATCGTTCGGAAGCGACGACGAGCATCGCATTTTCATCACCGCAGCCTCGGCGCGGCCGATGATGGCGGGCGCGGCGGCAAGCCACGCGGTCGCTGCGACCGACGACTGCAGCACAATGCGGCGGCTCACGCGGTTCGACGTCATGTTGGTGCTCCTCCCCGGGGACGGATCTTTATTGTGTTGGCCACCCGCCTGACGGCGTGAGCTTGGCAGCCGATTTGTCATAATGTATGACAAAACGGATACGGTTGTGCAAGGGCGCGGCTCGGCGGCGGCGCAGGCTGCAACCGCAGCGAGGCCCTCGATGTTCCAGACATCCAACGCGTTGCGTCGAAGCGTGCACAGCCAGGTCACCGACCGCGTCGGCAGCAGCATCGTGCGCGGCGAGATCGGCGTCGGCGAAACGCTGCCGCCGGAAATCCGGATCTGCGAGATGATGGACGTCAGCCGCACCGTGGTGCGCGAGGCGATCCGCACCTTGACCGGCAAGGGCCTGATCGAGTCGCGGCCCAAGAGCGGCACGCGGGTTCGGCCGCCCGAGCAGTGGAATCAGCTCGATCCCGACGTGCTGCGCTGGCATCTCGAGACCGCGGAGATCGACCGTTACCTCGCCAAGCTGTTCCAGCTGCGCGCCGCGGTCGAGCCCGCCGCGGCAGCGCTCGCGGCGACCCATGCCGATGAGGTCGACGTCGCCCGCATCCGCGCCGGATGCGACGGCATGGATGCGGCAAAGACCAACGAGGAGTTCGTCGCCGCCGACATCGCGTTCCACCAGGCGATCTATTTCGCCACCCGCAACGAATTCTTCTGGCCGATCGCGCAGATGTTCGAGATCACGCTGCGCCAGAGTTTTACGATCGCAGCGCCGGGCTCGCACCGTCCGCGGGCGCTGCGCGAGCACCGCGCGGTGCTCGACGCGATCGCCGCCGGAGATGCGGAGACGGCGCGCACAGCCACGGTCGTGCTGCTGACGAATTCCGCCGACGACCTGGTGCGAATCCGTGGCCGGGAGTTCGACACGCCACGTCCAGCCAAGCGCCGATGATGTTGGTGACTGCGGTCGTGATGCGCTCACTGCTTCCACATGGTCGTCCTGGCGAAAGCCAGGACCCATAACCACCGCAAGTGGTTGCGACCGGGATCATGGCCCCAGCGTCGCGCAACCTGACATTTGGGGTAATGGGTCCTGGCTTTCGCCAGGACGACATCGAATATGGGGCGCGACCTACATCCCAATCGTCGTCCCGGCGAAAGCCAGGACCCATACGCCGCGGCCGATGTTGTCGGTGAGACTCGTCGTTCCAGCGTCGCGCAACCTAGCTCAGCGGTGGTTATGGGTCCCGACCCCCGTGTGCAATTGCGCATTAGGCCGGGACGACAGCGAATGTGTGGTGCCGCTTGCAGGTCAAAAATGGGCATCAGTGATTGGCGCGTGAGCGAGGCACCGCCAGAAGGGTTCCCTCCCCCCTTGCGAGAGTGGGAGCCGCGCGGCGTGCTCACCTCACCGTCATTCCGCGCCCGCCACGTCAGAGTCGACCCGCACACGACCCTGTGACCATAGTTGAAGGCTGCGACGACGAAACTTCTGGATTGTTGGCCGCGTAGACGCCAAGACAGGAGCGCTATTCTGCGAAGGTTTCATTGATGCACGACGTCTCGATCCCGGCGGCCCTGATCGCCGGTCTGGTCAGCTTCCTCTCGCCCTGCGTGCTGCCGCTGGTACCGCCCTATCTGATCTATTTGACCGGCGCGACCATCGAGCAGGTCAACCAGGACGGCGCCACCGCGGCCTCCAAGCGCGCGGTGATGACGGCGGCGCTGATGTTCGTGCTGGGCTTCTCCACCGTGTTCGTCGCGCTCGGCGCCAGCGCGTCCTTCGTCGGCGGGCTGGTGCGCGCCTGGTCGGCCGAGCTCTCGATCCTGGCGGGCATCGTCATCATCATCATGGGCCTGCACTTCCTCGGCGTGACCCGGATCGGCCTGCTGATGCGCGAGGGGCGGCTGACCGCGCCGAAGCCGGTCGGGCTGTGGGGCGCCTACGTCATGGGTCTGGCCTTCGCCTTCGGCTGGACGCCATGCATCGGGCCGATCCTCGCCGCGATCCTCTCGATCGCGGCCGCCGAGGCCACGGTGACAAAAGGCGCCGGCCTGCTCGCGGTCTATTCCGCCGGGCTCGGCATCCCGTTCCTGCTTGCGGCCTTCATGGTCAAGCAGTTCTCCTCGCTGTTCGCGCGGATGAAGCGCCATCTCGACACCGTCGAGCGGGTGATGGGCGTGCTGATGGTGGTCACCGGCATCGGCTTCCTGACCGGCGCAGTCTCGAGCGTCAGCGTCTGGCTGCTGGAAACCTTCCCGGCGCTGCAAAATATCGGCTAGGCCTGCGCGCCAGCGCAGGCTGCCGTCGGCTGGCTTTTGGCCGCGCGATGTCGGACTATCGGGGAATCGCCGCAATCCTCACGGGGCACCGATGGGCCAGGATCGTCAGACACGCGCCAGCTGGCCGATCTTCCGTTCGCTCAGGGCCTTCCGGCCAAGCGACCTGCCGGGTGACCTGATCGCCGGGTTGACGCTCGCCGCGATTGCGATCCCGGAGCAGATGGCGACCGCGCGGCTCGGCGGCTTCTCGCCGCAGATCGGCTTCTTCGCCTTCATGGCCGGCTCGCTCGGCTTTGCGATGTTCGGTGCCAACCGCTTCCTGTCCTGCGGCGCCGACTCCACGATCACGCCGATCTTCGCCGGCGGCCTCGCGCTGATGGCTACCGCCGGCTCGCCGGACTATCAGGCACTGGCGATGGCGCTGGCGCTGATGGTCGGCGCGATCATGATCGCCGGCAGCCTGTTCAAGCTCGGCTGGATCGCCAATTTGCTGTCGACGCCGGTGACGGTCGGCTTCCTTGCCGGCATCTCGGTCCACATCCTGGTCTCGCAATTGCCCGGCGTGCTCGGCCTGACCACGCCGGACGGGCCGACGCTCTACAAGCTCGGGGTGCTCACCGAGAAGATCGGTCAAACCAATTTCTACACGCTGGCGATCGGCCTCGGCGTGCTGGCGCTGGTCGCCGGATCGGAGAAGATCAGCGCACGCATTCCGGGCGCGCTCATCGGCCTTGTCGTGGCCACCGTCGCCGTGATCGCCGGCCATCTCGAAAGCAAGGGCGTCAAGGTGGTCGGCACCGTGCCCGGGACGCTGCCGACGCCATCGTTTCCGGACATCGCGCCGGAGCGCTGGATCAAGCTGTTGTCGCTGGCGATCCTGATCGCCGTTGTCATCATGGTGCAGACCGCGGCGACGACGCGCTCGTTCCTGTCCGATCCGGACAAGCCGGCCGACGTCGATCGCGACTTCCTCGGCGCCGGTGCCGGCAGCCTGCTGTCCGGACTGTTCGGCGCATTTCCGGTCAACGCCAGTCCGCCGCGAACCGGCATCGTGTCGGAGACCGGCGGACGTACGCAGCTCTCGGGGCTGTTTGCCGCGGCCATCGTGCTCGCGCTGCTCGCGTTCGGCGCGACGCTGCTGCAGCACGTGCCCGATGCGGCACTCGGCGGGGTCCTGCTGTTCGTGGCGCTGCGCATCATCCGCGTGAAGCAGATCGTCGCGATCTTCCGTCAGTCGTTCTATGAATTCCTGCTGGTGGTGGCGACCGCAGCCGCGATCATCGTGCTGCCGATCGAGCAAGGCGTCGCCGTCGGCATCGCCTTGTCACTGCTGCACGGCATCTGGACCACGACGCGCGGCCAGCTTGCCGAATTCGTCCATGTGCCCGGCACCACGATCTGGTGGCCGACGGGCCCGCACGTCACAGGCGAGCGCACGCCCGGCATTGCCGTCGTCGGCCTGCAGGCGCCGCTGTCGTTCCTCAACGCGGAAAGCTTCCACAGCGGCGTGCTCAAAACCATCAGCGCGACGACACCCAACCCGCGGCTGCTGGTGATCGAGGCCAGCGGCATGATCGAGATCGATTTCACGGCGGCGCAGGCGCTGCGCGACCTGTTTCGCGAATGCCGCGATGACGGCGTGACGGTGGCGGTGGCGCGGCTCGAATCCGAGCGCGCGCAGGACGCCTTCGGGCGCTTCGGTCTCTACGAGGTGTTGCCGCGGGACCACGTCTTCCGCAGCGTCGACGAAGCGGTCCGCACGCTCGGCGGACAGGCGTAGAGGTTGGTGAGATCAGTCCGTAGCCCGCATGAGCGAAGCGATACCCGGGAAACCGTTCCCGCATATCGCTTCGCTCATGCGGGCTACGCACGATCCTCCGTCATTGCGAGCAAAGCGAAGCAATCCATCGTGTGGCGTATGCGGAAGCATGGATTGCTTCGTCGCTATGCTCCTCGCAATGACGGAGCTACAAATTTAGGGCGACTCAGCTGCATAGCCTGGATGAAGCGAAGCGCAATCCGGGATTTCTCGCGCGTTGATGAACCGTCCCGGATTTCGCTTACGCTCCATCCGGGCTACCGGACGACCTCAGGCCTGCTCGCCCTCGAGCGTCGGATGCTCCCTCAAAACTTCCGCCTTGATCGAGCCCGCGTGGATGGCGCGCAGCAGCGCCCGCCCCGTCTTGATGTTATTGGCCTTCATGCAGAGACCGACGATCTCGCGCACCGCGGAATCCCGCACCAACTCGTCGGAGATCTTCATCGCGGTCTCCATCGCGACCTTGGCGGCACGCTCGTAGCGATCACGCTCGATCTGCTGCTTCTTCGCTGAGCGCTTGTCGGGCGAGCCGACCGCCTCGGCGCAGCCGGCGGCATCGCGGCAGATCGCACGGATCCGCTGCGCAGCTTCGATGTCGCCGAGCGGATGCGCGACGGGATCGTCCCAGATATCCTTGTGCTCGTCCTTGCTGAACCACCACATCGCCGCACCTTGAATGCACGGCAAACATAGCTGGCCTTGGCGCAACCTGTGAACCGCAGAGTCGACTCGGTGCCGAGCAAGAGGTGCACACTATGGCCCGGCGGCCACACCCGCGGCCGATCCGCGCGCGAATTGATGTCGAACTCATGGAATAAAGCCCGTTTCGGTTCTGATTGCATCAGAGCCGAGGCTGCGGGGTTTTCGCTTGCCGCGTTTTCACGCGAACCGACGAGGCTCTAAGCCGATCGTTTCGGCCCGATCGCCTCGAACTGCGCCTTTTGCTCATCGCTGAGCGTGGCGTAGAAATTCTCAAGCGCGGCGCGGACGTCCTTGACCGACTGCAGCATAACGTCGAGCCGCCTGGCAACGAAGGCAAGGCGTGCGGGCGGGGTCATCGCCTCGTTGGTCTGGCACGCGGCCTTCAGCTTCCGCGCGGCGTCGGCGCTGGCATCCTGCAGCGCCTGAAGCGCACCGCGCTGGGCGTCGCTGAGCTGCAGCCGCGCCTCGATCTCGCCGGTCGGCCATTCCTGCATCGCCGGTTGCGCAGCGCCGCAGCTCTGGGCGACCGTCGCGTTCGGATCGCGCGCCGCGGCTTCCTTGCGCTGGTTCTCGGCGAGCGCGTTGAGCCGCGCTTTCTGCTCGTCATCGAGCAGGCCGTAGAATTTGTCCAGCGGAGGCTTCACGATTCCGACCGCGGTGACCATCGCTTCGATCCGCTGCTGCATGGCGGCGAGGCGGTTCGGCGCCGTCAACACCACCTGCGCAGGACATGCTGCGCGAATGACCTGGGCAGCCGCGAGCGACGCGTTGCCGAGTTCGCCGAGCGCCGCCGATTGCGCTTCGGTCGGCTGCACCGTATCCGCGATCTGATCCACCGGCAGGCCGGCGACCGAACGGCTGTCATTGCCGCACATTTGCTCGATGCGCCCGCCGCCGCGGTAACGGCGGCCCGTCCGGCGCTCCGGCAGATAGCCCCTGAGATCGTCATACCCATAAGGCCCGAAGATGCCGGCATAGATATCCGGATAGCCGTAGCCCCAGAATCCGATGTCGTCGCCCCAGATCGCGTAGTCGTAGATGTCATTGTACGCGAACGGCCAGAACAGCGGACCGACCCAGCCATAGCCGCCGCCGGGATGCTGCCACCATCCGTTGGCCACCGCCCCGCCGTGCCAGCCGGCGAGCGCCGCGGCCGCGGCGATCTGCGCGCGCGCCGCCGGGTTGCTCAACAGCCGGCCGTTGCGCAATGCGCCGTTGCGCGACAGCGAGTTGAACGTATTGCGCATATGGCCTGGTGCGATCGCGGCATTTCGCATCCGGCCGAAATTGCCGCCCCCGCGCGATGCGAAGGCGCCGTGGCCGGCAAAGCCTGATCGCGAGATCGCGTGCGAACGGCCGACCCCGCCATGATGGCCGCCGCCAAAATGCATGTGGCCGAAGCCATGCCCGCCACGTCCATGGCCACCGCCGTGCCCGTGGCCACCACCATGCCCATGGCCGCCACCATGCCCATGGCCGCCACCATGTCCTCCGCCATGGCCGCCGCCGTGTCCGCCGCCGCCTCGGGCGATCGCGTCACCCGACAGCGCCATCGCAAGCACCACGACCGCAATTCCGATTGCCCGTCCGATCACGGCGTCCTCCCTCCGCGCACCACACACGTCGCGGCAACACAGCACAGCACAAGAGAGACGCCGGGCGGGCGGAAAAGTTCCGCGTATAACACGCGCCGCGCGCGGGCTCGCGAACGCTGCGCGGCGTGACGACGCCTCAGGCGGCCGGGACGATCTTTCCGGGATTGAAGATGTTTTGCGGGTCGAGTGCCTGCTTCAGCGCCCGCATCGCGTCGAGCGCCTCCGGGCCGAGCTCGGCCTGCAAGTATTTCTGCTTGCCCTGGCCGATGCCGTGCTCGCCGGTGCAGGTGCCGTCCATGGCCTGGGCGCGCTCGACCAGGCGGTGCATGAACTCCTCGCCGCGCGCCATCTCGCCCTTGTCGTTGACGTCGCAGAGCAGCGAGCAGTGGAAATTGCCGTCGCCGACATGGCCGACGATCGGCGACAGCAGGTTGAGCCGCTGCAGATCCTCCTCGGTCTCGGTGACGCAGTCGGCGAGCCGCGAGATCGGCACGCAAACGTCGGTCGCAACCACGCCGATGCTGTCGCCGGGGCGCAGCGCCTTCACCGACCAGTAGGCGTCGTGCCGGGCCTGCCACAGCTTGGTGCGGTCTTCAGGCTTGGTGGTCCAGGTGAAGTCGCCGCCGCCGCATTCGGCGGCGATGTCGCGGAAATTCTTCGACTGCTCGGCGACCTCGACCTCGCTGCCGTGGAATTCCAGCAGCAGCAGCGGCGTCTCCGGCAGCGACAGCTTCGAATAGCTATTACAGGCTTTCACCTGCGCGGCATTGAGCAGCTCGATCCGGGCGACCGGAATGCCGGTCTGGATCGCAAGGATCGTGGCCTGGCAGGCGCCACGCACCGTGTCGAACGAACAGGCCGCCGCCGCGATGGTGTCGGGAATGCCGCGCAGGCGGATGGTCAGTTCGGAGATGATGCCGAGCGTGCCTTCGGCACCGACGAACAGATGCGTCAGGTCGTAACCGGCCGACGACTTCTTGGCGCGCGTGCCTGTCGTGATGATCTCGCCGTCGCCGCGCACCACCTTCAGCGCCAGCACGTTCTCGCGCATGGTGCCGTAGCGCACCGCGTTGGTGCCAGAGGCACGGGTCGAGGTCATGCCGCCGAGCGAGGCATCGGCGCCGGGATCGATCGGAAAGAACAGGCCCTGGTCGCGCAGATGCTCGTTGAGCGCCTTCCGCGTCACGCCGGGCTGGATCACGCAGTCGAGGTCCTCGGCATGCACCTCGAGCACCTTGTTCATGTCGCGCAGATCGATGCAGATGCCGCCCGCGGGCGCGTTGACCTGCCCCTCGAGCGAGGTTCCGGTGCCGAAGGCGATGACCGGCACGCGATTGGCGGCGCAGATCCGCACCACGTCCTGGATGTCGGCGGTTTCCTGCGCCATCACGACGGCGTCCGGCGGCTGGGTCGGCAGCCATGTGGTGGTATGGGCGTGCTGCTCGCGCACCGTCTGCGACGTGACGAGCCGGTTGCCGAACCGCGCCGCCAGCGCGTCGATCGCGCGCTTCAGGGCCTGCGGATCAGGTCGCGTCACATTGCCCGAAATCGTTGTCGCCACGTCAAATTTCCTCCCACCTTTAGCCGACCGTGGCAAAGCTTGTATAAGGGGTCAAGAGAGCCTGACTTGAAAAAGTGGACGCCGGAGTCACAGAAAAGCTCATGCTCGAACGCCAGCAAACCGGGGATGGATCATGACTTCAGCGACTGCCACGAGCGAGATGCCGCTTCCGCCGGCCCCGTTCAGATCCTCGGTGATGCAGATCGAGCCGCAATGGATCGACTACAACGGCCATCTCAACATGGCCTACTACAACGTGATGTTCGACCGCGCCATCGACGAGATGTGGCTGCAGCTCGGCATCGGGCCGGCCTACATGAAGGCGCGGCAGTGCTCGACCTTCACCGCCGAGTGCCACGTCCGCTATCTCAGGGAAATTCATCTCGGCGATCCCGTGCAAGTCCACGTCCACCTGCTCGGCGCCGACGAGAAGCGGCTGCACACGTTCGAGGAGCTGCGCCATGCCACCGAAGGCTGGCTCTCCGCGACCTCGGAAAACCTCACGCTGCACATCGACATGGAGGCGCGCAAGGTGGCGCCGTTTCCGCCCGATATCCGCGCCCGCGCTCGCGCGGTCGTCGACAGCTATGCGGGTGTACCACGTCCCGAGGGCATCGGCCGCAACGTGGCGATGCCCTCGGCGAAATAACTTGCCGTTTTCAAGCGAAGCGGCCGCCGGTTCGCGGCCTCGCTAGACCCTTGTGCGGCCGCGCACCAATCCGACCACCGCCGACACCAGAAACAGGATGACGGCGATGAAGAAGATCGCCTTGGCGATTTCGACGGAGGCGCCGGCGATGCCGCCAAAGCCCAAAATGCCCGCGATCAGGGCGATGACCAGGAACGTGACGACCCAGCTCAGCATGATCAAAACTCCGCTTCGTTTCCTTGCTGTTTCTCGGGCGCGGACCTTCGTCCGGCGCGCACCCGTTGAAACAATCCGGCCGGGAAACGCGGGTTCCTGAGCGTGAAACCGCGAAATTTTCGTTGATTTCCGGAACCAGCATTGATGGTGGGCTGCCGGCGAAAGCGTTCCTGTCGATCGCGATAAAACCTGTCAAAACGGCCGATCAGGCCCTATATGGCCTTCAATCCCTGTTAAGAAGGCTCCCCTTCACCATCCTGCGGTGTCATCGTGGGGCCGAGACGATTCGCCAATGACCGAGCCGAGCAAATTGCCCCATCACGGCGTTCCCGAGCACCAGCCGGCGGCTGGCGGCATCGCCGCGCGTGCGCGGGCGGCGGCCGGTCCGCAATATCTGAGCGGCCTCAATCCGGAGCAGCGCGAGGCGGTCGAGACGCTCGACGGCCCCGTGCTGGTGCTTGCCGGCGCCGGCACCGGCAAGACGCGCGTGCTGACCACGCGCATCGCGCATATCCTGAGCCAAGGCCGCGCGCGGCCGCACGAGATCCTGTCGGTGACCTTCACCAACAAGGCGGCGCGCGAGATGAAGCTGCGGCTCGGGCAGATGCTCGGCCAGGCGGTCGAGGGCATGCCGTGGCTCGGCACCTTCCACTCGATCGGCGGCCGCATCCTGCGCATCCATGCCGAGCTGGTGCAGCTGAAATCCAACTTCACGGTGCTCGACGTCGACGACCAGGTGCGGCTGTTGAAGCAATTGCTGCAGGCCGAGAACATCGACGACAAGCGCTGGCCAGCGCGGATGCTGGCCGGCCTGATCGATGGCTGGAAGAATCGCGGCCTGTCGCCATCGCAGGTGCCGGCGGGCGAAGCCGCCTCGTTCGGCAACGGCAAGGGCGGCAAGATCTACGCGACCTATCAGGAGCGGTTGAAGATCCTCAACGCGGCCGATTTCGGCGACCTGCTGCTCGAGAACATCAGGCTGTTCCGCGAAAATCCAGACGTGCTGCGGCAGTACCAGAGCCGCTTCAAGTTCATCCTGGTCGACGAATATCAGGACACCAACGTCGCGCAGTATCTGTGGCTGCGCCTGCTGTCGCAGGCGCCGTCGCGGCCGGAGCGACGCCTTGCCGACGTCATTCCGGGAGCAACCAACGCGCCAGTCATTCCGGGGCGCCTCGAAGAGGCGAACCCGGAATCCCGAAGCAATGAGGACTCAACTCAAGATTCCGGGTTCGCACCTGGCGGTGCGCCCCGGAATGACGAGGAAAACGTCACCACGCAACAACCCCTCAAGAACATCTGCTGCGTCGGCGACGACGACCAGTCGATCTATGGCTGGCGCGGCGCCGAGGTCGACAACATCCTGCGCTTCGAGCACGATTTCCCCGGCGCCAGGGTCATCCGCCTCGAGCGCAATTACCGCTCCACCGGCCACATTCTGGCCGCGGCCTCGCATCTGATCGCGCATAATGAAGGCCGGCTCGGCAAGACGCTGCGCACCGAGGATGTCGACGGTGAGAAGGTCACCGTCACCGGCTCCTGGGATTCGGAAGAGGAAGCGCGCGCGATCGGTGAGGAGCTCGAGGAACTGCAGCGCGCGGGCGAGAACCTCAACGACGTCGCCATCCTGGTGCGCGCCTCGTTCCAGATGCGCGAGTTCGAAGACCGCTTCGTCACGCTCGGCCTGCCCTACCGCGTGATCGGCGGCCCCCGATTCTATGAGCGCGCCGAAATCCGCGATGCGCTGGCCTATTTGCGCACCATCAATTCGCCGGCCGACGATCTCGCCTTCGAGCGCATCGTCAACGTGCCCAAGCGGGGGCTCGGCGACGCCACCGTGCAGCTGCTGCACGACCATGCCCGCAAGCGCCGCATTCCGCTGTTCGAGGCGGCGCGCGCCGTGGTCGAGACCGACGAGCTGAAGCCGAAGGCGCGCGGCTCCTTGCGCGATCTCGTCATGCAGTTCGACCGCTGGCGCGCCCAGCGCGAGGTCACCTCGCATACCGAGCTCGCCGAGATCGTGCTCGACGAGAGCGGCTACACCGAGATGTGGCAGAAGGACCGCTCGGCTGATGCCGCGGGCCGGCTGGAGAACCTCAAGGAGCTGGTGCGTTCGATGGAGGAATTCGAGAACCTGCAAGGGTTTCTCGAACATATCTCGCTGGTGATGGACCGCGACGGCGAGGCCGGCGACGAGGCGGTGTCGCTGATGACGCTGCATTCGGCCAAGGGCTTGGAATTCGACAACGTGTTCCTGCCGGGCTGGGAGGAAGGCCTGTTTCCGAGCCAGCGCACGCTGGACGAACAGGGCCGCGCCGGGCTCGAGGAGGAGCGCCGCCTCGCCCATGTCGGGCTGACCCGGGCGCGCCGCCGCGCCAAGATCTATTTCGCCACCAACCGCCGCATCCATGGCACCTGGTCGACCACGATCCCCTCGCGCTTCCTCGACGAGCTGCCGGCGCACAATGTCGAAATCACCGAATCCAAGGGCGGATCGGGCTGGGGCGGCAGCGGCGGCTATGGCGCCTCGCGCTTCGACAACCTCGAATCATTCGGCTCGAGCTATTCGACCCCGGGCTGGCAGCGCGCCCAGGCCAACCGCAACCGCGGCGGCGGGGGCCGTAGCGGCAGCGGCTTCGAGGAGCGGCAATCCTCCTTTTCCTCTGAAAGCTTCAATCGCACCAAGCGCGGCCCTGTCGTGATCGAGGGCGAGCTGGTGGCGAAGTCCACCGGCACAACGTCGGATTTTTCGCTGGACGACCGGGTATTTCACCAGAAATTCGGCTACGGCCATGTGGTGAAGATCGACGGCAACAAGCTGACCATCGCCTTCGAAAAGGCCGGCGAGAAGAAGGTGGTCGACAGCTTTGTGCAACGGGTGTGACATAGCGACCTTTCTTTGGCGACCTTCTTTGGCGGTCTTCTCTGTTGGTAGCCCTTGACCCCAGTTGATTTCATGGGTTGAGATGGATCCATGGTCCGGGGGAGGTTTTTCCTTTTTGTCATCGCGCTCACCGCGCCGTCGCTGGCGGTCGCGGAGACGATGAGCTTTGGCGATTCGGCAGCCCAGCTCGCCAAGGCCTGCGGCGCAGACATCACCGCGAACTGCCGCGGCGTCAATCTCGACTCCAACCGCCTCAAGGAATGCCTGTCGCGCAACCGCGACGTGATCTCGCCGCAGTGCAAGGAGAGCTACTTCTCCACCCTCGATGCGATCCAGAAGCGGATCGCGGCGCGCGTCACCGTTGCGAATGCCTGCACCCGCGAGATCGTCAAGGTCTGCGGCGGCTCGACCAAGGAGACCAGCAAGTCGGTGCCCTGCCTCGTCAGCGCCAAGGGCCTCAGCCGCAATTGCACCCAGGCGATCAATGACGCGGGGTATCAATGATGCGGCTGTCGAGGCGAGGCTTGCGCGATCCTGGCCTTTTGGCCCTGCTGGGCACGCTGGCTTTGCTGGCGATGTCGATTGCGCCAGCGCCGGCGCAGACCGCCATCACACGCGACGACGTCATCGCCAAGCTCAATCATTTTGAGACAGATGCCGAGGTCGATGTCCCTGCGCTGCGCCAGCAGGTGGCCGAACGATCGAAGTCGCGATCGAAGAACGAGCCACCGCCCTCGAAGCGGCCGCCGATCGCTCCCGACCTGACCAAGCTGCCGACGTTTAACGTCGACATCGCGTTCGACGTCGACACGCCGATCGTGCTGCCGGAGTCGTATCAGACGGTCGGGCGGATCGCCGATGCGCTGACGCACTCCTCGCTGCTGCCCTACACCTTCCTGATCGTCGGCCACATCGAATCGACCGGACGACGCGAGAACAATGTGCTGCTGAGCCAGCGGCGCGCCGACGCGATCCGCGACATCCTGGTCAACACCTTCAAGATCACCGCGAAGCGCCTGCAGTCGGTCGGGCTCGGCGAGGAGCAGTTGCTCGACCCGACCAAACCCAACGCGCCGGTCAACAACCAGGTGCAGATCATGCTGGTCGCGAAGGTCGCCGACAGCGCGCCGCCCGCGCACCCTGCCCCGACGGCCGCCGCCAAGAAGCCGGCGAAATCAGCCAAGAAGCACTGATTGGATTGAATATCGGGGCGTCGGAACTGCGTCCCCTCCCGCCCGTATACGATGTCCCCGGGGCGAGCGGCGCCTCCACGATTTCGGGATAATAGAAGATTACCGCTGATTTGCCCGACGGGTCAAGTTGCAATATGCGCCGCCGGCCGCCGGCTCCTTTGCATGGGGTTGTTTTCGATATTTTGGTAGTGCGCCCCTGAGGCGGCAGGCTATCAGCCTCGTTCGAGCCCGGCCTCGATACGTGGACACGTGAGTTGCAGAGGCCGCAAGCGCCGTATGCAATGGCCCTGCCCGCAAGCGGGAGCGGTGCACGCTGCAGAATAAATTTCTCCCTCGCCGACCGATTGCAGAACGGACCGTGCGTTCCTATCTGGGCTGAACCCGCATCACGCGCCTGCCCGGGCCCCAATCCGCGCGCGCCCCCTCCCTCACGCTCACCGACTCTCCATGTCGCCGATCATCTCCGTATCCAATCTTTCGAAAACCTATGGCTCCGGCTTCAAGGCGCTGAAGGGCATCAATCTCGACATCGTCAAAGGCGAGATCTTCGCGCTGCTCGGGCCGAACGGCGCCGGCAAGACCACGCTGATCAGCATCATCTGCGGCATCGCCAATCCGAGCGAGGGCCGCATCACGATCGGCGGGCACGACATCATCGCCGACTATCGCGCGGCGCGGTCGATGATCGGGCTGGTTCCGCAGGAACTGCACACCGACGCGTTCGAGTCGGTGTGGGCGACCGTCAGCTTCAGCCGCGGCCTGTTCGGCAAGCCGAAGAACCCCGCCCATATCGAGAAGGTGCTGCGCGACCTGTCGCTGTGGGACAAGAAGGACGACAAGATCATCACGCTGTCCGGGGGCATGAAGCGCCGCGTGATGATCGCCAAGGCGCTGTCGCACGAACCGCAGATCCTGTTCCTCGACGAGCCCACCGCCGGGGTCGACGTCGAATTGCGCAAGGGCATGTGGGAGGTGGTCCGCACGCTGCAGGCTTCCGGCGTCACCATCATCCTCACCACGCACTACATCGAGGAAGCCGAGGAGATGGCCGACCGCATCGGCGTCATCAACAAGGGCGAGATCATCCTGATCGAGGACAAGGCGACCTTGATGCAGAAGCTCGGCAAGAAGGAGCTGACGCTGCAATTGCAGAACAAGCTCGAGGCCATTCCCGATGTTCTGTCTGCCTACAATCTCGAATTGTCCGACGACGGCCGCACCGTGACCTATGACTACGATACCAAGGGCGATCGCACCGGCATCACCAGCCTGCTCAACGATCTGCGCAATGCCGGCATCCGCATCTCGGACCTCGATACCAGGCAGTCGTCGCTCGAGGATATCTTCGTCAGCCTCGTGAGGGCGCCATGAACTACCGCGCAATCCGGGCGATCTACCTGTTCGAAATGGCGCGCACCTGGCGCACGCTGCTGCAGAGCATCGTCTCGCCCGTGGTGTCGACCTCGCTGTATTTCGTGGTGTTCGGCGCCGCGATCGGCTCGCGCATCACCGAGGTCGAGGGCGTCAGCTACGGTACCTTCATCGTGCCGGGGCTCGTGATGCTGTCGGTGCTGACCCAGAGCATCTCCAACGCCTCGTTCGGCATCTACTTCCCGAAATTCGTCGGCACGATCTACGAGATCCTGTCGGCGCCGATCTCCTATTTCGAGATCGTTATCGGCTATGTCGGCGCTGCCGCCACCAAGTCGATCATCCTCGGCCTGATCATCCTGGCGACGGCCGGGCTTTTCGTCCCCTTGCATATCCAGCATCCGGTGTGGATGCTGACGTTCCTGGTGCTGACGGCGGTCACCTTCAGCCTATTCGGCTTCATCATCGGCATCTGGGCCGACGGCTTCGAGAAGCTGCAGATGATCCCGATGCTGGTGGTGACACCGCTGACCTTCCTCGGCGGCAGCTTCTATTCGGTGAACATGCTGCCGTCGGGCTGGCGCACCATCACCCTGCTCAATCCCGTGGTCTATTTGATCTCCGGCTTCCGCTGGAGCTTCTACGAGATCGCCGATGTCAGCGTGCCGCTGAGCCTCGGCATGACCGTGGGATTCCTCGTGGCCTGCATGGCCATCGTGGCGTGGATCTTCAGGACCGGCTACCGGCTGAAGAACTGACTTGCAAGCAAGTCATTCCGGGGCGCGCCTTAGCGCGAACCTCAGATGCGCAATTGCGCATCGGGGAATCTCGCGCCGTCACTTCGAGATTCCGGGTTCATGCTTCGCATGCCCCGGAATGACGCTCGCCCGTAGCCCGGATAGAGCGAAGCGCAATCCGGGACCTTATCGCCAAGCCTGCAGAACCCGGATTTCGCTTCGCTCCATCCGGGCTACAGGTTCTTCAACGATCAATAGCAGTGGAAATGACCGTGGCGGTAATAGCCGCGGCAGCGGTGGCCACGGCGGTAACCGCGATCCGGGATGCCGAACACGCCCTTGACCGCGCCCATGGCGCCACCGACACCGGCGCCGACGGCGCCGCCAACCACGCCGCCCACCGGGCCGGCGACCCGGTTGCCCTCATAGGCGCCCTCATGAGCGCCGCGGACGATGCCCTGGGCATGGCCTGCATGGGGGACTGCGACCAGCGTCAAAGCGAGGGCTGCGGCCGCAAGCAGGAGCCGCGCGGAGAGGCCGGCTGGGACGACGGCCGCGGTCTTCACCTTGGTGTTGTTCATCTGGATTCCTTGATGCGCGGCGCGAACGCGCCGCCGGGCGGGATTGTTAAACGCCCATGCGGCCAAATGGTTGCGTGTCGGAGACCAATCGGGCCGTGGTCGCGGCCTGCTCGCGAAAAAGTCAGCCCGCCGTGACAGGCAGGCCCGGCTTCGGCCTTGTTTGCGCCGCGCACGGGATTAACCATGGCAATTGATCACGGCCTTGGCCCGCCACTGGAACCAAGTTCGGATTCCGTGCATATTGATTGCCGGGGACGGAGAGCCGCGGCTTCGCGAGCAGGCCTGGAGGCCAAAGGTAAAATGCGTTCGTTCCTCATTGCGTTCACGTCCGTGATGCTCTTCACCGCCGGCGCCGCACAGGCCAAGGTCGATATCACCATCGACAAGGACAACCAGCAGATGACCGTCGCGGTCGACGGCGTCGCGCGCTATCACTGGCCGGTCTCGACCGGCATCCCGTCGCGCGAAACGCCGAACGGCAGCTTCCGCGCCTTCCGCATGGAAGAGGATCACTACTCCAAGGAATTCGACGACGCGCCGATGCCGCACTCGATCTTCTTCACCAAGATCGGGCACGCGATTCACGGCACCGACTCGGTCAGCCGCCTCGGCTCGCCGGCCTCGCATGGCTGCGTGCGGCTGTCGCGCGACAACGCAACCACGCTTTACTCGCTGGTCCAGAAGGAAGGCGTGCTCAACACCACCGTGACGCTGACCGGCTCGTCGCAGGTCGCGCTGGCGCGCAATCCGCGTGGGCGCAATGGCACCGCCGTCGCCCGCCGCGCGCCGCAGCAATATGACGAGCAGTACGGCACCGCCGCCGCCGGCGACCCGGTCGTGCTGACGCCGCAGCCGCGCGACTATCCGGCGCAGGCCCGCACCGATGACGGCTACATCTATCCGGCCGACGGCAGCTCGACCGATCGCCGCTATCCGGCACCACCGTCAAGCCGCCGCGTCTACGATGCGCAGGCCTATGGCCAGCAGCAGCAGTATTACGGCAATCAGGGCTACGCGCCGGCGCCGCAAGGCTACTACCAGCCGCGCCCCGCCTATCAGCCGCGCGGCTTCTACGGCAACACCTATCAGGATTAGAGCGTTTTCGAGCGAAGTAGGCGCCGGTTCGCGTGAAGAAAACGCGTCAAAAGAAATCTGCCGCACGCTCTTGATCCGTGACGGCGCCGCAGGCAGGGCGCCGTCAGTTCACGCTCCCCTCACCCGCTTGTGACCGTCGCAAAGGGCGTCCGTCAACGTGCGCCGCGGCCCGTCGTCATCTGATTGTAAAACTAGCCCGATATTCGGCGGCACAAGCGCCCGCTTGGCCCCTGGAGGCCGATTCACGCTGTATGCCCGATGAAATCAGGGCGAGAAGCGCGGGTCACGTAGGCAAGATCAGAGGTCGACATGAAACGGGGCATCATTGTCCTTTGCCTGTGCGTCGTGGCGATGGCCGCTTATTTCACGACGGACAGATGGGCCATCCGTCACACGACGCTGACGTTCCACGACGTTCTGCGCGACGACCGCGACGTCACGGTCGAGGTCGCGGTGCGCCGCGACCGGCAAATGCAGGCAATGGCCGAGATGATCGAGCTGCCGGTCGCGATCTTGAGCCACGGCAACACCGTCAAGAACACCGAGTACTCGTTCCTCACCAATTTGTTCGCGTCGCGCGGATACCTCGTGATCAGCATTCAGCATGATCTCGACACCGACGCGCCGATGGTTACCAAGGTCGGCGAGGAATATGTAGGCCGCCGCATGCAGTACAATCGCGGCGTCTTCAACATCATGTATGCGATCGACGAGCTCAAGAAGGTCTATCCGAACGCAAACTATCGCCAGCTGACGTTGATCGGCCATTCCAACGGCGGCGACATCTCGATGTTCTTCGCCAAGCAGCATCCCGACCTGGTCAAGAAGGTCGTCACGCTGGACAATCTGCGCGTCCCCTTCATCACCGACGGCAAGATCAAGATCCTCTCGTTTCGCTCCAGGGATCCGGTGTTCAAGGCCGATCCGGGCGTCGTGCCGGACGACGAGACCTGTGCGAGACTCGGCATCAAGGTGGTCAGAACCGAATTCCAGCACAACGATCTCAGCGACCGCGGCCCGGACAGCGCGAAATCGTCGATCCAGGCCGGCGTGGAGCAATTCCTAGACGAGGATGCGGGCGAGAGCACGCCGACGATGCCGCTGCTCGCTGCCTCGACGCCCGCCTCCGCGGGTGCGGCGCCGCCAGAGAACAAATAGTCGCGTCGCGCTGAAGGCGAGCTGGCGCTCCTCCGGTGCTGCCGGACAGCTCTCCGTTCCGGTTGAACTGGAACGGAGCTCCAGCTTCTTGCTTTGACACTAGGCGCGCGCGTGGCGATAGCCGGTGGCAACGAGCCAGATTGCGGAAAGCAGGAAATAGAACGCGCCGAAGCCCGCATAGGGAGCGACGTCGAGAATGGTCGGCGCAACGGTGCCGATGGACTGGCTGATCATGTAGCCGCCGGCGAGTGCCGACTGTGCGCCACTCAGGATCATCGCCCATTGCGCACCATAATGACGCCAGCGCCTGACGCCGGTGTACAATTGCAGCACGCCCGCGAGGATCGCCCAAACCCCGAACACGGCCAGGACGGCATAGCTGCTGTGGCTGAGCGCCACGATCACGGCGAGCGTCGTGATCGCGCTGACCACGACATTCAGGGCCTGGGATGGGTTGGCTTTCAGGCCGCCATTGACCCGGGCATCAGCCAGATTGGCGATGCCGTCCCACGCCGGGTAGATCACGAACAGAACCCCGGCAGGGCCGGCTTGGCCGCTAAACAGAACGGCAGCGGCGACCCAGGCGACCGAGAAGATGGCGCGCCCGAGATAATAGGATCGCAGCCAGGTGGATTGGGTCGAAAGGTGGCTTTGCATTGACAGGCTCCTTGTTTATCGTCCTACTAGTAGGTAGACAACAATTCCGAGTCAATCTGGCGCTCGGACGCCCTGTGTGGAGAGGAAGGCCTTGATTTACCTTTGTAATTTACCTACTGGAAGGTAGGCATAACGTGAACGTGATGATTTCGACTTCTGAAAAAATTCTCGACGTCGCGCAGCCCCTCATCGTCGCGGGGGGCTACAACGGCTTCAGCTATGCCGACATTTCCGACGCCATCGGTATCCGGAAGGCGAGCATCCACCATCACTTCCCGACCAAGGCCGAGCTGGTCTCGGCGCTGGTGGATCGCTACCGGCAGCAGACCGCGCTGGGCCTGAAGTCGCTTCAGGAGCAATTCGCGAGCCCGACCGACCAACTGCAGGCTTACGTGAACTTCTGGCAGGCGTGCATCGGCGATGCCTCGCTGCCGTTCTGCGTCTGCGCGATGCTTGCCGGCGAGATGCCGATGCTGCCGGACGAGGTCGCATCGCGCGTCCGCGCCCATTTCCATCATCTTGCGGGATGGCTCACCTCGGTGCTGCAGGCCGGCGCGGAACAGCATCTGTTCCGGCTGGACCAGCGGCCGCACGAGGAGGCCCAGATGCTGATGGCATCGGTTCATGGGGCAATGCTCTCGGCGAGGGCTTTCGACGATCCCGGAATGTTTGCCGCGATCGTCAAGCCCCAGTTCGCCAGACTGCTGGTAGCCGATCGCTAGAGAATTATCGCGCGGAAGCCGCCGCGATTGGCTCGGCTTGCAGGTCCTACTGCTCGCCGTCGCGCAGTCGGCGGTACACTGCACCCAGCACGTTCGAATAGTCGTCGGTCCAGACCCGTTGCTTCTCGTCGGCTTCGGTCTCGGTCCAGACATCAGACGATGCGAGCTTGCCGACGTCTTCCTCCTCGCGCGCGGAGACCACGACCGAGGTCGAGAAGATGTACTCGTTGTCGCGGCCGGAATCCTCGCTGTAGACCCAGCTCTTCATGTCGTTGGCGTCGGCGATGCCGACCACGACGCTGGCAAGCTCGAGGTGGCGGTTGGAGACGTGCATCACGACGGCGCCCTGCGGCGCCAGCTTCTCCTTGTAGATCGCCATCGCCTCCTCGGTCGCGAGATGGATCGGGATCGCGTCCGACGAATAGGCGTCGACGATGATCAGATCGTAGGCGCCGTCCGGCTCCTTGGCGAAGGTCAGCCGCGCGTCGCCGATGACGGGCTTGAGGTTCGGCTCGCAGTTCTGGATGTAGGTGAAGTATTTCGGATCGCGCGCGGTATCGACCATCGACTGGTCGATCTCGAAGAAGCGCCAGTCCTCGCCGGGGGCCGACGCGCAGGTCAGCGTCCCCGAACCGAGCCCGATCACCGCCACCTTCAGCGGCGCGCCCTTACGCTCGCGGATCGCTGATATCGCCCGCCCGATGCCGCCGTCCTTGTGATAGTAGCTGATCGGTTCGGGCATTCCGGCGACCGGCGTGCCGTCATCGTTCTTGAACTTCTCGGCGCCATGGATCGTGGTGCCGTGCATCAGCACGTGATACTGCCCGTTCGGCGTCACCACGATCTTGTGCACGCCGAAGAAGCTGCGCACGGTTTCGACGCGGCCGTCGTCGGATGGATAGGCGCGCAGCACCACCAGCGCGACCACGACGGTGGCGAAGATCTTCCAGCGATTGGCGTTCAGCGCGAGCGCCAGCAGCGCCGAGAGCACGCCGACCGCGCCGATCACCCAGACCCGGTGCACGTCGAACCAGTTGAAGATGTCGCCGGCCGAATAGCTCGGCGCGATCAGCGCCACCGCCAGCACCGCGAGGAACGGCCAGTACCAGGCGCTCCAGCGCGGCAGCCGCTCCGCGCCGCCGGGCGGACGGCATAGCGCCGCAAGCGCCAGCAGGATCGGATATTCGGCGACCCACGAGAAAGTAAAGGGCGCAATAAGCCCCGCGAACAGGCCGCCGACCATGCCGCCGAACGACAGCGCGACGTAGAATCCGGTGAGATATTTCGCCGCCGGGCGGGTGCGCGCGAGCTCGCCGTGACAGGCCATCGCGATGATGAAGAAGCAGAGCTGATGGCCACCGAGCGTGAGCAGCAGGTTCTGCTCGCCGCCGACCGCAAGCAGGATCACGACGCCGGCAATCGCCAGCGGCTGCGCCAGCAGCATCCATTTGTGCGGCAATAGCGGCCGCGACTGGAACACCAGCACCCAGGTCAAGAGATACAGCGACAGCGGCAGCACCCACAGCAGGGGCGCGGCGGCGACGTCGGTCGAGATATGCGCCGTCACCGCGATCAAGAGGCCGGACGGCACCGAGGCGAGGAAGATCCAGCGCGCCCGCAGCGGCCAGGACGGCGCCGGCGCATTGGCGTCATCGACCTGCATGTCGAGCGCGGCGGCATTGGCCGGCGACCGCAACAGCAGCACGCCGCAACTTGCGATCAGAATAATCAGCAGACCATAACCACCGGTCCAGATCAGGTTCTGGGTGCGCAACGTAAACATCGGCTCGAGCAGCACCGGATAGGACAAGAGCGCGAGGAAGCTGCCGATGTTCGAGGATGCGTAGAGGAAATACGGATCGGGACCATTGGGATGTCCTGTGCGCACGAACCAGGCCTGCAGCAGCGGATTGTTGGCGGCGAGCGCGAAGAACGGCAGGCCGATCGAAACCGCGAACAGGCCGAGCAGCCAGATCGCATAGCCGGACGTCGGCGGCTCGCCCCAGCCGCTCCTGATCGCCAGCGGCAAGGTCAGCAACGCGACGACGAGCAGCACCAGATGCACCACGACCGGCGCAATACGGCCGTTCAGCTTCATCAAGAGATGCGCATAGGCGTAGCCGCCGAGCAGCAGCGACTGGAAGAACACCATCGCCACCGACCACACCGCCGGCGAGCCGCCGAGCCGCGGCAGCACCATCTTGGTGAACAGCGGCTGCACCGAGAACAGCAACAGGGCACTGACGAAGATCGCGGCGGTGTAGACAACCAGCACCAGCCGGTTGCGCGAGGCGGTCGGCTCAGACGTCATGAAAGCTCCGGCATGGACCCGGCGGGCGCCGGAGGCGGACAGTCCGGTGGCACCCCACCGGAGGATTTCAGTTGAGCATACGGCACTATCACGGACAAGAAACGGCGGTCACGCGGACTTGACGACGCGGCGCTGCGGCGCCACAGCAGGCTGTAATCACTGCTTCTTGAAGCGGACATGAACGAAACAGACGTCGTTATCATCGGTGCGGGGCACAACGGCCTCACCTGCGCGGCCTATCTCGCGATGGCCGGGCTGCGCGTGAAGGTCGTGGAACGCCGCAAGGTAGTCGGCGGCGCCGCGGTCACCGAAGAATTTTGTCCGGGCTTCCGCAACTCCGTCGCCGCCTACACGGTGAGCCTGCTCAATCCGCAGATCATCTCTGACCTGAAACTTGCCGATCACGGCCTCCGGATCGTCGAGCGGCGCGCGCAGAACTTCCTCCCCTCGCCCGACGGCAGCTATTTGCTGACGGGCGAAGGCCGGACCCGGGAGTCGGTCGAAAAGCTCAGCCAAAAGGACGCGGCCGCAATCGGCGTGTTCTCAGGGGAACTCGAAGCCATCGCAGACGTGCTGCGGCAATTCGTGCTGCGCGCGCCGCCGAACCTCGTCGAGGGCTTTGGCATCGGCGCGATCAGCGAGGCCTTCAACGCGCTCGGCACCGCCAACATCCTGCGCCGGCTGTCGCTGGAACAGCAGCGCAATCTGCTCGACCTGTTCACGCGATCGGCCGGCGAGATGCTCGACGAGCGCTTCGAGAACGACCTCGTCAAGGCGCTGTTCGGCTTCGATGCCATCGTCGGCAATTATGCCAGCCCCTACGCGGCCGGCTCGGCCTATGTGATGCTGCACCATGCGTTCGGCGAGGTGAACGGCAAGAAGGGCGTCTGGGGCCACGCGATCGGCGGCATGGGTGCGATCACCCAGGCAATGGCGCGTGCCGCGCGCGGCCATGGCGTCGAGATCGAAACCGATGCTGCCGTCCGCGAGGTGATCGTCGAGAAGGAGCGCGCCGTCGGCGTCGTCCTCGACAATGACAAGACCGTGCGCGCCAAATACGTCGTCTCGAACGTCAATCCGAAGCTGCTGTACACACGCCTGGTACCGGAAGGCGCATTGGCGCCCGAGTTTCGCGCGCGCATCTCCCGATGGCGGAACGGGTCCGGCACGTTCAGGATGAATGTGGCGCTAAATGCCCTGCCCTCGTTCACCGCGCTGCCCGGCCTAGGGGATCACCTTACGGCGGGGATCATCATCGCTCCGAGCCTCGGCTACATGGATCGCGCCTGGCACGATGCGCGCGAATTCGGCTGGAGCCGCGCGCCGGTCGTCGAGGTGCTGATCCCCTCGACGCTCGACGACAGCCTGAGCCCGCCGGGCCAGCATGTCGCGAGCCTGTTCTGCCAGCACGTCGCGCCGCAACTGCCCGACGGCAGATCGTGGGACGATCATCGCGAAGAGGTCGCCGATCTGATGATCGCAACCGTCGATCGCTACGCCCCCGGCTTCGCAGGCAGCGTGATCGGCCGCCAGGTCCTGTCGCCTCTCGACCTCGAGCGGCAATTCGGCCTGCTCGGCGGCGACATCTTTCACGGCGCGCTGACACTGAACCAGTTGTTCTCGGCGCGGCCGATGCTCGGCCATGCCGACTATCGCGGACCGCTGAAGGGCCTCTACCATTGCGGTTCCGGCGCCCATCCCGGCGGCGGCGTCACCGGCGCCCCCGGCCACAATGCCGCGCGGGCCATCCTGGCCGACCATCGCGCGCTGTTCTCGTAGACGACACACCGCGCGCCGCGGGACAAGCTGTGGACAGGCGTGTTGAGAAGCTGTGGGCCTGCGGTGGACGGCGGCCTTGCCTCAAGACGGGATAACCGGTGGACGCCACTGTGGACCGGCTGTGCGACAGACGCTCACAATCCCGGGAAAACGCAGTTGATGTCTTGTCGACAAGCTGCGTGTGGCTCTGTGGACAATCGGTCAAAAAGAAAACACCGGGCGACATGTCGCCCGGTGCTTCCCTGAGAACGCCGTTCGAGAAATTACTTCAGCGAGCCGCTGATCGAGTTGAAGGTCCCGCTCAGTGCCGTGCCGACGCCATTCACCGCAGCGATGATCGCGATGGCGATACCGGTCGCGATCAGTCCGTATTCGATGGCGGTCGCGCCGGATTCATTCCGCAAAAACTTAACGATAAAAGCCTTCATTGCAGCCCTGCCCTTGGTTGTGATGCCTTGGAACGAAGGGTGTTCCCAGTTCCGCCACCGTAGTAGTACTGCAACATCTAAGGTTGTCTGAACCGGGAACCTCTCAATTCTCGCGATATTCGATTGAATCCGGCTTGAAATTTTAACAAAAACCGCGCTACCGGCCTCCGATGACCCCGTCCACACACCGCGCCAGCGTCACCCTTCCAGATGAATCGACCGCAAAGCGCGTGGTAGACACGCTTTCCGAGCTGTTTTTCGAGGATCAGGCGGCGTTTGCGGCCTTCGAGCGGCCGGATGGCCGCTGGGACGTCACCGTCCATTTTGCCGAGCCGCCGGACCAAAATTTACTGCGCGAGCTGGTCGGCCAAGTGGTGCGGCAGAATGTCGCATCTACTTTAGTCTTTGATACCGTGGAGGCCAAGGACTGGGTCAAGGCCAGCCTGGAGGATCTTGTCCCGGTCGCGGCCGGCCGCTTTATCGTCCACGGCCAGCATGACCGGCACCGGATCCCCCCCAACAAGCTCGGGATCGAGATCGAGGCGGCGCTGGCCTTCGGCACCGGCCATCACGGGCACCACCCGCGGCTGCCTGCTGCTGCTCGACCACGTGCTGAAAGCGTATCAGCCCCGCCGCGTGCTGGATCTCGGCACCGGGACCGGCGTGCTGGCGATCGCCGCCGCCAAGGCGCTGCACGGCAAGGTGCTGGCAAGCGACATCGACCCGCCGTCGGTCAGGGTCGCCGAGGAGAATGCCCGGCTGAACGGCGCAGGCGATCTGGTGGACGTGATCCGCGCCACCGGCTTTGCCGCTCCGCGCTTTGCCGAGGACGGTCCGTTCGACCTGGTGCTCGCCAACATCCTCGCCAATCCGCTGCGGCAGCTGGCCGGCCCGATGGCGCGCCACCTCGCCTCGTCGGCGCAGGTCATTCTCTCGGGCCTGCTGACGCACCAGGCGCCGGCGGTCATCGCCGCCTACCGTGCCCGCGGGCTGGTGCCGCTGCGGCATCTGAGGATCGAGGGCTGGAGCAGCCTGCTGCTGCGCTCCGTGAAGTGACCGCGACCGGCAGACAGTGCGGCGACTGCACGCTCTGCTGCAAGGTGATGGCGATCGAGGAACTGGCCAAGCCCGCCAACACGTGGTGCCCGCATTGCAAGCCGGGGCGCGGCTGCCGGACCTATCCGGGCCGGCCGGCGGAATGCCGCTCGTTCAGCTGCGTCTGGCTGGCGAACGAGCTGCTGGAGGAGCACTGGAAGCCTTCCAGGTCGAAGCTCGTCCTGACCACGTCGGAAGATGGTCTTGAGGTCAGATGCGATCCGGGCTTCCCCGACGCCTGGCGCAAAGAGCCGTTTTGCAACGAGCTCAGGGAATGGGCGATCTCCGGCGAGACGCTCGACATGACCGTCGTCGTGATCGCCGGCCAGCGCATGACGCTCGTGACGCCCGAGCGCGAATTCGATCTCGGCATCGTCGGCCCCGATGAGCGGATCGTGCGCGAGCTCGAGGACGGCAAGGTCGTCAATGTGACCGTGGCGAAGGCGTCCGACCTGGAACGGTAGCCGCGATCCGCGGGTTGTTTATTCGGGCGCTGGCGAATCGCTACGGTTGGTCTCGACCTTGCCCTGACCGGCCGCACGCTTGGCGCGCGCCTCGACAAGGCGGTCCAGCATCTGGACGATGACGCCGCGCTGCTTCTGTTCGACCGGCGCGATCGGGCCGCGGCGGACCGGCGGCGAGATCTTCTCAAACGTGAATGCAGGCATCGTGCATCTCCTCACCGTTGAGTTGAGACACTCCTGGACACTCCCCGTACGCTTGACCGTTGACGTGCAGTGGACATCGTCCGGCCAATTCCACTATGCCATATTCAAGCATAAGTTATGCCAAAAATATGGTCATGCTTGATCGCGCTCGCGCGAAGGTCATGCCCCATCCGAAGAGAGTGCGACGGCGATGTTCGAAGCCCATTTCCAGACGTTCGAAGAGCCTGAAGGCGGCGTGGCGCTGACTGCCCGCTTGAGCGCGCTGCGCGAGGAGCTGGCGCGGCGCAAGCTGACCGGATTCGTGGTTCCGCGCGCCGACCAGCAGCAAAATGAATATGTCGCGGCCTCCGAGGAGCGGCTCGCTTGGCTGACCGGCTTCACCGGATCGGCCGGGCTCGCGATCGTGCTGAGCAAGGAGGCCGCCCTGTTCGTCGACGGCCGCTACACGCTGCAGGCCGGCAAGCAGGTCGACCGCAAGGCCTGGCAGGTCGAGCCGCTGGTCGATCCGCCGCCGGAGCACTGGCTGACCCGGCATCTGGCGGCCGGCGACCGCCTAGGATTTGACCCCTGGCTGCACACTTCTGCGGCAGCCGAACGACTGGCAGCGGCCTGCGCCAAGGCCGGCGCGGAACTGGTCGCCGTCGACAGCAATCCGCTCGATGCGATCTGGCACGAGCGGCCGGCACCGCCGCTCGGTCCGGTCACGATCCACGGCGCGCAGTTTTCCGGGGAGATCGAAGCCGAGAAGCTCAAGCGCATCCGCCTCGAGATCAACAAGCTCGGCGTCGACGCGCTGGTGCTGTCCGACAGCCACGCGGTCGCCTGGACCTTCAACATCCGCGGCGCCGACGTCTCGCATACGCCGCTGCCGCTGTCCTATGCGCTGGTACCGAAGGAAGGCCGGCCGCTGGTGTTCATCGATCAGCGCAAGCTGTCCAACTCGACACGCGACCATCTCGAGCAATCGGCCGATGTCGAGCAGCCCGCGGCGCTGGCGGCAAAACTCACCGAGCTCGCCAAGCGCGGCGCCTCGATCGCGCTCGACAGCGCGACCGCAGCCGACGCCCTGAGCCGCCTGATCGCGGGTGCCGGCGGCAAGCCGATGCGCGGCAGCGATCCGGTCAGCCTCTTGAAGGCGGTCAAGAACGTCACCGAGATCGAGGGCACGCGCACGGCGCATCAGCGCGACGCGGTGGCGCTGGTGCGTTTCCTCGCCTGGATCGATCGCGAGGCGCCCTCCGGCAGCCTCACCGAGATCGATACCGTCGAGGCGCTGGAGACGTTCCGCCGCCAGACCGGCGCGCTGAAGGACGTCTCCTTCCCGACCATCGCCGGCACCGGACCGAACGGCGCCATCGTGCACTACCGCGTGACGCGCAAAAGCAACCGCCGCATCGAGCCCGGCGATCTCCTGCTGATCGATTCCGGCGCACAATATGAGGACGGCACCACCGACGTCACCCGCACCATCGCGATCGGCAAGCCGACCGACGAGATGCGCGACCGCTTCACCCGCGTGCTGCGCGGCCATATCGCGATCGCCCGCGCGATCTTCCCCGACGGCACCACCGGCGCGCAGCTCGACACGCTGGCGCGGCAATATCTCTGGCAGGCCGGGATTGATTTCGAGCACGGCACCGGCCACGGCGTCGGCAGCTATCTCAGCGTCCATGAAGGGCCGGCGCGGATTTCCAAGCTCGGCACCACGCCGCTGAAGCGCGGCATGATCCTGTCGAACGAGCCCGGCTACTACAAGACCGACGCCTACGGCATAAGGATCGAGAACCTCGAGCTCGTGATCGGCACCGACATTGCCGGCGCCGAGAGGCCGATCAATGCATTCGAGACGCTGACGCTGGCGCCGATCGATCGCCGCCTGATCGAGGTCAGCATGCTGAGCCCGGACGAGTTAAGCTGGCTCAACGACTACCACGCCCGCGTCGCGCATGTGGTGCGGCCGCATCTCGACGACAACGCCACCAAGCTGTGGCTGGACGAGGCAACGGCGGCGCTGAAGTAGCGGCGCGCCCAGGCATCCGCACGCTCGACGTCGTCCCCCCCCCCAACGCTCTGTGTCATCCCCCGCGAAAGCGGGGGATCCAGTACGCCGCGGCCTATCAATTCAAATACGCCTGCCTCTGGAGTACTGGGTCCCCGCTTTCGCCGAGGACGACAGCGGAATTCGCAGCTGACGACAGAGCGTTTATTGCGCGAGACGAAACATCGTCACCGCGTCTCCTGAAATCGCATGGGCGTATGCCGAAACACCCGTATTCCGCGCGGACGGGCACGCTACAGTCTTTCCACAATGCTGGATCGGACCTGAATGCACGGCGTGATGGGCAAGCCGCCCGGCGCGGCCAAAGACAACATCGCGACATCGAAGGTCATGCTGCTGATGCTCGTCGTGATGACGGGCGTGGCGCCGATCTCGCTCTACATGCTGGTGCCGGCGCTGCCGGTGCTGGCGACCACATTCGGCCGCGACATTTCGATCGCGCAGATGACCGTGTCGCTCTACATGGTCGGCATCGCGCTTTCACAGCTGATCATGGGGCCGCTGTCCGACAGGTTCGGGCGCCGGCCGGTGCTGCTCGCGGGCCTCGGCCTGATGGTCGTGGCCGGCGTCGGCTCGGTGTTCGCCGAGACCTTGCCGCAACTGATCGCGGCGCGCTTCTTCCAGGCGCTCGGCGGCGCCAGCGGCATGGTGATCAGCCGTGCCATCATCCGCGATCTCTATCCGCGCGAGCGGGTCGGCGCCATGATCAGCCTCGTCGTCGCCGCACTGATGATCGCGCAGATGGTGAGCCCGCTGACCGGCGGCCTGCTGGAGACCACATTCGGCTGGCGCGCGATCCTCTATCTCATCACCGCGGCGTCGCTGATCACCACGATCTTCATCGCGTTGGCGCTGCCGGAAACCCGCCGCGACCGCGCCGAGAGCAGCAGCTTTCGCGGCGACCTCGGCAAGCTGATGACGAGCCGCGCCTTCGTCGGCTATCTATTGTGCCAGGTATTGGCGTCGCAGATCATCTTCGCCTTCGCCGGCGGCGGCCCTTACATCGTGGTGACCCAGATGGGCCGGACCAGCGCCGAGTATGGCGCGTGGTTCGCGATGACGGGGTTCGGCTACTTCGTCGGCAATCTCTTGTGCGTGCGCTTCGCGCCACGGCACTCGCTGGAGAAACTGATCTGGTTCGGCCTCGCCCTGCAGGTCGGCGGCAGCCTGTTGAACCTGGTCTGGAGTTTTACTGGAGTAAACCAGACCCCGCTCTGGCTGTTCGGCACCCAGATGATCGTGATGATCGCCAACGCCTTCGTGATGGCCAATTCCGCCGCCGGCGCGATCAGCATCCGGCCCGAAGCCGCCGGCACCGCCTCGGGCGCCATGGGGTTCCTGCAGCAGGGCATCGGCTCGCTGATCTCGCAATTCGGCGCCTATCTCGGCGGCCACTCCACCACGACGCTGCCGCTGACCGCGGCGATCTTCGCGATCTCGATCGCCTGCGCCTGCACCATGATCTTCGTCGTGCCGCGACGGAAGGTGGTGGTGAGCGAGGAGCTGATCGCGCAGGCCGAGGAGGATGAGCAGGGGATGATGTGAGCAGTTCGTCATTCCGGGGCGATGCGCAGCATCGAACCCGGAATGACGGACAACCCTACTCCCCGATCAGCTTCAGCCACTCGTCTTCGGTCAGCACCTGGACGCCGTGCTTCTGCGCTTCGGCAAGCTTCGAGCCGGCGCCCGGCCCCGCGACGACATAGTCGGTCTTCTTCGACACCGAGCCGGCCGCCTTGGCGCCCAGCCGCTCGGCCGTCGCCTTGGCCTCGTCACGTGTCATCTTTTCGAGCGATCCGGTGAACACCACGGTCTTGCCGGCCACCGCCGAATTGCTCTTCGGCTTCTCGGCGTCGATGATCTCGTCGAGCTCGCCGGTCAGCCGCTCGACGATGCCGCGATTGTGGCTCTCGCCGAAATAGTCGGCGATGCTCCTGATCACGGTGTCGCCGATCTGGTCGAGCGCATCCATCTCCGCCATCGCATCCTCGTCGCCCTTGGCGACCTTGAGGCAGGCATCGTGGAACGCATCCCAGGAGCCATAGCCGCGCGCCAGTGCCAGCGCGGTGGTCTCGCCGACATGGCGCATGCCGAGCGCGTAGATGAAGCGCTCGAGGCCAATCCTGCGGCGGCTGTCGATCGCGGCGAACAGATTGCGCACCGAGGTCTCGCCGTAGCCTTCGATGTCCTCCAGCTTCAGCTTCGCGTTGCGCTTTTGCAGCGTGAAGATATCAGCCGGCTCCTTGACCCATCCCTCGTCGAAGAAATATTGCAACTGTTTCACGCCGAGACCGTCGATGTCGAAGGCGCGGCGCGACACGAACAGAATGAGGTGTTCGACCTTCTGGAACGGACAGGCGAACTCGCCGGTGCAGCGGGCGCGCGAGCCCTCCTCGCCGGCCGCAGTCTCCTCGCGCACCACGTCGGTGTGCAGCGGGCACGGGCACTTCTTTGGGAAGTGGAATTCCTTCGCGCTCTTCGGCCGCTTGTCGATCACGACGTCGACGACCTGCGGGATCACGTCGCCGGCGCGCTGGATCACCACGGTGTCGCCGATCCTGATGTCGCGTCCCTCGCGCAGCACCTCGCCCTTGTTGCCGATGCCCTTGATGTAGTCCTCATTGTGCAGCGTGACGTTCTGCACGATCACGCCGCCGACACCGACCGGCTCGAGCTTGCCGACCGGCGTGAACGAGCCGGTGCGCCCGACCTGGATCTCGATGTCGCGCAAAACCGTCATGGCGCGCTCGGCCGGGAATTTGTGCGCGATCGCCCAGCGCGGCGTGCGCGACACGAAGCCGAGCCGCTCCTGCCAGTCGATGCGATCGACCTTGTAGACGACACCGTCGATGTCGTAGTCGAGCTCGGCGCGCTGCTCCTCGATCTTGCGATGGAACGCGATCAGCTCCTCGACCGAGTGGCACAGCTTGGTCAATGGATTGGTCTTGAAACCGCACCGCTCGAACCAGTGGATCATGCCGGTCTGGGTATCCTCCGGCAGCGCGCTCATCTCGCCCCAGGCATAGGCGAAGAAGCCGAGCGGCCGCGAGGCAGTGATTGTGGGATCCTTCTGCCGCAGCGAGCCGGCCGCCGAATTGCGCGGATTGGCGAAGATGGTGTCGCCGGCCGCCTTCTGCCGCTCGTTGAGCGCGAGGAACGCCTTCTTGGTCATGTAGACCTCGCCGCGCACCTCGCAGATGTCGGGCACGTTGCGGCCCTTCAGCTTCTGCGGCACGTCCTCGAGCGTGCGGATGTTGGCGGTGACGTCCTCGCCCTCGGCGCCGTCGCCGCGGGTTGCCGCGGTGACGAGTTCGCCGCCCTCGTAGCGCAGCGACATCGAGAGCCCGTCGATCTTCGGCTCGGCCGAGAAATCGATCTTGTCATCCGGCAGCTTGAGGAAGCGCGTGATGCGCCCGACGAAATCGACCACGTCGGCTTCCGCGAACGCGTTGTCGAGCGACAGCATCGGCAGCGAATGGCGAACCTTCCGGAAGCGCCCCGACGGCGCGGCGCCGACCTTCTGCGACGGCGATTCCGCGGTGACGAATTCAGGAAAGCGCTTCTCGATCGCATTGTAGCGCTGCCGCAGCGCGTCGTATTCGGCGTCGGTGACGCTCGGCGCATCGTCCTGATAGTAGCGCTTGTCGTGACCTTCGAGCTCGAGCGCAAGGCGCATCAACTCGACCTTGGCCTGGGCCTTGGTGAGCTTGTCGACGTCGGAGAGTTCTTTCTTTTTTGCTGCTTTAGCCATGCGACGGGCGCGCTATAGTTTTTCGTCATTCCGGGGCGGTCCGTCAGGACCGAACCCGGAATCTCGAGATTCCGGGTTCGATGCTTCGCATCGCCCCGGAATGACTGTGTGGGAAATGGGGCTCATGTCGTACTACGTGTACATTCTAGCAAGTCGACGAGACGGAGCAATCTATGTTGGGATCACCAACGATCTCGTGCGGCGGGTCTACGAACATCGAATGAAGGCCGTCCCAGGCTTCACGTCCAAATACAACATCACGCAGCTGGTTTGGTTCGAAATCTACGACGACCCGATCTCCGCGATATCACGCGAGAAGGAGCTCAAGAAGTGGAAGCGAGCCTGGAAGACGCAATTGATCGAAGCGAGCAATCCGCAGTGGAATGACTTGTACGAGTCGATCTGTACCTGAGGTGGTCATTCCGGGGCATCGCGCAGCGATGAACCCGGAATCTCGAGATTCCGGGTTCGATGCTTCGCATCGCCCCGGAATGACGAGGGGAGAGATTACGCTGTCGCCGCCCGGAGCAGCCGTTCCGCGGCCGCCCTCGCCTCCGCGGTGATCTCGGCGCCGGCCAGCATGCGCGCGATCTCCTCGCGGCGGTGGTCGGCGGCGAGCGCGTTGACGCGGGTGGCGACCCGCTTGCCCTTGTCGAGCGCGTCCTTGGAGATCAGGAGATGCTGGCTGGCGCGGGCGGCGACCTGCGGCGCGTGCGTCACCGCCATCACCTGCACCTTGCCGGCGAGGCGCGCCAGCCGCGAGCCGATCGCATCGGCCACCGCGCCGCCAACGCCGGTGTCGATTTCGTCGAACACCAAGGTCGGCGCCGAGCCGCGATCGGCCAGCACGACCTTGAGCGCCAGCAGGAAGCGCGACAGCTCGCCGCCGGAGGCGACCTTCATCATCGGCCCCGGCTTGGTGCCCGGATTGGTCTGCACCCAGAACTCGACACGGTCGATGCCCTGCGGCCCCGGCGCGGCCGCGTTGCTCTCGACCTGGGTCATGAACTTCGCGCGCTCGAGCTTGAGCGGCGCAAGCTCGGCGTTGACGGCCTTGTTGAGCTTCTCGGCGGCCTTGGTGCGCGCCGCCGACAGTTTGGCGGCAGCCGCCGCATAGCGCTTGTCGGCTTCAGCGGCGGCCGCTTCCAGCTTCTTCAGCTGGTCGGCGCCGGCATCGATCAGCGCGACGTCGCCGGCATATTGCGCCGCCAGCGCGGCCAGCAGATCGACCGGCGTCGAATATTTACGCGAGGCGGCGCGCAGCGCGAACAGCCGCTCCTCGATGCGCTCCAGCTCGGCCGGATCGAAATCGGTCGCCGCCAGCGCGGCGTTGAGGTGCTGGTCGGCTTCTTCCAGCGCGTTGATCGCAATATCGATCGCCTTGACCGCGGGCTCGATCAGCGCAGGCGCATTGGCGGCGCGCCGCTCCAGCCGCCGTACCGCGGCCGACAGCGACGCCACCGGCGAATGCGAACCGCCGATCGCCTCCTGCGCCTCGCGCAGATCGGTTGCGATCTTCTCGCCCTGCATCATGGTGGTGCGGCGACCCGCGAGCTCGGTCTCCTCACCTTCCTTCGGCGACAGCGTCTTCAATTCCTGCGAGGCATGGCGCAGATAGTCGGCCTCGCGCGCGGCGCGCTCCATGCCGGCGCGATGCTCGTCGAGATCGGCATTGGCGGTCCGCCTGATATCCCACAACGCTTCCAGCGCCGCGACCTCCTTCTCGTGTCCGGCGAAGGCGTCGAGCAGCTGGCGGTGGGTGGAGGCGTCGACCAGCGCGCGCTCGTCATGCTGGCCGTGGATCTCGACCAGCGCGGCACCGACCGCCTTCAGGGTCTGCACGCTGATCGCCTGATCGTTGATGAAGGCGCGGGTGCGGCCGTCGGCGAGCTGCACGCGGCGCAGGATCATCTCACCGGTGTCGTCGAGGCCGTTCTCGGCCAGGATGCCGGCCGCCGGATGCCCCTTCGGGACGTCGAACATGGCGGTGACCTGCCCCTGTTCGGCGCCGTGGCGCACCAGTCCGGCATCGCCGCGGCCGCCGAGCGCCAGCGCAAAGGCATCGAGCAGGATGGATTTGCCTGCGCCGGTTTCGCCGGTCAGCACCGCGAGGCCACGGGAAAATTCGATATCGAGCCGTTCGATCAGGACGATGTCACGGATCGACAGACGCGCCAGCATGCGAGGACAATTCCTAGCCGAGACCTATCTTCTTGAAGGTCCTGCTGATCCAGGATCCCTGATTCTCGCTCGGCTCGAGACCGCCGGACTTTACTAGATTATATGCGTCCTTGTACCAGCGGCTGTCTGGAAAATTGTGGCCGAGCACCGCGGCCGCGGTCTGCGCCTCGCCGGCGATGCCGATCGCCATGTAGGCCTCGGTGAGGCGGTAGAGCGCCTCCTCGACGTGGCGCGTGGTCTGGTACTGCGTGACCACGGTCTTGAAGCGGTTGATCGCGGCGGTGAAGTCGCGCTTGCCCATGTAATAGCGCCCGACCGCCATTTCCTTGCCGGCGAGCTGGTCGCGCGCAGCCTGGATCTTGGACTTGGCCTGGGTGGCGTATTCCGAGGTCGGATATTTGCGCACCACCTCTTCGAGCGCCGCGATCGCCTTCTCGGTACGGCTCTGGTCGCGCGAGATGTCCGGGATCTGGTCGAAATGCGATGCCGCGATCAGGTACTGGGCGTAGGACGCGTCCGGGCTGCCGGGATGCAGCGTGACGTAGCGGGTGGCAGAGCCGATGCAGCTGTCGTAGTCGCCCGCCTGGTAGAACGAATAGGCCGACATCAAGAGCGACTTGCGCGCCCAGTCGGAATAGGGATGCTGACGGTCGACTTCCTCGAACTTCTTCGACGCGGCCTTCAGGTCCTTCTTCTCGTTCATCATGTACAAGCCCTCATTGTAGAGCTTGTCCGCGGGCTCATCGACGAAGGTGTCGTCCTTGGCCATGAACTTGTCCCACAGCGCGCCGGTGCCGCAGCCGCTGAGCGGCATGGCCAGCACAATCAGGCCCGCCGCAAAACGCAGCGTGCGCGCGGCCTTGGTCAGGCCGGAGACGTCAGAAGAATTGCGTGATTCGAGCGCCATACGCATTGCCGACATGGATTTTAAAACCTGACGCCTTTGATGCGGTTAACGGCGACCCCACTCCACCCATGAACCGCGGTCATGGATGCAATATTTCCAGTGCCTTGACTGCCGTTACTCGCAACCGCAGGCCTGCTTAGCCGAAAAATGACCGTGGACCAACCGAATACGGAGCCATTCCGCCGGGAATAAGGCGACCCGACGAAGCTCACAGCCTGCTGTGGTTATTACGGAAATTGGGCCCGACCGGCCAGGCGATCAGGACTTGGGCGATCAGGACACGTCCGGGCCATAGGCCGGGGCGACGAGACCGCCCACGGTGCCTGCACCGGCTTCGACATGGCCACGGGCCGGCCGCCGAGCCGTCTCCGATTCGACCACCCGCCAAGCGCTGCGGTCGGCGAGCAGCGCCTTCAGCACCGCGTTGTTGAGCTTGTGGCCGCCTCGTACCGAACGGTAGCTGCCGAGCAGCGGCAGGCCGGCCAGCGCCAGATCGCCGATCACGTCGAGCACCTTGTGGCGGGCGCATTCGTCGGCGTAGCGCAGGCCCTCGGCGTTGAGCAGACGGGCCTCGTCGAACACCACGGTATTGTCGAAGGACGCGCCGAGCGCGAAGCCTGCACCCCACAGCCGCGCGACGTCGCTCATGCAGCCGAACGTGCGGGCCCGTGCGACCTCGCGGCGGAAACCTTCCGGCGACAGATCGAAGGAGAAGGTCTGGCGGCCAATCACCTGGTTGGTGAAATCGATCTCGACTTCGGCGCGGAACCCGCCGGCGAACGGACGCAGCTCGCCGACCGATTCGCCGATCTTGACATTCACCGACTTCAAAACCTGGATGAAGCGGCGGACGCCGGGCTGGGTCACAATGCCTGCCTGATCGATGGCCGCGACGAACGCTGCAGCGCTGCCGTCCATGATCGGAACTTCCGCGCCGTCGACTTCGATGGTGGCGTTGTCGACGCCCATGCCGCGCAGCGCCGCGAGCACGTGCTCGGCGGTGGAAACCAGCGGCCCTTCGCGGTCACCCAGCACCGTCGCGAACTCGGTCGCGATCACCGCATCGGCGGTAGCCACGACTTCGCGGTCGGAACCGTCGAGACCCGTGCGGACAAAAATAAAACCCGCATCAACAGGTGCAGGTCCCATGGTGAGACTGACAGGAAGACCGGAATGAACGCCTACGCCAGTCACGGTGGCTTGCGACCGAAGCGTTGTTTGACGGCTGAACTTCATTCGATAATGCCCACTACCCGACTTCACTCAATTCAAGTGGCCAAATTTCCCCAAGGCCGACTCGCTTGAGCTCCCCAAGTCACGGCAGACCATAGTCACGGCCCTAAACCGCGCCAACTCACGCTTCTTTACCGATTGTTACCCCATCTCCGCCGCATTCACGCCCAAGGTAAACCAAACTACGGCAGCGAAAGCGGTCCTCGGCGACGCGCCATCTGACCACCGAAAGAATAATTAATCATTTAAAATCAGTTGCTTGTTCATCCGGCGCGATCGCCTGCCCGCGCCAAGGAAAAGGCCCCGGCGGTTCCCCGCCGAGGCCTTCTTCGTGGCCAAGATTGTAACAAACTTCAGTTTGCCTGCCGGCGCAGGAAGGCCGGGATATCAAGATGGTCGTCGCCCTGTGGCGCCGGGGCAACAGGTGCCTGGCGGCCATGAGCGTCCAGACCCTGCGGCGCTGGGCGCTTTGCATATTCGGATACCGGCGATTCGTTCGCCGAGATCTGCTGGGCGACGCTACGGGCCGGCTTGCGCTCGGGCAGCGGCGGCATCGTCGGCATGGCCGGACCGGAAGAACGGGCCGCGATCGGCGGCTCGGTCTCTTCGTCGCGGCGGCCGAGGCCGACATTGGCCAGTCGCTGCAGCAGCGACAGGCGGGTCTTCTGCGGGTGTTCCGGTTCGCCGTCACCGCTGGCCTGGCGGATTTCGGCCTGCGCCGGCATCGGCAGATCCTCGAACTTCGGCATCCGCGGAGCACGGACCGGCGACCGTTCCGCCGCCTGCGGGATGAAGGTCTCGGGCGGCATCGGCTCATGCTGCTCGGCCCGGGCGGCCTCGTGGTCCGGGAACAGCGAGGGCTTCTGGGCAATCGGCCGCACGGTGACGTCACCGTAGGAGGCCGGCTGCATCGGCGCCTGGGCGGCCGGCGCGCTGTCGGGAGCAACCGCGGCGGCGATCGCCGCAAGCGCGGCGCGCTCGACGGCCGGACGCTGCTGCGGAGCGGCGGGAGCTGCAATCGGGGCGACCGTCACGCCGGTCGGCGGTTCCAGCTTCTGGGCACGTTCGGCCATCCGCTGATTGTCGGCACGCAGGCGGGCGGTCAGATCGGCCAGCCGGCTCTCCGGCGAACCGCCCGACTGCTGCGCGGCGGGAGCCTGGGCGCGGGAGGCGATCGCGGCCTGCTCGATACCGGTTGCGACCACCGAGACGCGAATGACGCCGTCGAGCGATTCGTCGAAGGTGGCGCCGACGATGATGTTGGCGTCTGCGTCGACCTCTTCGCGGATGCGGGTGGCGGCTTCGTCGACCTCGAACAGGGTCAGGTCCTTGCCGCCCGTGATCGAGATCAAGAGGCCGCGGGCGCCCTTCATCGAGCTGTCGTCGATCAGCGGGTTGGCGATCGCGGCTTCCGCGGCGGTCAGCGCGCGCTTCTCGCCGGTGGCTTCGCCGGTGCCCATCATCGCCTTGCCCATTTCACGCATCACGGCGCGGACGTCGGCGAAGTCGAGGTTGATCAGACCTTCCTTGACCATCAGGTCGGTGATGCAGGCGACGCCCGAGTACAGCACCTGGTCGGCCATCGCGAAGGCGTCGGCGAAGGTGGTCTTCTCGTTGGCGACCCGGAACAGGTTCTGGTTCGGAATGATCAGCAGCGTGTCGACCACCTTGTGCAGCTCGGCGATGCCGTGCTCGGCGGTGCGCATGCGGCGCTGACCTTCGAAGTGGAACGGCTTGGTCACCACGCCGACGGTGAGGATTCCCATCTCGCGCGCGGCCTTGGCGATCACGGGTGCAGCACCGGTGCCGGTGCCGCCGCCCATGCCGGCGGTGACGAACACCATGTTGGCGCCGGTGAGGTGATCGCGCAGCTCGTCCATCACCTCCTGCGCGGCCGCAGCGCCGACGTCGGGCTGCGAACCGGCGCCGAGGCCCTGGGTGACCTGGGTGCCCATCTGCACGATGCGCTGCGCCTTCGACATGGTCAGCGCCTGCGCGTCGGTGTTGGCGACGACGAAGTCGACGCCCTGCAACCCGGCGGTGATCATGTTGTTGACGGCATTACCACCCGCGCCGCCGACGCCGAAGACGGTGATCCGCGGTTTCAGCTCGCTGATGTCAGGGGGTGTCAGATTGAGTGCCATGGTTGCCTCTCTCGATTATGCGCGCGTTGGTTCGTCCCGGCCGCTGGCCGCCGGAGCTGGTGAAAATGCAGTGAGCCGGGGTGCGGTCATCAGAAGCCCTCGCGAAGCCATCGTCCGACCTTTCCGAAGTAACCGTCTGTCCCTGTCCTGAGCTGCCGCGTGCGCCGCGGTTCGACATGTTCAAGATGTGCGTATTGCGGATAGACCAGGAGGCCCGTCGGCACCGAGAATGAGGCGCCCTTCGCCTCGTTCGGCAGCCGGCCGAAGCCGAGCGGACGGCCGATGCGGACCTGACGGTTCAGGATGCGGGTGGCAAGCTCGACGGTGCCGGTGAGCTGCGAGGCGCCGCCGCTCAACACGATGCGCGCCCTCGGCTCTGCCGCAAAGGGGGAATCCGCGAGCCGGTCACGGACCATTTCGAAAATCTCCTCGGCGCGATGCCGGACAATGTTCGCAATCGTGGCGCGGGACACGATTTGCGGTGTCTCCCGATCATCGCCTGCAGTGGGAACGGACATCAGCTCGCGCGAGTCCGAACCGCCGGTCAGCACCGTGCCGTATAAGGTCTTGATTCGCTCGGCATCCGCAATGCACGCGCCGATGCCGCGCGCAAGATCCATCGTGATGTGTTGTCCGCCCAGCGCAAATCCGGATGCGTGCACGAGACGTCCGCCGGAGTATGTCGCGATCGTGGTCGATCCCGCGCCCATCTCGACGACGGCAGCGCCGAGATCGGCCTCGTCATCGGTCAGCACCGAGAGGCCCGCGACATAGGGGCTCGACGCCATGGCTTCGACGTTGAGATGGCAGCGCTCGACCACCAGCATCAGGTTCTTGGCAACCGTCGCGTCCGACGTCACCACGTTCATGTCGACGCCGAACTGGCGCGCCACCATGCCTCGGGGATCGCGGATGCCCTTGACGCCGTCGAGTGCGTAGCCGACCGGCAGCGCGTGCAGCACGGTGCGGCCCGCGCCGGCGGCGTGGCGCATGCCGGCGGACGTGACGCGGCTGATATCGTCCGAGGTCACCGAGCCGCCGCGGATATCGGCCGCGGCCTCGACCAGCTGGCCGTGCTGCCGGCCGCCGGAGACCGACAGCAGGACGGATTCGACACGGACCTTGGCCATGCGCTCGGCCAACGCCACCGCGTGGCGCACCGCCTTCTCGCATTCGGCGAGATCGACCACGGAGCCGGCCTTGACGCCGCGCGACTGAATCTGGCTGTAGCCGATCAATTCGACCGCATGGGTGCGTCCGCGCAGCGCCTCGTTCGGCGGCGATGGCCTCAGCCGCGCGATCATGCAGGCGATCTTGCTGGAGCCGACATCGAGCGAAGCCACCATCGCGGTGCGCTTCTGCATCGGGCGGGTCTTCGGGGTCAGGTTGCGATCGAGGCCGGTCATGCGGAGTCACCGGCCTTCTTCTTGGACTTCTTGTCCTTGAACAGTTCGTCGCGCGCCTTGCCGGCGTCCTCCGACAATTGCACGATCAGCCGATCGGGCAGGCGCATGTCGACGGCGACAATGTCGCGCGAGAACAGCTTCTCGTCCTTGTCGAGCCTGGAGAGCGCAGCGAGCGCGTTGCCGACGTCGTTCTCCGGCAGGCGGACGTCGAGACCGTCCTTGAGGCGCAGGTTCCAGCGCCGCTCGCCGACGAAGATCGCGGCCTTGGTCACCGAACGGACCTGCGGATAACGGTCGAGCAGCGCCAGGAAGTCGTGGGCCCTGACGTCGGCGCCCTTGCCGACCACCAGCGGCAGATTGAGGAAGCGGCGCGAGACGTAGGGCTCGAGCACCGCGCCGTCGGAGGCGATCACCGACAGGCGGCCGTTCTGCTGCCACAGCGCGAAGGCGGTGCGCTCGACGATGTCGATCTGCAGCCGGCCCGGATAGAGCTTCAGGATCGTGGCATCCGCGATCCAGGGATTGGCCTTCAGCTTGGCGCGCACGGTGTCGGCGTCGAGGAACAGCAGCGAGGAGCGGCCGTTGACGCCGCCGATCGCGAGCACCTCGTCCTGGCTTAGCTGCTTGCGGCCGTTGATGCCGACGGTGGTGATGCGGAAGCCGGCGGTATTGGCAAGCGCGTTGCGGGCATCGCTGAGCGCGGTGGTGAATTCCTCGACATGACCACCTTTGACGATGCCAAGGCCCAGGCTGCCGAACAGGATCGCGAGCGTCGCGACCAGCCCGATGCGGCGCGGCAGATAGCGTTCGACCATCAGGATGTAGCGGTTCGGCGGCTCGCGATCGATGATGACTTGCGGCCGCTTGGCGGGACGCCGCCTGCGGCGTGCGAGATGGGCGCCGACATACTCGCGCAGTAGCACCGCCGCTCCAATAGCGGCTGCTCTCAGGTCAGCTTGAGGCCCCAGCGATCGCAGCGATCGGGTGAGGCGTCCTGCACCATCCATTGCACGAGCTCGTCACATGTTGCGCCCGCAAACCCCGCGGGTCCCGGCACAAATCACGTCTCGGCTAGACCGGTGGGATTAGAGTGGCCCCCTGTTCCCTGGTTGCGATCCTCGAAGCGGTAATCCGCGACAGCTCACGCCCCGGCAGCCAAGCGCTACATGCGCCGCCAGCGTTAACCTTCGGGCTTCCTGGTAAACAAAGGGTAAATGACTTCGGCCTGGAGCGTGTTTTGACCAACGCTGTGAGTACTTTGCCGCGAACTCGTTAGCATTTTAGCAACAGCGCCCGGGTTCCATCCGGCCGACCAGGGCGGGTTCCCCCCGGCCGGGCATTAACTTCGGACGCGGCGGCGGGCCAGCTCGATCTGGTCGGTGAGGAAGTCGGCAAAGGCGATACCCTGTGCTTTCAAGGCCTTAGGGTACAGTGATGCCGCGGTGAGCCCCGGCAGAGTGTTGGTCTCGAGATAGACCGGGCCATTGGCCGAGACGATGAAATCGCTGCGCGAGTAGCCGGTGCAGGACAGCGCGCGGTGCGCCCGCAGCGCATGGTCCATGATCGCGGCGCTGACCTCGGGCGCGAAGCGGCCGGGACAGATCTCCTGGGTCGACTTCAGCAGGTATTTGGCTGTGTAGTCGAAGGTTCCCTCCCCCGGCACGATCTCGATCGGCGGCAGCGCGAACACGGAGCCGTCGGACTGCTCGAGCACGCCGCAGGTCGCCTCCACGCCCGACACGAACGGCTCGATCAGATACTCTTCATGCTTCGCGGCATTGCGGACCGCGACGAGATCCTGCTTCGCGTTGACGAAGATCAGCCCGTAGCTCGATCCGTCCTTGGCGGGTTTTGCAATCAGCTTGCCGTGTTTCGCAAAGGCGTCATCGATCTGTTCGACATTGATGCCCTGCGGCGCGTTGAGGCCTGCGATCGCGGCGAAACGCTTTGCCGACGGCTTGTCGAACGCCAGATGCGACGACGCCGAGCCGGAGCCGGTGAACGCGACATTGCGCATCTCGCACATCGCCTGCAATTCGCCATTCTCGGCGCGGCCGCCGTGCAGGCCGAACACCAGCACGCGCTGCTCGGCGCCCGCCTTGTCGAGCGCCTGGTCGAGTGCGATGCCGCGACCGTCGGGTTTGAAGTCGACCTCGAACGGACGCGTGTGGCCGAGCAGTTTTTCCGACGTCACCGCGTGCACGGTGTCGTCGACGTCCCAGAACCAGAGGTCCGCGTCGGGCAGCGCGCGGTGCAGCGCCTGCGTGCTCGCCACCGAGACCAGCCGCTCCTTGTTGGTGCCGCCGAACAGAATGGTCACCTGCATCTTCTTTGCCTGTCTTCGCTGCTTCCGTCATTCCGGGATGGTCCGAAGCACCAGACCGGACTCTCGAGATTCCGGGTTCGATGCTGCGCATCGCCCCGGAATGACGACTACGATGAATTTCCGATCCGCTTGATTTCCCAGTATAGCTCAATTCCGCTGCTTTGCTTGACCCGTTCACGCACCGTCTCGCCGAGCGTCTCGATGTCGTGCCCGGTAGCGTTGCCGGTGTTGATCAGGAAATTGCAGTGCATCTCTGACACCTGCGCGCCGCCTATTTTGAGGCCGCGACAGCCGGCGGCATCGATCAGCTTCCAGGCGCTGTTGCCGGGCGGATTCTTGAAGGTCGAGCCGCCGGTCTTCTCGCGGATCGGCTGCGCGGTCTCGCGATGGCCCTGCACCTCGTTCATGCGGGCGCGGATCGCCTCAGCATCGGTGATCGTGCCGCGGAAGCGCGCCGAGGTGAACACGATCGACGGATCGGCGCCGCTGTTGCGGTAGACGAACTTCATGTCGGCATTGTCGAACGTATGCTTCGTTCCGTCGCGGCCGATGCCGGTGGCCTCGATCAGCACGTCCTTGGTCTCGCCGCCGTTGGCGCCGGCATTCATGCGCAGCGCGCCGCCGACCGTGCCGGGAATGCCGAAGAAGAATTCCATCCCGCCGATGTCAGCAGACGCAGCCGTCTCGGCGACGCGCTTGTCGAGCGCCGCAGCGCCGGCGGTGACGACATCGCCGGCCGCGCTGGTCTCTCCGAACGCGCGCGGCGCGAGCCGGATCACGACGCCGGGCATGCCGCCATCGCGCACGATCAGATTGGAGCCGACGCCGACGACATAGACCGGCAATTCCTGCGGCAGGCGCTTCAGGAAATATGCGAGGTCATCTTCATCTGCCGGCGTGAACAACACCTGTGCCGGGCCGCCGACGCGAAACCAGGTCAACTCGGCCAGCGACTGGTTCGCCAGCAGCCGCCCGCGCAGCTCCGGCATCGCGGCTTTCAGGTCGGGCGTGATGTCGGGGAAGGTCATGGGTGACCTCTCCATCCGTCATGGCCGGGCTTGTCCCGGCCATCCACGTCTTGCAGTATCTCCACATGGAAGGGGGATACGTTTATTTTCTGACCAACCGTCCGAACGGCGTGCTCTACGTCGGGGTAACGAGCGATCTCGTCCGCCGGATATTCGAGCACCGTTCCGGCTTCGTCGATGGCTTCACCAAGCGATACGGACTGAAGCGACTCGTCTACTTTGAGCACTTTGACGGCATCCATACAGCCATCCAGCGCGAACACACCATCAAGCATTGGCCGCGCGCTTGGAAGATCCGCAAGATCATCGCGGCGAACCCGAACTGGGAAGACCTGTACGACACGATAGTGCAGTGAGGACGTGGAGGGCCGGGACAAGCCCGGCCATGACGTGGATGGATACGAGGCCATCATCACCCCAGCGCCTTCAATTCGCCGGGCAGTGCGTAGGCCCATTGCGTGATGTTGCCGGCGCCGAGGCAGACGACGAGGTCGCCGGGCTTGGCGAGGCCGTGGACGATCTTCGCGAGCTCGCCCGCGTTCGGCAGCGGGACAACGTTGCGATGGCCGTGGGCGCGCAGGCCGGCGGCGAAATGGTCGCGGTCGACGCCGGCGATCGGCGCCTCGCCGGCCGGATAGACCTCGGCGACCACGACCGCATCGGCGTCGTTGAAGCAGGTGCAGAATTCCTCGAACAGCGATTGCAGGCGGGTGTAGCGATGCGGCTGCACCACGGCGACGATCTTGCCGTTGACGGATTCCCGCGCCGCCCTCAGCACGGCTGCGATCTCGACTGGATGATGACCGTAATCGTCGATCACGGTGATGCCGTTGGTCTCGCCGGTCTTGGTGAAGCGCCGCTTGACGCCGCCGAAGCCGGCCATGGCCTGGCGGATGACGTCGTCGGACACGCCAAGCTCGTGCGCGACTGCGATCGCGGCCGTCGCATTCGATGCGTTGTGGCGCCCCGGCATCGGCAGCATGATATCGGCGATCTCGTGGACCGCGCCGGACTTGCGATCGCGGATCGCGACCGAGAATTTCGAGCCGCCACCCATCGGCGTCAGCTCCTTGAGCTGCGCATCGGCCTGCGGGTTCTGGCCGTAGGTGATGATGCGGCGGTCTTCGATCTTGCCAACGAGCGTCTGCACCACCGGGTGATCGGTGCACATCACGGCAAAGCCGTAGAACGGGACGTTCTCGACGAAATTGCGGAACGCGTCCTGGATCGCCTCGAAGGTCTTGAAGTGATCGAGATGCTCGGGGTCGATATTGGTGACGATGACGACATCGGACGGCAGCTTCAGGAAGGTGCCGTCGCTCTCGTCGGCTTCGACCACCATCCAGTCGCCGGCACCGAGCCGCGCGTTGGAGCCATAGGCGTTGATGATGCCGCCATTGATCACGGTCGGGTCGAGCCCGCCGGCGTCGAGCAGGGTCGCCACCATCGTCGTCGTGGTGGTCTTGCCATGGGTGCCGGCGATCGCGACGCAGCTCTTCAGCCGCATCAGCTCTGCCAGCATCTCGGCGCGCCGCACCACCGGAATGCGTCGCGCGCGGGCCGCCATCAGTTCGGGATTGTCGCGCTTGATCGCAGTCGAGACCACGACGACATCGGCGCCGTCGACATTCTCGGCGGCGTGGCCGACCGAGACCTTGGCGCCCTTCTTGCGCAAGCGGTCGAGGTTGTAATTGTCCGAAGCATCGGAACCCTGCACGGTGTAGCCGAGATTGATCAGCACCTCGGCGATGCCGCTCATGCCGATGCCGCCGATCCCGACGAAGTGAATGGGTCCGATCTCGCGCGGCAGTCTCATGATGCTAACACCTTCATCGTCTCCGGACTCACACCGGCAATTCTCCGACTTATGAAAGACTGATATGGCCGGGACAAGCCCGGCCATGGCGTCCCACGGCCGAAATTCCTCGAAAGCGGCCTAAATTCCGGCCACTTTCGCCACCAGATCGGCCAGCCGCTCGGCGGCATCGAGCCGGCCGACGCCGCGCGCCGACGCCGCCATCGCGGTCAGTTTCACGGGCTCGGTGGCGAAGGCCGAAATCTCGGCGGCCAGCCGCTCGGGCGTGAAGTCGCCCTGCGCGATGCGCAGCGCGCCGTTCGCCTGCGACAACACACCGGCATTGGCAAACTGGTCCTGATCGATCGCGCCCGGCAGCGGCACCAGGATCGAGGGCCGGCCGATCGCGGCGAGCTCGGCGACCGTGCCGGCGCCCGAGCGCGAGATCACGAGCTGGCTCGAGGCGAGGCGCGCCGGCAGGTCGGCGAAGAACGGCGCGAGCTCGGCATTGATCTTGAGCCGATCGTAGACCGCGCTCACCCGATCCATGTCTTCCTCGCGCACCTGCTGGGTGATGATCAGGCGGCTCCACAGCGCGGGCGCGAGCTGCTCGATCGCCGGCGGCACGATATCGCTCATCACCCGCGCGCCCTGGCTGCCGCCGACGACGAGCAGGCGCAGCGGACCGTTCGCCTCGGGCGGCGTGTACTTCACTGCCGCAGCCGCAAGGATCGCCGGCCGCATCGGCGTGCCGACCGTGGTGGCCTTGCCGGCAAGCGCGGGATCGCGATCGAGCACGCCGGGCAGCGAGGTCGCGATCGCGCTGACGCGGCCGGAGAGGAAACGATTGGCGCGGCCGAGCACCGCATTGGCGTCGTGGATGATGCCGGGAACGCCGAGCAGCCGCGCCGCCATCAGCGGCGGCAAGGTCGGGTAGCCGCCGAAGCCGACCACGGCCGCGGGCTTCAGCCGCCGCACCAGACTGGCGGCGACCAGCGTGCCGTAGCCGAGCATCAGCGCGGTGCGCGCCAGCGAGATCGGGTTGCGGCTGCGCACGGTCGCGCTCGGCACGAGGTCGATGCTCTCCCGGCCGAACAGGCCGGAATAGCGCAGCGCGCGGCCGTCGGTGGCGAGCCGGACGCGCAGGCCACGCCTGATCAATTCCACGGCGAGCGCTTCGGCCGGGAACAGATGGCCGCCGGTGCCACCGGCCGCCAGCAGAATCAGGGGCGCGTTGTCCATGGCCGCCTTTTTACATCGTCATTGCGAGCGAAGCGAAGCAATCCATCGCCCCGCAGAACGGCGGGATGGATTGCTTCCGCCTTCGCCGAGGCTTCGGCGGACAAGTCGTCGCTTCGCTCCTCGCAATGACAACAAGGGTTCACCTACGCGTAGGCGCGCTGAGCGCTGGCGCCTTCCATCGATTCGATCTCGGTGCGCGGCCGCTGCCGCGTCAGCGCCAGCATCATGCCGACGCCATAGGCAAGCGACACGAACGAGGAACCGCCGTAGGAGATGAACGGCAGCGTCATGCCCTTGGCCGGAATCAATTGCAGATTGACCGCCATGTTGATGGTCGCCTGCACGCCGAACAGGATCGCAAGCCCCGAGGCTGCGAAGCGCGAGAACATGTCCTCGGTGGCATAGGCGCGGGTCAGCGTGCGGATCACGATGAAACCGAACAGCGCGACCAGCATCAAGCAGAGGATGATGCCGAACTCCTCCGCCGCGACCGCGAACACGAAGTCGGTGTGGCTGTCCGGCAGGCTGCGCTTGGCGATGCCCTCGCCCGGCCCCAGGCCGAACCAGCCGCCGTTCCAGAACGCCTCCATCGCGGTGTCGACCTGGAAGGTGTCGCCGGAGGCGGGATTCATGAAGCGCTTGATGCGGCCGGCGACGTGCGGCACCAGCAGATAGGCGCCGAACAGGCCCGCGCCCGCCGCGCCGGCGAGCCCGAACACCCAGATCATCCGCATGCCCGCGATGAAGAACAGCGCGCCCCACACGGTGAGGATCAGCATGGTCTGACCGAAGTCGGGCTCCATCACCAGCAGCGTGACCAGCGTCAGCAACAGCACCAGCGCCATCGAGGTCGCCGGCATCTCCGGCCGCTTGGTCGATTCCGCAAATAGCCAGGCAGCGACGATGACGAAAGAGGGTTTTGCGGCTTCGGAGGCCTGGATGTTGACGCCGAGCAGCGTGATCCAGCGCCGCGAGCCCTTGACCTCGGGTCCGATCAGCAGCGTCAGCACGATCAGCGCGATCGAGACCGCGAACACGATCAGCGCGGTGCGCCGGATCTGCCGCGGCGTCATGAACGAGACGCCGATCAGCACCATCAGCGACGGCACCAGGAACATGACGTGGCGGTTGAAGAAGTGGAACGGATCGAGCCCGATCCGGGTCGCCACCGGCGGGCTCGCCGCCAGCGACAGGATGACGCCGGCCAGCATCAACGCGGCGATCGCGACAAGCAGCAGCTTGTCGACGGTCCACCACCAGTCCGAGAACGGGGTGCGTTGGTCACGGGCGAGCATGGGCGTCCCCAGATGGCAGAGATAACGTCCATTCGTGGCGCAGGATGGTTTCCAAGGGGTTAACGGGATGGGTAACTTTTGAGGGAGGTGAATGAGCCCCCATCCCGACGTCGTCCTGGCGAAAGCCAGGACGACGATGAGGATGGTTCTCGCGCGATACGACGCACCGTCACTGCGTACTTCATCTCGGTGTCATCGCCCGGCACCGAACGGCGGATTACGCTGTGCCAATCCGCCCTACGTGATCGTCACACCACCGGCTTCACGCCCGGCAGCGCCTGCACGATGTCGCGGAAGGCGGCACCGCGGATTTCGAAATTGCGGTACTGGTCGAACGAGGCGCAGGCCGGCGACAGCAGCACAACGGCTTCCGCGAGCCCCGACGCCTCGGCATCGCGCGCGGCGCTGGCGATCGCGACGTCGAGCGTGCCGGACATGTCGTGCGGGACGCGCTCGCCCAGCGTGCCGGAGAAGTCGGCCGCCGCCTCGCCGATCAGATAGGCCTTGCGGATGCGCGGGAAATATTCGGTCAGGCTGGTGATGCCGCCGGCCTTCGGCTTGCCGCCGGCGATCCAGTAGATGTCGGCAAACGACGACAGCGCATGCGCGGCCGCATCCGCATTGGTGCCCTTGGAGTCGTTGACGAACAGCACGTTGCCGCGGCGGCCGACCTGCTCCATGCGATGCGCGAGACCCGGGAAGCTGCGCAGGCCGTTCTGCAAGACGTCGGTCGCGATCCCCATCGCCAGCGCGCAGGCCGAGGCGCAGGCGGCGTTCTGCGCATTGTGCAGGCCGCGCAGCGAGCCGATGCCGCCCAGCCGCGCGATCTCGCCGCGCGCCGCGCCCGAGGCACGCACGATGGTCTCGTGCTCGACATAGAGACCGTCGGGCAGCGGGTTCTTCACCGAGATGCGCACCACGCGCTTGCCGGCGCGATCGAGCCGGTCGGCGATGTTGCGGCACCAGATGTCGTCGACGCCTGTTATCGCGGTGCCGCCGGCCTGTACGCCGGCGACCAGCCGCTCCTTCACCGCGGCGTAATGCTCGAGCGTGCCGTGGCGGTCGATGTGATCCTCGCTGATGTTGATCAGGATACCGACCGACGGATCGAGCGACGGTGCGAGGTCGATCTGGTAGGACGACATCTCGATCACATGGACACGACCCATGCGCGGCGGCTCCAGCGACAGGATCGCGGTGCCGATATTGCCGCCCATCTGGGTGTCGTAGCCGGCGACCTTCATCAGATGCGCGATCAGCGCGGTGGTGGTCGATTTGCCGTTGGTGCCGGTGATGGCGACGAACGGCGCGTTCGGCGCGTGGCGGCGCCGCTCGCGGCAGAACAGTTCGACGTCGCCGATCACCTCGCAGCCCGCCTCGCGCGCCTTCAGCACGCTCCAGTGCGGCGCCGGATGGGTCAGCGGCGCGCCCGGGGTCAGGATCAATGCGGCGAAATTCGCCCACGACACGGTGCGCAGATCGGCGGTGGTGAAGCCGGCCTGCGCCGCCCTGGCGACGTTGTCGGCATTGTCGTCGGCGGCGATCACCTCGGCGCCACCGGCCTTCAGCGCCTGGCAGCTCGCGAGCCCGGAGCCGCCGAGCCCGAACACCGCGACCGTCTTGCCGGAGAAGGAGGTGACCGGGATCATGTCTATCTCCCTGTCATTCCGGAAACCGCGCAGCGGTTATCCGGAATCTCGAGATTCCGGGTTCTCGCTGCGCGAGCCCCGGAATGACAGTCAATGGGATGCGAAACCATCAGCGCAGCTTCAGCGTCGACAGGCCGGCGAGCGCCAGCATCACCGAGATGATCCAGAACCGGATCACGATCTGCGGCTCGGTCCAGCCCTTCTGCTCGAAATGATGGTGCAGCGGCGCCATCCGGAACACGCGCTTGCCGGTGAGCTTGAACGAGGTGACCTGGACGATGACCGAGACCGCCTCCAGCACGAACAGGCCGCCGATCACGGCGAGCACGATCTCGTGCTTCACCGCAACCGCCGTCGCGCCGAGCATGCCGCCGAGCGCCAGCGAACCGGTGTCGCCCATGAAGATCGAGGCCGGCGGCGCGTTGAACCAGAGGAAGCCGAGGCCCGCGCCAAGCACCGCGCCGCACAGCACCGCCAGTTCGCCGGTGCCGGCGACGTAATTGATCTGCAGGTAATCCGAGAACACCGCGTTGCCGGTCAGATACGAGATCATGCCGAAACTTGCGGCGGCAATCATCACGGGCACGATGGCAAGACCGTCGAGGCCGTCGGTGAGATTCACCGCGTTGCCGGCGCCGACCATCACGAAGGCGCCGAAGATCACGAAGAACCAGCCGAAATTGATCACGAGGTCCTTGAAGAACGGAATCACGAGCGAGGTCGACGACACGTCGCGCCCGAGCCGGACCAGCGCGTAGGTGGCGGCAAGCCCGATCGCGGCCTCGATCAGCAGCCGCAGCTTGCCGGCGAAGCCGCTGTGCGACTGCTTTGTGACCTTCAAATAATCGTCATAGAAGCCGACGAAGCCGAAGCCGAGCGTCACCGCCAGCACGATCCAGACATAGGGATTGAGCGGATTGGCCCAGAGCAGCGTCGACACCACGAGCCCGGACAGGATCATGAGCCCGCCCATGGTGGGCGTGCCCTTCTTGGAGATCAGATGCGACTGCGGACCATCGGTGCGGATCGGCTGGCCCTTGCCCTGCCGCAGCCGCAGGTGATCGATGATCCAGGGCCCGAACAGAAACACGAACAATGCGCCGGTCACCATCGCGCCGCCGGTGCGGAAGGTGATGTAGCGGAACACGTTCAAAGCGCTGCGGAACGCCCCAAACCCCGGAACGGTGTTGGACAGTTCGATCAACCAGTAGAACATTCGAGGGTCCTATACCGCTTCTTCGTGCGCGGCCCTGTCGGGGAAGCGTTTTTCCAGCGCGCTGACAATCAGCTTCATCTTCGATCCCAGCGAGCCCTTCACCATGATCACGTCACCGGCACGGACCGCGGCGACCGCCTGCGCTTCGAGCGCCGCCGAACTCTCGGCATAGCCTCCCCGCTTGCCGGTGGAAAGGGCATCCCACAGATTCCGCATCAGCGGACCACAACAATATACGAGGTCGATGCGGTTGGCGGTCACGGCCTCGTTGAGGCCGCGGTGCAGTTCGGGCCCGGTCGGCCCGAGCTCGAGCATGTCGCCGAGCACCGCGATGCGGCGGCCATGCGGCCCGGTCTGGGCCTGACCGAGCACGTTCAGCGCGGCGCCCATCGAGGCCGGGTTGGCGTTGTAGCTCTCGTCGATCAGCATCGCCTCGCCATGGCCGACCTCGAGGGTGCGACGGAAGCCGCGGCCGGTCGGCGCCTCGAGCTGCGACAGCGACAGCGCCGCGCGCGCGATATCGGCGCCGAGCAGCGAAGCGCCGGCGAGCACCGCGAGCGAGTTCATCGCCATGTGCCGGCCGGGCATGCCGATCTTGTAGGTGATGTCGTGATCCAGAATATCCGCATGCACCGCCGAGCAGGTCGCGTGCAGCGACAAGTCGAGCAGCCGTGCTTCGGCGCGCTTGTCGGCGCCGAACGAGACGATGCGCGAGATGCCGGCCTGCTTGGCCTGCTTCTGCAGCCGCGCGAATTGCCCGTTGTCGCGGTTGAGCACGACGGCGCCACCGGGCTCGAGCCCTGCGAAGATCTCCGCCTTGGCGTCGGCGATCGCCTCGATGCCGGCGAAGAATTCCAGATGCACCGGCTCGATCGTGGTGATGATTGCGACGTGCGGGCGCACCATCTTCACCAGCGGCGTGATCTCGCCGGCATGGTTCATGCCGATCTCGAACACCGCAAAGCGCGTGCTGGCCGGGCAGCGCGCCAGCGACAGCGGCACGCCCCAGTGATTGTTGAACGACGCCACCGACGCATGGGTCTCGCCCTGCGCCGACAGCACGCGGCGCAGCGCCTCCTTGGTCGAGGTCTTGCCGACCGAGCCGGTCACCGCGACGATCTGCGCGTTGAGCCGCGCGCGCGAGGCATGCGCGAGCTCGACGAGGCCGGCGAGCACGTCGTCGACCACCAGCAGCGGCGCATCAGTGGGAAACTTTGCCCGTTGCGCGGTCTCGACCACCGCGAGCCCGGCACCGGCCCTCAGCGCCGCCTCGACAAAGGCATGGCCGTCATGGACGTCGCCCTTGATCGCAAAATACGCCTCGCCGGGCGCGATGGTGCGGCTGTCGATCGAGAGACCGGTGACGCCGCCCGGCAGCGCGCCTTGCGTGGCGGCGCGCATCGCCGTCGCCATCGCATCCGAGGTCCACAACATCGTGCTCATGCGCCCTCCGCAGCCAGTGCACTGGCGACCGCTTCATGATCGCTGAACGGCAGCGTCGTGTTGCCGACGATCTGCCCGACCTCGTGGCCCTTGCCGGCGACGACCAGCGCATCGCCCGGCGCGAGGCCGGCAATGCCGGCGCGGATCGCCGCGGCGCGGTCGCCGATCTCGCGCGCGCCCTTCGCCGTCGCCAAGATCGCGGCGCGGATCGCCTCCGGCTTCTCGCTGCGCGGATTGTCGTCGGTGACGATGACCTGATCGGCATTCTCGGCCGCGATCGCGCCCATGATCGGACGCTTGCCGGCGTCGCGGTCGCCGCCGGCGCCGAAGATCACGACCAGCTTGCGCCTGGCATAGGGCCGCAGCGCCTGCAGCGCCTTGGCGAGTGCGTCGGGCTTGTGGGCGTAATCGACGAAGATCGGCGCGCCATTGTGCTCGCCGACGAATTCCAGCCGACCCTTGGCGCCTTCGAGATGTTCGAGGCAGCCGAACACGTCATCGGCGGCGCTGCCGGTGCCGATCGCGAGCCCGGCCGCGACCAGCGCATTCTCGATCTGGAATTCGCCGACCAGCGGCAGCCGGATCGCATATTTGCGCCCGCGGTGCTCGATCAGGAGCCGCTGGGCAAAGCCTTCGATGGTGGCATCGAGGAGCTTGATGCCATCGCCTGCATCGGCGTTGCGCCCGACCGCGATGATGCGCAGGCCGCGCGAGCGCGCCGCATCGATCACCTCGCCCGAACAGTCATGATCGGCCGAGATCACCGCGGCGCCGTCTGGTGCGACGAGATCGCGGAACAACCGGAGCTTTGCATTGAGGTAATGTGCGACATCGGGATGATAATCCATATGGTCGCGCGACAGATTGGTGAAGCCGCCGGCCGCGATGCGCACGCCGTCGAGACGATACTGGTCGAGGCCGTGCGAGGACGCCTCGAACGCCAGATGGGTAACGCCGTCGCTCGCGATCTCGTCGAGCTGGCGATGCAGCGCGATCGGATCCGGCGTGGTCAGCGAGCCGTAGACCGTGCGCTTGTCCGAGACGAGGCCGATGGTGCCGATGCTGGCGGAGGAATGACCGAGCCGCTGCCAGATCTGGCGCGTGAACGCTGCGACCGAGGTCTTGCCGCTGGTGCCGGTCACCGCCGCGATCGTTGCCGGCTGGCGCGAAAAGAATTTGGCCGCGGCGAGCGCCAGCGCGCGGCGCGGATTCGGCGTGATGACGAAGGGAGCGCGGGCGTGACCTTGCGGCAGATGGTCGCTGGCGACCGCGACCGCGCCGGCGGCAATCGCCGCATCGACGAAGCGCGCGCCATCGGTCCTGCTGCCGGCCAGCGCGAAGAACAGATCGCCCGGCTTCACCGCGCGGCTGTCGACCGCAAGCCCTCCGACAATGAGCGAGGAGGCACTCGGATCGATCGTGGCATCATCGCTGAAGAGGTCGCGAAGTCTCATGATCTTCCAGTCTGGCCGGCGCCGTTCTGGCGCCGCGTGAGTATACGCCTTACTGGGTTGTTCTGGATGCCGCAAGAATAAGGCGGTCGGACGGCGGCAGGTCGAATCGCGGTTCAACGCCCAAAAGCGGCGCAATTCGGGCGATCACATTGCCGCCGGTCGGCACCGCATTCCAGCCCGAGGTGATGAACCCGTAGGTTTCCTTCAGGGGCTGTGGCTCGTCGAGCATGATCAGAAGCTGGTATTTAGGATTGTCGGCGGGCAGGATCGCGGTGAAGGCGTTGAGCACGCGCTTCTTGGCGTAGCGGCCGTTGATCACCTTCTCCGCGGTGCCGGTCTTGCCGCCGATATAGTAGCCCTTGACGTCGGCCTTCTTCGCGGTGCCGATCTCGGCATTGAGCCGCATCAGATAGCGCATCTTGTCCGAGGTCTCGGGCTTGATGACGCGCTTGGCGAGCGCCATCGCCTCCTGCTCGGTGCGCTTCAGGAAGGTCGGCGGAATCAGGTAGCCGCCGTTGACCAGCGCGTCGATACCCATCACCGCCTGCAGCGGCGCCACCGCGATGCCGTGACCGAACGAGATGGTGACGGTGTTCAGTTCGCCCCACTTCTTCGGCACGATCGGCGACGCGCTCTCCGGCAATTCGGTGCGCAGCCGCTCGAGCTGGCCCATCTTGCGCAGGAACGCCTTGTGCGCGTCGACGCCCATCGCCAGCGCAATGCGCCCGGCGCCGATGTTGGAGGAATAGTAGAACACCTCCTTCATGTTGATCATGCGGCCCATGTTGTGATCGTCATGGATCGCAAACTTGCCGTAGTGCAGCGGGCCACGCGCATCCCACATCGAGTTGAGGTCGAACCGGCCGCTATCCAGCGCCATCGCCAGCGTGAACGCCTTGAAGGTCGAGCCCATCTCGTAGACGCCGGTGGTCAGGCGGTTGATGCGATCGGGATCGTGCGCCTCCTTCGGATTGTTCGGATCGAAATCCGGCAGCGACACCATCGCCACGATCTCGCCGGTGCGCACGTTGGAGACCAGCCCGGAGGCGGCCTTGGCCTTGAACTTCTCTTTCGCCTTGAGCAGTTCGTCGCGCAGCGCGTGCTCGACGCGCAGGTCGACCGACAACTCCACCGGCTTCTGCAGCCGGTCGGTGGCGAAACCCGCGCGATGCAGATCGGCCAGCCCGTTGCTGTCCAGCCACTTCTCCATGCCGGCGATGCCCTGGTTGTCGATGTTGACGAGGCCGATCAGGTGGGCGACCTCGTTGCCGGTCGGATAGACGCGCTTGTTCTCGCGCAGGAAGCCGACGCCGGGAAGGCCGAGGCGATGGATGTCGTTCTGCTGCTTCGGCGTGATCTCGCGCTTCAGCCAGACGAAGCCCTTGCGCGACGACAGGCGGTCGCGCACCTCGCTGGTGTCGAGATCGGGCAAGGCTCCGGTCAAGAGCTCGATCGCCTCGTCCTTGTCGATCAGCCGGCGCGGCTCGGCGAACAGGCTCGGCGCCTTGACGTCGGTGGCGAGGATTTCGCCGTTGCGGTCGGTGATGTCGGGCCGCGCGGTCGCGATGGCGTCCTGCGAGGCGGTGCGGCGCGCGCCGTGGCTGTCGGCGCCGACGGCGAACAGCACCAGCCTCCCCGCCAGCACGCAATAGACCGCGGCGAAAGCGAGGATGGCAAGACCAACGCGCGCGCGCGCCTTGGCGGCGCGGTCGACATTGCTGCCATACAGCAGCGTGCGGATCAGCCGCTGGTTCCAGGGCTCGGCGGGTTTCACGGCCGGTGTGTTGGCGGGTGCCGGATCGGTCATGGCTGGTCCCGTCATTGCTGGTCTCCCCCGCCCTGCCCGGAGTCTTCGGGCGCAGGCTGGTCGGCGGCCGGCTGGTCGGTCGCCGCCTTGTCGATCGATCCGGTGGTGCTGTCGGGCGCCGCGGCGGCCTCGATGGTGTCGATCATCGCGCCGATCGGATCGCGCGAACCGGGCCGCGTGAAGCTCGGCGGCCGCTCCGGCAGGTTCTTCAGGGAATCGTACTGGTTGGCGTTGACCGGCTTCAGCGGCAGATGGCGCTCGGCGAGGCCCTGCAGTCGGAGCGGCGCATCGAGCTTGGCCCATTCGGCGCGCAACGCGGCGATCGCATTGCGCTGCTCGCGGATCTCGGCGTTGAGCTGCAGCACGCGTTCGACGCGCGCGGTCGATTCCATCTTGATGCGGTAGACATAGGACGCCGCGAAGATCAGCATGCCGATGACGAGGAGATGGAGAAGGCGCATCGTCACCCTCCCCGCTTCAGGTCGGACAGCCGCGGCCATGACGGCAGGTCGTCGTCGGCGTGCATCGGCGCCGCGGTGCGCTCGGCGGCACGCAGCTTGGCCGATCGCGCGCGCGGATTGGCGGCAAGCTCGGCCTCATCGGGCGTCACCGGCCGCTTGGTCAGGATCTGAAAGCTCGGCGCCGCTTGCGCCATTTCGGGCAAATGCCGTGAGCCGGCGGAGACCTTGCCGCGCAGGCTGAGGAAATTCTTGACGATGCGGTCTTCCAGCGAATGGAACGAAACCACGACGAGCCGGCCGCCCGGCTTCAGCACGCGCTCGGCCGCTGCGAGCGCCAGATAGAGCTCATCGAGCTCCTCATTGACGAAGATGCGCAGCGCCTGAAAGGTCCGCGTCGCCGGATGGATCTCGTTCGGCTTGGCGCGCACGACCTTCGCGACGATATCGGCAAGCGCGTCGGTCGTCGTGATCGGCGCGTCCTTGCGCGCGGCGACGATGGCGCGGGCAACGCCGCGCGAATGCCGCTCCTCGCCGAAGATATAGATGATGTCGGCGAGCTGTTTCTCGGAAGCGGTCGCGACCACGTCGGCCGCGGTCGGGCCGCTCTGGGCCATCCGCATGTCGAGCGGACCGCCGAGGCGGAACGAGAAGCCGCGTTCGGCCTGGTCGAGTTGCATCGAGGAGACGCCGACATCCATCACGACGCCGTCGACCTTATCCGCCCCCTGTGCCGCGCAGACCTCGGCAAGATTGGAGAAGCGGTCCTCGACCAGCGTCAGCTGTCCGCCCGCGCCGTCGACCAGATCGAAGCCGCTGGTTATCGCGGTGCGGTCGCGGTCGATGCCGATCACGCGGGTCTCGGCGACATCGAGGATCGCCCGGCTGTAGCCGCCGGCACCGAAGGTCGCGTCGACATAGATGCCGCCGGCGCGCGGCGCGAGATACGCGACCGCCTCGCGGCCCAGCACCGAAATGTGACGCGGCGCACGCTCGCTCATGCGCCGCTCCCGGGCGGGGCCGCGTAACTGGCATGCAAGCTGGGTGCGCGCCGACTCATTGCGCCTCGAATCCTCGCGCCCAGAGCCCTCTTCGTTCCGATTGGACCGGAACGGGGCTCTGGATTCCTGTCCTAACGCGTTTTCTTCACGCGAACCGGTATCCACTTCGCTCGAAAACGCGTGAAAAAGCCGCTGCGTGACGCCAGCGCCAACTCCCGTCCTCGGCCGCAAATCCTGATATCCGACCGGAATTGGGAGGGTTTCCATGGGATTTCGCGCAAACAGCGGGGCTCAGCGTCCTTGGGCCGTCCCCCGAAACCGGTTCGGCACTTCACCTCTCAGTAACGGCACTTAACGTTAAGAAAACGTTGATGATCGGTTAGCGGAATCGCGCGGCTTTGATCCGCATTCGAGTGATACCCTCGCGACCCACTCCGGGCACAATGGCGCAGCGCATCGTGCGGATCGTGGAACCGGCAGGGGTCGATTGCGCGGCCCGCACGGTAAAGGAATAGTAAACGCCTATTTGTTTATCCATGTGTCAAAATGCTTTCTCCTGGTTCGGGTTTGAGTGATTCGTATGGCTTCAAGTTCGTCTTCGTCCGGCAACGCTGATTCGAAGCGTCAGCGCGCCCTCCCTGTTCCAAAGGGGGTGGCGGACGCGAAGACGTTCACGCCGGATTCCTCGATCGCCTCCGACGTGATCCCGTCGGCGAACTTCGGCGATCGCGCCAATGGCCGGCAACCCGATATGATCGTGCTGCACTACACCGGCATGCCCGACGTCGAGGGTGCGATCACCCAGCTCTGCACGGCCGGCACCGAGGTCTCGGCGCACTACATCGTGCTCGAGGACGGCCGCATCGTGCAGTGCGTGCCGGAGAGCAAGCGCGCCTGGCACGCCGGCGTGTCGGCGTGGGCCGGCGATGACGACATCAACTCCTGCTCGATCGGCGTCGAGATCGTCAATCGCGGCCACGATTGGGGCTATCCGGATTTTCCGCTGCGCCAGATCGCGGCTGTCATCGCGCTGTGCCGCGGCATCATGCTTCGCCGCAAGGTGGTCCCGCATCGCGTGCTCGGCCATTCCGACGTCGCGCCGGGACGCAAGAAGGATCCCGGCGAGAAATTCCCGTGGCACTCGCTGGCCAATTCCGGCGTCGGGCACTGGGTGCAGCCGGCGCCGATCGTGCGCGGCGACGCGCTGCAGCTCGGTGCGATCAGCGACAGCGTCTCCAACATGCAGGCCGCGTTCCGGCGCTACGGCTACAACATCCCGAACAACGGCAAGTTCGACGGCCCGACCATGGAGGTCGTCACCGCCTTCCAGCGCCACTTCCGCCCGGAGCGCATCGACGGGATCGCCGACCGTTCCACCATGGCCACACTGCACGCGCTGCTCGAGAGCCTGCCGCCGGATGCGGCGACGGTGGTCGCGTCGAGCTAGTGTGCTGAATGCGAAGTTCGTGCGATTTCGCGGCAGCCACTTTCACGAACTTCGCATTCATAAAGCACACTAGAATCATAAGTTTGCTAGTGTCCTTATCGAATCCGAAGTTCGCTCCGAAGGTGCGGCAAATGATGCGAACTTCGGATTCGGGACACTAGGCTCGCCTCCGTCCGTCGTTGCAAGAAGCGGTGCATTTACCGGCCAAGTGTGCGTGCACGTTGGAACTTTTCGGCATGAGCGGTCTTTGTAGGTGGGGCGGTCCGAGTGGAGATTCGTCCATGTTCAAAGCACTGATCGCAGGAGCCGCCGCCGTCGGCCTCATTGTCGCTCCGGCAGCCGCTGGCGCTATGTCGACCCAAAGCAAGACCATGTCGTCGACCCATCACAAGACCCAGAAGGTCCATCACGCGCAGAAGAAGATGGCACCCGGCACCACGACCGGCATGTCGAAGGGGACGACGACCGGGCAATCGAGCACCGGCGCCAAGGCAAAGACAGGGTACTGAGCACGCTCAACGCCTCACGGCGCGCTGACCATCGTGGATAAATGGCGCGCCGTCACTGGCCACGCAAGAGATGGGGTGCGTCACCCCATCTCGGCGATGCGCCGCGCATAGAGCCGGCGCAGCGGTTCGAGTTGCGTGGCTGCCGTTGCGGCGAGATAGGCCTGCCGCGCTTCATCCTTGCGGCCGAGGCGGCGCAGCAGGTCGGCGCGCACCGCGGGCAACTGGTCATATCCCTTCAAAGTGCCGCGCGCGTCCAGCGCGTCGATCAGGTCGAGCGCGCGCGCCGGACCATCGACCATCGACACCGCGGCGGCGTGATTGAGCTCGATCACCGGCGACGGGCTGATGCGCAGCAGCACCTCGTAAAGACCGGCGATCTGCGGCCAGTCGGTGTCCTTGTAACTCGGCGCCCGCGCGTGCAGCGCGGCGATCGCCGCCTGCACGGCGTAGGACTGCGGCCGGCCCGGCATCCGCAGCGCCTCCTCGACCAGTTCGAGGCCTTCGGCGATCTGCTGGAAATCCCACAGCGAACGGTCCTGCTCCTCGAGCAGCACGATATCGCCGCCGGCGGTCTGGCGGCCGGCGCGGCGCGCATCATGCAGCAGCATCAGCGCCAACAGCCCCTTGATCTCGCCGCGCGCCGGTATCAGCGCATCGATCAGCCGCGCCAGCCGGATCGCCTCGCGGGCAAGATCGGGCCGCATCAGATCCTCGCCGGCGGTCGCCGCATAACCTTCGGTGAAGACGAGGTAGATCACCGCGAGCACGCCGGTGAGGCGCGGCTCCAGCGCCTCACGCTCCGGCACCTCATAGGGAATGCCGGCGAGTTTTATCTTTTGCTTGGCGCGCGAGAGGCGCTGCGCCATGGCGTCCTCGCTCACCAGGAAGGCGCGCGCGACCTCGACCGTCGTCAGCCCGCACACCGTGCGCAAGGTCAGCGCGACCTGGACCTCCGCCGCAAACGACGGATGGCAGCAGGTGAAGATCAGCCGCAGCATGTCGTCGTCGAGCGTTGCATCGGCCGGCTCGGGCGAGGACTCTGCATCGAGCAGGATCTGATGCGTCAGTTCCTGCTGCTTGCCGCGAAACGTCGCCGCGCGGCGAACGCGGTCGATCGCCTTGTTGCGGCCGACATTGACCAGCCAGGCACGCGGATTGGAGGGGAATTCGCCGATCGGCCAGCGCTGCAGCGCCACGGCAAAAGCATCCTGAAGCGCATCTTCGGCCAGGTCGAAATCGCCGACGAGACGGATCAGCGTTGCGAGCGCCCGGCCCGCCTCGTCGCGAAACACTTTTTCGATCTGGCTGGGGGTCATGGTCTCACCGTCATTCCGGGGCGATGCGAAGCATCGAACCCGGAATCTCGAGGTTCCGGGTTCGCGCTTCGCGCGCCCCGGAACGACGAAACCATCACTTGTCGTAGATCATCACCGGCCTGACTTCGATCGAGCCGGTCTTGGCGCCGGGAATCCGCGCCGCGAGGCCGAGCGCCGTGTCGAGATCCTTGGCATCGACCAGATAATAGCCGCCGAGTTGTTCGCGGGTTTCCGCAAACGGCCCGTCGGTTGTCAGCGTCTTGCCGTCGCGCACCCGAACGGTGGTCGCGGTCGACACCGGCTGCAGCCCGTCACCCGCCTTGAAGTGTCCGCTCTGGATGATGGACTGGGTGTAGACGCCATATTCCGCCGACAGGGCCTTGCGGTCGTCGGCATTCATGCGGCCATATTCCGCGTCGCTCCGGTAGATCAGCAACAGATATTGCATCTTGAGAACTCCTCTTGATCGGCTGGATCGCCGACACCCAGTCGAACGGGCGACACGCAGGACGACATCGTCAGGATAAATTATTTTGGCCGCCAGGCGTGAATGTCTCACCGGCCCGGCGGGCCGCAGAACCAGCTTATATCGGATAATCCGATAGTAATCGCCAATATTATTCGTTTGTTAAATTCATGGCAGCGCGTAGCCTTCGCATGCCCGGAGGACTTCGCCATGACACCACTGCCGCAGACAGCCACACGCCTTTCCCGGCTCCTGCTGTCGATGCTGTACCGAATCCTGCGCAGCCGGATCGTGGCGAAACCGCGCCACCACGCCAGTCAGGTCGCCTCGAACATCGCCGCGGGCGGCAATCCGCTCGGCGTGTGAGCAGGCAATGCAACGGGGCATCACGCGCCTGAAGGCGTTGCGTCAGCTGATCGCCGACGAAGGGCTGACCATCGCGATCCTTGCGGCGGTCGCCGCAGCGACGGTGATCGCATTTGGTTTCGGTGCGGAAGCCGACATCGTGGCCTCGATGCTGGTCATCGGCCTTGTGACCGCGCTGGCGGAGACCCGCCTGCGATCGGGAAAGTAGCTCCAGCGGCCGTGATCGGCTCCGGAGGGGATGACCGAGAACCTGGCATTTGCTTGTAGCCTTATCCGCGTCACTGCGAGCGAAGCGAAGCTATCCATCTGTCGCATGTGCGGAGCGATGGATTGCTTCGTCGCTTCAGCGCAAAATTGCTTCGCAATTTTGTCGCGAGCTCCTCGCAATGACGGCATGGCTTCCCGGCCTTTACGACGATGTCGCGGCCTGCTGCGCGGCGCGGCGCCGCAACTCCTTGAGCTCCTCGAAACGCTTGGTCACGTCGCGCATCACCGCGACGGTGCCGGCGACCTTGTGCGCCGCATCGTGCAGCATCTCGATGGTGAATTCGACGGAGATGCGCGTCCCGTGCCTGGTCAGCGCCGGCACCGACAGCAGATCGCCCTGACCGTAGCGGCTCGTCCCGGTCGCCATCGTGTGCCGGAAGCCGGCCCAGTGACGCGCGCGCAGATTCTCCGGAATGATCAAATCGAGCGATTGTCCGATCGCCTCCTCGGCGCTGAAGCCGAACATCCTGACCGCGCCGGGATTCCACAAGGTGATACGGCCTTCGACATCGGTCGCAACGATCGCGTCGGAGGCTCCCTTGAGCAACGCGTCTCCCACTTCTGCCGCAATATCCATCGTTTGACCTCCTGCTGATCCCGATCCTGCTGTGAACGTGGACGTTTGCGCTGACAAGCGAAGAAAGCCGATGGAATCGATCGGAGATGCCGATAGAAATCGCGGTCAGCGCCGCCGCCGCGCGGCAGGCCTGGCCCGCGGCAGGTCCGCGCTCGCATTAACCTGCGACGCGGCAAGCCGATGCATGGTCTCGACCGCGCGCGCCAGATGATCGTCCTGGCTGTCAGCCGGATAGGCGACATAGGCGGGCATCGCAAAGCCAGGTGCGCCGGCGACGGCGTGCAGCCGCCGCGCCTTCAGGAGCGGCTCCACGATACGACGCGCGAAGAAGCCAGAGCCGCCATTCTCCAAAAGATGCTGCAATCCGAGCCAGCCGATATTCACCGTCAGCGCGGGGCCGGCGAAATTCGGAAACAGCGTGGCGTGACGCGCGTAGAATTCGGGGCCCCAATCGACATAGACATAGCCCGGTCCCGGCTCCGGTGCGCTTTTCGGATCGGTCGACACCAGGATGAGCTGCTCCTCGAACAGCTGCTCGACCTTGAGGCCGGGGCGGCTCTGCGGCGTGTACATCACGCCGATGTCGATGCGTCCCTCGACCAGCCCCTGCATCAGCTCGGGCTCGAGCGCGCTCTCGGCGCGGATCGAGATGTCGGGATGCGCCCGCGTCATCAGCGGCAGCCAGCGCAGCAGATACTCTTCCCAAAGTCCGATGCGGCCGCCGACCACCAGCGTCGCGGAAAATCCCTTGGGGATTCCGACATCATGGCGCGCCTGCTCGACGGTGCGGACCAGCACCGAGGCGTGGCGCTGAAACTGGCGGCCGGCCGGCGTCAACGTGGTGCCGGCCTTGTTGCGCACGAACAGCACGCAGCCGAGCTGCTGCTCGAGCGTGTGGATGCGGGTGCTAACGGTCGACTGGCTGACATGCAGCCGCTCCGCCGCGGTGATGAAGTTGCCGGCGCTCACCACCGTCAGGAACGTCCGGGCCAGTTCGGTATCCATGGCGCCTCGACCTTTGGATCGATCAAATCGATATCAAAGGCCTCTCCTCTGCGAATGTCAAAATCGAGAGCCAGCCGCGCGCCAGGCCAAGGTTAACCATCGCAATCGCTTGACGCGGGCGGCCAAAGCCCGCATGCGTAACCCGTCAGTCGGCCGGACGGCCGCTCCCGCAAGCGCCGAAAGGCCGCGGGGGAGGAAAGTCCGGGCTCCATCGACATGCGGTGCCGGATAACATCCGGCGGGGGCGACCCCAGGGAAAGTGCCACAGAGAACGAACCGCTCCCTCTTCGGAGGAAGTAAGGGTGAAAAGGTGCGGTAAGAGCGCACCGCGTTTCCGGCAACGGAGACGGCATGGCAAACCACACCGGGAGCAAAACCGAATAGGGACGGCAACGCGGTTAGTTCGCGCACGCGCGATAACACCGCAGGGCGATGTCAGGCCCGCTGTCCGGGTAGGTTGCCCGAGGCAAGGTGCGAACCTTGTCCCAGAGGAATGGCCGTCGCGCATCATTCGCAAGAATGGTGCCCTACAGAACCCGGCTTACAGGCCGGCTGATATTCTAAAGCGTTTTCGAGCGAAGTGGATTTCCGGTTCGCGTGAAGAAAACGCGTCTTGAAGATGGACCATGAGGGGCTCGGCGCGACACGCCGGGCCCCTCGCCATTTTCAGATCAGCATCGTTCCAGCTACGCGCGCCGGCGGGAAGTAGAGCCAACCCATCGTCTTGCGTCAGAACGACCCGAATGCGGTGCCGATCGCAATCACCGCTGCGAGAGCAATGACAGAACTCACAATGCCGACCATGACAATGTCGAGATAGCTATCGCGATGCTTGAGCCCACAGATCGCAAGCAGGCTAACGACAGCGCCGTTGTGAGGTAGAATGTCCAGCGTTCCCGAACCGATCACCGCGACGCGATGCAACAGGCCGGGGTCAATACCCGCCTCCGCGGCAAGATCCATATAGGTCCGTCCCAGCGCATCGAGCGCGATCGTCAAGCCGCCGGAAGCCGACCCCGTCAGCGCGGCAAGGATGTTCGTCGCGACCGCGAGCGACACCAATGGACCGCCTTCAATTCGCAACACCCAGTCCCGCACCACGCCGAAAGCGGGAAGCGAGGCGATAACGGCGCCGAATCCGACAAGGCTTGCGACGCTCAGCGCCGGCAGGACCGACGCGTTGGCACCGGCATCCATGGTTCGTCGCAATGCGGGCAGCCGCGTCCAGTTGCAGAGGATGACCGTCACGATCGCTCCCGCCAACGCCACGACCACCGACCAGACGCCGGCCACGGCAGCCAGCGATGTATTTCCCCACCGCTGTTCGGCCAGGAACGAGAAATCAAGCCGAGGCAGCACAACCAGCGACATCACCAGATTGACGGCGACGACGACGATCAGGGGAAGCAAGGCGTTGAAAATCGGGACGGCGGCATCGCTGTGATATCCGTGGCGGAGCTCCGCCGGGTCGAATTCCCGCGCCGTCGTAGCCCGCTCGCGCAACAGCTCATCGTCGGCTGCATCCGCCGGCACCGGCGGCTCGTCGCCATATCCCTCTTTTGCGCGATGCGCTGCCTTCTCCGCGCGAAGAAGCCACCACAGCCCGACGCCCAGCATGATGATCGAGGCGACAACGCCGAGGCCCGGTGCGGCAAAGGGGGTCGTGCCGAAGAAAGGCATCGGTATCGCATTCTGTATCGACGGCGTGCCCGGCAGCGCCGACATGGTGAAGGTCGAAGTCCCGAGAATGACCGCCGCCGGTACCAGACGACGTGGAATCCCCGCCGTGCGAAACAGCGACTGCGCCATCGGAACGATGACAAAGAAGGCGACGAACAGGCTGACGCCGCCGTAGGTAACCAGTGCGCCTGCGAGCACGACCGCGAGGATGATCCGGCGTTCGCCCAGGCACCGGGAGATGAAGCCCGCGACCGCAGCGACCGCGCCGCTGTCATCCATGAGCTTTCCGAACACGGCGCCAAGCAGAAAAATAGGGAAGAACTGCGCGAGAAACTCCGACGCACTACCCATGAAGGTCTGCGTCCAGTTGGCAAGCAGCGGCTCGCCACCGAAAGCTGCGGCCACCAGCGCACAGAGCGGTGCGAGCAGCAGCACGCTCCAACCGCGGAAAGCAAGACAGACCAGCAGTCCAAGCCCGACGAGAATGCCGAGAAGACCCATCGTCTCAGCACTCCGCCAGCAGAATATCGAGATCTGCGGTCGAACGCTCACCGAGATCGGCGCCATGCGCCTCGAGGAATTCGCCGGCGGCTCGCCGCCCTTCCTCGTGCAGCTTGGCCACGAACGCCCATTCGGCATTAAGCTTGGATGACGAACCGAACGTCGCGAGCATGTCGCTCTTGATCCGGTGCGTCTTCATCTGCGCCCAGCGGGCGCCTTCCCCAGTACCGGGGTCGGCGACCTGGCGAAGCAACGCGATCATCCGCAGCTCCTTTGCCAGCGGCGAGTTGAACGAGATCTCGTTAAGCCGGTTGAGAATGTCAGCGGCCGTGCGCGGCTGCTCCGGACGCTCGGTCGGGTTGATCTGGACGACGACGGTGTCGCGCGCGTCGGTCTCGCGAACGAGCGGCGTAATCGTGGGATTACCCGCGTAGCCGCCGTCCCAATAGGGCTCGCCATCGATCTCGATCGCGCGAAACATCGTTGGCAGGCAAGCCGACGCAAGCAGGACATCCGCGGTAATCTCCGCGTTGCGAAAAATCCGTCCGCGGCCCGTACGCACGCGCGTGGCGGTGATGAAGAGCTTGATCGGCGCGCGTGCAAGACGCTCGAAATCGATACTGTCGTTCAATATGTCGCGTAGCGGATTGAAGCCAAGCGGATTGAGGTCATAGGGTGAAAGCATCCGCGACATCAAATCGGTGAAGAGATAGGCCGGGGAGCTGTCAAGCGACCAGCGTCCCATCAGGCGGTCGAGCGGCGAGCGTTGCAACGGACTGAATGCGGCGGCGCGCGAGACGCTTCGCCAATATTTTTCAAGCGCTTCGCGCGCGCCGGCAGCGCCGCCCGCGGTCCAACCATCCGCCAGCACGGCTGCATTCATCGCTCCGGCCGATGTCCCGGATATGCCCGCAATCTGAAACCATGGTTCTTCGAGAAGCCGATCCAGGACACCCCACGTGAACGCACCGTGCGATCCCCCGCCTTGAAGCGCCAGGTCTACGAGCACGGGGCTGCGGTTCATGAATCCATGCTCACCAGCACGCGAGATACTGATTATGTCGCAGTTTAGCCGAACATGCGAGACAAAGTTGCGGTCGCTGCGCAATTCCGACGGCGAACTTCGAACGATATTATCTCAACTCGAAGCGAAGCGAACCGATCGCTTCAGTGCCGCCACAGGCCCACGTTTCTTAAAAGGCGACATGCATGGGGTCGCGGGCGTAGAGTGTGCCCCTCGCGGAGGATCGCAGATGGACCTTCAGAAGATCATGGCGAAGGCAAGAGACATCGCCAGGAGTACCGGCACGATCACGACCGAGCAACTGAACGGGATGTGCCCCAACAATATGGAGCCCGAAGATATCGCGGCTCTGTTTGCGGCTCTGCGGACTGAGGGGATTCGTCTCAAGGACGACGAAGCAGAACAGTAGGAGCCCAAAGTAGGAGCCACTGTGCTTTGACGCCACAGCAAGACAATCGATCACTGCGATCGAAGCGCTGGCCGAGTTTGGATAGTGGCAGATTGGCCATCCGGCGGCATTGCAGCTATGATCCGCTACAGCTGGACGTGTCCTTCTGCCCCGAGATTCAAGAAGATCAAAAGGAGGAATAGGAATGTCGGTCGCCTGCAAGTTCGAACGCAGCATCCTCAGCCATGAAGAATATGAAGCAATCCGCCTGACGCATCATCCCGCCATCTACGGCGTCGAGGTGAGCGAGCTCGAGGCCATGCGACCCCGCTTGCGCAAGATGCGCGACAAGGAGCGAACGGTCGGCCGACAGAAGCAGCGAGAGAGCCGCGGAAAGGCCGAGGCTCGCGGCACGAGCTTTCCAGGAACCGCCAAGCATGCTTCAGAGCGAAAACAGGTCTTCGCGGCAGCGCTGAAACGGGTCAACACGGAGCTGAGGCGTCAGCACAATTTGGCAGCCCGGACCGCACATGTCGAAGCTGCGCGAAAGGCCCTCGCGCTGTACCGGGCCGCGAACTTCACGACGCGTCCCCCGGCTGGAGCCCCCGCGGGCGAAGGCATGGCGTCGAAGCCAAGCGAACGCCGACGAAAGATCATTGCAGGCGCAAAGATCGGACGCGTATCGCAGGCGACGAAGGTCGCTCAAGCCGTCCGCGACGCGCGCGGTGCATGATCCCGGGCAAACAAGCGGCTGATTGATTCCGGCGCGGCATCGGCATCCCGCGGCATACGTCAGCCGTCGCGGTTGCGCGCGGCCTGCCGTATGCCGAAGTGGACAGCGCGGGCGTGTCAGCGGCATTGGTCAATGCCGCTGACCTGGTCGGGATCGCTCCAATCCTCGCCCGCGCTTTCCGGCTTGATGTACATCAATGTTGCGACCGCCATCACAGGTGACGCTGCCCATATTTTTTATTTTGGGAGCGTCGCCATGCATTGCCCCAAAGCTGTGTCAGCTCTTACGCTTGGATTGCTCATCTCCACGTCGGCGCTAGCCCAGCAAGGCACCGGTGCACCGGGCTCGCCCAGCGCCACGACAGCAATCGACGGAAGGCAGCTTCCGCCACCCGATCCCAAGTTCGGCGGCATTATCAAGGACGGCGCCCTGCAGTCGAAGCCGTGGTGGCCGTCGCGTATCGTCCCGCCCAAGGACGCACCGAACGTGCTCCTGATCATCACGGACGACGCCGGCTTCGGCGTGCCGAGCACCTTTGGCGGCGTCATCCCGACGCCGGCGATGGACCGCATCGCCAATGACGGCCTGCGCTACAACCGCGTCTTCTCCACCGCGCTTTGCTCACCGACCCGCGCCGCGCTGATCACCGGGCGCAATCACCATTCGGCTGGCTTCGGCGTGGTCTCCGAGCAGTCGACCGGCTTCCCGGGCTACAACAGCATTATCGGCAAGGATAAAGCCACAATCGGTCGGATCCTGCTCGACAACGGCTACGGCACTTCGTGGTTCGGCAAGGAGCACAACACGCCAGCCTTTGCCGCGAGCCAGGTCGGGCCGTTCGACCAATGGCCGGTCGGTATGGGCTTCGAGTATTTCTATGGCTTCGTCGGCGGCGACGCCAACCAGTGGGAGCCCAACCTCTTCCGCAACACGACGCAGATTTATCCGTTCCAGGGCAAGCCGCCCGGCACCTGGAACCTGGTCACCGCGATGGCCGACGACGCCATCGATTGGATGACGCGGATGCACCAGACCGACCCGTCGAAGCCGCTCTTCATCAAATACGCGCCCGGCGCCACCCACGCGCCGCATCACCCCACCAAGGAGTGGGTCGACAAAATCAGCGCGATGCATCTGTTCGACGATGGCTACGAGAAGCTGCGCGAGCGCATCCTCGAGAACCAGAAGCGTCTCGGCGTCGTTCCCGGGAACACCAGGCTCGCACCATGGCCCAAGGAAATGCTGAAGCCGTGGGACCAGTTGAGCCCCGTGGAGAAAAAGCTCTTCATCCGCCAGGTCGAGGTCTTTGCCGCCTACGCCGCCTACAGCGACCACGAGATTGGCCGCGTGATCCAGCAATTCCAGGACCTCGGCCGGCTCGACAACACGCTTGTCATCTACATCAACGGCGACAACGGCACCAGCGCCGAAGGTGGACCGCTCGGCACGCCAAACGAGGTTGCGTTCTTCAACGGCCTGAACGAGTTGCCGGCAGACGTGCAGATGAAGTTCTACGACGTCTGGGGCACCGAACAGACCTACAACCACATGTCGGCCGGCTGGTCATGGGCATTTGATACCCCGTTCGACTGGTTCAAGCAGAACGCTTCCAGGCTCGGCGGCATCAACCAGAACATGGTGGTGTCGTGGCCGGCACGCATCAAGGACAAGGGAGCCTTGCGCGAGCAGTTCGTGCATGTGATCGACGTCGTCCCCACGATCCTCGAAGCGGCGGGCATCCGCGCGCCCGAAGTCGTCGACGGCATCAAGCAGGCGCCGATCGAAGGCACGAGCTTCGCCTACACCTTCGACGCGGCGAACGCGAAGACCTCCTCGCGTCACAAGACCCAGTACTTCGAGATGTTCGGCCAATGGGCTCTCTATGACGAGGGCTGGATGCTCTCCACCAAAGTCAACCGCGCGCCGTGGCAGACGTTCGGCCCGGCGAACCCGGACCCGCTCAACAATCAGGTCTTCCAGCTCTACAACCTGAACAACGACTTCAGCCAGACCGACGACATCGCGGCGCAGAACCCTCAGAAGGTCAAGGCGATGCGGCAGAAGTTCGTTTCCGAAGCCAGGAAGTATCAAGTTTTCCCGCTCGATGCTTCAGTCGCGGCCCGCATCGTGGCGCCGCGCCCGAACATCACCGCCGGCCGCAAGGAATTCGTGTACACGCGGCCGATGACGGGATTGCCGCAGGGGGATTCGCCGGCGCTGCTCAATACCTCGTACACGATCACCGCGGACATTGATGTGCCGCAGGGCGGTGCCGAAGGCATGATCTTGACTTCGGGTGGCCGCTTCGCCGGCTATGGCTTCTACCTGCTGCAGGGCAAACCGGTCTTCCTCTGGAACATGGTCGATCTCGAACGCATCAGGTGGGAGGGCCCTGATGCGCTGTCGCCGGGCCAACACACGGTTGAGTTCGATTTCAAATACGACGGCATTGGTGCCGGCACGCTCGCGTACAACGATTTCAGCGGCCTCGCTCAGCCCGGCACCGGCACGCTGAAGGTCGACGGCAAGGCGGTTGCCAGCCAGAAGATGGAGAAGACGCTGCCGATGATCCTCCAGTGGGACGAGAGCTTCGACATCGGCTCCGACACGCTCACGGGCGTGAACGATGCAGACTACAAGCCTCCATTCCCGTTGACGGCCAAGCTCAACAAACTCACCATCAAGGTCGACCGGCCGCAACTCACGCCCGCGGACATCAAGAAACTGCAGGCGGCGATGCAGGAAAAGGCCAGCGCCGACTGATCGCAGGGCATGCGTGCGGGCCGCGCCACATGGCGAAGAGCCCGCACCTTCTGTCCACGGCGCCGCGGCGTTTTCGAGAGCAATGCGCCGCGAAGCTCGGGATGCCGGGTGCGATCTTTGGCATCGCCCCGACTAGGCGGCAATTTCCATGAGCATCGCCATCAGCACCTCCGGCGCGGTGACGTTCGGCGAGTGGCTGGCGTCGATCTCGAAATAGCGCCAGCCGGCTTCGTTCCTGATGCGCCGGGCGAACTGGCCGAACGTGTCGGCCTGCGTGGCGCGGGTGGCGTAGATGTAGCTGCGCGGCAGGCTGGTCTCGCCGTGCTTCAACCGCAATTTCTGCTCGAAGCATTTGATCGGCATGTCGACGCGCCGCGCGCTCAGCCATGCGACGTCAGCGGGCGACGTGTCCGGCGGCACCGGCATCGGCGGAATACGCCAGCCGTCGCCGTCGCTCGCGAACTCACGCATGGTCTCGATCGCCGATTCGTTGAGATCGAACAGCGACTGGCCGTCGCGCGGCACGAAGGCGTCGATATAGATCATCTGCGCGATGCGCTCGCGCACCCGGTCGGCGACGCCGGTCGCGACCATGCCGCCATAGGAGTGCCCGATCAGCACGATGTCGTGCAGGTCCTCGTAACTGATGACGCTGAGCACATCCTGGATATGCGCCTCGAGGTCGAGTCCTTGATGCGCAAGGTGCGCGCGCTCGCCAAGCCCGGTGTAGCTCGGCGTGACCAGCCGATGCCCGGCGGCCTGCATCAGGGGATGCATCTTCTTCCATGCCCAGCCTGCCGACCAGGCGCCGTGACAGACCAGAAAGGTTTTTTGTGAGTTCGCAGGCATGCTCGCAGTCATTGGGGATGCTTCCATTCCGATTATCGTTGATGAGCGGCGATTTTGAAGTGTACCCACGATGCACGTTGTGTAAACGTGCAGTCGCTCCCCTCCCTTTGTCATTCCGGGATGGTCCGCAGGACCAGACCCGGAATCTCGAGATTCCGGGTTCGATGCTGCGCATCGCCCCGGAATGACGATTGAAAGGCCTCGATGACCCCGGCAAGCTATGCGATCCTGTTCTTCGGCGCGCTTGCCGGCGGTTTCGTCTCCGGCCTTGCCGGCTTCGGCACCGCGCTGATGGCGCTCGGCATCTGGCTCTATGTGCTGCCGCCGACGCTCGCGGTGCCGCTGGTGCTGGTCTGCTCGGTCATCGCGCAGCTCTCGACCTTGCCGTCGATCTGGAAGAGCATCGATTTCCGTCTGGTCTGGCCGTTCGTCATCGCAGGCCTCGCCGGCGTGCCGATCGGCATCCTGCTGATCGCGCGGGCCGACCCCGAGGTCTTCAAGCTGACGATCGGCGTCTTCCTGCTGGTGTTTCCGACCGCGTTGTTCCTGCAGCGCAAGCCGATGTCGATCGCCTTCGGCGGCAAATGGGCCGACGGCGCAATCGGCTTTGCCGGCGGAATCCTCGGCGGCCTCGCCGGACTGTCCGGCCCGCTGCCGATCCTGTGGGCCAGCGTGCGCGGCTGGGGCAAGCAGCAGCGCCGCGGCGTGTTCCAGATCTTCAACTTCACGATCCTGGCGGCCGCGCTTTGCGTGCAGATCGCAAGCGGCCTGGTGAAGCCCGAGCTCATCTGGCTGGTGGCGTGCGCGTTTCCGGGGACGCTGCTCGGCGCCTGGCTCGGCGCGCGGCTCTATCACGCGCTCAGCGACCGCAATTTCTCCGACGTCGTGCTGCTGCTGCTGTTCCTGTCCGGCGTCGCGCTGGTGTGGAACGGGCTGGCGCCGAAATAGCGCGGGCGATACGGGAGCGCCGGTTCTGATCCAATCAGAACCGGCGCTCCAGCCATGCGCCATCTCACTCAGCCGCGGCCTGGCCGAACTCGGTCGCCTGGCGCTCGAACAGGCCGCGATAGATGCCGCCGGGACGCGCGGCCAGCACCTCATGGGTGCCCTGCTCGACGATCTCGCCGCGGTCGAACACCAGGATGCGATCCATGCTGCGCACGGTCGACAGCCGGTGCGCGATCACGATCGAGGTGCGGCCCTTCATCAGCCGTTCCATCGCCTGCTGGATCAGCGCCTCGGATTCCGAATCAAGGCTCGAGGTCGCCTCGTCCAGGATCAGGATCGGCGCATCGGCCAGGAAGGCGCGTGCCAGCGCCACGCGCTGCCGCTCGCCGCCCGACAGCTTGACGCCGCGCTCGCCCACCAGCGTGCCGTAACCCTTCGGCAGCCGCATGATGAAGTCGTGCGCATTGGCAAGCCGCGCCGCCTGCTCGATCGCCTCCATGCCGGCGCCCGGCCGGCCATAGGCGATGTTCTCCGCCAGCGTGCGGTGGAACAGGATCGGCTCCTGCTGCACGATCGCGATCTGGCTGCGCAGCGATTGCTGCGTCGCCTTGGCGATGTCCTGACCGTCGATCAGGATCCGGCCAGCGGAGACGTCATAGAGCCGCTGCACCAGCTTGACGAAGGTCGTCTTGCCGGAGCCGGAGCGGCCGACCAGGCCGACCCGCTCGCCGGCGTCGATGTCGACCGACAGGGCGTCATAGAGCGGCCGGCGATGGCCGCCATAGTGAAACGTGACGTCGTCGAACACGATGCGGCCGCCCTGGATGTCGATCGTCCCAGCATCATCCGCATCGACAATGCCGAGCGGCTCGCCATGGATCTGCACCAGTTCCTCCATGTCGTTCACCGAACGCTGCAGGTTGTTGATGTGCATGCCGACATCGCGCAGATAGGCGTGGATGATGTAGTAGCTGGTCAGCACATAGGTGACGTCGCCCGGCGTGGCGCGGCCTTGCGCCCACAGCAGGATCGCACCGCCGATCACCGAGGCGCGGAAGCACAGCAGCACCACGAGCTGCGCCGTCGAGGTGTGGTTGTAGCGGAACCAGGTCCGCCGCACCCGCCGGCGCCAGCGGCTGATGACGCCGTCGAGCCGCATGTCCTCGCGCGTCTCCGCGCCGAACGACTTCACCACCGCGTTGCAGGTCAAGGCGTCGGCCAGCGTGCCGCCGACCTTGGTGTCCCACGCATTGGAAACGCGCGCGGCAGGCGCCACGTAGCGCACCTGGAACATCATGGTCATCGCGACATAGATCACCGAGCCGACCGCGATCACCGCGCCGAGCTGCGGCCAATGCACGCCGAGCAGGATCATCGAGCCGACCAGCACCACGACCGACGGCAGCAGCGCCATCAGGATGGTGTCGTTCAGCAAATCGAGCGCCCACATGCCGCGCGTGATCTTGCGCACGGTGGAGCCGGCGAACGAATTGGCGTGCCAGTCGGTCGAGAAGCGCTGCACCCGCATGAAGGCCTGCTGCCCGACATCGGACATCGTCTTCAGCGTGAACGGCACGATGGTCTGGATGCCGACCAACCGCAGCACCAGCGACAGCGCGCCGAGGCCGACGATGGCGCCGAACGCCAGCATCGCCGCATGGCGCGCGGCCGCATCGGTCGCGCCCGCGGTCAGCGCGTCGACCAGATGGCCGGAAAACACCGGCATGAACAGGTCGGCCGCGGTTGCGCCGAGGAATCCCGCCGTCACCGCGGAGGCACGCAGCGGCTGTTCCAGCCAATGGCGGAAGACAAAGGGGAGCACGATCCGGATTGCGGCCGGCCGCTTGGTCGTCAGAGAGGTCATGGCACATTCCGGCCACGCTTTTGCAGCGCGCGCCGGCTCCATCTGAGGCGACGTGCGGGCGGAATCCGACCGCGAGCGCCGCTGGAAATTGTCGATAAATTGTTGGGACGTTTTGCTGATCGGGGATCAGGCTCGATCAGCGCAGGGAGCTAACGCGTAAAGGCGTCCAGCACCGTCGAACGCGGGCGCGCGATCTGCGAAATAAACGGCTTCATGCGCATCTCCCCGGTTCGAGTAAGGAAGCGCTGCTTATAAATGCATCACGCGCGATTGGCAAGGTAACATCGGCGTGAGTGCGTCAATGTGTCGGCGACACCAGCTATTCACGCGACCGGGCGCAGCCCGCGCGCCGATGCGATGCACTCAGCCCGGCGACAACGGCACACGTTCGTAGCCCGGATGAGCGAAGCGATATCCGGGCGCCCCGGTTGCGATCATCGAATCTGGTCAGCGCGCTCCCCGCATGTCGCTTCGCTCATGCGGGCTACAAGTAACGATCCACCAACTCTCCTCACTCAGGACGTTCGCCAAAACTTCCGCCTTCTCCCGCGTCACCCACCCAATCGGCTGGCAGTCCGTAGCCCGGATGAGCGAAGCGATATCCGGGGCCGCGTCACGTTCAGTAATGAACTGCTGAGATCGGTCCCGCATATCGCTTCGCTCATGCGGGCTACGAATGACGATCCACCAACTCTCCTCACTCAGGACGTTCGCCAAAACTTCCGCCTTCTCCCGCATCGCCCGCCCAGTCGAATGGCAACGCACCCTCCCTCACATAGCGATGAAACGAGGAATGTGGCCAGTCACACACACGCTGGACCAAGGCATGCTTGACTGGGTTGAAATGGATGTAATCAACGTGCCGCGCGCAGTCATCTTCATCGCGGATTGTGTGCTCCCAAAACCGCCGCTGCCAAAGCGCCAGATCACCATTCGATCGACGCTTCAGGTCTATCGAGGCAGCAAGCAACCGGCTGCTGAAGTGTCCTTTGATCCGACGCCAACGACCTGCAAAATCGGAATCGCCTTGCGGCAGTGTAAGGATCGCGTGGAGGTGATCGGGGAGCACCACCACTGCGTCGACGGAGAACGGACGTTCGCGACGGGCGGTACCGAACGCATCCCGCAACGCCGTGATATGATCCACGAGTAGGCTGGATCGCCGGTCATCGAGTGTGACCGTAAAGAAGAAGGTACCGCCCGGGATGAAGTTGCGTCGGTATCTGACCATGCCCCAGCTCCCGCAGCATTCCCGCATATCGCTTCGCTCATGCGGGCTACGATGCCAGAATATTGCAGATTAGCAGACGCTTGCGTCAATACAGATCAGCGCCTGGGATCTCGAAGCTTCGTAGCCCGGATGAGCGAAGCGATATTCGGCGCCGCGTCACGCTCAGTGATGAACTGCTGAGATCGCTCCCGCATGTCGCTTCGCTCATGCGGGCTACGATGTTAGAATATTGCAGATCAGCAGATGCTTGCGTCAATACAGATCAGCGGTTGGGATCTCGAAGCTTCGTAGCCCGGATGAGCGAAGCGATATCCGGGGCCGCGTCACGCTCAGTGATGAACTGCTGAGATCGGTCCCGCATGTCGCTTCGCTCATGCGGGCTACGATGTTAGAATACTGCAGACTAGCAGACGCTTGCGTCAATACAGATCAGCGCCTGAGATCTGGAAGCTTCGTAGCCCGGATGAGCGAAGCGATATTCGGCGCCGCGTCACGCTTAGTGATGAACTGCTGAGATCGGTCCCGCATGTCGCTTCGCTCATGCGGGCTACGAAAAACAGATGACACCTAATGCGCGTCGCCGCCGCTCGCGGTCATCGACGGTGGCTTGTTGACGAACAGCACCAGAAGGCTGAGCGCGACATAGAACAGCGACAGCATGAAGAAGGCATCGCCATAGCCCATCACCGCTGCCTGGCGGTGCACGATCTGCGAGAGCTGCTTCATCGCCATGATGGCGGAATCGCCCATGCCCTGCATGCGCTGGGTGAACATGTTGAGGGTCTCGACCGCGGTGGTGTTGCCCCAGGTCACGCGGTCATGCAGCCGCGAGATGTGCAGATCGGTGCGGTCGTTGAGCACCTCGTTGATGACGGCGAGACCCACCGCGCCGCCGAGGTTGCGCATCAGGTTGAACAGGCCGGAGGCGTTCTTGACGCGATCCTGCGGCAATGTCGCGAGCGCGATGTTGTTGGTCGGCACCATCGCGCACATCATGCCGATGCCGCGCAGGATCTGCGGCAGCAGCAGCTCGTAGAAATCATAGTCGCGGGTGATCCAGGTCATCTGCCAGGAGCCGAGCGCGAAGGTCACGAGGCCGAAGGCGATGATGTAGCGCAGATCGACCTTCTGCATCAGCCGCCCGACCACCGGCGCCATCAAGAACATGGTGACGCCGGAGACGAACATGGTCTCTCCGATCATCAGCGCGCTGTAGCCGCGGACCTCCGCGAGATAGCGCGGATAGACGTAAGTCAGGCCATAGAGCCCGATGCCGATGCAGAACTGCAGCACGCAGCCGACCGCGAAGTTGCGGTTACTGAAGGCGTAGAGATCGACGATCGGCTCCTCCGCGGTCAAGACGCGCCAGAAGAACGCGACCGCCGAGACGAAGCCGATCGCGGCGCAGACCGCGACCGAGGTGTCCTGCAGCCACTCATATTGCGGACCCTCCTCCAGCACATATTCGAGCGAGCCGAGGAAACCGGCCATGAAGATCAGGCCCCACCAGTCGAAGCGCTCGAGCAGCGCGAAGTTCGGCTGGTCGAAATCGACCAGCGCCAGCACGCCTGCCGTGATGATGACGCCGGGCACGATGTTGATGAAGAACAGCCAGTGCCACGACATCAGGTCGGTGATGTAACCGCCGACGGTCGGTCCAACGGTCGGCGCCAGCGTCGCGACGAGGCCGATGATCGGCGCCACGATGTGGAATTTGGTGCGCGGGAAGATCGTGTAGGCCGAGGCGAACACCGTCGGGATCATGCCGGCGCCGAGAAAACCCTGCAGCGCGCGCCACAGGATCATCTGCTCGATCGAGGAGGCGAAGCCGCACAGCAGGCTCGAGGCGGTGAAGCCGAACGCGGAGATCGCGAACAACAGCCGCGTGCCAAGCGCACGCGACAGGAATCCGGACAACGGAATCGCGATCACTTCGGCGATCAGATAGGCGGTCTGCACCCACGACACTTCGGTCGAGGATGCCGACAGGCCGGCCTGGATCTCGGACAGCGAGGCCGAGACGATCTGGATGTCCAGGATCGACATGAACATGCCGAACACCATGATGATGAAGGCAACCAGCCGCTTCGGCTGGATGCGCTCGGACTCCGAGGCGCCGGTCATCATCGAGGGTGAAGCAGTGGTCGTATCAGCCATGGGCTCATCGGCTCCGAGCCTCGGACTCTGTCCGAAGCTTCAAGACATCACTGCGGATGGATCATCATCGGCGCGTCGAGATCGGTTTCGGCGTCGGCATCGGCCGCGCCCTCGCGGGTGTCGACGGTGGTGTAGACCGACATGCCGGCGCGCAAGAGGCCCTGCCTGGCGACGCTGGCAGGCACGCGGATGCGGACCGGCAGGCGCTGCACGATCTTGGTGAAGTTACCGGTGGCGTTGTCGGGCGGCAGCAAGGTGAACACCGAGCCTGCCGCCGGCGAAATGCTGTCGACGAGGCCGGTGAACTTGCGGAAGCCGTAGGCGTCGACCTTGATCGTCACGCGCTGCCCGGTGCGGATGCGCTTGAGCTGGGTCTCTTTATAGTTGGCGTCGATGTAGACGCCGTCGAGCGGCACCACATTGCCGAGCCGCTGACCGACATTGATGTAGTCGCCGGTGTTGACCAGGCGGTTGGAGAAGGTGCCGTCGACCGGCGCGCGGACGTTGGTGAATTCGAGATCGCGCTCGGCCTTGGCGAGCTGGGTCTGCAATTCGGCGAGCTGGGCGCGGGCCTCGGCCTGCTGCGCCTTGGTCACCTCGACATTGTCCTTGGCGGCATCATAGGCCGCCTGCGCGGATCGCACGCTGGCCGCGCCCTGATCGCGGCCGGCCTCCGAGACTTCAAAGGTGGCACGCGAGGCAAAACCCTTGGTGCTGAGCGCCTGCTGACGATCGAAATCGAGATCGGCGCGCTTCAGGCCGGCCTGCGCGGACACGAGCTGGGCCTGCGCCTGCTCGACCGAACTCGCCGCCGCCGCAACCTGGCGCGGCCGATGCGCTCGATCGTCGCCTGCTGGGTCGCGATCCTGGTGCGCGCGGCGTCGGCCGCGATACGGTAGTCGCCATCATCGATCCGGAAGATTACGTCGCCTGCGCGCACCAGCGCGTTGTCGCCGGGCAGGATCGCCGCGATATGGCCCGCGACGCGCGCGCCGAGCATGGAGTTGTTGGCGCGGACATAGGCATCGTCGGTCGAGACGTAGAAGCGCCCGACCATCAGGTAATAGGCGGCATAGCTCGCGGCAGCGAGCGCGAGCAGGCCGACCACGCCCATCATCACGAATTTGCGCTTGCCGGATTTCGGCGCCGGCGCCGCAGTGGACGAAGCCGCCGGCTGTTCGGGCGCAGACGCGGGCGGCGCCTCCGCGGGACGCTTAGCTTCGTCAGCACGGCCCTGCTCGCCGAGATCGGCGGATGCATCGCGCGCGATCGCGTCCTCGGCCATCTCAGGCTCGGAACGAACAATGCGTGCAGCCTGATCCCGTGCTGCGGCCATGGCCGAGGCTCCCCACAAAAATCTTGACGCGCGCGATGGCGGAATAAGGGCCGTGCGGCGCATCGTCACTCCCAAGATACCATTGACCGAACGGTTCGGTCAATATACATTCCCGCCCGCTAGATTATAAAGCTTCGATTCTTCCCTTTCCTACTTTGGGTTGAGTTCTTTCCCGAGAAGCTAAATCAATGGTTGCAGCGCCCCGAACCTCCCTCCAGTCCGTCGGCGAGGAGGAATCGTCGAAACGCCGCCAGATCCTGGACGGCGCCCGCAAGGTATTCCTGGAGCTCGGCTTTGACGGCGCGAGCATGGGCGAGATCGCGCGCGCTGCCGGCGTCTCCAAGGGCACGCTCTACGTCTATTTCCCCGACAAGGCCGGGCTGTTCGCGGCGATCGTCGAGGAGGAAAAGCTCGAGCAGGGCAAGGTCGCCTTCAATTTCGATCCGGCGCGCGACGTCGACACCACCCTCCCCGAATTCGGCCGCGCCTATGTCGCGGTGTTGTGCCGGCCCGGCGGCGGCTCGGCGATCCGCACCGTGATGGCGATCGCCGAGCGGATGCCCGAGCTCGGCAGCCGGTTCTACACCCACGTCATCGCCCACACCGTCGACCGCTTCGCCGCCTATCTCGAGGCGCGCGCCGCGCTCGGCGAGCTCGTGATCGACGACTACCAGCTCGCGGCCTGGCAATTCATGCAGATGTGCCAGGCGACGCTGTTCCAGGCGTTCATCTTCCAGGCCAAGCCGTCGCCCTCGCCGGAGCGGATCGCAACCGTCGTAGACAGCGCGACGCGCGTGTTCTTCGCGGCGTACCGGCCGAAGGCCGGGTGAGATCGACGTCTTATCGCGGACCAGCGCGCTCTTCGTCCCGTCATGCTGAGGTGCTCGCGTAGCGAGCCTCGAAGCATGCGCGGCCCGGCTGGTGGCCGTCGTGCTTGAGACGGCCGCGGAGTTTATCATCGGGCCGCGCTTTGTGCGGACTCGTTGGCAGCCTCATCAACATGACGGACGTACGTTCTTTAGATCGTCACGGGGGGTATTGTTCTCCAGCCGTCGATGTGCACGATCAATAACTCCAGCACGACGAGGCGATCGACCATGAACGACCTCACCATCCGACAGATGCAGCCGGACGAGATCGCGCTCGCGGTGGACTGGGCCGCGGCGGAGGGATGGAATCCTGGTCTCGCAGATGCGCCCTGCTTTGCCGCCGAGGACCCGCAGGGCTTCTTCATCGGCCAGCTCGATGGCGAGCCGGCCGCGGTGATCTCCTGCGTCAATTACGGCGCGCAATTTGCCTTCCTCGGCTTCTACATCGTGCGTCCGGATCTGCGCGGCCGCGGCCATGGCCTGAAGATCTGGAATGCGGCCATCGCGCATGCGCGCCCGCGCGTGATCGGGCTCGATGGCGTGGTGGCGCAGCAGGCGAACTACCAGAAGTCCGGCTTCGCGCTCGCTTACGCCAATGTGCGCTGCGGCGGCACTGTCGCCGCACCATCCGCGCCGAGCGACGGCACCGTCGCGCTGACCGATCTGCCGATGGCGCTGATCGAGGCCGATGACGCCACTGTGTTTCCCGCACCGCGGCCGGCATTCCTGCGCGCCTGGATCAACACGTCAGGACATGTCGGGCGCGCGCTGATGCGCGACGGCAGGCTGGCCGGCTGGGGCGTGATCCGCCCGTGCCGGACCGGCCGCAAGATCGGTCCGCTGGTTGCCGATGACCGTGCCGGCGCCGAGGCCGTTGTCGCGGCATTGCTCGCGAGTGCGGGCAGCGGCGAGGTCTTCCTCGATGTCCCCGCGGTCAACCGCGACGCCGTCGCGCTGGCGCAAGGCCTCGGGCTGTCGCCGGTGTTCGAGACCGCGCGGATGTATACCGGCGCGATCCCGCCACTCCGGATCGATCGCGTGTTCGGCGTCACGACGTTCGAGCTCGGTTAGAGCGAGAGATTTCGGAATATTAGAAATATATCCGTGAGTTGCCCGACGTGTCAAGTGGCTAGGTCGAACAGTGGCTAGGTCGAACGCCGCTAGGTCGAACGCCTGCCACCGCCGGCTCCTTTGCATGGGGTTGTTTTCGATATTTTCGCAACGCGCCTCCCCCGCAAGTGCCCGCAAGCGGGAGAGGGAGCGCGGCTGCAATTCAAACCCGAGCTAGTTCGCCGCCGCGTTGACCTCCGGCGTAGCGACGTTGTCCTGCTCGACCTCCTCGGGCAGGCCGGCGAAGCGCCGCAGCGCCTTCGCCATCTTCACGCGGCCGGCAACGCCGGTGATGATGACGTCGACCATCACGAACGACGAGTGGAAGTGGCCCTGCGCCTTGAGCTGCTCGACCTTGACGCCGGCCTTGGCGAGCGCGTCGCCATAGGCGATGCCCTCGTCGCGCAACGGATCGAACTCGCTGGTCGCGATGAACGTCGGCGGCAGGCCTTCGAGCTTGCCGCGCAGCGGCGCGACGCGCGGGTCGGTGCGGTCGGCCGGCGAGCAGTACAGGTCCCAGAACCAGTACATCAGCCCGCGGGTCAGGAAATAGCCGGTCGCGTTGTCGACATAGGACGGCCGGTCGAATGTGGAATCGGTGACCGGACAGATCAGGAGCTGGCCCGCGATCTCGGGCCCGCCGCGATCGCGCGCGAGCTGGCAGGTGACGGCCGCAAGGTTGCCGCCGGCGCTCCAGCCCGCGACCAGCAGCGGCCCTGCCCTGCCGCCGAGCTCGGCGCTATGGGCCGCGATCCAGCGCGTCGCCGCAAAACCGTCCTCGGCCGCGGCCGGGAAGCGATGCTCGGGCGCATGGCGATAGCCGACGCTGACGACGATCATGCCGGTGCGCCGGCACAGGTCGCGGCAGAACGGATCATCCGACATCTCGTCGCCGAGCACCCAGCCGCCGCCGTGGAAATACACCACGATCGGATGCGGCCCAGACGTCGTCGGCCGGTAGAGCTTGTACGGCAACGGACCGTCCGCGCCCTGCAGCATGCCGCCGCCTACCTCGCCGACCGGGCGGCCAAAGGGACGCCCCTTGTTGAATTCGGTGAGGAAGTCGCGCGCGCCCTGCGCCCCCATCGTCTCGAGCGGCGGCAGGTTCATCTCGCCAAGTAGATTCAGCACCAGCCGCACGTCCGGCTGCAGGCGCACGATCTCGCCGTCATTGCACTGCTCGGCAACGCCGGGGCCCGTGAGCCTGAAGCCGAGCATGCCGCGGCCGACCACCTCGTTGCAGATGCTGCGATACGGACCGACGCCGCCTGTATAAGGCATCACGCCCTGCGGCTTGCCGGGCACGTTGGCGCCCGTGTACCAGGTGTTGGCGAGCCGGTGCAGCGTCAGCGTCGCGCAATCGGCCATGTGCCGTTCCCAGCCGACCTGCGCGGTCTCGGTCGCTTCCATCGTGGTGAAGCCGGCGTCGCGCAGCGCGGCGATCCGTTCCACCACCCAATCGACATGCTGCTCGATCGAGACAGCCATGTTCGACAGCACCGACGGGCTGCCGGGGCCGGTGATCATGAACAGATTGGGGAAGCCCGCGACGGTGACGCCGAGATAGGTCTGCGGTCCGTGCGCCCAGACATCCGACAGCGACTTGCCGCCGCGGCCGGAGATCGGATGCACCGCCATGATCGCCCCGGTCATCGCGTCGAAGCCGGTGGCGAACACGATGACGTCGACGTCGAACTTGCGTCCGTTGGTGAAGATGCCGCTGGTGGTGATCCCCTTGATCGGCTCCTGCCGCAGATTCACCAGCGTCACGTTGGGACGGTTGTAGGTCGCGTAGTAATTGGTATCGAGGCAGGGACGCTTGGCGCCGAACGGATGATCGTGCGGGGCCAGCGCCGCCGCCGTCTCCGGATCCTTGACCACGGCGCCGATCTTCTCGCGGATCAGGTCGGCGACCAACCTGTTGCCGTCGACATCGACCGCCTGGTCGGCCCAGAGCTGGGTCAGGATGTGGACGAGGTCGCCCGCCGCCCACGCCTTCTCGAACCGCTCGCGGCGCTCGGCGTCGCTCAATTGCCAGCTCACCACGGTCTGCTGCGGATAGGGCACGCCGGCCATCGACCAGCGCGCCTGGTCGCGATAGGCAGCACGGTCGCTCTCGAAATAGGTTTTGCGATCCTCGGGCGCTGGGCCGTTGCCCGCGGGCAGCGCGAAGTTCGGGGTGCGCTGGAACACGGTGAGCTGCGCGGCCTGCTCGGCGATCAAAGGAATCGACTGAATGCCCGACGATCCGGTGCCGATCACGGCAACGCGCTTGCCCTTGAGATCGACGCCCTGATGCGGCCAGCGGCCGGTGAAATAGATCTCGCCCTTGAAGTCCTTGACGCCGTCGATCTCCGGCGGCTTTGGCGACGACAGGCAGCCGGTCGCCATGATGTAGTAGCGGCACGAGACGTTGGCGCCGTTGTTGGTCGAGATCTGCCAGCGCGAGGTCGCATCATTCCAGGTCGCCTGCGTAACCTTGGTGCCGAACCTGATGTCGCGACGCAGATCGTAACGGTCGGCGACGAAACCGAGATAGCGCAGGATTTCCGGCTGGGTCGCGTATTTCTCCGACCAGGTCCAGGCCTGATCGAGCTCGGGATCGAAAGTGTAACTGTAGTCGATGGTCTGGATGTCGCAGCGCGCGCCGGGATAACGATTCCAGTACCAGGTGCCGCCGACGTCGGCGCCCTCTTCGAGCGCGATCGCCGAGAAGCCCGCCTTGCGCAACCGATGCAGCAGGTAAAGTCCGGCGAAGCCGGCGCCGACCACCGCAACGTCGACCTGCTGCGTGGTTCCGCTCTGCGTGGAGTCTGAAGCGCGTGCTGCAACTGCTGCGTCTGGCATGCCATTCCTCCGGTATGTTTTGATTTGACGGAAGGCTAGCCCTGCGCCTTCAGTTTGTCATCACGACAAACGCAATCAGAGGTCGCCGCAATTGTGACGCCCGCGGCCTGGAGCGCGCCGCGCAGCGCGTAGACGCAACTGGTGACGTAAGTTGTGGCGACGCAACGGGTACGAACGGCGCCGCACACTTTGATGTCGTCCCGGCGAAAGCCGGGACCCATACTCCGCGGCGGATGTTGTGGACGGGACTCGTCATTTCACCGATCCGCAACGATAACCGTCGGTGGTTATGGGTCCCGGCTTTCGCCGGGACGACGGCGAACATTTGGAGCCGCTTGTGAAGCTCGAGCTCACTTGCTCCTCAGAGTCTGACTATGAGTCAGACCCTGAGGATGACGGGTTAGCAGTTGCCTCAAATCGACCGCATCAGGCCGCCGTCGACGCGGATGCTCTGGCCGGTGATGTAGCCCGCGCCGTCGGAGACGAGGAAGCTGATGGTTGCGGCGATCTCCTCCGCCTTGCCGTAGCGCTTCATCGGCACGCTGTCGCGGCGCTCGTCGGTTGCCGGGAGGCTGTCGATCCAGCCCGGCAGCACGTTGTTCATGCGCACATTGCTGGCGGCGTAACTGTCGGTGAACAGTTTGGTGAACGCGGCGAGCCCGGCGCGGAACACCGCCGAGGTCGGAAACATCGCGCTCGGCTCGAACGCCCAGGCGGTGGAGATGTTGACGATCGCGCCCGACTTCTGCGCCTGCATGCGAGGCGCGACGAGACGCGTCGGGCGGATCACGTTCATCAGGTAGACGTCGAGACCGGTGTGCCACTGCTCGTCGGTCAGTTCGAGCACACCCGCGCGCGGGCCGTGGCCGGCGCTGTTGACCAGCGCATCGATGCGGCCCCAACGCTCCACCACGCCGTCGACGGCGCGTTTCAGATCATCGTTGGAACGGTTCGAGCCGGTGAAGCCGAGGCCGCCGAGCTCCTTTGCCAGCGCCTCGCCCTTGCCCGACGACGACAGGATCGCAACGCGGAAACCATCGGCCGCGAGGCGCCGCGCCGCCGCCGCTCCCATGCCGCTGCCGCCTGCGGTAACGAGCGCGACCTTCTCCAAAGCCATGACCTGATATCCCTTCTTATTGCTTCGTTCGAGGCGACCCTATCACCGCCGATCGCAGCGCGCGACATCGCTCCTGCTTTGCGTCACCGGACGAAATGCGGCATGGTGACCGACATCGTTCTCCGGTACGCAGTATTCACATGACATCCCTCCTTCGACACCTTGTCATCGCCGCCGCGCTGCTGTTCGCCGGTCCCGCACTCGCGCAGACCCGGTCCATCACCGTCGCCTCGACGACATCGACCGAACAGTCCGGCCTGTTCGGCTATCTGCTGCCGCGGTTCTGGGAGACCTCGGGCATTGCCGTGAAGGTGGTCGCGGTCGGCACCGGACAGGCGCTCGACATCGGACGGCGCGGCGATGCCGATGTGGTGTTCGTGCATGATCGCGTGGCCGAAGAGAAATTCCTGGCCGAGGGCTTTGCGACCAGGCGATATGACGTGATGTACAACGATTTCGTCATCGTCGGCCCGAAGGCCGATCCGGCGCATATCGCCGGCGAAAAGGATGTCGCGGATGCCCTGCGCAAGATCGCTGCGACGAGTTCGGCCTTCATCTCGCGCGGCGACCACTCCGGCACGCACGAGGCCGAGCTGCGGCTCTGGAAAGCGGCCGGCGTCGATCTCGGCTCAGCGAAGGGCCAGTGGTATCGCGAGATCGGCCAGGGCATGGGTCCGGCGCTCAACATGGCATCCGCGTCGAATGCCTATGTGCTGTCCGACCGCGGCACCTGGCTGTCGTTCAAGAACCGCGGCGAGCTCGCCGTGCTGACCGAAGGCGACCGGCGGCTGTTCAACCAGTACGGCGTGATGCTGGTCAATCCGGCCAAGCACCCGACGGTGAAGGCCGCGGACGGCGAGGCCTTCATCGACTGGCTGGTCTCGCAGGCCGGGCAGTCGGCCATTGCCGGCTACAAGGTCGGCGGCGAGCAGCTATTTTTCCCCAACGCCGCGCACTAGCAGAAACGCGATCGTGCTGACGCTGACGCTCAGCGCAAGCAGGATGACGCCGAGCCCGAGGCCGAGCGCCAGCTCGCCCTTGCTGGTCTCGAGCGCAATCGCGGTCGTCATCGTTCGCGTATAGCCGCTGATATTGCCGCCCACGATGATGATGGCGCCGACCTCCGCGATGGCGCGGCCGAAGGCGGCGAGGAACGCGGTGAGCAGCGAGGCGCGGCCGAGCGAGAACACCAGCGCAAGGCTGCGCAGGCGGGACAGGCCGTCGGTGCGGATCAAATCGGCATATTCCGCCCACAGCAGCGCGACCGGACGATGCACCAGCGCAACCACGATCGGCGTCGCCAGGATGACCTGCGCCACCACCATCGCCGTCGGCGTGAACAGCAGCCCGGCGAAGCCCAGCGGTCCGGATCGCGACAGCAGCAGATAAAGCCCGAGGCCGACCACGACCGGCGGCAGGCCGAGACAGGCATTGGCGAGCACGATCACCACCTGCCGTCCGCGAAACCTCGATATCGCAAGCCAGCCGCCGATCGGCGCGCCGATCAGAAGCGCGAGCAGGCTCGCCAGCAGGCTGACGCGCAACGACAATGCGACGATCCCAAGCAGGACCGGATCGCGACCGGCTATCAGCGATGCCGCCGCCGTGATCGACTGTGCGAAATCATTCATGCCGGCACGTTTTGCCCGCACAACGTGCGCATCGTCAAATCGCAGGAACGATCAGTCGCTCAGGCCGGCGCGCCGTTCTTGAGCAGCTTGGCCACGGCCGCGACCAGTTCGTCGGGCGAGAACGGCTTGTTCAGCAGCACGCTGTCCGGCACGCCCCGGGTCGGCCACTCGTCGCCGCCGCCGCCGGTGATGTAGAGCACCGGGAATGACGGGTCGATCTCGCGGGCGCCGCGCGCCACGCGCCAGCCGTCGAGCCGGCCGAGCAGGCGGATGTCGGTGACCAGTGCTGAGTATTTGGTGCGGAACGCCTTCAGCAGCGTCAACGCTTCCTCGCCCGAGCCCGCGATCGCCGGCTCATAGCCGCCGTCCCTCAGGGAGTCCTCTACCATCATCTGAAGATCACGATCGTCTTCGATGACGAGAATGATCGGCGCGTCTTGCAAAGCTATCCCCCAGAAATCAGCCGGGTGCGCCCGGCTCCGAAGCATATGCAGCATAAAAGTGGCTACCGTTTGCACGGTGTCACCCAGTAAAAATACGGGTATCAGACGCGTCCCTATTCGTCGGCGAATTCGTCTTCTTCGTTGACCCCCGCCTTACCCCGCGGGGCCGGCTTTCTGCCGCCGAGCGATCCTGTGACATAAGGTTCGCGCGTTGCATAGGGGTTACGGCCGCCGGCACGCGCCGCGACCTCCTCGCCCGAGACGGCGGCGGGCTGGCAGATCAGACGCCGGCTGGCCCGGCGCATCAGATCCACATGGATGTGGTCGTAGTGATAGACGTTGGACCCCGGCGCCAGCACCGTGGTGAATTGCTGGCAGGCGGCGGCCTGGACATCGCGCAGAAAGCCCTGCTCCTCCGGCAGGCCCCTCCAGCCATCCTTCACGGTGATGCGGCGACCGTCAGCCAGCGTGAAGGCTGCGATGTCGAGCGCATTGCCGAAGGCGTGCTCGGAAATATGCGCGTGCGAATTGCCGTTCATGCCGCGGCAGGAATAGGCCGAAATCTGCTTGATCTCGACGACGCGCGCGCCGAACCAGCGCTGCGCCGCCGGCTGTACGGAATCGGCGAGCCAGCGCTCGAGCACCGAGACGATCGGGCACGCCAGCGTTGCCGCCGGCTTCACTGCGACCGGGCCGACCGTCACCACCGGATTGCCGCTCGAGGGACCGAGCCGCGGCGGCGGTGGCGCGCCGGGCGGCTGCTGGGAATACGGTGCCGGTGAATAGGGCGCGGCCGCGCTGCCGCGCTGCGGATTGGATGGCAGGCCGGGATAATAAGGTCGCTCGCCCCTGGCGTCGGGCGAGCCTTCCGGCGGCAAATCGATCTCGTCCTGCTGCGGCGGAACGCCGGGCGCCGACAGCGAGACCGGCCCATTCTGACGGCTGCCATAGCCCGGCTCGTTGCCATAGCTCGGCTGGCCGACGGCCTGATTGGAATACGGCGCCTGCGCGGGCGGCGGAGGCAGCTGGCGGTTGATCGGCCAGCGCGGCTGGTTGCCGACTGATGCCGGCGGGCGCAGGCTGTCGTCGGCAAATCCGTAAGCCGAACTGGCTTCACCGAGCGCGGCGACCTTGAGCGGGAACTCGGCGCCGCAGACGCCGGGACCGGAGATCGGATCGATGCGGACGAGGTCGGCGCTCTCCTTGACCGCGCCCGACTTCAGGCATGCGGCCTCGGCCTCGGCCCGCCACGGTTCGCGCTCGGCGGTCTGAAACAGACCGCGACCGCAACCAGCAAGCGACACAAGGACAAGGGAGCCGACGAGATACAAACGAACTCCACGCGTCATGGCGCGGAGGTTCTGCGAATTTGATTAAAGACTCTTCAACGCATTTCGATGCGTTGTTTTCAGCTGTCCTTAACCATGCAGCGGAACCCGGCAGGGCAACACGCGCCCTGCCGAGATGATGTCATCACCACGTGTAGCGAACGACACCCTTGCCGCCATAGGACGACGTGACGTCGGAGAACTCGCCTTCGAAGGTAAGCGCCGCCGACCAGCCGCTGGTCCAGTTCATCGCCGCGCTCGCGGTGGTGAGCACCGCATCGCTCGCCGGCGCCGCACCGTTGACCACGAAGGACGCGCCCGGCAGCGTCTGGAATGTCGCGGCAACGCTGCGATCGGTGTTGTAGTCGTGCGCCCAGGCAAGGCGGCCGCGCAGGCTGAGAATGCCATCCTGCAACGCGATCGAGCGATCGCTGCGGAGGCCGAGTTCGCTGCGCGTGGCGGTGACGGTCTTGGCGCCATAGGCCACCGCGAACGCGCTCGATCCCGAGAGCACCTGCTCGGCATAAGCAGGCAGATCGTAGGTCGTGAACTGTCCGGCGGCATAGGGCGTCAGCGCCAGCGACCACGGCGTGATGAAGCGATAGCCGCCTTCGATCCGGCCCGACAGCGCATTGGCGTTGAACTGCGCGCGCAGCCGGTCGATGCCGGCGATCGTCACCGTGCGATCAGTGGTGACGTCCTGCCAGCCATAGGCCAGCGCGCCCAGCAGATAGGCCGGCCCGAATCCATGACGGATGAAGGCGCCGGCCTGGAACAGATCGGAGCGTCCACCGCCGAGTGCATTGGCCACGGTGAAATTGGTGTCGCCGCCGGCGAGCGCAAAGCCGGCAATCGTGTCGGGCGAGATCCGGTAATCGGCGCCGACAGCGACACCGAAAATGCGGCTCGTCGTCGAATTCGATCCGATGGCGGTGCCGCCATCGGTGCTCTGCCCGCCGCCGAAGCCCGCCGCCCAGACGCTCCAGCGCTGCTCGAACGTCTGTTGCAGCGGCGGTGCCTTGCGATAGATCGCGGCATAGGCGTCGCGCGCGCCATTCGCTCGCGACATGCCAGTCGACGCGTAGTTCATGGTGTCATCAGCGAATTGCGACGCGCCGCCCCTTGCGCGCATGCCACCGCGCCCTTCGGTGAAGGGATCCGTCATGACGCCGAGGAACATGTTCATGGCATCGAAAGTGGTCTGCTGCGAGCCGGTGCCGAGTTCGCCCGACGCCTGCGTCAGCCCGGCCGGCGTCAGCGCGCCGAACGCGGCGGAAATGCTGCCCGTGCTGTTGAAGGCGTTGCTGATCGCATGGCCGACCGCGGCCTGATTGCCGCTGAGCCTGGCGGTTGCGGCAAAATTCAGCGCCAGATTGAGATAGACGCTGTTGGCGTCATAGCTCAGGCTGGAGATGAAGTTCGATGGCAAATTGCTGTTGACCGGCCCGGCAAAGCTGCCGCTGACACCGCCGGCCGCGTTGAGGATGGTGTACTGCTTCTGGAACGTGGTGCCGGTGAAGGACGCGTTGACCGTGGCGCCGCCGAGCGTTGCCGCACCTGTCACGTTGGTGCGATCGGACGCCGCGGCCGACACTTCGACCAGATAGGTCGATGCGGCGGTGAAGGTCAGGCTGCCCTGCACCGTGAGCGTGCCGATCGAATTGCCCGGCGACAGCGTGCCGCCATTGACCAGGACATTGCCGACGCTGCCATTGCCGCCGAGCGTGCCGCCGGCATTGACGGTCACGGCATTGCCAAGCGAGCCATTGACCAGCAGCGTCGCACCGGCGCCGATGGTGGCGCCGGCCTGGTAGCTCTGCGCGTCGGTCACGGTCCAGACGCCGCCCTGCACGTTGAGCACCTCGAAATTGATCACGTTCGAGAGCGTGCCCGAGCCTGGCCCGAACAGGTTGAGCGTGTCGGTGCCGACGCCGCCATCGATCCGGCCGCTGATGGTCGAGCCGCCATAGAGATTGAGCGTGTCGTCGCCGCCTTCCATGCTGATCGCGCGGCCGGCATTGCCGATGATGGTGCCGTAGTTCGACAGCACGTCGGCGCCCTCGCCGGTCTGGATCGCTGCGCCGTCGCCGCGGATGAAGCGGGTCGAGCCGGTACCGGTATAGGTCACGCCGTTCAGCGTACCGATCGAGCCGGTATCGGGCGTGCCGTTCTGCAGCAGCGTAACGCCATTGGGATCGGGAATCGTGCCGTTGCCGATGATGGTGCCGTAGTTGACGATCCTGTCGTTGTCGACGGCGGCATTGCCGGTCTTGTTCTCGGAGCGGATCGCATAGCTGTTGTTGCCGACGATGGTGGCGCCGGCATAGTTGATCAGGTCGAGCGCCGCCGATCCGCTGCGATGCCCGCCGCGGCGCCGCTGATGGTGCCGTAGTTGCGGATGGTGCCGCCGCCGATCGCAAGGCCTTCGCTGTTGTTGAAGCGGCCGCCGTCATCGGCGCCGGTCGCGCCGGTGCCCTGGACGATGCCGTAATTGGTCAGCGTCAGGACATTGTCGATATCGATGCCGTCGCCATCGCTGCGCGTGGACACGCCGTCGATCGCCCCGGTGATGGTGCCGTAATTGGTGACGATGGCGTTACCGCCGCCGACGCCCGCACCGTTGCGGCCGATGATGGTTGCGCCGGCAAAATTGTTGACCGTGATGGTGCCGGCGTCGCCCGCGGTACCGTTCTTGGCACCCGAGATCAGGCCGCCGGCATAGTTGTTGACGGTGCCGTTGTGGCCGCCCTGAAGATCGATCGCATCGGCGCTGGGCCGGCCGGTTGCGGGATCGATCGTGCCATTGGCGATGATCTGGCCGTAATTGTCGATGGTGAAGTTTTCGCCGGGACGGATCGCATCCGCATTGGCCGCGGTGATCAGGCCGGTCGCGCGGTTGGTGATGTGAACGCTCGCGGCGGTCGAGGTGAGATTGTCGAAGTCGATCGCCTGCCCGGTCGCCGATTTGATGGTGCCGGCATTGTCGACCGAGAACCTGGCCGCGGTCGTGCTGTTGCTGCCCGATGCGCCGTTGATCTGGATGGCGTCGTCCGCCGACTGGATCGTCGCGCCCGCATTGTTGACGACCGACAGCGAGATCACGTTGTTGAGATTGGTGGTGGCGCGGATCGCGCGAGACCCGGCCGTATTGGTCGCGTCGATCATGCCGGAATTGGTGATCGTGGTGGTTCCGCCGCCGATCCGCATTACGTCGCTGCCTGATGACCTGATGGTGCCGCCGCTCTGGTTGGTGATCGAGAACACGGTGGTGTTCGACGTCGCGTTGACGAAGTCGAAGACGCGGCCGTTGCCCGTCGACTGGATGGTGCCGGCATTGTCGACGGTGACCGACCCGCTGCTCAGGCCGCCATTGATCCGGAATGCATCGTTGGACGCGGTGAAGAGCGCGCCGGCATTGTTGATCAGCGTGAGATTGCCGCTGATGGCGCTGCTCGAGGTGTCGATGCCGCGTGAGGTCGCCGAGATGGTGCCGTTGTTGGTGATGACGACGCCGGGCGACGACAGGCCGGTGATCCAGGTGATCGCGGTGCCCGTCACCGACAGGCTGCTGCCGGCGCCGACCGAGCCGGCGTCATTGTTGGAGACGGTCTGCGCCGTCGTGCTGTTCGGAGGAGTGCTGAAGCTTGCGGCCAGTGCCGGACAGGAGAACCCCAACGAAGTCGCAGAAATAGCCAGCGCAAGCCGGCTTGCGCGGCTCAGAAACTCAGATTTCACGTAACGCCCCCAAGTACTTATTACCGGGGTAGAGCCCCGGTCATTGCGGGCGGCAATCTGGGTATGGTTTGTGACAGGCGCACAACAAATGACGATGCTGCCTTGCGGCGCAACGACACAGGGGCGAGAGCAACCGACGGACATCCAAGCGGGTACTGCTATCGGCGCCTGGAACCGGCGCCGCCGCTGAATATATTTGCGGCGCGTCAACGCCTTGATTTGGCGGCCATTTGAGCCGCGCATCGCAATGCGGCATCGCCGCGAATTGCGAGCCTGACAACAAGACTGCCTTTTTCGGCCTGGAACCCCTTGCTAGCTTTGACGTTAATGCGGGCAGCGTTGTGTGAACCGAGGGAGTTTCCCCAATGGATTTCGCGAGTCCTCTGCTGAGCAAGCTGAGCATTGTGGCCGCGTACATCGCGTTAGCCTTCGTCGGCGCCATTATTCTCGGCGTGTTCTAGGACATTCGACAGGCATGAGTTCAGCGCCCGGCGGCCGCCCCCGCCGGCGCTTTGCTGTTTTGCATTCACTCCGCCACAACTACGACTCGACGATCGCAACGAAGGGCCCGAATGCGATGCGGGAGCAGGGCTGCGCCGTGCAACGGCGGGCGAGTTTTGCGAGTCGCCCTTCAGGTAATGGCTTGTATCTGCCCGGCGGTCGCTTCATGTGCGTCGCCGGACCCGCTATAAGAGCCGCATTGTCGAAAATGAATTGAACCTGCAGGCGACCGGCAACCAATGAAGCATTTTCTCACCGCGGCCAGGCTGCTGGCCCTCGATCTCGCCTCGACGCTTGTGTTTCTGGTTCTGTTCCTGCTGACGCACAACACCGCGCTTGCGGTCGGCCTCGGCATCGCATTCGGCGTCGTGCAGATCGGCGTCCAGATGGTGCGCGGCAAACGGATCGACACCATGGAATGGCTCAGCCTGTTCCTGGTTGTCGCCGCCGGCTCCGCCACGCTGCTGACCCACGACCCGCGCTTCGTGCTGTTCAAGCCGAGCGTGATCTACGCCATCGTCGGCGTCGTGATGCTGAAGCCCGGCTGGCTCAACCGCTACCTGCCCGAGATCGCACAGAAGGTCGTGCCCGATGTCGCCGTCAAGGTCGGCTATGCCTGGGCCGCCCTGATGTTCATCTCCGCCGCGGTGAACGCCGTCGTCGCGCTGACCTGCGAGATCACGACATGGGCCGTCGTGATGCCGATCTTCGGCATCGTGAGCAAGATCGTGGTATTCCTCGGCGGCTTTGCCGCGCTCCGCCTCACCGCGAGGCGCCGTATCCGCGCCATGCCGGAGACGCAGCGCGAGGCTGTGCTCGCGCTCGAAGGAGCACCGGCGCCCGCGGCGCCGTAACCCCCGATCGGGGTGTTGTTGACGAAACAAACGGCCCGCGCGACGAAACCATTTTGCCATGACGACGAAGAATTGCTGAAACCAAGCCTGCCTAGTGATCGGTTCGATAACGCGCTGCTTCGGCGCGATCACAAGGGGGACATGATGGCTTTCACCGCTTCCGCGCTTCGTCACGGCAAACTGCTGGCGGCAACCGCGTTCACGCTCGGTCTGCTGACCTCGGCGTCCTATGCCTACACCGACGAGCAGCAGCAGATGTGCACCAGCGACGCCATGCGGCTGTGCAGCTCGGAAATTCCCGACGTCGATCGCGTCACCGCCTGCATGATCCGTCAGCGCGCGCTGCTCAGCGACGGCTGCAAGGCGGTGTTCCATTACGTGCCGCCGGCGGCTGCGCAACCCGCGAGTTATGCGCCCGCGGCCAAGCCGGCGAAACCGCTCAATATCACTCCTCACAAGCGCGGCTAAGCAAAACCCCAACAGCGACCAAGCACCGCGCTTCCGGCAACGGAGCGCGGTGCTTGATCGTTTCGGTCCGCCATGACAACAAGGCACGACCGTTCATCCGGCATTCAGCCTGACGCGGCTCAATTGCCGTCCCCACTGCCTCCCCCGGGAATCGATGGCGATGCGCCGCAGCTTTCTCTTTGCGCTTCTGCTTGGCGCCGGCGTCACGATCGGTTGGCAACCAACGGCCAATGCCGCGCCGGACTTGACGCGGCTCGCACAGGCGCAGCCTGCACAGGCGCCCGCCCCGGCGCCGAGTGCGACGCCGGCTACGCCCGCTCCTGCAACACCCGCGCCTGCAACGCCGGCGCCGGCCGCGAGCGCGCAGCCCGCGGCGCCCGAGCCGATCGGCAACGTGGCAACACTGACAGGAACCGCGACCGTCACGCGCAACAACACCGCGACGCCGCTGCAGATCCGCGACGACATCTTTGCCAATGACGAGGTCGCGACATCAGCGACCTCCTCGCTCGGCATCACCTTCAACGACGGCACCACCTTCAACCTGCGCGCCAATGCCAGGATCACGATCGACAATTATGTCTATGAGGACGGCGGCCAGCAGAACAGTGCGCTGTTCAACGTCACCAAGGGAACGGCGGCCTTCGTTGCCGCCGCGGTCGCCAAGACCGGCGACATGAAGATCTCGACCCCGACCGCGACGCTCGGCATCCGCGGCACCACCGGCCTCGTCGAGGTGCCCGAAGGCGCCACCGCGACCAGCAGGAATGTCGGCATCAAGCTCTATCCCGACGCCGACGGACATGTCGGCCGCATCGAGGTCAACGACCGCAGTGGCGCTTCGCTCGGCGTGCTGACGCGCGGCGCGAGTGGCTTTGCGATTCGTCCGGGCACCGGCGGCGCCCGCTTCGCCGCGGTGCCGCTGACAATCTCGCCGCAACAGATCACGCGCGACCAGGGCTTTGTGCGCCAGGTCCATAGCGCGCAGACGCTGGGCCGCCAGGTCGTGACCGAGCAGCGCGACTTCCGCCGCGCCAATCCCGATTTCCGCAGGGCCAATCCGGCCGCGCCCTATCCGAACCGCGGCCAGCCCGTGCAGCCGAACCCGCAGCGGCAGAACGGCCTGCCGGGCCAGAACCGCAACACGCCGCAGCAGCCGGGTCAGCAAAACCGTCCGGGCCAGATGCAGCAGCCCGGTCAGCCGAACCGTCCCGGCCAGCAACCGGGCACGCCTGGCCGGCAAGGTTCGCAGCAGCGGCCCGGCACGCAGCAGCAAGGCGGCGCACAGCATGCGCTGCCCGGCCAACCCGGCGGCGCGACGCTGCCGCACGCGCCCGGCGTCCAGACGCCAGCCGGACAACAGCCGGCGGGACAACAGCCAACGCGCCAAGCCCCCACGCAAGAGCCCGCGCGCCAAGGCGGCGCGACGCAACCCGGCGGACAACAATCGCCGGCACGTCAAGGCGGTCTGCAGCCCGGCCGCACCCAGGCGCCGGGCGGCGTGCGCCAGCCAGGACCACCAGCGGCCCAGCCGGGTCAACCGGGCGCGCCGCGACAAGGCACCGCGCAGCCCGTGCCGCAGGCGCCCGGCCAGATCCGACCCGGTATCCAGCAAGCCGCACCGGGCGTACGTCCGGGCATGCAACGGCCCGCGGTGCAGGCGCGTTCGGGCTTCCAGCAACGGCGCGCGCCGCCTCCGCCGCGCGGCGCGAAGCCTCCACCCAGGGACAAGCGCCAGTAACTGAGATCACAGCAATGTCGATCAACGAGCGAATGGCGCCGGCGAGTTACGCCGGCGCCATGCACAGATCGACCAATGCCGAGCGGCAGGTCAGCCGCGCCTGGTGATCACGGCCTCCAGATATTCGCTCGGGATCACCAGCGTGCCGTCCCTGGCGATATTGAACTGGTCCATCAGGCTGAACATGTCGGCGGCGAGCAATTGCTGCTTGACCGGATCGATCGCCCCGAACGCCTTCAGCACGGGCCCGTAATAGGTGCGGAAGATCTCGAGGAAATGCTCGCGCGACCTGTAACGGAAATTGAAGTGCCTGCGCCTGGCATCGAGCGTCGCCTGCGGGCCGAACAAGGCGCCGAGATGCGCCTCGGTGCCCCACAGCGCGGGAGACTTCACGCCCGGCGCCGGCGGCACATACTTCCCGATGGTCTTGAACAGCTGGCCGATGAAGCCTTCCGGCGTCCAGCTTGCGAGGCCGATCTTGCCGCCGATGCGGCAGACGCGGCGCAGTTCATTCGCCGCCTGCTGCTGGTCCGCGGTGAACATGACCCCGAAGGTCGACAGCACGACATCGAAGCTGGCATCGGCAAACGGCAACTTCTCCGCGTCCGCCTCCTGGAACGTGACGGGCAGATGCTCCGCCGCCGCCCGCTCGCGGCCGCGCTCGAGCAACGCCGCGACGTAGTCGGTCGAGACCACGTCGGCAAAGCGCCGTGCCGCGGCCAGCGTCGCATTGCCGTTGCCGGCGGCGACGTCGAGCACCATTTGATTGCTGCGCAGGTCGACTGCCTCGCAGAGCATCTCGCCGACGATCTGGAGCGTGGTGCCGACGATCGCGTAGTCGCCCGAACTCCAGGTGGCTTGCTGGCGCGCCTTGACGGCGGCGAGATCGATGGCCGGCATTTCGGTCTGAACGTTCATGTGCATCTCCTTTGAAAATGTGGTGCGGCTCGCGGCGAGGCCGCCGGCTTCGCCGAAAGTCCGCGGGTTGCGCCAAAAAACGGCGTCGAGCAGTGCAATGACTTCAAATGTGCTGCGCGCTATGTGCGGCGGTCGAGCAGGACCGGGATGGTCGATGCGGCAACTATGCTCCAGTCCGAGCGATGCCTGCAGCCGTGGCTGCTACGCTGCGTCGAGGCGGCCTGCTGCGCCGGAGCTGCACGATGCTCCGGAACGACAGGTTCCTCCGCTCGGGTGAACACGGGCGAGGACAAACCCGCGATCACCAGCCCGAGCAGCGCGCTTCGCCCGATCGGCCGTGAGCAGCGGTTCCCGGCACCCTTCGACTGGCCGCCGGCCTCGCGCGGCATCAGGCGACTGGCCTGCCGCTCGCGATGGGCGAGCATGCCTGCGACCGATTGATTGACGATCCGGCGGATCCGCAAAAGCAGGAAGGAAAAATGCCTTCGTACCGGACTTGAAATGGATTCCATGAATGAAATCGACATAATTGTTTCCTTGATCGAAGTGTGATGGCGCTCCGGATCAGGTTTGGTCGGGATACGCCATGCGACGCCGCGCAGGCGTCATTCGGCTGCAATGGGCGGTTGGACCGGATCACCACGCACCACCACGGTTGCCGCGACCTTGTAGAATTCCTCGCCCGGCATGCCGACGCAGCGCGCATGCTCCCGGATCGAGTCACCGTCACGCGCCTCGTATATGCAGAATGTGCCGATGCGACCATCCGCCTCGTGCACCACGTAGCTGCGGATCCAGCGGACACGGTCCGGCATCTGCTCGTCGCCGACCCTTGCGGACGTTGCGCCGGCGAGTTCCAGCTCGCTCATGTTCGCCCAGGCGCTCGGACGGCGAATGACATAGAGTTCCATCGAAATCTCCTCGGTTGCAATTATTGAACGGCAGGCGCTCATGGCGAGCCATGATCAGCTATAGGCGCTGTCGATGCCGACTGTCCTTACCGCGGACTGATCATTGCCTGATCTTTGTCTGATCCTTGCCTGAACCTTTTCCGCCGAGCCCGCACTCATACACATGGCATTCTCATTTGGACTGTTCGAGCTTGATGAAGCTGGACGCGTGTTGCTGTGCGCGCGCCAAGAGGTCCCATTGCAGCCGCGTGTGTTCGATCTGCTGATTTATCTGGTTCGACACCGCGACCGGGTCATCCCCAAGGAAGAACTCCTCGAAGCCGTCTGGCCGGATGTGACGGTCACAGACAACTCGCTGCAGCGGGCGGTGAGTGCGTTGCGCGCCGCGCTGCGCAACGGCGGCATGGACGGCGCGATCCGAAATCTGCCGGGCAAAGGCTATCGCTTCTTCCTCGAGTCCGAGATCCGGCAGCCGGAACGGATCGACCCTAAGCAAGTCGATGGCACCGTCGGTGCAATCGGTCTCGCCCGACGCGCAGCGGCCGGACAATTGTGGTTGCAGGCAGCGACCCTGTTCGCGAGCGCGGATGAAAGCGGCCAGCTCAACGCTGAAGATCTGCACGATTGGGCGCTCGCCCTGCAGTGCCTCGGCAGGGCCACGGCAGCGATTCCGATTCTGGTTCGCGCGGTCGGCGCACGCAGCCAGGCCGGTGACGCCGCAGGCGCCACGGTCGACGCGATAGCACTCTCGGCCTTGCATTTCGAAAGCGGCCAGGCCGCGATCGGAAAGGGCTGGCTCGCGCGGGCGGAAGATTGGGCTTCAACGCTCGACGATCCTCCGACGACGGCCCTGGTGTTATGGATGAAGTCGAAACTGGCTGCTTTCGATGGCGAACCGGAACAGGCACTCGCGTTGGCCGATGCTGCCTACACCGCCGTCCGATACAAGGATGCGATCAATATCGAAGCGCTGAGCCTGGCCTATCGCGGCTTCTATCGGCTGTGCCTCGGCGACACACACGGAGGACTGTCCGATCAGGACCATGCCGCCGCAGTTGCCCTGTCCAGCAACAATCTGGACCCGATCATGGGCGGCAACCTCTATTGCAACATCCTCTGGGCGGCCCGGATGTTCGGAGATTGGGCACGCGCCGACCAGTGGACGCGGAGCTACCAGAACTTCTGCTCGGGCAGCGGCATGGAATTGACGGGCTCGTGCCAGCTGCACCGCTCCGAGGTGCTCGGCATCCGAGGCTCGCTCGACGAAGCGCTGGCGCGCATTCAGGACGCGCTCGCGCGCCTCACCAGCGATGCGCCCTGGTCGCTTGGCGATGCCAACCGGGTGCTGGGCGATATTCAGGCGGCGATCGGCAATGACGACGCAGCGCTCGAAGCCTATGACAGGGCTTACACGCTGGGCTGGTGTCCGGAGCCGGGCCGCGCCATGCTGCTGCTCGCAAGAGGGGAAGCGGAGGCCGCCTATGCAAGCCTCGAGCGGAGCCTGATCGGCAAGACCTGGTGGACGCTGCAGCGACGCGGAATCCTGCTCGCGCATCTGGCGCTGGTTGCCGCGCACACGCATCGGACCGTTCGAGCGAAGGCATTGATCTGCGAACTGTCGGGAAGTCCGGATCGCTGGCCGATGCCCTCGATCCGCGCACTCACCAACGAAGCACAGGCGATCCTCGCGCTTTCCCGGCAGGACCATGAAACAGCCATGCGGCATCTCCATCTCGCCCGCCAGCTGTGGTCCAGCATCGAAGGGCGGGTCCAGATCGTGCGGCTGCGGCTTCAGATCTCCAGCCTCCAGCTGGAGCATGGAGATGTTCGCGGCGCCATGGCCGAAGTTCATGCGGCACAGCTTCTGGCCCGTGACCTGGGCTCGCCCAAGCGTCTTGCCGAGTGTCTTGCCTTGCAGCGTGACATTGACGCCTGGCAGCCAACGGCGCGACGTCAGATGTGCGGGTGATCACGCCGCGCGGCGCAGCCAGTCGCGCACGCGTTCGATCAGATTCTTGCGCGGCGTGGGCTGAGGTGCCGCGCCGGCCGGCACGACCTCGTGCACGAATGGCGGCGCTTGTTCAGGGATGACCGTCTCGGCGCCCCGCTCGGTCTCGGCAGTTGCATCGGGTGCGGCCACCGGAACGTCTTGCGGCGCCATGGCCGGCGGATCGGGCTCGCTTTGCACCAGCGGCGGCTGATCGATGGCCGGCGTCTCCGCCGGCGTAGCCGCATCGGCAACATCAGGCGCGTCGGCGACCTCCTGCTCGTCGATGACCTGTGGCACAGCTCCTTCGCGAATCCGACGGCGCTCTGCGGCCACGGCTCTCGCCCGCGCGCGCCGCTCGCGCTCGGCGATCGCCGCGGCCTGCAACGCGATCGGTCCGACATTTTCCAGGAACGCGCGCTCATAGCCGCGTGACAGACGCTCGAGTGCCTCATCGAGCGGCAGCCAGTCCACCTCGCGGATGTCGCTCATCAGCGCCCGCACCGGCTTGCCGCCGGCATCCATGCGCCAGTAATGCACCACCTTGGATCGGCCGCCTGAATCATAGACCAGCGTGCCGAGGAATTCGTGCACGTCGACGTCGTGGCCGGTTTCCTCGAGCACCTCGCGTTCGGCAGCGGCGCGCGGCGTCTCGCCGTCGTCGAGCTTGCCTTTCGGCAACACCCATTCATTGCGCTTGCGCAGCCGCACTACGGCGAAGCGCTGCGGTGCGTCCCGCCGCAGCACAATGCCTCCCGCCGCCAGAACAGGCGTCCGCGCCATCTCGTGTCCATCAGGTTTGCGATTTAGGATCGTCGCACGACGATCCCGACCATTCTATGCATGATCGCGAAAAGTGGAAGCCAGTTTTCATGCTCAAACGATGAGCGCGATGGAAACAAGGCTATAAAGGCTTCCGCAGCAGCGGCTCGCCGCATTTGATCCGCGTTCCCTCCGCGACGTTGTCAGGGAATTCGAAATTGCCGGGCGCCAGCACGATGATCGTCGAGCCGTGTTCGAACCAGCCGAGTTCATCGCCCTTCTTCACATGCGCGTTACAGGAAAAATCCACCGGACCCCGCGACTGCGCGTTCAGCGTAATGTCGAGGAAATGCAGGCGGAGGCTCGCGACAAGGATCGCCGCGACCGGAACCAGCGTCAGTGCCTCGCCGGTTGGAAGCTTGGCGCGCAGCACCGCGCGCTCGTTCTTGCAGAACAGCCGCTCGATCCGCTTCAGCGCGATCGGATTGACGTTCCAGACGTCGCCATGAATGAACGCCACCTTGTCGATGGCAAGATCATAGGGCGCGTGGAAGCGGTGATACATGCTCGAGGTCAGCCGCAGTGTGACGAAGCGGCCGTTCCGGTGCTGCTCCACCAGCGCCGGATCGCCGACCAGATCGAGCAGCGAATAGGGCGCGCCCTTGACCTGGAACAATTGCCCGTCCTCGATCCGCCCATGCGCGCCAATGATCGCGTCCGACGGGCTCGCGATGATGGCGGGATCGGCCGCTGCCGGACGCAGGCCGGGCTTGAGCTCGCGGGTGAAGCAATCGTGCAGGCTCCTGAACTCGGTCTTCTTGGCCTCCGACAGATCGAGGTCGGAGAACAGCTTCCAGCAGGCGATCGAGGCGTCGCGCACCAGGGGGTTCTCGACCTTGGAGAACCAGCCCATGAAACGGGTCAGCGCCGCCCGCGGAATCCGGTTGGTGAGCAGGAAATTGAGGTCTTCCTGCTGGGTGAATGCCGAGATCAGGCCCTTGACTGTCATGAATCTGTTAGGTGCTGAGGCTAGCGCTTCTGTCATGGAAACATCCCTTCCGATTCTCTCGCTGTCCGCCGCCGCGCTTGCCGGCGCCGCCGCAGCTTTCCCCAAAATTCAGGCCCGCATCGCGCTCTCGCGTGCCAAGCACCGCTCGCTGACCGGACATTCCAAGATGTCCAAGATGGTCGCGCGGATGGTCCCGCACTACGAATTCGACATCGACGACTTCTTCCGCTCCGACGGCGCGCCGAAGGACGTCGCGATGCAGCGCCAGGACGGCTTCTTCCGCCTCGCCGGCCTCTACGGGGATCGCTACCCCAAGGGCCGCGCGCTGACCGCCGAGGTCACGGAGCGCATCTCCGACCTGCAGTTCACCGAAACCTACCGCGTGCCGTTCCAGTACAGCCGCCTGGTGCGCGAACATCTCGGCACCTCGGCCTTCGTCGAGGCCTCCAGCGGCGTCACCGTCACCGACGTCGACGGCAATGTGTTCTACGACCTGACCGGCTCCTACGGCGTCAACATCTTCGGCAACGACTTCTACAAGGAGTGCATCGCCGAGGGTGAGAAGCGCGCCCACGCGCTCGGCCCCGTGCTCGGCCCCTACCACCCGATCATTGCCGACAACGTCAAACGGCTGTGCGAGCTGTCCGGCCTCGACGAGGTCTCGTTCCACATGTCCGGCACCGAGGCGGTGATGCAGGCGGTGCGGCTCGCGCGCTACCACACCAAGCGGAAGCGCCTCGTGCGCTTCGCCGGCGCCTATCACGGCTGGTGGGGCGACGTGCAGCCCGGCGTCGGCAACCCGGTGTCGCCGCACGAGACCTTCACGCTCGCCGACATGTCGGAGAAGACGCTGCACGTGCTGCGGACGCGCAACGACATCGCCTGTGTGCTGGTCAACCCGCTGCAGGCGCTGCATCCCAATTCCAACGCGCCCGGCGATTCCGCGCTGGTCGACTCCTCGCGCTCCTCCAAATACGACCGCGCCGCCTACACCGAATGGCTGAAGAAGCTGCGCGAGGTGTGCACCGAACGCGGCATCGTCCTGATCTTCGACGAGGTGTTCGTCGGCTTCCGCCTCGCCGCCGGCGGCGCCCAGGAATATTTCGGCGTCAAGGCCGACATGGCGACCTACGGCAAGAGCCTGGCCGGCGGGCTTCCGGTCGGCGTGGTGTGCGGCCGCAAGGATTTGATGCGGCGCTTCCGCGACGACCGCCCGGCCGACATCTGCTTCGCCCGCGGCACCTTCAACTCGCATCCCTATGTGATGACGGCGATGGACGAGTTCCTGAGCCGGCTCGCCAGCCCGAACTTCCGCTCGATCTACAACGGGCTGGACGAGACCTGGAACGGCCGTGCCAAGGCGCTCAACGACCGCCTCGCCGCGCAAGGCCTTCCAGTTCGGGTCGGCAACATCTCGTCGATCTGGACCGTCTATTACACCGAGCCGTCCCGCTACAACTGGATGCTGCAATACTATCTGCGGGCCGAGGGACTGGCGCTGAGCTGGGTCGGCACCGGCCGCCTGATCTTCACCCTGAACTACACCGACGCCGACTTCGCCGAGGTCAGCGACCGCTTCGTTGCGGCAGCCGAGAAGATGAAGCGCGACGGCTGGTGGTGGCACAAGGCCGGCCTTACCAACAAGAACATCAAGCGGCAGATCCTGAAGGAGATGGTCGCCGTGAGGTTCGGCCGCTGAGCACACCGTCATTCCGGGGCGATGCACAGCATCGAACCCGGAATCTCGAGATTCCGGGTTCGCTCGCTGGCGCGATCGCCCCGGAATGACGGCGTTTGGGTCGTCACCGTGAAGTTCAGGCGCTGAGGCAACGCGCGGCCCTCCTACTCCCTCGCCCCGCTCTTGCGGGGAGAGGGCTGGGGTGAGGGGCTGCATCCATAAAATCGGAAATGGACGGACTCGTGGTGAGCCCCCCTCACCCGGATCGCTGGCGCGATCCGACCTCTCCCCGCAAGCGGGGCGAGGTGACGTGTACGCGCGGTCGAAGGCGCTCAAGTGATGATCCGCCGTAATCCTAAGACGTAGATGCCCGGGACAAGCCCGGGCATGACGCAGCTTGAAGACGCTGAGGGCAACCGATCAGGCGTGCTTGACGTGCTTCTCGAGACCCGGATCGATCAGTTCGCCCTTCATCAGGAACAGCGGCGCCTTGTGATAGAGCTTCAGATCGTTGAACGGGTCGGTGACGATCTTGGTCATCCAGACGAGGCCGGTCTCGACGTCGCGGATGAAGAACAAATGGATCGTGCGGAACAAGAGGCCACCGATGCCAACCACGAGCCAGATCTTGGCCACCTGGCGGGTGAAGTCGCCCATCGTGACCCAGGGCTTGAACAGGCCGAACAGCGTCGGATCGAAGTACAGCACCATCGGCGACAGCGCCCAGATCGCCATCAGCACGACCTTGCGCTGCAGATTGTAGCCGACCTTGATGTCTTCCTTGTGCTCATGGGTCGCCTGGTTGACGTGGTCGTAGCCCTTCGGCTCGAAGAAGAAGTGACCGGCCTGGCGCGAGGTCATCGAGACCAGCCAGCCGACCAGCGCCGACACGACCGGATCGAAGAACAGCATCACATAGGCGAACAGGAAGCTCAGCGCGCTGACGAAGTGCAGGCTCTGGTTGATCCGGCTGTGATGGTAGAAGCGATGGTCATCCCAACGCTGGGTACGCAGCTCTTGCAGGAAATTCTTGATCATTGGTTCCCCCAACATCTTTCGGAACAGGATTTACAGGGATTCGATGTATCGCGTGTGACATCATCATAATGACATATGACAATGCGGAGCGACGCCTTGACGCAACCGGAGCAGGGTCTCGCCTCATCCCGAGAAGATCTGCGGAGATCAGGCGAAGGAGATCGCAGCCTCCCGGCCTGGGGTGCGCTGTGCGCTACCTCACCCGGGAGGAGCGGCGGGCTGGGCCGCCTGGCCGGGCCGCCTCAGGCGGCTTTGGCGACATCCGCCTTGCGGAAGCGGACCAGCGAGAAGTGGCCGAGCGGCGGAATCAGGCGCCGCTCCGCGAGCTCCATGCCGCGCGCGCCCGCGAGCCATTTGGTGTAGCGCGACCAGGCGAATTCGGCGGTCCGGAACCCGAGCGGGCGCACCACCGGCTGCAGCTTCTGCTCGATGAAGCGGCGCACGCCGGCATCGGCGCTGACGCGGGTCAGGATGATCAGCTCACCGCCCGGACGCACCACGCGGGCGAACTCGTCGAGCGCGGCTTCCGGGTTCGGCACCGCCGACAGCACATACTGCGCCATCACCACGTCGAACGAATTGTCGGGGAATTCCAGCTTCTCGGCGTCCATCACCGCGAGGCCCTCGACATTCTTCAGGCCCCGCTCCGCGACCCGCTTCTTAGCCTTCTCCAGCATCGCTTCCGAGATGTCGGTGCCGAAGATGCGGACGTTCTGGCTGTAGAGCGGCAGCGAGATGCCGGTGCCGACGCCGACCTCGAGCACCCGGCCGCCGATCTTGTTGGTGGCCTGGATCGCGGCCTGCCGGCCCTTGCTGAACACACCGCCAAACACGAGGTCGTAGATCGGCGCCCAGCGGTCATAGGCCTGCTCGACCGTCTCGCGGTCGAAGTCCATGGAACGGTCGGCACCCAGCTTGATGATTTCAGCCATAGATCGTCTCTCGCCTCTCGTTCGATTGAGCTGTTAATTCGGAACCGCGCTGCGGCCGGCAACGCGGCGGGCGGGCCGCAGCGCGCGGCTCGGCTGCAGCGTGGCCAGATTGCCGATGAACTGACGCGCACTGTTTTCCCAGGAACGCTCCAACGCAAAATTGCGGCAGTCCGCGCGCGACATCGTCAGCGCGCGCAGGCAGGCGCTGCGCAGGTCGTTGTCGATCGCGCCGATCGGATGGTTGGCGATGACGTCCTTCGGGCCGGTGACCGGGAATGCCGCGACCGGCGTGCCGCAGGCCAGCGCCTCGAGCTGTACGACGCCGAAGGTGTCGGTCAGGCTCGGGAACACGAAGACGTCGGCGGCGGCGAGGTGCGAGGTCAAATCCTGCCCCTTCTTCTCGCCGAGGAAAATCGCGTCGGGATATTTCTGTTCCAATGCCGCCCTTTGCGGGCCGTCGCCGACCACGACCTTGGAGCCCGGCAGGTCCAGCGACAGGAAGGCGTCGAGGTTCTTCTCCACCGCGACGCGGCCCATGGTCATGAAGATCGGCCGCGGCAGATCGAGCACCGCCGGCTGGTCCGGATTGAAGATCCTGGTGTCGACGCCGCGGGTCCAGAAGCCGAGCCTGCGGAAGCCGCGCTCGGCGAGCTCGCTGCGCAGCGAGTCGGTCGCGACCATCGTCATCGACCCGGCGGCGTGGAAGTGGCGCAGCACCGCGTAGCCGACGCTGTCGGGAATTCCGGTGCGAACCGAAACATATTCCGGGAAGCGCGTTGTATAGGATGTGGTGAAGGCGAGCTTGTTGCGCTGGCAATAGCCGCGCACCGCCCAGCCGATCGGCCCTTCGGTCGCGATGTGGATCGCCTCGGGCGCGGCCTCCTCGATCCGGCGCGCGATCTCGCGGCGGTTCGGCAGCGCCACGCGCAGGCCAGGATAGGTCGGCACGCCAACCGAGCGGAAACCGTCGGGAGTGAGGAATTCGATCTCGGCGCCGAGCCCGGCTGCGCTGCGCGCAAGCGACGTCAGCGTCCGGACCACGCCGTTGACTTGCGGATGCCAGGCATCGGTCGCAACGAGTATGCGCATTGCAGGAGATCCAAATCGTTAATCTTGATTCTGCTCGCACGACGTTCTGACATGGATGTTTCAAACGTATGACGTCATCGAAATGTTAGGTTGTTTTTCACGGCAAACGGCCGGTTTTTCGTGTAACGTGACAGCCAGATGTCAGAGCAGAGTGAAAATCCCGGCACCAAGCGCCGCAGGCTCAGGCGACGAAACTCGTCGCTGCTGATCCTTGCGGCCGGCATGCTTGTGTTCGGCCTCGCCGCCGGCGCGCTGTATTACGCGCTGCGTCCGGTGACGCTCGCGATCGCGGTCGGCCCGACCGGCAGCGAGGACGTCAAGCTGATCCAGGGTTTCGCCCAGGTCTTTACGCACGACGGCAGCTCGGTGCGGCTGAAGCCGGTCACGACGCAGGGCTCCGCCGAGAGCATCGCGCTGTTCACGGCGAACAAGGTCGACCTCGCGGTGGTGCGCGGCGACCTCGATCTGCCCGCGAGCGCCGAGTCGGTTGCGATCCTGCGCAAGAATGTCGTCGTGCTGTGGGCGCCCTCGGGCGCCAAAGGCAAGCGGCGGTCCGCGAAGATCAAGAGCATCGACGATCTCGCCGGCCACAAGGTCGGCGTGGTCGGCAGCACCCAGGCCAATGTCACGCTGCTGCGCGTGATCCTGACCGAATCCGGCGTCAACCCCGACAAGGTCGCGGTCAGCCAGTTCGCCGTCAACAAGATCGCCGACCTCGCGCGCGATCCCTCGCTCGATGCCTACATGACCGTCGGCCCGCTCGACAGCAAGGTGACGGCGGAAGCGATTACAGCGACGGCGGCCGCGCGCGGCGAGCCGGTCTTCCTCCCGGTCGATGTCTCGGAGGCAATCGCGCAGAAGCATCCGCGCTATGAGTCCGAGGAGATCGCCGGCAGCATCTTCTCCTCGTCGCCGGCGCGGCCCGAGGACAAGGTTGAGACCGTCAGCGTCAATCACCTCATCATCGCGCAGCATGCGCTGAGCGAGGCGACCGTCGGCGCGCTCGACCGGCAGCTGTTCACGCTGCGCCTCCAGGTCGCGCGCGATCTGCCGGCGGCGGCAAAGATCGAGAAGCCCGACACCGACAAGGACGCCGCGCTGCCGGCGCATCAGGGCGCGGCCGCCTATATCGACGGCACCGAGCGCACCTTCCTCGAAAAATACTCCGACTACATCTGGGGCGGCATCCTGCTGCTCTCCGGCCTCGGCTCGGCCGGCGCCTGGCTGCGCCACTACGTGAAGCGCGACGAGCGCGAGCACTACATCACCCATCGCGACAATCTGCTGACCCTGATCTCGCAGGTGCGCGGCGCCGAGACGCCGGAACAGCTCGCCGCCATGCAGGGCGAAGCGGATGCCCTGTTGCGCGAGGCGCTCGACTGCTACGACGACGGCGCGATCGAGGAAGGCGATCTCTCGGTGATCGGGCTGACGCTCGAGCAATTCCATCACGCCGTCTCCGACCGCCGCGCCGTGATCAACGGCGACAAGCCGGGCCTGCCGCGGATGCGCGCCGGCTAGGCCGCGTGCACGCCGAATTGCACCGAGAGCAATGTGCACCGAGAGCAATGTTTGGATTGCGCATGCAGGCGCGCGTGGCCATGTTGAGTACTGACCACAACGCTTCGCACGACACCATGATCACGTCCATCGTCGCTGACCTGCCCGGGCCTTTCGTGCTCGCGGTTGCCTTCGCCGGCGTCTTCCTGATCGCCTTCATGAAGGGCGCGTTCGGCGGCGGTTTTGCCATCGTCGGCATCCCGCTGCTGTCGCTGGCGATGGACCCGATCGCGGCGGGCGCGCTGCTGGCACCATTGTTCGTCGTCATGGACGTCACCGCGCTGCGGTTCTGGCGCCCGAGCACGTGGTCGCGCATCGACCTCGCGATGCTGCTGCCGGCGCTCGTCATCGGCATCGGCCTCGGCTATTTCGTGCTGCGCGATCTCGACCGGCATGCCGTCGAGATCGTGATGGGCGTGGTGACGCTGGTGTTCGCCGCGCTGTGGTTTCTCGGCGGCGGCGAGATCAAGCCGCGTCCGCGCTCGACGTTCAAGGCGACGTTCGCCGGCCTGTCCTCCGGCGTCACCACGATGGTGGCCCATTCGGGCGGGCCGCCGCTTGCGATCTATCTGCTGCCGCTCGGCATGCCGAAGGCGCTCTACGCCGGCACCACCAGCCTGTTCTTTACGGTCGGCAACCTCTTGAAGGCCGGCCCGTGGCTCGTGCTGGCCACGCCGTCGCGCAGCCTGTGGATGCTGATGGCGCTTTGCGTGCCGGCGGTGCCGGTTGGCGTCTGGGCCGGATGGCGGCTGCACGAACGTCTCGACCAGCGCGCGCTGTACCGCGCCTGCTACGCCATTCTGGTCATCACCGCGGCCAAGCTGCTGTGGGACGGATCGGCCGGATATCTCAGCTCCTGAACGGCGAAGGTGCTGGCTCCTCGTCAGGAGGAGTGTCTGCTGCGGACGACGTTCGCGGCAACGGCAAGAGGCGCAATGTCCTGGCGCGGCGCGGACGCGTCGTCCGGCGCAAGGCGCTCGCGCGCCACGAAGGAGAAGCGGCTGCGCAGTTTCAGGATCGGCTTCTCGATCCAGTGCCAGGAGAACGCGGCGAACAGCGTGATCAGCAGCAGCGCAATCGCGAACTGAACGATCACGGGCGCGTGCGGCAGCCATACCCGCACAACCTGCTGCACCGGAAAGCCGTAGAGATAGATGCCGTAGGAATAGTCGCCGCGCGAAATCAGCGGCAGCCTCGGCAGCTTCGAAACGCCGAGATAGGCGGTGATATAGACCAGCGCCGGGGCGATCAGCAGATTGAGCACCGGCTGGCTCATCCAGTCCGCCGGACCGAGCAGCGCGGCGCCCGCGCAGAGCGCGCAGCACGCGGCGAGAAGCCTTCCGTTGTAGGGAATGCGGTCACGATAGAGATAGATCGCGATGCCGAGCATGAACGCGACCGGCAGCTTCGCGCCGCGTCCGAGGAACGGCGCCGTGCTGAAGATCCTGTCATGCAGCGTACCGGCGACCCCGGCGGGCAGTTGCGAGGGTTGCGCGCCATGCCCGGTGAGTACGAGCGCAAGGCCGATGCCGACCAGCACGAGCGCACCGAGCACGATGAGCGGCGGCTTGCGCAACAGGCCGAACAGGATGAACACCGTCATCAGCGCGTAGCAGCCATATTCGAACGGCACCGTCCACAGCGAGCTGTTGACCTCCGGCGCGGGATTGCCGCTGAACACGCCGGGCAGGACGTAGTTCACGAGGCCGATGATGTTGGTGAAGTATTTGTAGGTGCCGAAATTGGTGAAATAGTCCGACAGCGGCAGCGCGGTGAAGATCGGTCCGAGGATCAGCGCCGACAGCACGATCTCGACCGCAAGCGCCGGAATGATCCGCATGCCGCGATTGGTGAGAAACTCCCTCAGCGAGAGCCGCAGCCCGCTGGCCGCGATCAGAAACCCGCTCAGCGCAAAGAACATCACGAGAATGGCGTAGTGCGGAAACCAGGCGATCCACGCCTGCTCGCCGTCGCCACTGCCGCCCGCGACATAGGGCGCGTGGGCGGCGACGACGGAAATCGCCAGTGCGATACGGAGAAAATCGAACCCGGGGCCGAAGCCCTTCTGCCGATCCAGCATGCTGCCGATCGTGTGCCCCAGCATCATTTCCACTCCATTCCGAAACCAATGCGCTGGGACAGCAAGCGCCGTGCCAGGAAGACTGTCTTGCGGCGGGACAACCCCTTCCCGGCAACCCGGCCTTAACCGTGCGACGAAACACGCACGAAACAATTCCCTAACGGCACGAAACCATTTTGGCGATTTCGTGCAAACGTCCTGAAACGCCTCACCTGTACTGCTTTGACCCAACGACGCGCCGGAACTGGCGCGCAGGGCGCAAACAACAGGGGTCGACAATGTTCAATTCCATCAAGCTGAACTCACGTCTCGCTGCCGCCGCCTTCGGTGCGCTGGCGATTGGCACCGTCGCTTTTTCGAATTCCGCCGCGGCCGCTCCGCTGCCGATGTTCCCCTTCATCCTGACGCCGCCGACCGAGGCCGTGCAGCCGCCGGTGCAGTCGATGCCGCAGGCGCAGGAGGAAGACCGTTCGGTTGAGTTGCCCGCCCGCCTGCGCCGCCAGGTCGTCGCCTATCCGACGCGCGAGGCGCCCGGCACCATCATCATCGACACCCCGCACACCTATCTCTATCTCGTGCTCGGCAACGGCCAGGCCATGCGCTACGGCATCGGCATCGGCCGCGACGGCTTCACCTGGTCGGGCACCCAGACCATCACCAAGAAGGCAGAGTGGCCGGATTGGACGCCCCCGCCGGAAATGATCGCCCGCCAGCCCTATCTGCCGCGCCACATGGCCGGCGGCCCCGGCAATCCGCTCGGCGCCCGCGCCATGTATCTCGGCGGCACCATCTACCGCATCCACGGCACCAACGCGCCGGAGACGATCGGCACCCGCGTGTCCTCCGGTTGCCTGCGCCTGACCAACGCAGATGTCTCCGACCTCTATTCGCGGGTCAGCGTCGGCACCAAGGTGATCGTGCTGCCGATGACCGACCGCCGCGCCGATCTCGGCTCGGCCGTCCGCTAAGCCCCTCCCCTCCAAGGCGTCCTTAATAAAGGCGTCCTCGACCACGGCTCCGGCATTCTCGTGCCGGGGCCGTTGTCGCGTTCATCAACCTTAACGCCTTCCGCCCCTGAAGCAGCTTGATCCCGCCACACTGGCGCCCTCGTCGGGGGGCCTGTACAAGCCGTCAAGTTGATTTTCATCCGGGGGAATGATGCGTCTACCGATGCATCCAAGGACGATAGCGCTCGGGATCGCGGTGGTGCTGGTCTCGTTCGTGATCAGCCTCAAGGCAATGGACTGGCTCGCGCCGAGCGTCACCGTGCAGCAGCCGAAGCTCGCAGAGCTGCCGCCGCTGCCGCAGGCGCCGCGTTCTTCGACGATCGTGGCGCAGGTCTCGGTCGCGCTGTCGGCGATCCGCGACGCCGCCGAACGCGGCGCGCCGAAGACGTTCGGCGGCAAGGCCGACAACCCGGTCCAGCAAATCCTGCAAAATGCCGACATCGGCTGGACCGCATCGCGCGGGCCGATCGCCGCCACCGGCGCGCAGGACGTGCTGACGCTGACCACCCCGATCAACGGCACGCTCAAGGTCACCGGCGCGTTGTCCGCCAAGGCAACCGGCGCGGTCAACGACGCGCTCGGCAGCCTGCTCGGCGGCAATGTCGCCAAGCAGATCGGCGCCGTGAACATCAAGAACATCAACGCCAACGCCGAGATCAAGGGCAACGTCACCCTCACCGCGCGCCCGAAGCTCGGTGCATCCTGGCGGATCGAGCCGAACCTGCAGGCACAGGTCAATCTCGGCGACACCAGCCTGTCGACGGCCGGCGTCCGCATCAGCGTGCCGGCCCAGGTCAAGCCTGTCATCGACAAGGCGGTCGCCGACCAGATTTCCGTGGTCGAGGCCCGATTGCACAACGACCCGGTGTTCCAGAACAACGCCCGCACGCAATGGGCCAAGGCCTGCCGCTCGATCCCGCTGCAAGGTACCGGCGGCACCACCTCGATGCCGCCGATGTGGCTCGAACTGCGACCGACCCGCGCGATCGCCGCGCAGCCGAAGGTCGATGCGTCCTCGCTGATCCTGACGATGGGGATCGAGGCCGAAACGCGGATCACGGAGGCGCAGACCACCCCGAACTGCCCGTTCCCCGAAAAACTCTCGATCGTGCCGCCGATGCCGAGCCAGGTCGCGATCGGCCTGCCGGTCGACCTGTCCTTCACCACGCTGAGCCAGCTGGTCGAGGCACAGCTCAAGGGCAAGACCTTCCCCGAGGACGGCTCCGGTCCGGTCGACGTAACCGTCAAAAGCGCGAGCATCGCCGCCTCCGGCGACCGGCTTCTGATCTCGCTCCTGGTGCACGCCAAGGAAAAGGCCAGCTGGTTCGGGCTGGGCGCCGAGGCAACCGTGCACATCTGGGGCCGGCCGCGGCTCGACCAGCCGTCGCAGACGCTGCGGCTGACCGACGTCGAGCTGGCGGTGGAATCCGAGGCCGCGTTCGGCCTGCTCGGCGCCGCCGCACGCGCGGCGATCCCGCACATGCAGCAGACCCTCAACGATCGGCTGGTGGTCGACCTGAAGCCATTCGCGACCAACGCGCAGCGCAAGGTCGCCGCCGCCATCGCCGACCTGCAGAAGAACGAGGAGGGCATCCGCGTCGACGCCGAGGTCAACAGCATCCGGCTGGCCGGGATCGACTTCGATTCCAAGACGTTGCGGGTGATCGTGGAAACCGACGGCAGCATCAAGGCCGCCGTCACCGCGTTACCGGCGCTGTAGGACACTGCCCGAGCGGATTGCTCTCTTACCTCGCCCCGCTTGCGGGGAGAGGTCGGATTGCGAAGCAATCCGGGTGAGGGGGTACAGGTCTCACGACAATCGCCACCCGTGGATAAGGCCCCTCATCCCAACCCTCTCCCCGCGAAGAGCGGGGAGAGGGGGAACACTTGCCGCGCGCATGCTCAAAAAGTCGTCTTTGCGACAGCTTGTCGCAGCGGCTAGAACGCCCCGGTGGAAGCAACCCTCAACGAAAAAGTCAGGGAGAAAAACACGATGAAAACACTCTTGGCCGCAGCGGCGGCCGGCCTCGCGCTCGCGGCCTCAGGGACCGCGGCGAACGCCCAGATCTCCGACGATGTCGTCAAGATCGGCGTGCTCACCGACATGTCGAGCCTCTATGCGGACGCCACCGGCAAGGGCTCGGTCGCCGCCGTCGAGATGGCGGTCGCCGATTACGGCGGCAAGGTGAAAGGCAAGCCGGTGCAGGTGATCGCAGCCGATCACCAGAACAAGCCCGACGTCGGCGTCAACATCGCACGCAACTGGTACGACAACGACAAGGTCGACGCGATCCTCGACGTGCCGACCTCGTCGGTCGCATTGCCGATCTCGGCGCTGACGCGCGAGAAGAACAAGATCCACATCAATTCCGGCGGCGGCTCCTCCGATATCACCGGCACCGCCTGCTCGCCCAACACGGTGCACTGGACCTACGACACCTATGCGCTATCGAACGTCGCCGGCAAGGCGATGGTCAAGCGCGGCGAGGACACCTGGTTCTTCGTCACCGCCGACTACGCCTTCGGCATGGCGCTGGAACGCGATGCCGCCAATGTCGTCAAGGAGAGTGGCGGCAAGGTGCTGGGCGACGTGCGTCATCCGCTCAACTCGTCGGACTTCTCGTCCTTCCTGCTGCAGGCGCAGGCCTCCAAGGCCAAGGTCGTGGCACTGGCGAACGCCGGCGGCGACACCACCAACGCGCTGAAGCAGGCTTCCGAGTTCGGCCTGACCCAAGGCGGCCAGAAGATGATCGCGCTGCTGCAGGAGATCACCGACACGCATTCGCTCGGCATCAAGGCGACCCAGGGCCTGATCGTCACCGACGCCTTCTACTGGGACATGAACGACGAGACCCGCGCCTTCTCGAAGCGCTTCAACGAGAAGGTCGGCCACATGCCGACCATGATCCAGGCCGGCCTCTATTCGGCGACCATGCATTACCTGAAGGCGATCGAGGCCATCGGCACCGACGAGGCGCCGAAGGTGATGGCCCAGATGCGCGCCACGCCGGTCAACGACTTCTTCGCCAAGAACGGCCATATCCGGATCGACGGCCGCATGGTGCACGACATGTATCTGTTCGAGGTCAAGAAGCCCGAGGAATCCAAGGGCGAGTGGGACCTCTACAAGCTGATCGCCACCGTGCCCGGCGACGAGGCGTTCCGCCCGCTCGACAAGGGCGGCTGTCCGCTGGTGAAGTCGAACTGACGGCTACGCCACACCGGATCGCATCTGGCGATGCGATCCGGTCTCTCCGCGCAAGCCGGGGCGAAAGTCACTGCAATCACTACGCCTGGCAGACCCGCAGCGTTGCGATCTGGAATGGACGCAGCGCCAGGCGGCATCCCCGATCCTCGGTCGGCAGGGTCTCGATGCGGTCTTCCAGGGTGTTGCTCATCCACACCGACGCGATGTCGACGCCGAAATCGAGAGTCACGGCGGTGCGGATGCCTGCGCTCTCGTACAGCCGCACCACCCAGCCGTCTCCATCCTCGGCGGGCTTGATCGTATCGACGATCACGTTGGCCGGGGACGCGGTCAGGAGCGAGTGTCGCAACGGCGCGTGCGGTTTTCCCTTCGTCCACAGCACCGGACGCTCGAACCGCAAGGCGCGCCCGACCGTGTCCGCGCTGCGCCAGTCGCCGTGGTGGGGATAGATCGCATAGCGCATCCGGTGCCGCCCGATATCGGCCTGCGGATCAGGCAATTCGGAGCCGCGCAGCAGCGTCAACGCGAGCTGATTGCCGAACGCCGAATAGCCGTGACGGCGGTCGCTGAACAGCGACACGCCGAAATCCGGCTCGGCGAGATCGGCCCAGCGATGCCCGGGCACCTCGTACTTGGCCGCGTCGGCATCCGTGTTGGCATGCGTCGGCCGCTCGGTTGCGCCGAACATGGTTTCATAGGTTGCGTTCGATGCACGGCAGGCGACGGGGAACATGACCTTCAGCGCCGTCTTGCGCTCCTGCCAATCGACCGTGGTTTCGAATTCGAGATGATCGGCGCCGGCATCGAGGCGGATCACCTGCGTGAGCCGGCTTGCGCGTCCGAGCCCGCGCTCGAAACGGACCTCGCCGCGCAGTCCGCCATCCGACAGCACGGCGCAGCTCACCTCCTCTGTCACCTCGCGCGCGGTCTCCAGCGCGAACGGATCGATATCCCATGCCTCGAAATCGAGCGGCCGGTCATCGAGCAGCAGCAGCCGGGCTGCCGGTGATGCGAAGGTCTCGCGGCCGGTCGCAACATGCAGCAGCGACCAAACGAGCCCGCTGCGATCAATGCGCGCTTCGAGCCGCGCGTTCGACAGCACGAAGCCGTCCAGATCGGCGGCGACCACAACGCGATCGTCGGTCGTCGTCGTTTCACCCGCCGCAAACGGCGCGGCGACGATGTGACGAAGCTCGCCGTCGGGGTCGGACGCGACCTCGGCACGCGCGCAGCCCAGCGTGTTGACGGGTGTCCAATTGCCGTCTTCGGGATCGCACAGCGTCGCCAGCACGGCTTGCGTGCGACGCCCGGCCTCCTCCGCCACGCCAGCGAGTTCGACCTCCGCACGTTCATAGACCTCGCGGATGCTGCTGCCGGGAATGATGTCGTGAAACTGGTTGACCAGCAGCGTGCGCCACAGCGCTTCGATCTCCTGTGCTGACGGTGCCGGTTGCCGGCAGGCAGCCGCGACAGTGGTCACGAATTCGAGTGCCTGAAGGCCGGCCTCGCAAGCGCGGTTGAGGCGCTTGGTCTCGGCCTGCGTGGTGTAGGTGCCGCGATGATATTCGAGATAGAGCTCGCCCTCGATCGTCGCCAGATCCGGCGCTGATATCGCCAGGCGGTCGAAGAACTCGTCGACGGAGCGAATCTGGATTCGCGGCAGCCCCTGCAAGTCCCTTGCGCGCTGCAACGTCTCCAGCATCGTCTCGTCGGCACCGCCGCCGCCGTCGCCATAGCCGAACAGATAGAGTGCGTCGGACGAACGGTCGGCGTCCTTGTAATTGGCGGCGTGATAGCGGAGCTCCGCGACCTGCGCCGATCCGTTGTAGGTGTCCGCCGGGGGGAAATGCGCCAGCACCGTGCTGCCGTCCAGTCCGCGCCAATGGAAGCTGTGATGCGGCGGTGAGGTGAACTTGTTCCACGACAGCTTCTGGGTCAGGAAGCGCGACATCCCCGCCGACTGCATCAGCTGCGGCAGCTGGGCGTCGTAGCCGAACACGTCGGGATTCCAGAACACGCTGGAGCGCGCGCCGAACGTTCGCTCGAAATAGCGCTGACCGTAGAGGAACTGACGGCAGATCGACTCGCCCCACGGCAGATTGCAGTCCGGCTCGATCCAGCTGCCGCCGACCGGAATCCATTGGCCGGCGGCGGCCTTGGCGCGAATTCGGGCGAACAGGTCAGGGTCATTCTGCTCGATGACGGCATACTGATAGGCCTGCGAGCAGGCGAACTTGAAATGGGGATAGCGCTCCATCAGCGCCACCGCCGTGGAAAAGCTGCGTTGCGCCTTGCGCCGGGTTTCCGCCAGCGGCCACAGCCATGCCGTGTCGAGATGGGCGTGGCCGATCGCCGACATCTCGTGGGTGATGCTGCCATTTCGTGCCGCGAGCAGGCCATCGAGGATCGCCCGCGCCGCCGGCCAGGTCGCGCGATCGTCGGGATCGGTGATGTTGCAGATGCGGTTGAGATCGTGCAGCAGGCGCCCCGCCCAGGTCCGATCCAGCGCCGGCTGCGCCGTCTCTCCGACAGCTCCGTATGACCTCGACTTTGTCGTGGGGTCGCGGTCAGCCTCGAGCTGGCGCAGCACCTCGTAGTCGAAATAGAATGCCGTAGCTTCGGGATCGAAGCGGCGCAGCTCGCAGGCGACCAGCGCGTAGGCCTGCGGATCGCTCCAGAACGCACCGAACAGGCCGTTGCAGGCCACCTCCACATGGATGCTGATCGTCTCCCCGCCGCTCGCCGACTGAACGAGCGGCGCTATGTGGCGGCCGGGATTGAGACCCTGCGAGGAACGTCCGTTGAGCCAAAGCAGCGCTTCCGAGCGGCTGTCCCAATACAGATCCACGCGCGAGCCGGCCCAGGCCTGCGGCACCTCGGCCACGACCTGCACCCAATAAGTCGCCCATAGCGGTCCCAGCGTCTCGCCCAATGGGACCGGCCGATAATCGAGCTTGAGCGCGTCCTCGAGGCTGATCCGCTCGGTGGGACCGGCAAGCGCGAGCGAGGTGACCGGCACGCGGCCGGCATGAACCTTCTGTTGCAGCCGCTCCGCAAAGCCTGCCAACCGGCGCCGCGTGTATTGCGGGTAGCGGCCGCGAATCCGGGCTACCGCGGGATCGCCGCCATCGCGCTCCTTGTCATTCATCAGGTTCTTCAGCCATTTGACGAATGATCACGTAAGGGTTGATGATGATTGCAACGCGCTGTCCGAATTGGATCGCCTGACCTACTCCCTACACTCTTCCCAAATTTTATCCATCCGGCCAGAAAAAAAGCGCGCCCGGCAGCAACCGGACGCGCTCTTCTCTTGCAGGTGACGCGATGCGTTAGTCGATCGAATACTTGAATTCCGGCATCGCCTTCAGCTCATCCTTGCTCGCATTGAACACGGCATGATCCGGATACCAGGGATTCGGCTTCGACGTCGCCGCCGCAGGCGCCGCGCCCGTGGTGGTGGTCGTCGACTTGCTTGTGCTGCCGGTGTTCGAGGCGCCGGTATAGGCGATCGGCTCGTTCACGAACTTCACCTTGTCGATCGGGACCGCGACCAGGTGCTCGCCGACGCCAAGGAAGCCGCCGACGCCGATCACGACCGCCTTCATGGCGCCGCCCTTCTCCATCAGCAGATCATTGATCGAGCCGACGCTTTCATTGGCATCGTTGTACACGCTGAGGCCGACGACCTTCGACGCGCGCCAGTTGCCCTTGAACGAATCCGGCGACGTGGCTGACGTGGCTGACGTCGACGCCGCAGGAGACATCTTGTCGCCCTTATCGGTTGGCGTCTGCGCAACGGCGACGGTTGCAAGCAGCGCGGTGCCGGCGAGGCCGGCGATGATGGATTTGACCAACATTGATGGCTCTCCTCTCGCAAAATCGATGCTGGGAAAACCCGTCATCTTCGCAACCGTTCCTAACGGACCTGCGCTCAAAAGCCGCTTAAATGCCGAGGAACAGGGTGAGGACCTTTCAGCGCACGGAAACGCTGCGCCGCTTGACGAAAGGTATCGTGATCTCTCAACCAAGCTTGCGGTTGAGCCTCACGACTGCGCCGGACGCGCAGTCCATGATGTGACGATGTTTGGCTCACTAAGTCGTCCCGGCGAACCGCGCTGCACAAGCCGCGCGCTCGTCCCGGCGACCGCATCATCGATCGGCGAGCGTCGTCATGCGCACATGTTGCCGCGCGATCAGAAGCCGCCCCAATAGGGCGGCACGCCGTAGAAGCGATGCAGCTCGACTTCCTGCGAGCGATCGCCCCAATCGAAATCCTTGTCGGCACGGAACGACGGCGCGCGCTTCAGCTCCTCGTCCTCGATGTCGAGCTCATAGGCCTCGAACTTCGGGTTGTAGTGCAGCCGGCCCCAGGGCAGCGGGATCAAATTGGTTCCAATGCCCAGGAAGCCACCGAAGCTCAACACCGCGTACGATACCTTGCCGGAGATCTTGTCGATCATCAGCCGCTCGATATGGCCGATCATGTCGCCATTGGCCCGGCGCACCGCCGTCCCCTCGACCCGGTCGCTTGCAATGAGCTGATGCGGCCTGGTCTCGACCTCGACAGCCATCTCACCCTCCTTGACCCGAAAGGGAAATAACGCGTCGCCGGGGTAACGGGTTCCGCCCCCGGATATGACAGCCGCCCTTCCCTTTCTCCGGCCGCCATAACGACGACCAGGGGCCGATGCGCTGTCCCGAGAGGGTTCTGCCCGCATTTCAGGGCATAGGATTGATGACAGAACGATAACTTTTCTCCCTGCGGCCGACCTGTTAACCCGAATAGCCGGGCAAGATTTCAGACACATACTGAAACAAAATTCCTGAGCCGCTTTCCCCGAATCACGGACAAAAGATCGGTATGACCCAGGCTGCGCCCAATATCCTTGTCGTCGAGGACGACCGCGAGACGCGGTCCCTTATCGCAAAATATCTCCGTACCAATTCTTGTCATGTCACGACCGCCTCCGACGGCCGCGAGATGGCCAAGGCGATGACCGACCACCGCGTGGATCTCTTGGTGCTCGACGTCATGCTGCCCGGCGAGGACGGCCTCAGCCTGTGCCGCAAGGTGCGGGCGGAATCGCAGACGCCGATCATCATGCTGACCGCGCGCGGCGAGGACGTCGACCGCATCCTCGGCCTCGAGATGGGCGCCGACGATTACCTGGCAAAGCCGTTCAACCCGCGCGAGCTGCTGGCGCGGATCAACGCAGTGCTGCGCCGGCAGGCCGCCGCGCGCAACGCCAGCGCGATCGAGGGCGCGACCACGCTGACCTTCCTCGGCTGGCGTATCGACATCCGCCTGCGTGAGCTGCGCAACCCCGAAGGCGCACGCGTCGCCATGACCAGCGCCGAGTTCGACCTGCTGCGCACCTTCTGCGAGCGGCCCGGCCGCGTGCTGTCGCGCGACAGCCTGCTCGACCTGACCCAGGGCCGCAGCGCCGGCTCGTTCGAACGTTCGATCGACGTGCTGGTCAGCCGCATCCGCCGCAAGATCGAGCCCGATCCGCAGGAAGCCACCATGATCAAGACGGTGCGTTCCGGCGGCTATGTGTTCACGCCGAGGGTGGAGGCGGTTGCCGCCACGAACAATTGACCATGAAGCTGCTGCGCGTGCTGAGTCTGCGGGGGATCGGCGCCCAGATGGCGGCGCTGGTCGTCGTTTCGATCGTCGCGCTGCATTTGATCATCACCGCCACCTTCCTGATCCATCGCCCTGATCGGGTGGAGCCTTCGGACCGCTGGCACACCCAGCTCGCCGCCGCCGCGCAGCTGCTCGGGCATGCCCCGGCGTCGGAGCGGCCGCGGCTCGTGGCCGACGTCGCCCGTGCCTTCCCGCAACTTGCGATCGGCGACCTGCCGGCCGATGCCGGCGCGCTCACCGAAACCGACACGCCGAGCCTGCACGCGCTGCGCCGGCTCGGCGCCGGCTATCGCATCTTCCTGCTGCCGCGCGAGGCTGGCGGCACGCCGCATGACGGCGAAATTCGCCGCGTCGCGATCCGCCTGCCCGACGGCGCCATGTTCGCCGCCAACCTGACGCCGGATCAGCACATGCGGCCGTTCTGGGGTGGACCGTGGATGATGACGGTGCTGTTCGCCGTCATCAGCGTCACCCTGCTCGGCCTGTGGGCGGCATGGGCGCTGACCGCGCCGCTGTCGTCCTTCGTCAAGGCCGCCGAGACCTTCAGCCTGAACGGCGCCGCCGCGCCGCTGCCCGAGCGCGGTCCGGAGGAGATTCGTTCGCTGGCCCGGGCGCTGAACCGGATGCGCGAGCGCATCACCGCATTGATCGACGATCGCACCAAGATGCTGGCCGCGATCAGCCATGACCTGCGCACGCCGATCACGCGGATGCGGCTGCGCGCCGAATTCATCGAGGACGAGACCCACCGCCACCGCATGCTGCGCGACCTCGACCAGATGCGCTCGATGCTGGAATCGGTGCTGTCGTTCCTGCGCAACGACCGCAAGCTCGAGGAGATGACGCTGGTCGACATCGCGAGCACGCTGCACCTCGTCACCGATCAGTTCGCCGACATGGGACACAAGGTCAGTTACACGGGCCCGCAGCACGCGATGGCGACCGCGCGGCCGGCCGACCTGCATCGCTGCATCACCAATCTGGTGGAGAATGCCGTGCGGTTCGGCGGCGAAGTTGCCGTCCGCCTCGACGTCAAGCCCGACCGCCTCGTCGTCGATATCGAGGATGACGGGCCCGGCATCTCGGATGCGCACAAGGCGAGCGTGCTGGAGCCGTTCGTGCGCGGCGACCAGGCGCGCAACATGGATGAGGCCGAAGGCTTCGGCCTTGGTCTGTCGATCGCCAACGCCATCGTGCTCGCGCATGCCGGCACGCTGTCGCTGCACGATCGCAAGCCGCACGGACTCGTGGTCCGGATCGAATTGCCGGCGCGGCAACAGCAATTGCAGCGGCAGAAATCCGCGGCCTGATCAGGCGAAGCTGATGCGATGAGGAGACGTCAGGCGGCGAGCGGCGTAATGAGCTCCGCTTCCTCGTAGATCGCGATGGCCTCGAAGCGGTAATTGCAGGCGCGGCAATTCCACAGGAACGAGGAGCGGCCTTCGCTGTGCTCCACCCAATCAGGGCGGGCGATCGGCTTGCCGCATTGCGCGCAGGGATTTTCGCGAGGCATATAGCCGGTGTCCTGACGGACCATGGCGCATCTCCCGAATGTTGTTTCTTGCGTGCTTGGACAGAGCTGCTGACTGAACGATCGCGCACTCTGTCGTGGATGAAGTCTAGACCTTCATTGATTCGTTTGCACGACAAACTGCTGTGGAGCGTGCGGCAAAATTAGTCAGAAAAATTAGAAGGAAATTGCAGGCCAAGACAATTTTTGGCTGAGACGATTGAAGCAAACAATTTGAAGCATCCGTCTTGCAATCGCGTCGTCCCTTCACCCCATGACCGGACAATCACGGATGCATTAACGTTCGCTGATGCGAAGGTTTTGCCACATTCCTGCCCGCTCGCCGTACCAATGAGACCGCAGAACCGACGCGCATCTGAAAGCCCGAGCGATTGAGATGAAGACCGTACAAGCCCTTGGCTGCCTTGCCGCAATCGCGGTGCTGGCGTCCTGCGCGAGCGCGCAGGCGCAATCGCGCGCGCAATATGAGGCGATGGTGGCGGCCGAGGCCCAGGCCAACCTCGTACCGGAAGAGCTGGTGCATCGCGTCATCGTGCGCGAGAGCAAGTACCATCCGCAGCTGATCGGACGCGGCGGCGCGATCGGGCTGATGCAAATCAAGCTCGGCACTGCACGCGGCCTCGGCTACACCGGTACCGCCGAGGGTCTGCGCGATCCCCAGACCAACCTCAAATACGGCATCAAGTACCTCGCCGGCGCCTATCGCGCCGCCGATGGCAATCACGATCGAGCCGTGCGTTATTTCGCGGGCGGGTATTACTACGTCGCAAAGCGCCAGCGCGGGGATCACCTGAAGGAAGCGAAGCATGGCGGCGCGGGTGCACCGCCGAAGGAATTCGCCAAGTCGGAGCAAATGACGGCCGATACCGCCGAGCCGAAGCCGGAACAGGCCGAAAAATAGCACCGATCGCGTCCGCGCAGCCCCACGACGCGTGCCGGCCATCCTCGACACCGCCTGTCAAACGTGTCTGGCATACAAGTTGACACACGAGCCCATCCGCCTACATTAGGGGCGTTCCGAGGGGTGCTCCGAAGGAGGAGCTGAGATACCGCAAGCTTGGACTAGCCAGTAGGCGAATAGTCCGGGACCGCGGTGACCCTTTGAACCTGATCCGGGTCATGCCGGCGAAGGGACAGGGATGTATCAGACGTCAAGACCGCGGGGGGATTCCCCCGTTTCCATCATCGGCGCAGGCATAGCTGGCGCCTGGCATGCGCTCTTGCTCGCAGAGGCCGGACGTGCCGTCACCCTGCATGAGCGCAGTGACGCCGCGATGACGGAATCCACAAGCCACTGGGCCGGCGGGATGCTGGCGCCCTGGTGCGAGGCGGAGGCCTCCGAGCCGGTGATCTCCCGGCTCGGCATCCGCTCGCTCGAGCTGTGGCGGCAGCATGTTCCGGAAACCCCGTTCAACGGCTCGCTGGTGGTGGCGCATCCGCGCGACCGCGCCGATTTCGAGCGCTTTGCCCGCCTCACCACCGGCCATCGCCGGATCGACGCCGAGGGCGTTCGCGCGCTCGAGCCGTCGCTCGAGGGCCGTTTCCGTGACGCCCTGTTCTATCCCGACGAGGGCCATGTCGAGCCGCGCCGCGTGCTGCCGCGGCTGCATGCCGCGATCGCCAAGGCCGGCGGCGCCATCAAGTTCGGCAGCGACGCCGAGGCAACCGATCTCGACGGCGTCGTGATCGACTGCCGCGGCCTTGCCGCGCGCGACCGCGAGGCGAGCTTGCGCGGCGTCAAGGGCGAGATGATCATCATCGAGACCTCCGAGATCGAGCTGGCGCGCCCGGTGCGGCTGATCCATCCGCGCTGGCCGCTTTACGTGATCCCGCGCGGCGACGGCCGCTTCATGCTGGGCGCGACCTCGATCGAGGCCGAGGACAACGGCGTCAGCGTGCGCTCGGCGCTGGAGCTGTTAGGGGCCGCCTATGTCGTGCATCCGGCATTCGCCGAGGCGCGCATCGTCGAATTCGGCGCCGGCCTGCGCCCTGCATTTCCCGACAATCTCCCGAAAATCAGGATCGAGCAGGAACGCATCACGGTGAACGGACTCTACCGTCATGGCTTTCTGCTGGCGCCGGCGCTGGCCGAGCTGACGCTCGCCTACCTCGCGCGCGGCGAAATCGACAATGAGGTGATGCAATGCGCGTGATCGTCAACGGCGAGCAGCGGGAGATCGCGGCCTCCAGCGTCGATGCGCTGCTGGCCGAGCTCGACTACGAGGGCACGCATTTCGCGATCGCGCTGAACTACGACGTGGTGCCGAAGAGCCGCTGGGCCGACACCGCGCTGAAAGCCGGCGACGAGATCGAGATCATCACGCCGCGGCAGGGAGGGTGATGTGAGCTTATTCGCAAGCTCCCTCCCCACGTCGTCCCGGCGAAAGCCGGGACCCATACTCAGCGGCCCTTCAGTGAAGCACGCGGGGAGACGTCCCATCCGACAATTTCCGGTCGTGGTTATGGGTCCCGGCTTTCGCCGGGACGACGGCATAGTTTGAGGAGACACATGGTCACCTTCTACGGCAAATCCTTCCCGTCACGCCTGCTGATCGGCACGGCGCTGTATCCCTCGCCTGCGATCATGCAGAACGCGATCCGCGCCTCCGGCGCCAGCATCGTTACGGTGTCGCTGCGGCGCGAAGCGGCGGGCGGCAAGACGGGCGATGCGTTCTGGTCGCTGATCCGCGAGCTCGGCGTCACCGTGCTGCCGAACACCGCGGGCTGCCGCAGCGTGAGGGAAGCGGTGACCACCGCCAAGCTCGCGCGCGAATTGTTCGGCACGCCGTGGATCAAGCTCGAGGTGATCGCCGACAACGACACGCTGCAGCCCGACGTGGTCGGCCTGGTCGAGGCGGCCGGCATCCTGATCAAGGACGGTTTTGAAGTCTTCCCATATTGCACCGAGGATTTCTCGGTCGCCTCGCGGCTGGTCGACGCCGGCTGCAAGGTGGTGATGCCGTGGGCAGCACCGATCGGCAGCGCCAAGGGCATCACCAACCGCGACGCGCTGAAGCTGTTGCGCGACCGCCTGCCCGACATCACGCTGGTGATCGACGCCGGGCTCGGCGCGCCGTCGCATGCCGCCGAGGCGCTCGAGCTCGGCTATGACGCCGTTCTGCTCAACACCGCCGTGGCCAAAGCCGCCGATCCCGTTGCGATGGCCAATGCCTTCCGCCTCGGCGTCGAGGCCGGCCGCACCGCTTACGAAGCCGGGCTGATGGAAGCCCGCGACTTCGCCTCCCCGTCCACCCCTGTCGTTGGGACCCCGTTCTGGCATGCCGTATCCTGATCCCTTCTATCCCGTCGTCGACAGCATCAAATGGGTCGAGCGACTGACAAAACTCGGCGTCGGCACCATCCAGCTGCGCGCCAAGGAGCTCGACGATGCCGGGGCGCTGCAGATCGTCAGCGATGCGCTCGCAGTGACCAAGGGCACGCCGACCAAGCTCGTGGTCAACGACTATTGGCGCGCGGCGATCGTCGCCGGCGCCGAGCATTTGCATCTCGGGCAGGAAGACCTCGCCGAGGCCGACCTCGGCGAGATCCGCAAAGCGAACTTGACGCTCGGCATCTCCACCCATGACGACGCCGAGCTCGCCACCGCGCTCGCCGCCAAGCCCGACTATGTCGCGCTCGGCCCGATCTTCTTCACCACGCTCAAATCGATGCGGTTCGAGCCGCAGGGCATTCCGAAGATCACCGAGTGGAAGAAGCGGATCGGCGGGATCCCCCTTGTCGCGATCGGCGGCATCAAGTTCGAGCATGCGGCCGAGATCTTCGCCGCCGGCGCCGATTCGATCGCCGTCGTCAGTGACGTCACCCAGAACCCCGACCCAGACGCGCGGGTCAGACAATGGCTCGGCCTCAGCGCGGAGGCCGCGTGATGCACGTAACTCTCACCAGCGTCATTCCGGGGCACGCGAAGCGTGAACCCGGAATCTCGCGCCACCACCTCGAGATTCCGGATCGGTCCTAACGGACCGTCCGGAATGACGACAAGATTAAGGAGGATCCCTCATGAACATCCGCTCCAATCCCGACACCACCCGTCCCGCCGTCACCACCGGCGCGCTGCCCGCCTCACGCAAGATCTTTGCGACGCCGGAGGCCGCGTCCGATCTGCGCGTGCCGCTGCGCGAGATCATGCTGTCGGAGGGCGCCGGCGAGCCGAATCTGCCGGTCTACGACACCTCGGGCCCTTACACCGACCCGAACGTGACGATCGACGTCAACGCCGGCCTGCCGCGCAATCGCCTCGCCTGGGTCAAGGAGCGCGGCGGCGTCGAGGAATATGAGGGCCGCACCATCAAGCCGGAGGACAACGGCAATGTCGGCGCCTCGCACGCCGCCAAGGCGTTCACCGCGCACCACAGGCCGCTGCGCGGCCTCGACGGCCACAAGATCACGCAGCTCGAGTTCGCCCGCGCCGGCATCATCACCAAGGAGATGATCTACGTCGCCGAGCGCGAGAATCTCGGCCGCAAGCGACAGCTCGAGCGCGCCGAGGCCGCGCTCGCCGACGGCGAGAGCTTCGGCGCTGCGGTACCCGCCTTCATCACGTCGGAATTCGTCCGCGACGAGATCGCACGCGGTCGCGCCATCATTCCCTCCAACATCAACCATGCCGAGCTCGAGCCGATGATCATCGGCCGCAACTTCCTGACCAAGATCAACGCCAATATCGGCAATTCGGCGGTGACCTCATCAGTGGAAGAAGAGGTCGACAAGATGGTGTGGGCGATCCGCTGGGGCGCCGACACCGTGATGGACCTCTCGACGGGGCGCAACATCCACACCACCCGCGAATGGATCCTGCGCAACTCGCCGGTGCCGATCGGCACCGTGCCGATCTACCAGGCGCTGGAGAAGTGCGACGGCGATCCCGTCAAGCTGACCTGGGAGCTCTACAAGGACACACTGATCGAGCAGTGCGAACAGGGCGTCGACTATTTCACGATCCACGCCGGCGTGCGCCTCCCTTACATCCACCTCACCGCCAACCGCGTCACCGGCATCGTGTCGCGCGGCGGCTCGATCATGGCGAAGTGGTGCCTCGCGCATCACAAGGAGAGTTTTCTGTACACGCATTTCGACGAGATCTGCGATCTGATGCGCAAGTATGACGTCTCGTTCTCGCTCGGCGACGGTCTGCGCCCGGGTTCGATCGCCGACGCCAACGACCGCGCGCAGTTCGCGGAGCTCGAGACGCTCGGCGAGTTGACGAAGATCGCGTGGGACAAGGGCTGCCAGGTCATGATCGAGGGCCCCGGCCACGTGCCGATGCACAAGATCAAGATCAACATGGACAAGCAGCTCAAGGAATGCGGCGAGGCGCCGTTCTACACCCTCGGGCCGCTGACGACCGACATCGCGCCGGGCTACGACCACATCACCTCGGGCATTGGCGCGGCGATGATCGGCTGGTTCGGCTGCGCGATGCTATGCTACGTCACGCCGAAGGAGCATCTCGGCCTGCCCGACCGCAACGACGTCAAGACCGGCGTCATCACCTACAAGATCGCGGCCCACGCCTCTGATCTGGCCAAGGGCCACCCCGCCGCGCAGCTGCGCGACGATGCGCTCAGCCGTGCCCGGTTCGATTTCCGCTGGGAGGACCAGTTCAACCTCGGCCTCGATCCCGACACCGCGAAGAACTTCCACGACGAGACCCTGCCGAAGGAAGCCCACAAGGTCGCGCATTTCTGCTCGATGTGCGGCCCGAAATTCTGCTCGATGAAGATCACCCAGGACGTCCGCGACTACGCCGCGACGCTCAACGACAAGGAGCAGGGCATGGCGCAGATGAGCGCCAAGTTCAAGGAGATGGGTGAGAACGTGTATCTCGACGCGGACAAGGTAAAGGAGAGCAACAGGGTCTTTTAACCCTCGCGCTCGTCATGCCCAGGCAAAACCTGGGCATCCATCGAAAACGAAAGGCCGGGTGAAAGCCCGGCCTTTTGCTTCTGGAGCACTCACTCAATCCATCGCGCGTGTCCAGATGGCCCGATCACGACAGCGACCGGCCCAAGAGCCCCGGAGAACCATTGACCTGGATCAACGAAAACCCTTCATCTCATCGTATGCTACGATGCTCAAAAAGCGATGAAAGCCGCGCCGGACATGTTATCATGGCTCTTCTCAAATAGACGATTGAGCGCCATTCCACGTTCGTTTCGCAGAGAGTCCAGTAGCCCAATGACAATTTGATTGGAGAGTTTCATGAGAACCTTCAACGCCGTGCTATTCGTGCTTCTCGTTGCGCAAGCGGCCTCGACACAGGCTGCGGATTTGAGCGGAGCCTGGACGATCGACGCCTCGGCCTGCAACCAGGTCTTCACCAAGGAGAACAACAAGCTCGCGTTCAAGAAAGATGCCGATCTCAACGCGGGAGGCTTGATCGTCCAGGGCAAGCAAATCACCGGCACGTTTCAAAAATGCACCGTCAAATCGCTGCATGATGACGGGCAGAATGTTCGCGTGATTGCGGCGTGCTCGGACGGCGTCGCGGTTTCGGACGTGTCATTCGACATAACACTCTCCGGAGAGAACAAGATCATACTCAGCTCCAAGGCACCGGTGCCCATCGAGACGCCGTATGTTCGCTGCTCGATGTGACATTCGGCGGCGACGGCTTGAGCAAGTAGCCCGGATGAGCGAAGCGATATCCGGGGTTTACCTGTCCCGCATATCGCTACGCTCATGCGGGCTACCGGACTATTCCTGAATCCTACGCCGTCGCCCCGACAGCTGCTTGCACACCGCCCCGCGCCCCCGCACCAAACGCAATCTCCTGATACCCTTTCTCCGCAACCCCGTTGATGATCCCCAAAAACTTCGGCGTGCCGCCGTTGTAGACGAAGTAGCGGACCGTCCCCTCCTCGTGGCCGGCGACGTTGGAGTTGTAGCCGGTGAACCACGACTTGGCTTTGCGCATCAGCATGATCTCGTACATCTTGACGACATGCGCGGTCCAGCGCTGCTGCGCTTCCAGGGTCGCGTCGGCGCGGGTCAGGCCGCGGTCCCACATGTATTGCAGCAGGTTGGTGCACCAGTTGACGCCGTTCTCGATGCCGCGCGGGAAGTTGGTCGACGCGGAGGCGCTTTGCGGGCCGGTCGGCATCAACAGGTTCGGGAAGCCGTGCACGAGCATGCCGAGGAAGGTCGACGGCGCGTGCTTCCACTTGTCGGCAAGGCTCTCGCCGCCGATGCCCCTGATATCGATCAGGTCGTAGGCGCCGGTGATGGCGTCGAAGCCGGTGGCGTAGACGATGATGTCGAAATCGTAGTCGCGCGCCGCGGTGCGGAGGCCTTTTTCGGTGACGCGCACCAGCGGCGTTTCGGAGAGATCGACGAGCTGCACATTGTCGCGATTGTACGCCTCGAAATATCGGGTCTCCAGCGGCAGGCGCTGCACGCCGAAGCCGTGATCCCGCGGGATCAGCTTCTCGGCGACATCAGGATCGTTCACGCGCTGGCGGATGCGGCCCGCGATATATTCCGAGAGCTCCGCATTGGCGGCTTCGTCCATGAAGATCTCGCGGAAGTTCGCGAGCCAGATGCCGAAGCCGGGCTCGTCGTAGAGCTTGTCCCACAGCTTGAGCCGCTCCTCGCGGCTCACCTCGTAGAAGCCGCGCTTGTCGGGGCCATGGACAAAACTGCCCGGCGTCAACGCGCAGGCAGCAAAAATCTCGTCATAGCGGCCGCGGATCTCGGCCATCTCGTCAACGGAGATCGCAGAGTTGTTGAGCGGCGCGCTCCAGTTCGGCCGGCGCTGGAACACCGTGAGCTCGCCGACCTTGTCGGCGATCTCGCCGATCAGCTGGATGCCGGTCGCGCCGGTGCCGATCACCGCGACCTTCTTGCCGGCGAGATCGACGGGCTCGTGCGGCCAGTAATAGGTGTGGAACGAGCGGCCCTTGAAGTCATCGATGCCAGGCACGCGCGGCATGGTCGGCGCCGACAACAGCCCGATCGCGAGCACCACGAAGCGGCAGGTCAGTTCGCGGCCGTCACTGATCCTCAATTGCCAGAGGTCGCGCGTCTCGTCGAACTGCATGATATCGACCTTGCAATTGAACTGCATGTACTTGCGCAGGTCGAACTTGTCGGCGACGTAGTTGAGGTAACGCAGATTCTCGGGCTGGCCGGAGAAGCGCTCCTTCCAGTGCCACTCGTCGAGCAGCTCGCGCGAGAATGAGAAGCCATAGGTGTAGCTCTCGGAATCGAAGCGGCAGCCCGGATAGCGGTTCCAGTACCAGGTGCCGCCGAGATCGGGCGCGGCTTCGAGCACGGTGGCGTCGATGCTGAGATCGGCCAGCCGCTTGATCTGGTAGATGCCCGCGACGCCGGCGCCGACCACGATCACCTCAAAGTGGGTTTTCGCCTCTCCTGTCATGTCCGCTCCCGAATTCTTCTTGATCTGTTTGAGCGGATTACAGACCCTTTTGCACCTGCAAGCAACCGCGCGATCGGGCACGACTTGCGTTGAGGCGCTGCATGCACCACATCGATCACTGCAATTTCACCGAGCGCAATCCGGGCAAGCGACATGACCGACAATCTCACCGGCGTCTGGGACGGCAGCTATGTTCAGCCGAGCGGCATGGTCACGTTCCTGGCGACGCTGATCGACGCCGGCGGCGCGCTCGGCGGCAGCGTGACCGAACCCTGCGTGATGCCGGGCTGTCCGATCAGCACGCACAATGCCTCGCTTGCGGGCCAGCGCTCCGGCAGCGCTGTTACGTTCGTCAAACGCTACGAGCCGCCGGGCTACGGCTACAACACCGTCCACTATGAAGGTGCGGTCAATGCCGATGCGACCGAAATCGACGGCCGCTGGAGCATTCGCGGCACAAGGTTCTCGGGGACGTTCCTGATGGTGCGCGCAACAGGGCCGTCGCAAGCGGTCACGACGGAAGAAGAGATCAAGGAGCCGGTACGCTAGTTGCGTGGGGCTCTCTCCACGATATCGCTCGCGGAGCGAACCCTCACGCCAGCCCTCTCCCGCGAGCGGGAGAGGGAGCGCAGTGCCGACGCCGCTGATACCCGCGCCGCTCACCTGCCCTGAAGCAGCAGGCCAAGCGGCTTGAGCGGGCCGACCGGAATCATCTCGAAGGCGAGAATGCCGCCGGCCGCGAGCGGCAGCGCGTTGATGGTCGACTTGGCCTGATCGACCGAGTCGACGTTCATCAGAAACACCACGCCGGGCTTGTCGTCGCGAAACCAGAATTGCTCGATCTTGCCGTCGAGGTAGAGCCGCAGCGTGTCGGGGACTTCCTTCGGCATGATCTCCTTCCGCTGCTCGTCGGTGATGGGCTTGGTGGCCGATCCGATCGCGAAGACTTTCATGACTGTTCTCCTGTTTGGTCGAGGGTTGGTGCGAACGAACCGACGCCGCAATCCGCGCCGAGCCAGGCGGAAACGACAATTTTGATGCCGTTTACGCCAAGCCAGATGGAAGCCGATCATTGACGGAAATCGCGTTCTGTCAGTAATTTAGGCCGGCTTCTCCGGTCACGTGCGGCGTCGTCCAGAGCGTTCGCGGAAAGAGGCTTAGCTCGGCAGCGGCCGGACGACGATTGTCGCAAGCGACAACTTTGAAGGCATTTACGCCAATGAATATCGCGATCCTCGCGCTCGAGGGACTTTGGGACACCGGGCTTACGGCCATGCTCGACGCCCTGTCCCTCGCCGACAAGTTTTCCAGGCAGCAGATGGGCGGCACGGTTCGCTTTGACGTTTCGGTCTATGGCATGCGCAAGAAGGTGCGGTCTGGCCAAGGCCTCGGGATTCCGGTCAAGGCCGTCACGGCGGACGTCAAACCGGATTGGGTGGTCGTCCCCGCACTCAACACGGGACTGCCGGAGCAATTGGTGCCCGCGCTCGAACGGCGCGACGTGAAGCAAGCCACGAAGCAACTCGTGCAGTGGCACGAACGCGGCGCACGGATCGCCGCCTCCTGCATCGGTTCATTCATCGTGGCGGAGACCGGGCTGCTCGATCATCAGGACGCGACGACGACATGGTGGCTCGCGCCGCTCTTCCGGCAGCGTTACCCGCATGTCCGGCTCGATGAAGCGCGCATGCTCGTTCCTTCCGGCATCGGCGTCACCGCAGGTGCCGCGATGGGCCATCTCGATCTCGCGCTCTGGCTGATCCGGCAGGTGAGCCCCGAATTGGCGTCCGTCGTCTCGCGCTATCTGCTGGCGGACCTGCGCTCGTCGCAATCGCTCTTCATCATCCCGAACCATCTGGCGCAGGCCGATCCGCTGATCCAGCGCTTCGAGCGCTGGGCCCGCGAGCATCTCAGACAGGGCTTCTCGCTGCAGGACGCGGCCGATGCGCTCGCGACCAGCCCGCGCACGTTGCAGCGCCGCTGCGAAGCGGTGCTCGGCAAATCACCACTGTCCTACTTCCAGGATCTTCGCGTCGAGCGCGCGCAATCGCTGCTGCATGGCAGCGGCCTCGACATCGAAGCGATCGCCGCCGAAGTTGGCTATGAAGACGGAGCCACGCTGCGAACGCTGCTGCGCGAGCGCTTGGGGAGAGGCGTCCGCGAACTTCGCGCCAATTTGCGATGAAGGTTTTGCGGGCGGCGTGATGCAATCGTCCAATGCAAGGGCGATGGCCTGTAGCCCGGATGAGCGAAGCGACATCCGGTTTGTTTCCGTCCCGCATATCGCTACGCTCATGCGGGCTACACCTCCCACTAACGCTCCATCCTGTTTTTTTGAATGCCCGCGAACAATTCCCACCGCCTCCCCGACCAGCTCCGCGCCAATCTGCGCCTGGTGTTCGTCGGCACCGCGGCCAGCACGCGGTCAGCCGCCGTCGGGCATTATTACGCGCATCCCGGCAACCGGTTCTGGCGTGCGCTGCATGAGGCCGGCATCACGCCGCGGCGCTATCGGCCGGACGAGTTCGCGGCGCTGCTCGCGCTCGGCATCGGCTTCACCGATCTCTCCAAGACCGGCGCCGGGATGGATCACGAAATCAACAGGCAGTCGTTCGACGTGGCGGGCTTCCGGACGAAGATCGAGACCTATCGGCCGAACACCGTCGCCTTCACCAGCAGGAAGGCGGCGAGCCTGTTCTACAACAGGCCGACCAACGCGCTCGTGCTCGGTCGGCAGCCATCGGTGAATGGCTTTCCCGAAGTGTTCGTGCTGCCGTCGCCATCCGGCGCGGCCTCGGGTCATTGGACCTTACAGCCGTGGCGCGAACTCGCCGAGTGGATCACGGAATCGTAGGATCGTAGGATCGGTAGAGCCAACGGGTCCGCGCAAAGCGCGGCCCGATGATAAACTCCGCGAAACCCATCATCTCTCCCGGCGCACCGAAGTCGATGGGTTTCGCTTGGCTCTACCCATCCTACGAGATCGCTACGAGACCGAACGCTTATTCCTTCAACGTGATCGCAAGCCCGCTGAGATCGACATTGGCCATCAGGCCGACCTGCTTGCCGCTCAATTCGAGCACCGCGCCGTTCTGGTTGGTCAAGAGGATGCCGCGCACGCCGGCGCCGAGCGCAACGCCCATGCCCGCCGCGGCATAGACGCCGTTGATATCCTGCGGACGGCGGATATTGCGCACCCGCCCCTGCAGCGTGGTCTGCGAGCCGCCGAACACGAGCCCATAGTCCAGCCCGCCGGCCGTGAGCCCATAGGTCTGGCCGTGGAAGGTCATGACGCCCTTGCCGGCGGAGCCGCCGAACACCCAGCCGCCCTTGAAGATCACGAGCGTCACCGCGCCCTCGTCAGCCAGGGCGGCGGACGTTCCGGTGAGCATCGCCAGCGCGAGCAGCGCGGCGCGGGCGACGGATGGCAATTTCATGGGGGATTCTCCGGACGAAGTGAGAGCGAATCGCGGCAATCCAGCCGACCGGCGGCATCGCTGAAATGCCGCGAAACATGCGGGATTGCGCTTGTTCCTGATGGTGCGGAGTCTATCATCGCCTCTGCAGCCGCGCGACCACTGGCGCATGCGCGCCCACCGCTTTGCCGGATCGCTGAGGAGTTTGCGCAACAGGATCTGCATCGATGCACGATTTCACCCCACTTTCCGGCCTTGCCGGCGGCGCGCTGATCGGGCTTGCCGCCGCGCTCTTGATGCTGTTGATCGGGCGAATCGCCGGGGTCACCGGCATCGTCGGCGGCGCGCTGCAGGCCGATACCGCCGACCGCAGCGCCGACCGCAGCGCCGATCGTTCCTGGCGCATCGCGTTCATCGCGGGACTGATCGGAGCGCCCCTGATTGCGGCGCTGTTCGGCGCGCCGCTGCCGCGGCCGGCGATGAATGAGAGCCTTGTGGTGGTCGCGATCGCGGGACTGCTGGTCGGATTCGGCACAAGGATGGGCAATGGCTGCACCTCGGGCCACGGCGTCTGCGGCTTCGCGCGGCTGTCCGGCCGTTCGATCGTGGCAACATGCATCTTCATGCTGACGGCGATCGCGACGGTCGCAATCGTCAGGCACGGGATCGGAGGCTAGCGATGGCACCTCTCGCAAGCTTTGTCTGCGGCCTGATCTTCGGCGCAGGGCTTCTGATCTCCGGCATGACCGATCCGCAGAAGGTGCTCGGCTTCCTCGATCTGTTCGGCGCGTGGGACGCGACGCTCGCCTTCGTGATGGCGGGCGCAGTTGCGGTCGCAGCAACCGGCTTTGCGATCGCGCGGCGGCGCGTCGCGCCCGCCTTCTCGGCGCGCTTCCTCTGGCCCGACCGCCGTGACATCGATGCGCCGCTGGTTGCCGGCGCGGTGCTGTTCGGCATCGGCTGGGGCCTCGTCGGCATCTGCCCCGGGCCGGCACTGGTCAATCTCGCCGGCCTCTCGCTGCCGATCGTGGTCTTCGTCGTCGCGATGCTCGCCGGCATGATCGGCCAGAATCTCTTCGGCAGGAATCTTTGGCGCCGGCGTGCCGCGGCGCCGCGCGCCATCGAAACTTCTCCCCTTCCATCTCGCGCAGACGGGTGACCCAATGACTGAAAAGACAACAATCAAGCACTTCCCCCCTCCGCCCGGCGTCCAGGCGCCGCCACTCTCGTTCGGCGCCCGCGTCGGCGATTTGTTGTTCATCTCCGGCATTCCCGGCTTTGACGCCAATCGCGAGCTGCCCGACGGCTTCGAGGCGCAGTTCGCCAATGTCGTGACCAATATCAAGCGCGTGCTGAGCGAGGCGGGCGCGACGATGCGCGATCTCGTCAAGGTCAACGTGCTGCTGACGCGCTCCAGCGACGTCGCGACGATGAACGCGCTGTATGCCGGCGCGTTCGGCCCCGCCCCCTACCCCGCACGCACCACCTGCGTGGTGGTGGCGCTGCCCAATCCGAAGATGCTGATCGAGATCGAGGGCGTGGCACACGTGAAGGGGTGATCTCTGGCTCTGTCATGCCGGAGCGTGCCACTTGGCGCGAGCCCTCAGGTGCACAATTGCGCACCGGTTGAATCGAGGTCCATCTTCATCGTCGTCCTGGCGAAGGCCAGGACCCATTACCCCAAATCTCAATTGTCGCGCGACGCTGGGGCCGCGTTCCCGTTCACAAGCAAATTCGGTGGTTATGGGTCCTGGCTTTCGCCAGGACGACGATGTGGAGAGAGCTGACGCAAATCCGCGCTGCATCACGCCGGTTCAGTGAGCCCTCAGAACAACGACCCCTGCCCGTCATCCTCCCGCACAGGCGCCTTTCTCGGCGCGGCCTTCTTCGGCTGCGGCGCGTCCTCCGCGGCGATTTCTTCCGCCGTCATCGGCAGCAGAAATTGCGCATCGTCATTGGCGACCGCGTTGACGCGCATCGTGACCTGGTGCCAGGCGAACTCGCCGACCTCGGGGCCCTTCAGCATCGGCATCACGTCGTCGACATCGTTCGGCAGGCAGTCGAGCCAGCGCGCGAATTGCTCGGGCCTGATCGTGACCGGCACGCGGTGATGCAATTGCGCGAGGTCGGGACTGGCCGGCGCAGTGACGATCGCGACCGTATCCTGCTCCTCGCCGTTCGGCCCCATCCAGGTCTCGGCAAGCGCGGCGAAGGCGAGCGGATGGCCGTCGCGGCGATGGATGAAGAACGGCCGCTTGCGGCCGCCGGCATCCTGCCATTCGTAATAGCCGTCGGCGGGGATCAGCGCCCGGCGCCGCTTGATCGCGTTCTTGAAGGCCGGCTTCTCGCGCACCGTCTCGGAGCGCGCGTTGATCAGGAGCGAGAAGGTCCTGGGGTCCTTGACCCACGACGGGATCAGGCCCCAGCGCATCAATTGAAAATGCCGGCCGCCATTCTGCAGCAGCACCACCGGGATCGGCTGGGTCGGCGCAACATTATACCGTGGCGGAAAATTCGGCTGCTCGATATAGCCGAACATCTCGCGCAAGGCCGCCGGCGGCGAGGTTATGACAAAGCGTCCGCACATTTGCCGTCCAGAGTGGTATCCGTTTATTCTGCCTTAACTTGGACCGTTAAAGACTGCGATCAATGACCTCAACGGCCGCCATAGCGGACTCTTCCCCGCGACCGACGTACCCCGATGAGGCGCGGGCGGCGCTGTTGCGCGCCGCCAACATCAATCCCCGCACCGGGCTTGCCACCGACTACCTCAATCACTTCAACGAAGCCATCATGCTGCTGGAGATGGTCCCAGACCTGCCGGAATGCGCCAGCGATTTCCTCGAATGGCAGCCGCTGTCCTATGCCGAGCATTTCACCGCGTCGAATTTCCGGGCACGCGATCTCGCGATCGAGGCCTATGAGACCGCGGACGCCGCAATCCGGGCCGAATTCGACCAGCTCACCGACAGCATGACGAAGATCCTGACCGAGGTCGGGGCGGCGATGCGGCAATTGCAGCAGGACAAGAGCCGGGTCGCGCTCGCCGAGCAGGCGATCGTCTGGGTCAAGCCGCTGGTGATGCAGACCGCCGGCATCATCAACGGCGCCGCAGAGGCCGATGTCGACAGCATCATGGCGGGCGCCTGAGATATCGGGCATGATGGTCTTCACAACCGGCTGCCAATCACCTTGACCTCTCCCGAACCTCCGATCCGCCCGCAGCTCGCCGTGTCAGGCGTGATTTTCCGCGACGACAAGGTGCTGCTGGTGCGCCGCGCCCGCTCGCCCGGCAAGGGCTTCTATTCGCTGCCCGGCGGCCGGGTCGAGTTCGGCGAATCGCTGCATACCGCCCTGCACCGGGAGATCGACGAGGAGACCGGCCTCAAGGTCGAGATCGTCGGCCTCGCCGGCTGGCGCGAGGTGCTGCCGACCCGCCCCGGCACCGGACACTATCTGATCATGACCTTCGCGGCGCGCTGGGCGTCCCGCGAGCCTCACCTGAACGACGAGCACGACGATTTCAAATGGCTGGCGCCGGAGGAGATCGGCGACCTCAAGGTCACCGGCGGCCTGCATGAGGTGATTGCGGCCGCCCGGCGGCTGGTTTGAGGCCCGTTTTAGCGGCTTTGGGGGGCTCGGCCGCCTTGCCTCGGGCGCATTGAGGGGGCATACCACGGCCATTCCGGAACCCCGATGATCAAAGCCTTTCTCGCTTTTGTGATCCTGTTGTCGGCATGCCTTGCGACGCCCGCCCGGGCGCAGGACGCGGCTGCGCCGTTCGACGGCGATTTGCAGCGGCTGGCCGAGATCCTCGGCGCCCTGCACTATCTGCGCGGCATCTGCGGCTCCAACGAGGGCGCCAAATGGCGCAACGAAATGCAGGCGCTGATCGATGCCGAGACCCCCTCCGGCGACCGCCGCGCCCGCATGATCGCAGGCTTCAACCGCGGCTATAACGGCTTCCAGCAGACCTACCGGACCTGCACGCCCGCGGCCACCGTGGCGATCCGCCGCTACATCGAGGAGGGCTCGAAAATCTCGCGCGACCTGACGGCCCGCTATGCCAACTGAACGGGCGATCTTCTTCGACCTCGACGGCACCCTGACCGACCCGAAGCCCGGCATCACCGGCTCGATCCAGTACGCGCTGGAAAAGCTCGGCCGGCCGGTTCCCTCGCAGGATGAACTGACCTGGTGCATCGGGCCGCCGCTCAGGGCGAGCTTTGCGATGCTGCTCGGCGGCGAGGAGCTCGCCGACCGCGCGGTCGCGCTCTACCGCGAAAGATTCGGCGATGTCGGGCTGTTCGAGAACGCGGTCTATCCCGACATCGCGGAGGTTCTGGCCGAGCTGCGCCGGGCACCGGGCCGGATGTTCGTCGCGACCTCGAAGCCGCATGTGTTCGCGACGCGGATCATCGCGCATTTCGGCCTCGGCGGCTATTTCGACCACGTGTTCGGCTCGGAGTTCGACGGAACCCGGGTCAACAAGGTCGACCTGCTCACCTATGCGCTGGCGCAGACCGGGGCCGATCCGGCCAAATCCCTGATGATCGGCGATCGCAGCCACGACGTGATCGGGGCGAATCGAAACGGCATCCGGGCGGTCGGCGTCACCTATGGCTACGGCACGCCCGAGGAGCTGACCGAGGCCGGCGCCAGCCATCTGTGCGCCACGCCGCGCGCGGTGCTGGACCATATCCACAGCTCATTCGGCTGATCGCGGCCCGGATATCCGGAATTCCCCTTTAAATGCCGGGGCCGCCGTTAACCTTTTCGAAAGATGTGGGCTAGGCGGTACCTGCATGCGTGATACATCTCGCACGTCGCAGTGGTTCGCTCCTCGGACCGCGCGCAGTCAATTTGCAGAGTTTCATGCGCCATCCAGCGTCCTTCCCCCATCACCAAGACCCGCGACCCGACCACGAGCAGAAGCAGGCCGCGCTGGGCTACCTGAACGAGGCTTGGGCTGAAGCGCGTCACGACGGCGTCGATGGCGACTGCCTCGCGCAGGCGAGCCTGTTTGCGGCGCTCGCCGAGCTCGTCGGCACCTATGGCGAGGACGCGGTGGCGAAATTTGCCGAGGGCCTCGCCGCGCGCGTGCGCAACGGCGAGTTCTCGCTGGCATTGGCCAAGCAGTAAAACGATAGCGTTTTCGAGCGAAGTGGGTCGCCAGTTCGCGTCAAGAAAACGCGTCAAACGCGAACCTACTGCTTCAGCGTCTCGAGGAACCGAACCGGCTCGCCGGTCGATGGCGTCGTGACTTCGCCCTGCCACATCACCCGCCGGCCGCGCACGAAGGTGCCGACCGGCCAGCCCTGCACCCGCACGCCGTCATAAGGCGTCCAGGCGGCGCGCGAGGCGATCCATTTGTTGGTGATGGTCTCGCTGCGCTTCAGGTCGACGATTGTGAAGTCGGCATCGTAACCGGCCGCGATGCGGCCCTTGCGGGCGATGTTGAACAGGCGCGCAGGCCCCGCGCTGGTGAGATCGACGAAGCGAGCCAGCGACAGCCGCCCGGCATTGACGTGATCGAGCATCAGCGGCACCAGCGTCTGCACACCGGTCATGCCCGACGGCGAGGCCGGATAGGTCTTGGCCTTCTCCTCCAGCGTATGCGGCGCGTGATCCGAGCCGAGCACGTCGATGATGCCCTGCTCGATGCCGTACCAGATGCCGGCGCGGTGATCGGCCGAGCGCACCGGCGGGTTCATCTGGGCCAGTGTGCCGAGCCGCTCGTAGCACTCCGGCGCGGCCATGGTGAGGTGGTGCGGCGTCGCCTCGCAGGAGGCGACATCCTTGTGGTCACGCAGGTATAGAATCTCTTCCTTGGTCGAGATGTGCAGCACGTGGATGCGCTTGCCGGTCTCGCGCGCGAGATTGACCAGGCGCTCGGTCGCCATCAGCGCCGCGGTCTCGTCGCGCCACACCGGATGCGAGCGAGCATCGCCCTCGATCCGCAGCGGCTTGCGCTCGTTGAGACGGTATTCGTCCTCGGCGTGGAACGCAGCGCGGCGCCGGATCACCTGGAAGATCCGCCGCAGGCTCTCGTCGTCCTCGACCAGCAGCGCGCCTGTGGAGGAGCCGATGAACACCTTGACGCCGGCGCAGCCCGGGGCGCGCTCGAGCTCCGGCAGATCCTGCACGTTCTCGCGGGTGCCGCCGATGAAGAACGCGAAATCGCAATGCATGCGATGGCGGCCGCGCTTGATCTTGTCGGTGAAGGCCGCTTCGGTGACCGTCAGCGGATTGGTGTTCGGCATCTCGAACACGGCGGTGACCCCGCCCATCACCGCGCTGCGCGAGCCGGTCTCGAGGTCTTCCTTCTGGGTCAACCCGGGCTCGCGGAAATGCACCTGGGTGTCCATCACGCCGGGCAGGATGTGCAGGCCCTTGCAGTCGATCACCTCGCCGGCCGAGGCCTGACTGAGTGAGCCGATCGCGGCGATGCGGCCGCCCGCGATACCGATATCGCGCACGCCCTCGCCGTCCTGATTGACCACGGTGCCGGATTTTAGAATGGTGTCAAAATGCTGATTCATCGGTCCTCGACGCCCGCTTTCGGCTGTCGCGCGGGCCTTGTTCGGCACACTCTAGCGCCTTAGCTTGGCAGGGGATATCGCGGCCTGCGCGTTTCCCAAGGAACTTGGAAAAGAGCCAATTTGCGAATGAAAGCAGCGTTTCTTCCAGATCGGGGCGTGGTCAAGGTCTCTGGCGAGGACGCCCGCAACTTCCTCAACGGCCTCATCACCGCCGACATCGCCGAGTTGCGCGCGGGACAGGCCCGGTTTGGCGCGCTGCTGACGCCGCAAGGCAAGATCATCGTCGATTTCCTGATCACCGAGATACCCTCAGGTCATGGCGGCGGCTTCCTGATCGACGCGCCGCGCGCGCTCGCCAAGGGCCTTGCCGACAAGCTCGGCTTCTACAAGCTGCGCGCCAAGGTCGTGGTCGAGAACCTGTCCGACAGCCTCGGTGTGCTGGCAGCTTGGGATGGCGAGCCGGCGGCGACGCCGGATCTCGCGTTCGCCGATCCGCGCAACCCAGCGCTCGGCTGGCGCATCCTGATCCCGGAAGATTTGAAGCAGAAGCTCGCTGAGCTGATCGGTGCCGATCTCGTCGACTCCAGCGCCTACGAGGCGCATCGGATCACCACCGGCGTGCCGCGCGGCGGGCTCGACTTCATGTATGGCGACGCCTTCCCGCACGAGACCAATATGGATCGCCTCAACGGCGTCGATTTCGACAAGGGCTGTTATGTCGGCCAGGAGGTGGTGTCGCGCATGCAGCACCGCGGCACGGCGCGCACCCGCACGGTGAAGATCGTCCTCGACGGCCCCGCGCCCGAAGCCGGCGCTACCATCCTGGCTGGCGACAAGCAGGTCGGCACCATCGGCTCAACCGCCGGCGAGAAAGGTCTCGCGCTGGTCCGCATCGACCGCGTCGCCGATGCGCTCGACGCCGGCCTGCCGCTGACCGCGGGCGGGCTGTCGATTCACCTCGCCGAACCTGACGCCGTCCGCATCACACCCAAGCAGACCGTCGCATGAGCCGTACCGCGCAACTGCACCCCGACGGCAAGACACGCTGCCCTTGGCCGGGCGAGGATGCGTTCTACGTCGCCTATCACGACAATGAATGGGGCGTGCCGGAATATGACGACCGCGCGCTCTATGAAAAGCTGATCCTCGACGGCTTCCAGGCCGGTCTGTCCTGGATCACGATCCTGCGCAAGCGCGAGAACTTCCGCAAAGCCTTCGACGATTTCCAGCCCGAGAAGATCGCGCGCTACAACGCCAAGAAGGTGCACGCGCTGATGAACGACGCCGGCATCGTCCGTAACCGCGCCAAGATCGAAGGCGCGGTCGCGAGTGCGAAGGGCTATCTGGAGATCATGGAGAAAGGCCCCGGCTTCTCGAATTTCATGTGGGACTTCGTCGACGGCAAGCCGAAGGTCAATCAATTCAAGACCACCGCGAGCGTGCCGGCCTCGACGCCGGTCTCGATCAAGGTCTCCAAGGAGCTCGGCGCGCGCGGCTTCAAGTTCGTCGGTCCCACCATCGTCTACGCCTTCATGCAGGCGACCGGCATGGTCAACGATCACCTCGTGACCTGCTTCTGCCACGAGAGCTGCAGCGGCAAGCTCCGCACACCGCGACTCAAGAAGAAATGACGGCGCGCAAATCGACGGAGACAACCCGCGCCTGGCAGCGGATGTTGTCGGGACGCCGGCTGGACCTGCTCGACCCGTCGCCGCTCGATATCGAAATCGTCGACATCGCGCATGGACTGGCGCGGGTTGCGCGCTGGAACGGCCAGACCAGCGGGGCGCACATCTTCTCGGTGGCCCAGCACACGCTGCTGGTCGAAGCCGTGATGCGCCAGCAGATGCCGCGCGTCGACATCCGCCATCGTCTCGCGGCACTGCTGCACGACGCACCGGAATATGTCATCGGCGACATGATCTCGCCGTTCAAGGCGGTGCTGTCAGGCGAATACAAAGCGGTGGAGAAACGGCTGCTCGGCGCGATCCATATCCGCTTCGGCCTGCCCGCCGTGCTGGCGGACGAGATCACCCAGCAGATCAAGGCCGCCGATCGCGGCGCCGCCTATCTCGAGGCGACGCATCTGGCGGGATTTTCGCAAGCCGAGGCCAAGCGGCTGTTCGGCCGCGATCCGGAACTGCCCGAAGCAACCGAGCGCGACTATCTGACGCCATGGACCGCAGCGCGGGCCGAAAAGCAGTTTCTCGAGCGATTCAAGGCGTTGCACGCCTCGTAGGGCGGCACCGCAAAACGTGCCGTTGGTTGCGCCGCAAAACGACGAATCGGCATGGCACCCCCGCCTTTGCCCGTTCGGGTGCAGCCGTTATAGTCCGGCACCCCCGATAGAAGGATCATCATGCTTCACGTCTGCTCGCTTGCCGCACTCTCCGACACGGTTCGCGCCACCGGCGCCAGCCATGTGCTGACCGTGATGGCCAATGTCGACCAGGTGCAGCGGCCGCCTTCCGTGCTGCCGGCCAACCACCTGAAAGTGTCGATGGACGACATCATCGAACAGATGGACGGCTTCGTTGCGCCCAACGAGTCGCATATCGAGAAGGTGCTGAGCTTCGTGCGCGGCTGGGATCGCCAAGCACCGATGGTGGTGCATTGCTACGCCGGCATCAGCCGCTCGACCGCGAGCGCATTCGCGACGGTCTGCGCCCTCAACCCGCACCGCGACGAAATGTCCATCGCCCGGATGATCCGCGAGGCCTCGCCGATCGCGGCTCCCAACCGGCTGATCGTCAGCCTCGCCGACAAGGCGCTGGGACGCGAGGGCCGGATGCTGCGTGCACTCGACGCGATGGGTCCCGGCAGCATGAGCGTCGAAGGCCGGCCCTTCCGCATCGATCTGGACTAAGCGCGGCCGGTCACGCCCGATCGCTTGAACTTCCGGTCCTCCTCACTGCACTACTAGGTTGCGACGGGCCGCCGGCTGGCCAAGTCCGGCGCGTCCTGCCGGAGGCCCAATGTTCGATTCGCCGTTCGACTTCCTGACGCTCGTCCTCGCCATCGTCGCGATCATTTTCGCGCGCAAGGCGCTGGGCCGGATCGACCTGCTGCAGCGCCGCCTGGATGCGATCGAGGCCGCGGGCGGCGCCGCCGCGCGGACGGCCATGCCGCCGCCGCTGACTCCGCTGCAGGAGTTCGAGCAGACGCCGCCGACGGCGCCTTCCGTCGCGCCGCCACCGCTCCCGGAGGCGGCTCCCGGCGAACCGGCCGCGCAGAGCGAGCCAGCCGCGGACGCTGCAGGCGCCGCACCGCCGCCCCTGCCGGAGCCGCCAGCTCCGCCGCAGCCGGCGCCCGGCTTCGAGGAGACGCTCGGCACGCGCTGGGTGGTGTGGATCGGCGGCCTGACGCTCGCTCTCGGCGGCTTCTTCATGGTGCGCTATTCGATCGAGGCCGGTTTGCTCGGCCCCGGCGTTCGCACGATGCTCGGCGGATTGTTTGCGCTGGCGCTGCTCGGCGCCGGTGAATGGACCAGGCGCCAGGAAAGCATCTCCAACATCGCGGCGCTGCCGATCGCCAACATCCCGGCGATCCTCACCGCCGCCGGCACCGCGGTGGCATTCGCCACCGTCTACGCCGCCTACGCGCTGTATGACTTCCTCGCCCCGGCAACCGCCTTCATCCTGCTCGGCATGGTCGCGCTCGGCACGCTGGCGGCCGCGCTGCTGCACGGACCCGCGCTGGCCGGGCTCGGCATCGTCGGCGCCTTCGTCACGCCGCTCCTGGTGTCGTCAGACAAGCCCGACTTCTGGTCGCTCTATGTCTACCTCGCCATCGTCACGGCGGCGGCGTTCGGCCTCGCCCGGATCCGGCTGTGGCGCTGGCTCGCGGTCACGACGATCGCCTTCGCGCTGCTGTGGACTTTCCCTTGCCTGCAATGCGGGCCCGAGATGATCGCGCCGCACGTCTTCCATGTCATCGCGGGCTTCGTGCTGGCGGCGCTGCTCGTGGTCTGCGGCTTCATGTTCGGTCCCGACGGCGACGGCGAGGAGATCGAGCCGATTTCATCTAGCTCGCTCGCCGCCTATCTGCTCGGCGCGATGCTGATTGTGCTCAACAGCGCGCACGCCGACGTCGCGATGATCGGCTTTGCCTTGCTGACGGCGGGCAGCCTTTTTGTCGCCTGGCGCGCGCCTGCTGCTACCCGTGCGATCGGCGCCGCGTCGATCTTCGTGTTCATTGTGTTCGGCGAATGGGCCGTCCGCCGCAACGTCGACATGCTGGTGCTGCCTGGCGGTGCGATTCCCGGCATCGGCCCGTCCGCGACCGACGGCTCGGTCTCGCTGCATCTCGTCACCGCCGCGCTGTTCGCGGCCGCCTTCGGCATCGCCGGCTTCCTCGCGCAATTCCGTTTTACCACCACGAAGGTCACGGTGACCTGGGCCGCGGCGGCGGTGTTCACGCCGGTCGCGCTGCTGGTCGCGCTCTATGCACGCATCGCGCATCTCGACCGCTCGATCCCGTTCGCGGTCCTCGCCGTGCTGCTGGCGGCGGCCTACGCAGCCGCGACCGAGGTGCTGACCCGGCGCGACGAGCGGCGGGAGCTGTCGCCTTCGATTGCGTTGTCCGCCACCGGCGCCCTCGCCTCGCTGGCGCTGGCGCTGACCTTCGCGCTCGACAAGGGCTGGCTCACCATCGCGCTCGCGCTGGTGTCGATGGGCACGGCGTGGCTGTCGGTGCAGCGGCCGATTCCGTTCCTGCGCTGGCTTGCCGCGATCCTGGCCGGCATCGTCGTGCTGCGCATCGGCTATGAGCCGCGGATCGCGGGCGACGCCGTCGGCACCACGCCGATCTTCAACTGGCTGCTGTGGGGCTATGGCGTGCCGGCGCTGTCATTCTGGGCGGCAAGCCATTTCCTGCGCCGCAGCGGCGACGACGTCCCGCTGCGCATCGTCGAATCCGCCGCGATCCTGTTCACGGTGCTGCTTGCCTTCATGGAGATCCGCCACGCGGTCAACAGCGGCGATGTCTATTATGCCAGCGCCGGGCTGACCGAGGTCGCGCTGCAGGTCGGCGCGACGCTTGCGATGGCGATCGGACTGGAGCGGCTACGCCTGCGCAGCGGCAGCATCGTGCACAATATCGGCGCGATCCTGCTGACCGCGTTCGCCGGGCTTGCCAGCCTGTTCGGGCTGCTGGCGCTGGAGAACCCGATATTGTGGCCGCAAAGCGTCGGCGGCAGCTTCATCAACCTGCTGCTGCTCGGTTACGCGCTGCCGGCGGTGCTGGCGCTGCTGCTGTCCTATGCGGTGGCGGGCCATCGTCCTGCCGGCTATGCCAACACGATCGCCGCCGGCGCGCTGGTCCTCGCGCTCGCTTACGTCACGTTCGAGATCCGCAGGCTTTACCATGGACCGGTGCTGACGCGCGGCGAGACCACGGGCGCGGAGCAATACACCTATTCGATCGCCTGGCTGATGTTCGGCGTCGCGCTGCTCGGCATCGGCATCGTCGTCGACTCGCAGCGGGCGCGGCTCGCGTCGGCTGCGGTGATCGGGCTGACGATCCTGAAGGCGTTCCTGATCGACATGTCGACGCTCACGGGTGTCTACCGGGCGCTGTCGTTCATGTGCCTTGGCATCGTGCTGGTCGCGATCGGCTGGCTGTATCAGCGGATCCTGTTTCGCAGGCGAACCGCTCCGCCGCTCGCGCAAGCTGAGGGTTAGGACTTGCCGTCCTGAAAGGCAGCTTCAGTCGACGGACTCGGCGACCAGTCGAATCCTGAACACGGGTTTTCTGCCCTCGTCGAGCAGCTCCATGTGCCATTCGCTGTTCTGCTTCAGATTGCGCGAAATGCTGCCGAGGAAATTTCCGCAGACCTTGGTCATCTCGGCCCAGGCCACGTCGCGGCTTTCAAACTCCGTCGCGTGGTCGGATGCACCAGCGTAATCGCCATCACTAATTCGAAAAAAATATTGCGCCATATGACTACTCAAAATCAGAGTCCCCAATGTCCCGCCTCACGGCGAACGCCAGGTATTGAGTAGCGAGCAAGGCGTGGCGACCGCCATCCGTATGACTACGGCTTGGCGGCGCTATTCCCGCTAGCGCGCAGATGAAAGGTTAGTCGGTGGAGCGGCGCAATTCCGGCGCGCTCTCGACCTTGGCGGGCTCGGCCTTGACCGGCTCGAGCTTCGCGCTTCCGACCTGCGGCGTCTCAACGCGCGACACTTCGGTCTGCGAGGCATCCGCGGATCGGGTGCGTGGATGCAGCGAGCGCGGACGCGCCGCCGCGCGCGCCATCAGCATCTGCTGGCCGCCCTGATGATGGAAATCGCAATAGGCAAAGCCCATGCCGGAAACCGAGCCGCGGAACGAGCGGTCGTCCTGCTTGTCGAGATTAAAGCACGGTTCGAACGGAATGCCCTTCAGCGACGCGCAAACGCTCTGACCGCGGATCTGCAGCGTGTTGCCGGGCAGGCGCAGGTGACGGATCGGCCCCGAGCCGGAGAACTGGACCGAGCCTGCCGCGCCCAGATCGTCGAGGATGCGGCCGGCACCGCGGGTGCCATCGAAACAGGTGAACGCGAACACCTTGCCGGCGACGAATCTGCGGGCCTCATCGGCGTTCATCATGCCCGCGAATGCCGGCACGACCATTGCTCCGGCCGTGACGGCCCCCAACACCAAACGCGCAAGCATGAGCTACTCCACTGACGAGCGCGGGCACTCGCTCCTTGTTGCGCATGACCCCCGCACCAACGCTTTTCGACGTCTGCGCGAGGAAACCCGGCCCCCCGGGATCATGCCGCAAGTCTCTTTACCCGCTGCTTACCATACCAACAGTGGCAACATTGGAGCAGCTTGGTTGGTAAAGTCTGAACGTCCTCAGACTATTTTTACCACGATGCGGCCCCGGACCTGGCCACCGAGGATTTTCGCGCCAAAGCCCATGACTTCGTCCAGGGCGATTTCGTGAGTGATATCAGCCAGTTTTGCCTTATCCAGATCGCTGGCAAGGCGGCGCCAGGCGGTCCTCCGCAGTTCGATCGGACACATCACCGAATCGATGCCGAGAAGGCACACGCCCCGCAAAATGAAGGGCGCGACCGAAGACGGCAGATCCATACCGGCCGCCAGACCGCAGGCCGCGATGGCTCCGCCATACTTCGTCATCGACAGCAGGTTGGCGAGCGTGGTCGACCCGACGCTGTCGACGCCGCCGGCCCAGCGCTCCTTCGCCAGCGCCTTCGGCGCACCTGACAGTTCGGCGCGGTCGATCACCTCGGTGGCGCCGAGACCCTTGAGATAGTCGGTCTCCGACATCCGCCCGGTCGACGCGATGACGTGGTAACCGAGCTTCGACAGCACGGCGATCGCCACCGAGCCGACGCCGCCGGCGGCACCCGTGACCACCACGGGGCCGCTCTTCGGGGTGAGACCATGCTTCTCCAGCGCCAGCACCGAGAGCATCGCGGTATAGCCGGCGGTACCGACCGCCATCGCATCGCGGGCCGAGATGCCGTCGGGCAGCCGCACCAGCCAGTCGCCCTTGACGCGGGCCTTTTCAGCGTAGGCGCCGAGATGGGTCTCGCCCATGCCCCAGCCGTTGCAGACGACCTTGTCGCCCGCCTTCCAGTCCGGATGGCTGGATTGCTCGACCGTGCCGGCGAAATCGATGCCGGCGATCATCGGGAACCGGCGCACCACCGGTGCCTTGCCAGTCAGTGCGAGGCCGTCCTTGTAGTTCAGTGTCGACCACTCGACGCGGACGGTGACGTCGCCGTCCATCAGCTCGGCTTCGTCGAATTGGGTGAGTGCGGCGGTGGTACCCTTGTCCGCCTTGTCGATCCTGATTGCCTTGAACGTTGCCACGATGTGCACTCCCCGTAATCTTGGTTTCGGGGAAATGGTTTACCCCATCAGGCAGGCTGCGCAACCGGGCGGACGACGGGCTTTTCGACGATCGGCAGGTTGATCAGCGCGGACAGCACGCCAAACAGCACCGACAGCCACCAGATCGGGGTGTAGGAACCGTACTGCTCGAACACGATGCCGCCGAGCCAGACTCCGAGGAAGCCGCCGACCTGATGGCTGACGAAGGCGAAGCCGTACAGCGTCGCAAACCAGCGCGTGCCGAACATCAGCGCCACCAGCGCCGAAGTCGGCGGCACCGTGGAGAGCCAGGTCAGGCCGGAGATCGCGCCGAACGCGATCGCCGAGAAGGTCGTGATCGGGAACGAGATGAAGGCGACGATCGACAGCGCGCGGGTGAAGTAGATCACCGACAGGATGTAGCGCTTCGGGAAGACGTTCTGCAGCCAGCCGACGCTGAGCGAGCCCACGATGTTGAACAGGCCGATCGCCGCGATCACCCAGCCGCCGGTCGATGCCGGAATGCCGCGGTCGGCGAGATAGGCCGGCAGATGCACTGTGATGAAGGCGAGCTGGAAGCCGCAGGTGAAGAAGCCGAGCACCAGCAGCACATAGGAGCGATGGCCGAATGCCTCCGCCAGCGCGGTCTTGAACGACTGCTGATCGGCCGGCGCGGCGTCATTCGTCTCCGCCGGCGGCGTCGAGAGCGCCAGCGACAACGGCAGGATCAGCAGCATCAGTGCGCCGAATACGAGGAGCGCGGTCTGCCAGCCGAAATTGTCGATCATCGCGACGCCGAACGGCGCGAACAGGAATTGGCCGAACGAGCCCGCGGCGGTGCCGGCGCCGAGCGCGATGCCGCGCTGCGCGGGCGGCAGCAGCTTGCTGAACGCCGACAGCACCAGGTTGAACGATGAGCCCGACAGGCCGAAGCCGATCAAGACGCCGGCGCCAAGGTTGAGCGAGAGCGGCGTCGCCGAGTAACGCATCAGGAGCAGGCCCGCGGCGTAAAGCAGTGCGCCGACGACCATCACACGCAGCAGCCCGAAGCGGTCGGCAATCGCGCCGGCGATCGGCTGGCCGAGCCCCCACAACAGGTTCTGCAGCGCCAGCGCGAGGCCGAACACGTCGCGGCCCCAGGTGAATTCATGGCTCATCGGCTGCACGAAGAAGCCGAGGCTGGAGCGCGGCCCGAAGCTCAGCAGCGCAATCGCGCAGCCACAGACGATGATGACAAGCGGCGTGCGCCACGTGCCCGACGTCGGTCGAAGATCCCCGGTGGTAACGGCCATCTTGTCTTCCCCCGCAACTGCTGCGCGGGGAGCCGCCCCGCCGAACGTTACGGGGAGTTAATGCAGGTGCATGAAAACCCCAAGAGGGGCCGGAGAAAAATATTCGCCTGCAGGGCTGCTCTGCAGAATCGGAGAGGATGATGACCGTCATTCCGGGGCACGCCGGCCGCGGAACGGGAGGCAGAAGGCCCTATCGCCGGGCGCTGGCCTGCTCGGCCGAGCTCTGGGCGGCCTCGGCGAGCTGCGCCGAGATCTTGGCGGTCTCGGCCGGGTTGCCCCAGCTCGGCGCGTCGCTGCCGTCGCCCCAGGCGCGCGGGCGATAGAAGGTGTGGACGCCGAACTTGTACATCTTCTTCATCTCGCTGACCCAAGACGGTCGCACCCAATAGGCGTGGTAGTGGGTCGAGCGGTCGACTTCCGGCAGCCACAATTCGCCGTCGAGCATCGCCCTCGCGATCTTCCTGGCGCGGTCCCACATGTCGGGCTCGCGGACGACGTCAGCGACGTTGTCGCAGGCGAAGGTGAACTGACAGGCGTAATGGCGATTCTTGTTCTGGTAGACCACGCCGCACACCGTCTCCGGATATTTGCCGGAGAAGGCGCGATTCAGCACCACCTGGGCGACCGCGATCTGGCCACGCACCGCTTCACCGCGGGCTTCGAAATAGACCGCCTCGGCGAGGCACTTCTCCGACTTGGCGCGCGACTTCTCGTCGAACAGGCCGAGCCGCTCCGCCGGCGTCTTGGTGTGCTGGTCGTCCGCATTGACCTCGCCCTTCGGCGCGATGCTCTCGCCCATCTCGCCGGCCTTGACCGGACCGTCGGCATCGACCGGCAGTGACGCCATCACCTTCATGTCGGGATCGGGCGTTGCTGCCGGCGGTACGACAACCGGCGCCTCGCCGGGCTGCCAGCGCTCGAGGTTCTCCGGCGTGCCGAGCGACGAGCCGAAGAACAGGCTGGCGGTCTGGAATGCGAACGGGTCGCGCTCGCGCGCCGCATCGGCGGGCGCAGCAGCGGGCTTTGCGGGCGCGGGCTTCAGATCGTCGAGCGGGCTGGCCTCGAGCGAGAGCGACACGTCGTTCTGCTGCGGCGACGGCTTGGCATATTGCGGCAAGGGCGGCGCGCGCAGCGCCTCCTGCAATTCAGGATCGAGCGGCGCGCTGTCGGCCGGTGCGGTCGCGGTCTTCATGCCCTTGACCGACGAATTCGATGTCGCCGGATCCTCGTTCGCCGGCGCCGTATTTGCAGGCTCCGCCGGTTCGACCTGATCGGGCCGCCGGACGACGAGGCGATCGCCCTTCATGGTGCGATCGACCTTGGGAAAATCGGATGCCTGGTAGCGCGGCGGCGGGGCTGTGATCGGATTGCGCGTCACCGTTCCGGTGATGTCGAGGTTCGAACTGTCCAGTCTTGCGAGCAGGATTTGCGGCGCTTGCGGCGCGGACGTGCCGATCGGACGGCCGAAGCTGTAGGTCGCGACCTGGATTGAGCCGACGGCGGAGGCGAAGACGCGCTTCTGCCAGCGCTCGGCGACGCCGGGCTGCCGGGCCAGGAGCGAGGCAATATCCTGATATCCGATCTCGGTCGGCATCAGTGCGAAGATGCCAAGACCGAGACCGAAGAGCGCAAGACGTGCGCCCTTCGGCTGGTTACGCGACACAAACATCGTACGCTCACGCAACGCTTACTGAGTGCAATCGAACGCGGTACATCCGCGCAATTCGACCTTTCTCGTTGCTAAACCGTTTAGGTTGCCGCGGAGTTAATCGGCGTTGCTCGCGCGCTACACTCAAGCAATCGCGCATGTTTCGCGCGTTGCATTGCGCGCCTTGGTAAACGCGCGGCGCATGAAAGTCGTAAACAACAGGTCAACGGAGATGGTGAACAAAGTGTTGCAGGCACGGTAGCCACCCGCCGTCATTGCGAGGAGCGACAGCGACGAAGCAATCCATGGCTCGGCAAGTGGAAACATGGATTGCTTCGCGGAGCCTGTCATCGGGCGCGCGTTCGCGCGACCCGTTGGCTCGCAATGACGCTATATTTTCAGGCTGCCTCAACAAACAAAAATGGCCGGGACTTTGTCCCGGCCATCGCACTCTCTGAACTGTAAGATCGCTCACGCCTGGCTGGCGATCTCCTTGCCGAGCGCGGCCTGCGCCGCGGCGAGACGCGCGATCGGCACGCGATAGGGCGAGCACGAGACGTAATCGAGCCCGACCTCGTGGCAGAACGCGACCGACGCGGGATCGCCGCCGTGCTCGCCGCAGATGCCGACCTTGAGGTTCGGACGCGTCTTGCGGCCGCGGGTGACGCCGATCCTGACGAGCTCGCCGACGCCGTCGCGATCGACCGAGATGAACGGATCGATCTCGAGGATGCCCTTGGCGACATAGGTGCCGAGGAAGCTCGCGGCGTCGTCGCGGCTGATGCCGTAGGTGGTCTGCGTCAGGTCGTTGGTGCCGAAGGAGAAGAACTCCGCGGTCTCGGCCACCTCGCCCGCCATCAGGCAGGCGCGCGGCAGCTCGATCATGGTGCCGACCTGGTAGCTCAGCTTGACGCCGGTTTCCTTCATCACCGCGTTGGCTGTCGCATCGATCCGCGCCTTGACCAGATCGAACTCGGCCTTGGTCGCGATCAGCGGCACCATCACCTCGAGACCGACCGGCTTGCCGGTGCGCTTGCCGGCTTCGACGGCAGCCTCGAAGATCGCACGCGCCTGCATCTCGGCGATCTCCGGGTAGGCGATCGCAAGACGGCAGCCGCGGAAACCGAGCATCGGGTTGAACTCGGAGAGTTCGCGGGCGCGGTCGGCGAGCTTGCGCGGATCGGTGTTCATGGCACGCGCCACTTCCTCGATCTCGGCCTGGGTGTGCGGCAGGAACTCGTGCAGCGGCGGATCGAGCAAGCGGATCGTGACGGGCAGGCCCTGCATGATCTCGAACAGCTCGACGAAGTCGGCGCGCTGCATCGGCAGCAGCTTCGACAGCGCGGCGCGGCGCGACTGCTCGTCCTCGGAGAGGATCATCTCGCGCACGGTGCGGATGCGGGTCTCCTCGAAGAACATGTGCTCGGTGCGGCAGAGGCCGATGCCTTCGGCGCCGAACTTCACCGCGGTGCGCGCGTCGTCTGGCGTATCGCCGTTGACGCGAACGCCGAGCTTGCGGACCTCGTCGGCCCAGCCCATCAGCGTGCCGAACTCGCCGGACAGCTCCGGCTCGATCATCGGCATGCGGCCGGCCAGCACCTGGCCGACCGAGCCATCGATGGTGATGACGTCGCCGGTCTTGAAGGTGCGCGAGCCCACGCTCATGGTGCCGCGGCCGTAATCGACGCGGATGGTGCCGCAGCCGGAGACGCAGGGCTTGCCCATGCCGCGCGCGACCACCGCCGCGTGCGAGGTCATGCCGCCGCGGGTGGTGAGGATGCCTTCCGCGGCGTGCATGCCGTGGATGTCTTCCGGGCTGGTCTCGATGCGGACCAGGATGACCTTGCGCCCGTCGGCCTGCAGCTTGGCCGCTTCGTCCGACGAGAACACGATCTCGCCCGAGGCAGCACCAGGCGACGCCGGCAGGCCGGTCGCGATCACGTCGCGCTTGGCGGCCGGATCGATGGTCGGGTGCAGCAGCTGGTCGAGCGAGGCCGGATCGATCCGCGTCACCGCGTCCTTGCGCGAGATCAGGCCTTCATTGGCGAGTTCGACCGCGATGCGCAGCGCCGCCTTCGCGGTGCGCTTGCCGCCGCGGGTCTGCAGCATCCACAGCTTGCCCTGCTCGACCGTGAACTCCATGTCCTGCATGTCGCGGTAGTGCTTCTCGAGCAGCGTGTAGATCCGCGTCAGCTCCTTGAACGCGACCGGCATCGCGGCTTCCATCGACAGCTTGTCGGAGCCGGATTCCTGGCGCGCCTCCTCGGTGATGTCCTGCGGCGTGCGGATACCGGCGACAACGTCCTCGCCCTGCGCGTTGATGAGGAACTCGCCGTAAAGCTTGCTCTCGCCGGTCGAGGGATTGCGGGTGAACGCGACGCCGGTGGCCGAGGTCTCGCCCATGTTGCCGAACACCATCGCCTGCACATTGACGGCGGTGCCCCAGGATTCCGGAATGTCGTGCAGCTTGCGATAAGTCACCGCGCGGGCGTTCATCCAGGATGAGAACACCGCGCCGATCGCGCCCCACAGCTGATCGTGCGGATCCTGCGGGAAGTCGTGACCGGTCTCCTTGGCAACCGCTTCCTTGTACTTGCCGACCAGTTCGACCCAGTCGTCGCCGGTCAGGTCGGTATCGAGCGAATAGCCCTGGCCGTCCTTGAAGGTGTCGAGGATGTCCTCGAAGTGATGATGCTCGAAGCCGAGCACCACGTCCGAATACATCGTGATGAAGCGGCGATAGCTGTCATAGGCGAAGCGGCGGTCGCCGGAGAGTTCGGCCAGCGCCTCGACGGTGCGGTCGTTGAGGCCGAGATTGAGCACGGTGTCCATCATGCCCGGCATCGAGGCGCGCGCCCCCGAGCGGACCGAGACCAGCAGCGGGTTCTTGGCGTCGCCGAAAGTCTTGCCGGTCAGCTTGCCGACATAGTCGAGCGCCTTCTCAACCTGTGCTTTCAATTCCTTCGGATACGTCTTGTCGTGCTCGTAGAAATAGGTGCAGACCGAGGTCGGAATGGTGAAGCCGGGAGGCACCGGCAGGCCGAGATTGGCCATTTCCGCGAGGTTGGCGCCCTTGCCGCCGAGCAGATTGCGCAAGGTCGCCTGGCCCTCGGCCTTGCCGTCGCCGAACGTATAGACCCACTTGCCGGCCTTGATCGCAGCCGGGGCCGCCTTCTTCGCAATGGCCTTCGCCGGCGCCTTGCCAGCGGGCTTTGCGGCGGGCTTTGCAGCCGATTTGGGGGCGGCTTTCGGCGCCGCCTTCGGGGCGCTCTTCTTCAGTGCTTTGCGCGCCGGAGCGGCCTTGCGGGCTGCGGCGGAGGGCTTTGATTTCGCTGCTGTTTTCTCGGCAGTTTTCGCAGCAGTTTTCTTGGACTTCGCGACGGCTTTGGCCATGTCAGACAACAATCCGGAAGGAGGGGTCGAAGATGCGCGCCTTACACCATTTTGAGGGGTTCCGCGCAAGCCGCGAAACCCCTCTTTCCCGCTAGAGGTGCAGCCAGCGCAGCAGACCCATCCCCACGAGCCCGACGAAGATCAGATAGATCGCGACGATGTAATTGAGGAGCCGCGGCATGATCAGGATCAGGACGCCCGCGATCAGAGCCACGATAGCAGGTAGATGCCCAGCGGTGATGGTCATTGAAGTTTTCTCCGGGGGTTGCTTGGAGGAGCGAATCGAGCGGCAGTTTATCCGCTGAGGGAAGTTCCCACATCAAGACGCAGGTCCCGCCGACGAGTTCCCGCAACTCACGAAAATTGCTCCAAATTGCCGCGTATATGGCGGCGGTTTTCCGGAACATCACCGCAGCCGATGCATTGGCTCGCCGTGCGCATCGGCGATGGCTGGCGCGCACCGAAAAAGAATGGAGCGAGCCATGCGAAACAGATTACTTGCCGTTGCAGCGGTTGCTGCCGCGATCACGGTGCCGGCTGTTGCCGCACAGGCCCAGACCGTTGGCGTCGTCCGCGGTGGCCCGCCGGTTGCAGTCGATGATGACGAGGGCATTACTGTCGAGCAGCGTCCGGCCTTCCGCGAGTACATCGTGCGCGAGCGCGTGCCGAACTACACGGTTCCGGATCGCATCGTGGTCGGCACAGTGCTACCGGACGCCGGCGTGACCACTTACGACGTGCCGCAACGGTTCGGCGCGACGCCCTATCGTTACACCGTCGTGAACGGTGAGACCGTTCTGGTCGAGCCGCGTTCGCGACGGATCGTTCAGGTGGTCGACTAGATCAACGTCAGCACGATCGCCTGAACGACAGTCCGGGCGCCGCGCAAGCGGATGTGCGCGAGGATCGACCGGACCAGAAAGCCCCGCCCGGTTTCCCCTCCGGGCGGGGCTCTTCCGTTCTGATGCCGTGCCGGGTTACGACTTGAGGATCGAGAGCAACGTCGAGGTCGACTTGTAGCTCTTGATCGCGGCGTCCTGGAAATCCTGCGTCCAGTTGGCCGCCTGGCGCTCCTCCGCGCTCATCGAGGAATATTGCTTGAGGATGCCGAGGCTGAACTGGCGCGGATCGCCGGCGGTCTGGCTCTGCTTCAGCGCGTCGAGCACGGCGAGACGTGTCCGCGTATTGAGTTCCTGCTTGGCCGCGAAGATCTCCTCGGTGGAGAACTTCTTGTCCTGGTTCAGCGAGATCGCCGAGAGCGAGCGGTTGTCAAGCGAGGACAGGTCGGCGAGCTGTCCGGTCTTGCGGCGGGAATCGTAGACCAGCTCCTTGCCGCTCTTCGCCGCCTCGCTCTTCTGCCGATCGAGGAAGGCGCGCACGTCGCTGGCGATGCTGCTGAAGTCGCGCGTCGTGCTCTTTGTGGGAGGCGCCGTCCCCGCCAGCGCGGCCGCGATCGGATCGCCGGAAATTCCCGATGGCGCCGTGCTCGGATCCTGCTGCGTCGCCTGATAGCCCTTCAGCACCGCGGCGCGCTGGCTGGCCCAGGTTGCGGTGGCCTTCTCCTCATCGCTCGCACCATCGAGATAATCGAGCGCGGCCTTGTAGCTGATGCTGTAGTCGCCGGTCAGGCGCGTGGTCGCCAGCGACGGCTCCATCGCCTTGTCGAAGCGCTGCTTCAGCTCGGTGGCCGCAACCACCTGCTCGTCCGGGGTGAACTTGCCGCCATTGTTGGTTGAGATCGCAAACAGCGAGCGACGGTCCAGCGTCGAGAGATCGATGGTGGTCTTGCCGTCGACGATCGGTGCCTTGACGCCGGCGACCGTGTAGAGCCGGTCGAGCGTGATACGTGCATCGCTGGTGACGCTTGCGAAATCCGGCAGCGGCGCCTTGGCGAGCTGCGCGCGGGCGGCGTCCGACAGCGTGAGGTTGGTTGCGGCGTTGGATGTCGAGGACGCCGACAGATCGCCCGGCGGTGCCGTCGCCCGACAAGGTCGCCGCCAGCGAGGGCGTCGCTGCTGCCCGCGCATAGGCCGAACCATATTGGGCGTAGGGATTGGGCGTGGTGCCGATCGAGGTCATCGGGCGGTCCCTGCATTGGCGCGAGGGGCGATGTCTTAAGAAATCGTTGCTTCGTCAGGACCTTCGCAGGGCATGGTTAACAAATTGCAAATTGTGTCGAAATATTTCCAGCGCGACGCAGATCGCTGCGGCGGTGGTCTATTTGTCGACGACCCAGGCGTGGCGGCGCTGCGTGAAGACCGATTGCGACGGTGCGGGAAAATCGGGGTCCGCGAAGGCGCCGACCGCAACGCCGATCAGGTCCGGCGCGCGACCGGGCTCCCAATAGACCGACGATCCGCAATTCGGGCAGAAATGAAACACCACGGCAGATCCACTGCCGCCGATGCGGCTGTATTCGCGCGCCTCGCCCTGCGGCTCGACGTCAGCGCGCGGAAAGAACGCCGCGACGCCATAGGTGCTGCCGGTTCGCTTCTGACACTCCAGGCAATGACACAGCGCTACTGTGGTGGGCTCGCCCTGACAGGTGACGCGGAGCCGTCCGCAGGCGCATGTCGCGACCCGCGCCATCATCGCCTGCCCTTGCTGGCGACCAGCCGGTGAATGACCTTGCCGGACGAGGCACTGACGACCTCAGCGTCGAGCAGCAATTCGGCCGCTGCAAGTTCGGTCCGCACCAGCGCGGTATCGAACGCCGCGTAAAGCCGGCCATGCGCATCGCGCGCATCATCACCCGCGGTGACGCGCCAGCTCAGATAGAAGATGCCGCCGGGCTTCACGATATCGAACATGCGGCGCACCGACGGCGCGATCAGCGCGTGGTCGAGATGCATGATCACGGTCTCGCACAGCACATTGTCGAAGCTGCCGGCCGCGATGCCCGACAGATCGGGCAGTTCGGCGCGGGCAAAGCGCAGCGCCGGATAGCGGGCGCGGGCCTCCGCGAGCAGACCCTCGGAGGCGTCATAGCCTTTGGCCGGAAAGCCGTGGGCATTGAGCCAGGCCACCTCGCGGCCGCTGCCGCAGCCGATATCGGCGGTTGCGCCGCCCTTGATGAAGAAGCGCGCGACGATTTCTTGCAGATCGACCGGCGCCGGCTGGTCGTGCCAGTCCTGCGCAAACGCCGCCGCATCCTTGTCGTAAGCGGCGAGCGTTGCGCGGTCCATCGATCAGCCCTCGATCCGGGAGAAATCCGCTACCGCGCGCGTCGCGGCCCGGATCTCGTTGAGCAGCTTCAGACGGTTTTCGCGCACCTTCGGATCGTCGTCGTTGACCTTGACCTTGTCGAAGAACGCATCGACCGCCGGACGCAGCTTGGCCATCGCGCTCATCGCGGCGGCGAAGTCTTCCTTGGCGACGGCGGCGGACGCTTCGGCCTTCACCTGGTCGATCGCCTTGGCCAGCGTCTTCTCTTCGTCGAGCTTGTAGAGCGCGGCGTCAGGCGCGCCGTCGAAGGTCCGCTTGTCCCTCTTCTCCTCGATCGCGAGAATGTTGCTGGCGCGTTTCGTGCCAGCGAGCAGGTTTTTGCCGTCGTCGCTGTCGAGGAATTTGCCGAGCGCCTCGACGCGCCGGACGACGAGCAGCAGATCGTCCTGGCCACCAAGCGAGAACACGGCATCGACGAGATCGTGGCGCGCGCCCTGATCGCGCAGCTGGACCTTCAGGCGGTCGGCAAAGAAGGCTAGCAGATCGTTCGGCAGCGTTTCGGCATCGGCCTTGAGCGACAATCCGAGCAACGCGGATTTGGCCGTCTTCAGGATCGGCAGGCGCAGCGTATTCTCGACGATCAGCCTGATCGCGCCGAGCGCTGCCCGGCGCAGCGCGAACGGGTCCTTCGAACCCGTCGGCTTCTCATCGATCGCCCAGAATCCGGCGAGCGTGTCCAGCTTGTCCGCCAGCGCGACCGCGACGCTGACCGGATCGGTCGGCACGCGATCGGTCGGCCCCTGCGGCTTCCAGTGGTCCTCGCTCGCGGCGGCGACGGACGCATCCTCGCCCTGCGCCAGCGCGTAGTACTTGCCCATCAGGCCCTGCAACTCCGGGAATTCGCCGACCACTTCGGTCAGCAAATCGGCTTTCGCGAGGCGCGCGGCGCGCCTGGTCTTCGCGACGTCGGCGCCGACCAGCGGCGCGATCTCGGCGGCGAGCCGCTCGATCCGCTTGATGCGCTCCGCCTGGGTGCCGAGCTTCTCGTGGAACACGATCTGCTCGAACTTCGGCAGCCGGTCTTCCAGCTTGGTCTTCAGATCGGTCTCGTAGAAGAATTTTGCGTCGGACAGCCGCGGACGGATCACGCGCTCATTGCCGGCGACGATGGTCTTGCCGCCGTCGGGCGCCTCGATATTGGCGGTCAGCACGAACTTGTTGGTCAGCTTGCCCGTCTTGGGATCCCTGACCACGAAGCACTTCTGGTTGTTGCGGATGGTGGCGCGGATCACTTCATCCGGGATCGACAGGAATTCCTTCTCGAACGATCCCATCATCACCACCGGCCATTCGACGAGGCCCGAGACCTCATCGACCAGCACCTGGTCCTCGACCAGTTCGAGGCCCTGCGCGAACGCCAGTTCCTTGGCGTCCTCGAGGATGATGTCCTTGCGCGCCTGCGGATCGAGGATCACCTTCGCGGCCTTCAGCTTGGCCTCGTAATCCTCGAAGCGGCGCACGGAGATCGCACCCGGCGCCATGAAGCGATGGCCATAGGTGCTCTGCCTGGCCTCGATGCCGTCGACGGAGAACTTGACGATGTCGGGCTCCTCGGTCTCCAGACCGAAGGTCGCGGTGATGGCGTGCAGCGGGCGCACCCAGGTGAGCGAGCCTGATTTCGCCGAGCGCGCGCCCCAGCGCATCGATTTCGGCCAGGGGAAGGTCCGGATGATCACCGGCAGCATCTCCGCGATCACGTCGATCGCAGCGCGGCCGGGCTTTTCGATCAGCGCGATGTAGAAGTCGCCCTTCGCGTCTTTCTGGATCTTTGCCTCTTCCAGCGACGTGAGACCGGTCGCTTTCAGAAAGCCCTGCACCGCCGCATCGGGGGCGCCGATCTTCGGGCCGCGACGTTCGGTCTTCAGGTCGGGCTGGCGCGCGGGGATGCCGTGCACGGTGAGCGCAAGACGGCGCGGGGTTGCGAACGCCTTGGCGCCCTCGTACACCAGGCCTTCAGCGACCAGCTTGTCGGTCACCATGCGGCGCAGATCGTCGGCCGCTTTCGCCTGCATGCGCGCGGGAATTTCTTCGGAGAACAGTTCGAGGAGAAGATCGGGCATCAGACCGCCCTGCCCGTTTCAGTGTGGATCCATGCCTCGCCGCAGGCCTTCGCCAGGTCGCGCACGCGGGCGATGTAGCTCTGCCGCTCCGTCACCGAGATAACGCCGCGGGCGTCGAGCAGGTTGAACACGTGGCTCGCCTTGATGCACTGGTCGTAGGCCGGCAAGGCCATCAGATGTTCCTTTTGATTCCCACCCTCACGCCAGCCGGCGGCGAGATATTTGCGGCAGGCGTCCTCGGCCATCCTGAACTGCTCGAACAGCATCGCGGTGTCGGCGTGCTCGAAATTGTGTCGCGAATATTCCTGCTCGGCCTGCAGGAAAACATCGCCATAGGTGACCTTCTCGGCGCCCTCGCGGCCGTTGAAGTTGAGGTCGTAGACGCGGTCGACGCCCTGCACATACATCGCGAGCCGCTCGAGTCCGTAAGTAAGCTCGCCCGCGACCGGCGCGCATTCGACGCCGGCGACCTGCTGGAAGTAGGTGAACTGCGACACTTCCATGCCGTCGCACCAGCATTCCCAGCCGAGGCCCCAGGCGCCGAGCGTCGGGCTTTCCCAGTCGTCCTCGACGAAGCGGATGTCATGGACGGCGGCGTCGATCCCGATCGCGGCCAGCGACTTCAGGTACAGGTCCTGAAGGTTCGGCGGCGACGGCTTCATGATCACCTGGAACTGGTAGTAGTGCTGGAGGCGGTTGGGGTTTTCGCCGTAGCGACCGTCCTTGGGCCGCCGCGAGGGCTGCACATAGGCCGCGTTCCAGGGCTTGGGCCCCAGCGCGCGCAGCGTGGTCGCGGGATGGAAGGTGCCGGCGCCCATTTCCATGTCGTAGGGCTGCAGGATGACGCACCCCTGCTCCGCCCAGAACCGCTGGAGGGCCAGGATGAAGCCCTGGAACGAACGTTCCGGGCGCATGTGGTCAGGCAGGGCATCCATCGTTGGAATCGATCTCGCGAGGGGGTGTGAGGCGCGCGGGACCGTATCGGCGGCAGCCAATGGAATCAAGGCGATGGAGGATGTTTCTGCACCTCGCCCCGCTTGCGGGGAGAGGTCGAAATTCGCGCGCAGCGCGCATTTCGGGTGAGGGGGACTCTCCGCGAACTTAGGTCTTTCGAATCTGCGGAAACAGCCCCTCTCCCCGCAAGAGCGGGGCGAGGGAGATCCAAGCCCTAGCCCGGGCGATAGGCCCCGGTCACGGGGTCGCGGCGCAGGGTCTTGATTTCGCCCGCGCGGGTGGCCTCGGCCACGCGGGACAATCGCGCCTCTTCGAGTTCCTGGTTGATCCGGACGGCCGTCTTGTACGCCCAGCGGACCACGGCCAGGCTTCCCAAGACGCCTGCGAATGCAATCAGCGGCGGCATCGGTCGATCCTTGTCGTTCACGTCTGTCAGGCCCCCAACGACAGGCATTCTCGCGCAAGGCGGCCTGCGCCGCAATCGCGGTTTTGGGGCTAAATGGCGCGCTCACATCCCTGTGTTCACAGCCCGAATCTGGCCCAAATCGCCCGGGTTTCCAGCGCCGAGATCACCTCGTCCGGCAGCGCGGCCAGCCCGTCCAGCGCCGCCAGCGACCCTGCCCCCGGCGCCCGCCGGCCGAGCAGGCCGGACAGCAAGCCGCTGGCCGGCGCAATCACCGGGGTCAGCACCTTGTCGCCATAGCGGGCCCGTAGCGTGGAGCGGATGTCGCCGATGCCGTCGGCGAGCCCGAGACCGATCGCGGTATCGCCGGCCCAGTATTCACCGGTAAACAGCATGTCGTCGGCGCCCTTGAGGCGGCTGCCGCGGCTCTGCTTCACCAGCGCGATGAAGATCGCATGGATCTCGCGCTGGATCGCCTTCAGCCGGGCAACGTCGTCCGGGTTCTCGGGAAGGAACGGATCGAGCATCGCCTTGTGGCTCCCCGCCGTATACAGCCGGCGCTCGACCCCGATCTTCTTGATCAGCCCCTCCAGGCCAAAGCTGCCGCCGACCACGCCGATCGAGCCCAGGATCGAGGACGGGTCGCAATAGATCTCGTCGCCCGCGCAGGCGATCATGTAGCCGCCGGACGCCGCGACGTCCTCGACGAACACCAGCACCGGCAGCTTCTTCTCGGCGGCGAGTTGCCGGATGCGCAGATAGATCTGCCGCGACTGCACCGGCGAGCCGCCCGGCGAATTGATCACCAGCGCTACCGCCTTGGCATTCCGCGTGCCAAAGGCGCGCTCCAGCATCTTGGCGACGCCGGAGAGTGTCATGCCGGGCCGCAACGGCGTCACCGCGCCGATCACGCCTGCCAGCCGCACCACCGGCACGACGGCCGCGCCGCGCCTGAAGCGCGCCGGCAACACTGCCTGCACGCGTTCGAGCAGTCCCGAACGTCCAGCGTGATCACTTATTTGTTCACTCATGCCGTTACCTCGAATTAACCACTTTTTATCACGCCACTGTCATTGGAATCCGTGGAACGCGTTTTGCATTTTGTCATTGGGGCTGCAATGCGCGGGCGGAGAGGGACTCATGAAAATCTATCTGCTGATTTTGCTGATCGGTACACTCCTGGCGGCGATCCACTTCACGTCCACGCCGGACCGCCAGTCGGAAACGGCTTCGCAGTGATTTAGTGCCTCTGACGACGTGGGCAGCATGCCTGCCCGCTAAAGCGCAATGCCATCGCGCCTTGGCTTCTTGTTCGAGCATGATCTTTTTAGCGCCGCGCCAGCGGCAAATCCCCCTTCCCGGCCAGAATCTCCTGCACCCATTTATTGGGCACGCCTGACTCTTCATTGAGCAGCAGTGCGGCATGCAGCCGCGTCGGCGCCCGGCCGCCCTTGGTCGCCCGCACCAGGATTCGGATCGCCGGCGACGCCCCGTCGCCGTGAACGGGCAGGATCTCGACACTGCCAAAACCACGGTCCAGCGCAGCCAGCACCTCGGCAATGCCGTCGGCCCGCCAGATCAGCGCAAGCTGCCCGTTCGACTTGAGAATCCGCCGCGCCGCGTGAACCCAGCCGGCCAGCGTGGTCGCGCTCGCGACATGGGCGCGCTCGCGCACACCGTCCGGCGAGGCGCGGTGCCGCGACGGATCGTTGAACGGCGGGTTCATCAGCACGACGTCGGCGCTATCCGGCCCGAGGCCGGCATCATCGAAGGCTGCGGCGCCGGCTTCGACATCAAGCACGATCACCTTCGCCATGATCGCGTTGGTGGCGGCATTATTCCGCGCAAGCTCGGCCAGGGCCGGGTCGATTTCGACCAGGACGAGATCGATCCCCCTCACCCGCCGCGCCACCGCCAGCCCGGCCGCGCCGACGCCGGAGCCGAGATCGACGACGCGGTCGCCTGATCGAGCCGGCGTCGCCGCGGCGAGCAGGATCGCGTCATGGCCGGCGCGGTGGCCGCTGCGGGGTTGCCGCAGGCGCAATTGGCCACCGAGAAATCCGTCTTCGGTGATCCCGGCGGCCGGAGACTCGCTTTTTGACGCGTTTTCTTCACGCGAACCGGGGCCCATTTCGCTCGAAAACGCTCTAGTCATCGGCCCGCAATTCGTGGCCGAGGCCGGCATCGGTCAGGAGCTGGCGGGCCTCGTGGTTGTCGTCCTCATGCACCAGGATCCGCCGCGGCAGCACGCCGAGCGAGCCCTCGATGATGCTCATGTTCTGGTCCAGCACCAGATGATGGATGTTAGCGCTGTCGAGCAGCGCGCCGATGGCGGAGACCAGCACCATGTCATTGGTCCGTACCAATTCCCGCAAAATACGCTCTCCTGTCGCCCCGGCAGTGCGGCACTTGCGCCACATGTCAATAACTTGATGGCCTTGCCGCTGCACCGCTCAGTTTCTATTGTTATAGCTGAGCATAGTGCGTATTCGGCAAAATTGGAGACCAGCGTGGCGGTTATTGTACCCTTCGAAAGCCCGTCCAATGCTTCGATCGACGGGCTGGTGGGACTTCTCGCCGCCGACATGGAGCGCGTCAACGCGACGATCCTTTCGCGGACCGGCTCCGAGGTCACCATGATCCCCGAGGTCGCCAATCACCTGATCTCCTCCGGGGGCAAGCGGTTGCGCCCGATGCTGACGCTGGCAATGGCCCAGCTCGCGGACTATTCCGGCGACGGCCATATCAAGCTCGCCGCCGCGGTTGAGTTCATGCACACCGCGACCCTGCTGCATGACGACGTGGTCGACGAGAGCGAGCTGCGCCGCGGCAAATTGTCCGCGCGGATGCTGTGGGGCAACGAGGCCAGCGTGCTGGTCGGCGACTTCCTGCTCGGCCAGGCGTTCCGGATGATGGTCGAGGTCGGCTCGCTCCGCGCACTCGACATCCTCTCCGCCGCCGCCGCCACCATCGCCGAGGGCGAGGTGATGCAGCTTGCCGCCGCCAAGAACACCGCGACCACCGAGGACGAATATCTCGCGGTGATCCGCGGCAAGACCGCGGAGCTGTTCGCCGCCGCCTGCGAGGTCGGCCCCGTGATCGCCAACCGTCCGAAGGCCGAGCAGACCGCGTGCCGCTCGGTCGGCATGAATCTCGGCATCGCCTTCCAGCTCGTCGACGACGTGCTCGACTATGGCGGCAAATCCGCAAAACTCGGCAAGAATGTCGGCGACGATTTCCGCGAGGGCAAGATCACGCTCCCGGTGGTGCTCGCCTTCCGCCGCGGCAATGATACCGAACGCAAGTTCTGGATCCGCGCGCTGGAGCGCGGCGAGATCGGGTCGGCCGACCTCGATCACGCGATCGGGCTGATGACCAAGCACCGCGCCCTGGAAGACACCATCAGCCGCGCCCAGCACTACGGCGCGATGGCGGTCGACGCGCTGGCGCTGTTCCCACCCTCGCCGATGAAGACCGCGCTGGAAGAGGTCGTCGCGTTCTGCCTGGCGCGCTCTCATTGATCTAGGCACTCGCGAACAACAAGACGGTGTCGTCCCTGCGAAGTAGGGATCCATGCTCTGCGGCCGAAGTTGTGACGGGGACTCGTCGTTCCAACATCGCACAATAAGCAGCATCGGCGGTTATGGGTCCCTGCTTTCGCAGGGACGACACCCAGTTTGTTGCACCGCCCGTCGCAAAATATTTGTCGTCCTGGCGCAAGCCAAGACCCATGGCCACCGAATTTGATGGTGAAAGAGATCGCGGCCCCGGCGTCGCGCAACAATTGCCATTTGGGGTAATGGGTCCTGGCATTCGCCAGGACGACATCGAGTTTGTTGGCCCGGGCAACTCAGGTGTATGGCTCACCCAACAACGTCGGCACGATCGACGGTGTCGTCCCTGCGAAAGCACTAGCGTATATACATATCCTCCGCAGTCTTTCCGGAGTCTTCTCAAAGAGTTGGCCGAAAACCGCAGAGAACTTACTCATCTGCACTAGGGTTGCGCCCGCCGATTTCGGCTCTCGCCTAGTAGCTAACCCCTTGATGATGAGTCGGTTTTCTAGCCTCGAAGAGATGTGTAAATGCCCTAGTGCGAAAGCAGGGACCCATACTCCGCGGCGAGAGTTGTAGGTGGGTCTCGTCATTCTAGCGTCACGCAAATAACAAGCATCGGTGGTCATGGGTCCCTGCTTTCGCGGGGGCGACACCAGGGTTTGCTGCACCGGCGCCCGCTACTCCTTCACCGGCACCCAGATCTCCAGCCCGCCATTGCCGGTACTCGCATCGAACTTCTCGTCGTAGCGCTCGAAGTTCGGCGCGTCCGCGACCTTCATGCCGGATTGCGGCAGCCAGCGATTCCAGATCGTGTTGACGGTGCGGCGGATGGTCGAGATGTGGTCGGCGTGGGTGAACACGACGTATTTCTGCTCGGGAATCCGGACGCGCGCGAACTCGCGCGGCAGGTCGGAGAAATCGGCGACCTCGACGCCGGCGATGTAATCGAAATTGCCGGCATCATCGCCATTGCAGCAGACGCCATAGGCGACATTGCCGATCTGACGGGGAATATGCACACATTGCTGGTGGAAACTCTGCCACTGGTTCGGAATGCCGGCATCGCTGCCATTGCCGTGGTTGTAACGCTCGCCGATGCCGGCGACGAGGAACGCCTTCCCGGTGGCGATGCGCGGCGGATCGATGTGGTCGAGAGCTGTCGAGATCATGGTGATCGGCTCCTGGAGATTGAGTGTCGTCAGACACGTTGTCGCGCGCACCGTCTCGGGCGTGACGCCGAAATGGTCGCGAAACGCGCGGGTGAATGCTTCGTGGGAGCCGTAATCCGCATCCAGCGCGAGGCTGAGAATATCGGGCGCACCGGCCGCGAGTTGGCGCGCGGCTTCGCTGAGCCGCCGGGCCCGCACATAACGCATCACCGAGAACCCGGTCGCCTCCGCGAACGCCCGTACCAGATGGAAGCGCGAGACGCCGGCTACGGCGGCAATCTCGTCGAGCGTCAGCGGCGCGCCGAGATGGCTTTCGATATACCAGAGCGCCTTCTGGGCTGGATTTATGGATGACGGCTTTCCTGCAAAGCTCGGGCATCATGCACGGCTGCCGCGCGCGGCATTTGACAGTCCTTGCTGCCCGACGGCGAAACCGCGGTTCCGCTCCACGGAAATTTACCCGCAAAGCCGTCGCTGGCAACAATGTTGCAATCGTGCATACTCGCCAACGCATCGATCCGACGGCTCATCAAGCTGCCCGATAATCAAGACTGCAAGAGCCGCGGCCAGCATGTCAGGGAGGACAATGATGCACCACCAACGCTTGAGCTATGCCAACTGCGTCAAATCAGCGGCGCTTGCGGGGCTTTTGACCATCGCCGTCGCCAGCGCCGCCAACGCGCAGAAGAAATACGATCCGGGCGCAACCGACACCGAGATCAAGGTCGGCAACATCATGCCCTATTCCGGTCCGGCGTCGGCCTACGCCACGATCGGCAAGACCGAAGCCGCCTATTTCAACAAGCTCAACAGCGAAGGCGGCATCAACGGCCGCAAGGTCAACTTCATCTCCTACGATGACGCCTACTCGCCGCCGAAGATGGTCGAGCAGGCCCGCAAGCTGGTCGAAAGCGACGAGGTGCTCCTGATCTTCAATCCGCTGGGCACGCCGGGCAATACCGCGATCCAGAAATACATGAACGCCAAGAAGGTGCCGCAGCTGTTCGTCTCCACCGGCGCGGCCAAGTGGAATGATCCGAAGAACTTCCCGTGGACCATGGGCTGGCAGCCGAGCTACCAGGTCGAAGCGCGCATCTATGCCAAGTACATTCTGCAGAACTATCCGGGCAAGACCATCGGCGTGCTCTATCAGAACGACGATTTCGGCAAGGACTATCTGATCGGCCTGCATGACGGGCTCGGCGACCAGGCCAAGAAGCTGATCGTCGTCGAATCCTCCTACGAGACTTCGTCACCGACGGTGGATTCGCAGATCGTGCAGATCAAGGGCGCCAACCCCGACATCTTCGTCAACATTGCAACGCCGAAATTCGCGGCGCAGGCGATCAAGAAAGCCGCCGAGCTCGACTGGCATCCGGTACAGTTCCTGACCAACGTCTCCGGCTCGATCGGTGGCGTGATGAAGCCGGCCGGCTATGAAGCGAGCCAGGGCGTGCTGTCCACGGCGTATCTCAAGGACCCCAAGGATGCCGAGTGGAAGAACGATCCGGCGATGACCGAGTGGCGCGCCTTCATGACCAAGTGGTATCCCGAAGGCGACCTCGACGACGCCGCCACCGTATTCGGCTATGGTGTCGCCAAGGGGCTCGAGCAGGTGCTGCGGCAATGCGGCGACAATCTCACCCGCGAGAACCTGATGAAGCAGGCGGCTAGCCTCAACCTCGAGATCGGCATCTATCTGCCCGGCACCAAGATCAAGACCGGGCCGGACGACTATGCGCCGATCGAGCAGTTGCAGATGATGCGCTTCAAGGGCGAGAGCTGGGAGCGGTTCGGCCCCATCATGAGCGGCGAGAAGAGCAGTTGAGGGCTTTCCTCCACAACTTTGCGGTTCGTGATGCCCGGCCGTGCGCCGGGCATCCACGTCTTCGACATGATTCACGAGCAAGACTTGTCGCAAGCAAGACTCGTTACGAGCAAGATTTGCGATGACCGGAACCCAGACCAGCCGAAGCGCCGCCGTTCTTCAAGCTCAAGTGTCCGGCCACCACGAATTCCAGGCACATCCTGCGATCGGAAGGACAACAACAATGAAAATCACCGACGTCCGCGCCTACCATATCCGCATTCCCTACGACGCCGGGCCCGCGAGCTTCCGCCAGGGAGCTTCCGCGATCTCGGCGCTCGACATGGTGCTGGTCGAGGTTTCGACCGATGCCGGCCTCACCGGCTGGGGCGATGCGTTCGCCTATGTCTGCCCGAAGACGAGTTGCACGGCGGTGGCCGAGATGATCGCACCGCAGGCGCGCGGCCTCGAGGTGCCCGACGCCGCCAGCATCCCCGCCGCGATGGAGCAGATCCAGCGCAACCTGCATCTGTTCGGCCGCTACGGCATCACGATGTTTGCGATCTCGGCGCTCGACATCGCGCTATGGGATCTCGCCGGCAAGGTGAAGGGCGTGCCGCTGCATCAACTGATCGGCGGCGCGAAGCGCAGCACGATCCCGGCCTATGCGAGCCTGATGCGGATCGGCAATCCGGCGCATATCGCCGCCGAATGCAAGAAGGCGATCAAGCTGGGCTATTCGGCGATCAAGCTGCACGAGACCACCGTGCCTGCGGTCACCGCCGCGCGCGAGGCGATCGGCCCCGACGTGCCACTGATGGTCGACATGAACTGCCCGCTGGACGGACCCGCGGCGATCCAGTTCGCGCGCGACTGCAAGCAGGCCGCGCCGCTGTTCCTGGAGGAGCCGGTCTGGCCGCCGGAGGATTTTGCGACGCTCGCCGAGGTGCGCAGAGAAGGCCGGCTCGATATCGCGGCCGGCGAGAACGCCTGCACCGTGCATCAATTCCGCCAGATGATGACCGCGGGCGCGGTCAGTCACGCGCAGCCCTCCGTGATCAAGGTCGGCGGCATCACCGAATTTCTGAGGGTGGCCGTCCTCGCCGACGAGTTCGGCGTCCAGGTGATTCCGCACTCGCCCTATTTCGGGCCGGGCTTCCTCGCCACGCTGCATCTGATGGCGATCCGCGACGCCGGGCTGATCGAGGTGTTCTTCATGAAGCGTCCCGCCTGCCTGTGGGGCGACCGCATCGACGTCGACCCCAACGGCCATGTCGCCGTGCCGCAGGGACCCGGCCTCGGCTACGAGCCGGATCGCGACGTGATGGAGCAGTATCGGGTGGCGTAGCTGAGACCCTGTCATTGCGAGGAGCGAAGCGACGAATCAATCCATCGTTCCGCACGCGCGGTGGGATGGATTGCCTCGCTTCGCTCGCAATGACGATTTCCTACTTCGTCCCGTCCTTCGCAGCCGGCGCGGCATCCTTCGCCGGCGGCGCGTCGGCTTTCTTCTTCAGATCCTCGGTCAGCTTGACCTGCGCTGTTTGCAGATCGGTGACGAGCTTCTGCAAGCTCGCGACCGAACTCTGCAAGCTCGCGATCTGTCGGTTGGCGGCGTCGAGCTTCTGCTGATGATCCGACGTGAGCTTGTTGATCGTCTTCTGCAGGAAGTCGACATTGCTCTGCAGACAGCTGGTACGCCGCTCCATGGTTTTCTCGACGGTGCAGATCTCGATGCCGGGAACGTCCTGCGCATGCGCGGTTCCGGCGACGCCGAGTGCGAGCGGTGCCAGCAAGGCGAGAACAAAACGAGCGGTCATCGGCGTCTCCAGGCAAATGCGTCATTCACAGTTTTGTGCTCGCGACGCTGAAAGCGAGGCAGACATACCACACTGAAACCGCATTCAAGCGGTGTGCTTCACCCATTACGGGACTACTCGTGGGGACGGGGGCCTTCGGAACTTGTTTGGTTCGATCCCTTTTGGCTCGACCTTGGGCAGTGGAGACAGATCGCATGGCAACGCGCGAAAAACGGTTGGCGCAATTCGACGGCAATGGCGAACCTGCGCCGGAACAGCGCGTGGAAGTACTTTGTGAGGATCATAGCGGAACGTATCAGCTGCCGTTCGCCTGCCGCTTCGTCAACGGCCAGTGGCGCAATGACACCACCGGCGGCGCGCTGGAAGCCAATGTCATCGCCTGGCGGAAGCCGCGCGAGAAGCAGGCGGGCATGGCCTGAGGCCGGCATCGGCGCGCGCTGTTTCAAAACGCGACGCGCGCACACCGTGCCTTAAGATTTGGAACGCGGGTGGAACGAACCGCGTCCGAATCACTGATCGAGCAGCGTACTGCGTTGTTCACGGCTAGATGTGGTCATCAGCCCCAGGCTGCGCACCACATACAGAAGCATGACGATCGGCCGCAGCCAGCGGCCGATAACAAAAGTTAACTCCTCCGCAGACGACATTGCGATCCCTCCTCTCTGTCCTGCCTGGCGATCATTTCCACGGCGTGATCGGCGGCACCGCTTCGGTCGCCGGCGGCACGTCCACGGTCTTGAAATCGGCCGGGCTGACGATCTCGAGGTATTCCATGTCCTTCGAGTAATCGAACAGGTAGTGGGTGATGCCGGGACGCTGATGGATGACGTCGCCGGCCTCGACAAGCGTCTCCTTGTCCTCGTACATGAAGCGCGCCCAGCCCTTGGTCATGATGACGATCTGAAAATCGCACAGATGCTTGTGCCAGCCGGTGCCCTGCTCCGGCGGCATGTCGGGATTGGCCTTGACCAGGTGGCAGATCACCTGCCCGCTGGTGGCATCGGCGATGCCGAGATCGCGATACAGGAAGAAGTCGCGCAGACCTCCGCCCTTGAACTCGGTGTCACCGGGTTTGACGTGGGAGAATTTGCTGACGACGGCGTGCTGGTTCATTTCAAGCCTCCACGGTTCTCGTGTTCGCGAGATCGCGGCGCGGCTCGGCGTCCAAATTTTCGGCAGCGTCGCATCGTCGCGGTCACAGCTCGGTCATGCCATGCGAAATCCTTGCCAGCCGGATTGGGCTGCGGCGAACCGTCTCGCCATGCGCTGATATCGCCGCGGAAGCATTTGGAGCGAGGCGCGAATTTGCGCCTCAGTGGCTGTCGCGCGCGTCCGTCGCGCATGGCAGGTACCCGACGCCGGTGGCACGTCCATTGAGCAAGGCTTGCCTCGTGCTTGAGCCGCCGATGCAGGCAGGCCGGCACGGGCGCTGCCTAATATTCGACCTCGAGCTCCTCGACGTCGGCCGGCTCCGCCTTTGCGGCCTCGATCCATTCCTGCATCTCGGGCATCGTCATGATGGTGCTGGCATACACCGCAAGTGCAGGCTCGAGCTTGACGTCATAGGTCATGAAGCGGGTCACGACCGGCGCATACATCGCGTCCGCCATGGTGCGGCGCTCGCCGAACAGGAACGGCCCGCCCGACGCGCCTAGGCAATCGCGCCAGATGGTGCAGACGCGATCGATGTCGGCCTGCGCTCGCGACCAGATCTTGAAGCCGGGGAAATGGCCCTTGAGATTGACCGGCAGCGAAGAGCGCAGCGTGGTGAAGCCGGAATGGATTTCGCCCGAGATCGAGCGGCAATGCGCGCGCTGAATCCGGTCTTCCGGCAACAGCCCGGCATGCGGCATGATCTCGTTGAGATACTCGCCGATCGCCAGCGTATCCCACACCGTCGCACCGTCGTGGCGCAGGCAGGGCACCAGGATCGAGGACGACAGCAGCAGCAGCTCGGCGCGGGCCGACGGGTCGTCGGGCGCGGTGACCACCTCCTCGAAGTCGAGCCCGGCGAATTTCGCCAGCAGCCAGCCGCGCAGCGACCAGGAGGAGTAATTCTTGCTGCTGATGGTGAGTGTCGCTTTCGCCATATCGGTCCCTCACGCCTGAACGCGTCCTCAGCTCCCGGATATCGCGCGCCGGTTCAGCCGCCGCGCACCCGGAGCCATCAGCTTTTGCAGCAAGCCACGTGCCAATTTGCCGGGCGGCCGGCCCGCCTCTGGCGTCGATATTGCATGGCAAGCCAGGCCACGGGTGGATGCGTATGATGTCAATGATGTACCAAGCCTATCAGAACCACATGGACCTCACGGCGCCATGGCGGACCGGGGCTGCAGCGGCGCTGAAATACCTCAATCTGGTGCCGCAGGGCGCCGCTGACCGGATGTATGGCCGGCTCGCGGCCGCGCTCGAGCTGATCTCGCGCTCCAGCCTGACCTACGCGCGGCCCCCTTATGGCATCGGCAGCGTGACGGTCGGCAACAGGGAGTTAGAGGTGACCGAGGAGGTCGCCTATGCCACGCCGTTCGGCTCGCTGCTGCATTTCAGGAAGGTGGACGGACCGGAGCAACCGCGGCTGCTCTTGGTGGCGCCGATGTCCGGGCATTTTGCCACCCTGCTGCGCGGTACCGTGAAGACGCTGCTGCAGGACCACGACGTCTACATCACCGACTGGCACAACCCGCGCGACATCCCACGCAGCAAGGGCCGCTTCGGGCTCGAGGATTACACCGACCATCTGATCGACTTCCTCGGCCAGCTCGGCCCGCGCGCGCATATGGTGGCGATCTGCCAGCCTTCGGTGTCGGCGCTGGCGGCCGCCACGATCATGTCGGAGGACAATCACCCGGCGCGGCCGGCCTCGCTCACCCTGATGGCCGGGCCGATCGACACAAGGATCCAGCCGACCAAGGTGAACGAATTCGCCAAGAGCAAGCCGATCAAATGGTTCGAGGACAATCTGATCAATTACGTGCCGATGCAGTGCAAGGGCGCGTTGCGTCAGGTCTATCCCGGCTTCGTGCAGCTCACGGCGTTCGTGTCGATGAACCTGGAGCGGCACATCAAGCAGCACATCGATCTCGCCGATCATCTCGCCAAGGGCGAGACCGCCAAGGCCGCTGTGATCAAGACCTTCTACGACGAGTATTTCGCGGTCATGGATCTGCCGGCGGAGTTTTACATCGAGACGGTGCGCGACGTGTTCCAGGAGCATCTGTTGCCGCAGGGCATGCTGATGCATCGCGGCCGCCCGGTGAATCCGGCGGCGATCCGGCGCATGGGGTTGATGACGGTGGAAGGCGAGAAGGACGACATCTGCTCGATCGGCCAGACGCTCGCCGCGCAAGACCTCTGCACCGGAGTCCGCACCTATCGCAAGGTGCATCACATGCAGGCCGGCGTCGGCCATTACGGCGTGTTTTCCGGCAAGCGCTGGAACAACGAGATCTACCCGCTGCTGCGCGACTTCGTGCATGTGAATTCGTGACAGATTCCCCGTAGCCCGGATGAAGCGAAGCGCAATCCGGGAAGGTGTTTCCGCGGAGAAGCCGCCCCCGGATTTCGCTCCGCTTCATCCGGGCTACGAAATCTCGCCTCCCGACAATGCTCCATCTGTATCGTTGCGCTCCTCGCAATGACGGTGTGGCGCTAGCCATGCCTGCCCTCGCGCAGTAGTCTCCCCGGCCACGACGACCCGCTTCCGAAGAATCGTCCAGGGAGAAACTCCATGCGCGCGCCCACTGCCTTCCGTGCCCTCACGCTTGCCGTGATCGGCGCCCTCGCCTTCACCTCAGCCGTAACTGCCGCCGAAGTCCATGTCATGATCTCGGGCGGGCTGACGGCGGCCTACAAGGCGCTGGTGCCGGAGTTCGAACGCAAGACCGGGCACAAGGTGGTGACCGCCTTCGGGCCGTCGATGGGTACCACGACGAACGCCATTCCGGTGCGGCTGGAGCGCGGCGAGCCGGCCGACGTGCTGATCATGGTCGGCTATGCGCTCGGCGATCTCATCAAGCAGGGCAAAGTGCTGGCCGACAGCCGCGTCGACCTCGTGAAGTCGCCGATCGGCATCGCGGTGAAGGCCGGCGCGCCAAAACCGGACATCGGCTCGGCCGACACCGTCAAGCAGGCGCTGCTGGCGGCGAAGTCTGTCGCCTATTCCGACAGCGCCAGCGGCGTCTATGTCTCGACCGAGATGTTCGCAAAGCTCGGCATCGCCGATCAGATGAAGGACAAGGCGCGGATGATCCCGGCGACCCCGGTCGGCGAGATCGTCGCCAAGGGCGAGGCCGAGATCGGCCTGCAGCAGATCTCCGAGCTGAAGCCGGTCGCCGGCATCGAGATCGTCGGCCCACTGCCGGAGCCGTTGCAGAAGATCACGGTGTTTTCTGCCGGGATCGCGACGGTTGCAAAGGAGCGTGAGGCCGGCAAGGCGCTGATCAGCTTCCTCGCCTCGCCGGATGCGCACGACGCGCTGGTGAAGAGCGGCCTCGATCCGATTGCGGCGGGTGGGACGCATTAGCGGCGTCCGACTCTCTCCCCGTTCTACTCCCTCCCCGTCATCCTGAGAGTCTGACTCATAAATCACCCAACCTTAGCTGCAGCCGCGAGTCTGCGGGTCAGGAGCCTGATGTGTGCAATCAGCAGCCAGGCAGCTTCGGTTGCCACCGTCGCCTCGAAGTCCTTGGCGAGGCGGCGGCATCTGCCGAACCAAGCGAATGTGCGTTCAACCACCCACCGCCTCGGCAGAAGCTGGAAGCCTTTGACGCCTTGAGGCCGCTCGACGATCTCGACAGTCCATGGACCGCAGTCTGAGAGCGCGTCGAGGAGTTGATTTCCGCGGTAGATCCGGTCGGCAAAGACGTGGCGCAGCCGGGGGAAGTTCATCCGCACGTTCTTCAGCAGCGGTACGGCGCCATGGCAGTCCTGAACGTTGGCGGGATGAACATGAACCCCGAGGAGGAGGCCATTGGTATCCGTCACAATGTGCCGCTTGCGGCCGTAGATGCGCTTGCCTGCATCGTAGCCGCGCGGTCCGCCAGCTTGCGTGGTCGGCGCACTTTGACTGTCGATCACGGCTGCCGTCGGCTTCGGTGTCCGTCCAAGCTTTTTTCGCGCCCGTCGGACAAGCACGCTGACAATCCTCTGCCACCGGCCTGTATCCCGCCATCTATAAAAATAGCCCTGCACCGTCGAATAGGGCGGGAACTCCTGCGGCAACGCCCGCCACTGGCAGCCGGTCGAAACGATATAGAGGATCGCTTCGATCACACGACGCAGCTCCGTCTTACGCGGCCGGCCGCGCCGGTTCGCTCGCGGCAACAGGCGTCTGATCAGCGCCCACTCCGCATCGGTCATATCGCTTGCATAACGCAGATCGTCCCGCCGATATTGCTCCCGAGTGATCTTGGTCCAGGGCATCGTGCTCTCCCTCGAATCTTTGCAAATCCGATGGAATCACACCCCACTGAGATCACTCACCCATTTTTCAGTCAGGCTCTGAGGAGCCTGCACTTGCGGGCGTCTCGAAGGATGCACGGCCCGGCTGGTGGCCGTCGACCCTTCGAGACGCCCGCAAGTGCGGGCTCCTCAGGGTGACGGGACTAGATGGCGACTAGATACACTACCGCCAATGATGCGCGCCGTAGGCGAGCAGCAGCACCACGACCAGCGCCAGCAGGAGGGTGGTCGACTTCCAGAACAGCACCGGGTTGCGCTCGATCAGCGGGGTCGATGACGTCGTCAGATATTTTGCGTTGGGATTGCGCAGGTCGAACAAGAATTCCGAAAAGCTCTCGTAGCGCTTGAGCGGATTGGCATGCACGGCGCGCTCCAGCGCGCCGTCGACCCAGGTCGGGACATCACGGCCGCCATGCGCGGCCGGTCGGTAGACCAGCCGGTTGAAGTCGGATCGCGTCCGTGCCCGCGCGATCTGCGCGCCGTAGGGCAAGCGTCCCGTCAGCATCTGGTAAGTGACGACGCCGAGCGAGAACAGGTCGGAGCGCGCGGTGCCGCCCTCGCCGAGGAAATATTCCGGCGCGGTGTATTGCTGGGTGCCCAGGATGTCCTCGACGCCCGCCGGCACTGCCTCGGCGACACCAGCGATCCGCGTCGAGCCGAAATCGATGATCTTCACCGTGCCGGTCCTGTCGATCATGATGTTGTCGGGCCTGACGTCCTGATGCAGCATCTCCTTGCGGTGGAAGGCGCGCAGCCCTTTTGCAATTTGCTCGGTGATGTCGCGCACCGTCTCCAGCGCCGGTGCGGGATTGTCCGTGATCCACTGCGTCAGGGTCTGACCGTCGATATATTCCATCGTGACGTAGAGGAAGTTGCGCTTGCGCTGCGGCAGAAACGGCTTCAGCACATGCGGGCTGTCGATCCGCCGAGCGACCCACTCCTCCATCACAAAGCGCTTCAGATAGGAGGGATCGTCGCGCAGGTCGATCGAGGGGATCTTGATCGTGACCGTGGTGGCGCTGTCCTCATCGACCGCGAGATAGATGTGGCTGCGGTGCGATGCGTGGAGCTCGCGCACGATGCGATAGCCGTCGAACAGCATCCGTGCGTCGAGCAGCGGCGGCAGCGGCAGTTCGGTCGGCTGGCCGAACACCTCGCCGGCATCGCCGTCGGGCAATTCGTCGATCCGGACGATCTGCACGGTGAGATTGTCCGGGCTGCCGTTCTCATAGGCCTGCTCGACGATCGATTTCGCGGCAACATCGAGATCGGCGGCGCCGTCCTTGATCGTCTTCGCCAGCTGCCGCGCTGGGACATGCTCGTAGATCCCGTCGGTCACCAGCAGGAAGATGTCGCCGCGCTCCAGCGGGAGAGCCTGGTAGTCGATCTCGAGCTGCGGGTTCACGCCGAGCGCGCGGCCGAGATAGCTCTGCTGCGAGGAGATCACGACGCGGTGGTCGTTGGTCAGTTGCTCGAGGCTGTTGCCGGCGACGCGGTAGATCCTGGAGTCGCCGACGTGGAACAGGTGCGCGGTGGTCGACCGGACGACCAGGGCGCTCAGCGTGCAGACGTAACCCTTGTCCTTGTCGTAGGGATTCTGGCTGCGCCTGGTCTGCGCGTGCAGCCAGGAATTGGTCGCCTCCAGCACCCGCTGCACCGAGGTCTTCACCGACCAGGATTCCGAGGTGCAGTAGTAGTCGGTCAGGAAGCTCTTGACCGCGGACTCGGCGGCGATGCGGCCGACGCTGCTCGAGGAGATGCCGTCGGCAAGCACCACCGCGATGCCCTTCAGGCCAAGCAGCGGCTCCTCGGGGATCAAGGCGCCGTGGAAGTCCTGATTGGCGTCCTTGCGGCCCTGATCAGAGAATTGCCCGACCGATATTGTCAGCGCGCGCGGCATCGACCGTCCCAAAGTCAATGGGGCCCTCCGCGACAGGAGAGCCCCATAAGTCGTCGAGGATCAAGCCGCGAGGCGCTGGCGCTTCGGCGCCGTCTTCACATGCGTGGTGTAGAGCGTGAGCCCGGTGAAGGCGAGGCCGCCGGCGAGGTTGCCCAGCACGGTCGGGATCTCGTTCCAGATCAGGTAGTCCATGATCGAGAACTTCGCATGCAGCATCAGTCCCGACGGGAACAGGAACATGTTCACCACCGAATGCTCGAACACCATGTAGAAGAACACCAGGATCGGCATCCACATCGCGATCACCTTGCCGGGCACCGTGGTGGAGATCATCGCCCCGACGACGCCGGTCGAAACCATCCAGTTGCAGAGCATGCCGCGGATGAACAGCGTGGCCATGCCGGCCGCGCCATGCGCCGCGTAGCCCAGCGTCCGGCCCTCGCCGATGTTGCCGATGGTCATGCCGACCTTGTCGGGCTCCTGCGTGAAGCCGAATGTCGTGACAAAGGCCATCATGAACGCCAGCGTGAGCGCGCCTCCGAAATTGCCGATGAACACGAGAGCCCAGTTGCGCAGCACGCCGCCGAGCGTAACGCCGGGGCGCTTGTCGAGCAGCGCCAGCGGCGAGAGCACGAACACGCCGGTCAATAGATCGAAGCCCAGCAGATAGAGCATGACGAAGCCGACCGGAAACAGCAATGCTCCGACAAGCGGCTGACCCGTATTGACGTTGATCGTCACGGCAAACCAGGCTGCCAGCGCGAGGATCGCGCCGGCCATATAGGCGCGGATCACGGTGTCGCGGGTCGACATGAAGATCTTGGATTCGCCGGCATCCACCATCTTGGTGACGAATTCGGACGGAGCGAGATAGGCCATTCGTAAAATCCCCTTGCGCAATTCGGCCGCGCCGGTTGCCTGCCGGAAGCGACGCGGGTTGGTTGAAATGCTCGTCCGTCCGGGGAGATGGGGCTGCAACGATTGCTCGAGACGCCCGGGCCGGGCACCTTGATCCCCTCGCCTCGGCCAGCACTGGCCTCGGCAATCCGGAGAACGGCAGTCGTCATTGACTGGTGCAATCAAAAGCAATGGATGTGCCAAGCGGCGACGCTGGCGCTTGGCTTTAAATCCCTGTTAATACAATGAGTTAGGCTGGTGGCGCAGGAACCGCATGGCGCGATGGCGCGGAATTATGCAGCATGCCCAGATGTCGCCCAGAGGATGCGCGCCCCTCCATCACCGTCATCCCCGCGCAAAGGCTTCGCCTTTGTCGCTGGGGTGACGGGGAAAGGGTCGATACGCACCGCTACGTCACTTCACCTCGGTGCGGACCGGCGCGCCCTTCAGCCCGTTGTTGTCGTAGGCCTTGCGGAGCGTGCCGTTGGCGATCGCCTCCGTCATGAACCTGGTGGCGAAGGCCGCGGCGAGCGGATGGTTGAGCGGTACCGCGACCGCGGTGACGGTCTGCTTGAAGGTCTCGTGCAGCACGCGCGTGCCCGGGATCTTCTTCGCCATCGCATTGAGCTGATCGCGCGACAATGCGAAGGCGTCGATCTCGCCGCTCTTCAGCAGATTGAAGATCTCGTCATAGGTCTGATAGCCCGTGACCTTGGCGTGCTTGAGATGGGCGATCGCGCCGCGCATCGTGGTGGTGGCATTGACGGCGGCGACCTTGACGCCGTCCTGGTCGAGCGTGGCGAAATTCGTGATCGTCGAGCCGGGTTTGACGATATAGGTGGCGTCGGCAACCTCGTAGATCGGCCCGAACGTCATCTTGGTCTCGCGCTCGGGATCCTTGGGCAGGAAGGTGATGTCCCAGGTGTTCTTAGCCGCCGCGTCGGTGATCTGGCCGGAATTCTGGTGCACGACATATTCGACGGGGACGCCGAGTTGCGCCGCCATCTCGCGGCCGAGGTCGACGGGAACGCCCGCATAGCCGTTCTCGGTCTTGGTCGACCAGAACGCGCCGCCGGCCGGGCTGATCGCGATCGCGACCCGGAGCTTTCCGGTCGGCGCGATCTGATCCTTCAAGGCGTCGGCATCCGCTGATGTGGCCATGACAATCACTCCCAGAACGAAGCCAGCCAGACGCAGCAGTCGAGACGACATCGGACGTCCTCCACACCGAATCTTGCTGTCCGGCAGGCGCGCAACAAACCGCACGGCGCGGCCTTGTGCAAGCGCCGGTTCTCGCAAGGGAGCTATCCGTATCGGCCTATCTCACGCGGATGGTGATTTTTTCGGAGACGACCGGCGGGCTGAATGGATAGTGCTTGGCGTCGCCCAGCACCAACTGCAGGGTGTGCTTGCCGGGAGCCAGATCGAGCTGCGTCTCGGTCTGGCCCGCACCGAAGTGCAGATGAGACTTGTCCGACGGAATCGGCTCATTCGCATTCAACGGCTCATTCACGTCGATCAGAAGGTGGTGATGGCCGCTGTTCGGGTAGTCGTCGCCGGCATGGGTGACGCCCATGTTGCGCAGCCCAAAGCGGCACCAGAACGGGCTTTTCAGCTTAGCGCCGTCGCGTGGCCAGATGAAATACAGCTTGGTGTCCTTGCCGGCCGGCTTGTTCTGCGCGTCGGCCGGGGCCGCGAACAGCGTCAGTGCCGCAGCGAGCATGATCAAGCCCAAACTTTTCATAGCCCCTCCATGAAGCCTGGCGATCAGGGATGATCGCTCAGGGAGACAGCGCAACCCGGAGACCGTGGGTCGGATAACGGACATTGGTGTCGTAATTATCGCGATTGGCCGGACGCACATAGCGTGCGTCATTCTTCCACGAGCCGGAGCGGATGACATGGGAGGCGCAGTCGCCGCCGGACCAGACCGCACCGTCGGTCGGCGCGCCCTGGTAATTCCTGTGCCAGCAATCCTCGACCCATTGATCGACCCCGCCGCCCATGTCGTAGAGGCCGAACGGATTCGGCTTGTAGCTGCCGACCTTGACCGGCTGCTCGGCCGAACTGTCGCCGCCGCAATCCTTGCATCCGGCGTGGCCCGATTGCACCTGGTCGCCCCACCAGTACTTCGATTGCGTTCCGCCGCGCGCCGCGTATTCCCACTCGGCTTCGCTCGGAAGCCGGTAGGGCTTCTTGGTGCGCTCGGCGAGCCAGGTCACATATTGCTTCGCGTCGCTCCAGCTCACATTGGTGACCGGAACGTCGTCCTTGCCGCTGGCCGTGAAGCCACAGGCCTTGGCCGTTGCGCAGGCGTTCCATTCGCGGACCGTGACCGGATACTTGCCCATGGCAAAGGGCTTGACCGTCACCCGGCGGATCGGCCGCTCCGACGGATCGTCATTGCTTCCCATCGAGAAGCTGCCGGCTTGAAGTGAGACCAGTTCGGGCTCCGGCAGCTCCGGGGTAGGGCTCGCCGAGGGCGCGGGTTGAGGCGACGCTTGCTGTGTCGGTGCCGCCGGGGTCGGACTTGCGGTTTGGGTCGGAGCCGGGCTTGGTGCCGGCGGCTGGACGGCAGGCGATGCCGCCGGTGCCGGAGGCGCCTGTGCCACATCGGCCGGCTTGCCGCGCGGTTGCGCCAGCAGATACCACAGCACGCCTCCGGCGATGATCGCGACCGCCAGTCCGAGCAGCGTGAGCAGGACGGACTCGCGGCGCCTGCGCGTCCGTTGGTACGCAGCGGCGTCCGGCAGCACACGATAAACCCGGACCGGATCGGTGATGTTCTTGACCTTGCGGTCGCCGAGCGATTCGTATCCGCAGACCATCTTGTGCTTGATCTGCTCGTAGATGCCGCCGGAAATAAAGACATCACCCGGCGCTGCGATCCCTTCCAGGCGCGAGGCCACGTTGACGCCGTCGCCATAGATATCGTCGGGCTCGATGATGACGTCGCCGAGGTTGACGCCGATCCGGTACTCGATCCAGTGATCTCTCGCGATCGCCGCGTTGCGGCCGATCATGTTCTGCTGGATGACGATGCTGCAGCGGACGGCCTCGACCGGACTGTCGAACATCGCGATAAAGCCGTCGCCGGTGGTCTTGACCAGCTTGCCGTGGTGCTCGGCAATGGTGGGCTCGATCAGATCGCGCAGGGTCCGCTTGACGCGCGTATGCGTGCCTTCCTCATCGAGCTGCATCAACCGGCTGTAGCCGGCGATATCGCCCGCTACGATCGCCGCGAGGCGCCGCGGCATTGAATCGCCGGGAGGCTGGGTATTGTCGGCCTGTGACCGGCCTGACTTGAAGTCGCGAATTTCTCCCATAGCGCTCCGGCTGCTCCGCAAAGACGTGTTCAAGGCGCAACCGGCGCCTTCGTCCCCGAGGCCCGTTTCAACCTACCACACCTGCGGGTCGGGACAAAGTTCGCGAAGCGTGACCATGTCACGGTTGTCCGCCGTCGGCCGAGGCCCGCCGGTCGGGCGGGCACGCCTCGTCGCAACGGCAAACGGGCGGCAAAACGCCTGCGTCAGCCCGCCTGCGCGGCCGGGGTGCGGATCTCGCGCGGCAGGATGATCGCGGCGGCGATCGCCAGCAGGCAGAGCGCCGCGAACGCGCGCAGCATCATCGAGAAGCCACCCTGGTCGTACAGCCATGCCACCAGGCCGACGGACGCGCCGGCCGCGGTGAAGCCGACGAAATAGCGCACCGCATAGGCGCGCGAGCGCCATTCCTCGGTGGTGTACTTGCCGACCATGGCATCGTTCACCGTGACCTGCCCGAACGCGCCCATCACGATGCCGATCGAGACCACGATCAGCGGCAGGTTGTTTAGGCTCGCCGCCAGATAAAGGAACGGCGCCAGCAGGAACGACAGCGGCAGCGCCACCGTCTTCAGCGAATATCTGTCGAGCAGCTTGCCGATGGTGTACTGCGTCATCGCGCCGAACACATAGACCCCGGCCGCGATCACGCCGAGCAGCGCCGGGCTCTTGGTCAGGTCGGCGAGCCGTTCGGCGAACAGCTTCGGCAGCGCCACCGTCACCGCGTTGAAGGTGGTGGAGATCGCGATCACCACGATCAGCAGCGACAGCACCACCCGCCACATGTCCTCCTTGGCGACCCGCACCTGCGCTGCGGCCTGCCTGGAGCCCTTGCGGTCCTCATGCACCACCGTCATCGCAAAGGCGATGCCGATCAGCACGGTGACCGTGCCGGGCACGATGAAGGCCCAGCGCCAGCCGAGATACTGGCCGATCACGCCGGTGACCAGCGCCGACGAGGCAACGCCGAGATTGCCCCAGACGCCGTTGATCCCCATCTGGGCGCCGAGCTTCTCGGCATAGGACACGATCATCGCGGTGCCGACCGGATGATAGATCGAGGCGAAGACGCCGATCGCCAGCAGCGCGGCGCCGAGCTGCAGCGGCGTCTGCACGAAGCCGACCGAGATCATCGACAGGCCGATGCCGACAAAGAAGATCACCATCATGTGGCGGCGGCTCCAGCGGTCGCCGAGCCAGCCGGTGATCAGCGAGCCGGCGCCGAAGGCGATGAAGCCCGGGGTCGCATAGGGCAGCAGTTCCGAATAGGCCATGCCGAGCGCCGGGCCCATGATAATGACGGCGGCGGCGAAGATCAGCATCGCGTAGTGATCGATGAAATGGGCGGCGTTGACGAAGGTGATCACCCGGCTTGGACTGTTGCTAGGACTGTTCATCGGCACGTCTCTCACGCGATTCTTCAATTGCTCGAAAATAGGTTATAGGTGCTTGTCCTGACGGGATGTCGCCAATGACTATCGCTGAGCCGCCAATAAGAGCCCTCCACCAGGACCGGCGCGTCACCGGGGACGGCGTGCATCTGGTGGCGCGCACCTACCGCAAGGGCGTCCGGCTCGACCCGCACATGCACCGCGAGGCACAGCTGGTCTATGCCGCCAGCGGCACCATGCAGGTGACGACGCCGAAGGGGCGCTGGCTGGTGCCGCCGGACCGCGCGGTGTGGGTCCCTGCCCTGCTCCCGCACGCGATCGACGTGCTTGCCGACATCGAGATGCGCACGCTGTATTTCGACCAGGCCTGGCTCGCGCGCGAAAAGCGCAGTGACAGCCTCGACCACGAATTCGTGGTGCGGGTGTCGCCGCTGGTGCACCAGGCGATCCTCGCGCTGTTCGACGCCTCATGCGGACGCGAGCGCACCGATCTGTTGATCCGCCTCGTGATGCTGGAGCTGCACCAGGCCGAGGACTCCGCGACCTTCATCCCGTTGCCGCAGGAGCCGCGCTGCCGCCGCGCCGCCGACCTCGTGCTGGCCGATCCGACGCAGGACCACGACATCGATGCGCTGGCGCGCACCGTCGGCACCTCGGCGCGGACGCTGTCGCGGCTGTTCTCGGCGGAAACGCAGCTCTCGTTCAAGAGCTGGTGCCAGCGCGCCCGCATCGCGGCCGCGATCGAGCGCCTGTCGAGCAGCGCGAATGTTTCGGTCAAGCAGGTCGCCTCCGACCTCGGCTATGCCAGCGTACCGGCATTTTCCCACGCGTTCCGCCAGGTTACCGGCAAGACACCGACCGCGTTCGCGGAGAAAACGTGCGAGAAAACGTGAACCGGGTTTGTCACCGGGCGCAGCGACGACGAATTATACCGCTGTCGCGCTGCGACATATTTCCGTACGATCCATGCGCTTGATTGCTGTGCTCCCGACCTTAAATCCCGTGTAAGGTCCGGCTTCATTGGATACGACCTGCTGGATACGACCTGCTCATGGCCAATGCCTTCTTCTCCGATCTGCTCTCGACGATTTCCGAACGCGGCCGCGTCCTGCTCGGCCGCGCCAGCCCGGCCAACGACAAGCAGGATGCGTCCGAACTGCTGGAATTGTGCGAAGCACTGCTGTCCGGCCGCGGCGAAGCCTCCGGCACCGCGATGGCGCGCGAAGTACTCGACCGCTACCACCACCTCGATGCCGCCGGACGGCTGTCGTTCTTCCAGACGCTGGCCCGCGATTTCGGCCCCGATCACGCCAAGCTGGCGCAGGCGATCGAAAGCTGGCGCGCCAAAGCCAATGGCGACGACGCCAGCGACCTGCATTTCGCCTCCGAGCCGCGCCGCCAGGAATTGATCCGCCGGCTCAATCGCGCGCCGGGCGGCACTGGCGAGCTGGTGTCGATCCGCTCGGATCTGCTTTCATTGATGAAGGGCAACAAGGACCTTGCCGCGCTCGATCGCGACGTGGTGCATCTGCTCTCGTCCTGGTTCAACAGGGGATTCCTCGTGCTGCGCAGGATAGACTGGTCGTCTCCGGCCAATATTCTGGAGAAGATCATCCGTTATGAGGCGGTGCACGAGATCCGCGATTGGGACGATCTGCGCCGCCGCATCGATCCGATCGATCGCCGCTGTTACGCCTTCTTCCATCCGGCGCTGGCCGACGAGCCGCTGATCTTCGTCGAGGTCGCGCTCACGGAAGCCATCTCGGGCGCAATCGCGCCGCTGCTGGCCGAAGAGCGCGAGCCGGTGCCGGTCGAGCGCGCCCGCACCGCAGTGTTCTATTCAATCTCCAACACCCAGCGCGGCCTTGGCGGCATCTCCTTCGGCAGCTTCCTGATCAAGCAGGTGGTCGAGGAGCTGCGCCGCGAATTGCCGAAGCTCGACAACTTCGTGACTCTGTCGCCGGTGCCGGGCTTCATGCAGTGGGTCAAGCAGGCCGACGACGTGCCGCTCACAGAGGAGGACCGCCAGCTGCTGGAAAGCCTCGGCAAGCCCGACTGGTTCGAGAACGCCGAGCTCGCCACCCAGCTGCGCGCCGTGCTGGAGCCGCTTGCCGCCTACTATTTCCTGAAGGCGCGCACGCCGAAGGGACGACTGATCGATTCGGTCGCGCGCTTCCATCTCGGCAACGGCGCACGCTTGGAGCGGATCAACTGGCTCGGCGACCTCTCACCCAAGGGCCTGCGCGAATCCGCCGGCATCATGGTCAACTACCTCTACCGCCTCGACGACATCGAGAAGAACCACGAAGCCTACGCCAACAATGGCGAGGTGATCGCCTCGAGCGCGGTGAAGAAGCTGTTGAAGGGCGAAGGCCGGCGGCTGCTGGACATGCGGTTGGGGTAGGACGCCGCTCTATCCACGTCATTGCAACGACGACTGGGAGCGCTCGCATTCCAACACCGTCATCCCCGCGCAATGGCTTCGCCATTGTCGCTGGAGGTGCGAGCGGAGCGAGCCTCGAAGGATGCACGGCCCGGCCGGTGGCCGTCGATCCTTCGAGACGCCGCTTTGCGGCTCCTCAGGATGACGGGGCGACAGCAATGACGTCCCAGCATTCATCATGGCCGCCGCCTAGAACCTCGCCCGCGCCATCAGCCGCACCGTCCGCCCCTGTCCCGGCGAGATATTGTTGTTGCCGTCGGCCGACGCCCAATAGCCCTTGTCAAAAATGTTCTCGACGTTGAGCTGGGCGCTCCAGGTCTCGTCGATCTTGGCATAGATCGCCGCATCGAAGCGCACGAAGCCCGGCAGCCGCACCGTGTCGTCGGACGAGGCGAAGGAATCGCCGAAATAGATCACGCCGAGCGCGGCCGCCCACATCGGCGTGAACTGATACTTGTTCCACCAGGCAAACTGATTGTACGGCACCAGCTGGACGCGGTTGCCGGGTACGACGGTCGCCGAGGTCGCGCCGGTGATCTTCGCGTCGGTGTAGGCATAGGCCAGCGACGACTGCCACTGCTCGGTGACATAGCCGGTCAGGCTCGCCTCGACGCCTCGCGTGAGCGTGCTGCCGGAGGGAAAGAAGAAGCCGGGATTGTTGCCGTCGGCGATCGGCTGGTTGGTGCGGTTCAGATTGTAGACCGCGGTCGAGAACAGCAGCTTCGGATTGATGTTCCACTTCATGCCGAGCTCGACATTCTCGAAGCGCTGCGGCTGCAGGATCAGGGTGCCGTCGTTCAGCGCGCTGAACTGGTCGCCCGAGGCCGGCAGGAACGAGACGCTGTAGGCGGTATAGACCGACATCGAATCGATCGGCTTGATGATCAGGGCGCCCTGCGGCGACACCAGATTGTCGACGCGATTGCGATTGATGTTGGTGTTCATGTCGGTGGCCGACATGTCGTAGCGATCGAACCGCGCGCCGGCGATGATCTGCACGGCGCGCGAAATCTCGATGGTGTCCCTGAGATAGCCGGACTGGATGTTCAGCGCGTAGCGGCTGTTCGAATCGGGCGTGGTGACGCCGTCGCTATTGGTGCCGGTGAGGTGGTGAAGAAACGTCACCGGGCCGAAATAGGTCGGCGCGAACGGGTTCTGCACGATGGTGTTGGTTCCGTTCGGGAACACGCCGGTGTTACGGATATCGACGCCGGTCTGCCGGCCGAACTCGGTGCCGAAGCCGACCGTGTGGAACAGCGGCCCGGTCCAGGTCTTGTAGGTGAAATCGGTCTGGTTGAAGACATTGTCGCGGTTCGTCGTGTGCTGATAGGCGCCGAGGTTGACCGCGGTGTCGGCGGGATTGACCGCGCCGGCGAGCGGGCCGCCGGTCGGATAGACGTTCTGATAGAATTTCTGGTAGTCGGCGGCGATGGTGCCGTTGCGCACCGTCAGCCCGTTCTCGAAATCGTGCTCGATGATGGCCATGCCGGTCTGCACCGTCGCCTGCGCAGTGTTCAGGCTTGGGCTGCCGAAGAAGGTCGAGAAGTCGCCGTTCGGCGCGAACGGCGTGGTCGGGTTGAAGCGGGTCGCGCCGCCCGGCAGACCCTGCGAGGGATTGCCGCGATCGGCGGTGCGCTCGTCGTGAAAGTACTCGTAGCTCAGTTTGATTTTGGTGTTGTCGTCGGGCTTCAGCGTCACCGTCGGATTGATGCCGTAGCGCTCCAGATGATTGAAATCGCGGAAGGCGTCGGCACCCTCGTAGAACACGTTGAGCCTTGCTGCGACGTTGTCGTTGATCGCCTGTCCGGCATCGAGGCTGACGCGGCGATCGCCCCACGAGCCGGTCTGCGCCGTCGCCTCGTAGACGCGGTTGCCGTCGGCCTCCTTGAGGGTGCGGTTGAGCAGGCCGCCGCCGGCGCCGCGGCCGAAGGTTAGTGCGCTCGGCCCCTTCAGCACCTCGATGCTCTGGGCGTTGTACATGTCGCGGAAATACTGCACGTCGTCACGAAAGCCGTTGACGAAGAAGTTGGCGCTGGAATCGACGCCGCGGATCACGAGCTCGTCGCGATTGCCCTCGCCCTGGTGCACGGCAACGCCGGGGACATAGCGGGTGACGTCGGTGAGGCCCTGATAGTTCTGGTCACGGATCTGCTCCCGCGTGATCACGTTGAGCGATTGCGGGATGTTGACGATGGCGGTGTTGGTCCTGGTCGCAACCGACGTGCTGTTGGTGAAATAGCCCGATGTGCCGGTGCGGGCGTCCTGCGATTCCGCGAACGGTTTTGCCGCCGCCGCGGGCGCGATCCGCCGTGCCGTCTGGGTGCGGCGGCCTCGTGCTGCGGCGGTGTTACGCGATGTCGACGGCGCGCTGCGGCGGCGTTGCGTGGCCGGCGGGGTGACGGTCACCGGCGGCAGCGACGAGGCGCCGGCCTGCGACGGCGCCGATTGCGCCTGTGCGGCAGATGTTGCGAGCGGAACGCTCAGCGCGAGATAGCTCGCCGTGAGCAGCGCAAGCAAGACAGTGCGACGATGGGCTTGTGTTCTTGATGTCATGACGTCGTCCCCAAGCAACTCTCGCCTTCGCTGAAGGCGATGCGCCGTCCTCTAGAGAGGTGAGGCGCTGTGCGTCCAGACGACGGGCGCGAGAAAATTTTTGCGTGACGACGGAATAAAATCGCGACGAATGGACGCGGATACACCTCGCGGCGAGCGCAGGGTTGGAAAAGTCAAGGATGCGAATGGTTTCTGTTGGCTTCCGGATTTGCGCCTGGAAACGAAGAGCGGCGCTTGCGCGCCGCACTTCTTGTAGCGATTCCAGATTGTAGCGGTTCTAAAACGATCAGGACGTCGCGGTCACGCGGTTGCGGACCGCGGCCGCAACCCCGCCGGCAGATGCGCATCGATCCAGCCGGTGATCGCACGCTCGTTGCGATGGTAGAGCAGGCCTGCGGCGATCACGGCAATGCCGATCAGCGACAGCGAGAACGGAAACCACAGCGAGTCCTTGAAGACGACGTCGGCGAGATGGCCGAGATAGAGGCAGATTCCGAACGCGCCGAACACCGCATAGGCGCGCCGCATCAAAATCACGGCGATCACGATCAGGCCGACATTGAGCAGGCAGTACACCGCCTTGCTCAATTCGGTTGAGCCTTCGGACGCGCTAATTCCGCCCCAGAACGCCATCAGGCCGAACAGATGCAGCCAGAACGCAAAGTCGCCGTTGCGGCTGCGATAGTCCACGATCCACGCGACCGCGAGCACGGCAAGCCCGAACCAGATCGACACCCTGCGGCGCATCTCGAAATCGGCGTGAGCCACGCCGCTCAACCACGGCGCCAGGTCCATCGACATGAACCACAGCGCGACCGAGATGATCGCGACGATGAAGGCGAAGCGGTAGTAGCGCAGCGCCACGACGCCGGCGGCGACGGTCGCGATCTCCATGAAGATCCAGCTGCCCTTCACCCAGACGTAGAAGTCCTGCACGGTTCCCGGCTTGCCGAACTTGCCCCACCAGCCAAGCTCGTCCTGGATGCCGTAGACCGCGAGCGGCGCCATCGAGACCGCGATCGCGATCAGCAGGCCGCCGGGAACCCGCAGATTCTTGTCGTGCCAGAGGTGGTGACCCGCCACGCTGAACCCGACCGCATAGGCGATCGCGCATGCCGTGAGCGCGCGGCCGCCCATCTGGGTGAAGGCCAGGGTCGAGAACAGGCCCATGGCACCGATCACGATGAGCGCGCCGGCGTACCAGAGCACATGCGCGGCATCGAATTTGGCGGCGGGACTTGCATCGCCCGCCGGCCCCTGCCCGGCGCTGCTCGCCAGGAAAGCGAGCAACCGTTCCAGATCGGCGGGGCTGATCACTCCGGCATTGGCGGCGTCCCGGAGATCCTTGGCTGAATATGGCATACGGCTATCCTCACGGCCGGTTTTTGCGCCTGCTCCCGATCATCCGGGACAAAGACGCCCTGTTCTCATGAGTATATCCGGAAATGAGCAACGTTCAATAATTTCTTGAGCATTGCTCACATTATTTTGCGAGCAAGCTCATGCCCACCCCGCGCCCAGCGGATCGGCACTCGCGGGCCGGACTTAGTCCGCCAGCGCCTTCATCTCCTTGTAGAGATCGGATTTGCCCTCGAAGCCGATGCCCGGAAGGTCGGGCATCACGATGTGGCCACCCTCGACGCGCACGCCATCCGGGAACCCGCCATAGGGCTGGAACAGGTCGGGGTAGCTCTCATTGCCGCCGAGGCCGAGGCCGGCCGCGATGTTGAGCGACATCTGGTGGCCGCCATGCGGAATGCAGCGGCTCGGCGACCAGCCGTGGGTCTTCAGCACCTCGAGCGTGCGCTGATACTCGCAGAGCCCGTAGGACAGCGCGCAATCGAATTGCAGCCAGTCGCGGTCCGGCCGCATGCCGCCGTAGCGGATCAGGTTCCGCGCATCCTGGTGGCTGAACAGGTTCTCGCCGGTCGCCATCGAGCCGGGATAGAACTCGGCCAGCGCGGCTTGCAGCGCGTAGTCGAGCGGGTCGCCGGCCTCCTCGTACCAGAACAGCGGATACTCACGCAACATCTTGGCGTAGGCGATCGCGGTTTCCAGATCGAAGCGGCCGTTGGCGTCGACCGCAAGCTGCGCCGCGCTGCCAATCTCCTTCAGCACCGCCTCGATGCGCTCGCGGTCCTCGCCAAGCGACGCGCCGCCGATCTTCATCTTCACGACGTTGTAGCCGCGGTCGAGATAGCCACGCATCTCCTTGCGCAGCGCGCCGAGGTCCTTGCCAGGATAGTAGTAGCCGCCGGCTGCGTAGACGAAGACGCGCGGATTGGCTGATAGCCCGTGGCGCTCGGCGAGCAGCCGGAACAGCGGCTTGCCCGCGATCTTCGCCACCGCGTCCCACACCGCCATGTCGATGGTGCCGACCGCGACCGAGCGCTCGCCATGGCCGCCCGGCTTCTCGTTCGACATCAGCGTCGACCAGACCTTGTCCGGATCGAGATTGCCGCCATCGGCATCGAGCAGCGATTTCGGATCGGCTTCCTTGAGGCGCGGCGCAAAGCGCTCGCGGATCAGACCGCCCTGCCCGTAACGGCCGTTGGAATTGAAGCCGTAACCGACCACCCGCTTGCCGTCGCGCACCACGTCGGTGACCACGGCCACCAGGCTCGAGGTCATCTTCGTGAAGTCGATATAGGCGTTGCGGATCGGCGAGGAGATCGGTTTTGTGATTTCGCGGACGTCGACGATGCGGACGGACATGGCGCTGCTTTCGCAATTTGTTAGGCACGTCATTCCGGGGCGATGCGAAGCATCGAACCCGGAATCTCGAGATTCCGGGTCTGGTCCTTCGGACCATCCCGGAATGACGGTTGCTACGTCTTGTCCCGGAAATACGGCTCGACCGGCCCGTGCACCTTGATGGTCAGCGGATTGCCGTAACGGTCCTTGGCGTTACCCGCGGTGACGCGGACCCAGCCTTCGCTGATGCAGTACTCCTCGACATTGGTCTTCTCGACACCCTTGAATCGGATGCCGACATCGCGGGCGAGAATATCCGCATTGTAGTACGGGCTGTTCGGATCGACCGAGAGGCGGTCGGGGAATTGGTCGTTGGTGTCGTTGTCGTCGCTCATAGCAGCGCCTCGATATCCTTCCTCAATCCTTCGGGCCGGGCGGTCGGCGCATGCCGCGCCACGACCTTGCCGGCGCGATCGACCAGGAACTTGGTGAAGTTCCATTTGATCGCGGGCCCGAGCAGGCCCGACTTCTCACGTTTCAGGTGTTCGTACAATGGATGCGCACCTGAGCCATTGACGTCGATCTTGGCGAACATCGGAAACGTCACGGCGTAGTTGGTCTCGCAGAACGCGGCGATCTGCTTCGCATCGCCCGGCTCCTGCGCGCCGAACTGGTTGCAGGGGAAGCCGAGCACGGCAAAGCCGCGCGCCGAGAGGCCGGCGTGCAGCTCCTGCAGGCCCTTGTATTGCGGCGTGAACCCGCAGGCGCTCGCCGTGTTCACGATCAGCAGCACCTGGCCCTCGAACCGCTGCAGCGGCACGTCGTCGCCGGCGAGCGACTTGGCGGTGAAATCGTAAACGGTCGCCATCTCAACTGACCGGATCGATCGGAGACGACGGCGTGCCACCGGCCTCGAGCGCTTCACCAGCGGCAAGGCAGAGATCCTCGCGGTAGCGTCCGGCCACCAGTTGCACGCCGACCGGAATCCGTCCGACGAGACCGGTGGAGACGACGAGCCCGGGAAGCCCCATGAACGGGATCGCGATCTGCGGCAGCTGCGCGTGCCACACCCGCGCGAACGACGCCTCGTCCTTGCGGTCGAGATGGTCGGGGAACGGTAGCTCGCCGGACACCGGCATCAGCAGCACCGGATATTTCTCGAAGAAGGCGAACCATTCGCGCGTCAGGGTCGCGCGGCGGGTCAGTGCCTGCGACAGGTCGAACGGATGCACCCGGGCGCGGACGCCGCGCAGGCAGGCCAGTGCGCCGGGATCGCCCTCGCGCTCGGCGAAGGCGAGCTGGGCCTCATAGCCGTCGCCGAGCCAGAGCCGGGTCTGGATTTCGGCCGCCTCGCGCAAGGACGGCGTGTTTGCAACTTCCTCGACGATCCAGCCGGCCTTCTGCAAGCGCTTGCCGGCGTCGGCCACCGCGGCGATCACTTCCGGCACCGGATCGAGACCATCCGGATTGAGGCACATCGCAACGCGCTTCTCGCGCGGCGGACCCTCAAGCGGCACCGGCGCATACCAGGGATCGCGATAGTCCGGCGCCGACATCGCCGCGAGCGAAATGCGCAGATCGTTGACGGTGCGCGCCAGCGGGCCCGACACCGCGCTGATCTGCGGGCCGATCGGCCGCTCCGGCAAAGCCGAATTGAAGGCCGGGATGCGGCCCATGCTTGGCCGCAGGCCGTGCACGCCGCAGGCATAGGCCGGATAGCGCACCGAGCCGGCGATATCGGTGCCGTGCGCGATGTGGCCGATGCCGGCCGCGACCGCGGAGCCCGCGCCGCCGGACGAGCCGCCCGGGGTGATGCCGGGATCGCGCGGGTTCTTGGTGTCGCCGTGAATGAGGTTTGTGGTGAACCAGCGGTAGGAGACCGCCGGACAATTGGTGCGGCCGAGCAGCACCGCGCCGGCCTTGCGCAGATTGGCGACCACCGGGTTGTCGACCTTGGCGATGACATCGCGCTGCGCCTTCAGCCCGTTGGTGGTGGCGTAGCCCTCCTGGTCGACATTGACCTTGATGGTAACGGGTACGCCGGCGAGCGGCCCGACCGCCTCGCCGCGCGCGATGGCCGCATCGATCTTGGCCGCCTGCGCCAGCACGTCGTCCGGCCGGTGATCGACCACCGCGTTGAGCTTCGGGTTGACCGCGTCGAGCCGGGCGAGCCCGGCCTCCGCTGCCTCCTTCGCCGACACCTTCTTCGATCTGATGAGGCTGGCGAGCTCGGCCGCCGACAGACGCCAAATATCCTGCATGTGCAACTCCGTGTGACGCTGCGTTTTAGCGCCGCGCGGAGAACATGGCCAGCGGTCCGCCGCCTGATGTTTCAGCGGACATGCGCGATGTAATAGGCAAGGTCGCCGATCTGCTCCTTGGTGACCGTTTGCATCACGTCGGCCATGGTGGCGTCATAGCCATGGCGGCTGTTGTCCTTGTATTCGGCCAGCGTCTTGGCGAGGTAGTCCTCGCGCTGGTTGGCGATGCGCGGGACATTCTCCTTGCCGGAGAAATCGGTGTTGTGGCAGCTGTTGCAGCGGTTCTGCTGCGCCAGCGCCTGGCCCCGCGCCATCCGCGCCGGATCGCCGGCGTCAGCGGGCGGCGTGGGCTTCGGCAGGGTCGCGATGAAATCCGAGAAGCTGCGCAAATCGTCGTCGGTCAGCGGCTTCGCCATCTCGTTCATCGGGTCGAACACCCGCAGCTTCTCGCGGAACATGAAGAGCTGGATCAGCGCATAGGGCGCCGTCTGGCCGCCAAGCGACGGCGTGTTCTCGGTCTCCGACGTGCCATGCTCGCCATGGCAGGCAAAGCACGCCGCGGCGCGCTCCTGGATGGTCTCGGCATTTGCGGAAAGAGCGGATGCAAACAGGAGCACAGGGATCATGAACTTACGCATCGGCTGCTCCTGACTTTCAGTGTCATTCCGGGGCGCCCGAAGGGCGAACCCGGAATCTCGAGATTCCGGGTCTGGTGCTGTCGCACCAGCCCGGAATGACGTTGGTGGTTGTTACTGATTGGCGACCTTCGGCTTGCCGTAGCTGACGCGATAGACCGCGCCGTTCCAGTCGTCGGAGACCAGCAGCGAGCCGTCCTTCAGCAGCATCACGTCGACCGGGCGGCCGACATACTTGTTGTCTTCGAGGAAGCCGGTCAGGAACGGCTCCATCGACTTCACGGTGCCGTCCTTGTTCAGCCTGACGGCGACCACGTCACCACCCTGCTTCTGCGACTTGTTCCAGGAGCCGTGACGCGCGACGAAGATCACGTTCTTGTAGGTCTTCGGGAACATGCTGCCGGTGTAGAAGCGCATGCCGAGCGACGCGGTATGCGGGCCCATCAGGCCGACCGGCGCGGTGTAGTCCTTGCAGGTCTTGCCCCAGCCGAGCTCCTGGTCGATGATGTTGCCCTGGTAGCAGTACGGCGCGCCGAAATCCTCGCCCGCCTTGGTGATGCGGTTGAGCTCGTCTTCCGGCACCGTCTCCGACAGCCAATCGCGGCCGTTGTCGGTGAAGTACATCTGCTTGTTCTCGGGATTCCAGTCGAAGCCGACCGTGTTGCGCACGCCGAGCGCGTAGACCTCGGCGCCGGAGCCATCGAGATTCATGCGGCGGATCTGGCCGTGGTCGGCATCATGCAGCACGTTGTTGCCGGGCTGTCCGACCGGAACATAAAGCTTGTTGTCGGGACCGACGGCGATGAACTTCCAGCCATGCGCCTCGTCCTTCGGCAGCTTGTCGTAGATGACGGTGGGCTTCGGCGGGTTATCCAGATTGTCCTCGATCTTGTCGATCTTGGAGACCTTCGAGAGTTCGGCGATGTAGAGCGTGCCGTCCTTGAAGGCGACGCCGTTCGGACGATAGAGGCCGGAGGCGATCACCTTGACCGAGCGCTTGCCGTCCTTGTTGACGATCGCATAGACCTTGTCGACGAGGCGGCTGCCGACGAACACCGTGCCCTTGTCGCCGAGCGCCAGCGAGCGCGCATTGGCCATGCCGGCCGCATAGACCTCGACATTGAAGCCGGCCGGCGCCTTGAGCTTGGCGAGCGGCAGCTTGTCGGGCGCGGACGGCAGCGGCGGCGGCGCCACCGGCGCGAGCTTGGCGGCGGCTTCATTGTCCGGACGCCCGATCAAGGGCGAGCCAGGCGGCAGCGGCTGGGCGGCGGGGGCGGCACCTGCCGCCGGCGCGGCCGGCTGTTGCGCCGCAGCAGAGAGCGTGAACGCCCCGAGCATGGCCCCCGCGAGCAGCAAGCTGCGCGGTGCGAACGAGTGTTTTTTCATGAAGATCTCCCCTGGGTGGAAGCCGTTGTTGATTGCGCCATTGACGTCACGCGGCGCGGTTCGGCTTTCCGTTCATAGTCTTGCGAATTTGTCCGGACAATTGCAATCGGAAACATGCTGGCATCGGCCAACGCATGGTTGTGGCCGCGCGGCGGGCCAGCGCGCGTCAGTGCCTTGTCATCGAATGGTCCGGGCGATCGAGAATCGCCTCGGTGAATGGAAACTCCAGCACGACCTCGCCCTCGTCGTCGGTCACCTCGATCACGGCGCTGAGCAGCGCGCCATCGGCGCCCTCGGTCTTGAGCAGTTCGCGAATCATCGCCCGCGCCATTTCCCACGCACGATCGGGGTCCCGCAGGATTTCGCCGTCGGGATCGGAGATCAGCTCGTCACCGATACGGGTGTTGAAGAAATAGCGTGGCATCGGCTGAACTCGGCTCGGTTAGTCGCCTCCCGTCACGGGGAAGCATGGATCGCCACCGGGACCTTCGGAGGACCGCGGGCTGCTGTTTACTTATTCCAACATCACCATTCACCGTGTGGCGAACAACAGGAAAAAGGTCTGATGCCACGGGCTTTTGACGGGAAACGCGCGCACAAATTTGTGAGTGGGTAAGATTTGCTTGCCGCAGTGCAGCATGCCCTTCGAGGCGGCACCTTACAGAAAATTTAACTGGCGAACTTTTCCAACCACAGTAGTTTACTCTGCAGGGCGGAAAGTTCGTCCGGTTGCAACAAGGAGAGCCAAATGGCCTGGAAAGCACCGAAGATCGTCGAAGTGTCGGTCGGCATGGAAATCAACATGTATATGTGCGCAACCCGCAAGTAAGCGGCAGCGCCCTCTACACGTTTAGCGTTTTAGCGCAGGTGGACATCCGGGCGTAACGCGCTCCCGAGCAAGGGAGTGTGTTTCAAATCCGGGGTCCACCTCGTAACGTTTCTGGGTCCAACAAACTTCTCCAGGGCCAAGCTTCTCCAGGGGACGGATCATGCTTCGTGTCGTCGTCCTGGGTGCCGCGGCGGGTGGCGGCGTTCCGCAGTGGAACTGCGGCTGTGCCGTCTGCAGGACGGCGCGAAGCGACCATCCCGAGCTGCAGAGCACGCAAGCCTCGATCGCCGTCAGCGGCGATGGCGTGCACTGGTTCCTGGTCAATGCATCCCCGGATCTGCGCCAGCAGTTGATTGCCACGCCACAGCTGCATCCGAAGCACGGCGCACTGCGCCATAGCCCGATCGCGGGCGTCATCCTCACCAATGGCGAGATCGACGCGGTCGCCGGGCTATTGTCGATGCGCGAGGGTTCGCCGTTCACGATCTACGCGCATGAGCGGGTGCTTGCGATCCTGCGTTCGAACAGCATCTTCAACGTGCTCAGCGACAAGAACGTCGAGCGCCGGCCGATCGCGGTCGACCAGGCCTTCGAACCGGCCCTGCCCGACGGATCGCCGTCCGGGCTCGAGGTGCTGCCGTTTGAGGTTCCCGGCAAGGGCGCGTGGTATCTTGAGGGCAAGGCGCATCCGGCGGGCGCCGACGGCGTCGGCGATACGCTCGGCCTGCGTATTGCGGACCGGCGCAGCGGCAAATATTTCTATTTCCTGGCCGCCTGCGCACGGGTGACTGACGACCTGAAATCGCGGCTCAAGGGCGCCCCGCTGGTGTTTTTCGACGGCACGGTGTGGCGCGACGACGAACTGATCGCGGCGGGCCTTGGCAACAAGACCGGCCAGGGCATGGGCCATATCGCGATGTCGGGCGATCAGGGTGCGATCGAAAGCCTCGCCGGGCTCGACATCGGACGAAAAGTGTTTTTGCATATCAACAACTCCAACCCGGCGCTGCTTGGGACCTCGGCCGAACGCAAGGCGGCCGAACAGGCGGGCTGGCAGATTCCCTCCGACGGAACGGAGATCGTGCTGTGAATGTCGTGCTGACCTCAGGAATGACCGCGCTCTCGATCGGCAAGGGCATCACGCTCGACACTGCCGAGGAGATGGAGGCGACGCTGCGCACGATCGGTGCCACGCGCTATCACAGCCTGCACCCGTTCCACCGCCTGCTGCACGGCGGCAAGCTCAACAAGGGCCAGGTCCAGGCCTGGGCGCTGAACCGCTATTACTACCAGAGCACGATCCCGCTGAAGGACGCGATGGTGATCTCGCGCTTCCGCGACCGCAATACAAGGATCGAATGGCGCCACCGCATCGAGGATCATGACGGAGATCTCGGCAATGAGGGCGGCATCGAGCGCTGGCTGAAGCTGACCGAGGGCCTCGGCCTCGACACGGCCTATGTGGAGTCCACCGAAGGCATTCTGCCGGCGACGCGCTTTGCCGTCGAAGCCTATGTGCATTTCTGCCGCGATCGCACGCCGCTGGAAGCGATCGCCTCCTCGCTCACCGAATTGTTCGCGCCGAACCTGCACGAGGAGCGCATCTCGGGGATGCTGAAGCACTACGACTTCGTCAACCCCGACATCATGAGCTATTTCAGCCGCCGCCTGACCCAGGCGCCGCGCGACGCCGGTTTCGCGCTCGACTATGTCAAGCAGCACGCCAAGACGCCGGCGGAGCGCGAAGCGGTCTGCAACGCGCTGATCTTCAAGACCAACGTGCTGTGGGTGCAGCTCGACGCGCTGTATCATGCGTATGTCGACGGCCAGATTCCGCCCGGCGCCTTCGTGCCGAAGACAGGTTAGAGACAACATCATGGCCAGCCGCAACATCAGCGTCAGCGAGACCAGCCGGCCGAAACTGCCGCGCCATACCAAGCTGAAATTCGACGAGACGCGGCAGGTCTGGGTGATCCTGGCGCCGGAGCGCGTGCTGGCGCCGGACGACATCGCGGTCGAGGTGCTGCAGCTGTGTGACGGCATGCACAGCGTCGCCGAGATGGTGGACCAGCTCGCGGAAAAATACGCCGCTCCACGCGAGGCGATCGCGACCGACGTGGTCGCGATGCTGCAGGATCTGGCCGACAAGGGTTTTCTCACCGAAGCGCGCGAGAGCACAGCATGAGTGACACGCTCGCCGACAACAAGACGACAGCGCCGGGCCCGAGCGCAGCCCCAAGCGATGGGCTCGCCGTGCTGGAGAGCCGCCGCTCGGCGGCCGAGACCTACGGCATCCCGCTCGCGGTGCTGCTCGAGATCACCCACCGCTGCCCGCTGCAATGCCCCTACTGCTCGAACCCGGTCGAGCTCGACCGCGGCTCGACCGAGCTCACCACGGACGAATGGAAGAAGGTGCTGAGCGAGCTTGCCGAGCTCGGCGTGCTGCAGATCCATTTCTCCGGCGGCGAGCCGACCGCGCGCAAGGACATCGTCGAGCTGGTGCAGCACGCGACCGATGTCGGGCTCTATTCCAACCTGATCACCTCGGCCGTGCTGCTGACCAGGGACAAGCTTTCGGCGCTGGCCGACGCCGGCCTCAGCCATGTGCAGATCAGTTTTCAGGGCAACGAGCCCAACGTCGCCGACCGCGTGGCAGGGCTGAAGGACGCGCACAAGAAGAAGCTCGAGGTCGCGAAATGGACGCGCGAGCTCGAATTGCCGCTCACGGTGAATGCGGTGATGCACCGGCAGAACCTGCATCAGCTGACCGACATCATCCAGATGGCGGTCGACCTCGACGCCGACCGGCTCGAGGTCGCCAACGTGCAGTATTACGGCTGGGCGCTGAAGAACCGTGCCGCGCTGATGCCGACGATCGAGCAGATCGAGGAGACCAGCCGCATCGTCGAGGAAGCCCAAATGCGCCTGAAGGGCACGCTTGCGATCGACTATGTGGTGCCGGATTACTACGCGCTGCGGCCGAAGAAATGCATGGGCGGCTGGGGCCGCCAGTTCTTCAACATCTCGCCGGCCGGCAAGGTGCTGCCGTGCCACGCCGCCGAAAGCATCACCGGGCTCGAATTCGAATCGGTGCGCTCGAATCATTCGATCGCTTGGATCTGGCAGAACTCGGAGGCCTTCAACCGCTATCGCGGCACCGGCTGGATGCCGGAGCCGTGCAAGAGTTGCGAATTCCGCGAGATCGATTACGGCGGCTGCCGCTGCCAGGCCTTTGCGCTGACCGGCGATGCCGGCAACACCGACCCGGCCTGCGCGCTGTCGCCGCGACACGAGGAGATCTTCAAGCAGGCCGAGCGGGAATCCGCCGGCACGCAGAACCGTTTCCTGTATCGCAACTTCGCCGGCGGCACGTTGGAGACGGACCACCCCCGGAACGAATCCCAGGACAAGCGCAATGGCGCCTGACGCCGACGTCGGCAAGGCCGCGAGGCGTGCCGATCCCTTTGCGCCGCTGACGTCGGAATGGCTCGACGTCGGCGATGGCCACGATCTCCATGTCGAGAGCGTCGGGCGCGAGGGCGGCATTCCCGCGGTCTATCTGCATGGCGGCCCCGGCAGCGGCTGTCAGCCCGATCATCGCCGGCTGTTCGATCCCGAGCGCTTTCACGCCGTGCTGTTCGACCAGCGCGGCTGCGGCCGCAGCCGGCCGAAGGGCAGCCGCGACAACAACACGACGCAGCACCTGATCGCGGATATGGAGAAGATCCGCGAGCGCTTCGGCTTCGCGCGTTGGATGGTGGTCGGCGGCTCCTGGGGCGCGACGCTGGCGCTGGCTTATGCGCAGGCCCACCCTGAGCGGGTCAGCGGGCTGGTGCTCCGCGCGACGTTTCTCGGCACAGCCGAGGAGCTGGACGACGTTTTCCTGCGCGCCTTGCCGCGCTTCTATCCCGCCCTCCATGAGGACTTCCTCAACTTCCTGCCCGAGAGCGAGCGCGCAGCACCGCTTGCGGCCTATTATCGCCGCATCCTCGATCCCGACGCCGCCTTGCATGCGCCGGCCGCGCGCGCCTGGCACGACACCGAACGCGCGTTGTCGGAGCACACACCGAAGCAGACGCGGCTCGACCTCAAGGCCTCGGGCGCCCTGCCCTCGACGCCGTTCATGGAGGCGCACTACTTCGCCAACAATTGCTTCATGCGGCCGCATCAATTGATGAGTGAGGCCGGCAGGCTCGCCGGCATTCCCGGCATCCTGGTGCAGGGCCGTTACGATCTGTTGTGCCCGCCCGCAACATCGCACGCGCTCGCCGCGCGCTGGCCGGGCAGCGAGGTCCGCATCATCGATGGCGCCGGCCACATCCTCTACGATCCCGGCATCCGCAACGCCGTGATGAAGGCGATCGCCGACCTTGCGGCCAAGCGCTAGACCGCCGCCGGAACACCCTCGACATCAGGAGCCGGTGAAGAACTCGACCGACTCCCTGCTTCCCTCAATGTTTGCACTTGCCGGGAGGACATGCCGGCGCTGCCCGTGGCGCGGCCGCGGGCCTTGGTGGCGCCGCCATCCGCGGTGACGGCGCTGCGTGTTGCACCTGCATCGCCGGCCGTGGTGGCGGCGCGGCGCGCGGAGCCGGTGCCGGAGCCGGACGCGGCGGCAAAGCCGCAGCACGAGGTGGCGGGGCAACCGGCCGCGCCGGCGGAGCCGCAGCCCGCACGGGCGGAGCTGCGGCATGGACCGGCGGAGCTGCCGCATGCGCCGGCGCGGGCCGGGAGACCGGCGCCGGCGACACCGCCGCGCGCGCGGGTGCCGGGCGCGCGGCCGGGGTCGGCCGTGTCGACATCGCGCGGTTCGCCGGTGACGGTGCCGCCGAGGGCTTCACGTTTGCGGTCGGCGCGGTCGCCGCATGCGGGAGCGGTTGCGCACCTGGCTTGCCGGCGGCCGCGGGTGAGGCGGGCGCGCTGGTCGCCGGCGCGACACCGGGCTTGGCCGGAGGAGCAGGCTGCGCATTGGCAGGCGCCATGGCAGTCGCCGGCTTGCCCGGCACCACCGCATTCGGCTTTGCGCCAGGTTGCGCGGCGCCGGGTTGTGCGGCTCCCGGCGGCACAGCGCCATGCTGCATGGCATTGGCCGGTGCGGTCGCCGACTGCGGCAGCGGCGGTCCATTTTTCGCGCCCGGCAGTGTATGCGCACCCGGCGTGCCCGGCGCGCCCATCGCATTCGGAGCGGCGGCAGCATTCGGAGTGGCAGCAGCGTTCGGCGCCGCGGCAGCGTTCGGTGCGGCGCGCGGAGCTCCCATCGCCGCGCCCTGCGCGGGCGTCGCGCCTTGCGGAGCGCCCGGCAGATTGGCGCGCTGCATCGCCGCGGCCGGCAGTCGCGGTGCCGCCGTCACCGGCGCGCCGCCCATCGCCGCCGTCACCCCGGCCGCATGGAGCTGCGCCGGCGTCGGGTTGGGATTGTTGATGACCGTGTTGATGACCGTGGTGTTGTGGATGTTGTTGAACACGATGTTGTTCTGCGGCGGCACGACATAGGCCGGTGCGGCGACATAGGCCGGCATCGCCACGAACATCGGCGTCGGCAGCACGTACAGGCCGATCGGCGGCGGCGGTGGCGGCAGCACGACGAAGTCCGGCGGCGGCGGCGGCAGGAAGAACACCGGCGGCGGCGGTGGCGGCGCGAAGGCGAACACCGGATCGCTGTAATACAGCACCGGGCGGTCGACATAGTCGATCTCGTCGGGCGGCGGCGGCGGCACGTCGTAGTCGAGCACCGTGAACTGCGCCGGCGGCTCCAGCGCGGCCGACAGATAGGCGAGCCGGCGCCGGCAGTCGTAGGCATGCGGCCCGCGCGGATAGCGCCGCAGATACGACCAATACGCATCAGTCGAGTCGGCGTTGTAGGTGCGCCGCCAGGTGATCGCCTCGCGCCGCGCCGCCACGATCGCGCGCACGCGCTTGGCCAGCGGATCGTTCGGATAGGCCTGCAGGTAATCCTCGTAGCCCTGCAGCGTGTCGCGCTCCAGCGCCGCGGCGTAGGCATCCTGCGCCGAGAAATCGCGGATCGGCTTGGTACGCAGCCCGGCATCGACCTGCTGCGGCGGCGCGTCCGGCTTGCGCTCGAAGAACATGAAGGGCGCGTCGACCTTGTGCGCATCCCACGGGATCTCGGCGCCCTTGGTCATCTCGTTGACGCGCAGGCGAACGCGGTCGAACACCTCGGGCAAGGTCAGGCCGCCGGTGCGGATCATTTCCGCCAACGCTTGCGCATAAGGCCCGTACGGCGGCGCACCGTCAGGGGCGACGGTGCCGGGCGCCGAGTTGAAGCCGATCAGCATCTTCGGATCGGGATCGACCAGCGCAAGACCACCGGCCAGCGGCTGGCCCTCCTTGGCGAAGGGATTGCTGCGCGCCGCATCGAGCACGATCACGCCGGCCTTGATCGGCAGCGCCGAGAGCTGATGGCTGTAGTCGGAGATGCGGATCGCCTCGACCGGCACGTCGGTGTCGCGGGCAATCTTGGCGTCGACCGGCACGAAATAGTTCTCGCCGGTGAGCTGCACGCCGTAGCCGGCGAGATACACGAAGGCCACGGCATTGGGCCCCGCCTCCTGCACCTTCTGCATGAAATCGCGGAACGATTTGCGCAGCGTCTCGCCATCGAGATCGCGTGCGCCGATCACGTCGAAGCCGGCGGCCTGCAAGGTCTGCGCGATCAGGCCGGCGTCGTTCGCGGCGGTTTGCAACGCGCCGGCCTCATAGGCGCCGTTGCCGACGACAAGTGCGAGACGCTTTTCCTGATCCTGCGCATGCACGGGAAGCGAGGCGAGCGACACCAGACCGACGATCAATGCCCACAGAATGCGTGCCATGGTGGTCGTCCCTTTTCTTCTCGAGAGTTGGCGTAACGAATGAAATGCTACCTCTGTGAACCGGTGCTGAACAGCATTGCAGCAATTGTGGCAATCCTTGGTCTGTGGTGACGGGAACCGGCTTCCCTGGTTTGCGCGATCAGGCGATATTGCGTGGATAAAACAGGCAAAAAAGGAGCACTCGATGCCAATCGCCGGACAAGGCATGCTGCTGACTTCGATGGATATCGACAGCTTGCACGAAGCTGAATTCAATCGCTGGTACGACCGCGAACATCTCGAGGAACGGGTCGCCATCGACGGCTTCCTGGAAGCCCGCCGCTACGTCGCCCATGATGGCAAGCCGAAATATCTCAGCCTCTACTCGACCGCGACCTTCGATGTGCTCGAGAGCCCGGCCTATCGCAAGGCGCTCGCCAACCAGACCGACTGGTCGAAGGCCAATATCGCGCGCTTTCAGAACATGATCCGGGGCGTTGCCCGCATCACGATCAGCCGCGGCGTCGGCAGGGGCGCAGCCCTCGGCATCATCCGCCTGCGCCCGCCTGCCGAAGGCGCGGACAAACTTCGCGTTGCATTGCGGGAGCAACTCGATCCAGCTTCGCGCGACGGCATCATCTCGATGCACCTCCTGGAGAACGACCCTGACCTGTCGAAACCGCTCACGCCGGATGCGGCGAAACCCGATCCCGGCGCCGGCGACTGGTTCGTGCTGATCGACGCCACCGACGTCGGCGCGGTCCCCGCAGCGGCCGCAGGCATCACCGGCAATGCAGCCTTGAAGCCGCTCGTGGTCACCAGCGGAGTCTACAAGCTGTTGTGGGATATCGCGAAGAGCGACCTTCCGCGCGAGTAAGCCTGATCCGGAAGCGTGCGAAGCGCTGTCCCGAAAAACATTTTCTCAAGCAAGCGTGGCGATGCAGATCATGCTGCACCGCCACATAACGCAATCGAGATTAACGCTACACGCGCATCAGCCGCGCGAAAGCTGATGATCGGACAATTTAGCCTTTGCCTTCTCTGGAACGGCTCTAATAAGATAAGCCTATGATCCAATTCAAAAACCAGAACAACGCCACGTGAGCGTTCGTCGTCAACGATAAGGCCGCGCGGGTCTGGCATTTTCGCGCGGGTCAAAGGTAGGAATGAAACCGACTGATATCTCGGCGCCTGATTACTTCCACAAAGTAGTCGATTGCCAATGGGCCTGTCCCGCACACACCCCTGTTCCCGAGTACATCCGGTTGATTGCTGAGGGGCGTTACAGCGACGCCTACATGATCAATTGGAAGTCCAACGTGTTCCCCGGCATTCTCGGGCGCACCTGCGACCGTCCATGCGAGCCGGCATGCCGCCGCGGCCGGGTCGAGGACAACCCGGTCGCGATCTGCCGCCTGAAGCGCGTCGCCGCGGACTTCAAGGACGACATCAAGCACCGGCTGCCGAAGCCCGGGCCGAAGAACGGCAAGCGCATCGCGCTGGTCGGCGGCGGCCCTGCCTCGCTCACCGTGGCGCGCGATCTCGCGCCGCTCGGCTATCACTGCACCGTGTTCGACGGCGATCCCAAGGCCGGCGGCATGATGCGCAGCCAGATTCCGAAATTCCGCCTGCCCGACAGCGTGATCGACGAGGAGACCGACTACATCCTGAACCTCGGTGTCGAGTTCAAGGGTGGTCAGCGCGTCGACAGCCTGAAGCAGCTGCTCGCCGAGAACTATGACGCGATCTTTGTCGGCTCTGGCGCACCGCGCGGCCGCGAGCTCGACATCCCCGGCCGCAAGGAGGGCGCCGCCAACATCCATATCGGCATCGAGTGGCTGGCCAACGTGTCGTTCGGCCACGTCGACAAGATCGGCCGCCGCGTCATCGTGCTCGGCGGCGGCAACACGGCGATGGATTGCTGCCGCACCGCGCGCCGCCTCGGCGGCGAAAGCGTCAAGGTGATTGTCCGCTCCGGCTTCGAGGAAATGAAGGCTTCGCCGTGGGAGAAGGAAGACGCGCTTCACGAGGACATCCCGATCCTGAACTACATGGTGCCGGTGGCGTTCAAGCATGTGGCCGGCAAGCTGATCGGCGTTACCTTCCAGAAGGTGAAGGCGGAGTACAACGCCACGGGCCGCCGCAGTCTGGTGCCCTCGGGCGAGCCTGACGAGACCGTGCCCTGCGACGATGTGCTCGTTGCGGTCGGCCAGGAGAACGCGTTCCCCTGGATCGAAGCCGATTGCGGCATCGAATTCGACAAGTGGCACATGCCGAAGGTCGATCCCAAGACGTTCGTCTCGACCAATCCGAAGGTGTTCTTCGGCGGCGATGCGGCGTTCGGGCCGAAGAACATCATCTGGGCGGTGGCGCATGGCCACGACGCCGCGCTCTCCATCCACCGCATGCTGTCCGGCGAGGACATCAACGAGCGCCCGCTGCCCGAGGTGCACGTCTCCTCGCAGAAGATGGGCATCCACGAGTGGAGCTACGACAACGACATCTCCGCCGACAAGCGCTTCAAGGTGCCGCATCGCGACAAGGTGGTCGCGCTGAAGGACATCCGCGCCGAGGTCGAGCTCGGTTACGACCTCAAGCTCGCGCTCGGCGAGGCGCAGCGCTGCCTGAATTGCGACGTGCAGACGGTGTTTTCCGCGCCGCTCTGCATCGAGTGCGACGCCTGCGTCGACATCTGTCCGATGGACTGCATCACCTTCACCCCGAACGGCGAAGAGGATGAGGTGCGGCAGCGGCTGAAAGCGCCCTCGCCGCATCACGACCAGGCGCTGTACGTTTCCGGCGACCTCAAGACCGGCCGCGTCATGGTGAAGGACGAAGACGTCTGCCTGCATTGCGGGCTGTGTGCCGAGCGCTGCCCGACCGGCGCCTGGGACATGCAGAAGTACCTCATCGATATGGTTCAAGCGGGATCAACATGTCAGTCCAAAGCCCGATCAGCAGCGTAAACGACTTCGTCGTCCGCTTCGCCAACGTCAACGGTTCGGGCTCGGCTTCCGCCAACGAGCTGTTCGCGCGCTCGATCCTGCGCCACGGCGTACCGGTCTCGCCACGCAACATCTTCCCGTCCAACATCCAGGGCCTGCCGACCTGGTATGAGGTGCGCGTCACCGAGGACGGCCATCTCGGCGCCCGCGGCGGCGTCGACCTGATGGTGGCGATGAACCCGCAGACCTGGGACAAGGACGTCGCCTCGATCGAGCCCGGCGGCTATCTGTTCTACGATTCGACCAAGCCGATGCCGTCGTCGAAATTCCGCGAGGACATCACCGTCATCGGCGTGCCGCTGACCGCGATCACCAACTCGACCTACACCGATCCCAGGCAGCGCCAGCTGTTCAAGAACATCATCTATCTCGGCGCGCTCTGTGCCCTGCTCGACCTCGATCCCAAGCTGGTCGAGCAGCTCATCGGCGAGCAGTACAAGGGCAAGGAGAAGCTGCTGTCCTCCAACGTCCATGCGCTGCATCTCGGCCGCGACTGGGCGCTGCAAAACCTGAAATGCCCGGTCGGGCTGCGGGTGAAGAAGTCCGACAAGGTCGGCGACCGCATCTTCGTCGAAGGCAACAGCGCGGCCGCGCTCGGCGCCGTCTATGGCGGCGCCACCGTGTGCGCGTGGTATCCGATCACGCCGTCATCGTCGGTGGCGGAAGCCTTCACCAGCCACTGCAAGAAGTACCGCCACGATCCCGAGACCGGCAAGGCGAAATACGCGATCGTGCAGGGCGAGGACGAGCTCGCCTCGATCGGCATCGTGATCGGCGCCTCCTGGAACGGCGCACGGGCCTTCACCGCGACGTCGGGTCCGGGCATCTCGCTGATGACTGAGTTCATCGGCCTGTCCTATTTCGCCGAGATCCCGGCCGTGATCATGAACATCCAGCGCGCCGGCCCCTCGACGGGCATGCCGACCCGCACCCAGCAATGCGACGTGATCGCCTGCGCCTATGCCTCGCACGGCGATACCAAGCATGTGCTGCTGTTCCCGGAAGATCCGGCGGAGGCGTTCGAGTTCGCCGCGGCCGCCTTCGACCTCGCCGAGCGGCTGCAGACCACGATCTTCCTGATGCTCGATCTCGACATCGGCATGAACCACCGGCTGTGCCGCCCGCTGAAGTGGGACGACGCCAAGCAATACGACCGCGGCAAGGTGATGACGGCGGAGATGCTCGAGGAAGGCCGCGACTTCGGCCGCTATCTCGACGTCGACGGCGACGGCATCCCCTATCGCACCTATCCCGGCACGCATCCGACCAAGGGTTCCTACTTCACCCGCGGCACCTCGCGCGACCGCTACGCGCGCTATTCCGAGGAAGGCGCGGTCTACGCCGACAACATGCAACGCCTGGTGCGCAAGTTCGAGACCGCGCAGGACATGGTGCCGCGGCCGCTGCAGGCCAATGCGGCAAAGCCCACCAAATACGGCGTGATCTATTTCGGCTCGACCTCGCCCGCGATGGACGAGGCGATCGGGATCCTGGAGGCGCGCGGCCACCAGCTCGACCGCATGCGCATCCGCGCCTTCCCGTTCCACTCCAGCGTCGCGAGCTTCATCGCCGACCACGACTTCGTCTACGTGGTCGAGCAGAACCGCGACGCGCAGCTTCGCCAGCTGATCGTCAACGAGAACGGCATCGACCCCGTCAGGCTGGTGCCGATCCTGCACTATGACGGCACGCCGATCACCGCGCGCTTCATCGCGGGCGCGATCGGCGACCACCAGGATCATCTCAAGGTGACCCCTCTCCGCAAGGCCGTGACATGACCTACATTGCAAAGCCGAAGTTTCATCATCCCGGCCTGAAGAAGAACGAGCTGGGCTATACCCACCGCGACTACGAGGGGAAGATCTCGACGCTGTGCGCCGGCTGCGGCCACGATTCGATCACCGCCTCGATCATCGAGGCCTGCTACGAGCTCTCGATCGAGCCGCACCGGGTGGCGAAGATTTCCGGCATCGGCTGCTCGTCGAAGACGCCGGACTATTTCCTCGGCAATTCGCACGGCTTCAACTCGGTGCACGGCCGCATGCCGTCGGTGCTGACCGGCGCCAACCTGGCCAACCGCGACCTGATCTATCTCGGCGTCTCCGGCGACGGCGATTCCGCCTCGATCGGCTTCGGCCAGTTCGCGCATTCGATCCGGCGCGCCGTCAACATGACCTACATCGTCGAGAACAACGGCGTGTACGGTCTGACCAAGGGCCAGTTCTCGGCCACCGCCGACCGCGGCTCGAAATCGAAAAAGGGCGTCACCAATACCGACAATGCGATCGACCTGGTCGCGATCGCGCTGCAACTCGGCGCCACCTTCGTGGCGCGCAGCTTCTCCGGCGACAAGACCCAATTGGTTCCCTTGATTGCCGCTGCGATCCGCCACAAGGGGGCGTCCTTCATCGACGTGATCAGCCCCTGCATCGCCTTCAACAACCACGCCGGCTCGACCAAGAGCTTTGACTATGTCCGCGAGCACAATGACGCGGTGAACCGCCTCGACGTGCTGGTCGGCCGCGATCCGATCAGCGTCGACTATGCGCCGGGCACCGTGCAGGTGGTCGAGCAGCATGACGGCTCGCGGCTCGCGCTGCGCAAGCTCGACGCCGATTACGATCCGCATGATCGTCTGGGCGCGATGACCTTCCTGCAGAAGCACGCGGCCAAGGGCCAGATCGTCACTGGCCTGCTCTATGTCGATCCGGATGCCGAGGATCTGCACACCCATCTCGACACCGTCGAGACGCCGCTCAACACGCTCGACGAACAAGCGCTGTGCCCGGGTTCAGCCGTGCTGGACAAGATCAACGCCAGCCTGCGCTGAGCAGCGGCAGCACACTCCGTGTCGTCCTCCCGTGTGCAATTGTGCACTAGGCAGGGACGACAGCGGAGTTGGTGACGGCTACTTGTCGCTCAAGACGTCGCCGAACAGCGCCCAGGACTTGCCGTCGAACCGCGCCATCTGGATTTGCCGGATCGGCGTCACATTGTCGGGCTCGGTCTGCACCTTGATGCCGGGCAACAGCATCGGCAGCTCGAGCGCCTTCAGATTGGTCGCCTGCTTGATGATGTTGGCACGGCTGTAGTCGCCGTTGCAGTTCTTCAGCACCGCCGTCATGACCTGCGCCACCGTGTAGCCCTGCACGTTGAAGAGGTCGCCCGGGCTCGCATTCGGCTGGTACTTCTTCATCCAGTCCGCAAACTCCTTCTGCGCGGGATCGTCGGCCCAGCGCGGATCGGTCGGATCCTTCAGATAGAGCCCGGTCACGACGCCGATGACGTTCTCGAGACCGGCCGGTTCAAGCACCGCGGAGACCGAGTTCGAGACGGTCGGCAGGATGGTCAGCGGCTTCCAGCCCATGCTCGCCGCCTTGCGCAGCGCCTGGGCCGCGAATTTCGGCGTCGCCTCCGCGAAGAAGACGTCCGCGCCGGACTCGCGCATCGTCACCATCTGGGAATCGATGGTGGGATCGGTCGTGAGATACGTGGTCTCGGCGACGATCTGGCCGACATGCTCGCCGAGCCCGTCCTTGAAACCCCTCAGATAGTCCTTGCCGGCGTCCTCGTTCGGCGTGATGACGGCGATCTTCGCATCCGGCTTGGTCTTCAGGATGTATTTTGCGTAGAGCCGGCCTTCGAGCTCGTAGGTCGGATTGAAACCGACCGTCCACGGGAACTGCTTTGGATCGTTCCAGCGCGTCGCGCCGGAGGACACGAACAGCTGCGGCACGCGCTTGATGTTGAGGTACTTCTGCACCGAGATGTTCGGCGCGGTGCCGACCGCGCTGAAGATCGCGAGCACCTCGTCCTGCTCGACGAGCTTGCGGGTCTGCTCGACGGTCTTCGACGGCGAATAGGCGTCGTCGAGGCTCTCGAAGTCGATCTTGCGGCCGTTGATGCCGCCTTGATCGTTGAGCATCTGGAAATACGCGGCTTCGGCACGCGCGATCGTGCCGTAGGCCGACGCCGGGCCGCTATAGGGCGCGGTGTTTCCTATTTTGATCGCGGTATCGGCTGCCACGGACGGCGAGGTCAACGAGGCCGTGAGCGCGGTGAAGGCGAGAAAGCCCGCCAGGCGGGAGCGAGTTGACAAGAGCATATCCTTTTCTTGGTTTTCTTGACGCGGCGCACATTATCCATCGCGTCCGCGCAGGCAATCACCAAGAACGTCTCGCGAGATTTCCGCATGCCGGCAATCGCGTTCGCGCATAGAACGCCATGCGCTTTCAAGTCGGAATGTTGCCGGCATGTTCATGATGTGAGCCTTCGATAGACATGAAGGTTCACCGAGCAAGACTCGCATTCCGCGCGGCGGTGTGCGCCGCGCTCATGTCAGCGAGAGCGTGATCCTCAGGCCGCGACCGCAGCCGCGCGCGGGCTGACGACGTATTCCTTCAGCACCTTGTCGGTGCCGTCGATTTCGGTCAGCGCGACGTCGTAGGACCACAGATCGGCGAGGTGTTGCAGCACGCGCCGCGCGTCGGTCTCGTTGAGTTGCGCGCCCTTCACGGTGGTGTGGCGCAGCATCAGGCGGCGATCGCCGTCGAGATCGACATCCACGACCTCGATATTGGCGTCGACGAAGCCGACGTCGTATTGCCGTGCCAGTTCGCGGCGGACCCGGCGGTAGCCGCGCTCGTCGTGGATCGCGTCGACCTTGATCCCCTGGCTTTCCGCGGGGTCGTCGTGCAAATGGAACATGCGGAAGCGCCGGATCAGCGCCGGGCTGAGGAACTGGTTGATGAAGCTCTCGTCGCGGTAGTTGCTCCAGATCTCGCGCAGCACGCCCTCGACGTCGCCCTTGCCGGCGATATCGGGGAACCACTCGCGGTCCTCGTCCTCCGGATTTTTCACGATCCGCTCGATGTCCTGCATCATGGCGAAGCCGAGCGCGTAGGGATTGAAGCCGGAATAGCGGCGGTCGTCGAATTCGGGCTGGAACACCACATTGGTGTGCGACTGCAGGAATTCGAGGAAATTGCCGTCGGTGAGCCGGCCCTGCTGATGCAGCCGGCTCATGATGCGGTAATGGACGTAGGTCGCGGTGCCCTCGTTCATCACCTTGGTCTGGCCCTGCGGGTAGAAATACTGCGCGATGTGGCGGACGATGCGGATCAGCTCGCGCTGCCAGGGTGCAAGGCGCGGCGCGGTCTTCTCGAGGAAATAGAGGATGTTCTCCTGCGGCAAGCCGAGCAGCGCGCGGCGGCGCTCGGCCGTGAGCGTAGCCTTGCTCTTGGCCTTGGTGTTCGGCACCGTCCGCCACAAATCGTTGAACACGCTTTCCTCGTGCTGCCGGCGCTCGCCGGCACGCTTCTCCTCGGCACGCAAATCGAGCGTCTTCTTTCCGGGATAGCGGTCGACGCCATGCGACATCAGCGCATGCGCGGCATCGAGCGTCCGCTCCACCGTCTCGCGGCCGTGGCGGTCCTCGCAGACCGCGATGTAGCCCTTGGCGAATTCCAGATAGTCGAGAATGCCGTCGGCATCGGTCCACTGCTTGAACAGATAGTTGTTCTTGAAGAAGTGATTGTGCCCGAACGCCGCGTGCGCGATCACCAGCGTCTGCATCGTCGCCGTGTTCTCCTCCATCAGATAGGAGATGCACGGCGAGGAATTGATCACGATCTCATAGGCGAGGCCCATCAGGCCCTTGCGATAGGACGCTTCCTGGAACGCGAATTGCTTGCCGAATGACCAGTGCTTGTAGAACAGCGGCATGCCGACCGAGGAATAGGCGTCGAGCATCTGCTCGGCGGTGATCACCTCGATCTGGTTGGGATAGACGTCGAGCCCGAGCTCGGTGCGCGCGATTTTCTCGCAGGCGTCGTGGACCCGCTGCAAGGTCTGGAAATCCCAATCGGCGCCCTCGAACAGCCGTTCCCCGGAAGAACCCATCACGCTACACCCTTTCCTGCTTGCTGCGGCGCTTGAACAGGTCCTGGAACACCGGGAAGATCTCGCCGCGCTCGCTCACCTTGCGCATCGACAGCGGCGCGCCCTCGTTGCGCAGACGCTCATAGAGCGTCCAGAGCGAGGAGTCCGGCATGTCGAAGGTGTAGTTGGCGGCTTCGCCGACCTCGAGATAGGCGAAGAACTGGCAGACCGGCAGGATCTTGTCGGTCAGGAGGTGACCGGTCAGCGCGCTGTCCGAGGTCATGTTGTCGCCGTCCGAGGCCTGGGCGGCGTAGATGTTCCAGTCGGCCGGACGGAAGCGGGTGCGGACGATGTCGTTCATCGCGACCAAGGCGCTCGACACTAGCGTGCCGCCGGAAGCCGGTCCGTGGAAGAAGGTGTCCTCGTCGACCTCCTCGGCGCGGTCGGTATGGCGGATGAACACGATCTCGACGTGCTTGTAGCGCCGCTTCAGGAACACGTAGAGCAGCATATAGAACCGCTTCGCCAGATCCTTCATGTGCTCGGACATCGAGCCCGATACGTCCATCAGGCAGAACATCACGGCCTGCGCCACCGGCTTCGGCACCGTCTCGAAGCGGCGATAGCGGATGTCGATCGGATCGATGAACGGGATCCGCTTGGCCTTGGCCTTCAGCGCTTCGAGCAGCGCCAGCAGCTCGCGGCGCCGCGCATCGTCATCGCATTCGGCAAGCTCCGCCTCGAGCGCCTCGATGTCGTCCTTGCGCGGCCGGCGCAGTGCCACGCGTCGCGCCAGCGCCCGGCTCACCGTGCGGCTGATCGAGATGTTGGCGGGCGAGCCGGAGGTCGCATAGCCGGCGCGCTGAATGCCTTCGCTTTCGGTTTCCGCGAGCTTGCGCTTGGCAAGATCGGGCAGTTCGAGGTCGTCGAGGAAGAGATCGACGAATTCGTCGCGGCTGAGCACGAAGCGGAAGGCGTCCTCGCTGTCGCCCTCGCCTGCGCCGGAGCCCTTGGCGCCGCTTTGGTTCGGGCGCTGCAGCCAGTCGCCCTCGACGAACTTCTTGTTGCCGGGCAGCACCATGTCACGCGTGCCGCCCTCGCGCCGGAACCGCGGCTCGTCCATGCCGTCCAGCGGGATTGTCACTTCGCCGCCTTCCAGGACATCCTTGATGTCCCGGTCCTGTGACGACTTCTTGACGGCCCCCTGCACCAGCGCCTTGGCGCGCCGCAGGAAGCGCTGGCGGTTCTCCAGGCTCTTGCTACCCGGATTCAACCGCCGATCGACGATATGCATGACCACGTTGCATCTGCCTCACCGGATGCGATCATGACAGTCGCATCGCATTTTATTGGACGGGACGAGACGAAACGGAAAGCCGGTGCCGGCTTTCCGGATCGCGCATTAGCCGGCCTGCTTCACCCGCATGTACCACTCGACGAGCCGGCGGACCTGGCGCTCGGTATAGCCGCGCTCCACCATCCGCTCGACGAACTCGCCGTGCTTCTTCTCGGTCTCGCCGTCCTTCTTGGAGCCGAACGAGATGACCGGAAGCAGATCCTCGACCTGCGAGAATATCCGCTTCTCGATCACGTCGCGAACCTTTTCGTAGGAGGTCCAGCTCGGGTTCTTGCCGCCGTTATGGGCCCGCGAGCGCAGCGAGAACTTGACGACCTCGTTGCGGAAGTCCTTCGGGTTGGCGATGCCGGCCGGCTTCTCGATCTTGGTCAGCTCCTGGTTCAGGAGCTCGCGGTTCATCAGCTGACCGGTGTCGGGATCCTTGAAGTCCTGATCCTCGATCCAGGCGTCGGCGTAGTCGACATAGCGGTCGAACAGGTTCTGGCCGTAGTCGGCGTAGGATTCCAGATAGGCCTTCTGGATCTCGTTGCCGATGAACTCGGCATAGCGCGGCGCGAGGTCGGCCTTGATGAATTCGAGATAGCGCTTCTCGGTCTCGTCAGGCAGCTGCTCGCGGCGGATCGCCTGCTCCAGCACATACATCAGGTGCACCGCATCGGCGCCGACTTCGGTGGTGTCATGGTTGAAGGTCGAGGCGAGCACCTTGAAAGCAAAGCGGGTGGAGACGCCGTCCATGCCCTCGTCGACGCCGGCCGCGTCCTTGTACTCCTGAACGCTGCGCGCCTTCGGATCGGATTCCTTGAGGCTCTCGCCGTCATAGACCCGCATCTTGCCAAACAGCGTCGAGTTCTCGTGCTTGCGCAGCCGCGACATCACCGAGAAGCGCGCCATCGTCTCCAGCGTCGCCGGAGCGCAAGGTGCTGCGGCAAGCTCGGAGCCCTGGATCAGCTTCTCGTAGATCTTCTGCTCCTCGGTGACCCGCAGGACGTACGGGACCTTGATGACGCAGATGCGGTCGATGAAGGCCTCGTTGTTCTTGTTGGTCTTGAAGCTCTGCCACTCGGCTTCGTTCGAGTGCGCGAGGATGATGCCGGTGAACGGAATCGCGCCGATATTCTCGGTGCCGATGTAGTTACCCTCCTGCGTCGCGGTCAGCAGCGGGTGCAGCATCTTGATCGGTGCCTTGAACATTTCGACGAACTCGAGCACGCCCTGGTTGGCGCGGTTGAGGCCGCCGGAATAGCTGTAGGCGTCGGGATCGTTCTGGGCGTAGGTCTCGAGCTTGCGGATGTCGACCTTGCCGACCAGCGAGGAGATGTCCTGGTTGTTCTCGTCACCGGGCTCGGTCTTGGCAACCGCGATCTGGCGCAGCCTTGAAGGCTGGATGCGCGCGACGCGGAATTGCGAGATGTCGCCACCGAAGGCTTCGAGCCGCTTGTAGGCCCAGGGCGACATCAGCCCGCTCAGCCGGCGGCGCGGAATGCCGTACTTCTCCTCGATCATCGGGCCAAGCGTCTCGGGATCAAACAGCCCAAGCGGGCTCTCGAACACCGGCGACAGCTCGTCGCCCGCCTTCAGCACGTAGATCGGATGAATCTCCATCAGCGCCTTGATGCGTTCGGCGAGCGATGACTTGCCGCCGCCGACCGGCCCGAGCAGATAGAGGATCTGCTTGCGCTCTTCGAGGCCCTGCGCGGCGTGACGGAAGAAGCCGACGAGGCGTTCGATCGTGTCCTCCATGCCGTAGAACCCGGCGAAGGCCGGATACGACCTGATCGTACGGTTCAAAAAGATACGGCCAAGGCGTGGGTCCTTGGCCGTGTCGATCATCTGGGGCTCACCGATTGCCGCCAATAACCGCTCGGCCGCATTTGCATATCGCATCGGATCACTTCGACACGACTCCAAATACTCGGCCATCGACATGTCGGTCTGGCTTCGCGCTTCAAACGACCTTGCGAAGGCGTTGAACAAAGAATCGTTGTACATGATCCCTCTCTCCACGATATGTATCGCCGCACGACTGACACGAGTCGTAACAAGAGCGTCCTAGGATCGAATCAGCGTCGGCACGCTGAGTCCATTGGACACTCGACCGACTCAGTTCGGCAATGCACGGCGCGTGCAGCCTCTGCCTTATCAACAGGCAGGAAGCTTAATGGTTCATCAATATCCCCTTGTTTTTGGTGGCTGTAACCCCCTCGCCACATCCGTGGTTTACCGGGGCCCAGGCCTCCGAAGCGGACATCCGAGCGGGCAACTTCCCGTCCGGCGATGGACGTTGGGCTTCCCTGAAAAAGTGTGACCGTTCAGCCGTGGCGTCAAGATGCACGCGCCATAGACTCTCATGAACAAACGTTCAGCCGCGGTTGAACGTGCCTCCTTGTCGCCGCGACTAAGGCAACGAGCCCGCGCAGTTCCGCGCGGCACCATTGCCGCGCTTTAAAGATGACACCTTGGAGGCGCTGGCTATTCCCGAGCCGGTCATGAAGCAGGCGCTCCTTGTTGTCGCACTCGCAGCCGCCGCCTGGACCGGCGCGCCGTTAGCCGTTCAGGCGCAGGAAGGCGTCGACAAGGCCGCGGCGGCCGCCTTCGACAACAGGATGTTCGCGGGCCCGCCCGGCGCGAAAGCCTATGCCTGCTTCGTGCGGCGCTACGATGCAAATCATCTGGCGCAGCATCCGAAGCAGAAGGTCAGCGCGATGAAGCTGCTGGTGTCAGCGGAAGACGCTCCGGAGGACAAGGCCACCAACTATTCATTCCGGCTCGGCGTCGCGTACCGCCACCGCCCTGGCAATTTCGACTCCAGCGGCTACTGCAATCATGCCATCGCGGCCGAATCCGGCCACGAAATACGCTTCGAATGCGGCGTGGATTGCGAGGGCGGCGGTATCACCGTGGCGTTGTCCAAGGACAATAAATCCGTGATTGCGCGCCTTGGCCGCATCATGGTGTGGAATCGCAACAAGCCCGACGACGATGCGGGCGAAGCGCTGTTCGCCGGCGCCGACGACAAGATCTTTCGCGTCGATCGCGCGGACTTGGGCGAATGCGCCGAACTTGTGACCGACCGCAAGGAACTCGCTGCGCTCCGCCACAAATGATAGGTTTGCCCAAAGGGACAACACTGGATCAACAATAATTGCGCGAGAGACGCCATGCGCCGACGCAGCATCCTCTGGGGCACGCTTTCAGCGATCGGCGCCGTCTTGGCAGCGTCCCAGGCCGGCGCCGCCACCGAAGCACCGCCGCAAAAGCTGAAGGTGGTCTATCACCTCGATGACCTCGACAAGGTCAATTTCGTGATCGGCAACATCCAGAACCATCTCGACGGCGTCGGCGGCCCCGGCAATGTGACGATTGCGCTGGTGGTGCACGGCCGGGCGCTGAAGGCGTTTCATTCAGCAGCCGCCAATCCCGAGCTGTCAAAACATGTCGCGCGGTTCACCAAGGATGGGATCGAGTTCGCCGCCTGCGGCAACACCATGAAATCGCAGAACATCGGCCTCGCCGACTTGCTCCCCGGCTTCGTTGCCGCCGAGCGCGGCGGGGTGGTCCGCCTCGCCGAGCTGCAATCCCAAGGTTACCTCTACCTGCGCCCCTGACGCGCGGTCCTGCGCCGCAACGCGTCATAAAAATGTGCTGAGATGGGGGTCTGCTCGCACAGCGTCCGAGCGGATCGAACTGTTGTGAATGGCGTTATCCCTTGGAAATGCTGATATTCCGCCCGGGGCTCCCGCCATGTTGACAATCCCCCTCCGCCCCCGAAAGCTGCCCGGGAACCCAAAAATCGACCCTCGATCGAACGAGAACAGGCACCCATGAACCCCGTCAAAGCACTCGAAAATCACCGTCAGGCCGTCTGGCTGGACTTCCTCGCGCGCGGCTTCGTCGCCGATGGCGACCTGAAGCGGCTGATCGAGACCGACGGCGTCAAAGGCGTGACGTCCAACCCCTCGATCTTCGAGAAGGCGATCGGCAGCTCGGATGAATATGACGGGGCGATCGGCAAGGCCCTCAAGAGCGGCGACCGCTCGGTCGCCGACCTGTTCGAGCACCTCGCGGTCGAGGACATCCAGCACGCCGCCGACGTGCTGCGCCCGGTCTACGACCAGAGCCACGGCGGCGACGGCTTCGTCAGCCTCGAGGTGTCGCCCTATCTCGCGATGGACACCAAGGGCACGATCGCGGAAGCCGAACGGCTCTGGAAGGACGTCCACCGCAAGAACCTGATGGTCAAGGTGCCGGCGACGCCCGAGGGCCTGCCGGCGATCGAGTACCTGATCGGCGAAGGCATCAGCATCAACATCACGCTGCTGTTCTCGCAGAAGGTCTATCGCCAGGTCGCCGAGGCCTATCTCAAGGGCCTGGAGAAATACGTCGGCAAGGGCGGCGATCCCTCCCATGTCGCGAGCGTCGCGAGCTTCTTCGTCAGCCGCATCGACACCGCCGTCGACAAGCAGCTCGACGAGAAGATCGCCAAGGCCAACGATCCGCACGAAAAGGAGCGGCTCGCGGCCTTGAAGGGCAAGGTCGCCATCGCCAATGCCAAGCTCGCCTATCAGGACTACAAGCACCTGTTCGCTGGCAACCGCTGGGACAAGCTGACGGCCAAGGGCGCCAAGCCGCAGCGGCTGTTGTGGGCTTCGACCGGCACCAAGAACAAGGACTATAGCGACGTGCTCTATGTCGAGGAGCTGATCGGCCCCGACACCGTCAACACCGTGCCGCCGGCAACGCTCGATGCCTTCCGCGACCACGGCAAGGTCCGCGACAGCCTCGAGGAGAATGTCGAGGACGCCCGCCACGTGCTGGAAGAGCTGGAGAAGTCCGGCATCTCGCTCGATGCGATTACCGAGGAGCTGGTCAGGGACGGCGTCAAGCTGTTCGCCGACGCGGCCGACAAGCTCTACGGCGCGGTCGCCCACAAGCGCGCCACCTCGCTCGGCGGCGGCATCGACCGCCAGAAGCTCGCGCTCGGCGCCACCATCGAGAAGGCGGTCGAGAAGAGCACCGAGGAATGGCGCGCCTCCGCCCGGATCCGAAGGCTCTGGCACAAGGACAAATCGGTCTGGACCGGCGACGACGAGGACAAATGGCTGGGCTGGCTCACCAGCGCGGCCACCGCTGATGTCGCCGACTACGAGGACTTCGCCCGGCGCGTGAAGGGGCAGAACTTCACCGATGCCGTCGTGCTCGGCATGGGCGGGTCGAGCCTTGGGCCGGAGGTCCTGGCCCAGACCTTCCCGCACCGGTCCGGTTTCCCGCGGCTGCACGTGCTCGATTCCACCGATCCGGCGCAGGTGCGCGCGATGGAGGAGTATGTCGACATCGCAAGGACGCTGTTCATCGTCTCCTCCAAATCCGGCGGCACCACCGAGCCGAACGTGATGAAGGACTATTTCTTCGATCGGGTGGCGAAGGCGATCGGCAAGGACAAGGCCGGCCACCGCTTCATCGCGGTGACCGATCCGGGCTCATCGCTGCAGAAGGTCGCGATCAAGCAGGGCTTTGCCCGCATCTTCTACGGCGACCCCGCGATCGGCGGCCGCTATTCCGTGCTGTCGCCGTTCGGTCTGGTGCCGGCGGCCGCTGCCGGCATCGACGTCCGCAGCCTGCTCGGCCATACGCTCGCGATGGTGCGCTCCTGCGGTGCCGACGTGCCGCCGCAGGAGAACCCGGGCGTGCAGCTCGGGCTCGCGATGGGCATCGCCGGGCTCGAAGGCCGCGACAAGGTGACGATCTTCGCCTCGCCGGACATTGCCGATTTCGGCGCCTGGGCCGAGCAGCTGATCGCGGAATCGACCGGCAAGGACGGCAAGGGCCTGATCCCGATCGAGGGCGAGACGATTGGCGACGCCGCGGTCTACGGCAACGACCGGTTCTTCATCGATCTGCGCACCGATGGCGAGAACGATGCAGCGCATGAGGCCAAGCTCGCGGCGCTCGAGGCCGCCGGCCATCCCGTGGTTCGGATCGTGATGAAGTCGATCGACCATATCGGTCAGGAGTTCTTCCGCTTCGAGATCGCGACCGCGGTCGCCGGGTCGATCCTCGGCATCAACCCGTTCAACCAGCCCGACGTCGAAGCCGCCAAGATCAAGACCCGCGAACTGACGGCAGCGTTCGAGAAGACCGGGTCGCTGCCGGCCGAACAGCCGGTGGTGTCGGCGGACGGGGTCGATCTCTACACCGACGCGCAGAACGCCGAGGAGCTGCGCAAGGCCGGTGCGAACGGCGATCTCGACTCCTGGATCAAGGCGCACCTCTCGCGCTCCGGCCGCGGCGACTATGTCGCCCTGCTCGCCTATATCGAGCGCGATGGCGACACCATCGACGCCATGCAGGCGATGCGGCTGAAGGTACGCGACGCAAGACACCTTGCGACCTGCGCCGAGTTCGGTCCGCGCTTCCTGCATTCGACCGGGCAGGCCTACAAAGGCGGCCCCGACAGCGGCGTGTTCCTGCAGGTCACGACCGACGATACGGCGGACCTGCCGGTGCCCGGCCAGAAGGCGAGCTTCGGCGTGATCAAGGCGGCACAGGCGCGCGGCGATTTCGACGTGCTCACCGAGCGCGGCCGGCGCGCGCTGCGCGTGCATCTCAAGGGCGATCTCAGCTCCGGGCTCGCGGCGCTCGATGCCGCGATCTCGGCTGCACTGAACTGACGGAGGCGAGGGATGCAACTCGGCATGATCGGCCTCGGGCGGATGGGCGGCAATATCGTCCGGCGCCTGATGACCCAGGGCCACACCACCGTGGTCTACGACAAGGATCCGAAGGCCGTCGCGGCGCTCGTCGCCGACAATGCGACCGGGTCCTCGTCGCTGGAGGATTTCGTCCTCAAGCTGGAGGCGCCGCGCACCGCCTGGGTGATGCTGCCGGCCGGCAAGATCACCGAAGCCACCATCGAGGCGCTGTCGAAGCTGATGCAGCCAGGCGACGTCATCATCGATGGCGGCAACACCTTCTGGCAGGATGACGTCCGCCGCGGCAAGGCGCTCAGGGAGCGCGGGCTGCATTACGTCGATGTCGGCACCAGCGGCGGCATCTGGGGCATCGAGCGCGGCTACTGCATGATGATCGGCGGCGACAAGAAAGTGGTCGACCGGCTCGACCCGATCTTCAAGACGCTGGCGCCCGGGATCGGCGACATTCCCCGCACCTCCGGCCGCGAGGGCCGCGATCCGCGCATCGAACAGGGCTACATTCACGCCGGCCCGATCGGCGCCGGGCATTTCGTCAAGATGATCCACAACGGTATCGAATACGGCCTGATGCAGGCCTATGCCGAAGGCTTCGACATCCTGAAGAACGCCAATATCGAGGCGCTGCCGGCCGAGCATCGCTTCGACCTCGACATCGCCGACATCGCCGAAGTCTGGCGGCGCGGCAGCGTGATCCCGTCCTGGCTGCTCGACCTCACGGCATCGGCGCTGGCGCAGAACCACACGCTCGACGATTATTCCGGCTTTGTCGAGGATTCCGGCGAAGGCCGCTGGACCGTCAACGCCGCGGTCGACGAGGCCGTGCCGGCCGAGGTGCTGACGGCCGCGCTCTACACGCGCTTCCGCTCGCGCAAGGATCACACCTTCGCGGAGAAGATCCTCTCGGCGATGCGCGCAGGTTTCGGCGGCCACAAGGAGCCGCCGAAAAAGGCATAAAAAGCTTGAAGAGAACCGCGGAAGGTCACGTGCAGAAGAAACCCGATCCTTGCTCCTTCATCATCTTCGGCGCCACCGGTGATCTGACGCACCGGCTGGTCATCCCGGCGCTCTACAATCTCGCCGCCGGCAATCTGCTGCCGGACAAATTCTGCGTCGTCGGCATTGTCCGCAAGGGCATGTCGAGCGAGCAGCTGACCGACAGCCTGATGCAGGGGCTGCGCAAGTTCGCCACCCGCCCGGTGGACGAGGCGATCGCAAAGCGGCTGTTCGAATGCGTCACCTCGATCGAGGCCGATCCGCGCGATCCGGCTTCCTTCGATGCCATGAACGAACGGCTCGACAAGCTCGAGACGGCGCGCGGCACCGGTGGCAACCGGCTGTTCTATCTCGCGACCCCGCCGAGCGCCTTCCTGCCGATCAGTGAGCAGCTCGGGCGCACCGGCATGCTGGAAGAGAACGGCGCCTGGCGGCGGCTGATCATCGAAAAGCCGTTCGGCACCGATCTGGTGTCGGCCAGGGCGTTGAATGCCGCGCTGCTGAAGCTGATGGACGAGCACCAGATCTACCGGATCGATCACTATCTCGGCAAGGAAACCGTCCAGAACATCCTGGTGCTGCGCTTCGCCAACGGCATGTTCGAGCCGATCTGGAATCGCAACCACATCGACCATATCCAGATCACCGTCGACGAGAAGCTCGGCGTCGGTCATCGCGGCAGCTTCTACGACGCCACCGGCGCGCTGCGCGACATGGTGCCGAACCATCTGTTCCAGCTGCTGTCGCTGGTGACGATGGAGCCGCCGGCGCGGTTCGACGCCCACGCGGTGCGCTCCGAAAAGGCCGAGGTGCTGAGCGCGATCCAGACCCAGAGCGAACAGGAGGCGCTGCACAATTCGGTGCGCGGCCAGTATCGCGCCGGCCGGATCGGCGACACCGAGATCGAGGACTTTCTCAAGACGCCCGACGTCAGGCCCGACAGCTCGACCGAGACCTATGCCGCGCTGAAGCTGACCATCGACAATTGGCGCTGGGCCGGCGTGCCGTTCTACCTGCGCACCGGCAAGGCGCTGACCACCAAGCGCACCGAGATCGCGATCAAGTTCAAGCAGGCGCCGTTCGCTATGTTCCGCGACACGTCGGTCGATCGCCTGTCGCAGAACTACCTCGTCATCTCCACTGAGCCGACCGAGGGCATCGAGCTGCAGTTCAACACCAAGGTACCCGGCCCGACCATCAACATCGACGGCGTCGAGATGAAGTTCCGCTACAAGGACTACTTCAAGGCCGAGCCGTCGACCGGCTACGAGACACTCATCTATGACTGCATGATCGGCGACAATCTGCTGTTCCAGCGCGCCGACAGCGTCGAGGCCGGATGGCAGGCGGTGCAGCCCTTCATCGACGCCTGGAAGAGCGCCGGCGGCCGTGGCCTGCAACCCTACAAGGCCGGCAGCGAAGGCCCGGAGGCCGCCAATGCGCTGCTGACGCGCGACGGCCGCAGCTGGCGGAAGCTGGGCTGACATGACCGCGACCGGCAAGCGCCAGATCATCACGGTCGCCGATCCGGCGGCACTGGCGCAGGCGGCCGCCGAGCGGGTGATCGCCAGGATCGACCAGAACAGCGGCCGGATCGCCGTCTGCCTCACCGGCGGCTCCAGCCCCAAGGCGCTCTACCAGCTGCTGGCGACGCCAGACTATCGCGCGAGGATTCCGTGGGACCGCGTCGACTGGTTCATCGGCGACGAGCGCCTGGTGCCGCGCAAGGACAAGCTGCACAACATGAGCATGGCGCGCCAGGCCTTCCTCGACCGCTGTGCACCGGCCGCGAATGTCCATCCGATCGCGACCGACACCGCCGATCTCAGGGATCCCGACGCCAGCGCGGCGCTATACGAGAACGAGCTGATGGCATTCTACGGCGCCGAACAGCTCGATCCGAAGCGACCGCTGTTCGACCTGGTGCTGATGGGCATCGGCCCCGACGGCCATACCGCGTCGCTGTTTCCGGGTTATCCCGCGGTCGAGGAAACGCAGCGCTGGGTGGTCGGCGTGCCGAAGGCCAATGTCGAGCCGTTCGTACCGCGCGTGTCGCTGACCCTGCCCGCCCTCGCCTCCTGCCGCGAGATGCTGTTCGAGGTGGCGGGCGAGAACAAGCGCGCGATCTTGACGCGCCTCTTCGCAGGCGAGAACCTGCCGGCAAACCGCGCGCGATCGCTGGGCGAGACCGTCTGGCTGATCGATCAGGCCGCGCTGCCGGAGGACTTTCGTGGGTGACGGACAAAACCCCTGCGCATTGGTCGTGATGGGCGTGTCGGGTTCGGGCAAGAGCACCATCGCCGACCGCCTGGCGATCAGGATCGGCTGGCGCTTCGAGGACGGCGACAGTTTTCATCCGCCAAGCAATGTCGCCAAAATGCATTCCGGCCAGCCGCTCACCGACGAGGATCGCTGGCCCTGGCTGCGCGCGATCGCCGACGAGATCGACCGCACCTGCGGCGTCCGCGAACGCGCCGTCATCGCCTGCTCCGCGCTGAAGCGCGCCTATCGCGACATCCTGGTGCATGGCCGCGACGATATCCGCATCGTCTTCCTCGACGGCTCGCAGGAGCTGATCGCCACGCGGCTCGGCGCGCGCAAGGGCCATTTCATGCCGCCGGGGCTGCTCGCCAGCCAGTTCAAGACGCTGGAGCCGCCGACCCCGGAGGAACGCCCGATCACGGTTGCGATCGACCGTCCGGTCGAAACCATCGTCGAAGACATCGTCACTCAACTGAAGCTGGACCGCACATGACCCGCATCGCCCTTGTCGTATCCGATGTCGACGGCACGCTGCTCACCAAGGACAAGACCTTGACCGACGGCGCCAGGGCGGCAGTGCGCAGGCTGCACGAGGCCGGCATCGGCTTCACCATCGTCTCCAGCCGGCCGACGATCGGGATGGGCTTTCTGGTTGCGCCGCTTGCGATCACACAGCCGATCGGCGCATTCAACGGCTCTTCGATCGTCGATCCGCAGCTCAAGCCCCTCGAGCAGCATTTGATCCCGGCCGCGGTCGCAAAACGCTGCATCGACATGCTGCGCGAACGCGACGTCGACATCTGGCTGTTCACCAACGACCGCTGGCTGACGCGGAATCCTGACGGCGAGTACACCGCCCACGAGCAGCACACGATCAAGCATGATCCGACCATCGTCGGCGATTTCACGCCCTATCTCGATCAGGCCTGCAAGATCGTCGGCGCGAGTTCGGATGCGGCCCTGCTGCAACGCTGCGAGGCGGAGATGCAGCAGATGGTCGGCCGTGATGCCACCGCGGTCCGCTCGCAGACCTACTATCTCGACGTCACCCCGCCGGGCCACGACAAGGGCACCTTCGTCGAGGGCATCGCGAAGCGCCTTGGCGTGCCGCTGGAGAACGTCGCCACGATCGGCGACATGCAGAACGATCTGCCGATGTTCGCGCGAAGCGGCGTCTCCTTCGCGATGGGCAATGCCAGCGATGACGTGAAGGCGCGCGCCACCCATGTCACCGAATCCAACGAGCAGGACGGTTTCGCACGCGCGATGGACACGGTGTTGCAGCTTCGCTGAGGCGTGCGAACGATCGCCCCACGCGTGATCGAGCGCGGGCCGCAGCGTGATCGCCGTTACAGTCCGCTACATCGCAATCGAGTCAAATCGATCATGTGATCGCGTCACGCTGATCACGCGGCCCTTTGTCACGGCGAGATCTGTCACCCGACCAATCCGCGGTTCCTTGAGGCGGCCGATCACACTCGCACGATTTCGGAATATTGGAAATATATTCTTGATTTGCCCGACGTGTCAAGTTGCCTGGCCGAATGCCGGCAGCTGCCGGCTCCTTTGCATGGGGTTGTTTTCGATATTTTGGCAGCGCGGACCTGCGGCGGTCCCGCAAGCGGAAGACGGAGGGCGGCATCGCCGCGGTGGTTTAAGTCGACCGCTGCACCGCGGGCTTCTCGGCGTCGGCTCTGGCGGCGCTGAGATTGTGCGCGGTGTTGATCAACGCGATATGGGTCAGCGCCTGCGGGAAATTGCCGGTCTGCCGGCCGGCGCCGGAATCGAACTCCTCGGCCAACAGTCCGAGATCGTTGGCGACCGCCACCACGCGGTCGAACATGGTCTGCGCCTTGTCGACATCTCCCGCCAGCACATGGGCGTCGGCAAGCCACAGGCTGCAGGCCAGGAACGCGCCCTCGATCGGCTGGACCTCATCGGACACCTCGCGCGGATCGTGCCGCAGCACGAAGCCGTCGCGCATCATGTGCCGTTCGACCGCGTCGATCGTGCCGCAGATGCGCGGATCGCCCGACGGCAGGAAGCCGACCGACGGCAGCAGCAGCAGGCTGGCGTCGAGCAACTTTGAGCCATAGCTCTCGACGAAACTGTTGAGGCCGGGATCGAAGCCGCGTTGGCAGACGTCGCGATGAATGGCCTCGCGCAGCACCCGCCATTTGACCAGCGGCCCCTTGAAGCCGAACCGCTCCGCGCTCTTGATGGCGCGGTCGAAGGCGACCCAGCACATCACCTTGGAGAACACGTAGTGTCTGGGGGTGCCACGGCGTTCCCATATGCCGTGATCCGGCTGATCCCAGACATCGGCGAGATGGGTGACGACGGTGCATTCGAGCGACCAGTTCTCTTCGTCGAGCTTCAGCTTGGCCATGCGGGACTGATGGAAGGCGTCGATCAGCTCGCCATAGACGTCGAGCTGAAGTTGCGCATGCGCGGCGTTGCCGGCGCGTACCGGCTGCGCCCCTTCATAGCCGGACAGCCACCCTGCCTCCCATTCCAGGAGGCGTCGCTGGCCCAGGATGCCGTACATGATCTGCATGTTGGCCGGCGCGCCGGCTGCGGCCCGCAGCAGCCAGTTGTGCCAGGCTGCCGCTTCCTCGGTGTAGCCCGAGTTCATCAGGGCCAGCAGCGTAAAGGTGGCGTCGCGCAGCCAGCAGAACCGGTAGTCCCAATTGCGCGCGCCACCGAGCTTTTCCGGCAACGACGTGGTGGGTGCCGCGACGATGCCGCCGGTCGGCCTGAAGGTCAGCGCCTTCAGCGTGATCAGCGAGCGCATCACGAGGGCGCGTTGATAGCTGCCGTCATAGGTCGAGCGGCTGCACCATTCCCGCCAATATTCCTCGGTGTCCTTCAGCGCAGCCTCAGGGTCGATCGCGTCCGGCACCGGGTGATAGGACGGTCCATAGGTCAGGACGAACGGCACGGTATCGCCTTCGCCGACCTCGAAATCGGCGATCGTGGTCAGATCCTTGCCGCGGGTTTCGACCGGCGTGCGCAGCACGGTCATGTCCTGCCCGCTGATCGCCAGAAGCCCGTCACCATCCGGATTCTTCCGAACCCAGGGGACATCGACGCCGAAGCCGAAGCGGATCACCAGCTCCATGCGCATCTTGACGCGGCCGCTGACGCCGCGAACGAGGCGGACCACATCGGAGGCGTTGCCGCGCGGCGGCATGAAGTCGATCAGCGCGACCGCGCCGCCTTCCACCTCGAACCGGGTCTCCAGGATCAGCGTATCGTCCCAGTAGCGCCGCGAGGTCTGCTTGATCTCGCCTGTGGGCGCCAGCAGCCAGCGACCGTTCCTCGACGTGCCAAGCAGCGCCGCGAAGCAGGGGTCGGAATCGAACGCCGGCCAACACAGCCAGTCGATCGAGCCGTCGCGGCCAACCAGCGCGGCGGTCTCGCAATCTCCGATCAGTCCATAGTCTTCGATACGAGAGGCCACGCGCTACGCTCCGCGCTACCCGGTGTGCGAGCGCTCGCGGGTCGCGCGCTTGAGGGCGTCGACGTCGATCGCCGACGCGAGATGCTCGATCGAGACCGGGAGCCGCCGCTTCCAGTTCGGATGCTCGTAGACGGTGCCGGGGATGTTCGGTTGCTCGACAATGCCGAGCAGGTCCTCCATCGACACCGCCATCATCCGCGACCGCGTCCGTGCCAGGAAGCTCGCCACCGAATAGAAATCGTTCGCGTGGATGTCGTGCCGGCGCAGCACGTCGTCGAGCTGGCCGAGCGCGTGCCAGCGCCCCTCGTCGGTCTCGCCGGGATCGATCCCGAGCGCACGCTTGGTCTTGAGGTCGCTGAACGAGCGCCAGCCCGCATAGGTCGAGAGGTCGTGGGTGTTGAAGGTCACCAGCGCATCCGGCAAATAGTAGTCGGCGTTGCGGAAGACGCCCCGGTCGTCGGTCTCGAACATCATCACAAGATAGGACCAGATGCCCCAGCCGTTCATCTGCTCGCGGAACCCGGGAGGTACGGTGCCGAGGTCCTCGCCGATCACGACGCAGCGGCTCGCCACGCTCTCCTGCGCGGTCGCCGCCAGCAGCGCCTCGAACGGCATCAGCACATAGGCGCCATTGGCCGGGCCGAAGCCGCGCGGCACCAGATAGAGCCGCTTCAGCCCGAACGCGTGGTCGAGCCTGATCGCGCCGGCGTGGTGCATCGAGGCGCGCAGCATCTGCCTGAACGGCTCGAACGAGCGCTGTTCAAGACCCGCAGCATTGAAGCCGGCAAGCCCCCAGTCCTGGCCCGCCGTGTTGAGCGGGTCAGGCGGCGCGCCGACGCCGAGATGGCGCGAGATCGCGATCTGCTCATTCCAGGCGTCGAACCCGTCCGACTGCACGCCGACGGCGACGTCGAGATAAAGCCCGACCCGCATGCCGCGCTTGTGCGCCAGCGCCTGGCAGGCGCCGAGTTGACGGTCCGCGGTCCATTGCACGAATTCGACGAACTCGACCTCGGCGGCAGAGTCGCGCGAGCGGCGCAATTTTGCACAAGCTGCGTCGCTCGGCTGCCGCCATTCGTCCGGCCATTCCCACCACGGCGTGTTGAATTTGTGCCGCATCACCTCGAAGCAGGCGAAGCGCGACAGCAGCGTGCCCTGCTCGTTGCGATAGGCCTCGAAATCCTGCCAGCGGCCGAGGCCCGGGTTGGCCTTGAAGGCCGCGAACGCCGCGCGCAGCGCGGGCCATTTCTGCGCCGCGACGCCGACATAGTCGACCATGTCGTGGCTGCGGAGCGGTGCCAGCGCGGCCTTGGTCTCGGCATCGACGCGGAATTCGGGAATCTGCTCGACGTCGATGTAAAGCCCATTGAGGAACAGCCGGCTGTTCGGCGAGTACGGGCTGCAATCGCCGGGCCGATCGTCGAACAGCGCATGCAGCGGATTGAGCCCGACGCCGTCGGCGCCGAGCCGGTGGGCGAATTCGAGCAGGTGCTGCAGGTCGGTGAAGTCACCGATGCCCCAGTTGCGCGCTGACCGCACGCCGTAGAGTTGCACCGCGATCACCCAGCAGCGGTCGAACTCGCCGCCGAAGGCGCCGTGCGGCGCCACCAGCAGTGGCAGCTCCTCGCTGGCGCCCGATGCGTCCGACAGTTGCAGCCGATGCACGCCTTCGGGCAGACCGGACGGCCACGTCACACTGCGCTCACGCGCCTCGCCCTGCGCGAGCACCCCGGTGCCATTCGCAAGCTTCCATTGCACCGGAAGCCGGGCAGCCTCCGAGAACTGTGTTTGCGCAGCCTGGCCGCCTCTGACCACCACGGGATCGGCGATGATCCGACGGGGCGCCTGCGGCGGCAGCGCGTCGAGGATCGCCGTGAGCGCCTCGGGGGTTGTCACACGGCGGTGACCGCTGCCATCGATATACTCGGTCTGGATTCCCAGGGTCTGGGCTTTGGCGTAAAGGTCCATTCGGCACGCTGCCTGCTCGCAACGGTTGGTGGATCGTTGCTAAATTGTACAGATACGGGAAAGGGATAGTTGATGTTCAACGCTCTACCCTATCCGGCGTTCCCACCGGGAACCATTGCCCGGCGAGCGGCTTTCTATATGGGTCTGGCGCTCCTCCTTCCCGGCGCCGGGACGTCATTTGCATTTTTAATGGCGGCATCACCGTGAACAAAACCCTCCGGCCTGTCGAGAGTGCCCATGGCACTTTTCATATCACCGATGTCTATCCGTCGGTTGATGGCGGCCGCTTTCCGGTCAAGCGCATTGTGGGCGAACCTGTCGAAGTGTGGGCCGACATCTACCGTGCCGGACATGACGTGATATCGGCGGCATTGGTGTGGCGGCGCGAGGGCGACAGCGAATGGCAGGTCGCGCCGATGACGGCGCACAGCGATGACCGCTGGGGCGGCGCTTTCGTGCCCGACCGGCCCGGCCGCTACGCCTTCGCGATCGAGGCCTGGACCGATGAATTCGCCAGCTGGCGGCATCGCTTCGAGCAGACGCCGCGCGACGGCAGCGATCACACGCTGGACGCGCTCGAAGGCGCGGGCATGCTGACCCAGGCGCAGGCCGGCAGCCCGGCGGCGGCGGCCGTCATCATCAGGCAGTGCGAAATCTTTCTGCAGACCGGCGAACCAGGTGCGCTGCTCGCGCCCGAATTGCGGGAGGCGATGGCCGGCAGCCAGTTTCGCCGCGACCTGATGCGATCGCAGCTCTACCCGCTGACCGCGGATCGCCCGCGGGCGCGCAGCGGCGCATGGTACCAGATGTTTCCGCGCAGCCAGGGCAAGACACCGGGCATGCATGCAACCTTCAACGACTGCATCGCGCGGCTTCCCGACATCGCCGCGATGGGCTTTGACGTCGTCCTGCTCGCGCCGATCCATCCGATCGGCCGGCAGCACCGCAAGGGCCGCAACAATGCCGCGATCGCGCAGGCGGGCGATCCCGGCAGCCCTTATGCGATCGGCGCAGCCGAGGGCGGCCACGACGCCGTGCATCCGGAACTCGGCACGCTCGACGACTTCAGCGCCTTCGTGGCGGCATGCCAGGCGCATGGCCTCGAGGTCGCGCTCGATTTCGCCGTGCAGTGCTCCCCCGATCATCCCTGGCTGACCGAGCATCCAGAGTGGTTCAAGCGGCGCCCGGACGGATCGATGCGCACGGCCGAGCATCCACCGCAGCGCTGGGAGGATGTCGTCAATCCGGATTTCGGGTCCGAAGACGCCGGCGCCCTGTGGCGCGCGCTGCGCGACGTCGTGCTGTTCTGGGTCGAACAGGGCGTCAGGATCTTCCGGGTCGACAATCCGCACACCAAGCCGCTGGCGTTCTGGGAGTGGCTGATCCGCGAGGTGCGGGACCGCGACGCGGACGTGCTGTTCCTCGCGGAAGCCTTCGCGCGCCCGAAACTGATGAAGGGCCTCGCCAAGCTCGGCTTCACGCAGTCCTACAGCTATTTCACCTGGCGGACGCAGCGCTTTGAGCTCGAACAATATCTCGGCGAGTTGACCTCCTATCCCGAGCGTGACTTCTTTCGGCCGAATTTCTTCGTCAACACACCGGACGTCCTGCCCTTCCACCTGCAAAGCGGCGAATCCTGGATGTTCAAGTCGCGTCTCGCGCTGGCCGCGACGCTTTCAAGCAGCTATGGCATCTACAGCGGCTTCGAATTGCTCGAGCACACGCCGGTCCCCGGCCGCGAGGAATATCTCAACTCCGAGAAGTACGAGATCAAGGTTTGCAACTGGGAGCAGCCGGGGAACATCAAGCCCTATATCGCAGCTCTCAACCGGATCAGACGCGGCAATCCGGCCCTGCAACAATTCGCCAATTTGCGCTTTATCAGTGTCGATGACGGCGGTGTGATCGGTTTCATCAAGGAGGCGGTCGATCAGAGCAATGTGATCGCGGCCGCGATTGCATTGTCAGCCGAGCTGCGTGAGGTCTGGCTGCCGCTCGGCGACGTCATGGTCGGCCGTGGCGATGCCCGCCGGCCCGTCTCGGCAGTGGAAGACCTTGTCACCGGCGAGCGCCACGCGCTCGAATGGGGAGGCATCCGTCTACGTATAGATCCTGCGCGCGATCCCGCGTTGCTGCTGCGCTGTGTCGCCTGAAGGAGCCGTCATGAACGTATTCTCCTCCGTCAATACCCAGGAGAAGGTCGCAACCGAGACTGCGGACCAGCTGTGGTACAAGGACGCGATCATTTACCAGCTGCATGTCAAGGCATTTGCCGACAGCAACAATGACGGCATCGGCGACTTCGCGGGGCTGACGGAGAAACTCGGCTATCTGCAGGAGCTCGGCGTCACCGCGCTGTGGCTGTTGCCGTTCTATCCCTCGCCCGGCCGCGACGACGGTTACGACATCGGCGACTATGGCGACATCAATCCCGATTTCGGGACGATGAAGGACTTCAAGCGCTTCATCCAGGAGGCCAAGAAGCGCGGCCTGCGCGTCATCACCGAGCTGGTCGTCAACCACACCTCGGACCAGCATGCGTGGTTCAAGCGCGCGCGCCGCAGCCCGCCGAATTCGAGCGCGCGCAGCTGGTACGTCTGGAGCGACACCGACCAGAAATACCTCGATACAAGGATCATCTTTACCGATACGGAGAAGTCGAACTGGACCTGGGATCCGGAGGCCGGTCAGTTCTACTGGCACCGCTTCTTCTCGCACCAGCCGGACCTGAATTTCGACAATCCGCGCGTGGTGCGCGCCATCGTGCAGGTGATGAAGCGCTGGCTCGACACCGGCGTCGACGGCTTCCGGCTCGACGCCATTCCCTATCTGTGCGAGCGCGACGGCACCAACAACGAGAACCTGCCGGAGACGCATGCCATCATCAAGCGGCTGCGCCAGGAGCTCGACGCCTATGCCAAGGGCAAGATCCTGCTGGCCGAAGCCAATCAATGGCCGGAGGACGTGCAGGAATATTTCGGCCATGGCGACGAATGCCACATGGCCTATCACTTCCCGCTGATGCCGCGCATCTACATGGCGATCGCCCAGGAAGACCGCTTTCCGATCACCGACATCCTGCGGCAGACGCCCGACATTCCGGCCGCTGCCCAGTGGGCGCTGTTCCTGCGCAATCACGACGAGCTGACGCTGGAAATGGTCACCGACGTCGAGCGCGACTATCTGTGGTCGACTTACGCCAACGATCCGCGCGCCCGCATCAATGTCGGCATCCGCCGCCGCCTTGCGCCGCTGATGGACAACGACCGGCGCAAGATCGAGCTGATGAACTCGCTGCTGCTGTCGTTCCCGGGCACGCCGATCATCTATTACGGCGACGAGATCGGCATGGGCGACAATATCTATCTCGGCGACCGCAACGGCGTGCGGACGCCAATGCAGTGGTCGCCGGACCGCAACGGCGGCTTCTCGCGCGCCGACCCGGCGCGGCTCTACGCGCCGATGATCATGGACCCGGTCTACGGCTATGAATCCGTCAATGTCGAGGCGCAGTCACGCAGCCTGTCGTCGCTGCTGTCGGCGACCAAGCGGCTGATCGCGGTACGCAAGTCGACGCTTGCCTTCGGGCGCGGCACCATGACCTTCATCCGCCCGGAGAACCGCTCGGTGCTGGCCTATGTGCGCCAGTACCAGGGTGAGGCGATCCTGTGCGTCGCCAATCTGTCGCGGTCGGCGCAGGCCACCGAGCTCGACCTCTCCGCCTTCAAGGACCGCATTCCGCTCGAGATGCTCGGGCGCACGCGCTTCCCGGCGATCGGCGAGCTGCCCTACATGATCACGCTCGCGCCATACGGCTTCTACTGGTTCCAGCTGCAGGAGCGCGACAAGTCCGAGCCGGTGACGCCGCGCGCGGTGCCGGAATTCGAGACGCTGGTGGTGCCGCTGAATTCGACCTGGATGTCACTGGCGCGCACCCGCGGCGTGTTCGAGCACGACGTGCTGCCCGGCCATCTCGCCCGCACGCGCTGGTATCCGGAACGATCCGCGAGCGCGATCCAGCCGATGCTGGTCTCCGCGATCCCGTTCTGCGACATCGGCGACAACCGGCCGTGGCTCGCCTTCTTCGAGACCACGCAGCGCGGCACCACCAGCCGCTACGTGCTGCCGATGCAGATCGAGTGGGTGCGCTTCGACCGCGAGCGCTACAATCCGCGCGCATTCGCCGCGATACGCCAGGGCGCGCGCGAGGGCACCTTGCTCGATGTCGCCACCGACCAGATCTTCACCGGCCTGTTCCTGCGCAACCTGCGGGAAAACCTCACGGTCGACGAAGGCGAGCAAGGCCTCAAGCTCGAATTCCGGCCGACCAGCCGCTTCTCCGACCGGCCGGTGCGGCAGCCGGAGCGCATCCGGGTCTTCGAGAACGATCAGCCGCATTCGACCGCGCTGGTCGACAACGAATATGTCACCAAGATCTACCGCAAGCTCGAGGTCGGCATCAATCCGGAGATCGAGATGGGCCGCTTCCTCACCGAGGTGGTCAACTTTCCGAACACCCCTGCCTTGCTCGGCACCGCCGAGCTGATCGAAGGCGACAAGCGCAGCGCCATCGCCGTCCTGCATGCGATGGTCGTCAACCAGGGCGACCTCTGGACCATCGCAGGCGCACACCTCGACCGCCTGGTCGAACGGCAGCGCCTGCTGACAGTGAGCGAGCACCCCGTGGAGAACGGCGACCAGGCCACCTATCTGCGCCACATGTCGCATAGCGGAAAGCGACTCGCCGAGCTGCATCTGGCGCTCGCCAGCAACCGCGACCTGCCGGACTTCGCGCCCGAGCCGACCAAGCCCGACGACCTGCAGCGCTGGGCCGACGAGATCATGGCGCGGGCCGAGCGCGTGTTCGATACGCTGAAGCAGCGGCGCGGCTCCCTGAAGGAGGCCGACCGGCTGCTGGCCGATCAGTTGCAGGCCCAGCACGACACGCTGCCGGAGCGGCTCAAGGCACTGCTGCCGCGAGAAACCGACGGGTTCAACATCCGCCATCACGGCGACCTGCATCTCGGTCAGTTGCTGGTGGTCAAGGACGACGTCTTCATCATCGATTTCGACGGCGGACCGGGCCGCACCATCGCCGAGCGGCGGCGCAAGGCACCGCCGGCGCGCGACGTCGCCGGCCTGATCCGTTCGATCGACTATGCGGCGACCGCCGCGCTGGAACGCACGCTCAAGGTCTCCCCCGACGAGAGCGGCCGGCTGAGCCTCGCCTTGGCCGAATGGCGCGACCAGGCCGCGGATACCCTGCTGGCGGCCTATCGCGAGACGGTGGCCGGCCAGCGGCTGTGGCCCGCCGACGCCAAGACGGCCGACCGCCTGCTCAATTTTTTCCTGCTTGAGAAAGCCTTCTATGAGATCGAGTATGAGCTGGCCAACCGGCCGGATTGGCTGCGGGTGCCGCTCACCGGCCTGCTGAGGATCCTGGCGCAACAGCCGCATGAGGTTGCATGAGCAAACTGCCCGCCGAGGCCTATGCCATCATCGAGGGCCGCCACTCCGACCCCTTCCACTATCTCGGGCTTCACCCCGAGGGGGACCGCAACGTCGTGCGCGCCTTCCTGCCCGATGCCAGCAATGTCGAGGCGATCGGCGAGCATGGCGAGACCGCACAGCTGGCGCGGATCCATGACGCCGGCCTGTTCGCAGGCCCCCTGCCGAACGGCTCGACGCGCTACCAGCTCCGCGCCCGTTTCGGCGACAACGTCGTCGAGCTGGAGGATGCCTACCGCTTTCCGCCGATCCTGAGCGATTTCGATCTCTATCTGCTCGGCGAAGGCACGCATCAGCGCGTCTACGACACGCTCGGCGCGCATCCGATGACGCTCGACGGCGTCGACGGCATCGGCTTCGTGGTGCTGGCGCCGAATGCGCGCCGGGTCAGCGTGGTCGGCGACTTCAATTTCTGGGACGGACGGCGGCATCCGATGCGCGTGCGCGGCTCGGGCTACTGGGAACTGTTCATCCCGCGTGCAAGGGTCGGCGACCACTACAAGTTCGAGATCATCGGGCGCAACGGCCAGCATCTGCCGCTGAAGTCCGATCCCCTGGCGTTCGCCGCCGAGGTGCGCCCGAAGACCGCCTCGATCGTGATCGACGAGCGCAAGATCCCGCATCCGCGCCCGGCGCCGGATCGCGTCAACGCGCTGAGCTCGCCGATGTCGATCTACGAGGTCCATCTCGGATCGTGGCGGCGCAAGGGGCGCAACGAGTGGCTGACCTATCGCGAGATGGCGGAGCAGCTGCCGGCCTATGCCAGCGACATGGGCTTTACCCATGTCGAATTCCTGCCGATATCAGAGCATCCGTTCGACGGCTCCTGGGGCTACCAGCCGACGGGCATGTTCGCACCGACCAGCCGCTTCGGCTCGCCGGACGATTTCGCCGCGCTGATCGACGCCTGCCACGGCGCAGGGCTCGCCGTGCTGCTCGACTGGGTGCCCGGGCATTTCCCCGATGATCCGCACGGGCTCGGCAATTTCGACGGCACCGCGCTCTACGAGCACGCCAATCCGCTGCAGGGCCGTCACCTCGATTGGGGCACGCTGATCTACAATTACGGGCGCACCGAGATCACCAACTTCCTGGTGTCGAACGCACTGTTCTGGCTCGATCGCTACGGCATCGACGGGCTGCGCGTCGATGCCGTCGCCTCCATGCTCTATCTCGACTACAGCCGTCCCGCCGGTGGCTGGATTCCGAACAAATATGGCGGCCGGGAGAACATCGAGGCGATCGACTTCCTGCGCCGCTTCAACACCGAATTGTTCGCGCATTTTCCGCAGGCGACGACGGCGGCGGAAGAATCCACCGCATGGCCGCAGGTGTCGCGTCCCGTCGAGTATGGCGGGCTCGGCTTCGGCTACAAGTGGAACATGGGCTGGATGCACGACACGCTGAAATATATCGGCAAGGATCCCATCCACCGCAAATACCATCACGGCGACATCCTGTTCGGCCTGCACTACGCCTTCTCGGAGAATTTCATCCTGCCGCTGTCCCACGACGAGGTGGTGCACGGCAAGCGCTCGATCCTCGGCCGCATGCCCGGCGACGACTGGCAGCGCTTTGCCAATCTGCGCGCCTATTACAGCTTCATGTTCGGCCACCCCGGCAAGAAGCTGATGTTCATGGGCTGCGAGTTCGGCCAGGAACGCGAGTGGAATCACGACTACTCGATCGATTGGCATCTGCTGCAACAGCCGAGGCACAGCGGCATCCAGAACCTGGTCCGCGACCTCAACCGGCTCTATCGCGCGCTGCCGGCGCTGCACGAGCTCGACTGCGACCAGGCCGGCTTCGAATGGGTCATCACCGACGATGCCAACAACAACGTGTTTGCCTGGATCCGCAAGGGCAATGCTGAGCGCGCACGCTGCCTCGTGATCGCGAACTTCTCACCCAACGTCTACCGCAACTATCGCGTCCCGGTGCCGTTCGCGGGCAAGTGGCACGAGGTGTTCAACTCGGATTCCGCGCATTACGGCGGCACCAATGTCGGCAATGTCGGCGAGGTGCGCGCATCGGAGGACGCCACGCCCGAGCTGAGCCTGACCATTCCGCCGCTGGCTGCGATCTTCCTCGTACCGGAAAGCTGATTGATGCGACTGACCGGGGGTACGTCCGCACGGCTCGGTGCAAGCTGGGACGGCAGAGGCACCAATTTTGCGCTGTTCTCGGCGAACGCGGAGAAGGTGGAGCTGTGCCTGTTCGACGGCCAGGGTCGCCGCGAGCTCGAGCGGATCGAGATGCCGGAGCGCACCGAAGACGTCTGGCACTGCTATCTCAACGACGTCTCGCCGGGCCAGCTCTACGGCTATCGCGTCTACGGGCCCTACGCGCCGGAGCGCGGCCATCGCTTCAACGCCAACAAGCTGCTGCTCGACCCCTACGCCAAGCGGCTCGCCGGCCGGCTGGTATGGAGCGATGCGCATTTCGCCTACCGCACCGGCAGCGCGCGCGAGGACCTTTCGTTCGACCGGCGCGACAATGCCCGCGGCATGCCGAAGGCGGTCGTGGTCGACGAGACCTTCAACTGGGGCCGCCGCGAGATCCGGCCGCATATCCCCTGGGAAGACACCATCATCTACGAGGCCCACGTCAAGGGCCTGACGCAGAAGCGCGAGGACGTGCCGCCGAACCTGCGCGGCACCTATGGCGGCCTGTCGTCACCGGCGATGATCGCCCACCTCAAGCGGCTCGGCGTCACCACCATCGAGCTGTTGCCGATCCACGGCCTGATCGACGACCGTATCCTGGTCGAGAAGAAGCTGGCGAACTACTGGGGCTACAACACCATCGCCTTCTTCGCGCCGGAGGCGCGCTACGCCCAGGACAATGCGCTCGATTCCTTCCGCACCACGGTGGCGCGGCTGCACGATGCCGGCATCGAGGTGTTGCTCGACGTCGTCTATAACCACACCGCCGAGGGCAACCATATGGGCCCGACGCTGTGCTTCCGCGGCATCGACAATGCCTCCTATTACTGGCTGAACCGCGAGAACCCGCGCTTCTACGACGACTTCACCGGCTGCGGCAGCTCGGTCAACCTCACCCATCCGCGCGTGCTGCAGATGGTGATGGATTCGCTGCGCTACTGGGTCGAGGTCTGCCATGTCGACGGCTTCCGCTTCGATCTCGCCACCACCCTGGCGCGCGGGCCGAACGGGTTCGATCGCAACCACCCCTTCCTCACCGCGATCCGCCAGGACCCGGTGCTGGCGACCGCCAAGATGGTCGCTGAGCCCTGGGACCTCGGTCTCGGCGGCTACCAGGTCGGCGCGTTTCCATCGCAATGGTCGGAATGGAATGATCGCTATCGCAGCGCGATGCGGCGCTACTGGAGCGGCGAAGGCAGCCTGATCGGCGACATCTCGGGCCGCATGACCGCATCCTCGGATTTGTTTCACCACGACAACCGCGCGACCCGCGCCAGCGTCAATCACATCACGGTGCATGACGGTTTCACGCTCGCCGATCTCTTCAGCTACAACGAGAAGCACAACGAGGCCAATGGCGAGGACAATCGCGACGGCTCCAACGACAATCACAGCAACAATTGCGGCCATGAGGGCCCGACCGACGATCCCGCCATCATCGCACTGCGCCGGCAGCTGCGGAAGAATGCGCTGGCCTGCCTGCTGCTGGCACAGGGCACGCCTTTGATTCTCGCCGGCGACGAGGTCGCGAACACGCAAGGTGGCAACAACAACGCCTATTGCCAGGACAACGAGACCGGCTGGATCGGCTGGGAGAACCTCGGTACGGACGACGACGCCATCGATTTCATCGGCCACCTCACTGCGCTGCGCCAGCGCTTCGGCCAGATCCGCTGCCAGCGCTGGCTCGACGGCCGCCGCACCGACGGCAGCTACGGCGTGCTCTGGCTGACGCCGGCAGCGGAGGAGATGAAGGAATCCGACTGGAAATTCCCGGAGAGCCGATTCCTCGCCTATGTGCTGGGGCCGATGGAACCAGGACAGGCGCCGATCTTTATCGTGCTCAATGCCGCACCGCAGGAGATCGTGTTCAGGATGCCGAGGATGGCGGAATACAAGAGCTGGCGGCAGGTCTTGAACACGACCAAGGCCGAGCAAACGGCTGAGCAATTCGCATCCGGCGCCGATACCAAGGCACCCCCGCGCTCGGTGCTGGCATTTGCAGGCTCCACATGAACAGACAACATTTCGGCGCCGAGCTGACATCTGACGGCACGCGCTTCCGGCTCTGGGCGCCAGCGGCCAAGCGCGTCGACCTCCTGATCGACAAACCGCATCCGCTCACGCGCGATGCAGCCGGCTGGTACGTCGCCGAGATCCCGGGCGCGCGCGCCGGCACGCGTTACAAATTCCGCATCGATGACGAAGTCGATGTGCCGGATCCCGCCTCCGCATTCCAGCCGGACGACGTGTTCGGCCCGAGCGAGGTGATCGACCACGCCGCCTTCAAGTGGCGCGCGACGGACTGGCGCGGCCGTCCCTGGCATGAGGCCGTCGCCCTCGAGGCCCATGTCGGCACCTTCACCCGCGAGGGCACCTATCGCGCCATGATCGACAAGCTCGATCATCTGGTGGCGACCGGCATCACCGCGCTCGAGCTGATGCCGCTGGCGGATTTCGCCGGGAAGCGCAACTGGGGCTATGACGGCGTGCTGTGGTACGCGCCCGACAGCGCCTACGGCCGGCCCGAGGACCTCAAGACCCTGATCGACGAAGCGCATCTGCGCGGGCTGATGGTGATGCTCGACGTGGTCTATAACCATTTCGGCCCCGAGGGGAATTATCTCGGCCGCTATGCGCCGTCCTTCTTCAGTGACGCGCACACCCCGTGGGGCAGCGCGATCGATTATCGTGTGCCCGAGGTGCGCGCGTTTGCGATCGGCAGCGTCGTGAGCTGGCTGCGCGACTATCGCTTCGACGGGCTGCGGTTCGATGCGGTCAACACCATCGTCGAAGCCGGCGAAGTCTCGGTGCTCCATGACTTCAGCAATGCCGCCGGCAAGCTCGCCACCGAGACCGGCCGTTATATCAACCTCGTGCTCGAAAACGGCGACAACATTGCAAGCCTGCTCGATGCCGCCGAGGATCCGCCGCACGGCAAATTCCGCGGCCAATGGAACGACGACTATCATCACGCCTGGCACGTGCTGCTGACCGGCGAGACGCAGGGCTATTATGGCGACTACCGGGCGCCGAAGCAGGACCTCGCACGCGCGCTGTCGTCCGGCTACATCTACCAGGGCGAAGTCTCGGAGTTCTGGGGCGGCAAGGCCCGCGGCGAGCCGAGCGGCATGCTGTCGCCGACCTGCTTCATCAACTTCCTGCAGAACCACGACCAGATCGGCAACCGGCCGCTCGGCGATCGTCTCGTCAGCATTGCCCGGCCGGCGGCGGTCGCGGCGGCGCTGGCGGTGACGCTGATCGCGCCGACCACGCCGATGCTGTTCATGGGCGAGGAATGGGGCGCGACGACGCCCTTCCCGTTCTTCTGCGATTTCAAGGGCGACCTCGCCAATGCCGTCCGCGCCGGACGGCGCAAGGAGTTCGCCTGGGCCTATGCCAAATATGGCAACGACATTCCCGACCCGCTTGCCGACGAAACGGTGCGGTCGGCCGTGCTCGACTGGGCGGCGCTCGGCCATGATCCGGCGCGCGCGCGGCTTGCGCTGGTGCGCGACCTGCTCGCCGTTCGCCGGCAGGAGATCATGCCCCGGCTCAAAGGGTGCCGTTTCGGCGATGCCATCGTGGCTGGCGACCTGTTGACGGCGCATTGGCAGATGGGCGACGGCAGCACGCTGCGGCTGACAGCCAATTTGTCCGCTCGCGACATCCCCGATGGACCGGAGCCGAAGGGAACTGCGATCTGGGGCGGCGCGTTGTCGAGCGACCTCCCCGGCTGGGCGGTGCGCTGGCACATCGGATAGCACAATGCCTCCGGCGATCCCGATCGCAACCTACCGTCTGCAACTCACTGCCGATTTCGACTTCGATGCCGCCACCGGCGTGGCGCCGTATCTGAAGGCGCTCGGCATCAGCCATGTCTATGCGTCGCCCTTCATGAAGGCGCGCAAGGGCTCGACCCACGGCTATGACGTCGTCGACCACACCAAATTCAACCCGGAGCTCGGGGGCGAAGAGGGCTTTGCGCGGCTGAGCGACGCATTGAAGCGCCATGATCTCGGCCTGATCCTGGATTTCGTGCCGAACCATGTCGGCGTTCACTTCGCCGACAATCCGTGGTGGCTCGATGTGCTGGAATGGGGACCGGTGTCGCCGCACGCGGTCTCCTTCGACATCGACTGGGACCAGTTGCCCTATCGCGCGCGCGGCGGCGTGCTGCTGCCGATCCTCGGTTCGTCCTATGGCCAGGCGCTGGAGCGCGGCGACATCGAGCTGCGCTATGACGCGAACGAGGGCAGCTTCTCGGCCTGGTATTTCGAGCACCGCCTGCCGATCGCGCCGGAGCGCTATGGCGAGGTGCTGCGCACCATCGTCCGCGAGGCCGCGGCCGAAGACAGCCCGACCGGACGCGCGATGCTCGAGCTCGCCGCGCAATACCGGGCGCTGCGTCGCCCCAACCGCGTCGAAGCGCCGGCGCTGAAGGCGGCGATCAAGGCGATCGAGGGCGGCGCCGACATCATCGCACGCGGCCTCGATGCCTATCGCGCCGGCGAGGACCGCCCGACCCAGACGCTGGCCCTGCATCATTTGCTGGAACGCCAGCACTACAAGCTCGGCCACTGGCGGCTGGCGTCCAGCGACATCAACTATCGCCGCTTCTTCGACGTCAACACGCTGGCCGGCCTCAGGGTCGAGGACGCCGCGACCTTCGAGGCGAGCCACAGCCTCGTGAAGCGGCTGATCGCCGAAGACCGGCTGCAGGGCCTGCGGCTCGACCATATCGACGGCCTGCGCGATCCCGCGCAATACTTCCAGCGGCTGCGCCGCCTGATCCGCTCCGCGCAGGGCGCGAAGGCCGGGCCGTTCTACATGGTGATCGAGAAGATCCTCGGCGAGCACGAGAAGCTGCCGAGATTCAGCGGCGTTCACGGCACCACCGGCTATGAATGGATGAACACGATCAGCCAGGCACTGGTCGACGGTCGCGGCCTCGATCCACTGAACGAGATCTGGCGCCAGATCAGCAACCAGTCGCCGAACCTGACGCCAGTGTTGCGCGAGGCCAAGCAACGCGTGCTGGAGACGCTACTCACCAGCGAATTCACCGTGCTGGCGCGGCTGCTTGCGCGCATTGCCAGCGGACACTACTCGACCCGCGACTTCTCCGGCGACAGTCTGCGGCAGGCGCTCGAGCTCTATGTGCTGCACTTTCCGGTCTATCGGACCTATCTGACCGCCTCCGGCCCCGCCGCGCATGACCGCACGCTGATCAGCGAGACCATCGAGCGCGCTCGCGCCGACTGGTTCGCCGCCGACGAGGGTATCTTCGATTTCCTGCGCGATGCCTTGACCATGGACCTTTTGCAGCCCGGCCGGCCGCCGCATGGCGCGCCGCGGGTGCGACGCTTCGCGCTGAAGGTGCAGCAATTCACCGGGCCGATGATGGCGAAGTCGCTGGAGGATACCGCCTTCTATCGCTATCACCGGCTGCTGGCGCTCAACGAGGTTGGCGGCGATCCGGCGGCGGGTGCGATCGCAGCGGAGGCCTTTCACGCCATGATGCAGGCCCGCGCCCGCGAATGGCCGCACGGCATGACGGCGACCGCGACCCACGACACCAAGCGCGGCGAGGACGCCCGCACCCGCATCATGGCGCTTGCGGAAATCCCTGGCGAGTGGACCAGCGCGGTGGCGCGCTGGAAAGTGCTGAATGCGCCGCATCTCGTGCTCGACGGCGAGATGCGCGCGCCATCGGCGACGTTCGAATACATGCTGTATCAGGCCCTGCTCGGCGCCTGGGATCCCGATGATACGTCGCTCGCCGCCCGCATCCAGGCCTACGCGCTAAAGGCAGCGCGCGAGGGCAAGCAGGAAACCAGCTGGCTCAATCCGCACCAGCCTTACGAGGCCGGCGTGAAAGCCTTCATCGAGCGGATCCTCGATCGCAAGACCTCGCCGGAATTCCTCGATGCGCTGGGGACGCTGGCGCAACGGACCGCGTTGATCGGCGCGCTGAATTCGCTCGGCCAGATCACGCTGAAGGCAACCATGCCGGGCGTGCCGGATTTCTACCAGGGTACCGAAAGCTGGGATCTTTCGCTGGTCGATCCGGACAACCGCCGCCCGGTCGACTTTACCGAACGGGCAGGAATGCTCGCCGCGCTGGAGATGCCGGATTGGGATGCGCTGGCGCAAAACTGGCGCGACGGCCGTCTCAAATTCGCATGGACGCGGCATCTGCTACGGCTCCGCAACGAGCTGGCCGATGTGTTCACCAGCGGCGACTACATGCCGCTCGCGGTCAGCGGCCCGCACCGCGATCACGTCATTGCCTTCGCGCGGCGCCATGGCCGCGAGGCGGCCATCGTTGCGGTGGCAAGGTCATTCGCCCCGTTCACGCAGGGCGGCCGCAGCTGGCCGCGCCCCGAGGCTTTTGAAGGTGAAATCGACGTGACGGGATATGCGCTCAGGGATGGCGCAACCCGGATTCAGCTCCCGGAACTGTTCGGCAATCTGCCGGTTGCCGTGCTCAAGACAAAGGTCGCGGGGACGAAACGCACCGCAAGGCCGGCCCGCTCGCACGCCTGACGTCCTGCGTCAGCGCTTGGTCAGCAGCAATTGCCCGCGCTTGCGGATCGCCGCCTGCGCGACCTCGGCGAACCGTTGCAGCAGCCACGGCAGCGTCACCTCGACCCGCACATGGGACTCCTCGACATCGACATGCCCGGCTGCGACCTGCCCCAGCGCCCGGACGCGAAAGCTCATCCGGTTGTCGTCCCAGCGCTCCTCGTCGACGCTCATGACCGGCAGGTTCGCCGTCGCGCGCGACAGGCCCGTTTTCAAGCGGCGCATCGCCTCGTCGCGGCCGAGGCTATGGGGTATCGAAACGATCAGCGGCGCCGACATTGCGATGCACTCCTCCATGGATTTGGTTGATGTAGTTCTGTTCCAAGGCAAACGGAAGAACCACACAGGTTTATCGCAGCGCCAACTCCGGAACCTTCACAGTTACGGGTTGTTTTCCTTCCCGAAGGGCAGAAACGAGACGGGCCCGCGGGGCTGAGGAGACGCTAGATGTCAATTGGAACGATCATTCTCATCATCCTGGTCATTGCGCTGCTTGGCGGCTTCAGCGGCATCGGCGGCGGACCGTTTTACGGTACCGGCTATTACGGCGGCGGCGGGCTCGGCCTGGTCGTCGTGATTCTGCTGATCCTGCTCCTGATGGGACGACTGTAGCCCTTGGTAGCGTTGCGTCCTGCCGATATCGACGACCAGCATCACCCGCGAAAGCGGGTGGTGCTTCGTTGGACGGCGCTTACTTGGCCGCGAGCTTCTTCATCGCCGACTTGATCGACGAGGCCGCGTCCTCGTAGCCATCCCAAGCCTTCGTCTTCGCGAGCAAAGCCGGCACGGTGCGCAGCGTGAATTTCTTCGGATCGAGATCACCGCGCAGTTGCGGCCAGGTCAGCGGCATCGACACCGTCGCCCCCGGCCGCGCCCGCGGCGACAACACCGCGACCGCCGTCGACATCCTGTCGTTGCGCAAATAGTCGAGGAAGATCTTTCCCGTGCGCTTGGCCTTGGACATGTTGATCAGATAGCGCTCGGGATCGTCCTGCGCCATCCACTGGCAGACCGCCTGCGCGAACGCCTTGGCCTCCTTCCACGTCACCTTGTCCCTGCTGCCTGCGAGCAGCGGTGTGACGACGTGCAGACCTTTGCCGCCGGTGGTCTTGCAGAAGCTTTCGAGGCCGACCGCGGTCAGCCGTTGCCGCATGTCCTTGGCGGCGTCGATCACGTCGGTGAATGCAACATCGGGCGCGGGATCGAGATCGAACACCAGCCGGCCCGACGTGTCATAGGCATCGGGCGCGCAATTCCAGGGATGCAGCTCGAGACCGCCGAGCTGCGCGACTGCTGCCAGGCCCTCGATCCGGTCGATCTGCAAATAGGGTTTACGGTCGCCCGAGACCTTCGCAAGCTTGAGCAGTTTTGATGTGCCGGCCATCGCATGACGCTGGAAGAAGGTCTCGCCCTTGATGCCGTCGGGCGCACGCACGATCGAGCACGGCCGGCCCTTGAGATAGGAGATCATCCATTCGCCGACCGCCTCGAAATAGTTCGCGAGGTCGAGCTTGGTCACCGGCTCGCCATCGCCCGCATCGGGCCACAGCGCCTTGTCCGGGTGCGAGATGACGACACCCATCACCTCGCTGGACGCCTTCCCGGTGCCCTTCTTCGCCACGCCCTTGGCCATCGGCTTCACCACTTTGGTTACAACCGGCCGCTCGGCCTCGACCTCGTGCGCCGGCTTGTCCTGGCGCAGGCCCTTGAAGGCGGCCTGGCGGATATTGCCGGCGTCGGTCCAGCCGGCAAACTCGATCTCGGCGACCAGCTCCGGCTTGAGCCAGTGCACGTCGCGGGTCTTCTTCGGCGCGTCCTTGCCGCCGAACGGGTTCTTGTCCGCCTCCGCCGCCTTCAGTGCCGGCATGATGCGGCGGACCGTGTCCTGGCCGAAGCCGGTGCCGACGATGCCGACAAACGCCAGATGATCGCCGCGATAGACGCCCGCCATCAGCGAGCGAAATTTGCCATTGGTGGTCTTCCAGCCGCCGAGCACCACCTCATGGCCGGCGCGGATTTTTGCCTTGGTCCAGTCGTCGGAGCGACTGGAAAGGTAGGCGCCGTCGAGCCGTTTGGAGACGATGCCTTCGAGGCCGAGCTTGCGCGCGGATTCCAGCACCGCCTCGCCGCGCTGCTCGAAATGTTCGACATAGCGGATCAGGTGGTTCTTGCCCTTGCGCGCCGCGAGCAATTGCTTCAGCCGCGTCTTGCGCTCGGCGAGCGGCAGCGGGCGCAGGTCCTCAGTGCCGGCGAACAGCAGGTCGAACGCGTAGAAGATCAGCCGATCCGTCTTGCCGTCGGAGAGCGCGGCCTGCAGCGTCGAAAAATGCGGCGTGCCGTTCTTGTCGAGCGCGACGATCTCGCCATCGATCAGCGCGTCGGGCAGCTTCTCCGCCTCCTTTACGATCGCGCCGAACTTGGCGGTCCAGTCGAGCCCCTTGCGCGTCTTCAGCACGGCCTCGCCGTCTTCGACACGCAACTGTACGCGGTAGCCGTCGAACTTGATCTCGTGGCACCAGCCCGTTCCGTTGGGTGGAGACTCCACCGCGGCGCAGAGCTGCGGCGCGACGAAATCGGGCATCTCCGATACCTGCTTCGGTTTCGCCTGCCGCGCCACTTTCAGCCGCTCCTTGGGCGCCGGCGCCTTGGTCCTGGCGCGCGCGTCCGCAGCCATGCCATGGTTGGACTGCCAGACCGCGTCCGCTTTGGCCTTGCCGTTGCCCTTGGCCAGCATGAACGGCTTCGGCGCCCGGCCCTTGCCGGCCGCGATCTGCGCCATCGAGCGTCCGGAGGCGACCGAACGGTCCTCGTCGAGGATCTCCTCGCCGTTGCCGTCAACGGCATATTCGTCGCGGTGCTTGATCAGGAGCCAGTTGGTGCGCTTGCCGCCAAAGCGGTCGCCCTTCATCCGCACCAGCACCCAGCTGCCGTGCAGCTTGTCGCCCTCAAGCGTGAACTTCAGGTCGCCCTTCTTGAAGCCGCGCTCGGGATCGTCCGATTCCCAGGTGCCGCGATCCCACAGCTGCACGGTGCCGCCGCCGTACTGGCCTTCGGGAATGGTGCCTTCGAAATCGCCATAGTCGAGCGGATGATCCTCGACCTCCACCGCCAGCCGCTTGTCATGCGGATCGAGAGAGGGCCCGCGCGTCACCGCCCAGGACTTGAAGACGCCGTCGAATTCGAGCCGCAGATCGTAATGCAACCGCGTCGCGTCGTGCTTCTGGATGACGAAGCGCCGCTGCTTGCTGGGTGCGACCTTGACGTCGCCCGACGGCTCGTTGGTCTTCTCGAAGTCGCGCTTCTTGCGATAGGTGGACAGGTTTCTCAGCGACACAACAAACCTCGGCAAACCCTCGGCGCAAACGACGGCCGCCGCCTCCGTGCGGCCATCAGGAACCAAAACCCACGGTATCCGTTCAAGTTCCAAACTCAAGCTGTTTGGAGGCGATCATGGCCGCTCCCCGCGCCCACTGGAAAGGCACGCTCAAGCTCTCGCTGGTGTCATGCCCGGTGGCGCTCTACCCGGCTTCGACCGCGGTCGAGAAGACCCGCTTCCACATGATCAACCGGGAGACCGGCAACCGGCTGAAGCAGCAGATGGTCGATACCGAGACCGGCGACGTTGTCGAGGGCGATCAGAAGGGCCGCGGCTACGAGGTCAGCAAGGGCAAATATGTCGAGATCGAGAAGGACGAGCTCGAAGCGGTGCAGATCGAGAGCAACCATACCATCGACATCGACAGCTTCGTGCCCGAGGGCGAGATCGACAAGCGCTATCTCGACCACCCCTACTACATCAGGCCCGACGGCAAGGCCGGCGTCGACGCGTTCGCGGTGATCCGCGACGCCATGAAGGATCAGGACCGCGTCGCGCTGGCGCGGATCGTGCTGACCAACCGCGAGCATGTGATAGCGATCGAGCCGCTCGACAAGGGCATGCTCGGCACCACCTTGCGCTACCCCTACGAGCTGCGCGATGCCGACGATTATTTCGACGACATCAAGAGCCCGAAGGTCACGAAGGACATGATCGAGCTCGCCGGCCATATCCTCGACAGCAAGGCCGCGCATTTCGATCCGTCGAAATTCAAGGACGAGTATGAGACCGCGCTGAAGGCCCTGGTCCGCCGCAAGGCAGCCGGCAAGCCGATCAAGGCCGCCGAGCGCGCGGAGAAGCCAAGCAACGTCGTGAGCCTGATGGACGCGCTGCAGCAGAGCCTCAAGGGCGGCAAGAGCGGCGCAAGGCGCTCGCGCTCCACCGCGCGCCGCCCGACCGCGCATCGCCGCGCCGCCAAGAAGGCGCACCGCTCAAGCGCGCGGCGACGCCAGGCGGGGTGAGGCAAATTCCACTCGTCATGCCCGGGCTTGACCCGGGCATCCATCGACTTGGTCAGAACGACGTGGATGGCCGGGTCAAGCCCGGCCATGACGAAAGCAGGCAGCTTGCCCTACTTCTTCTTCGAGCTCTTCCGCTTCTTGGTCGTCTTCCGCTTCTTCGCCGTCTTCTTCGACGACTTCTTCGGCACTTTCCTGCCCTTGGCGCGCGCCTCGGACAAGCCGATCGCGATCGCCTGCTTGCGGCTCTTCACCTTCTTCTTGGAACGGCCGCTGCGCAGCGTGCCGGCCTTGCGTTTCTTCATCGCACGCTCGACATCGCCCGATGCCTTCCGCGAATATTTCCTTGCCATGGCTTGTCTCCCGCTAACGGAAAACAAGCCTCGATGGCAGCGAAAGTTCCGTTTGGTGTCGTCGGGCGACGGCACCAACGTAGCCCGCATGAGCGCAGCGACATGCGGGAGGTGCCCCGGATATCGCTTCGCTCATCCGGGCTACATGTTAGTCCGCCGCGCGCAGCCGATAGCCGATGCCGGTCTCGGTCAGCACGAATTGCGGACGCTCCGGGTCGGCCTCGATCTTCTGGCGTAGCTGGCGCACATAGACGCGCAGATATTGCGCGTCGGTCAGCTCGTCCCACAATTCCTTCAAGAGGAAGCGGTGGGTCAGCACCTTGCCGGCATGCTGCACCAGCACGCGCAACAGGTCGTATTCCTTCGGCGACAGCTTGATCTCCCTGTCGCCGACCTTGACGATCCGGCGCACCAGATCGACTGAAAGATCGCCGGAGCGAAACACCGGCCGCTCACCCTGCACCTGCAACTGGTGCCGCAGCGCCGCGCGCAGCCGCGCCAGCAATTCGTCCATGCCGAACGGCTTGGTCAGATAGTCGTCGGCGCCGAGGTCGAGCGCCTGCACCTTGCCGGCCTCGTCGCCGCGGCTCGACAGCACCACGATCGGCACGCTCTCGTTGCGGCCACGGATCATGCGCAAGAGATCGTGGCCCTGGATGTCGGGCAATCCGAGGTCGAGGATGATCAGCGCCGGCCCCTCGGCCAGCATCTCCAGCGCCAGCTTGCCGTTGGATGCCTCGAGAATGTCGTAGCCCTGCGTGCTCAGCCCCATCCGCAGCAGCTTGCGGATCGGCGGCTCGTCGTCGATGACCAGGACCTTGATCGGCGTGGCGTTCATGCAGCAGTGTCCAGCGCGTTGGTGTCGGCGGGGATCGGCAGGCGGATCGTAATAACGGCGCCGCTGCGGTCGGCGCGGTTGGCCGCCGCGATCGTGCCGCGCATCGCCTCGACGAAGCCGCGCGAGATCGCAAGCCCGAGGCCGGTGCCGGGGCGGACATGGTCGCCCTTCTCGGCGCGATAGAATTTGTCGAACACGCTTTCGAGCTCGGCCGCGGGAATCCCGTTGCCTTCGTCGAGGATCTGCAGTGCGATCGTGTCGCGGTCGCGGGCGCCGCGGATCGAGATCGTGGTGTCCGACGGGGCGTATTTGGCAGCGTTGTCGAGCAGGTTGAACAGCACCTGCTCGAACAGCACGGCGTCGAGCTCCAGCATCGGCAGATCAGCCGCGAGCTCCAGCGACACCCGGTGATGCACCAGGATCTTGCTCGCCCGCCGCAGCGCGCTGCCGACGATCTCGCCGACATCATGGCGCGCCGTGTTCGGCACGATCGCGCCGGATTCCAGCTTGGTCATGTCGAGCAGATTGGCAATGAACCGATTCAGCCGCTCGGACTCGTCGATCACGGTGGCGAGCAGATCGTGCTTCTGCGCATCGCTCAGGTTGGCGCCGAGGTCGCGCAGCGCCGAGGCCGAGCCGAGCACCGAGGCCAGCGGCGTCTTGAGATCGTGCGAGATCGAGGTCAGGAGCGCGCCGCGCAGCCGGTCGGATTCCACCGTGCGCTTGACGCGATCCATGTCCTCGACCAGCAGCACGCGCTCGATCGCCAGCGCGCCCTGATCGACCAGCGCATCGAGCAGCCGGCGCTGGTCCGGCGTCAGCAAGGGCCCGGTGCGGTCGTCGTCGATGCCGATCACCCCGATCGGGCCGCGGCCGGTGCGCATCGGCAGGAACAGCCGCTTTCCGCCCGGCAGCGTGTCGGAGCCGCGGCCGGCCGGGCGGTCATTGCCCCAGGCCCAGTTGGCGGCGGCGAGATCGGCCTGATCGAGCTGATCCTCCGGCGGATAGCCGCTCTTGACGGTCAGCATGCCGTCCTCCGGCAGCAGCAGCACCACGCGCACCTTGAGCATCAGCGCGATCTGGTAGGCGGTCGCCCACAGCACGTCGTCCAGTGTCGCGGTGCCGGCAAGCTTGCGGCTGAAGGCGTAGAGCGATTCGGTGGTGCGGACGCGGCTGATCGCGGTGTCAGCCTGGGTGCGCACCCGCGCCGCGACGTTGGAGACCAGCAGCGCGATCAGCATGAAGAAGAAGAACGCCGCGACATTGGTCGGGTCAGTGATGGTGAAGGTATAGACCGGCGGCAGGAAGAAGAAATTGTAGCACAGCGAGGCCGCGACGCTCGCCAGCAACGACGGCCCGAGGCCGTAGCGCGCCGCGGCGCCGACCACGGCGGTGAGGAAGACCAGGTCGACATTCTCGATGCCGAAGAACGGCTGGATCAGCTTGGCCGCGCCGAGCCCGAGCGCCGCCAGCAGCAGCGCCATCAGATAGGGCCGCGGATTGAACGGCTCCTGCCGCTGCGCGGTCTGCACCGCCGCCTTGCCGACCGGCAGCTCGTCGCCGGCGATCACGTTGACGCTGATATTGCCGGCGCGGCGCACCAGATCGTGCACCACGGATCCATGCGTCAGCTCGAACCAGCGCGAGCGCGTCGACTTGCCGATGATGATCTGGGTGACGTTGTTGGCCTGGGCGAAATTGATGATGTCGTCGGCGATGCGGCGGCCGACGCCTGGCAGCGTCAGCGCCTCGCCGCCGAGCGATTCCGCGAGCCGCATGGTGTCGGCCAGCCGATCGCGCTGCTCGTCGGAAAGTTGCAGGCTGCGCCGCGTCTCGATGCTGACCGCGGTCCATTGCGCATGCAGCCGGTCGGCGAGACGCTTGGTGTAGCGCACGAGGCCGGCTGCGCGCGGATCCTCGCTCAGGCACACGAGGATGCGCTCGCCGGCGGCCCAGGGGCCGGCAATCGCATTGGCCTGCATGTGATTGAGCAGCTGCTCGTCGACCCGCTCGGCGGTGCGGCGCAGCGCCAGCTCGCGCAGCGCGGTCAGATTGCCGGGCGAGAAGTAGTGTTCCAGCGCCCGCTCGGCCTGCTTGGGCACGTAGACCTTGCCCTCCTTCAGCCGCTGGATCAGATCGTCGGGCGTCAGGTCGATCAGCTCGATCGCATCGGCACGATCGACCACCGAGTCCGGCACCGTCTCGCGCACCCGCACATGGGTGATCTGCGCGACGACGTCGTTGAGGCTCTCGATGTGCTGGATGTTGATCGCGGTATAGACGTCGATGCCGTGCGACAGCAGCTCCTCGACGTCGAGATAGCGCTTGGGATGCCGGCTGCCCGGCGCGTTGGTATGGGCGAGTTCGTCGACCAGCGCGAGCTGCGGCCGCCGCGCGATCAATGCATCGAGGTCCATCTCTTCGAGCGTCTGGTCGCGATAGGTCAGCCGCTTCCGCGGCAGCACCTCGAGACCCCTGAGCAGCGTCTCGGTCTCGACCCGGCCGTGGGTTTCGACGACGCCGACCACGACGTCGACGCCCGCCTTGAGGCGGGCGTGAGCGCTCGAGAGCATCTCGTAGGTCTTGCCGACGCCGGGGGCGGCGCCGATGAATATCTTCAGCCGCCCCGATCGATCGGTCTCCCGACGCGCCGCCTCCAGCAGCGCATCCGGCGAGGGTCGTTTATCAGGGTCGCGCTGATTGGCCATACCGCAATATAGTCATCCTGCGAGGGGCAGCCTACTCCCCTATTTCGGCTTTGCCGCGTCGAGCGCCAGGTTGAGCGCAAGAACGTTAACACGGGGCTCGCCGATCACGCCGGCGAAGCGGCCCTGCGTGTTCTGCGTCACCAGCTCGCGCACCGCGTCCTCGGACATGCTGCGCGCCTTGGCGACCCGCGGCACCTGGAACAGCGCGGCGTCCGGCGAGATGTCCGGATCGAGCCCGCTGCCCGACGTGGTCACAAGATCGACCGGCACGCTGGCGGACGGGTTCTCCGCCTTCAGCTTCTCGACATCCTCCTTGACCCGGTCGTTCAGCGCTTTGCTGGTCGGGCCGAGGTTGGAGCCGCCGGAATTGGCCGCGTTGTAGGGCGACGGCACGGTCTTCGTGGAATCGTTCGGATCGGGCGCGACCGTCGCCGACGGCCGGCCATGGAAATATTTGTCCTCCTTGAACTCCTGCCCGATCAGGGCGGAGCCGATCACCTTGCCATCCTGCTCGATCAGGCTGCCTTGCGCCTGCCGCGGGAAGATGACGCCGGCGATGCCGGTGATGGCGAGAGGATAGGCAAGGCCCGTGATCGCGGTCAGCAGGACCAGCACGAGGATGGCGGGGCGGATTTCTTTCAACATGACAGGTCTCCTAAATCTCCTTCGTCATTGCGAGCGAAGCGAAGCAATCCATGGATCGGCATAACGGATGGATGGGTTGCTTCGTCGCTTCGCTCCTCGCAATGACGTTGTGGTTAAGCCAGGCCCAAGGCGGCGACGACGAGGTCGATCGCCTTGATGCCGATGAACGGGATGATGATGCCCCCCAAGCCATAGATCATCAGGTTGCGGCCGAGCAGCGCGCCGGCACCGACCGCGCGATACTTGACGCCCTTCAGCGCTAAGGGAATCAGCGCGATGATGATCAGCGCGTTGAAGATGATCGCCGACAGGATCGCGCTCTGCGGGCTCGCCAGGTGCATCACGTTCAGCACCTGAAGCTGCGGATAGAACGCGAGGAACATCGCCGGGATGATCGCAAAATACTTCGCGACGTCGTTGGCGATCGAGAACGTGGTCAGCGCGCCGCGGGTCATCAGCAGCTGCTTGCCGATCTCGACCACCTCGATCAGCTTGGTCGGGTTGGAATCGAGGTCGACCATGTTGCCGGCCTCGCGGGCGGCCTGCGTGCCGGTGTTCATGGCGACGCCGACATCGGCCTGAGCGAGCGCCGGCGCATCGTTGGTGCCGTCGCCGCACATCGCGACCAGTTTGCCCTTGGACTGCTCGTCGCGGATCAGCTTGAGCTTGTCCTCGGGGGTTGCCTGCGCCAGGAAGTCGTCGACACCGGCCTCGGCCGCGATCGCCGCGGCGGTCATCGGATTGTCGCCGGTGATCATCACGGTGCGGATGCCCATGCGGCGCAATTCGGCAAAGCGCTCGCGGATGCCGCCCTTGACGATGTCCTTGAGATGCACGACGCCGAGCAGCTTGCCGTCCTTGGCGACGGCCAGCGGCGTGCCGCCGGCCTTGGCGATCTCGTCGGCGATCGATTGGATCTCGCGCGCTTCGGCGCTCATCGTCGCCGCGACCGCGCGGACGGTGTTGCCCGAGGCGACGGTGCGGGGCGAGCCGCCGTCGACATAGGCCAGGATCGCGTCCACCGCGCCCTTGCGGACCGACGACGTGCCTGCATCGATGCCGCTCATGCGGGTCTGCGCGGTGAACGGCACGAAGGTCGCGGCAAGCTCATGCATGTCACGGCCGCGGATGCCGTATTTCTCCTTGGCGAGCACCACGATCGAGCGGCCTTCCGGCGTTTCGTCGGCCAGCGAGGCAAGCTGCGCCGCGTCGGCGAGGTCCTGCTCGGCGACGCCGCGGATCGGACGGAATGCGGTCGCCTGGCGGTTGCCGAGCGTGATGGTGCCGGTCTTGTCCAGCAGCAGCGTATCGACGTCGCCGGCAGCCTCCACCGCGCGGCCGGACATCGCCAGCACGTTGAAGCGCACCAGGCGGTCCATGCCGGCGATGCCGATCGCCGACAGAAGCGCGCCGATCGTGGTCGGGATCAGCGTCACGAACAGCGCCACCAGCACCACGACCGAGATCGAGCCGCCGGCATAGGCCGCATAGCTCGGGATCGTCACCGTCGCGAACACGAAGATGATGGTGAGGCCGGCCAGCAGGATGTTGAGCGCGATCTCGTTCGGCGTCTTCTGCCGCTCGGCGCCCTCCACCAGCTTGATCATGCGGTCGATGAAGGTCGAGCCCTGGGCTGCGGTGATGCGGACACGGATCCAGTCCGACAGCACCTGGGTGCCGCCGGTGACCGCGGAACGGTCGCCGCCGGACTCGCGGATCACGGGCGCGGATTCACCCGTGATCGCGGCTTCATTGACCGAGGCCACGCCTTCGATCACCTCGCCGTCGGACGGGATGTTGTCGCCGGCCTCGACCAGCACGACGTCGCCGACCTTCAGCGAGGTGCCGGGAACCATGCGATAGGTCCGGTCGGTGCCGGTGAGCAGCTTGGCCTGGCTCTCGGTGCGGGTCTTCTTCAGCGATTCCGCCTGCGCCTTGCCGCGGCCTTCGGCGACGGCCTCGGCGAAGTTGGCGAACAGCACCGTGAACCAGAGCCAGAGGATGATCTGGAAGGTGAAGCCTAGATTGGCGCTGCCGGTGACGAGGTCGCGGACGAAGATCACCGTGGTCAACGCGGCCACGACCTCGACCACGAACATCACGGGGTTCTTCGCCATCAGCCGGGGGTCGAGCTTGACGAAGGCCGAGCGGATCGCCGGCACCAGGATCTTCGGGTCGAACATGGTCGACGCCGTCACCTGCTTTTGCAGTCTTGTGGTTTCCATGGTTGTCACTCCGGACAATTCGATCAGAACAGGGTGTTGGCGTTCATGGCGAGGTGCTCGACGATCGGCCCGAGCGCCAGCGCCGGGAAGAAGGTGAGACCGCCGATGATCAGGATCACGCCGATGACGAGGCCGACGAACAACCCGCCGGTGGTCGGGAAGGTGCCCGCCGAGGCCGGGATCGACTTCTTCTCGACCAGCGAACCTGCAATGGCCATCGCCGGCACGATCATGAAGAAGCGGCCGACGAACATCGCGGAGGCGAGCGTCAGATTGTAGAACAGGGTGTTGCCGGTGAGGCCCGCGAAGGCCGAGCCGTTGTTGCCGGTCGCCGAGGTGAACGCGTACAGCACCTCGGTGAAGCCGTGCGGGCCGGAGTTCGCCATCGAGGCCACCGCCGACGGCAGTACCACGCCGACCGCGGTCCAGCCGAGATACATCAGCGGCAGCACCAGGATCGCGAGCATCGCCATCTTGACCTCGCGCGCCTCGATCTTCTTGCCGACATATTCCGGAGTGCGGCCGACCATCAGGCCGGCGACGAAGATCGCCAGCACGACGAACAGCAACATGCCGTAGAAGCCGGCGCCGACGCCGCCGATGATGACCTCGCCGAGCTGCATGTTGATCAGCGGGATCATGCCGCCGAGCGCCGTGAAGCTGTCATGCATGGCATTGACCGCGCCGCAGGAGGCGGCAGTCGTGACGACGGCGAACAGCGAGGACGCGACGATGCCGAAGCGGACCTCCTTGCCCTCCATGTTGCCGCCGGTGAGACCGAGCGCGTGCAGCGCCGAGGTGCCGTTGGCTTCCGCCCAGTAGGTGACGGTGACGCCGGCGACGAACAGGATACCCATCACGGCGAAGATCGCCCAGCCCTGGCGCTCGTTGCCGACCATGCGGCCGAACACGTTGGTCATGGCGGCGCCGAGTGCGAAGATCGAGACCATCTGCACGAGGTTCGACAGCGCAGTCGGATTCTCGAACGGATGCGCGGCGTTGGCGTTGAAGAAGCCGCCGCCGTTGGTGCCGAGCATCTTGATCGCAACCTGCGAGGCCACCGGTCCGAGCGCGATGGTCTGCTTGCCGCCCTCCAGCGTGGTGGCGTCGACATAGGGATGAAGCGTCTGCGGCATGCCCTGCCAGACCAGGAACAGCGCGTAGACGACGCAGATCGGCAGCAGCACGTAAAGCGTGCAGCGCGTGACATCGACCCAGAAATTGCCGACGGTGCGCATCGACGAGCGGGTGAAACCGCGGATCAGCGCCATCGCCAGCGCGATGCCGGTCGCCGCCGACAGGAAATTCTGATGGGTCAGGCCGACCATCTGGACCAGATAGGACAGCGTGCTCTCGCCGCCGTAGTTCTGCCAGTTGGTGTTGGTGATGAAGGAGATCGCGGTGTTGAAGGAGAGGTCCTCAGCGACCGCCGACTGTCCGGCCGGGTTGAACGGCAGCACCGCCTGTAGCCGCATCAGGCCGTAGATGATGGCGAAGCCGCCGACATGGAACAGCAGCATGGCGACCGTATAGGTCAGCCAGTGCTGCTCGCGCCGCTCGTCGACGCCGCCGACCCAGTAGATGCCGCGCTCGACCGGGCGCAGCACGGGCGACAGGAAGGTGCGCTCGCCGTTGAACACGCGGGTCATGTACCAGCCGAGCGGTTTGACCAGCGCGGCAACGATCGCGCAGAACAGAATAATTTGAATCCAGCCGATGACGGTCATTGCGTCAAACCTTTCGAATAGGAGCGAAGCGCAGCATCGACGCGAACAAGCCGAGCAACAGCCCGGTCAACATCGCGTCGGCTAACAGAATTGTGCAAAGCGCTGACATCGCGGGCCGCCTAGAAGCGTTCGGGCCGCAGCAATGCGTAAGTGAGGTAGAACAGCAGGCCGAGCGAGACGAGGCCGGCGAGCGAGTAATCGAAGATCATCGTCGCCTCCGTTACAGCCGTTCGCAGGCGTAGGCGTAGCCGATGCCGGCCGCGAAGAAGCCGATCGCAAGCGCCGCCATGAGAATGTCCATCATGTGAGACTCCTATGCATCCGAGAGGCGCGGGACGACCGTATAAGGGCTCCGCGCCGGATGGCCGTGAGGTGCCATCCGGGGCATAGGTTTTCGAGAGGTGGCGAATAAGGACGTTATAGGAATCCTATAAGTGCCACGAGCTGCGCAGCCGTCGTCCCGGCGCAGGCCGGGCTCCCGTTCGAGGCGTCCGCCCGTCCAGCGCCGCGCTCGCATCTGGTGCTGGGCATAGCTCGGCTTGTAGCCGACCTGGCTCCCCCGATTGCGCCTCAGTTCCCGAGAGATCGTTGATGGCGAGCGATCCAGAGCTGCCGCGATTTGCCGGACCGAGCTGCCATTGGCCGATAGGCAGGCAATCTCGCATCGGTCGTCCAGAGAGAGCTGCTTGTAAGTCCGCCCCATGGCAACACCTCCTCAAGGAAGTGTTGCACTTCGTTTGTGAACTCAGGTCCTGGCTTTCGCCAGGACGACAGCTTGGTCTTTATGGAATCCCTATATCTCCGTCCCCCGCCTCATCTCGTTTTCAAATGGCGGTCCGGCCATTTTTGGCTTGCGGCCAATACCCTGGGCCGCGCAAGACGAGATGACGCCATGTCAGTGCTTTCCCAGAACACCTCCATCGATCTCGGCGAACGGCTGCGCGACGCCTATGCGGTGACAGCCGAATTCATGGCCGACATCATCAGCCAGACCTGCCGGCGCTTTCCCTCGGTCGGAGAGAGCGGCAAGACCCGCCGGGTCGAGCGGCTGATCCAGTCGGGCGCCTGGACCGACGCCGCGATCGCGCTGCTCGATCTGGAACTGCCGCAATGGCAGATCCGCCGCCTGGTCTATGACGAGGGCGAGTGGCACTGTGCGTTGTCGCGCGAACGCGAGCTGCCGGACTGGCTCGACCAGTCGATCGAGACCCACCACACCGATCTTGCACTCGCGATCCTCAGCGCCTTCGTGGAGGCGCAGCGCATCTCGACGCCCGATAGCCGAACCAGCGTGCCGACCGTCCGTCGCGACACGCGCGCGCTGTACGAGCCGCTGTTCGTCGACAATATCGGCTGACGGCGGCGCGGCCGTGGACACCAAACAACTGCCGCGGCAGCTGCAGTCGGTCCAGGTCATGGTCCGCTTCGGCTTCCGGCTTGCCATCATGATCGGCTTTGCCGTGTTCGCCGGCGCCGGCTTCGGCAAGGGCCTCGTCACGCTGTTGTGGATGTCGGCCGTGATCTGCGCCTTCGCCGGGATCGCCAAGCGCGAAATGCCGTTTGCCGCAAACCTCAATCACTGGGACGAGATGACCGCCTATGTCGCGCTGTGCGCGCTCGGCACCGGCATCGTCCAGCGCCTCTAGACCATCCTCACAAATCCTATGCCGCTCCTATGAAGTCGCTGCTCGCACGCGCTCGATTTCATATCCCGCAAATCAGACATTGATCGCGTGACCGTGACTGAAGCGTTTTCGAGCGAGACGGATACGCGGTTCGCGTGAGGAAAACGCGTCAGAAACAAAAAGAAGGACCACCACCGTGAAACTCGTCGAACCTCCCTCGTGTAGCGCCGCGTCCACCGTCGTCTTCATCGGCCGCAACCATCACGGCCAGTGGGTCGCCCAGCAACAGAACGGCCTCTATGGCGGCCTGTTCGTCAACCGCGCCCAGGCCGTCAAATACGCGCTGTTCGAGAACGGCCAGCATCCTGAAATGATCGTCGAGCTGTCGCGTGAGATCGAGCTCGATATGCGCGGCGAGACCGCGAGCTTCCCCGCAATCCGCGTGGCGTGAGCCACCCATGACCTGGCAAACGGCTGCGAAAGCCGACACGGCCGGATGGCTGTCGGGCTTCATCCCCGATCTTCCGACCCCCTTCAACCATCGGAGCGAGATCGACGCGGAGGCGTTCGGCCGGCTGTGCGAGCGCCAGATCGCGGCCGGCGCCACCGCGCTGGTGGTCGGCGAGACCGCAGGTGAAAGCGCGACGCTGGAGCCCGCGGAACGTGCGCAGCTGGTCCGGATCGCGGCCGGCGTCGCGCGCAAGCGGGTTCGCATCATCGCCGGCGCCGGATCGAACGCGACCGATCGCGCCGTCACATTCACCCGGGCCGCGGAAGCGGGCGGCGCCGATGCCGTCATGTCGGTCGTACCCTATTACAACAAGCCGATGCCACGGGGCACTGCGGCGCATTTCCACGCGGTCGCCGCGGCCACCACGCTGCCTGTCATCCTGCACGACATTCCGTCGCGCACGGTGAAGGGCCTTGCCGACGAGACCCTGCTCGAGCTCGCCGCATCGCCACGCTTCGTGGGTTTGCGCGACGGCAGCGGTGACGTTGCCCGGCTGGCGCGCCTGCGCTCACGCCTGCCGGCGGCATTCCGGATGCTGACCGGCGACGACGCCTCCTCGCTGGCCTGGCTCGCCGCCGGTGGCGATGGCTGCATCTCGGTCGTGACGAACGTCGCGCCCGATCTGTACGTGGCCGTTCACAGGCATTTCCGCGAGGGACGGTTGTATCAGGCGCGGGAGTTGCACCAGCGGCTGGTGCCGCTTGCGACCTTGCTGGAGCGCGAGCATCCCGCCGCATTGAAGTTCGCGCTGGCGCTTCTGGGATTCATGCCGCCGACGACGCGGCTGCCGATCGTGCAATTGAACGGGTCGGCAAAGGCCGAGGTCTCGCAGGCGATGGCTGAGCTTGCCGACGAGTACCTCGCAGCCGCGCATTGAGATTTGCCGACCCGACATGACCCATCGCAATGCACAATGCGATCAGCACACGGTGCCCGTGACACGGCGCCAACTTGAGGTTCCGAAACGGCGCCCCATATCCACGGCAAGGGAGTGCTTGCCGTGCACACCACCTTCAAGGCGGCCCTCGTTGTTGCGACCGTCCTGGTCGCTCTGGTTATCTCCATCCGTCCCGGTCCGGCCGCGGACAACAGCCATCTTGCCCTGACCATTTCAATCGACGGGGCAATCGGGCCGGCAGCGGCCAGCTACGTCAAGGACGGCCTGGCCAAGGCCGCCGAGCGCCACGCCGAGGTTGTTATCCTGCGTTTGAATACGCCGGGCGGCCTCAGCACCAGCATGCGTGAGATCATCGCCGACGTGCTGGCCTCGCCCGTTCCCGTGGTCGGCTACGTTGCGCCATCCGGCGCCCATGCCGCGAGCGCCGGGACCTATATCCTCTATGCGACCCATCTCGCGGCCATGGCGCCCGGCACCAATATCGGCGCCGCGACGCCGGTGCAGATCGGCGGCCCGATACCGGGGCTGCCGGGCAGCACTCCGGACAAGGGCGGCAAGGACCAGAAGGACGGCGGCCATCCGTCCGAAACCAAGGATGCCATGACGGCGAAGGTGACGAATGATGCCGTTGCCTTCATCCGCAGCCTCGCCGAATTGCGTGGCCGCAATGCCGACTGGGCCGAGAAGGCGGTCCGCGATGCCGCCACCCTCTCCGCCAACGCCGCGCTGCAGGCCAACGTCATTGATCTCACCGCGCGCGACCCGGCCGACCTGCTCAGGCAGGTCGATGGCCGGACCATTGAGCTTCCCGGCGGCAAGACGCAACGCCTGGCGACAAGGGACACCGCGATCGAGGCCATCGATCCCACCTGGATCGCGCGCGCGCTTGCGGTCATCACCGACCCCAACATCGCATTCATTCTCCTGATGGTCGGCATCTACGGCCTGATCTTCGAGTTCATGTCGCCCGGTGCCGTGGCGCCCGGGGTTGTCGGGACGATCTGCCTGCTGCTCGGTCTGTACGCACTCAACATGCTGCCGATCAACTACGCGGGCTTCGCCCTGATGCTGGTCGGGATCGCGCTGCTCGCAATCGAAGCCTTCAACCCGACCGTCGTGATCGGCCTCGGAGGAATCGTCGCCTTCGTGCTTGGAGCAGCCATGCTGTTTCGGATCGAGGCGCCCGGATACCGGCTGTCATGGCCGGTCATCGGCATCGTCGCCGCGATGTTCACCGGGCTCATTCTCGTCGTGCTCGGCGCGCTCCGCCGCGCGCGCAAGGGCCCGGTGCGGATCGGTGCGCAAGCCATGCGCGGGCTATCGGCCGAGGTGCTCGACTGGTCCGAGACCACGGGTCACGTCTTCACCAACGGCGAACGCTGGCAAGCGCGCAGCACCGAGACATTCACGGCGGGAGACACGGTCGAGGTCGCCAACATCATCGATTTGACGCTGGTGGTACGGCGCACGCCGGCCTCTCCCGGCGAAGGAGGTAAGGCATGATGCTTGATTATTTCACCTATGCGGCGATCGCGCTGCTGATCATCGTATTCCTGACCCAGGCCGTGCGCGTGCTGCGCGAATACGAGCGCGGCGTCATCTTCACGCTCGGCCGTTTCACCGGGGTGAAGGGCCCGGGGCTCATCATCCTGATTCCGGTGGTGCAGCAGCTGGTGAAGGTCGATCTCAGGGTGGTGGTGCAGGTGGTGCCGCCGCAGGACGTGATTTCGCGCGACAACGTCTCGGTCAAGGTCAACGCCGTGCTCTACTTCCGCATCGTCGATCCCGAGCGCGCCATCATCAAGGTCAGCGACTACATGGCTGCGACCAGCCAGCTTGCGCAGACCACGCTGCGCTCGGTGCTCGGCAAGCACGAGCTCGACGAGATGCTGGCGGAGCGCGACAAGCTGAACGCCGATATCCAGGAGACCCTCGACAGGCAGACCGACGTCTGGGGCATCAAGGTCACCGGGGTCGAGATCAAGGATATCGATCTCAATGAGACGATGGTGCGGGCGATCGCCAAGCAGGCCGAGGCGGAGCGGCTGCGGCGCGCCAAGGTGATCAACGCGATGGGCGAGCAGCAGGCCGCCGAGAAGCTGGTCGAGGCCGGCCGGATCCTCGCCCAGGAGCCGCAAGCGATGCAGCTGCGCTACTTCGCGGCGCTGCACGACATTGCCGGCGAGCGCTCCTCGACCGTGGTGTTCCCGCTGCCGATGAACCTGCTCGATCATCTGGCGCCGCGACGTGAAGCGACGTGAACTGGTTTGGGAGCAGAAACGACGGTCGCTCAAGGTCGGCGCGCTCGGGATCGTGGGTCTCGTAGGCGCCGCGGCCTCTGCACGTCACTGCGAGCCAACGGGTCGCGCGAACGCGCGCCCGATGACAGGCTCCGCGAAGCAATCCATCGCGCCACATGCGGAGATATGGATTGCTTCGTCGCCATGCTCCTCGCAATGACGCGGATGGGTTCGGGGCTTAACGCCCGCGATGCTTGGCCCGCCACGCAGGTCCTGGACCGCGCATGTAATGCGCCTCGGGCCGGTAGCCGCTGATCGGCTCCTCGCCGATCCAGGCGAGGAATGCGAGCAGCCCTTCTGCGGCGCGGCGCGGCAGGGCAGCGATGAACGAAACTGTGCGCATCTCAGTAGTCCCATTTCTCGCCGAGCACGACCGGCGCCCGTGGATATCTCTCGGCGTCGCCGCCGAGCATGCCGACGTTGAGGTTGGTCCGCGCCCAATCCTCGTGGCCGCGATGCAGCAGCAGCTCATTGCGGAGCCGATGAATCTTGGCGGCGGCGATCGCGCGGTGAACAGTCCTGAAGACGAGGCCGATCCGCCTGACGGTTCGCCGCAGCATCAAGGGCATGGCGCCGGCCGAACCGTGCGGCCGGGCATCGTGGTAATGGAGCAAGGTCATGTGCCACCTTCCCGTTTGGCGGCGCGCGCGAGCGCGCCGCATCACGGCAAAAGATGCGTGGAAGGCCGTAGGAATTCGAGAGCAGCCGCGGCCCTGTCACATAGCCGCAGCATAAGCGTCCGGCTGCGGTCCGTGCATCGCGGTCATGCCGCAAATCGCGAGATTTCGGACAATTTTACCCTCGATCAGCCGCGCGAGGGGCCGGTTTACGGTCGGCGGCAAGACCGCTAACCTCGCCTCCCAATGCGACGTGGAGAGTGCCCATGCGGCCCAAGGATCAGATCAACTGGATGCTGTCGGATGCGATCGAGGCGCTCGCCCGCGCCGAACGGTTGCACCAGAGCTTCCTCAATTTGCACCCGCGCGCGGGAAGCACCGAGCCGAGCTGGGAACCGCCGACCGACGTGATCGAGACCGAGGATGAAATCCTGATCCTGGTCGCGTTGCCGGGGGTCGATCCCGACGAGGTCGAGGCCGCGCTCGACGGCGGCACGCTGGTGATCTCCGGCCGCCGCACCCTGCCCCCTGAACTCCGCAACGCCCGCATCCTGCGCCTCGAACTGCCGCAGGGCCGGTTCGAGCGCCGCATCGCGCTGCCGACCGGCCGCTACACCATCAGCCGCTTTGCCGCGCATGGTTGCGTCGGCCTGCGGCTCGGAAAGTCGAGCTAAAGGATTTCGACATGGCTGCCTCAGACGTTTCAAGCCCAGCATCGACTTCGACGCCGATCCCGAGCGACGCGCTGATCATCGTCCCGGTGCGCAACACCGTGCTGTTTCCGGATGTCATCATTCCGATCACGATCGCCCGCGCGACGTCGATTGCCGCGGCCCAGCAGGCGGTACGCGAGCAGCGGCCGATCGGCATCCTGCTGCAGCGCGATCCCGAGACCAACGATCCCGGCCCCGACGGGCTTTACCGCGTCGGCACCACAGCCAACATCGTGCGCTACATCACCGGCGCCGACGACACCCACCATCTGGTCTGCCAGGGCGTGCAGCGCATGCGCGTGCTCGACTATCTGCCGGGCACGCCGTTCCTCGCGGCCCGCGTGCTGCAAATCCCGGAGCCGACCACCACCTCGCCCGAGATCGAGGCGCGCTTCCTCAATCTGCAGCGCCAGGCGCTGGAGGCCGCGCAATTGCTGCCGCAGGTGCCGCAGGAGCTGATCGCCGCGCTGCAGGGCACCACCTCGCCGGCAACCCTTGCCGACCTTGCGACGTCCTACATGGACATCAAGCCGTCGGAGAAGCAGGACATCCTGGAAACCATCGATCTCGTGGCGCGGATGGACAAGGTGTCGCGTCACCTCGCCGAGCGCATCGAGGTGCTGCGGCTGAGCCAGGAGATCGGGCAGAAGACCAAGGCCGTGTTCGACGAGCGGCAGCGCGAGGCGATCCTGCGCGAGCAGATGGCGACGATCCAGCGCCAGCTCGGCGAAGGCGACGGCAAGGCCGCGGAAGTCGCCGAGCTGACCAAGGCGATCGTCGAGGCCAAGATGCCGCCGGAGGCCGAAAGCCAGGCGCAGAAGGAACTGCGCCGCTACGAGCGGATGCCGGAGGCCGCGGCCGAGTCCGGCATGGTGCGCAGCTATCTCGACTGGCTGATCGACCTGCCCTGGAGCATTCCGGAGGAGAAGCCGATCGACATCGCGGAGGCGCGCAAGATCCTCGACCAGGACCATTATGGCCTCGAGAAGATCAAGAGCCGCATCATCGAATATCTCGCGGTGCGCAAGCTCGCGCCCGGCGGCAAGGCGCCGATCCTGTGCTTCCTCGGGCCGCCCGGCGTCGGCAAGACGTCGCTCGGCCAATCGATCGCGCGCGCGATGGCGCGGCCATTCGTCCGCGTCTCGCTCGGCGGCGTGCATGACGAGGCCGAGATCCGCGGCCATCGCCGCACCTATATCGGGGCGCTGCCCGGCAACATCATCCAGGCGATCAAGAAGGCCGGCGCGCGCAATTGCGTGATGATGCTGGACGAGATCGACAAGATGGGCCGTGGCATCCAGGGCGATCCGTCGGCCGCGATGCTCGAAGTGCTCGACCCCGAGCAGAACGGCACCTTCCGCGACAATTATCTCGGCGTGCCGTTCGACCTCTCGCGCGTCGTCTTCATCGCCACCGCCAACATGCTCGACGGCGTCCCCGGCCCGCTGCTCGACCGCATGGAGCTGATCAGTCTCGCCGGCTACACCGAGGACGAGAAGCTCGAGATCGCCAAGCGCTATCTGGTCCGCCGCCAGCTCGAGGCCAACGGCATCAAGGCCGAGCAGGTCGAGATCGATCCGGATGCGCTGCGGCTGATCATCCGCAGCTACACCCGCGAGGCCGGCGTGCGCAACCTGGAGCGCGAGATCGGCAAGGTGCTGCGCAACGTCGCGGTGCAGATCGCCGAGGGCAGCACCAGCCACGTCACCATCGCGCCGAAGGACATCGTCTCGCTGCTCGGCCAGCCGAGGTTCGAGAACGAGATCGCGATGCGCACCAGCATCCCGGGCGTTGCCACCGGGCTGGCCTGGACCCCGGTCGGCGGCGACATCCTGTTCATCGAGGCGTCGCGCACGCCGGGCCGCGGCGCGTTGATCCTCACCGGCCAGCTCGGCGAGGTGATGCGCGAGAGCGTGCAGGCCGCACTGACCCTGGTGAAGAGCCGGGCCTCCCAGCTCGGCATCGATCCCGGCGTGTTCGAGAAGAGCGACATCCACGTCCACGTTCCCGCCGGCGCGACGCCGAAGGACGGCCCGAGCGCGGGCGTTGCGATGTTCACCGCCCTCACCTCGCTGTTGACCGACCGCACGGTGCGCAGCGACACCGCGATGACCGGCGAGATCTCGCTGCGCGGCCTGGTGCTGCCGGTCGGCGGCATCAAGGAGAAGGTGGTCGCGGCCGCGGCCGCCGGCCTGACCCGGGTGATGCTGCCGGCGCGCAACAAGCGCGACTTCGACGACATCCCCGCCGGCGCCCGCGCCAAGCTGGAGTTCATCTGGCTCGAACGGGTCGACGAGGCGATCGCAGCAGCGCTGGAGGCCGCCAAGACGACGCCCGCCGCCGCGGAGTGATCGCGTCTCAAACGCAACAAGAGGGCGTGACAGCGATCGCCGTCACGCCCTCTTGCGTTGCAGATAGCGGAGCGGTGCCGCTCAGCTCTTGCCCATGCATTCTTCGATGTAGAACCAGCGGTCGTCGCCGGTCAGGCCCTTCGACTTCACCTCGGCGCGGCAGACCTTCAGCTTTGGCTTGTTGGCCTTCCACTTCGCCTTCATGTCCTTCAGCTTCTGCATGGTCAGCTTGACCTTCGACGGCTTGGCCTCGGTGGTCTGGGCTGACGCGGTGTGCAGCGCGCCGGCGAGAAGCAAGGCGGCCACAAGACAGCTTGCGGTACGAAACATGACTGAAATGTCCCTTGATTATCTGTTGATTTGAACGGCGTAGAGCTTCTTGTTTGACGCGTCTTCTTCACGCGAACCGGCATCCACTTCGCTCGAAAACGCTTTCAAGCCGCGCGCAGGATGCCAGATGGCCCGCGCGCGGCATGAACTGCGATCAGAGGATTTTGACCGCGCTGAGCAGCGTCATGTAGACGCCCCACGCCAGCGGAATGCCGACGAACAGCCAGAACAGCGCCGCCTTGGCGTCGAGCCCGCCGAACCCGATCCCGTAGGAACCGTGCGGTCCGGCCGCCGCGGCACTGGCGCTCGCATCCTGCAGCTTGGCGACCTCGGCGTCGCTCATATGCCATTTCGAATCGACCGGCTTGATCAGGTAGTTGCAGATCAGGCCCGCGATCAGCATGGCGCACAGGATGTACATCGTGGTGTTGTAGAGCTGGTCCCGCGGCACGCCGGCGGCAAGCTGGAACTCGCGGATGTAGTTCACCACGACAGGACCGATGATGCCGGCGGTCGACCAAGCCGTCAGCAGACGGCCGTGGATGGCGCCGACGAACTGGGTGCCGAACATGTCGGCGAGATAGGCCGGCACGGTGGCGAAGCCGCCGCCATACATCGACAGGATGATGCCGAAGCCGAGCACGAACAACAGCTTCGATCCCATCGCGGCGAAGGTCGGCGCCAGCGCGTAGAGCGCGATGCCAAGGATGAAGAACGTGTAGTAGGTGTTCTTGCGGCCGATCTTGTCCGACAGCGACGCCCAGAAGAAGCGGCCGCCGATGTTGAACAGCGACAGCAATCCGGCAAAGCCGGCCGCGATCGCCGCGATCTGCGCCTTCTGTCCGGCATCGAGCTGGTTGAAGCCGACATTGGGCAGGCCGATCAGCTTGCCCGCGAAGATCTCCTGCAGCATCGGCGAGGCCATGCCAATCACGCCGATGCCCGCCGACACGTTCAGGCAGAGCACCCACCAGATCAGCCAGAATTGCGGCGTCTTGTGCGCGTTGTCGAGATGGACGTGCTTGCTCGAGATCATCGCGTTGGCCTTCGTCGGCGGCGTCCAGCCTTCGGGCTGCCAGCCGGCCGGCGGGATGCGATAGCGGAACGCGCCGATCATCATGAACACGAAGTAGATCGCGCCCATGGCGAGGAAGGTCTCCCAGACGCCGACCGAGGTCGGGGTCTTGAAGTAGTTCATCAGCCTGTCGGCGAGCGGGGCGCCGATCATCGCGCCGCCGCCGAAGCCCATGATCGCCATGCCGGTCGCCATGCCGCGCCGGTCGGGGAACCATTTCACCAGCGTCGACACCGGCGAGATGTAGCCGAGGCCGAGGCCGACGCCGCCGATCACGCCGGAGCCGAGCCACATCAGCCAGAGCTGGTGCGTGTAGACGCCGAGCGCGCCGATCACGAGACCGCCGGCCCAGCACAGCGCCGCGACGAAGCCGGCCTTGCGCGGACCGACCTTCTCGAGCCAGCCGCCCCAGATCGCGGCGGAGACGCCGAGCAGCACGAAGAACAGCGTGTACATCCACCCGAGGCTCGCGACCTTCCAGTCGCAGGTGGTGGTGAACAGCTCCTGCACCAGCGAGATGTCGGGGCACGCCTTCGGCGCGGTCAGGCCGATCGCGCGCGACAGCGGCAGCCAGAACACCGAGAAGCCGTAAGCCATGCCGATGCACAGATGGATGCAGAGCGCGGCCGGCGGCACCAGCCAGCGGTTGAAGCCGGCGGTCGCGATTGTATGTTCCTTGTCGAGGAAACCTGCGCCTGTCGCGGATACGCGTCCGGCGCTGCTCACTGTGGTCATTGACACCTCCCCTGCAGCCGCCATTACGACAGGCGCATCTGCATCTTCGATCCCGTCTCAGCCCATTGCGGCCAGCGTCAGCCGGCAGCTCCGCACATTTCCTCAATGCGTCGGGACCAACCACGCACATTCCGGAAATGCTAACCCCCAATACGACCGGATATGCCCGGCCGTGCAGCCCGTGATCTGGGCACGGGCCCAGTCGTTGTCCGTCGATGCGCCCACACTCGAGCACAACGCCATCACCACAACCCGGCGGACATTATCAATTCGCGCAGAATGGAAAATAGGTGTCGATAGGCAAAAGGTAGATATCAAGCTGCATCTAGCGCGTACGCGGCAACGCAGCATTCGAATTGCCTATCGCTCCATTGATCTTCTCGATCAAAAAAACGATCCGGGCGTCGCTTCGTTCGGTGATCTCGACCTTGTCGCCGGTCTCCTGGATCAGGGTCGGGATATCGATCACCGAAAGCGGATCGGTGCAGTGCACCTCGAGGAAATCTCCCGCCGTCACGCTCCGGAGGGCCTTGCGCGTCTTCAGCGCCGGCAGCGGGCATTTCAGGCCGGTGAGATCGAGCTTCGTCGTTGTCATGGTTCGACCATGGCGAAGCCGCGCGGCATCGTCAACGCCGCCTCCTCGTCCACGTCAGCCTTCGGCCGGAGCCGACGCGAGCACGTCGTCGACGGGGATCGCGGCGCGCAGCATCAATTCGGCAACGTCCTCGATGTCGTCGAGATGCGCGACCGGCAGCGTGGTTGCAACGGCGACGTCGCTGGCGATCCCGACCACGCGCGGGTCGTCGGGAAACAGCAGCGGCTTGCCGTTGGCGGCGCGGTACACCTCGATCTTGTTGATCGGCTCGCGCTTGAAGCCTTCGACCACGACCAGATCGACCTGCGCCATCTTGGCGAGCAGCTCCGGCAGCCGCGGCTCAACGGCGCTGCGCAGCTCGTGCATCAGCGCCCAACGCCGCGTCGACGACACCAGCACCTCGGTCGCACCGGACTGCCGGTGCACCCAGGAGTCCTTGCCGGGCACGTCGACATCGAATTCATGGTGGGCGTGCTTGATCACGGAGACGCGCAGGCCGCGGCCCAGCAGGCAGGGGATCACCCGCGACAGCAGGGTGGTCTTGCCGGCACCGCTCCAGCCCGCGAGGCCAATCACTTTCATACGCGTCTCCGAAGACATGCCAATCGTTTGGGTATCCACGCCCGCGGTTCCGCCCGACATGGATGGCCGGGACCAGCCGTGATGGCGGAAAGCCGCGACTTGCGCCCAACGCTGCTTATATCAGCCTTGGAGCAATGTCATGCCAGGCTCGCCGGCGGATGAGGATGGGCTGGCGCGCTAGAGGACTGCCCTCGGAAACTCCTGCAGCAGCTGCGCCCACAGCACCGCGAACGCGATCAGGCCACAGACCCCAAGCGCCGCGGTGAATCTCGGCAATCGGCCGATGGCGACGAGCAGCCAGGCCGGCAGGAAGAACAGGCCGAACACTAGGCCGAGCGGAAACACCGCCAGCCACTGGAAGCCGGTACCGTCGCCAGGCGGCACATGGGCGATGGCGTAGAAGGTGTAGAGCCAGAACAAGGTGCCGGCCGCCGCGACGAGCGCGGCAATCTTACGGAAGTTGGCGGTGTCGAATGCCATGATGGATTGGTCGCCGCAATCGGCGAACCCGTTCACGGGCCGCCGCGCAAGTTGGGCTCGGCTCGCTATCCCGCAGGGTCAGTCGTTTCGTTGACTGACAGGCCGCCCCGGCTTGGCCAGCCTTGCCGATCGGCTCTCTCTCGGGGGCTGGTCACGCATCCGTAGCCTCTTCCGCGGCCGCTGCGTATCGACTGCCAGCACTTCTTCCAGCGTTGTATTCCTAAAACGAAGCCTTCTTAACATCGCTCCGCTCCTCGAGCGGGTGGGAGCCCCATCGGTCGCTCAACCACCGACATCCACAACAGGGCCCATGTCGGTGACAAGAGATAACCAGCGACGGGACGGTTTGCTCCAATGCATGTTGCAGCCCCCGCTCACGTCACGCGCGATCCCGCTATCCAGCGGATTTACCTCGAAATTTCCGATACGCAGGGCGATCGGAACACGATAATGTGCAGCATGGAGGACTATGTATGCCTCGCTCGCCTTCGATTGTGCCGCATTCAATCGATCACGACACCTATCTGGTGCTGAACGATTTTGGCCGACTGGGCCGTGCCTGGAGCGAAACCGACGAAGAAGGCACTGACCGGAAAACGCTGATCCGCCGCCTGCTGGATGACCAGTACAGCCGTCCGGTCCGCATCGTGGCCTTCAATACCAACGAAGGATGGTCGCGCGACGTCACGACCGACATTGCCGACGAGCTTCGGCGCCGTTTCGTCGAATACGAAGAGGTCCCGCGCTCCGTGCTGGAGTTCGTGGAGACGGCGATGCGGCATTGAGCTGGATCCGCAACGCAAAAGGCCCTCTCACAGCGCGATCGTTCGGCCCCCTGCAAGCATCCGCCAAACGGCAATTTTACGAGCAATTTCAATGGGATACGGCTGCCGCGCAGCGCTGCTCCGCCATAAGGCAATATTAAGAGCATTCGCCTTACCTGTTCTCCGTTCAACGGGAGAGCGGTCCAGTGCGCAATCGTGGTGACGTTCGAGACGCCGTGAGCCTGAAAAACCGGGTTCTGGTCACGGCGATCTTTCTGGCATCGGGCGCGGCATCGCTGATCCTGCAGGTTCTCTGGTTCAAGCAACTGCAATTCGTGCTGGGAAGCGCGACCGTCTCCGTCAGCGTCACGGTGGCAAGCTTCTTTTTCGGTCTCTCGCTGGGCAGCGCCCTGGGAGGCCGGATCGCCGACACCGTCAGCCGCCCGCTGAAAATTTACGGGTTGCTCGAACTCGCCCTCGCCCTCGTTTCTCTCGCGGTCACCGCGTTTCTGTCGCATTGGCCGACATGGGTGGGCTGGCTGTCACCGATGCTCGATCTGGAGTCGCCATTCCGGCCGCCTCTCATGGTCGCCGTGTCGCTCGCCATCCTGTCGCTGCCGACGATGTTGATGGGCGCGACCCTGCCCTTCCTGGTGAGATTCCTGACCCGCACACAAACCGACCTCGCCAATCGGATCGGTCTGCTCTACGGGTTCAACACCCTGGGCGCCGCCATCGGCACCCTGGCGGTCGGCTTTGTGCTGATGGGCCTTTGGGGCATCGCGGGATCGAGCCTGGTTGCGGCAGCGCTGTATGTCTGCGTCGGCGTTGTGGCCCTGTTCGTTGCGCGCGGCGCAAGCCCGCTCTTGCCGGTCGCGGCACAGGCGCCGGTGCAAACCGCCGCGACCGCGAGTGGCAGGACGTCGGTCCTGATCTGGATTTTCGCGTGCTCCGGTTTTGTATCGATCGCCTATGAGGTGGTCTGGTTTCGATTCCTGACCAATGTCAGCACCTCGAGCGTCTACGCGTTCTCGGGCATGCTCGGCGTTTACCTGCTGGGGCTCGTGATCGGCGCCCTGATCTGCGCCAGGCTGCTCGCCCCCCGCAAGGATCAATTGCTGCGATACTTCGCCGTGACGCAGCTGCTGATCGCGGTTGCAGCCACGCTGACCGTCGGAATGCTCGGCAAGGCGCGGACCATGGGAGTAGCGCTGTCTCCCATCGTATCGGGCCTGCTTCCAGTCCCGGTGCAGGAGCTGTTGGGAGGCGACGTTTCATTCTTCCTGGTCTGCGCTGTCGCCCTGTTGCTGCCGACGACGCTGATCGGCATCAGCTTTCCCCTGGCCAGCGAGCTGACCGTGATGCAGATGAGCGCGCTGGGCCGCAGGATCGGCACGCTCTACGCCTTGAACACGATTGGCGGCGTCGTGGGCTCGCTGGCGGCGGGCTTTCTGCTGATCCCGTATCTGGGCAGCCAGGGTGCGCTCACCGCGCTGATTGTCGTGAACGTCCTGCTGTTCGTCGCGACCACCGTGTCGCAGCCGGATCTTCTGAGAGAAAGGAGCCTGTGGCGGCAGGGGACGATCGCCGCGAGCGTCATCGCCGTAGCACTGCTGCTCTTCACTCCGCACTATCTGGAGCGGGTCCTGACCGCGATTGAAGGCGCCAATGTGCTCGAGTTGCGGGAAACCCGGCAAGCGACGTTTGCGGTGGTCGAGTATCGCGAGAAGGCGGCGGGCACCTATCAGCAGTTGGTGGTGAATTCGAAGAGCTATGCCAACAACCGTCCCGAGGGCAGACGCTACATGGCCGCGATGGGGCACTATCCCGTTCTGCTGCACCAGGGCCCGGTTGAAACGGCTGTCGTCATTTGCATCGGGACCGGAACCACGGTGGGAGCGGTGAGCACCCATGAAGAATTGCAATCCATCGACGCGGTCGATCTGGCATCGACGGTGTTCGAATTCGCGCCCCACTTCGTGCCGATCAACAAGCAATTCTATCAAAATCCCAAGGTCCATCAGATCGTCGCGGACGGGCGCCACTTCCTGCTGGGGACCAAGGAGACATTTGACGTCATCACGCTCGAGCCGCCACCGCCCCATGATGCCGGCGTCATCAACCTCTACACGGAGGAATTCTATGCGCTGGCAAAGCAGAAGATGCGTCCCGGCGCCGTTCTCGCGCAATGGGTGCCGCTGGATTTCAACCGCGGCATTCTTCCGAAGATGATACTCAAGGCCATGATGGGCCAGTTCAAGCATGTCTCGCTGTGGCTGCCGTCCAGAATGGAAGGCGTGGCGATCGCCTCCGATGAACCGTTGAACATCGATCCGCGCGAGCTCGCCATGCGCATGTCGAAGCCCGCGGTGGCTGAAGACCTGACGGCAAACGGCCTCGGCTCGCCCGAGGATTTCCTGGCGACGTTCATCGCCGCCGATGAAAAACTCGCAGCCTTTGTCGGAGATGTGCCGAGCCTCACGGATGATCGGCCGCGTCTTGAATATTATAACTGGTATCCGCTGGGTTCGGTCAGCGTGGACGAACTGAAGCGCCTCCGCGAGCCGGTGGAAGCCTATCTTGCCGACCGTTCCATCGACGAGGCCCGTCTCGACACCGCGCGCACGGTGGCCAATGCGATCCTGGACGAGCACAAGGCCACGGCCGACGGCGACAAGTCCGCCGCCCGGGCCGCGCTTCGCCTGGCCGTCAAACTGGACCCGGACAATTCCTACGTCGACTTCCTGGACCGCAAGCTGAGCGAGTGATCAGGGTGCCTTCGGCACACCGCGTCAGGAAGTCCCCGAATGTCGCGAGAATGCGGATGTTTTGACTCACAACTAGCGCAACAAACTCAGTGTCGTCCCTGCGAAAGCAGGGACCCATAACCACAAATGCAAATTGTTACGCGATGCTGGAACGACCAGTCCCGTTTCTCAAAACCCGCCGCGGCGTATGGGTTCCTGCTTTCGCAGGGACGACAGCTGTGATGGTGCGGCAGAGCGGCACACCGGCTACGCCGGCCTGAACCCCGCCTTCGTCAATGCAGCCCGCCCTTCATCCGACGCCAGTGCGTCGAGAAAGGCCTGCACCGCGGGCCGCTGCTTGCGCGCCGTCACCAATGCCAAGTCATAATGCTCTTCGGCGAGCGGTATGAAGCCGAGTCCCGACGCATCGGCGACCGGCGCGATGGTCATGCCCCAGTCGGCGCGGCGCTGCGCCACCGCGGCCGCAACCGCATTGTGCGAGCGCGGCTGATTCCAGTAACCGTCGGGCCGGCGGCCCGCCAGCAAGCGATCGATCAGGATGCGGGTGCCGGCGCCCTGGTTGCGGTTGACCATGAGGCAGGCGGGATCGGCGAGCGCGGCGCGCACCGCCTGCTCTGCGCTCAAGCCGGCAAAGCGCGTGTCGTCCTTGCGAAACACGATGCCCTGCATGCGCCGCCAGCCCGGCACCAGTTCGAGCCCGTCGGCCAGGTACGGCGTGTTGTAGGTCTCGGTCTTGTCGTCGAACAGATGGATCGGGGCGAGATCGCATTCGCCGCGCTTGGCGGCAGCGAGCCCGCCGAGACTACCGACCGCGATCGAGCGCACCACGAGACCGGCATGCGCCAGCGGCGCCGTGACAAGATCGAGCCCGGTGCAATGGCTGCCGATGATGACGAGATCGGGCACCCGCACATGCGGCGTGAACAGCGTCACCTCGGCCTCGCTGCCGGCCGGCAACTGGTCGGCCAGCGCCTCGATCTTCAGGAAGCCGTCGGCCTGCGCGAACGAGGTGATCGCGCCCGAGCCCTTGCCGCCGGGATAGGCGATCAGGCCGTCGGCGCCCTCGACCAGCGACACCATCACGAACTCGGTACGCCCGAGCTCGGAGGCGATGCGCACCGGCACCTTCGCCGCCACCTTGGCATCCGATCGCGGCGGCAGCCCGGCCATCCGGCGCAGCACCGGCACGATCATGTCGTGGAAGGTGAACATCGCCGAGGTCGGAAAGCCCGGCAGGATGACCACCGGCTTGCCGTCGCACACCGCAAGGCACAGCGGCTTGCCTGGCTTCAGCGCCACGCCATGCGCGATGATGCCGGGCTTGCCGAGGCGAGCGATGATCCGGTGCGAGACGTCACCCGCGCCCTTGGAGGTGCCGCCTGACAGCACCAGCATGTCGCTGTCCGCCAGCGCCTTGCGCATCGCGGCCTCGAGCATCGCCTCGTTGTCGGCGATCGCGCCAAGGAACGCCGCGTCGGCGCCGTTCTCGGCAATCGCCGCGGTGACGATCGCACCATTGGTGTCGTAGATCGCGGCCGGCCGCAGCTTCTCACCCGGCTGCACCAGTTCGTCGCCGGTCGAGAGGATCGCGACGCGCGGACGGCGCGTCACCGCAACCTCGGCGATGCCGCAGGCCGCGAGCATGCCGATCTCGCGCGACCCGATCATCGTCCCCGCGCGCAGCAGGGCCTCGCCGCGCGCGATGTCGGAGCCGGCATAGGACACGAACTGGCCGGGCGACGCCGCACGCCGGACCTCGATGGTGCCGTGGCCGGCAGGCTGGGTGTGCTCGACCATCACGATGGCATCAGCGCCGCGCGGTACCGGACCGCCGGTCGCAATCGCGGTTGCAGTACCCGGGAGCACCGGCATGGTGGGCGCGGTCCCGCACGAAATCGTCTCGTCGTTCAGCGCGAGCTGCACCGGCGCGGCCTCGCCGGCGCGCGCCAGATCGGCCGAGCGCACCGCAAAGCCGTCGACATTGGAGCGATCGAATGGCGGCACATCGATCGGCGCCACCACGTCCTCCGCCAGCGCACGGCCGAGCGCATCGGCGAGCAGCCGTTTCTCGGACGGCAATTGGCGCGGGAACAGCGCCGCCTCGAAGCGCGCGAGCGCCTCCTCGCGCGACAGGATGGTCAGGAACTGGTCCTGCTCGACGGACGGGTTGGGTTTCGGCGTGAACGTGTTGTTCATCTCGGGAACTCACTCCCGCAACATATAGGCATCGACAACCGCGCCCGCAGCGAAGCCCTCGGCAGCGCCGGGCACGATCAGCAGGGCTTCGGCGCGCACGATGGCATCGAGTGACAGGTCGCCGGTCGCAAGCGCCGCCCAGGAACCTTGCTCGCGTATCAGCAGCACGACCTCGGCAACGCCGACGCCGGAGGCGATCTTGCGTTCCAGCGGCAGCGCCAGTGTTTTGCGCGCGCGCCGGCCCGACAGGCGGTCGAGCAGGGGAAGCGCAATCGCCCACCAGGCCGCGAAAGCCTGATCCGGCGCGCCCGGCAAGGCGACGACCGGCGTTGTGTGGATACGGCCGACCGCTGCGGTGCGCCCCGGTTGCAGGGCAATGCCGTGCGCGATCAGTGCGCCACGCGTTGCCAGCGCATTCACCGCGGCATCGGTGTGACCAACGCCGGTGCCGCCGATCGTGACCATCAGATCGCAGCCGTCTGGTTCGAGTGCGTTTGCAATCGCCGCCACATCGGGTGCCGCCTCGATGCCGACGACCTCAGCGCCCGCGAGGCGCGCGGTGTCAGCGATCAGTTGTGCGGTCAGCTCACCATTGGCGACGTTGACGATGCGAAGCCGCGGCCGTCGCACGCGCAACATCTGCAGTCCGGCCGCGCGCGCGAGCAGCAGGCCGCGCGGCAGCAGCGGCTCCCCTGCTGCGATCACGGTGCGCCCAACGGCGATGTCGCTGCCGGCACGCCTGACGCCCTGCCCCGGGATTGCTTCGGCGAGCACCTGCGCAAGCGGACCGGAGGTATCGACGGCATCGGCATCGACCACGCAGTCGGTGCCATCAGGCATCGCAGCGCCTGCCGCCACCCAGACCGGAGGTTCGGCCAGCGGCAACGGCGCATAGGACGACGCGCCGACCAGGTCATTGGCGCGCATCGCCCACCCGTCGCTGACCGCGACATCGCGCGGCGGATAGGCGCGCAAGGCCGGCATCTCGGCCGCAATGCAGCGCAAGGCGTCGGCCGGTGGCAACGCGATCGGCTGGACCGGTCCGACGTCGCGCAGCACGGCAGCCAGTGCCGCAACGAGCGGGGTGAGCGAAGGCGGAAGGCGCTGGGCGGTGACCATGGCTCGCTATGGACTGAATCGGCCCCGAAAGAAACTGTCTCTCGCCGCACCGGGGCTGCGTCATTAGACCGATGGCGCGTTGACGCGGTCCCCAATATAGTTGCAAAAGAAACCAATATGACCGGGTCCCCGAAGGCCCGGCACAACCAATAATGGCCAATGCGCCAATTCAGGAGGGAGACAGAATGAAGGCCACCAGACTAGCCATGTTCGGGACGCTCGCAGCCGCGCTGCTGGCCTCCCCGAGCGTATCGGCGCAGGTATCCGACGACATCGTCAAGATCGGCGTGCTGACCGACATGAACGGCCCCGCCTCGACGCCGACCGGCCAAGGCTCGGTCACCGCCGCGCAGATGGCCGTCGACGATTTCGGCGGCAAGGTGCTCGGCAAGCCAATCTCGGTGATCGTCGGCGATCACCAGCTCAAGCCGGATATCGGCGCGACCATCGCGCGACGCTGGTATGACGTCGATCAGGTCGACCTCATCGTCGACGTGCCGGTCTCGGCGGTCGGGCTCGCGGTGCAGAACATGGCCAACGAGAAAAAGAAGCTTTTCATCACGCATTCGACCGGCGCGACCGATTTCCACGGCAAGTTCTGCTCGCCCTACGCGATACAGTGGGTATTCGACACCAGGGCGCTCGCGGTCGGCACCGCGCAGGAGGTGGTGAAGCGCGGCGGCGACAGCTGGTTCTTCATCACCGACGATTATGCGTTCGGTCACTCGCTGGAGAAGGACGCCTCCGCGATCGTGACCAAGAACGGCGGCAAGGTGCTCGGCGCGGTGCGGCCGCCGTTTGCGACGCCCGATCTGTCGTCCTTCATCCTGCAGGCGCAGGCCTCGAAGGCCAAGATCATCGGCATTGCCGGCGGACCGCCCAACAACACCAACGAGATCAAGACCGCCGCCGAGTTCGGCGTCTTCGCCGGCGGGCAGCAGATGGCCGCGCTGCTGGCGCTGATCACCGACATCCACTCGATCGGGCTGTCGGCCGCGCAGGGCCTGCTGCTGACCACCTCGTTCTACTGGGACATGGACGACAAGACCCGCGAGTGGTCGAAGCGCTATTTCGCCAAGATGAACCGGATGCCGACGATGTGGCAGGCCGGCGTCTACTCCTCCGTGACCGCCTATCTGAACGCGATCAAGGATGCCGGCACCGACGATCCGCTCAAGGTCGCGGCCAAGATGCGCGAGAAGCCGGTCGAGGACTTCTTCGCCCGCAACGGCAAGCTGCGCGAGGACAATCTGATGGTGCACGACCTCTGGCTCGTGCAGGTCAAGACCCCGGCCGAGTCGAAATATCCGTGGGACTATTACAAGATCCTGGCCAAGATCTCCGGCGAGGACGCGTTCGGCCCGCCGGACCCGGCCTGCGCGATGGCGAAGAAATGACGACCGAAGGTCGTCATTCCGGGGCGATGCGTCAGCATCGAACCCGGAATCTCGAGATTCCGGGTTCGCGCTTCGCGCGTCCCGGAATGACCTCTGCATAGACGCGATAGCGCGTCCATGCAGAAGTCATTTCGCCACCCCGATCTCGCGGAAATATCTGAGCACGCCGGGGTGGATCAGGTTGATATCAGGCGCGGCGGCGAGCGTGTTCGCCGCCGTGGTCTCGCACGCCTGGGCGAGCTTGTTGCAGAAGGTCGCTTCGATGCCGTGCAGCGTCTTCGCCAGCCGGTAGGCGACATCGTCAGGCAAGGTCTCGCGCACCAGGATGTAGCTCCAGGAGCCGACCGAAGAAATCGCTGCGGTCTGCTTCGGATAGCTGCCGGCGGGGATCGTCAGCGGCTTGAGGAAAGTGTGCTTGGCGCGGATGCGGGCGATCTCGTCCGTGGTCGGCGCGATGAAGCGCGCGCCGGTGGCGCTCTCGGCCATCTTGGTGAAGCCGGGCCAGCCGATGCCGGCGCCCCACAATGCGGCTGCGCGGCCGTCCTCGACCATCGCGGGCCCGTCGCCGGCGTGATCGAGATAGATCGACTTGAAGTCCTCGTCCTGCTTCAGTCCGATGCCGTCGAGGATGTAGCGCGACAGGATCGGCAGGCCGGAGCCCTTGGCGCCGAACGCGACGGGCTGGCCGACCAGGTCCTGGATCGTCTTGTAGGGACTGTCGGCCCGCACCACGAACATGCCCGGGCTCGAATACATCGCGGTGAGGATCTTCAGCTTCGTGGCCTTCGGCCGGCCGATGCCCATGAAGGCTTCATAGGACGGCTCGCCGGCCACGGTCGCGATATCGACGTTGCCGGCCTCGAGCAGCGGGATGTTCTCATTCGAGCCCTTGGTGTTGCGCGGCTCGATCGACAGCGTCGCGTCCGCCGCATTCATCACCTCGGCGAAGGCATTGCCATAGAGCGGAAAGCCGCCACCCGGTGTCGCCGTGGCGAAACTGATCGTGGTTTTGGAAATGGTCTTGCTCCCCTCTTGCGCCGCCACCCCGCCCGCGAGCAGCAGCACGCCGGCGCACATCATAACAGCGAATTTCATCCCGAGCCTCAAGCATTCCACACGAACCCGACTATCGTCGCACGGGCGACATCGTAGGCAAAGCCAGCGTTTTGTGAAACGATGCCGGCAACAGTCACAAGAAAATGACGGGAGAGACGATGATCCGGTTCGCGCGTGTCGCTTTGCTTGGTTTGATTTGCTGCCTCGCCTCGATTGCCCCCTCATCCGCATCCGACTATCCGAACCGCCCGGTGCGGTGGGTGATCGGGTTTGCCGCCGGCGGTCCGGTCGACATCGTCGCCCGCATCATGAGCCAGTGGCTGTCGGATCATTTCGGCCAGCAATTCATCGTCGAGAACCGCACCGGATCGGGCGGCAACATCGCCGCCGCGGCCGCGATCAACTCGCCCGCTGACGGCTATACGCTGCTGTTCGTCGCACCCAACAACGCGATCTCGACCTCGCTCTACAAGAAGCTGCCGTTCGACTTCCTGCGCGATACCACCCCGGTCGCGAGCATCATGCAGCTCACCAACATGCTGGTGGTGTCGAACGCGATGCCGGTGAAGACCGTCCAGGAGTTCATCGACTACTGCAAGGCCAATCCCGGCAAGATCTCCTATGCCTCGTCGGGCAACGGCACCTCGGTGCACATGTCGGCCGAGCTGTTCAAGGCGATGACCAAGTGCGACATGCTGCATGTGCCGTACCGGGGATCCGCGATCGCCTTCCCCGACATCATCTCCAACAAGGTGCAGTTGATCTTCGACAATCTGCCGTCGGCGCTGGAGCAGGCCCGCGGCGGCAACGTCCGCGCGCTCGGCGTCACCTCGCCGAAACGCTGGGCGAGCGTGCCCGACGTGCCGGCGATCGCCGAGACCGTGCCGGGATTCGAGGCGGTCGGCTTCTACGGCATCTCGGCGCCGAAGGGCACCCCGCCGGAGATCGTCGACGCGCTCAATGCGGCGGTCGGCGAAGCGCTGAAGGATCCCAAGCTCGTGGCGCGCCTTGCCGAGGTCGGCGGCATCCCGAAGCCGATGGCCCCGGCCGAATTCGGCAAGCTGGTGGCCGACGAGACCGAGAAATGGCGCAAAGTCGTCGAGTTTGCCAGCGTCTCGGTGGATTGAGGCGCCGGTCGCCAGGGAAACGGAGGGCCAGGCAGGATGGCTGCCGGCCGCTGTTCCAGCGATGCCGGCCGCAAGACGTGGCTGGCCCGGCGGCGTCGGCACAGGGGTGCGGGCGGCATTGCCGAAACCGCAGTCAGCCTGTAAACGGAGCCCGCACCGTTGCCGGCCGCGCCCCGCGGCCCGCAAGGCGGCGGGGCCTGTAGCTCAATGGTTAGAGCCGGCCGCTCATAACGGTCTGGTTGCAGGTTCGAGTCCTGCCGGGCCCACCAGCAAATCAACTGTAAGTTCGTTATCGCAGCTTGCCGAGCCACAGCGCGGTGAGCGCCGAGCGATTGCGCACGCCGAACTTGGCGTAGATCGACTTGACGTGGAAATGCGTGGTGTTCGGACTTTGGTCAAGCCTCTGCGCGATCTGCTTTTCGGTGTGCCCGTCGAGCAGTGCGAGCAACACCCTGCGTTCAGCAGGTGTCAGGGGTGCATTGGCGATGAGCAGGCCGTGGCTGAGCAGTTGCTGACGGTGAAACCATCTCAACCCGCGCATCACGAAGCCCAGACGCTGGCCGTCCTGCGCCGAGAAGCGAGGGGCCTCCGCATCGCGAAATACGAACAGGCGAATCCTCACGTCGTCATTGAGCGCTATGCGCACGGAAATGCTGTCGGCGAAGCCGACGTCCAGATAGTGCCGCCGATAATGCTCGCCCTCGAACCATTCCGGCGGCAGCGCTTCGAACAGCAGGCGGACGCGGAACGGCTCATCTCCCGACATGGAAAGGATCTGAGACAGGTCGACGTCGCGGGACCAGAGCGTATCGAACTGCTTCTGCACGGATGCAGCCACCGCCGGTATCGGGTCCAGCACCCGGACGAGGCGCGGACGCCAACCGAGCAAGGGATCGGCCCGCTTCGGCGAAGGCAATCGCACGACCACACCCCATAGCACATTGCGTGCCGACAACATGGTACGCAGTGCGGCTAGCAGATGTATCAGTGCGGCGTCGCCGTCGCCGACGGAGAACTCGGCCAGCCGATCCCAGAGTGCATAGACATCTTGATTCTGCGGATTGGTGGAATCCGTCGATAGATACATGTCCCCCCCGAACCGAGTGCGCAGGTCACCGACCTTCGAGCAAGCATAGGAGACACCGGACCACCTTTCTAGGTAGTTCCCAGACGCATCAACTGGCGAGATATTCAGTGCGGGTGTTGGGAAGACTGGCCTTCTCACCGTCACGATATTCGGAGATTAACGATGCGCACAGCAACGGGCGCGCGCCGGCTTGACACGCCCGACGACGACCGGACGGAGCGGCGGTGGCGTCTCGGCTTTTTCATCGCCCTATTATGCGCCGTTTTGATTGCACTCGCGGCCTTCACGCAGGAGCAACCTGCTAAAGCGTTGATCCGACCCACTGGCCCGCTGCCGGCGATCAACATTCCCTGATCGAGGCGCTGTTGGCGCACCATTTGCCAACTCCTGGAGATCATCATGCGCGCCGCTGCAATTGCTGCGATTGCAAACGCTTTTGTCCGGGTATTCCCCGCATCGTCATTGCAGGCAAACGTCCTCAAGCAGACCGGGTTGTTCTGTGGAGCCGCCCTCTTGGTGTGGCTGCTGTCGGTGAGTTATGGGCTGGATCTCAGTGCCGGATTCTTCTAGCCGATCAGCATCTGATTTTTGCGTTTGCTTCGGTATCCAGGCCCGTTGAGCCACAGGTGCAGGCGTCGTCGCGCTCTTCACGGGCAAGTTCATAGAAAGACGCGGAAATGCGCGGCTCAGACGTTTTGCTTTGCGGCTCGAAGTCCTGGGTTGAAGCCGCCGGCTATCTCGCATCTCTTCTCGTCTTCGCCACGTTTTGCATGAAGACGATGCTCCAGCTCAGGATCACGGCCATCTTGAGCAATGTCGCGTTCATCGCATACGCGTTCTTCGACGGCTTGTATCCAATCCTCATCCTTCACTCGGTTCTGCTGCCTCTTAACGCCGTCCGAACAGTCCAAATGCTCCGCGTCAGGCGAATTGTGGAGCAAGCATCCAAGGGCAAATTCACAACCGAACCGCTATGCCCGTTCATGGTTGCAGGTTCGAGTCCTGCCGGGCCCAGCAATAAATCAATGGCTTGGCACTCACGATCGCCGGAGATCCTGTCTACTCCACGCAAAAAAGATGCCGCGCCCGAAGGGCACGGCAAGTTTCAGGGAGGGTGAACCGGCAGACTTCCGGTGCATGCCTGAGACCCGGCCCATCGTCGGTCAGGGCGCAATCTGAAAATCAGCGGCCGCCCGCCACGGCGGTCACCATTTCAATGCGGCCGTGCGCACGGGATGATCCCAGAGCGCGGTGAACTCGCTGTCGAGCAGGCTCACGGTGAGCGAGCAGCCCGCCATGTCCAGCGATGTGACGTAGCTGCCGACCAGCGAACGGGCGATGCGCAGGCCTCGCTCCTCGAGCATCCGGCGCGCCGCGTTGTACATCAGATAGAGCTCGATTGTCGGCGTGCCGCCGAAACCGTTGACGAGCAGCAGCGCCTCGGAGCCCGCGGGCGCCGCGAGATCGCCGGCGATGGCTGCCGTCATTTCCGATGCGATCGCATCGGCCTCCGCAAGCTTGACGCGGCGGCGGCCCGGCTCGCCGTGAATGCCGACCCCCATCTCCATCTCGTCGTCACCAAGTGCAAAGGTCGGCGTGCCCGCAGCCGGGACGGTGCAGCTGGTCAGCGCAACGCCTATCGAGCGCGTCTGTGCGTTGATGCGCTCGCCGAGCGCCACGCAGGAGGTGAGATCGGCGCCTCTCTCGGCGGCGGCGCCGACGATCTTCTCGACAATCAACGTGCCGGCGACGCCGCGCCGCCCGGTGCTGTAGGTCGACTTCTCGACCGCCACATCGTCATCGGTCACGATGGTGGCGATACGACCCTCGGCGATCTCGGCTGCCATCTCGAAGTTCATGCGGTCGCCGGCATAGTTCTTGACGATGAACAGGACGCCGGCATCGCCCGCGACCGCCTGTGCGGCCTCGACGATCTGGTCCGGCGTCGGCGAAGTGAACACCTGGCCGGGACAGGCGGCATCCAGCATGCTGTAGCCGACGAAGCCGGCATGCAGCGGCTCGTGTCCGCTGCCGCCGCCCGAGACCAGCGCGACTTTCTTCGAGTTCAGCTCGCGGCGGCGGACGAATTTCCGCTCAGGGCCGAGCATGACGAGGTCGGCATGCGCGGCGGCAAAGCCGTCGAGGCTCTCTGCGAGCACGTTGTCGACCGCATTGATGAACTTCTTCATTGTGTTCTCCCCGCTTCGTCCGTTTGGCGTTTCTCGCCTATTTTTCCCGCATGATGGCAATCAGTCGCCGTGTGAACTCCTGGAGCAGCGTGTCGAGCTCGGCGTTGCGCTTGGCGCTGCCGAGGTCTGGCAGATGCAGCGTCAGCGTCCGCTCGTGCGAGCCTTCGCTCAACCGGCCGACGCGGCGCGGATGTGCGCGCGCATAGGCGCGAAGGAAGGCTGCCTTCGCCTGTGGCGGGAAGTGGCAGACATCGAAGATCGTGTTGAGATGCTGCACCGGTATCGGCACCGGATATGCGGGATTGCTGATCTGGCTGACGAAGCTGCGGTTCTTGCCCATGGCATGGGCCAGTCGAAGCCGCATGCCGGACGGGCGGCTCTCAAGGACTTCCTTGAAGATGCGCTTGTAGACCGCAACCGCGCCCGCTTCGGGCGCTTCATCGGCCGCCGTGTCAGCCAACGCTGCCTCCGCTGCTCAGCCGGTCGATGGTGTGCTTGATCTGCGCCAGCGCCGAGGCGTTCACGGACAATTCGCGCAGTCCGCAATTCAGCAGAGCGGGCAGGCAGCGCGGATCACCCGCCATGTCGCCGCACAGGCTGACGCTGATGCCGGCGCGGCGGCCGTGCTCCGCGGTCCGCGCGATCAGTTCGAGCACTGCGGGATGCAGAGGGTCCATCAATGGGGCGAGAGCTCCGTTGGAACGATCGCAAGCCAGGACATATTGCGCGAGATCGTTCGAGCCGATCGAGAAGAAGGCGGCCTTGAAGCTAGATACCGCAAGGGCCGCCGCCGGGACTTCGACCATGATTCCCAGCTCCGGGAGCATCGCGGCAACGCCGTCCGCCTGCAAGCGCTGCACGGCGGCGGCGAACAGCTTCCGTCCCGCCTCGAGCTCGTCGGCGGACGTCACCATCGGGAACATGACCTTGAGATTGCCGCGCACCGCGGCCCGCGCCAGCGCGCGGAGCTGAACCGCAAAGATCTCGGGCCGGGCGAGGCACAGGCGCAGGCCGCGCACCCCGAGGAACGGATTGGCTTCGCCGTCCACCGTGAAGCCCGGCACCGGCTTGTCGCCGCCCGCGTCAAACGTGCGAATGGTGACAGGCCGCTGGCCGGCCCAACGCAACACCGCATCGTACGCCTGAAACTGTGTCTCTTCGTCGGGCAGGCCACCACGCTCCGTCAGCAGGAACTCGGTGCGCATCAGGCCGATGCCGTCGGCATATTGCGCGTCGGCATGCTCGAGATCCTCGACGCGTTGGATATTGATGAAGAGCTTGATCCGCTCGCCGCGCCAGGAGGCTGTCGGCCGCCGCAGGATTGCGCGCGCGGATGCCCTGCTCTTGAGATGGCTGTCGCGCCGCTTCTCGAAAGTACGGACCTGTTCGGCATTGGGATCGAGTTCCAGCGTCGCGCCTTCGCCGTCGAGCAACGCCATGGTGCCGATGTCTGGAATTGAACCGAGCTGCACCACCATCGGGATGCCGCGCGCGCGCGCCAGCATCGCGACATGGCTGGTCGGGCTGCCGCGCAACAGCGCCAGGCCACCGCCGCCGGACCAGTCGATCTCGAGGAATCGAGATGGCGGCAGATCGTCGGCGCAGATCACGCCCCCGCTCGGGACCTTCAGCGGCTGCCCCTGGTCGCCACGCAGAACGTGGACCACGCGGTCGCGCAAATCCGCAAGATCGGAGGAACGCGCTTTCAGATAGTCGTCCGGCGCGGAATTGTAGTCGGCGATGTGCGCGTCGAGCGTCGAACGCCATGCGATATCGGCTGGACGTCCCTCGCCGATCGACGCGAAGATCGCCTCGATCAAATCCTCATCCTCCAGCAGCGCAACCTGGAATTCGAGGATCTGCGCAGCTTCGCCGCCGGCGCTGGCGGCAAGATCCGCGATCTGGCCACTCGCGACGTCGATCGCATTGCGCAAGGCCAGCGCCTCCTCGACCAGTGTGCCGGCCACACGCTCGCCGGCCGCGCCCGCGTCGACACGGACGAACGGGCCATGGGCAAAGCCGATCGAGGCGGTCCTGCCGCGGTAGGCCAGCCCTGCAGCGCCGCCCTGCATGCTATGGTGCTCCATCCGGGAAATCGCTCGCGATCAGATCGACCAACGCCGCGACCGCGACCTCGGCATCGCTGCCGGAGGCCTTGATATCGATCGTGCTGCCGTGTGCCGCGCGCATTGCCATGATCTTGGCCACGCTCTTGGCATTGATCCATTCAGGCGCGCCCGCGACTCGCACCGAGATCTGCGCCTGGAACTTCTTGGCGAGCTTGGTCAGCTTGACCGCGGGGCGCGCGTGCATGCCAACCGCATGCACCAACCGCACACTGCCGGTGAAGATCTGTTCGTCCGCTTTATCAAGCATGCTCATCATCCATCATCGCTTCCCCGCCGGCTCAGTCGGCAGAGAGTTCCTCGGCCACGGCCCTGACCTGGGCCAGCGAGCTGCCGCCCGCAGCTTCGGTCGCCGCCATGACGGCGCCCTCGACGATCGGGGCGTTGCAGACGACAACGAGATCACGCCGCGCCGGCTCCAGCATTTCGACCGCCATTTCGCTGTTCGTCTCGGCGCCGCCGAGGTCGACAAGCACAGCAACGCCTTTTGACGACCAGGCATCGTTGATGGCGTCGATGATCAGCGGCACGCTGGTGCCGAGACCACCATCGGGATTGCCGCCGCAGAAGGCGACCTTGACCTCGCTGCCGACCATCTGCCGCACCATGTCCGCGGTTCCCTTGGCAATATCCCGGGAATGCGAGACGATCACGATCCCTACGGTATCGGTCATTGCCGCGCCTCCAGGCCAGCGCACACAGCGTGCAGCAGAACGCAGCTCGATCGTGCCCCGGGATCGACATGACCGACGCTGCGCGCACCGAGGAACGACGCCCGGCCCTTGGTGGCTTGCATCGGCACTGTGCGCTCAACCGCTTCAGCTGCGGTGATGCGCACCCGCGCGATCAAATCGGGCTGGCCGGCGCCCGCTTTCAGTGTCTCCAGCACCGGAACGAGCACATCGAGCATCGTCTTCTCGCCGGCCTGCGAGCGGCCCCGCGCGCTCACCGCGTCCACTCCGCTACCGAACACGTCGGCGAGATCGTCAGGCAGGTGTTTGTCTTGCGACAGCGCCTCGCCCGCGGCGAGAAAGAAACTGCCATAAAGCGGGCCGGAGGCGCCGCCGACCGTCATGACCAGGGTCTTGCCGATCGCCTTGAATGCCTCGTTGAGCGGCTGCGCCGAGATGGCATCGAGCTTGCCGAGCACGGCTTCGAAGCCGCGCTTCATGTTGGTCCCGTGGTCGCCGTCGCCGATCGCCTGGTCCAGGCTCGTGAGCTCCGGCGCGCTGGCGATGACCTGCTCGGCGGCCGCCTTGAGCAGCGACCTGAATGTCTCCGGTTGCACAGACATCTATCTGAACCTCTCGCTCCTCTATTGGACCATCGCGCCGATGCGTTGCCCCGCGCGGTCGAAACACAGCGGACGCACCAGTTGCAATTCAACCTCCTGGCCGGCCCGCAGCGGCTGATGCGGATCCGCCAGCGTCACCAGCGTTTCGCCCTTATAGTCGAGGTGAACGTGATTCTGCTCGCCGAGATGCTCGACGCGATGCACCCGACCGACCATCTGCCCGCCGTTGCGCGCGGCGATCTGGAGGTGCTCGGTGCGGATGCCGACCGTCTCCGTTTCCGGCGGTATCGCCACATCGGATAACAGCCGTGCGGGAAGGAAATTGATCTGGGGCGTCCCGAGCCGCGACGCGACGTAGCTGCTGGATGGATTTTCGTAGACCTCCCTCGGCGTGCCGAGCTGAAGCAGCCGGCCGTCCTTGATCACACCGATCCTTGACGCCATCGTCATGGCTTCGACCTGGTCGTGGGTCACATAAAGGATGGTCGCGCCGAGCTCGAGCTGGATCCGTTTCAGCTCGAGGCGAAGCTCGGCGCGAAGCTTTGCATCCAGCGACGACAGCGGCTCGTCCATCAGATAGATCGAGGGATCGCGCACCAGCGCACGGCCGATCGCGACCCGCTGCATCTCACCTCCCGACAGGCGGGTGGCACGATTATTCAGCTTGCTGGCGATGTGCAGGAGCTCCGCGGTCTGCTCGACACGCTTGCGGATCAGCGGCTCCGGCACGCGCCGTGCCGGCGAGCGCAGCGGGAATGCGAGGTTGTCATAGACCGACAGATGCGGATACAGCGAATATTGCTGGAACACGAACGCGATGTCCCGTGAACCCGGCGGATCATGCGTCACGTCGCGCCCGCCGATCATGACCGAGCCGGCGTCGGGGCTCTCGAGCCCGGTGATCAGCCGCAGCGTCGTGGTCTTGCCGGCACCGCTCGGCCCGAGCAGGACGAGGAACTCACCGTCGTTCACCGTCAGTGAGAGGTCGCGCACCGCCTCCACCGCGCCGAAGCGCTTGCTGATGTTGCGCAAGCTGACGTCAACCATGGCGCCCTCCCTCCTCGCCGGCGGTCCTGATTGCAAGGCCGCTGCCGGCATCGAACAATGAGAGTCGAACGGAGTTGAATTCGAGGCCGACGGTCTCTCCGATCCGCACCGAGGCGCTCGACGGCAGCCGCGCCGCAACCCGTCCATAGGCGGTGTCGATTGTGACGATCTGCGTCGTGCCGAGATATTCCGCGCCGAACACCTCGCCGCGAACGGATCCGGCGTCGGTGAATCGAATATGTTCTGGACGAATCCCGAGGGCCAGCGCGGCGCTGGCGCGGTCCTCGCGGATCTCGGGCACCACGAGCCTGGTGTCGTGAAAATTGATCGCCCGGTCACCAGATCGCAGGCCGCCCTCGAAGCGCAGGAAGTTCATCGGTGGCGAGCCGATGAAGTCCGCGACGAACATGCTGGCGGGCCGGTCATAAACCTCCTGCGGCGTGCCGATCTGTTCCACGCGCCCCTTGTTCATGATTGCGATCTGGTCGGCCATCGACATTGCTTCGAGCTGGTCGTGAGTGACATAGACCGTGGTCGCCTTGATGCGATCGTGCAAATCGCGCAGCTCGCCGCACATCAGATGACGAAACTCGGCGTCCAGCGCGCCCAGCGGCTCGTCCATCAGGAAGGCCTTCGGGCGCCGCACCATGGCTCGCCCGAGCGCGACACGCTGGCGGTCGCCGCCCGAGAGCTTTGATGTCTTGCTCGACAGCAGATGCTCGATCCGCAGCATCCGCGCGGTCTCCTGCACCTGCTCGCGAATCTCGTGCCGCGCCATGCCCTGGCACTTCAGCGGGAAGCCGATGTTCTGCCCGACATTCATATGCGGATAGAGCGCGAACAGCTGGAACACGAACGCGATATCGCGGGCGGCGGCGCGGTGGAACGTGACGTCCTCCCCGTCGAGCAGGATCTTGCCCTCGGTCGGCAGCTCGAGGCCGGCAATCATGCGCAAGGTGGTGGTCTTGCCGCAGCCGGAAGGGCCGAGCAACGCGAAGAAAGTGCCGTCGTCGATGGTGAAGGTCGACCCTTCCACCGCGGTGAACTGATCGAACGACTTGCGAAGATTTTCGATGCGGATCTGAGCCATGTCCCTATTCCGGAAAGTGGCTGACGACGACGAAGCCTACCGTGCCGGCCAGAATCGTCACGAATGAATAGCTGTAGAGATCGATCGAGAAGGGCTGCACCAGCATGAAGATGCCGCCCCCGATCAGAGTCATCGCAACGGCCTCCCAGCGCCCGCGGCTGAAGAAGCGGTGCAATGTCCCCTTGGTTCCCTTGGCCTCCTTAACAACAGCTGAACCGCTCATTTGCGCACCGCTCCGAAGGTGATGCCGCGCAACAGATGCTTGCGGAGCAGCACGGTGAACATGACGATCGGGACGACGAACAGCGTGGTCGCGGCGGCAACCGCCGGCCAGTCCTGCCCGCCCTCACCGATGATGAAAGGGATGAAGGGCGGCATGGTCTGCGCCTCACCGCTGGTCAGCAGAACCGCGAAGGCGTATTCGTTCCAGGAGAAGATCAGGCAGAAGATCGCGGTCGCCGCGATTCCGGTGACGGCCTGCGGCAGCACCACCTTGCGCAGCGCCTGCAGTCGCGTGTAGCCGTCGACGAGGGCCGCCTCCTCGTACTCGCGCGGAATCTCGTCGATGAACCCCTTGAGCAGCCAGACCGCGAGCGAGACGTTCACGGCGGTATAGAGCAGGATCATTCCGAGCCTGGTGTCGGTCAGGTTGAGCTGCCGGTACATCAGATAGATCGGGATCGCGACCGCGACCGGCGGCATCATCCGCGTCGACAGAATGAAGAACAGGAGATCGTCGGCCAACGGAATGCGGAAGCGCGAGAAGGCGTAGGCCGCGAGCGTACCGAGGAAGACGGCGAGGAAAGTCGAACCGAACCCGATGATCAGCGAGTTGACGAAGCGCGGGACGACTTTGGACGGTCCGGCAATGACCATGTCATGCTTGCGGACCAGCTTGTCATACCAGGTCTCCGGCGGCGGCAACTTGGCGATGAAATCAGGTGTCTGGCGGGTGCGTACCGTGAACAGGTTGACATATCCTTCGAGCGTCGGCTCGAAGATCACCTTGGGCGGATAGGCGATGGCATCGCTTTGCGACTTGAAGGCGGTGGCGACGATCCAGAGCAGCGGCAGGATCGTGATCAACGCATAGAGGATGACGAGAGCGCCAGCGAATGCCTTGGTGCGCGGCGAGGCCTCGACGATCGAGTGTGCGCTGGATCTGGCCAGGACGGATTTGGCTACGGCAGCGGTCATCGTTGCTTCACCTTGTTGAGCGCTTTGACGTAGATGTTGGCGGCCCCGAACACGGTCACGAACAGGATGATGGCGAGCGCGGAGGAATAGCCGGTGCGCCACTTCTCGAATGCCGCGCGCTTCAGTGTGATCGATACGAGCTCGGTGGTCGATCCTGGCCCTCCGGACGTCAGCAGGTTGACCATGTCGAACATCTTGAAGTTCTCGATCGCGCGAAACAGCACCGCCAGCATCAGGAACGGCACCGTCATCGGCAGCGTGATCGACCAGAACTGCCGCCAGGCCGAGGCACGATCGACTTCAGCCGCCTCGTAGATGTAATCCGGGATCGAGCGCAGCCCGGCGAGACAGATCAGCATCACGTAGGGCGCCCACATCCAGGTGTCGACGAGCACGATGGTCCATGGCGCGAGCGCGACCTGCCCTGTCATGCTGAAAGAGCTCGGCGACACACCGGTGAACAAGCTGATCAGATAGTTGAACGGGCCGATCTGCGGCTGCAGCAGCAGCGTCCAGAAATTGCCGACAACCGCCGGTGACAGCATCATCGGCAGCAGGATGATCGTGGTCCAGAAACTGTGGCCGCGGAACTGACGGTTGATCAGAAGCGCGAGCCCAAAGCCGACCACCACCTGCAAGGCGACCGAGCAGATCACGAATTGCGCCGTGGTCTGGAGCCGGAACCAGACGTCCTCGTCGTTGAGTATGTCGCTGAAATTGTCGAGCCCGACAAACCGCAGCGGCAAATAGGACATGCTGAGGTTGAGGCTGGTGAAGGACAGCCGGATCATCCAGACCAGCGGGAAGATGTTGATCGCGAGCAGCAGCGCAATCGTCGGCGCGACGAACAGCCATGCGATGGTCCGGTCGGACAGACCATGGCCGCGGCGCGCGGCGCGGGATTTGGCGGGCTCGCTCACGCCCGGGATCGTAGCATGGTCGGGTTGCAGGATCGTCGTCATCTTGTCCATCGGCTGGCTGGTTCGGCTTCCCCGAGGCTGACCTCGGGGAAGCCAGTTCAGTTGGGACGCGGCGTTCGGGCTATTGCGAGGCGACCTGCTTGCCCTGCTCCTTGAACACCTTGGTCCAGTCCTTGACCAGGAGATCGAGCGCCTGCTGCGCCGTTCCCTTGTCGGCGACGACGTAGTCGTGCACCCGCTTCTGCATATCAAGCAGCAGCTGGGCGTAGGACGGCTCGGCCCAGAAGTCCTTGACGATGCCCATCGACTCCAGGAATTGCGGCGCGAACGCCGCGCTCTTCGGGAAGTCCGGCGCGTCGACCACCGCCTTGAGCGCCGAGTAGCCGCCGATCTGCCACCATTTCTGCTGCACGGCGGGCTGCGCGAACCACTTGATATAGGCGAGCGCGTCGTCCTTGCGGTCGGAGGTTGCAACCACCGAGATGCCCTGTCCGCCGAGCTGGGTGAAGTGCCCGTTCGGGCCGGCCGGATTGACGAAGAAGCCGATCTTGTCGCCACCGACATTCGGATCCTTGTAGAGGCCGGGGAAGAAGGCGAACCAGTTCATCTGCATCGCCACCTGGCCCGACTTGAAGGCATCGAGCCCTTCCTGCATGTAGGCGTTGGTCATGCCCGGCGCGGTGCAGCACTTGTAGAGCTCCTTGTAGAATTCCAGCCCCTTGGCCGCATCGGCGGAATTGACGATGCCCTGCATCTGGTACGGCTTCTTCGGATTGTCGTAGCTGAAGCCGTAATTGTAGAGCACGTTGGTCACGCCCATCGTGATGCCTTCGGAGCCGCGCTCGGTGAAGATGTAGGCGCCATAGACCTTCTTGCCGTCGATCTCGCGGCCCTGGAAGAACTCCGCGATCTGCTTCAACTCGTCATAGGTTTTCGGCGGCGCCAGATCACGACCGTACTTGGCCTTGAAAGCCGACTGAATGTCGGGCCGCGAGAACCAGTCCTTGCGATAGGTCCAGCCCACGGCGTCGGCCATCGCCGGCAGCGCCCAGTAGTTCGCCGAATTCTTTGGCCACTGCGAATAGCCGACAACGGTCGCCGGGACGAAGTCGTCCATCGAGATGTGTTCTTTGTCGAAGAAATCGTTGAGCTTGACGTACCACTTGTTCTCGGCGGCGCCGCCGATCCACTGGCTGTCGCCGATGATCAGGTCGCAGAGCTTGCCGTGGGAGTTGAGCTCGTTGAGGAAGCGATCCGCGTAGCTCGTCCAGGGGACAAACTCGTACTTCATCTCGATGCCGGATTGCTTGGTGAAATCCTTGCCGAGTTCGACCAGCGCGTTGGCCGGATCCCATGCCGCCCAGCACAGCGTGAGCTGCTTACCCTGGGCCGCAGCTTCGCCCCCGCCAAATATCCCCAGCAGCGCCGCCCCGAGAACCGTGGTGGCCGCCGAGCTTCTCAGCCAATTGAATGTCCGCATATCCGTTTCCTCTCTCGTTGAAGCGTCCAACCCGCTCAGCGCGCCCTGCCGGAGCGACGCCAAGACCCTGAAACCGAGTTTGAGGAGCGATGAGTGAAGGACGAGACGGACCGCTGCCGGAGACGGCTCCGGCATGGCTTGGGCTCCTCCTGCACATCGGCGCTCGATGCGCGATGTTTAGTTTTTTGTATTACTAAACGTAGTACTAAATTTTTTGGCCCGTCAAGCCGGTTCTCGCGACCTTGGCGAAAATATTCCCGACGCTCGCACGCGCAAGCGTCGACGTTTGCAATGCAGCAAATTTCCCCATAATTGCAGCGAATGCGGCGAACAACGATTGCCGACCTGGTCCGGAGGACGCAATTCGGTCCGTCCCGATAACAGGGAAGCCGGAAGGTCAGCCGCAGCCAGCATGTTTAGTATGCGACTTTACTGAACGTTCAACAAAGCGATTGGGCGCGCGAGCAGCCTCAGCTTCGGCCGAAATCCGCCATTGCCGCGAACCGCACCGGTTTCGCGCCAGAAAACGACCTCACCAAAAGCGCGACGAACGCCATCGAACTCAAGCATGGTGCAGCAAGATCAACGAAGCCGATCTTGTTGCGCCGCTCATAACGGTCTGGTTGCAGGTCCGAGTCCTGCCGGGCCCACCACTCGTGTTATCGACCGGACACCGGGATCCTGAGGCTTGCGGTCAAAATGCACCCCAATGCCAACACCACACCCACGCCTGCTACACAGGCCGCCCATCCGAAATGATCGAACAATTGACCAAGCACCGCGCTGCCGACCAGGCCGCCGAAGAAATAGCAGGCAAGGTAGGTGCCGCTGGCAACCCCGCGGTTTGTTCGCGCCGCCTGCCCGACGAAGCCTGTGGCGCAGGCTTGCGCAAAGAAGGTGCCGACCCCGATCAGCACCATCCCCGCGAGCACATCCGCAAGGTGCGATGAGAGCATCAGTGGCAGGCCTAGAGCGGCGATAGCGAGACCGCCCCAAAGTGTTAGGCGCATACCGAACAGTGCCACCGCTTTGCCAGCCAGCAGCGTCGTGACGACGGAGGGGAGAAATACGAAATAGACAAAACCCACCCCCATCATACCGAGCGACAGTGGGGCGCGGACCAGGATGAAGTTGACGTAGGTAAAGGTGCCGATGAACGCGAACAGGATGCAGAAGCCAAGGCCGAAGGCCGCGCGTAGCGCCGGATCGCGCCAATGCTCTATCATTGCCGAAAGTGGCGATTGTGCCGGGCCGATGGAGTGCATGGGCTGGACGCGCTTGATTGTGAAGTAGACCAGCAGCGCGCCTGCGAGATTGAGCACGGCAAAGAAATAGAAATTCGTCGCCAGGCCCAGATTGTCGGACACGGACGCCGAGATGAGACGTCCGATCAGATTGCTTGCGACGTTCCCGGTGATATAGGCGGCGAAGGCGCCGCCAGCATCCATTGCGCTGCACTGTTCGCCCAGATAGGCAAGGGTTAACGTAAAGGCTGACGCCATGCAGAGGCCCTGCATGATGCGAAGAATGGTGAAGACGGCAAGGTTCGGTGCGACGGCAAGCAAGCTCGTCGGAATCGCGAGCAGAAGCAGGCTTGCCAGAATGCCGGTCCTGCGATCGATGTGCGGGCTGAAGGATCCGACCACCAGTCCTGCGACTGCCATGCCGATCGTGCTGGCATTGACGGCGAAGCCCATCGCACCGGGCGTGACGCCGTAGTGCCGCGTCAGAGTTGGCAGAATTGCTTGCGTTGCGAACAGGTCGACGACGGTCAGGAATGCGGTGAGGCCGATCACCAGAGATCGCAGCGCCACGCCGGTCGAATGACCGTGCTCTTGCATTGGTTTTGCTGTGACTTCCATCGGCATATCAGTCATCGCCGCAGCTCCTGTGATCGAAGGGGGATGTGACGCCCGGGCGTGCGGGGCCAACACGTGGCTCCCGGGTCGTCACATCCGGTAACGAGGCGTGGGGCTGGAGCACTCGTTACATGTTGTGGTCAGTCGGATCCTTGCGAACGTCGCCGACATAGAGAATGACGGTCTCTTTGCCGAGGTTCTTCCACCAATGCGAGGTGCCGTAGACCTCCGGTCGCAGGTCACCTGCCTTGTGCACAATTGGGTCGACGCAGTTGCTGGCGTATTCGACGACCTCGCCCTGCTGGACAAAGATCAGCGCCGGCCGATCGTCATGGCTGTGCCAGGGCACGATGCCACCGGGCTCGATGGTCAGCTTGCGGAAGCGCAGTTCGCGTCCCTCGATATGCGCGGGTTGCTTGCCGAGATCGATGGAGCCAAGCGTCACGTCGGTAACACCAACCGGCTTGTAGTCCACCATCGAGCGGGCATTGGCCTTCATCTTGTCGGCGGGACATTCGCCGGCGAAAGCCGCGGATGCTGTCGCGAGCGAAATGGCAATGGCGCTCGCGACGCCGAGAGCTCGCCGGATCTTGCGCGAGGTTGCGATGTCATTGAACATGTTGTTGTCTCCTTGATGTCGCGGCCCCGAAAGGCTGGCCGGCGTGTCAGGAGCATCGCGCAAGGCCCTTGCTTCGGGAAATGCCGGTTGGCTGTTGAGTCGATAGCGGCGAGCTATGCGACTCAAGCGCGGCCGAGCATGTGCTTGATGTCGGACGCGAAGGTCGGACAGGCGGAGATGTGGTCACGAAGCTCGCTCCCGCGGGTGCCGAGTTTCATTGCAAGGCCGAACATATCTCCAAGTTCATGACCGGCATGGCCCACGATGGACATCAGGAAAGGAACGGTAGCGAATTTGCCAATTCACAGTACGTTATAGCGGGACATAGAAAACCCCTCGGGGGACGGCCATCCCCGCTCAGGCGTCCAACACGAAATGCGGGCCCGCTCTGATATCGATAGCCCAATGCTATCGTGCTTTGTGCAATGCTCCTGGCGGAGACAAAGGCGCCTCTGGTGGGCGGTCCGCGCAGGAATTGCCATCTGAAGGTCAAACATACGGGAGCAAGGGATGACATCGCTTTCCCCAGCCGACGCCGAGCGGCTCAAGGTCGCCTTTCAGCGCTGCCGGGAGATGGAAGGCACTCTCAACGAGCAGCTCCAAGCCTATGCGGCAGCAGGCCGGGAAATCTTTCCGGCCTATGGCGACGCAGTCGATCGCCTCGTTATCAGGGTCAACGAAAATGGCGGCGGCGAAAACGCGCCGCGTCCTGGCGAGCCGATGCCACCTTTCGTGCTACCCGACGAAAGCGGTCGCCTAATCGCCTTGCCCTCTCTGCTCGAGCGAGGCCCGGTGGCGGTGATGTTTTTCCGCGGCCATTGGTGCCCGTATTGCCGACTCAATGTCAGGGCCGTGATCAAGGCCTATGACCGCATCAAGGCTCTGGGGGCGGACGTCGTCGCCGTCATGCCCGAGACACAGGAATATGCGGCAGAATTCAAGTCCGAAGCCGGAGCACCGTTTCCAGTGCTGACCGATCTCGACAATGGCTATGCGCTGTCCCTCAACCTGGCGATCTGGCTTGGTGCAGAGATTGAGCGGCTTCTCTCTTATCTCGACATGCCGAGCTTTCACGGCAACGACGGTTGGGTGTTGCCGATTCCTGCGGCCTTTGTGATCGGATGCGATGGCATCGTCAAAACGCGTTTTGTTGATCCCGACTTCCGGCGCCGCATGGCGATCGAGGATCTACTCGGAGCTCTGAAGGACGCGAGGTAGGCGCTTCCGGGCGACCCGCGTGCATTGGTACTCTCACGCGGCTCGGCTCTTCTCCAAAAACTGCCGCCAATCCGTGCCACGCAGCATGCGCATGACGGCAGATGCGACCGCAGTTCGCTCGCGACCGGCGACGCCGTAGAGATTGACCGTGCGTCGGGCATCGAGTCCCTCGACCGAGGTACGTTTGAGCGTCTGCGGTATCCGCGAGGTGTCAGGAACCACGGCGATGCCGATACCGGCCTCAAGCAGCTCAATGAGATCGCGCTCGCTCGAGATTTCGTGGCAATGATCGACGTCTATGCCGTGCTCTCGCAAGACGGTGTTCAAGCGCGGGCCATACTCGCAGTATCCACGCGACAAAAGCTGTTCGGAACGCAGATCATCGAGGTCGATGCTGTCCTGATCGGCAAGCCGGTGGTCAGCGTTGACGACGAGCTGAAAGTCCTCCGTAAATAGCGGCCAGGTGTCGAGCCGCCCCCAATTCGGGTCGAGCTCAGCTGCAATTCCTAGCTCCGCCTCGCCTTTCTTCAGCATGTCTCCGACTTCGCGGCCATTGCCACGGAGAAAACGGAATTCCAGCCGATTGAACTGGCGCTTGATCTGATCGAGGAAGGGAATCAGCAGACACAGATCGATCGAGTGGGTGAGCGCGATTCTCAGCGCGCCGATCTCGCCGCTCTTGAATGACGAGGCGAGCGAGCGCGCGCCGGCGGCGGCCTCGTAGCATTGCTTCAGCAAGGGGTGCATGCGCTGACCGAGCTCGGTCAATCCGGCCGGACGCTCGCGGCGAAACAGGTCGCCGCCAAGCTCTGCCTCGAGCTGCTTGATTGCTCGCGTCAGCGATGGCTGGGTGACATTGCACTCATCGGCAGCACGCGTGAAGTTGAGCGTCCGCGCGACCGCGAGGAAGTACCGAACCTGATGCATTTCCATGGCCGAACTCCCCTGATCCGGCTCACAGTCTAGCCGATTGAGGGCCAAGGCGGCCATAGCGCGCACCTATGGTTTTGGAAGTCAAAGGGTATTTCCGTGAATCCATTTTGCGATGCAGATTTTGGCGATCGTCGGATACCACCGACGACGCAAGCGGGATTCAGAAGATGAATGTCCAGATCAAATCGCATGCCGCAATGGACGCAAGAATGCTCGATGGCAGAGTAACCCTGGTGACCGGCTCAACCAGCGGGATCGGGCTTGGCATCGCCCGCGCGCTTGCCGCGGCTGGCGCAAACGTGATGCTGAATGGCTTCGGAGCCGCGGCCGAGATCGCCAGGACGAAGGATGCGATAGAAGCCGATCATGGCGTCAAGGTCGGCTATTCAGCGGCCGATATGACGTCGCCAGATGCGATCGCCGAGATGGTCGCGGTGACGCTGGCCGACTTTGGTCGGCTCGACATTCTCATCAACAATGCCGGTATTCAGCACGTCGCACCGCTCGACCAGTTTCCGGTCGAAAAATGGGATCAGATCCTTGCGATCAATCTATCGTCCGCGTTCCACACCACGCGGCTGGCACTGCCGGCGATGCGCAAACAAGGATTCGGCCGCATCATCAATGTGGCATCTGCGCATGGGCTGGTCGCCTCGCCGTTCAAGGGGGCCTATGTCGCCGCCAAACACGGCATTGTCGGCTTGACAAAGGTAGCGGCGCTCGAAATCGCCGAGGAAGGTATTACGTGCAACGCCATCTGCCCTGGCTATGTCTATACCCCGCTGGTCGAAGCTCAGATCGATGGACAAGCCAAGGCGAATGGAATCTCTCGGGATCAGGTGATCCGCGACGTGCTGCTAGCCCAGCAACCGAATAAGCGCTTTGCGACAGTCGAGGAGATCGGTGCGCTGGCGGTTTTCCTGGCGAGCGAAGCAGCCGCGTCGATTACCGGAATTGCTTTGCCGGTCGATGGCGGTTGGACAGCACATTGAGACGACGCTCGTAACAGAGCCGGGCGCGCTTGCGAATATTAGACCAGGCCGGAATGGGAGCACAACATGCAGGACAGAACTTCGTCGCGAAATATCAAATGGCTGGCCAAGGATCTCCCCGGCCAGGTCGTTCTGGTGTTGCAAGGCGGCGGCGCCTTGGGCTCGTACCAGGCAGGTGTCTATCAAGCCTTGCACGAAGCAGGCATAGAGCCGGACTGGATCATCGGCACATCGATCGGCGCCATCAATGCCAGCCTCATCGCCGGCAATCCGGTCGAGAACCGGCTGTCACGCCTGAAAGAGTTCTGGAAACGGATGGAGCAAAATCCGGTCTGGAACATCCGGACGGCCTTTCCCGACTTCAATGACCGGCTATCCTACTGGGCGACCATCACCCACGGAATTCCCGGCTTTTTTCGTCCAAATGCCCTTGCTCATGCGGGTGACAGCTACCCGCTGGGTGCCGAACGGGCCGGCTATTACTCGACCGCGCCACTGGAGCAGACCCTGTGCGAACTCGTCGACGTCAAGCTACTCAATAGCTGTTCGCCGCGCCTGACGGTCGGGGCCGCCCACGTGCGGACCAGCCAGATGCACTATTTCGATAGCCGCGACGGGGAGCTCACCATCAGGCATATTATGGCCTCCGGCGCATTGCCGCCGGCCTTTCCCGCCGTCCGCATCGACGGCGAGCTCTATTGGGACGGCGGTATTCTGTCCAACACGCCGACTGAAGTCGTGTTCGATGACAATCCCCGCAAGAACTCGCTGATCTTCGCTGTCCATCTGTGGAATCCTGCAGGCCTGGAGCCGACCACGATGGCGGAGGTGCTGAATCGACACAAGGATGTCCAATACTCCAGCCGCATCATGAGCCACATCGCACGCCAGCAGCAGGCGCATCGGTTGCGTCACATCATCAACCAATTGGCCAAACGGCTGCCCGACAGCGAACGCAACACCCCGGAGGTGCGCGAACTGGTCGGTTACGGCTGTCAGACACGCATGCACGTCGTGCGTCTGCTTGCGCCGCAGCTTGATCGCGAAACCCACACCAAGGACATCGATTTCAGCCCGCGCGGCATCATGCAGCGGTGGGACGCTGGTTACTCGCACACGAGAGCAGCCCTTGAACACGCGCCGTGGGTTGGCGAGTTTGATCCGCTGTCGGGCGTGATCCTGCATGAGCAGATGGAATTGATGCCGGTGGCGGCGGAATAAGGTGCGCGCCAGGAACAGGATTGCGCGATGGGGGAATTACTCGTCCGATCCAGCTTCCGCAGCGAAGAGAGCCTTGTCGGCAAGAGGGACCTCACCTAGCCACGCCGATCTCATCGCCTCGTGGACAAGCGAACCGACAGCCCACGGATAGGGTATTTCCCGCCAGAACTCAGGATTGACCAGCGGGCCGGCACCTTCTTCGATATCGAATGCTGCCGCTTTCGAGCATGGGCAGCATCCGGTCGTCTGTCTGGTGCCGGCGGGTCGGCTATTTCGATTGAAGTGTCACGACAGGTGACCACGTGTCGTCAACACCCGACTGCTCGAGGAGCTTGCAGCGGTCGAGCATCAGTTCAGTCGGCCTGTCGTGAGGACGCTGGCGCAACACAGCCTCGAAGCAGCGTACGGCGCTGGCGAAGTCGCGCTTGCGATACTGAAGCAGTCCCTGTTCGTAATCGATGATCCAGGCCGGGTAAGCGTCGCCTGTAGCCGAACCGATCAGTTCATGCACGGCGAGGCCTTCTGTCTTGCCGTAGACGGCTATGCGATCGATCTCGCGTGTGATCATGGCCCCCTGAACCAGGCGCTTGGTCTCGGCGCCGATCAGAATTTGCGTCTCATAGTGCTTGTTGGCGCCTTCGAGGGCGGCTCGCCACGTTCACGGCATCGCCAATCACGGTATAGTTCAGCCGCAATTCGGAGCCGACATTGCCAACCAGCATGCGGCCGGAATTGATGCCGATCCGGATTTGCAGGGGATGGCCCTGGTCGTCCCTGACGCCCGCGGCCTCAATGCTTTGGCGGCAGACGAGTGCTGCACGGCAACAGAGCAGGGCATGTTCGGCCTGCGCTGTCGGCGCGCCCCAGAATGCCATCACAGCGTCGCCAATGAATTTGTCGATGGTGCCGCCGTGGGCGACGATGACTTCGGAGGCGACATCGAGATATCGCGACAACAGCGGCACAACGCGATCCCCCATCCGCTCGGAAAGCCCGGTGAAGCCGGCCACATCGATAAACATTACCGTCAGCTCCTGGATCGAGCCACCAGGTTTCGCCTCGATGCCCTGGCGAAGGAGCGACCGGACCAGATCGGCCGGGATGAATTTGCGGAAAGCAGACAAGCCCTGCGCCATCTCGGCTATCGCGCCCGAAAGGCTCGAAATCTCGGCGAGCCGCGACGGGTGGCGGCGCACCTGGTCCAGCGCAAAACTTTCCACATGTCGGATTTCGCCGACCACACGGGCGAGCGGTGCGGCGATCACCGACCGCGCCAGCATCGCAGAGAACAGGGCGGCGAGCAGCGCACCGATGGCAAGACCGATGATGAGCCGTCGCAACGTGGTTTCGACCGGGCCAAGAAACTCAGCCTCAGGGATCACGGTCGCCAGGCACCAGCCGGTAAATGGTAGGGGCGTCAGCCCAACCTCATAGGCTGCGCCATCGAGGGTAAGCCGCCGCCGCCAGGCTTCCTTGCGACCTTCCTCGCCGGCCAGTGTCAGAGCCATGCGCGCCAACGGCAACAGATCGATCCGGCTGTGCGCGGGATGCAGTTCGTCGGCGTTCTTGTCGGGAGCCGCGATCAATTCGTCGCCGGCACCGAGGATGAAAGCCGTTCCGGTGCGGCCGACCTCGAGCTGGGCGAGGAAACGGGAGAGCCTGGTGTATTCAATGATGATCGCAAGGACGCCCTGACGTTCCTGATAGACATCGATCGGCCCCGCGAAGGCGATCGATGGGCGCGGGCCGATCGGATGGTCGACGACTCCAAACCACTGCGGGCCCTTGGCCTCCATGCCGATCTTGAACCAGTCCTGCATCGTGACGCTAAAGTCTGTGGGTTCGAAACGGCGGGATTCAAATTCGATGTCGCCGGGGATAACCTGATATTCGTCGATCCGGCGCTGGCCGACATGGTCGATCTTCGAGATCTCCATCATCTCGAGGTGACCGTCACCGAGCTTATGTGCGGCGAAGAAGGAACCGTCGGGCCACCCGAAGGCGACCCAGGAGATCGTCGCTTGCGACTGCAATTGTGATAGGAACACGAACTCGCGCTTGTCGGCCTCGCGGGTATCGAGCACGTTCTGCAGGAACAGCGTGCGCACGGCAGTGTGGGCGGTGCGCGCTTCATTGACGATCGCAGACACCTCTTTGCGAACGGCAGCAACGATCTGTTCGTTGATCGTCGAGGCGAGCTGCCGGCTGATCGATTCGGCCGTGCGCCACCAGAGCAGGCTCGAGGCTGCTGCGGTGAGCAGGATCGCCGTAAGGACCAGCGCCGAGACGGCAAGACGAATGCTGATCGTCAGCATCCTCGCCGAAGACGGTGACCGCGGTCGTTCGAGGGCGCTTGAGCGTTCAAAGGCGTTCATGTTGGCCTTCGCCGGCGGTCGGAGAGCTTGATGGCGATACGCTTGCGTCCGGCAGATTGTTACGTCTCGGAATTATGACAGGCGGAGCGTCGCCATCGCCAATGCTCGACCCGCCCGGTTTCCATAGCGACAAGGCATTGGAGGCTCCGGTCGATGTCAGCGTATTTGATCGGCACGCAGACGGCACAAGAGCCATTTGCGGGACACCTGCAGCGAAGTCACGGATTCGTGAGCTGCCAAAACCGTAACGGCGGCAGCGAACGGAACGAACCTTTCGATGCGCCCCCGACGCCTCAGGAGGCGACGCAAAATAACGATGTGGAGAGATCTATGAAGAATGTCATCAGCTCGCTTGTCCTTGCCGGCGCCGTTTCGACCGCGCTTGCAACCCTTGCCACCGCCGCTCCCCTCACCAAGGCCGAGGCGGATGCAGCGACCGCGGCCCACAAGGAGAAGTGCTTCGGCGTCGCGCTGAAGGGCCAGAACGATTGTGCGGCCGGCCCCGGCACGACTTGCCAAGGCACCTCGACGGTCGACTTTCAGGGCAATGCGTGGAAGTTCGTGCAGGGCGGCACCTGCACCAGCATCCAGCTTCCGAACGGGAAGACCGGATCGCTCAAGCCGGTCTAGTCGCACCGCACGGCAGACGTTCACGATCATAGAGAAAGCGGAGAGACGACATGAACGCTGCGATCTCGTCCCGGTTGCTCGCAGCCGAGCCTCCCCGCTTTCCCGCGCTTGCCGTACATGGCCTGGCTGGCACCAGCTTCAAGCCCGGGCACCTTGCTGCGATCCTTGGCGCGGGACGGCAGCGTGGCTTCTTCGAGGTGCATGCAGAGAATTACATGGGCGCGGGCGGGCCGCCGCATCGAGCGCTGGAAGCCGTGCGCCGCGATCATCCGGTATCATTGCATGGTGTGTGCATGTCGATCGGCGGCGAACGGCCGCTCGACAAGGCGCATCTGAAGCGCTTCCGCGATCTCGTCGAGCGTTACGAGCCTGCGCTGGTTTCGGAACATCTCGCCTGGTCGACCCACGAAACCACCTACTTCAACGACCTGTTGCCGCTGCCCTATACCGAAGCGACGCTCGCACGGGTCTGCGATCATATCGATCAAGTGCAAGACGCCATCTGGCGGCCGTTGCTGCTGGAAAATCCGTCGACCTATCTCGCGTTCACCGAATCGACGATGAGCGAGACCGAGTTCATCCGCCGCGTCGCGGAGCGCACCGGATGCGGACTGCTGCTCGACATCAACAATGTGTTTGTCTCGGCAAACAATCACGGCTTCTCCGCGCTCGACTATCTCTCCGACTTTCCGTTGTCACGCGTCGGCGAAATCCATCTCGCCGGTCATGCCGAGCAGCTCGACGATGAAGGCGACCTGCTCCTGATCGATAGCCATGACGGGCCGGTCACGGACGCGGTGTGGAAGCTGTTCGAGATCGTCGTCTCGCGCTGTGGTTCCGTCCCGACGCTGGTCGAATGGGACAGCAAAATTCCGGACTGGCCCGTGCTGAAGGCCGAAGCGGCCGCGGCGCAAGCAATCCTCGACCGCCACCAGCGGGAGATGCGCTATGCTGCCGCTTGAGGAGGAGCTCTCGTCCTACGCGGCGCGCTTCGCGGCTGCGCTGATCGACCCCGGGCGCGAGACACCCTCGCTCGTCACCGGGCCGAACGGAAAGGCGGCGGTCCGGCGCTACAATGTCTATCGCAACAACGTCACGGTCAGCCTGATCGATGCGCTTGCCGCGGTCTACCCTGCGGTCCAGCGCATCACGGGCGTCGAGTTCTTCCGTGCCATGGCGCGTTTCCATGTCCGGGCCTCGCCGCCAACATCGCCGCTCTTGCTCGACTATGGCCGCGACTTTCCCGCGTTCATCGAAACCTACGAATATGCCTGTGCCATGCCCTGGCTAGCGGATGTCGCGCGGATCGAGCGGGCCTGGCTCGACGCCTATCATGCCGCCGATGCCGCGCCATTGTCACGGGATGTGCTCGCTCTGGTTCCGCCGGAGCGGCTGGCGGATGTGGTGTTCACCGCACATCCTGCAGCAGGACTCGTCCGCTCGCCTTTCGCGGCGGTGACGATCTTCGCCGCCAATCGCGGCGGAGAGATGCCGGGTCAGATCGACGCGGGAACGCCGGAAGATGCTCTGATCACCCGGCCCGAGATGGACGTCGTCGTGCGCCATCTGCCCGAGGGCGGCGCGGTATTTCTGACAAACCTGATGTCGGGACGGCCGCTTGGCGACGCCGCAGCGTCGGCACTTCAGTCCTCGCCCGGCTTCGACATCGCGGCGAACATCGCGGGCATGATCGAGGCTGGCGCTTTCACATCAATCAATTTCGGAGAAGCATGATGGTCATCGATCAGCATTTTGGCGCCAGTGAACGCCACCGGCTGAGCCACCTCGCTGACAAGGCCGAGCACCTGATCCAGACAGTGGCCTTGCCGTCGCTGGTTCAATTCGTGATGCGCGTGGCGCTGGCGGTGCCGTTCTGGAAATCCGGCATCCTGAAATGGACCGGCTTCCTCAAGCTGAGCGACACCGCGGTGACGCTGTTTACCGACGAGTTCATGCTGCACCTGCCAGGCGGGCCCTATCACTATCCGCTACCTGCGGTGATGGCATTCCTGTCCGGATGCGGCGAGATCACCTTTCCGGTGCTGCTGGTGCTCGGCCTTGGCACCCGCTTTGCCGCACTCGGGCTGTTGTTCATGACCATGATTGTCGAACTCACCGTGCCCGACGGCTGGCCGATCCACCTCACCTGGGCGGCGATGGCGCTCGGGATCATGGCTTGGGGACCGGGACGCATCTCGGCGGATTATCTGATACACGGATTCCCTCGGCAAGCGAACTGAGCACATCAAGCTTACAACCGCATCCCTTTTCCGGCCGCTCATAACGGTCTGGTTGCAGGTTCGAGTCCTGCCCGGCCCACCAAGACACGTTGAGCCGTTACCGTTTCAGTAGGCGCGCGCGAAGTCACCCTCCTGCTTGATGTCAGTGAATACCGGAAAGCGCGCTTTCCACGGCGTGCCCTTGGCCGTCGTCAGCTTGTTGAGCCGCTCAAGCACGCCGAGGCCATCCTTGCGCAGGCCCGCCGAGACCGCCGCAAGGTCCGGGAAATTCTTCAGGACGGCATCGAGCCAGATGGTGCGGCCGGCCAGGAAACCGCCCGCGCCCGCGGCATAGGCGAAGTCGAGGACGCGCTCGAATTTTTCCGGCGCGGCGCCGCCCGACAGCAAGACCCAGGGAATGCTCCGCTCGCGGCAGATATCGCCGATCGCATCGAATTCCTTCTGCGCGGCCTTGGCTTCGGCGCTGCCGTCACGGGCCGGCAGACTGTTGGCCGCGAGAGGGCTCTCAAGCTTCAGGAGATCGACGCCGTATTCGGGCTTGGCAAACTCGCGCACGCTATCGATGACGAGGCCCGGCAGCTTGCCGGGCGATTCCACGTAATCGGCGGTGTGATTGGCGCTGCCAAGGAACGGATAGACCAGCAGTTCAAGAACATAGGGAACGTCATGGCGGGCGCACTCCTCGCCAATCTCGCGCACGAAGCGCTTCTGATGCTCGTTGACCGCGGCGTCCGCATCCGGCCGATACCAGGCCAGCACCTTGACGGCGTCGCCGCCCATAGCGCGAATTTTCTCCACACTCCAGTTGGCGATCGCGCGCGACTTGCGACCGCCCGCGGTCTCCTCGACGCGATGCTCCTCCAGCGTCATGATCAGGCCGCAGCGCGGCGGCAACAGATCGATCGCTGCGGGCACGGCAAAATTCGGGTCGAACAGCATCGAGCTGCAATGCGGTGCGAGGTTCTCGACGAGGAGCCGCTTGGCCGCAGTGACGTCGGAATATTCGACCTGATCCCGCGTGATTCCCTTCGCCTTCGCAATGGCATCGAACAGCGGCGGCCGCTGATCCAGCGCCACCATGCGAAAGTGGCCTTCCGCGTCAGCAAGGCGGCCCAGCCCGCGGTTCTTTCCAATCGTTCTCATGGCTTCGTCCTCATGAATGCAAGACAGTCGTTGATGGTGGGGATTCCGTTGCGGCCACCGGCGTGGCGACATTTCATCGCGGCCGTGGCTGCGGAAAACGCCATGGCGTGGCCCACATCGAGGCCGACGCCGATCGCAAGGGCATAAGCGCCGTGGAAGACATCGCCAGCACCGGTGGTATCGACGACATCGACGGCATAGGCGGCGCGCCGGTGCAGCTGGCCATTCTCGTACCAACTGACGCCGCCCTCGCCGCGCGTGACGGCGATGACACTGCAGCCGAACCGCGCCAGTGCTGCGAGAGATTCGTCTTTGGCAGATCCGGCGAAAGAAGCGAGCGCAGGCTCGGAAAAGATCGCGTGGTCGGTCAGGGGCAGCAGTCGCTCGAATACCTCGGCATCAGCCATATCGCCGTCGAGTACCGTCGGAATGCCGCGCGCACGCGCCTCGCGAAACAGCGTCGCGGCGCCCTCCACCCAGCGCGGATCCGCCAGCACCGAGGATGCGCGAGCGACGGCTTCAAGCGGAAGCCAATCGGCCGCTTCCGGAAAGAGACCACGGAAGTTCACGATCTGCCGCTCGCCCGAACTGTCGACAATGATCCCCGAGACCGATGAGCGGCCATCGGGAAACAGCCGGAAATTCTCGACGTCGACACCTTCGGCCGCAAAAGCCGACCGCATCTCGTGCCCGGCGGCATCGTCCCCTGCCCGCCCCCAGAACGCGACGGAGGCACCGAGCCGCGCGACCGCGACCGCGGCATTGGCGGCCATTCCGCCGCCAAGGGTACCGTAGTCGATGGCCTTTATCTTCTCGCTGTTGCCCGCAAAGAGCCGATCGACGCGCCAGACCTGATCGAGCGCGGATAGCCCAAGGCAGATCACCTGGACGCCCCTGGCTCCCGACGCCACATCCGCGAGCGCCGAAAGAGCTGCTATGTTCGCCGATGCGCTCACCGCAAAACCTGCCCGTTCGCTGCATCGAACAAATGCGTCTTGCCCGGCTGCGGCCGCAAGCTGAGGCGGTCGCCGAGCTTTGGTCGCAGCGCTGGATCGACCCTTGCGATCGCGGAGACGCCCGCGAGATCGAAATGGATCAGCGTATCCGAGCCGAGCGGCTCGACCAGCTTGACGTTGATGGCGATGCCGTCGGCCGCATCGGTCGCGACGGCAAAATGTTCAGGACGAATGCCGAGCACGGCGTTTCCGGCCTGCCGCAGGCGGCTTGCGGCTTCGCCGTCCAGCGGCACCGCCGTTGCGCCTTGCGAAAGGATCGCGCGCTCCTCACGCCATTCGACCGGGAAGAAGTTCATGGCCGGCGAGCCGATGAAGCCGGCGACGAACTGGTTGGCCGGCCGCTCGTAGACCGTCTCCGGCGTGTCGTATTGCTGGATCGTCCCGTTCTGGAGCACCACGATCCGGTCGGCCATCGTCATGGCCTCGATCTGGTCATGGGTCACGAAGACCATGGTGGTCTTGAGCTCCTGCGATAGCGCCTTGATCTCGGCCCGCACCTGCCCGCGCAATTTTGCATCGAGGTTGGACAACGGCTCGTCGAACAGGAACGCCTTGGGATTGCGCACAATTGCACGGCCCATGGCGACGCGCTGGCGCTGTCCGCCGGAGAGCTCCTTCGGCTTGCGATCGAGATAGGGCTCGATGTGCAGGAGCGCGGCGGCACGCTTCACGCGCGCATCGATCTCCGCCTTTGGCGTTCCCCGCAGCTCCAATGCGAACGACATATTGTCGTAGACGCGCATGTGCGGATAGAGCGCGTAGTCCTGGAACACCATCGCAATATCGCGCTGTGCAGCTTGCACGCCGTTGACGCGCTTGTCGCCGATGTAAAGGTCACCCGACGTGATCGGCTCGAGACCCGCAATGATTCGCAGCAGGGTCGACTTGCCACAGCCGGACGGCCCGACGAACACCACGAATTCATGGTCCGCGATCTCCAGATTGAGATCGGGGATCACGGTGAAACTGCCGTAGCGCTTGACGAGGTTGCGGATCGAGATCGAGGCCATGATCGCCTAACCCAGCGCCAGTACCGGCTTGATCAGTTCGCCCCTGGCAAAGCGGGCGAAATTCTCAGGCAGGGCCGACAGGCCGAACTCGCCGTCGACGAGGACGCGGTATTCGTCCTTGAACTTGCGCAGCAATTCGATGTTCGGCTCGAAATCCGAGACCGGGAAGTAGAAGGTCCGGATCATGTAGAAGTCCTTGCGGCGGAACACCTTGCCCTCTTCGATGGTCCAGGGCGCGGCGTTCTCGCCGACCAGCACCAGCGCGCCGCGCGGCAGGACGAGCTCGATGCCGAGGTTGCGCGCCGCATGCGCGCCGGAGCATTCCATGATGAGAGCAAAGCGCTTCGAGGTGTCGCCCACGGGGTGCGCCTTCGCGCCGAAGGATTGCGCGATCTTCAACCGCGTCGCATTGGGGTCGGCAACGTAGATGTCGTTGTAGCCGAGCGCACGGAGCGCCAGCACGACGCCGAGGCCGACCGGCCCGGCGCCCATGACAAGAACAGGTCCGGCCTCACCGGGCGGCACCACGCGGCTGACGAAACGCACGGCGTGGCCCGACGTGCCGATGGTGTCGAGCAAGAGCGGCGCAAGGCTGTCCTCGATGTCATCGGGCACCGGCAGCAGGCAATTTTCCGGCACCGGCACGTATTCGGCGTAGCCGCCCGGCCGGTTCCAGCCGATCAGGCTGGAGACCTCCAGGCACATCTGGGTATCGCCGCGCTTGCAGGCCGCGCAATGGTCGCAGTGGAGTGGAATATAGACGGCACAGCGGCGACCATGCAGCCGGTGACCGGGCTGCTCGACCACGCCGAAAATCTCATGGCCGGCGGTGAACTCTGCGCCCTTGTGCCAGAGCTTGAAGTCAGAACCGCACAGCGCGGTGCGCGAAACGCGCACGAGCACTTCACCTGTGCCGACGTCAGGCATTGCCACGCGCTCGATGGTGATGCGGTCGCCGCCGTGGAAGACCGCGGCCTGCATGATCGAATTCGGACGGGGTGATACGTTCATCAGATACCTAGCCTTTCACCGCACCGAGCGTCAGTCCGGACACCAGCCAGCGCTGAACCAGGGCAGCCAGCACCAGCGGCGGCAGTGCGATCAGCGTCGCCGCGGCCATGAGAGCGCCCCATTGCGTCGAGCCTTCGCCGATGAAGTTGAAGGCCGCCGCGATCAGCGTCTTGGTGTCGCCGTTGGAGAGCACCAGCGCAAACAGGAAGTAGTTCCATGAGAAGACGAAGGCGAGGATCGCCGAGACGGCGACGCCGGACGCCACCAGCGGCAGCGCGATACGCCAGAGGATGCGCGTGACGCTGCATCCGTCGACCTGCGCCGCCTCGAAGACGCTGCGCGGGATGCCGTCGAAGGATGGCAGCAGCACCCAGATCACGATCGGCAGCGTGATGACCGCGTGGCTCAGGATCAACGCGGTGTAGGAGCCGATCATCCCGACCTGCCGGAACATGACGTACCACGGCAGCAGGAACAGCGTGCCCGGCGCCATGCGCGCCGCGAGCGTCAGGATCGCCGGCCACGAGATCCGTGTCCAGGAGACGGCGAAAGCGGCGGGGATGCCGAACAGTAAGCCGAGCGCCGTCGAGCCGACGGTGACGATGAGGCTGTTGAGCGCATAGCTGAGGAACGGCGTGGTCTTGGTCAGCTCGACATAATTGTCGAGCGTCGGCGTGAAGATCAGCGTCGGCGGATAGGCCGTCACCTCGAACGACGGCTTGAACGAGGACAACACCATCCAGACCGTCGGCGCCATGATGAGCACGCCGGCGAGCACGAGCTGCACGGTGTTGAGCCAGCGGATCCAGCGGTCGGTGTTGGCGGCATCCGTCATGACATCACCACGCCACGGCGCCGCGCAGGCGGTTGAAGGCGAGCACGGCGCCGAACACGATCGCCGTCAGCGTCAGCATCAGGGCGCTGGCGTAACCGATGTTGAAGAACTCGAAACCCACCCGGAAGCCGTAGATGTTGAGCGTGTTCGAGGCGTTGCCCGGCCCGCCCTGGGTCGTGATGTAGATGATGTCGAAGAAACGCAGGAGATCGACGCTGCGCAGGATGGCCGCGGTGACGATGGTCGGCAGCAGCAGCGGCAAAGTGATGCGCTGGAAGGTCTTGAACGGCGATGCCCCGTCGATCTGCGCAGCCTCGTAGACGCTCGGCGGCAGCGATTGCAGGCCGCCCAGCACGATCAAGGCGACGTATGGCGTCCACTGCCAGCTGTCGATCAGAGCGACGGTCGGGATAACCCACGTCGGCGACGCCAGCCAGTCCGACGGCGGCAGGCCGAGCGACTGGAGGATGTAGTTGGCCGCGCCCAGCGAGGGATCAAGGATGACCAGCCACATCATGCCCGCCACCACCGGCGGCATCATGAATGGGGAGATAAACAGCGAGCGCACGATTCCCGGCAGGCGCCTGGCGTGAAACAACACCAGAGCCAGCCACACGCCAAAGACGAGCTGGAGCACCAACGACAGCACATAGAGCGCTATGGTGATCCAGAGCCCGTGCCAAAACTCGTAGTCGGAGATCAGCTTCGAGTAATTGGCGAGGCCCGCAAAGGACTGCTTGCCGGTCGAGGAGAATGTCTGGAAGCCGAGCCAGATCGTATAGACGACCGGAAACGCGATCATCGCGACCGTAAAGATCACGGCCGGCGCCGATAGCGCCGTCATTTCCAGCTTCTGCCGGTCCTGCGTGAGTGTCGCAGCCGCGTCCGACATGCGTCCGTTTCCTTGAGAGTGAGGCGCCGGCAGGCACGAGCCTACCGGCATCAAGCGGTTACTTCTGGGCGATCAGCGCATCGAGCGCCTTGTCAGCATCGGCACAGGCTTGGTCGATCGGCTTCTGCTTCAGGATCAGGTCCTGCACGGCCTGGCCGATGAACTCGCGCGATTCCGGATTGGCGATGATGGGATAGCCGACCTCGGAGGAGCCCTTCGTGGCCAGCACATCGAGCGCAGCCTGCCATTCCTTGCGGACGGGTTCTTCGTCGATCCATTTGCGGTACTCAGGATCCTGGGCAACCGACGGCCGCGGCGGGGCAATGCCCTGGAGCGCCATTTTCTTCTGCACCTCGGGGCTGGTTGCCCACTGCACGAAGTACCAGGCTGCGTCCGGCTGCTTGCTGTGCGAAGACACCGCCATGCCCCAGCCAATCGTGGTCGGCACCTGGCCGGCCTCGCCTGCCGGGAACGGCAACAGGCCGGTGTCCTTCAGGCGCGCGCCGCCCTCCATCACCGTGCGCAACTCATTCGAGGATTCGAATGCCATCGCGGCGCGGCCGCTGCGGTAGAGCGCCGAAATCTGCTGGAAGCTGTAGTTGACCACACCCGGCGGACCGAAGTCGCGCAGCAGCCGGCTATAGGTGTCGAGTGCTTCCTTGCCCTTGGCCGAGCAGAGGTTCGACTTGCCGCCTGTGATGTAGCTACCGCCGATGTTGTGCAGCATGTTGCTGAAGGTGTAGGCGACCGCGGGCTTGAGGCCACGCGAGACAAAGGGCGTGACAGCGCTGTCGCAGGTTTTGATCTTCTCGGCCGCCGCCTCGACATCCTTGATGGTCTTTGGCGCCTCGATGCCGCACTTCTTGAAGATGTCGGTGCGGTAATAGAAGATCGGACCTTCGATGTTCATCGGCATGCTGGTCAGCTTGCCCCCGAAGGTCGCAGCCTTGAGCAGGGCCTGGCTCAAGCCGGCCGGGTCGTATTCCTTGGCCACCTCGTTCTTGGCCATCGCAGTGAGATCGCCGTACCAGCCGGCCGCGGCGAACTGCTCGCCCTCGCGCGAAGGCAGCGTCATGAACACGTCGACCTCGTCGCTGTTCGCATTCATGACGGTGACCAGACGCTGGCGCATCTGTTGTTCCTGATAGCCGTCGACCTTCAGGGTCATGCCGGTCAGCTTCTCGAAATCGGCCTTGTAGGTCAGCAGCGCCTGCGCGACCGGATTGTTATTGGCGAGAAAGGTGACAGTCCTGCCCTTGAACTTCGTCCAGTCGAAATCGGCCGCATGAGCCTGCGCGCTGACGGCAACGATCGCGAGAACGGGCAACGCGACGTGCATCGCGAGCATCCTGACCTTCATCGAACTCTCCTCCCGGCTGGCCGCCTTAAGCTGGTGGCCATTTTGAATGCGGCTTGAAAACGGTTACAATTTAGACTTCACATCGGTTGTGTCAAGCAATGGACAAACCGGATATTCTGCGGCAAATTTACGAGATTACCGCTACCACGCGGTTTGCTCCATCGAATGTAACGTTACATTGATGCGATTGACCAACGCCAAATCCGTGAAACAGGGCATCCGCGCCGTAGCAGCCCGTGCCGGCGTCTCAACCGCCTCGGTGTCGCGCGCGCTGAACAATCCCGATGCGGTGAGCCCTTCCCTGCGGGCGCGCATCGAACAGGCCATCGACGCGCTCGGCTACATCCCGCATGCGCCGGCGCGCATCCTGTCGTCACGGCGCTCGCGCACGCTCGGCGCGATCGTTCCGACCATCGACAACACGATGTTCGCGCGCGGCATCGCCTCGCTCCAGCAGTATCTCTCCTCGGTCGGATACATGCTGTTTCTCACCACGAGCGGCTACGATCTCGACGTCGAATTGCAGCAAGCGCGCAATTTGATCAGCCGCGGCGTCGATGGACTTGTGCTGCGCGGTGACTGCCATCACGAGGGACTGCGCAAGTTGCTTGCGGACAACGCGGTTCCCTTCATCAATGTCGGCATCTACCAGCCTGATCGACCCCACCCTTGCGTCGGAACCAACAACGAAGCGGCCGCCCACCGCGCCGCCGCGCACGTCATCGAGCTTGGCCACCGCCGCATCGGGATCGTCTCGGCGCTCCAGCGCAACAACGACCGCGCCAGCGCTCGCGTCGCCGGCTTTCGCCGCGCGCTCACCGAGAACGGCCTGGAGCTCCCTCCGCAATGGCATGTCGAGGTGCCCTACACGCTGGACGACGCGCGCGAAGCAGCCCGCTATCTCCTCAACCTGAAGGATCGTCCGACCGCCGTCGTCTGCGGCAACGATGTGATCGCCTACGGCGTGTTGCTCGAGGCGGAGCGCGATGGATTTTCGGTGCCGCGCGACCTGTCGGTGGTCGGCTTCGACGATCTCGACTGGAGCCGCCACTTACGGCCGAGCCTGACCACGATCCACGTGCCGACCGGAGAAACCTGGCAGCGCGCCGGGGAATATCTGGTGCGCAGCCTCGCCGGCGAGCAGACCATCATGCATCGCGAGATCGACTTCTCCCTGGTGGTCCGTGAATCGACGGCTCCCCCTCTCAAATCCTGAAGCGAGACCCCTCCAATGCGCTCAAATTTCTCTCTTGCGCCCGGCTTCCATGCCGTGGTGATCGGCGGCGCCGGCGACATTGGCGCCGCGATCAGCAATCAGTTTTGCGATCTCGGCGCGACGGTGACCGCAACGGCGGCCAACGAGACCGATCTGGCGCGCACTTTGCTGAAATTGCGCCCCGGACTCACACTGGCGACGCTCGACGTCACGAACGACGACGCTGTCGCTTCTTTTGCCCAACAGCAAAAGCGCGCCGATGCGCTGGTCAACTGCGCGGGAATCCTCGCCCGCGACAAGGAATACGAGATCGAGACCTTCATGAGGGTGCTCGACGTCAATCTCACGGGCACATTTCGAACCTGCATGGCGTTCCGCCCGCTTCTCGCCGAGAGCAAGGGCGCGATCGTCAATCTTGCCTCGATGAATGCGACATTGGCGCTGCCGCGAATCCCGGCTTATTGCGCCAGCAAGGGCGGTGTCGTGATGCTGACCAAGGCGCTCGCGTTGGCATGGGCCAAGCAAGGCATCCGGGTCAATGCGGTTGCCCCCGGCTATATCGAAACGGCGATCAATGCGGCCGGCCGCACCGATCGCGCGCACTATCAGCGCATCGCCGACCGCACCGCGTTCAAGCGCTGGGGTCAGCCGGAGGACGTTGCGGGAGCCGTCGCATTCCTCTGCATGCCGGCATCTCAATATGCTACCGGCACCGTCGTCGCGGTGGATGGCGGGTTTCTTGCCGGATGAGCCAGGAAACCAACGGATACGGCCTGCATAATGTCGCCGGAAATGTTTGGGAATGGTACGAGGACCGCCTCGCACCGTCGGGAGTCCCCTTGAATCGCGAGCCTGCACCGAACCGCTCGACGCGCGGTGAATCCTGCCTCGAGTCCTACGGCAGCCGCCGCCGCTTCGCAGCGAGACCCGAACGCGCCGGTCGGCTCGTCGAGCAAGATCGGCTTTTCTGTCGTGCGCACCGGACAGCTGCGGGATCCAGCATAGGATGACGCTGGCGACAAATGCCGCGAAGCCGGCCCCTGCTCCCGGCACCCGTCTGTTGCCGCAGTTCTTGCGCAATTTCGTGCGCAATCGCGAGACCGGCCTCGTGCTGGTCGGCATTGTCGTCGGGTTGCTGAGCGGCGTCCTCGTTGCCGCGATCTCGGGCCTCAGCCAGGCTTCGCACGCGCTGCTGTTCGACATTCCCCTCGACGCACATCTGAGCGCCACCGGCGTGATTTCCTGGCAGCGCACGCTGCTGATCCCGGCAGTTGGCGGCCTGGTCCTGGCGCTGATCGGGCTGTACTTCGCACGGCGCGTCAAGGGACAGCAGCTCGCTGACGCCATCGAAGCCAACGCGCTCTATGGCGGCCGGGTGTCCTTCCGCGGCAGCCTGCTGATCTCGATCCAGACTCTGCTGTCCAACGGGTTCGGTGGATCGGTCGGACTGGAAGCGGGATACACGCAGATCTGCTCGATGTTTGGCTCCCATGTCGGCCAGCGCCTCGCCGCCCGCCGCAACGACATGCGGCTGTTGGTGGCCTGCGGCGCGGCGGGGGCGATCAGCGCAGCGTTTTCGGCTCCGCTGGCCGGCGCCTTCTATGCCTTCGAGGTCGTGCTGGGAGCCTACACCTCGGCCGCTCTCGTGCCCGTCATCGCCAGCGCCGTCACGGCCTGGCTGGTGGCGCGGGGGTTGACGCACCAGTCCTTTCTGATGGTGCCCGGCTTCCCATCGCCCGTGTCCGTCGAGATGATCGGACAGACCGTGCTGATCGGCATCATTTGCGCATTCGTCAGCATCCTCGTCATGCTCGCGGTCGCATTCTCCGAACGTTGCTTTCAGCGCGTCACGCTTTTCAGCGGCTTCGTGCGTCCGATCCTCGGCGGCCTGCTCCTCGGCGGCCTCGCCCTGCTGACGCCGACCGTGCTCGGCGCCGGCCATGGCGCAATGCAGATCCTGCTGGTCAGCAATCCGAGCTGGCTCCTGCTCACGACGACCATCGTGCTCAAGATCCTGGCATCGGCCATCTCGCTCGGCTCCGGCTTTCGCGGCGGACTGTTCTTCGCCTCGCTGCTGCTCGGCGCGCTGATCGGGCAGCTCTACAGCGTCGTGCTGACCGGCCCCTTCCCCACGCTCGCGCTTCAGCCCGGCACCGCCGCCATCGCGGCTCTCGCCGCACTCGGAACCGGCGTACTGGGCGCACCGTTCAGCATGGTTTGTCTCGCGCTCGAGATCACCGGCGATTTCTCCGTGACCGTCGGGGCGGTGGTCGCATCATCGGTCTGCGCGCTCATCGTCCGCGAATTGTTCGGCTACAGTTTTGCGACATGGCGCTTCCATCTGCGCGGCGAGGTGATCCGCGGTCCGCAGGACATCGGCTGGGTCCGTCAGATGAGCGCGGCCTCCCTGATGCGCGCCGACTTCGAGAATGCACTGACGACCATGCCGATCGGCGAAGCGCAGAAGCTGTTTTCGCCGGCCCAGGTCCGACAGGTCGTGCTGCGCGATCCGAACGGCAGCTATGCCGGCATCGTTGCGGCGGCGACGCTGCATTCCGTCACCAATCGGGACGACGATCCGCTCGGGTCGTTGGCCCAGCAGCAGGATGAGTATTTGCTTCCGACCACGTCGGTTCGCGAGATCCTGAAGGCCTTTGAACGGAGCGAAGCCGACGTCCTCGCGGTCATCGACCGTGCCGACCATCGCGTCACGATTGGTACCTTAAGCGAATCCCACGTGCTGCGCACCTATGGGGAAGAGCTCGAACGCCGGAACCAGGAGCTGTTTTCGCGGTGATCCTTGCGCGCTATGGCCTTAGATCCATATCGATCCGCACAAAATCGCCGCGATAGGTGACTTCACCGAGATAGATCACGGTGCGATCGCTCGCCGTGAAGACACGGCGGACTTCGGCGACCGGCGAATTCAAAGGCACGCGCAGCAGCCGCGCCGCCTCGATGTCCGCGGTTCCGATGGTCAATGTCTGGCGGGCGCTGGCGATCGCCGGATCCCTGAGATCGTTGAGGATCGGGATCACCGTCTCGTTGCGAAAGCGCTTGGGAGACCTGCGAAAGATCTTCTCATCGAGATAGATGGAAATGACGCAATAAGGCTGCTTCTGGCGCGAGTGCAGACGGCGCATGAAGACATATTTCTCGGCCGGCTTGCCGTCTTCGGGAAGCAACGGCGCATCGCTCCGGCTTTCCGAGATGTTGATGATCTCCGGCGAGGTGTCGCGGTACATGTCCGCGAGATCGGACAGTGTGGTCTCGACCTTGAGCCAGCGGTCCTGTCGTACAGTCCCGGTGACGAAGGTGCCGCGGCCTTGCTGCGCCTCAATGACACCGTCGCGGGCGAGCAGTTCGACGGCCTGCCTGATGGTGACGCGCGAGACGCCGAACTCGGCCGCCAGATCCTCGTTGGCCGGCAGGCGAAAACCTTGACTCCAGACACCGCGCGCAATCCGCTGGCGAAAGATATCGGCAATCTGCGCGTATTTGGGGACGTGACTGTCGGAACTCAATTCCATCTCGCCCTCCGGAAATCAAGCGGCCCAATCACGGCATGACGAGGGCTGCACCGCGTTCCCCAATCATCAGGCTGGTCGCATTGGTGTTGGCCGAGGTGATCTGCGGCATCACCGAGGCGTCGATCACGCGCAGCCGCTCGACGCCGCGCACCCGCAGCTGCGGATCGAGCACCGCCCGATCGTCGCCGCCCATGCGGCAGGTGCCGACGCAGTGAAACACCGTGCCGCCGGTGTTGCGCGCAAAATCCCACAGCCCGGCATCGCTATTTGCGGCCTCGCCCGGCACCATTTCGACGTCCCAGAGCGGGCGGAACGCCTTTTGCTGATAGATCTCGCGCAGGATCTTCAGGCCGGCAACAATGGTCTTGCGGTCGATCTCCTCGGCGAAATAATTGGGCGCGATCAGCGGCTGCTCGAACGGATCGGCCGAGCGGATCGCGAGCTGCCCGCGCGACCGGCCGTGGCATTGCCAGACCGAGGCCGTGAAGCCGGAATAGCTGTGGAGGGGTTCGCCGGGCTTGTCGACGGAGAGCGGCATCACGTTGAACTGCACGTCGGGACGGCCACCGACCGCATATTCGGTACAGGCCGCTCCGCCCACCTGTCCCGCCCCCACCGTCAACGGTCCCCGCCCGGCCAGCATCCACTGCAGCCCCATCTTCGCGAGCGCGACAGGATGACGGACCTGGTCATTAAGCGAGATCCGCTCCTTCAGGCGCACGATCAGCCGTGCCTGGTAATGGTCCTGCAGATTGGAGCCGACTTCGGGCGAGTCCGTGATGACGGCAATACCGTGCTTGCGAAGCAGGTCGGCCGGACCGATCCCGGAAAGCTGGAGGATTTGCGGCGATTGCAGCGCGCCGCCAGACAGGATGACCTCGCGATCGGCTGTCGCGCGATGAACCTGCCCCTTGCTGATCCACTCGACGCCGGTCGCGACGCGGCTGTTGAAAGTGACTTTGCTCACCTGCGCATGCGTGATGATGGTCAGGTTGCGCCGGTCGGCAATCGGTCGAAGAAAGGCGGATGCCGAGCTGGTCCGCCAATGCCGGCCGATGCCAAGCTGATAGGCGCCGACGCCGAGCGTCGTCGCGCCGTTGAAGTCGGGATTGCGCGGCAGGCCGAACTGCACGCCCGCCTCCACCCAGGCCCTCGACGCCGGATTGTCGTTCCGGAGGTCGGAGACCTCGAACTCACCGAGGCCGCCGTGAAACTGGCTCTCGCCGCCGCGATAGCGCTCGTAGCGTCGGAAATAGGGCAGGACGTCGCGATAGCTCCAGCCGTCGGCGCCGAGACGTTCCCAGTCGTCAAAATCCTCGTGCTGGCCGCGGATGAAGATCAGGCCGTTGATCGACGACGATCCGCCGAGCACGCGGCCGCGTGGCCAGACGATGGCGCGGCCGCCGCTTCCTTCCGACGGCTCGGTCTTGAACAGGCGCGAGAAGCGCTCGTGGTAGATGGTCCGGTAATACCCGACCGGCAGCTTGAGCCAGAAATTCCGGTCCGATCCGCCGGCTTCGAGCAACAACACGCGGCAGGCAGGATCGGCCGACAGTCTGTTTGCGACCAAACAGCCGGCCGACCCCGCACCGACGATGACATAATCGTAGCCGAGCCCCGACATCACGCAGTCCGGTATTGTTCGATCGAGGCAAGATCGGGCGCGATGCCAAGACCCGCCTCGTCGCCGAGCTCGATCATTCCATCGCTGACGTGCAGGACGGGGCCGCAGAATTGATCCCGCAGCGGGTTCTCATTGCTGTCGACCTCCAGCAGTCCCTCGCCGCCGACGCCCGCCAGAAGATGCGCCGACGCCAACAGGCCGATGCCGGCGCCGAGATAGTGCGGACAGAACATCTTGCCTGACGTCAGGATGTCGCGGGCGATGCCGGCGCAAGCCGAAAGCCCGCCCCACTTGGCGATGTCAGGCTGGACGACACCGAGAACCGGCTCGCTCAGCACCTCGGCAAAGCCGGCGTGGCTCGCGATGTTCTCACCGGCAGCGAGCGGAAAACGGATCGTCTCGTGCAGTTGCTTCCATTCCTGCCGCGGACGGTCCGCGCGGATGGGCTCCTCGAGCCAGGCAAGGCCGAACGGCTCGAGCTGCGGCGCACGCTCGAGCGCCTGCGCGATGGTCCAGCCCTGGTTGACATCGGCCGCAAGCATGCCATCGCCGACGAGGCGGCGCAGCGCGGCGAGATTGGCCCGGTCGCCTGTGGGATCGAAGCCGATCTTCAGCTTCAAGGCGCGGTAGCCGCGGTCGAGCGCTGCTTCCGCCACCCGCTCCGATCCGACCGGATTGATGCCGCTGGCATAGATCTTGATCCGGCGCCGCGATCCGCCGAGCAGTTTCCACAACGCTACGTTCCGGCGGCGCGCATGGAGATCCCAGACGGCGAGATCGATGCCGGCGATCGACTGCGCGAACGGGCCCGCTTCGCCGGATTGCAACGCGAGCACCGAAGTTCCCCGCGTCAATCGCTCGAATGCGGCATGAGGTTCACTTGCCCTGAATCCGACAAGCGCCGGTGCCAGGACCTCGTTGACCAGCCGAACACGATGCTCGGCGCCCGGCGCGGGAAAGTTGCACCAGACCTCGCCCCAGCCCGCGTAACCGTCCGTGTCTTCGACCCGAACGAACACGGCAGGCCGGTCCCCCATCCGCCCGAACGAGGTGATGACCGGTGTCGTCAGAGGATAGCGAAAGCCAAAGGCCTGGACGCTCCGGATGGTGAAAGGCGGCGATGTCATGCGCGGAAAAGCCTGCGGCGCCTACGACCAAAGCGGCGCTTGTATGGTCATCCTATTTATAATATGACTTGGGCAAACATCAACTGCAATCTGGGTGGACGCGTCGAATGGACGGAGCTGGCGTGAGACGCTTTGGTCTCGGGTTGATACCGTGGGTCGGTGCGATCCTGCTCTGGTATGCCGTGCGCTGGAGCGGCTTCGTCAACGCATCGCTGATCCCCGCCCCGCACCAGGTCGCCGCGAAATTCGTCGAGCTTCTCACCAAGGAAGGCCTCCTGATCGACATCTTCGCCTCGACCAGGCGCGTCTTCTTCGGCGTCTCGCTTGGAATTCTGGTCGCGGTGCCCGTCGGCTTCCTGCTCGGATGGTATCGCCCGGCCCGCACCTTCGCCGACCCCATGATCAACTTCTTCCGCGCGCTGCCGCCGATCGCGCTGATCCCGCTCGTCATCGTCTATTTCGGCGTCGACGAGCTCGCAAAGCTCGTCATCCTGTTCTACGCCTCGTTCTTCTCCGGCGTGATCGTCATGTATGAGGGTGTCTCGCAGATCACGCCGCTCTATATCCGCGTGGCGCAGACGCTCGGCGCCAATCAAGCGGAAATCTTTCGCAAGGTCATCATCCCCCTCACCGTTCCGCACATCCTCACCGCGCTGCGGGTCGCGCTTGGCGTGGCCTGGGCGACGCTGGTGGCATCCGAACTGATCGCGGCCCAGCGTGGGCTTGGCGCCATGATCCAGAATGCATCGACCTACTTCCTGCTCGACGTCATCTATGTCGGCATCATCTGCATCGGCCTGATCGCGCTGATCATGGACATGATCCTGCGCAAGATCACGGCCCGGTTGCTGGTCTGGCAGGATCGGGCCATCGCATGACCACGCGTGCACAGTTCGACAAGGTTTCGCTTGCCTTCGAGACCCCGAAGGGACGCCTCAACGTCGTCGAGGATGTCAGCTACGATATCAGCGATGGCGATTTCATCGCAGTGATCGGCCCTTCAGGCTGCGGCAAGACCACGATGATGAGCATGCTCGCGGGCTTCCAGAAGCCGACGACCGGAAGCGTGCTGTTCGACGGGCAGCCCGTCACGGGTCCCGGCCCCGAGCGCGGCGTCATCTTCCAGGAATATGGCGTCTTCCCGTGGCTGACGGTGAAACAGAACATCGCTTTCGGCCTGACGCTGCGAGCCAATCACGTCGCGGCCGACGAGCGCGATTCGATCTGCGATCACTATCTCGGCCTGATGGGGCTGTCCGACTTCGCCAACTCCTATCCGAAGCATTTGTCCGGCGGCATGCGGCAGCGGCTCGCGATCGCGCGGGCTTATGCCGTCAAGCCGCAGTTCCTGCTGATGGACGAGCCGTTCGGTGCGCTCGACGCCCAGACCCGTTCCAACATGCAGAACCTGCTGCTCAAGGTGCTCCAGACCGAAGGCAAGACGGTCATGCTGATCACCCACTCCGTGGAGGAGGCGATCTATCTCGCGTCCCGTATCGTGGTGGTGACCGCGCGGCCGGCGCGGATCAGGCAGATCATCGACGTGCCGTTCGCCTATCCGCGCGATGAATCGATCCAGGAACGGCCCGAATTCGGCGAGCTGCGAAGCTATATCAAGCATCTCGTAATGGACGAGTATCGCGCCCAGCAGGCGCAGATGCGTCCGGTCTCATTCTCGGAATAACAACACAGCGGAGGACGACCTATGGATCGGCGACAATTTCTGACCACGACGGCCGGGCTTGCCCTGGGGTCCTTCACCGCCGCAGCCCCTGCGATTGCTCAGGCAAAAACAAAAGTTCGTGTCGGCTATCTGCACACCGTTGCCGTCGACGGCCAGATCTGGACCGGCATGGACCGCGGTTCCTTCGAAAAGCAGGGACTGGATCTCGAGCTGCGGCAGTTCAATACCGGCCTCGAAATCTTCCAGGCGCTGATCGGCGGCAGCCTCGACGTGCTGGCGACGGGCGCCGTGCTCTCGAACTTCCCCGCCCGCGGCCAGGGCAAGGTCTTCCTCATCAACGACATCGAGGTCGCGACCGCACAGCTCTGGGTGCGCGGCGATCAGGGCATCAAGTCATTCGAGGACCTGAAGGGCAAGCGGATCGCAACTGCGACCGGCACCACCGCGCATGTGTTCCTGGACACCGCGCTGCGCGCGAACAAGGTCGATCCCAAACAGGTCGAACTCGTCAACCAGACCATGCCGGCCGCCGTAACCGCCTTCATTTCAGGCGCGGTGCCTGCCGTCGCGCTCTGGGTGCCTTTCAACGTGACGGTTCGCGACAAGGTGCCGGGCGCGGTCAAGCTCGCCGACGCCTCAGCCTATTATCCAAAGGCCGCGATCATCGGCGGCTGGGCCGCGGCCAACGACTATTACGAGCCCAACAAGGAAACGCTGGCGAAGCTGATCCGTGGCTGGGCCGATGCCAATGACTACATCATCGCGAACAGCACCGAAGCGATGGAAAAGCTGCAGAAGGGCCATTACAGCCAGACGCCGATGGCCGACATCGACGAATCGTTCAAGGCGCAGAAGATGTTCTCGTCGCGGGACTGGAAGCGGATGTATTCCGACGGCACGGTCACCAACTGGCTGCAGCAATCGACCGACTTCTTCATGGCCAATGCCGGCATCAAGGACTTTACCCCGGCAAGCAAATATTTCGATCCGAGCCTGTATTTGAAAACGATTGCGTGACGCACCTGGACGCAAATCGCGTCCTAGAGGTAGCTCTCGAACGCGACCCGCTGCGCGGGCGTCAAGTGCAAGCCGTGCTTGGTGCGCCGGTCCAGGAAGTCGGCAGGCTGCCTTGCCCACTCATTCTCGCGGAGATACACCGCTTCGCATTCATAGAACTCGCCGCCGAAATGACGGCCCAGGTCTGCGGCGCTGCGGACCGGACCCAGCAGCTGGCGCGCGCGCGTCCCATAAAGACGGGCATAGTGATGAATGAGCGTTCGCGGCAAATCGGGATAGTCGCGTGCCAGCCGATTCGCGAATTCATCGAAACTGCCGCCGATGTCGCCGCCCGGCAGCGGCCGATCCGCGGTCCAGGCCGACGACAGCTTCGGAAACCACGGCGCGAGGCGCTGCAGCGCCTGCTCCGCCAGCCGGCGGTAGGTCGTGATCTTGCCGCCGAAGATCGACAGCAGCGGCGGCACGCCCTGCGCGCCATGAACCTCGAACACATAGTCGCGCGTCACGGCCGACGGATTGTCGGCGTTGTCGTCGTAGAGCGGCCGGACCCCGGAGAACGCATGCACGATCTCGCCGGCCTGCGGCGGCGTTCGGAAATAGCGGCGCAAGACCTGCAACAGGTAATCGGTCTCGTCCTCGCCGATCGCGACGTCCTCGGCGCGGCCGTGATAGGGAATGTCTGTGGTGCCGATCAATGCGAGATCGCCCTCATAGGGGTTGACGAAGATCACCCGGCGATCGCTGTTCTGCAGCAGATAGGCCTGCGGCCCGCTCCAGAATTTCGGCACCACGATATGGCTGCCCTTGACCAGCCGGACGCTCTGGGCCGAGTTCAGGCCCGCCACGCCCTGGATGACATCCTGAACCCACGGCCCGGCGGCGTTGACCAGCGCGCGCGACCGCACGACCTGCGTTGTGCCGTCGTCGCCGCGCATGTCGAGCAGCCAGGTCTCGCCGTCGCGGCGCGCGCGCACCGCCCGCGTGCGCGGCAGGATGCAGGCGCCGTTCTGCGCGGCATCGATCAGATTGAGGATCACCAGCCTGCTGTCATCGACCCAGCAGTCCGAATATTCGAAGCCTCGCCGGAACTCCTGACGCAGCGGCGCGCCCTCCGGAGCGCGGGACAGATCCAGGCTGCGGCTCGCCGGCAGCTGCTTGCGACCACCGAGATGGTCGTAGAGCAACAGCCCGGTGCGGACCAGCCACGCCGGCCGCTGCTCCGGCGAATGCGGCAGCACGAAGCGCATCGGCCAGATGATGTGTGGCGCCGACGCGAGGAGCACCTCGCGCTCGATCAGCGCCTCGCGCACCAGGCGGAACTCGTAATATTCGAGATAGCGCAGCCCGCCATGGATCAGCTTGCCCGAGCGCGACGAAGTGCCCTCGGCGAAATCATCCTTCTCGCACAGCAGCACCTTCAGGCCGCGGCCGGCGGCGTCGCGGGCGATGCCGGCACCGTTGATGCCGCCACCGATGATCGCGATATCGACCAGCCCGTGATCCGTACCTGAGACCGGCGCAGTGCCCGTCATCGCTTGCTGCTGCGCCGTTTCTCGGCGCGGCGCGGCGCTGCCTTTGCCGTTGCGCGCGCCTTGTTCGGCTTCGGCGCCTGCAGACCGTAAGTGGAGAATCCCTTCGCGGTGTCGGCAATCTCCTCGTCGGTCAGGATGACGCGCGAATCGAGCGCCAGCGAGAGGTAGTACTGACGCGCGATGGTCTCGAGCTCGACCGCGAGCCACATCGCCTTGTCGAGATTGGCGCCGAGCGCGATCATGCCGTGATTGGCGAGCAGGCAACCATTGCGGCCTTCGAGCGCGGCGATCGCATGATCGGACAATTCCTTGGTGCCGTAGCGCGCATAGCCGGCGCAGCGAATCTCGGTGCCGCCGAACGCCGCCATCATGTAATGGCAGGCCGGGATCGGCTTGCGGGCGATCGCGAGCACGGTCGCGTAGGTCGAGTGGGTATGGACGATGGCGCCGACATCGGGCCGGGCGCGCGTGATGTCGAGATGGAAGCGCCATTCGGTGGATGGCTGCAGCGGCCCCTCCCACGCGCCATAGTCGCCCTCGAGCGGCATCGAGGCGATCATCTCCGGCTTCATCGAATCATAGGGCGTCGCCGACGGCGTGATCAGCATCCGGTCCTTGTAGCGGGCGGAGATGTTGCCCGATGTCCCCTGGTTGAGACCCGACGCATTCATCCACCGGCACTTGGCGATGATCGCCTCGCGCAACTGTCGTTCCTCACGGGTCATACGAACTGCCTTTCTCTTCAGCACGGATTGCGTGGCGGCTCGCCGGCCAGGAAGCGGCGAACCTCTTCGGCCGCCTGCACGGCGGCCACGGTGACGGTACGCACGGAGGCGCCCGCGATGTGCGGCGTCAGCGTGACGTTGGGAAGTCGCAAGAGCGGCCAGTCCGCCGGAACCGGCTCGACCGCGAAGGTGTCGAGCATGGCGCCGCCGAGATGCCCCGATGCCAGCGCATCATGCAGCGCGTCGTAGTCGACCAGCGGACCGCGCGCGGTGTTGATCAGGAACGCGCCCGGCTTGATCCGCGCCAGCGCCTCGCGCCCGATGAAACGGGTGGTCTCCGGCGTCACCCGGGCGTGCAGCGTGACGACTTCGGCGCGGCCGAGCAATTCGCCGAGCGCGACGTGCTCGACGCCGTCATTGCGGTCCTGCGCGCTGAGCTGGACATAGGGGTCGGCGACCAGGATCTTGCAGCCGAAGGCCTTCAGCAGCTTGACCACCCGGCTGCCGATCGCGCCGTAGCCGACGATGCCGACCGTCATCTCGCCGAGCTCGCGCCCGGTACGGTCGGCGCGATAGAGATCGCCGCGCCATTCCCCGCCACGCAGCGCCTCGTGACCGCTGCGGATCAGGCGCGTCTCGGCGAGGATCGCGCCGATGGTGAACTCCGCGACCGCACCCGCATTGCGGCCGGGCGTATTGACCACCAGCACGTTGTGGTCGCGCGCCGCCTGCATGTCGATGTTGACCGGGCCGCCGCGCGACACCGCGATGAACTTCAGCTTCGGCAGCCGCTCCAGCATCGACCGCGAGATCGGCGCCAGATGGGTGACGAGCAGTTCGGCATCGCCGATGAAGCCGATGATCTCGTCGGGCTGCCCCATGAATTCCTTCAGACCGTCGAGCTTCGAGCCGGCGTAACCGTGCTCCATCGGCTCGTCCGGCCAGGGCTGCTCCAGGGTGCGGATATCGACCCCATCGCCGCAGGCCGATCGGATGTGCTCGGCGAACACCGAGGGCAGCATGAAGCGGTCGCCGACGATGGCGATGGACTTAGACATGATCGCCTCCGGCGCGCAGCGCGGCGAGTTGCTTCCAGACCGGCCGCGACGCCAGCCTTGCCTCGAGATAGGTCGGGAAGATGCTGGCATAGCGCTTCGCCAGCGCAGCGTCCGGCGATTGCGGCGCACTTAGATGCGGCGCGACCCACTGCTCGGCACAGGCGCGCATGTCGGGATAGGCATCGATCGCGACCGCCGCGATCATCGCAGCGCCTGCGGCGCCGGCCTCGGCGCGGCTGCAGATGCGGACGTCGCAATCCAGTGCGGCCCCCAGGATGGCGGCAAGCGCACGGCTCTTCGCCGCGCCGCCCGTGATCCTGACGTCGCGCGGCAGCGACCCCATCGCCGCGTAACAATCCCGTGCGGCGAAGGCCAGGCCCTCCATCACGCCGCGCATCAAGTCGCCATAGCGGTGGCGCGAGCGCAGGCCGAAGAATTGCGCGCTGGCCTCATGCGCGACGAACGGACCGCGCTCGCCGGCATCGGAAATGAACGGGTGGAACAGCACCTCGCCGGGCCTGGCCCGGAGCACCTGATCGTCGAGCCGGCGGATCAGCTCGGCGCGTGTGCGCGTCACGCCTTCCGCCGCCAGCATGTCGCAGGCGAGATCGAGCATCCAGTCAATGTTCAGCGTCGCCGCCATGTTGGACTGCATTTGGGCATAATGACCGGGCACGGGGAACGGCATGGTGTAGCCGGTTGCCTCCCGATTCAGTGTCACCGCGTCGGCGCTCGGTACCAGCCGCATATGCATGCCGGTCGAGCCGATGATGGTGCAGCCGACATCGGGTGACGGATCGTAGAGCCCGGCGCCGAGCGCATTGCAGATCACGTCCACATAGCCGAGGCAGACCGGCACACCTTCCGGCAGGCCGATCTCGATGGCGGCGGCCGCGGTCAGCGGATGCGTCATGACCGCGCCGTCAACGACCGGCGGGAACAGGCGCGTCAGGTCGGCGATACCGATCAACCGCGCGGTCTCTGCGTCGAATGCTCGCTTGCGGAAATCGCCGCAGGAGAACGTGGCTTCCGACGGATCGGTTGCGCGTTCACCGGTGAGCAGGAAATAAAGCCAGTCCTTGCAGTGGAAGGCCGTGGTCGCGCTGGCGATCGTGTCGGGCATGTGGGCCTGCAGCCAGGCCAGTTGCGGCCCTTGCTGGCAGGCATTGAGCCCGGAGCCGGTTCGACGGTAAAGGATCGCGTTGTGCTCGCTGCCGCGAATCGCCTCGACCAGCCGCCCGGCGCGCGAGTCGAGCCACAGCAGCGCCGGCGCGACCGGCCGGCCGTCGTCATCGATCAGCCAGGTGCCGTCGCCCTGCCCGGTCACCGCGACGGCCGCGATCCGCGCCGACAGGTCAGGCACGGACTTCGCCAGCGCACGAATGACCGCGACCGTATCGCTCCAGGTCCGCGCCATGTCCTGCTCGACATGGCCGCTGGCCGGGCTAACGTAGGCGTTCGGCCGCGAGACATCGGCTAGTTGCTCGCCATTCAACGTGAACGCCACCGCCTTGATCAGGGAGGTGCCGGCGTCAATGCCGATGATCACGTCGCGGCTGGCGGAAGCGGTCATCGTCACGCTCCCTCCGCATGACGAATGCAGGTCCCGTCCCCGCCGAAGATGTGCAGGTGACGCGACTCCAGCGTGAACGAGATGATCTCTCCCGGCCGCGCGGCGACGAGGCCCGGCGTCACCGCGATCAGCATGCGGCCGCCGCAATCGCCGGCGACATGCGATTGATCGCCGAGCCACTGATTGGAGACGACCTTGACCCTGACGTCACCGGTCCCGACCACGATCTTCTGCGGACGAATGCCGATCCGCACCTGCGGCGTGGCCGCGAGCGTCTTCGCCGCCTCAACGTCGAGTCCGGCGCCGGCGATATCGAAACGCATGTCGGTTCCGACCGACAGGCGGAAGCCGCCATCCGACCGCGTCACCTCCGCCTCGAGCAGGTTCATCGGCGGCTCGCCGATGAAGCTTGCAACGAACAGATTGGCGGGCCGGCCCTTCAGCTCCTTCTCGCTGGCGAACTGCTGCAGCACGCCGCCTTCCATGACAGCGATGCGGTCGGCCAGCGCGCTCGCTTCGGTCTGGTCGTGGGTGACGAAGATCGCGGTCATGCCGCGCTCGGCAAGCAGGCTCTTGATCCGGCCGCGCAGCACCGCGCGCAGCTGCGGTTCGAGCTGCCCCATCGGCTCATCGAGCAGATAGAGATCGGCGTCGCGCACCAGCGCCCGCGCCAGCGACACGCGCTGCTGCTGGCCGCCTGAGATCGCGCGCGGATAGCTGTCGAGAATGTCCTCGATCTCGACCAGGCGGGCGATCTCGTCGACGCGACGCGCCACCTCGGTTCGCGGCAACTGGGCGGATTTCAGCGCGAAGGCGATGTTCTCGCGGACCGTGAGCGGCGGATAGAGCGAGTAGCCCTCGAACGCCATCGCGACCTTGCGCCGCGCCGGCGGCAGCTCGTGGATCCGCCGCCCGCCGAGCGCGATCGACCCGGCAGAGACGTCCTCGAACCCTGCGATCATACGCAACGTCGAGGTCTTGCCGCAGCCGGACGATCCCAGCAGCGCGACGATTTCGCCCTTCTCGACCGCCATGTCGAGCGCGCGCACCGCATGCACCGGCTCCTTGCCGCGGCTGCGATAGACCTTGTCGATGCCTCGAAGCTCGAGCATGTCCATGACCATCCGCTCCTATGCCGCCTTGAGCCGGTGCGACGCCCCGATCCGCAGCCCGGTCGCGCGATCGAACAGCATCGCGGCGTCAAGCGCGAAGCGAACGAAAACGGCATCGTCAGCCGCGCCTTGCGGTGCATCCGGCGGCAGCGCCGCCAGCCATTCCGTTCCGTCGGCAAGCCGGAGCAGCAGCACCGCCTTCTCGTGCATCGGCGTGATCGCGAGAATGCGCGCCGGGACGGCGTCGTCGGTGGATGCGGACGAGACCGCGAGATCCTCGGGCCGGACGCCTAGCCAACATGCACCGGCGGGTGCTGCGCCATCGGCCGCGCCGAGCCGCATCCTGGCGCCGGCGACGTCAGCCGACAACATGCCGTGCTCCGCTACTGGCAAGACCTCCGCGAGGTTGATGGTCGGATCGCCGAACAGGCGCGCGACCGCGACCGATGCGGGTTGGGCATAGATATCGGTCGGCGTTGCGACCTGCGCGAGCCGGCCGTCGATCAAGACCGCGATGCGGTCGGCGATCGCCATCGCCTCGCGATAGTCCTGGGTGACGTAGAGCACGGCGGCAGTGCCGCGGCGCAGCAGGTTCGGCAGCTCGAGCCGCATCTCGTAGCGCAGCTTGGCGTCGACATTGCGCAGCGGATCATCCAGCAGCAGAACATCCGGATTGCCGATCAGCGCCCGCGCCAGCGCCGTGCGCTGCTTCTGTCCGTTCGACAATTCGCGCGGCGCGTGACCGAGCACGTGCTCGATCTTGAGCAGCCTGCTGATCGCGGCAACGCGGCCGGCGACATCGCCGCCGCCGCCCTTGGCGCGCAGGCCGCTTGCGATATTGTCGCGGGCGGTCATGTGCGGGAACAAGGCAAAGTTCTGGAATGCCATGCCGATCCCGCGCCGCTCGGGCGGAGCACCGACCACCGAGCGGCCGCCGACCAGGATGTCGCCGTCGTCGGGCTCGAACATGCCCGCGATCATGCGCAGCAGCACGGTCTTGCCGCTGCCGGACGGTCCGAACACCGCCACGATCTCGCCTGGCTCGACCGCCAGCGACAATCCGTCGGCGGGCCGTGCCGCACCGAATGCCTTGCTCACCGAATTGATCTCGAGACGCGCCATCGGATCAGCCTTTCACCGCGCCGAGCGAGAGACCCTCGACCAGATAGCGCTGGGCATAGAGCGCAAGCAACAGGGTCGGCGTCACCGACAGCACGATCGCCGCCGCGATCTGGCCGTACTGGATACCGGACGCGGTGACGAAGGCGAGCGCGCCGACCGTCACCGGCTGCTTGTCCGCGGAGGCCAGGATCAGCGCGAAGACGAAATTGTTCCAGCAGAAGATGAACGACAGCAGTCCCGCCGCGGCGATCCCTGGTCCTGCCAGCGGCACCGCGATTCTCGTGAAGGCCTCGCGCCAGGAATGCCCGGCCAGTCGGTAGGCATGCTCGATATCAGGGCTGATATCCTCGAAATAGCCGCGCACGATCCACAGGATCAGCGGCAGCGCGATCAACTGATAGACCCAGACGATCCCGAAGTAGGTGTCGTTCAGTCCGAGCTCCTGATAGTACAGCGACAGCGGCAGCAGCACGAGCAGCGGCGGCGCAAAGCGGAACGACAGCAGCGTGAAGGCGATGCTCTCGCCGAGGCGGAATTTGAAGCGCGCAAAGGCATAGGCCGCCGGGACGCCGAGCAGCAGCGCCAGCAGCACCGCCGCGCTCGACAGCACGACGCTGTTGAAGAGGTTGCGCATGAAGGAGATCTGCAGATTGCCCGCCGCGGTGCGCAGCTGGCCGGAGATCAACGCCTCGTAATTCGCAAGCGTCGGCTCAAACAGGATCCGCGGCGGGATCCGCAGGATCTGCTCGTTGGTCTGGAACGACATCAGGAAGATCCAGACGATCGGAAACATGAAGAAAATCAGGATCAGCGTGAGCGCCACACCGCGGAAGATGCGACCAGCAAGGCTGGAATGTTCCATCGCGCCCCTCCCCGTCACGCGTGGCCGTGCGCACGCGCGCGCAGCCGCAGCCAGTTCTTGATGAAGATGTTCGACAGGATGTTGGTGATGAGCCAGAGGATCATCAACAGCGCCGCCGATCTGCCGACATTGGTGTACTGGAAGAATTCCAGATAGGCCTGCACCTGGAATACCATCAGCCGGTCACCCGGCCCGCCCTGCGTCATCGCATAGATGATGTCGAACTGCTGGATCGAATCGAGCAGCCGGAACAGCGACGCCGTGATGATGTAGGGCGCCAGCATCGGCAGCGTGATGCGGAAGAACACGAAGCTCGCCGGCACGCCGTCGAGTGCCGCGGCTTCGAACGGCTGCCGCGGCAGCGAGCGCAGCCCCGCCAGCAGCAGGATCATGATGAACGGCGTGTAGACCCAGACATCGACCAGCACGACCGTGAACAGCGCACTCGATGGATCGGAGGCCCATTTGAAATCGGTGACGCCGAACAGGCCGACCAGATAGGACAGGATGCCGAAGCTCGGATTGGTCATCAGCTTCCACATCAGCGCGGCGATCGCCGGCGCCGTCATCAGCGGCAGCAGCAGCATGATCGACACTGCGTTGTGGAAGCGGGTCGGCCGGCGCAGCAGCAGCGCGATGCCAAGACCGAGCAGCAGCTCGAGCACGACCGTGACCACAGTATAGGTGATCGAGACGCGGAAAGTATTCCAGAACGCCGGGTCGGACAGGAAGTCGATGTAGTTTCCGGCGCCGATGAAGCCGCGCAGATGAGGCAGGTTCAGCCGGTAGCGCTGCAGCGAGTAGACCGCCGCGGTCACGAACGGAACCAGGATCGCCACGCAGACGAGCAGCGCCGGCAGGCTAAGCAGATAGGGCAAGAGGCGCACGCGCGGCCTTGGTTTGGCCGGCGCCGCCTGCGCGTTCGTCTGGAGGAGTTGGACCATGCTCATGATGATAAGAGATCGCGTTCGGCTGGCAAACGCCGCCGGCTCGGATGGGACAAGGGTCCGAGCCGGCGGATGGGTGCGGTGCGGGGGATCAGGCACCGCACAGTTGATCCGTCAGCCGAGACCGGCCTGCTTGAGCTGGCGGTTGATGCTGTCGGCGAGCTTGTCGAGCCCCTCGTCGACGCTGACCTCCTTGGCCACCATCTTCTGCAGCGAGGCGGCCCATTCCGTCGTCAGGTCGAAGAACAGCGGCTGCGCCGTGAAGTAGATCTTGGCGCCGGGCGACGACATGTCGTGCTGCTCGAGATAGCCGGGATAGGATTTCGCGATGCGGTCGCGGAATTCGCTGTCCTTCCACACCGACGCGCGAACCGGATTGACGAAGTCCATCTTGCGCGCACCGAACAGGTCGTGCTCGACGGATGCCGCCCACTGCATGAACAGCCAGGCTGCCTCCTTCTGCTTGGAGAAGCTCGACATCGCGAGCGACCAGATCCAGACGTTCGGGGTCGGCGCCTTGGCGGCCGGATTGGCCGCGAACGGCGCGTAGCCGAGATGCCCCTTCTCCTTGTTGTCGCCGCCGTTCATGAAATAGCCGAGGATGTCGGCGTCGAAGATCATGCCCGAGGCGCCGGCGCCGAGATCGGTGCCGACCTGATACCAGGTGTAGGTTGACCAGTTCTTCGGGCCCGAGGTCTGGATCATCTTGACCCATTTGTCGTGGAAATCCTTCGAGGCCTTGGTGTTCATCGCGGCCTTCAGCTTGCCGCCCTCCATCACGAAATCCTTCTGGCCGAAGTTCGAATAGGCCGACAGGAAGCCGGGATGGATGGTCGCCCAGGAGCGCGAGCCGCGCACGCCGACGCCGTAGGGACCGCCGGCGTCCTTGGTGATCTTGGCCGCGACCTCCAGCATCTCGTCGAGGTTCTTCGGCGGTTTGACGCCGACCTTGTCGAAGACGTTGCGGTTGTAGGTGATGTTGTTGAGCTCATAGCCCCAGGGGATGCACCACTGCTTGGCCTTGCCCGAGCCAAGCTCGGAGCCGGCGACGCCGTCCCACGCGGTCGAGGCGCGCAGGCCCGGCAGCACGTCGTCCCAGGCAAAGGCCGGATTGGTCTTGGCGGGATCCTTGATGTAGGTGTTGAGGTCCTCGATCCAGCCTGCCGGACCATAGGTCCAGGTCATGTAGGCGCCGGTCATGAAGGCATCGTACTGATCCGACTTCGACGACAGCGCCGCCGTCACCTTGTCGAAATAGACGTCCTCCGGGAAGATGTCGTAGGTGACGTTCATGCCGGTGAGCGACTTGAACGCCTCGATGTCGCCGATCATCGCGTCGACATAGGGGTGCTTGTTGAGCAGCAGCTTGACGCTCTTGCCGCTCTGGGCCTTCCAGTTGAAGTCGGCGGCCATCGCCTTCGACATCGAGGAGGCGAAGGCGGCGTTGGCGGCGATGCCCGCGATGCCGAGCTTGGCGGCGCCGTCGAGGAGATCGCGGCGGCTGATGCGTTTGGCAGCGTAGGAGTCGAACAGATTCTTCTCGCGATCGAACATGTATTTCCTCTCCTTGTTGACGCTTGTTTTATGTGTCCTTCCGGGTCTTGCTTCTTGTCTTGCCGGATGTGGTCTCCGGCTTGTCGGTGGCGAGCGCCTTTGCGGTCGCTTCGTCGATGATGAGGCCGTGCAGAACGCCGCTGCGCAGCACGCCGCGCAGCGCGGTCACCTTGGCCGGCCCGCCGGCGATGGCGACGATCCGGTGCTTCCTGAGGTCGGGCATGCTCATGGAGGTAGCGCGGGCCGACAGATCGGTGTCCAGCACCGTTCCGTCGGCGCTGAAGAAATGCCCGAGCAGGTCGGCGCAGGCGCCGACACGCTTCAGTTCGACGACCTCGTCGGGCTTGATCATGCCGCTCGACACCAGGAAGCCGTCACGGCTGACCTGGCCGATGCCGACGAACAGCAGCGAGGCCTTGCGCGCCAGCGCGAAAACGTCGGCGATGCCGAATTGCTGCATCAGCACGGCGCGGTCGGCGACCGAATTGGCGAACACCGGCACCGGCAGCAGATAGGCTTCCGCGCCGGTGCGCTCGGCGAGCTTGTGAATCACGTCGAACGGATTGGCGGCAAATTTCCGCGTCAGTCCGCCGAGCAGCGACACGAACTGCGCGTCGCGCGCCGGCGTCTGCGGCATCTGCTCCACGACCGCCGCGAGCGTGCGGCCATGGCCGAAGCCGATCACCTTGTCCTGGCCGCGCTCGAGTGTCTGGCGCAGGAAACTCGCGCCTTCCAGCGCCAGCGCCTTCAGCGGCAGATCGCCCTCGCCGAGATCAGGCGCGACGCGGCAGAACGAGAGGCCGAAGCGCTGCGCGAGATCGTTCTCGAGCGCGACGCATTCGGCGACCGGCCCCTCGACGAACACGCGGATCATGCCCTCGCGGCTGGCGCGTGCGATCAGGCGATGCGCCTTGGTGCTCTGGATGTTGAGGCGGTCGGCGACCTCCGACTGGGTGAGCCCCGCCGCGAAATACAGCCACGCTGCGCGCGTCGCGAGCGACGCCTCGCCGTCGATCACCGGCAGCCTGTCGGGCGGGGGTGCCATATCAGGAAAAGTCCGCTTGCAAATTTCTTCACGTCCTGCAAAAAATTGCAGAGGCCGAACGGGGCGTCAATCCCCCAAACGTGCTGCAGCGCAACCAATGTCGACGCGCGCGCACCAAAGAGCGTTGAGGTCGCATGGGAGGTTTGTATCTCGGCATTGATGTCGGAACCGGCGGCGTGCGCGCCTGTGCCATCGACCCGCAGGCCGGCATCCGCGGCTTCGCGTCCGTCGCGCTGCCCGCACCGCGCGTCGACGGCAACGCCATCGACCAGACACCGGAGCTGTGGTGGCAGGCCGCGACGGCGGCCATCCGCAAGCTCGGCGGGAGCGTCGCTCTCGGCGACGTCACGCGCATCGTCGTCGACGGCACATCGGGCACGCTGCTGCTGGTCGACGCCGCCGGCCGCCCCTGCTCGCCCGGGCTGATGTACAATGATGCACGCGCCACGCGTGAGGCGACGCGCGTCGCGGCGGTCGCTCCGCGCGAGAGCGGCGCGCATGGCGCGAGCAGCGCGCTCGCCAAGCTGCTCTACCTGCTGAGCCATGACTATATCGGCGATGCGCGCCACGCCGTTCACCAGGCGGACTGGATCGCCGGCCGGCTCGCGAGCCATCACGGCATCAGCGACGAGAACAACACGCTGAAGCTCGGCTACGACCCGGTCGCGCGCGCCTGGCCGTCCTGGCTCGACCAGCTCGGCGTGCGAGACGATCTGCTGCCCGAAGTGCTGGTGCCGGGCACGCCATTCGCCGAGATCGATCCGCAGATCGCGCGGTCGCTGGGACTGCCGCCCACGGCGCAGGTCGCCGCCGGCACCACCGATGGCGTTGCGGCCTTCATCGCAACGCGCGCCGACCAGCCTGGCGATGCCGTCACCTCGCTCGGCACCACGCTGGTGGTGAAGCAGCTTACGACCCAGCCGATCTTCGCGGCCGATCAGGGCGTCTATTCGCACCGGCTCGGCGAGCGCTGGCTTGCCGGCGGCGCCTCGAACTCCGGCGGCGCCGCGCTGCTGGTGCATTTCACCGCCGCCGAGATGGAGCTGCTGACACCGCAGCTGACGCCGCACCAGCCGACCGGGCTCGACTACTATCCGCTGCCAAAGCCCGGCGAACGCTTTCCGATCGCCGATCCGGCGCTCGCCGCGCGGGTCACGCCGCGTCCGGCGGAGGATTGCCGCTTCTTCCAGGGGCTGCTCGAGGGCATCGCCTCGGTGGAAGCCCTCGCCTACCGTCAGCTGGCGCGGCTCGGTGCGCCGCGCCTGCGCCGCGTCATCGGCATCGGCGGCGGCGCGAAGAACGACGCATGGACCAGCATCCGGCATCGCGTTCTCGGCGTTCCCGTCTCGGTCGCCGAGCAGACCGAAGCAAGCTACGGCGCCGCGCTGCTCGCGCTGAACGGAGGCCCGCCATGAAGGCCGATGCGACCGCGATCGCCGGCCTTCACGCCATTGCCGACCGCTTCGATCATGTGCTGCTCGACCAGTGGGGCACGCTGCATGAGGGGCTGGCGGTGTTCCCCGCGGCGCTGGAGTGCGTGACGCGGCTGCGCGAAGCCGGCAAGCGGATCCTGATCCTGTCCAATTCCGGCAAGCGCGCCGGCAGCAACCAGCGGCGGCTCGCGACGCTCGGCTTGCCGCCCGACGCCTATGACGGCGTGCTGTCCTCGGGCGAGGTCACCTGGCGCGGCCTGCATGCGCGCGAGCAGGCTCCCTTTGCCGAGCTCGGACGCGCCTGCTTCCTGATCTCGCGCGACGGTGACCGCTCGATCGTCGACGGCACCGACCTAGTGGTGGTCTCCAACATGCGCGAGGCCGATTTCATCCTGCTCGGCGGTCTCGACGATGACGCGGCCGAGCCCGAGCGATGGCGTGAGCCGCTGGCAACCGCTGCCGCACGCCAACTGCCGATGCTGTGCGCCAATCCCGATCTCGTGATGTTCGGGGTCGCGGGGCTGATCCCCGCGCCGGGCGCGCTCGCCGCATTCTATCATTCGCTCGGCGGCACCGTGCTGTTCGTCGGCAAACCGCATCCGCCGATGTTTGCCGCCGCGCTCGATCAATTGGGGCATCCGCCGCCGGAACGGATCCTCGTCATCGGCGACTCCCTCGATCACGATATCGCCGGTGGACGCATCGCCGGCATGTTGACCCTGCTGATCGGCTCCGGCGCCCACCGCGCGACGCTTGCGCAGGCGAGCGATCTGCCGCGGGCGATCAAGACCGTGGCCGGCACCGCGGCGCGGATGCCGCACTGGACGATGGACCATCTGACCTGGTGAGAACAGCCCCGATGCGACCGCCTCAAATGCTGGATGAACTGCGCCGCATGTCGGCACGGGTCGGCAGGAATATCCTGCTGGTGCAAGGCGCCGGCGGCAATTCGTCGGTCAAGGATGGCGACGTGCTGTGGGTGAAGGCGTCGGGGACCTGGCTCGCCGATGCCGAGGACAAGGAGATTTTCGTGCCGGTCGCGTTGTCGGCCGCGCGCGCGGCGCTGATGCATGGCGACGAACGCGTGCCGCTGGCGCCGAACGCCGGGACGACGCTGCGCGCCTCGATCGAGACCTCGCTGCATGCGCTGATGCCGCAGCGGATCGTGCTGCACGTCCATTCCGTCAACACCATCGCATGGGCGGTGCGCACCGACGCCCGCGACGAATTTGCCCGGCGCCTGGACGGACTGGCGTGGCGTTACCTCGACTATCATCACCCGGGATTGCCGCTCGCGCGCGCCGTCAGCGACGCGATCGCCGATGATGCTGTCGACGTCCTGATCCTCGGCAATCACGGCCTGGTGGTCGGTGCGGCCAGCTGCGACGCCGCCGAAGCTTTGGTCGCCGAGGTCGAGCAACGTCTCGCCCTCGAGCAGCGCAGCGCACCGGCGGCAGATCATGACGCGCTCCGCACGATCTGCGCCGGCACCAACTATCGCCTGCCGCGTGATCCTCGCGGCCACGACATTGCCACCGACCGCTACAGCCGCGCGATCGCGACCAGCGGCTCGTTGTATCCTGATCACGTCGTCTTCCTTGGCCCGGGCCTGCCGGTCCTGGACCATCGCGAGAAGCTGAGCGCCATGATCGCGCAGACCACCGCGAACGGACTGCCGCCGCCGGTTGCCCTCCTCGTCCCCGACCTCGGCAGCCTTATCCGCGAGGATGCGAGCGACGGCGCGGAAGCCATGCTGAGCTGTCTCGCATTGGTCACCTGCCGCCTGCCCCTGACCGCACGGGTCAATTATCTGACCGCAGAGAACGAGCATGCGCTGCTGAATTGGGACGCCGAGCGCTATCGCCAGCAACTGACGGCCGATCGCTGACCGTTGGTCGAGGGAAGCGCTAGGCACTTCATCCCTTCTCGGCGGAGAGAAACAGGCGATAGGCCGGATTTTCGCTCTCGTTCCAGTAGGGATAGCCGAGCGCATCCAGCGCCTGAACGAACCGGGCGCGCTCGTGAGGCTTGACCTCGATCCCCGCCAGGATGCGTCCGTAGTCGGCGCCGTGATTGCGATAGTGGAACAGCGAAATATTCCAGTCGGGCGCCAGGCTCTCGAGGAATTTCAGCAACGCGCCGGGACGCTCCGGAAATTCGAAGCGGTAGATGACCTCGTCCTTGAGCAGCGGAGCGCGACCGCCCACCATGTAGCGCACATGGTCCTTGGCCATCTCGTTCTCGCTCAGATCGAGGATCGGATAGCCTTCGCGCCGAAGCAGCTCCATGACTTCCCGCTTCTCGACCTCGCCGCGGCTCAGCGCGATGCCGACGAACAGTTGCGCCGGCGCGGTGGTCTCGGCAAAGCGGTAGTTGAACTCCGTGATCGCGCGCGAGCCGAGGATGCGGATGAAGTGCCGATAGCTGCCCGGCTTCTCCGGCACGGTCACTGCAAGCAGCGCCTCGCGATGTTCGCCGACCTCGGCGCGGTCGGCAATGGTGCGCAGCCGGTCGAAATTCAGATTGGCGCCGCTGTTGACGGCAATCAGGCTGCCGTCGCTGAGCGCGCCGCGCTCGGCGTAGGCCTTGAGGCCGGCGAGCGCCAATGCCCCGGAGGGTTCGGCAACCGATCGCACGTCGTCGAAGATGTCCTTGATGGCGGCGCACATCGCATCGGTGTCCACCGTGACGACCTCGTCAAGCAGGTCGCGGCAGAGCCGGAAGGTCTCGGTTCCCACCTTGCGGACCGCGACGCCGTCGGCGAACAGTCCGACCTGATCCAGCGCGACGACGTTGCCCTTGGCGAGCGCGGCCGCCATCGACGCAGCGTCCGCCGGCTCGACGCCGACGACCTTGATCGAGGGGTTGAGGAATTTCACGAAAGCGGCCACGCCGGCCGCCAGTCCGCCTCCGCCGATCGGCACGAAGATCGCTTCGATCGGATCGGGATGCTGGCGCAGGATCTCCATCCCGACCGTGCCCTGGCCGGCGATCACATCGGGATCGTCGAACGGATGCACAAAGGTCAAGCCACGCGCAGCCTCGATCTCCCTGGCCTTGGTTTGCGCGTCGTCGAACGTATCGCCATGCAGGACAACATCACCGCCCAAACGCCGGACGGCCTCGACCTTGATAGCGGGCGTCGTCCTCGGCATCACGATCGTCGCCGGAATGCCGAGCTTGCGCGCCGACAGCGCGACGCCCTGGGCATGATTGCCCGCCGACGCGCAGATCACGCCCAGCCTGCGCTGCGCGTCCGGCAGCCTGACGATCTTGTTGTAGGCACCGCGAAGCTTGAACGAGAAGATCGGCTGGAAGTCTTCCCGCTTCAGCAACACCGTGCGCGACAATCGTTCGGAGAGCCGCGGCATCGGGTCGAGCGGCGTCTCGACCGCCACGTCGTAGACCCGGGCGGTCAGGATGCTTTGGGCGTAGTCGCGGAGCGCGTTGGCGGCAGCGGTCATCAGGTCGCTTCTGTCGATGGGGAGGCAATCCATATCGGTTGCACCTGCCCATCGTCGGCGCCGACCTGGCGAGCAGACGACACGGAGCCGCCGCTACATCCAGCTCGAAGCATCGCATGGCCGAAGGCTCGCGTGAAGCCAAGACCGCCGGATCAATCGCCTGGCAGAACGCATATGAAGTCATCTGGGCCGTCGCAGGCGGGCGTTGCCAAAATATCGAAAACAACCCCATGCAAAGGAGCCGGCGGCGGCCGGCGTCGACCGGACAAACTTGACACGTCGGGCAACTCAGGGATATATTTCTAATATTCCGAACTTGACCCCCGCAGCTGAATCGGTGCCCCAGCCAAAAATGCCGCCGTGGCGTTGACCGCTTCACGCCATGAGACGCGATGAATTCCATTCCCTGCCATGGTCACCGGGCGCTTCCCAGTCCGATTCGGAGACGATCAGGGTGTCCTCGAGCTTGATGTAGCCACGCGTTGGATGCAGCAGTGCGGTCTCGATCGAGATCACCATTCCGCGTTCGAGCGGCCGGTCGGCGTCGTACGGCGCGTAAGGAACCGGGCCGTTCGCGGTCAGGCGCGGCGCTTCGTGACTGACGAGCCCAATGCCGTGTGCGGTGAAGTCGAGCACGGCGCGATGCGGCGAGGCTTTGACGGCCGCCTCGCCCGCCGCGATGATGTCGCCACCCATGGCGCCCGGCCGGATCGCGCGCCGGGCCAACTGCTGGACGTCCTCGATTTCCTGTAGCAACTCGCGCAGCTCGCTGTCGGGTTCACCCAGGATGCCCATGCGGCTGAGGTCACCGATGTAGCCCCGGTAGTTTCCGCCGGAATCGATCGAGATCACGTCGCCTTGCACGAGACGCTGGCTGGAAGGCGCGCGGTTATGGCTCTTGCCCGCGGCAATCAGGCAATATTCGAAGACCAGATCGCGCTCCTGCTCCTCGCGGCGCAGACGGGCGACGACGTCGTTCTTGGTCATGCCCGGCGCGCAGCCACTGAAGGTGGCCATCATCGCATCAACGACCCGTTCGGAAGCCTCTCTGATGAGGTCCAGTTCGGCGGGAGACTTTACGGCACGCAGACGTTCCAGCGAGAAATGGGCCTCGCGGAACTCGACGTCGCCAAGGCCGGCATACAGATGATCCCTGGCGTCGGCCGGCAGGAAGCCAGCCTCGATGCCGACGCGCCTGGCCGAGCCCGCGAGCTTCTTCACATGATCAATCGCGAGGCCGATCGCATCGATCGTTCCCCACGCCTCCGCCTTGACAACCGGCGTCCATATCCGTCCGAGCGCGTGCTCGAACTTTTCCATGCGGTTGCCGATGTAGGCGGAATTTTCCGGGTGCCCCTTCTGATAGACGAACACCGGCAGATAGCGGCTCGTGCCAATCGCCTCCATGACGTCGAAGAAGAAGAAACGATATCCACCGAGCAGATACTGCACATTGTGACGCGAGGTGACGATCAGGACATCGAGCCCCGCTTCATCCATCAGCCGATCGAGCTTTGCAGTATCGAACGGCGCCGCCGCTGCGATCGTGTCGAAAGCGTTGTCCATGGTATGACCTTTCGTCTTTCACTGTCCCGCTGCCGGTTTTGCGGCCAGCGATTTCGGTGCGGCGCTCGCGCCCGCGTTCTCGCCAAACAGAACCACCGGGCGCCCGTGCGGCTCGACGCCGAGGAACGTAAAGGCAAGGCCGATCAGGAGGCCCGCGCCGGCAAGAAAGCAGAACGCCGGCAACACCGCCGCAGCGGTCGCACTTGGATGCACGAGATTGTCAGCACCGGCGATCAATGCGAGACACAGGGGACCTACGATCTTGCCGATCCCATTCGAGAGCTGGGCAAGGCCGACCGCCCGCCCCGAGAGCTGAACCGGGAAGATTTCCGCGGGATAGGGCCCAATGTTCGAAAATCCGCCATCGAAGAACACGGCGCCGACGATCAGGAAGACCAGGAACAGCGGCACCGAGCCGGCAAAGTCGTTGTGAAAATAGGCGGCGAGAGCCAGCGACGCCGCGGTGCCATAGCCCATCAACTGGCCGCAGGGCTTGCGCCCGATCCGATGGGCGAGGAAGGCGAAGCCGGTCCGGCCGAGCACGCCGGCGAGGCTGACATAGATGAACATCTTGGCTGCATCCTGGGGAGAGACGCCAAGCAGCAGCGCCACGATCGTCGGCCCCCACAGGAACACACCGTAATTCGCCGTGCTGGCGCCGAACCAGATCAGGACGGTCAGCCAGAAGCGCCGCTGCTCGGCAAAGAGATCGGCAAATGTCGCCGGGCTCGCCGGCGGCAGCGTGGGCAGAACAAACTCATCGCCGCCGATCCGATAGAGTTTTCGGATGCTCGCCTGCGCCTCGCGCACGCGGCCCTTGCTGATCAACCAGCGCGGCGATTCCGGCATGACGATCATGGTCAGAATTCCGAGGAGGATCGGCAAGAAGCCGACCGCCGCCAATCCGCGCCAGCCGACCAGCGGCAGCAGGAAGCTCGCCGTCACCGACGCCGACAGCACGCCAAAGGCGACCGGGACGACCACGAGACTCGTGACCAGCGTGCGATGGCGGGTCGGTGCGAATTCGACGATAGCAGGAACCGCCGCCGCAGCTCCAGCGGCAAGGCCGAAGCCGACGAAGAAGCGCAGGATCGCAAACGCAACCCAGCCGTCTTCCGGAATGAACGCGATCGCGCCCGAGGTCAGGCCGCAAATCATAACGCCTGATATCGCCAGCGGCTTGCGTCCGAAGCGATCCGCGAGGATGCCCGCGACGAAGGCGCCCAGCATCGCCCCGATGCCGGCGCTCATCAGCATGATCGAGGTCTGCCCGAACGTCAGGTGCCATTTCGGCGCCAGCACCGAGACCAGAAATCCGACCACAAAGAAATCGAAGAAATCGACCACGCCGGTGACGGCGAAGATGATGATCGATAGCCAATAGCGCGTCGTTACCGGCGCTTCGTCGAACGGCACCGCACTCGTTTGCTCCGCCATGGTCCTCCCCCTGTTGTTGTCAAGCCGCCTTCTTGTTTGAATTCAGAAATGCCGTCACCGCCTCCGCCACCCGCTCGGGGGCCTGGATCGACGCGACATGGCCGACGCCTGCGATGGTCCTCGTCTCGACGCGCGCAAGATCGCGGGCGAGCGCAAATGTTTCGACATTCGGGATCAGCCGGTCATCACTGCCCGCCAGCAAGAGCGTCGGGCGATCGAAGCCGGTCAGATCGGCGGCGACAGGCTGCGCAAGCAAGGCGGCGCGGCGCGCCTTCTGTCCCTCGTCGCGGCTCGAGCCACGGAAGATCTCGATCAGCTCAGGCCGCGTGCGCAGGTATGCCGGCGGAAAGAAGAATTCGGAAATCTTCGACGCATTGGCGATGGTATCCGCGCGCCAGGAAGCGAGCTTGCGGAACACATCCGCATTGACGTCGAGTGGACTTCTGTTGACCTTCCAGGTGCTGCTCAGGATCAGGCGGTCGATGCGATCGGGATGACGGGCCGCCAGCACCTGCGCGATCTGCCCACCCAGCGAGGTTCCGAAGACATGGGCACGATCGTAACCGAGCCCTCCGACCAAGGCCGCGGCGTCGTCGGCCAAATCGGCCAGCGAATAGGACGACGGAGGGTTTCGGGTGGCACCGGAATCGCGCTGGTCATAGGCGATCACCGTGAAGTTCGCCGCAAGGACAGGCGCAAGGCCGTCAAACATCGCATGATCGGCCTCGCCGCCATGCAGCAGCACGATCGGCTCGCCGCGCCCGGTTTTCTCAAACGCCGTGACGACGCCGTTGGATTCGAACGATTGCATCGGGGTCCCCGCTAATGCAGCAGCGTTGAAAGCGCGCCGGCCAATTCCTTCGCCGGATCCGACGGCAGCCACGGCATTCGCCAGGCCACGTGTCCATCGGGGCGCACCAGCACGGCGCCGCGCATGCCCAGTTGGAATCCGTCCGCCGGATCGGCCGACGGCAACTGTTTCAGCGACAGCGGCAAGGCGGTCTTCTCCGACACCTGCTTCCCCGCCTCCAGCCACTCGCCGCCGAGCGGCCCCGTGACGACGGTGAACTGCTTGTCGAACCAGTCGAGCGTCGATTTCTTGCGCGAAGGTTCGAGCCACATATGCGGAAATCGCGCGCCGGGACGATCCGTCGGCGTGTAGTAGCGGGAGTTCAAGGCCTTCGCGACGGTGCCATCGGGGATCACCGCGCCCTCCTCGTAATTGTGGCCGAGGTTCTGCCCGATGCTGTGCAGGTGATTGTCCATGTCGTTGATCCAGAACCTGATCCGGTCCGGATCGCGCGATCGCACGGCGTCATCGGTCAGCCCGAATCTCAGCCGATTGCCGTAGCTGAAATTGGCATTGGATTGCGCGATCGGACGTCGCTCGCTGGAATAGCTGTCGAGCAGCTTTTCGTTCGCAAAGCCCTTCAGCACGAAGGCCAGTTTCCACGCGAGGTTATGCGCGTCCTGAACGCCGGAGTTCAGGCCGAAACCGCCGGTCGGCGGAAAGCGGTGTGCGCAGTCGCCGACCAGAAACACCCGGCCCTTTCGAAAGGTCTCGGCCACCTGCATGCTGACCCGCCAGATCGAGCGGTTCAAAAGCGTGACATCGAGATCGGGAATGCCGACATGGCCGCGCGCGATCTCGATGAACTCCTGGTCGGTCCACGGCCGCTCGCGATCATCCTTACTCAGGCCGATTTGCGTCACGGTCAGCCAGCGATCCCGGCCATTGGTGTTCAGGATGCCGGCACGCGGCAGGTCGGGCTTGTCCGGGACGATGATGAAGCCGGCGGCCTCGCGCGCGATCGGCAGACGCGATAGATCGGCACGCCAATACTCGTTTGACATCACCGCCAGCGTCGAGGGCCCGACCATCTCGATCCCGGCGCTGCGCCGGGTCTGGCTGCCCGCGCCATCGGCTGCGATCAAATATGTCGCCGTCCATCGCGTCACCTCGCCGGTCTTTTCGCAACGCGTCGTGACGTTGACCCCGCTGTTGGTCTCCTCGAACGATTCACAGGACGTGTTGAACAGCACCGTGGCGTGCTTGGACTTCTCGACCACCCGCAGGATTTCCTCCTCGACGGCGTCCTGGGCGACCAGGCTCTTCCAGGCGGGGGTATGCCCGACATTCGGCTCGGGACGGGTGCGGCCGAACTCGTGACCTGCGATGCTGTCGAGGAACACGAACATGTCGGAATTGTCCTGCAGGCCGCGGTCGCGGATCGCCTGCTCGATCCCCCACTGCCGGAAGATCTCCATGGTGCGGACCCAGCAGCCGCGCGACTTGGGATGATCTGTGGTGGTCGGGCTCTTCTCGACCACCACGCAGTCGATGCCGAAGCGATCGAGCAGCAGCGACATCGCAAGGCCGACCGGCCCGCCGCCGGCAATGAATACGGACGTCTGGCGTGCCTCATCGGTGGCGATGCCCATCCTCGTCTCTCCTCCATTTGATCGTTGCGAGGAGACTGCTCCTTTTTTGGTATCTCACAAGAATATGTTTGATATGGTATCCATCTCGATTTGAGATGGAGTGCCCGCCATGGACCTGCGGCAGATCCGCTATTTCGTCGCCGTCGCCGAGCGTGGCGGCTTTGCCGCCGCAGCGAGCACGCTGAACGTCGCCCAGTCGGCACTCAGCCGCCACGTCAAGGAACTCGAGGACGAATTGGGCGGCGCCTTGCTCGAACGCGGCGCGCGCGGTGTCTCGGTCACGGAATCCGGCAAGGTGCTGCTCGCGCGCGGGCGCTGGCTGCTCGGCACAATCGACGACATCAAGGCCGAGGTGCGCACGGAAAACCGCGAGCCGAGCGGTACGGTGCGGATCGGCGCGCCGCCGAGCCTCGGCGATATCCTCTACCCGCCACTGGCCCAGGCCTTCGTAAGGCAGTTTCCACGCGTGCGGCTCGAACTGAGCGAGGGCTTGACTGAGAACGCATCCGAACGCCTGCTGCGCGGCGAACTCGATCTGGCGATCGTGACGACGCCATCCCCCAACGACCATCTCGACTATGAGACGCTGGTCGTCGAGCAGGTGTTCCTGATCGGGCCGTCGCGCGATCCGCTGCTGAAGCGCGGCCGGCTGACCCGCAAGGAGTTCGACGCCCTGCCATCCGCGGTGGCCCCGCTCAGCCGCAACCCATTCCCGTCGACCATGCTCTGCGCAGTGCGGGTCGACAACAGCACACCGATGAAACGCATGGTGGCATCTGGCCTCGGCTACGCGCTGCTACCATTCTCCGGCATTCACCAGGAGGTGGCTGCCGGCGTGCTGTCGGCGGCGCTGTTGCCGTGGATGCGCGCCGAACGCGTGCTGGCGCTGCCGCGCGGACGGCCCGTGAGCCGGGCCACGCGTGAAGCGATTGCCGCCTTGAAGAAGATCTGTCGCGCCCTGATCGATGAGGGAATTATCCTGACTGCACCGGCGCGCAAGACCTGAGTACGCCACTCCAAACGATCGGCTGATTCCGCGCTGTACGCGCGGGCCTCATTCGCTGCATCCGGCCGCCCGTTCCAGACGGTCGGCCCGTCCACCGCGTCCGGCTCCGACTTCCCGGCCCGCCAATCCGTCTTGACCATAGTTGTCATGACAACTATAGAGTCATTCCAAGATTGGCGATCAAGCCGGCTGTTCCCGCCGTGAAAAGACGCGAGCCGTGACGCGGCTCTGCGGGGGACTTTTCGCGGCCGGCGGTTAGTCGAAGGGAGGACGTTATGAACGCTGCTTCGCAGACCCACGCGGCAAGGCTGAGCGAGATTTCCCGGCTCATCGACGACCGCCCCGGCGAACGCATCTTTGAAGTCGATCGCCGGATCTTCACCGACCCGGACGTGTTCGACGCCGAGCTGCGATATGTCTTCGAGGCCACGTGGAATTTCATCGGCCTGGAATCCCAGGTCGCCCGGCCCAACGACTTCGTCACCACCCATATCGGCCGGCATCCCATTCTGGTGATGCGGAGCGCTGAGGGCAAAGTCGGCGCGTTCCTCAACACCTGCCGGCATCGCGGAACGATCGTCTGTCCGTTCAAGCAGGGCCGGCAGAAGTTTCACGTCTGCCGCTATCATGGCTGGGCCTACGACTCGGGCGGGCGCAACATCTCCGTAACGGAGGAAGCGAGCGGGCAGTATCCGCCGTCCTTCTCGAACAGCAATCACGACCTTCTTCCGGTCGCGCGGCTGGGTTCGTATCGCGGGTTCCTGTTCGCGAGCCTCTCGGCCGACGTTCCGGCGCTGGAGGAATTTCTCGGCGACACCCGCGCGTTCCTCGACCTCATCATCGATCAGAGCGACAGCGGTGAGGTCGAATTCGTGCCGGGCGCCAGCACCTACACGTTCGATGGAAACTGGAAGCTGCAGTTTGAGAACGGTCTCGACTACTATCACTTCGCGACCACGCACAGCTCCTACGTCGATATCCTGAAGAAGCGCAATGCAAGCGCCGGACCGGATGCCGGATTCACTGCGGAGCCGGAAGGCGAGCAGGAAGGGCAAGGCAGCTTCAGCTTCGATTACGGTCACGCCGTCAACTGGTCGATCAAGCGCACGCAGCTCTATGGCCGGCCGCTCGGCATGGATCCGGCGCGTCTCGATGCGGTGCGGCAGCGCGTCGGCAGCACCCGCGCCAAATGGATGCTGCGCCAGCGCAACCTCACGATTTTTCCGAACCTGCAGGTCATCGACATCCTGTCGGCGCAGGTGCGAACCTGGCGGCCGCTGGCGCCCGACAAGACCGAGATGGTGTCGCATTGCCTTGCTCCGGTCGGCGAAAGCGCCGCGGCGCGCACGCTTCGTATCCGCAACTACGAAGATTTCTTCAATGCCTCCGGGCTGGCAAGCTCGGACGACAACGTCATGTATGAGTTCTGCCAGACCGGCTACAACGCGACGACCGCCGCGCCGACGCAAGGTTATCTGCGCGGCGTCGCGGAGGTCGGCCACGGCGAGAGCGCGCACACGCACGAGCTCGGCATCACCCCTTCCGAATGGTCGTTCGGGCCCCGCCAGCTTCGGCGGCGAGACGAATTTCCATCCCGGGTATCGCGAGTGGCGCAGGCTGTTGCAGCACGCCGCCGGGGAGACCGCGTGATGGCGGCCGACGCAATCAGGGAAACCGATACCCACGCGGTCGCAGCCGCGGTCATCTTTCGCGAGGCCCGCCTGCTCGACGCCGGCGAATGGTCCGACTGGGTCGCGATGTACAGCGAGGATGCTGTCTATTGGGTGCCGGCATGGCTCGACGAGTACACCACCACCAATGATCCCGACACGCAGGTCTCGTTGCTCTACCACGATGCGCGGCGCGGACTGGAAGAGCGGATCGCGCGCATCGAGTCGCGCAAATCGATCACCGCGCTGCCGCTGCCGCGCACCGTGCACCAGATCTCGAACCTGGAAGCGTCGGAAGCCGGCGCCGATCAGATCACCTGCCATTCGGTGTTCTCGGTCCACGTCTACGACCCGCGCATGGCCAAGGAACATCTGCGGCACGGGCGCTATGAGCACACGCTGCGGCGTGACGGCGAGACCTGGAAGATCACGCGCAAGGTCATCACGCTGGTCAACGACCGCGTCCCGACCGTGCTCGATTTCTACAGCATTTGAGAGGGCACATGACTGACGATCAGGGAACCTGGCACGAAGCGGCCGCACTCAGCGCGCTGAACGAGGGCGAGCCGTACGGCATCGAAATCGGCCGCCACCACGTCGCTCTCTATCGCGTCGGCAATGAGTACTACGCCACGAGCAACATCTGCACGCATGCGGAGGCACTGCTGTCCGACGGCATTCTGGAGGGCTGCGAGATCGAATGCCCGCTGCATATGGGCCGCTTCGATATCCGGACCGGCGAGGCGTTGACCAGCCCCGTCGAGATCGACATCCGGACGTATCCGGTACGTGTGACAGGCGACAGGCTCGAAGTTTGCCTGCCCGCATAAGACGACCATCAAAAATCAAGAATCGGGGGAAACAGGGATGACCGAAGTCGTGATGGACAAGGCGGCGATGACGACCGCCGATCCGCAGATCGAACGCACCACAATCCGCAAAGTCGCGCTGCGCCTGATGTGGTTCGTCATGGCGATGTACTTCCTCGCCATTCTCGACCGCGGAAACATCTCCTTTGCCGCGCTGCAGATGAACAAGGAGCTCGGGCTCAATGCCGAGAAGTTCGGCATCGCGGTCGGCATCATGTACTTCACCTATTCGATCTTCGAGATCCCGAGCAATCTCATCCTCAGCAAATACGGCGCGCGCGTCACGCTGACGCGGATCGCGATCCTGTGGGGCATCGCCACGATGCTGATGGCATTCACGCAAGGCCCGCTCAGCCTCTATGCATTCCGCGGCTTCCTCGGCTTTGCCGAGTCCGGCCTGTTTCCCGGCGTGATGCTGCTGCTGAGCCTCTGGTTTCCGTTCAGCTACCGCGCCCGCTACAACGCGATGTTCAACTATGCGGTGCCGATCTCCTATATCTTCGCCTCGCTGATCTCCGGCGCGATCCTCGAGCTGAACGGGGTGTTCGGCATCTCGGGCTGGAAATGGCTGTTCATCCTCGAAGGCCTGCCGCCCGTCATTCTCGGGATCGTCGGCATTTTCTATCTGACCGACCGCCCGCAGCAGGCGAGCTGGCTGTCGACGGCGCAGCGCAACTGGCTGACCAGCGCGCTGGAGCGCGACGCCAAGGCGACCGGGGTGGTGCATGCCGAAGGCGTGCTCCGGACCATCACCAAGCCGATGGTGCTGCTGTTCGGCCTGTGCAATTTCGGCCTGTTCTGTGGCCTGGCTTCGCTGTTTCCCTGGCTGCCGCAAATCATCAAGTCGTTCGGGCTGCCGAATTCACAGGTCGGCTTCGTGACCGCGATCCCGCCCGTCGCCGGCCTGATCGGCATGATCGCGTTGTCGCGGCACTCCGACCATGTCGGTGAGCGCTTCTATTATGCGGCCATAACCTTCGTGATCGCAGCGGCCGGCTTCGCGATAGCAGCCTTTTCAACATCGCCGGTTTGGATCATCATCGGATTCATGGTTGCCAACGTCGGTGTCTATGGTACGCAGGCCGTGTTCTGGACTATTCCCCAGTCCTACATGTCGCGGCAGAGCGCGCCGGGCGCGATCGGCCTGGTCAGCACCATCGGCAGCATCGGAGGCGCCACCATCCCGATCGTGATCGGACGCGCCAAGGACGCCTCGGGCAGTTTCACCACCGGATTCCTCGTGGTAACAGGCGTTCTCCTGGTCGCGGCGGCGTTGGTCCTGATCGCGCGCACTCAACTCGTGAAAGAATGAAGAGCCGGACTGGCGCAAACCGCAACAGAGCCCCTGACCCGCGCCGCGCCGCGCAAGGGAACACGGGCTCGGAGCTGGTGATCGATTTCGAACGTTACGTGCCCACGGTGCTGTCCAGCCTGGTCGCGAAGTTGCGCGCCAATGCCAATGCCTTCTTCCCGCAAGCCTACGGCGTATCGCTCGCGGAATGGCGGGTGCTGTCCTTTCTCAGGGAGCATGAGCCGGCAAGCGCCTACGACATCTGGACCAATGCGCAACTCGACAAGGCCGTCGTCAGCCGCGAGACAACCTCGCTGAGGAAAAAGGGCCTGATCGAGCTGACGCCGGTGCGAGGCAGCGCCCGGAACCGGACCGAGATCCGGCTGACATCGCAGGGCGTGGCGCTGCTCGACCGCAGTCTGGATGAAATCCTGCGCCGGCACAGCAACCTCACGGCCGGTCTCGACGCCAAGGCGCTGGAGAGTTTCTTCCGGGTCGTGGCGCATATCGAGCACCGCATTCCCCACATGGCCGACCAGACCTCGAATGCCGTGCCGGCCCATGCGCCGGTCAAACGCATTGCGAAGCGGAGGCCGCCGACCGGCGCCTAGCGACACTTGTCCGGTGAGGAACCCCGCGTAATTTATGTTTCAGTAAGCAAGTTGTAGCTAGGATCGATCAGTGAGTTGCGTATGGGAGACTTCCAGTGATCGACTTTGACGAACTTCGTAGTATCGCCGCGGATGTTCGTATCTTTATCGACGCGTCGGAAGACAAGGGTGGCGCCTTGAAGGCCATCATCGAGGCCTACGACGTCGTTCTGGGGATTTTCCCGGCCGGCCAGGGAATGGATCTTCACGTGGTCAAGGGCAACGAGGTCCTCAATCATATCGCGCAGACCCAGGCCTCGTCGGGCTTTACCCACACCGCCATCGCATTCCAGACCCGTGAGCAAGCTGTTGCGCTTCAGCAACTGATGGCGGCCTAGCCACCGGCGTTACGCGCCCCTGTTGCGGGGGCGGCCGAAACGATCGCATCGGCGATCGCGCGACCCGATCGATGACCGAAGCGGCCCTGGAAGATCGAGGTCGGATCAAAATTCCTCACCCTGCATCTCAGGGCACGGGTAGATCAAGCAACGGTTGCTGAACCGCATTGCGCAGCCGTTCGGCATGGTATTGCGCGACGCCATCCCCGGGGTACTCGACCAGGAAATCGGCAACGCGCAGCGCCGCCACGGCGGGCTCCGCGTACCGGATCGAACTGTAGACGGCCTCCCAGCGTGCGCAGAACGTCAGCTCCGAATCGCCGCGTTCGCCGCACAGCTCGTAGACCGTGATCGCGTCGGCAAAGCCCTTCGGCCGGATCTGGTCGACGCTGCGGAACGCGAATCTGTGTTCGGCACGCGCCTTCACGGCTGCACTCACCAGGACCTGCGTGCCGTAGTTCTTGTTGAGGCCTTCGAGACGCGAGGCCAGATTGATGGTGGCGCCGAGCGCGGTGTAGCTCATGCGGGCGGCGGAGCCGACATTGCCGACCACGGCATCGCCGAGATGCAGGCCGAACCGCGTGCCATAGGCCGGCCAGCCTTCGCTGCGGAAAGCCCGGTTGAGCTCGGCATTGCGATGAACGCAGTCCAGCACGGCCTCGCAGGCATGAACGACGTGATCGGGATCCTCGTCCGGCGCGTTCCACAGTGCCATCACGGCGTCGCCGATGAACTTGTCGATGGTGCCATGGTGTTTCATGATCGCCTCCGACATCGCGGCGAAATAACGCGAGGTGAAGATCATGACCTGGGAGGGGTCCGCCTTCTCGGTCTTCGCGGTGAAGTCGGCGACGTCGGTGAAGAGAACCGTGACCTCGCGCCTGATGCCGCCGAGCTGCAGCGAGGCTCCGGACTGCATCAGCTGACGGACGATCGGCTGCGGAATGAAGCTTGAGAAGTTGCGTACGACGGTGCGCATCGTAAACACCGAGCGCCCCAGTTCATCGATCTCGTCGATGGCCGATTGCATCCGCGGCCGGTCGGCGAGCTGAAAGCGCTGGATCTCGTCGGTCTGCCGCGCCAGCTCGCGCAGCGATCGGGCGAGCAGCGAGCCGAGCCAGAACGCGAACGGCAACATCGCGATCACAAAGCCGAGCGCGACGGCGAACAGCGCGCGCCGCTCCGAGATGATCTTGGCGAAGAACTCGTCGAGCGGGGCGACCACCGCGAGATGGATGTTAGCCGCACCGGCCGTCTCGATGCGGTGAAAGGCCGCGACGAGGGTCCGTCCGTCAGCGTCGGTGAAGAACTGCTGGGCCAGCCCGTCGCTGCGCCAGGCCTGGATCGCCGCGGACAGGCCGGGAAGCTTGAGGACGTCGATCCGGGGCAATGCGTCGCTGCGTTCCGTCATCAGCTCGCGCATCTCGGGATGCCCGACGATACGGTCGGCGTCGTTGAACAGGAAGGCCAGCCCGGATTTTCCGAGCTTTTGCCGGCTCAGCATCTCCTCGAGGCGATTGAGCAGCAGGTCGGCGGCCACCACCCCGCGGCGGCCCTCCCTGAGCGGCGTGCGCAGCGTGTAGCCGGGCTCCCCGGTCGCGTAGAACACATAGGGCCCGGTGAGCAGCGTCTTGCGATCCTTTAAAGCATCGACATACCAGGGACGCCGCCGCGGGTCGTAGCTGTGCGGCCCCGCCACCTTCGCGACCTGGGTCAGGTTTTCCGACAGGAACAGCGTCACCGGTGCCGCGGCGGCCGCCCCGGAGCGGGCAATGACGACGACGCGGTAGACGGCGTCGGCGGCGACATTCAGCGCCGTGCGGAATTGCGGCTTGGCGCGATCGATGACGTCCATCTCAAGGAAGGAGCCGTCTTCGTACCCGACATAGAGGTTGAAGATCTGCGGATTGTTGCGCAGCATCGAGGCCAGCAGGGCGTAGAGCCTGACATTGTCGGCGACGTCGGCCTCCTGGATGGCCGGAATTCCCGCCAGGAAGGATCTCGAGGCTGTCGCGCACATTCTTGAACTGCGCGTCGATGCGATCGGCGCCGATTTGCCCCACCTTGTCGATGAAGGTGCTCGCAGCCATCTGCGTGATCGACGAGACCCGCCTGAAACTGAGATAGACCAGCGTCAGTCCGACCACCAGCACCGCGGCAATGACCACCGTGATGATCGATGTACGGAAGCCGATACGAACCGGCCCCCGGCCGGTCTCGCGCGCATCACTCATCGAGCTCGTCGTTCGCCTCCGCTAATATTTGCGCACGATCGGCTTCGTCGGTGTCGTAGCCGGCGCGGCCGGCGAGAGCTGGAACGTCACCCAGGCCGTCCACCCTTCGGGCCGATTCTCGGCGGCAAAATCCTTGTAGCCACGAAGGTTCAGATAGCCCTGATAGCCGTCGGCCACCGGAAAGATGAATCCGACCTGCGGGCCGATGCCGGCGACGCGTCCCTTGAAATCACCGAGCTTCGCGCCGGCACCGCTGTCTCCGGTGAGCTGCTGGAAATAGTAGCCGGCGACACCGACATGCACATTCTTGGCGACGAACTTCGAAAGTCCCCAGTCGACGTGGAAGTCGATGCCGTTCTGGTACTGCAGATCCTTGTTCATTCCGTTGTAGGTGACGCCCGCCAGCACCGAGAACTCCTGGCCGGTTTCCGGATTGAGATAGGTGTAGGCGCCGCCGACATCGATCGCAGTGAATCCGAAGCTGAGATTGGCGAGGCGGCTGCTGTCATAGGTCCCGCTCGGGATGTTGCCGAAGATGTAGACCATCTCGTTGTTGACACCCTGATTCCATTTCAGCGTGCCCTGGTAGAAGACATCGGAGACCGTGTTGCGGTTGTCGGTTGCGACGCCCGAGACCGTATTGCCCCGCGGCCCCGTCAACGTCGCGTCGACGCCGACGCCGACATTTCCCGGCGCGGCAAGGAAGGTTACGGCGGCCTGGCCCCCAAGCACCGACTGAGCCCAGGTGTAGGTAAATCCTTCCACGAGAACGTCGGCATGCGCGTTGAGACCAGCGACGACCGATCCGGGCACACGGTTGCCGATGACGAAATTCTTGCCCGCGTTGGCGCTTTGGTCGAGGTGAATGTAGATCGTCTCATAGGCCCAGCCGGGCATCGCCGGCGCCGCGGTCAGGCTCGCGAACGCGCCGGGCAGCCAGAAGCTCAATCCGCCGGCGTCGGCCGACGCCGTGCGCGGCGCTGCCGACAGTGCGAGTGCGCCAGCTATGCCCAGTGCGGCGCACCTGTGATTTCTGACCATCCTCATCCTGATCTCCCCACTTCGCTCAGGCCATCATAGCGGATTCGCTCGCGCTTCAGTTGACCGCCTGCGCCTCCGGGAACTTCCATTTGCCGTTCAGGATTTCCGCACGCGGCCGGTAGAGCCGGACCGTATAGTTCCAGCCCTTCATGGTCGGTAGGCAATTCGGGAGCTTGCCGTCGCAGCCGCCGAACTGGACCGCGATCGAGCCATCAGCGGACTTCTTTGCCGTGATGTTGTTCAGCGTGTAGGCGTCATAGGGATTCTTCTCGAAATATCCCTTGGCATTGTAAACGCTGATCGACCAGAACGCGTCGACGGGAACGTCGCGGACGGTCAGCTTGTAGACCGTCGTGCCGTCGTTTTTGGCGGGCGTGACGCTCAGATAGGTGGCGTCCTTGTCGGGATTGCCGCCCCAGCCGGCGGCCGTGCCGATCAGATGCCTGACAGGATCGACGTGCCCCTTGGGTCCGAAAGCATGCGCAAAGCCTCCGGTGTAATCATTGAGCGCAAGCAGCGCTTCGCGAATGGCTTTCTGGCTGGCGGGATCCCAGCTCGGAAGTTCGAGCTTGCCGGTGCCTTTCTGGCTGACCTTGATGGCATCCTGCAGCGCGTGGACCTGCTCGAGATCCTTCGGATCGTTCGGATTGACGAGCGTCCGAATTCCAACCACCGCGTAGCGCGTGCCGACGTTGTCGCGCGTCAGCATGCGCTTGCCGGCACCGTAATAGACCGCGGGCACATAATGATCCTCACTGATCACCTGCATTGCCATATAGCGCTTGCCAGGGTCCGGCATCGTGATCGTCACCGGCCCGGCGTCGAGGTCGAACACCCCTGATGTATAGAGCGTATCGCGGTTGAGCCGGATGACGGTCTGGTTGTCGATGCTGGCCGGCTCGCGGCGATGGTTGAGCTTTCCGAGGCCGACCCCCTTGGCGAGATTGCCCAGATAGAGATCGGACTCGGCACGGGCAAAATTGTCCACCGTGACAGGCACCGGCGATTGCGCGAGCGATGTGCTCTGGCCCGCGAGGCAAAGGACACCGGCCAACAGATATCTGAATTTCACTGCTTCACTCCATTTCCAACCGTGGCATTGATCTTTTCCACGTCGGGTAGCTTCCACACCTTGTCGAAAAACTCCTTCTTTGGCGCGTAGAAGCGCGCCATCAGCTCGAACTTGCGCGCGGGGTCGGTCGGCAGCCAGTTCGTCTCCTGCCCGGCCGGAGCCGCCGGCCCGACATAGATGTCGACTGAGCCATCCGGGTTCTTCTTCAGGTCGGGGATTTGCGAGGACCGGCTGGCCCGAGCGACGTTCTTGATCAACGCATGGGTCGCGCGATCGTAGGCGGTCACCGACCAGTATTGTTCGACCGGAACATTGGCCGGGACGTTGAGGCGGTATGTCTTGCTGCCGTCGAAGGCATCGCCCGCCTTGTCGCGGATCGAGATCGCATAAAACTGACCGGCGCCCAGGCGCTTGATGCCGATATAGGCGTAGCTGTAAGCGAGAGCGCGGCTGTCGGTCGGGTATGCGTTCAGATCGGCGAACCCGTCGGAGTAGGCCTTGACGACGTCCGGCGGCGCCGGGAACGTCCAGCGGCTGGTCTCAGAGAAGAACGGCGGCAGGCCGGCGTCGTATTTCGCCGCCAGCCAGGCACCCGCCTCCTTCGCCGCCGAAGCAAGCACCGTCTTCATCGCCTCGGACGGAGCGAACGACTTTCCCTTCTCGATGCCGATCGACTTCAGGCTATCGATCATCACCCGATCCCGGTCGATCCACGGCTCGTCCTGTATGATCCGGTTCAGGTGCTCGAAGAAAGCCGCGTCGTAGCGAATGGTGGAATCGAAATCGGTGTCCTTCACGTCGCTGAACACCGTCGCCGGCGGGCTGGCCGCCTGCGCCAGGGGATAGACCTTCATGCGCTTGCCGTAGGCGACTGCGGCCTGGACGTCGGCATCGCCGTGGCTCTTGAGGTTGGAGCGCAGAAGCATGTAGCCGCCGAACGTGTCGGACTGCAGCGCGATGTAGCCGTCGGGCTTCGGGCCGTTGTAGCCCGGCGGCAGAATCAGGAACTTGCCGCCGGCACCCTTGTCGACGCCGAGCAGGCCGGCATCCTCGAGCGGCATCTGCCAGACCGTGACGATATTGCCGTTGAACGATCCGTTCGTATTGCCAGGCGGGAGATCGAGCACGATCGGACCATTCCGCGTGTCGAAGAACGTCATGAAGTACAGCGCGTCCGGATTCGGCGTCAGCGTCTGGTTATGCCAATCAAGCGGACGCCCCCAATAGATCACCTGCCCCACCTTGCCCGGCGTCCTGGTCAGCATCTCCTGCCGCATCAGATCGGTATTGACCGCGGGAATGCCCCAGATCACGGCCTCGACAGCGCGGCGCTCGATCATGCGGCGGTTGAGATCGTCGCTGGACAGCGTTTGGGCATACGTTGATGCGGTCGCCATCATCAGCGCAAGTCCTCCGGCGATCAATGGCTTCATGACAATCTCCATCACTCAAAACGGATTCACATAATTGACGATCGCGAGCTGCCGCAGGATCACGCGGCGCACGACGTGGGTCGGCTTCAGATGGTCGGTGTAGATCGCCGCCGTTCCGGTCGAGCCGGCCGGCAGGCGGTTGGCGAACGCGGCATCGTCGAGCCTGACGCGCACGACGAAGGGCACGGCCTCGATCGCCTTCGGCGCAACGGCCGTGCCCGAGGTCGTGACCTGGCCGGTCGCCACCGCCTGCAGCACGCTCTCGACCTTGCCGGAATAGATCTGCCCTGGCGCGAACTTGAAGGTCACCTCGACCTCCTGCCCGGGCGCGACGTAGCGCGCATCGATCTGGTTGATCTCGACACCGATGATCGTGTTCGAGGTATCGATGAACGCCATCACCGGCGACAGCGGCAGGTTCGCGACCCGCGCGCCCTTGCGCAGCGCGAGGTTGGTGACGTAGCCGTCGGCCGGCGCGCGCACCACCGTCTTGTCGCTGTTCCACTGCGCGGCCTCGAGCTGTCCGCTGAGCTGATCGACCTCGGACTGCCGCTGCTCGACGTCGAAGCCGCGCCCCGCATCGCGCTCGTAGAGCGTCGTCATCTGCGCCAGCCGCGTCTTCGACAGCTTGAGCTGCGCCGTGATCGCCTTGACCTGCGCGTCATAGGGCGTCGGATCGATCTTGAACAGAACGTCACCGGCCTTCAGCGGCACGTTGGCGACGACGGGCACCTCGGTCACCTCACCCGCGACGTCAGGCACGATCGACACCGCGTTGCGCGCGACCAGCGCCGAGCCCTGCGGCGCGCCCCAGCCCATTGGCACCAGCAGGCCGAACAGCAGCAGCACCAGTACGATGAAGGGAGACGCCTTCCAGAACAGGTTGAAGCGCACGATCTTGAAATGCACCAAGAGGAACAGCAGCACAAGATAGACGTTGAAGATCGCGACACCCATCACGCATCTCCCGCCCGGCGCGGCGCCGGCACATCGACATAGGCCCAGATGAACGCGATCGGCCACAGCGCAAAGCCGCAGATCAAAGTGATCCAGCCGGCGACCATCACGGCTTGCGCATAGGGGTGATTGCGCGATTTCGCGATGTGCCCCGGCAGCCAGCCGGCGATGCAGAACACCGCGATCGCGCTGGCAACCAGGATGACCAGCACGATCCAGGCAAAGATGTCGTAACCGCTCATGGCTTCGTCTCCTTCGCGGCACCGGCCGTGGCCAGGGGTGGAAAGATCTCCTTCCAGTCCTGCTTCATGTCGACCACGGTCCAGCCGGACGCGGCGGCCGCGTCGAGCGCCTTGTCGAGCTTGCCGACCTTGGATTGACGATCATAGGCGTATTCGCGAACCTCGTCGGTGTGGTGCACGATGCCGGCGAAGCGCGCGCCCGGTCCCGCCACGGTCCATTGCAGCATCTGCAGATCGCCATCGGAGTTGCCGAACGCGAAGATCGGACGGCGGCCGATGAAGCGGTTGATGCCGACCGGCTTGCCCGGGCCGTCGTCGATGAACTCGACCTTGGCCTGCTTCATCAGGACCGGCTTGCCGTCGGGGCCGACCTGGAATTTGACCACGCCGGACGAGCCGACCACCTGCTCCGGCGGGATGCCGTAGACCTTCTCCATCCACGGCCGCATGAATTCGACGCCGCCGCCGGAAACGACAAAGGTCTTGAAGCCGTTGGCCCTGAGATAGGCCAGCAGCTCCAGCATCGGCTGATAGACCAGGCTGTCATACGGCCGGTTGAAGCGCGGATGCCTGGCGGTCGCGAGCCAGTCGCGCACCGAGCTTGCGAACGCATCGGTGGTCATGCCGGCATGCGTCGCCGCCATGATCTGCAGGAGGCCCTTCTCGCCGCTCGCGGCCAGCGCCTTGGTGTCCTTCTCGAGAAGCGCCTTGAACGGTTGCCGCGTCTTCCAGTCCGGGTGCACCGGCGCCATCGCCTTGACGCGGTCGAACGCGAAGGCGAGCTGGAAATAGAACGGCTGCTCGGTCCACAGCGTGCCGTCATTGTCGAATGTCGCGATCCGCTCGGCCGGCGGCACGAAATCCCGCCCGCCCTGCGTCGTGACGCGCGCGACAAAATCGACGATCGCCGATTTCGCCGCGCCGTCTTTCCAGGACGGCAAGGGATCCGCCGGCTGTGCCACCGCAACGGAGATGGCCACAAGACCCGCAAGCAGCACAGCGGCAAGCCGAACCATCATCGCACTTTCCCTCTTTCCGTCCGTTGCTCTTCCCGCATCACTGCGGCTTCATGCGTTCCAGCTCGTTGAGCCGCTTCAAGGCCGCCTGCTGTCGAAGCAGCCCGTAATTGATGCCGCTTGCGTTCAGCGAACTGCCCCCCTGGTAGGGGAACTGATCGAAGTCGGAGAAGAAGTCCTTGATCTTCCCCTGCACGGGCACGATCAGCCACATGTTCTGGGCGAGGAACTGGATCGCTCCGCCGCCTTCCTCCATGCCGCGCTCGTAGGGATCCATGCGCAGATTGGCGATCAGCGCCCATGAGGGCACTTCGCGGGTGGCTGTCGCAATATTGCCCTTCGATGCGACGGCAAAGCTCAGCTTCCAGTCGTTCCACCGGAGCGCGTTGAGGTTGCCGCCTTGGTCGAAATAGTAGATCGCATCGCGGGGCGGCTCCTTTGCCTCTCCCTTGAAGAACGGCATGAAGTTGTAGCCGTCGAGATGAACCCTGAAGCTCTTGCCGCTTGCGCCGGCGAATCCGGTCTTCATCTTGTCCTTGATGTCCGGAATCCCTGCCGCGGCGCACAGCGTCGGGAACCAGTCGATCAACGAGATGATCTCGTTGTATTGCGTTCCCGGCTTTACGACGCCCGGCCATCGCACCATCATCGGGATGCGGAAGCCGCCTTCCCACGTCGTGCCCTTCTCGCCGTGGAACGGCGTCATCGCGCCATCGGGCCACAGCGCGAGCTCCGCACCATTGTCCGTGGTGTAGAGCACGATCGTGTTCTCGGCGATGCCGAGATCGTCGAGCTGCTTGAGCAATTCGCCGACCATCCCGTCATGCTCCACCATGCCGTCGGCGTGAATGCCCTTGCCGGTCTTGCCGAGGGATGACGGCTTCAGGTGCGTGAAGACGTGCATGCGCGTCGAGTTGAACCAGACGAAGAACGGCCGATCCGCCCTGGCCTGGCGGCCGATGAAATCCTTGGCAGCGCCCAGGAATTCCTCGTCCACCGTGGGCATACGCGCGGTATTCAGGGGACCCGTGTCCTCGATCTTTCCATCCGCGGACGATTTGATGACGCCGCGCGGACCATATTGCTTTCGGAAGTTCGGATCCTTCGGATAGAAATAGCCTTCCGGCTCCTCTTCGGCGTTGAGATGATAGAGATTGCCGAAGAACTCGTCGAAGCCGTGCTTGGTCGGCAGATGTTCGTCACGGTCGCCGAGATGGTTCTTGCCGAACTGGCCGGTGGCATAGCCCTGGGTCTTCAGGGCGTCGGCGATCGTCGGCATCCAGTCCTGGATGCCATGGGGATCGCCGGGCATGCCGATGGTAAGCAGGCCGGTACGGAACGGCTCCTGCCCGAGGATGAAGGAGGCGCGGCCTGCCGTGCAGCTTTGCTGACCGTAGGCGTCGGTGAAGATGGCGCCCTCGCGCGCGATCCGGTCGATATTGGGCGTGCGATATCCCATCATGCCCATGGTGTAGGCGCTGATCTGCGGAATGCCGATGTCGTCGCCGAAGATGACGAGGATGTTCGGCTTGCGGCCGCCGGCCGGCGCCGCGGCGGGTGCGGCCTTCTGGGCCTGCGCGAGAGCCTGCGACGTCAGCGCCGCCGTGGCAGCAAGCGATGACGTGCCGAGCAGCACGGCTCGGCGATCGATGGTCGAGGCACCGCAAGTGGAATCGGCGCCGGCGTCATGTTTCTTCGTCTCACTCGTCATTCGATACTCCTGAGTTACGCTAGGGTTGCTCGCTCTGGTGATTACGAATCATGCGTTCTGCTCGATCGGTCTCAATGTGCTTCGTTCATCTGGCGGGCTTTGGTCGACCAAAGGACGTGGTGGAGGAAAGCCCGACCGGATTCAGGTTCTGAAGTAGGCGCGTGTCTTCGCGGCGTCTCGCGCGCCGACGCAGATTGCGCCGGGCTCCGCCGACCTGGCGCAGCAGCCGGTGCGGTGACCAGCGCGCTGCGCCGGCAGACGGCGCGAACAGCTCGCGCTCGACCGCGCCGATCTCGTCATCGAGCGCGGCATCATCGGCAACGGCCCTGAACGCCTCGACCGTGTGCTGCGGCGCGACCGGCTCGAACCGCTGCAGCCAGTCGAGCAGCGCGAAGTAGACCGCCTTGGCGTCGCCATGGCGCGCGGCGCGCCGCAGCTCCCTGAAGGCGAACGCTTCCGAGCGCAGATAGGCTTCGCGATGCCGGCGAAGATACGCCGCGATCGCGCGGACCGTCCGCGGCATCAGCCAGCCGAGCCCGGCAAGCGCCAGCAGCACGGCTACGGTCGACTTCCAGTGATCGGCGATGACATCGCGCAGCGCACCCCATGACCGGCGTGCGCCGGAGCTGCCGATTGACGACGCACCGCCGGCTGCGGGGTTCGCCTCCACGTGCAGCGTCACCGGGTCGAGATGCGCCACATCGATGCGCTGCGCGTCGATGTTCCACCAGCGCAGGTCGATCGGCGGCAGCACGTAATCGCCGGCCTTCTCGAGCATGTAGACGCCGCTGTCGGTGCGGGCCGAGGACAGCACATCGGTGCGCCCGTCGGTCTTGTCCTGGAGCGACGGCTGGGCGGGGTACAGCTTGAGCCCGTCGAACGCGGCGAACTTCACCGGCGGCAGCAGCATCGCCGGAATGCCTTCGGCCTTGATGGTGACGGTCCGGGTCACGGCATCCCCGGTCTTGAGCTGATCCGACGAGCGGTTGACGGTCTGCTCGATCGACAGATTGCGCGCGGCCAGGAACGGCTGCAGGGCGGAGGCCGCGTCCGGGATGAAGGCCTCAAATGCGATCGGCGGCAGCGCGAGCGTGGCCTCGCGTGTCGCCGGCGGCTCGGCGGCGTATTTGATGGTGATCGCCTGGCCGGCGATCGCGTAGCTGCCCGGCTCCTGTGGATGGATAGCGAATTCGAACCGGACGCCGGCATAGGTGACGCCGTCCCGCTGCTCGTTCTCGTTGATGCTCCGCAACTGACGGGTCACGGCGTTGCGGACCTGGAAGTCGGGCAGCTCGGGCGGCGCCGTCATGTAATTCGGCGCCAGCACGTCGATCCGCAGCGTGGCCGCCTGCCCCACCACGACGCGCGGCGGATCGATCGTCACCCGCAGGATCGGCTCCGGCACGCTTTGCTGCGCGAGTGCCGCGCAGGGCATCAGCAGTCCGAGCATCAGGGCTGCGGCGGCGAGCGGCTGCCTCATGGCTTCGCCCCCGCCGGCCGCGCCGCGTCCTGAATCGCGAATTTCAGCTTGAGGAAGTCAGCCGGCGTGGTCTGGACCTGGCGCATCCAGGCTTCGGCGGCGCCGGCCGTGGTGAGATCCGTCGGCTTCACCTCGATCCGCTTGCCGCCCTTCTGGGTCGGGTCGACCCGCATCTCGTCGGCCTTCTCGTCCGGCGGCGCGCTGTCGTCCTGCTCCTGCTTCTTCCGCTTCTCCTCTTTCGCCTTCAGCGCCGCCACCACGATGGCACGGTTGGTCTTCGCCGCGACGTGGCCGGGCGCGATCTTCAGAACCTCGTCATAGGCGGCGATCGCCTTCTCATAGGCGTGGTTCTGCGCCTGGGCGTTGCCCAGCGCGAAGCGTCCCTCGAGCGTATCGACATGCGCAAATTCCTGCGCGGCCGTCAGGAAGTCGAACGCACGATAGGCGGCGATGCCGCGCCACATCGGATCGGAGAAGCGCTTGGCCGCGGTCGCATAGTCACCGCGATCGAACGCGATGCGTCCTTGCTGATCCGGCGTCAGCCACAGGTCGGCAAAACGGCGCGGCCCCTCCGCCCTCGCGGACGACACGTGCGACAGACAGACGAAGGCGACAACCCAGGCCACCGTCGTGCCGCGCCGGAACCAGAGCAGGCTGAGCAGTGCAATCGGCAGCAGCAGCCAAAAGCCCTCATCGCGCCATTGCGTACCGAACGCGTCACCCTGCGCGGCCTGATAACGGGTTTCGATCCGGCGCTCGAGCGCCGCGATGTCAGCGTCGTCGATGCTGACCTGTACGACGTCCGAACCGAGCGCGAACCTTTCGCCCTTGTTCGGCGTGACGCTCAGCTTGACCAGGCCGTTCCGTCCGGCGGCCTGGCGAACCGCTCCCTCCTCGTCGCCACCGTCGTCGGCGACAAGCAGGATCGTGCCGGGAACGGTTTCGGTCGCGAGCGCTTCTGCGGCGAGCGCCACCGCCGCGACGGCGTTCTTCCCGGGCGACGGCATCAGGCCCGGGGCAAGCGCGGCGAGGAAGGGTTCGATGACGGCGCGATCGTCGGTCAGCGGCATCACCAGATGCGCGGTGCCCGCATAGGCGATCAGCCCCGTGCGCGCGCCGGCGCGCGCCGCAAGCAGATCCCTGATCTTCTGCTTGGCGCGTTCGAGCCGCGTCGGCGCGACGTCGCTCTGTCCCATCGTTGCATCGAGCGACAGCGCGATCATCAGCGGCGCCTTGTCCTCGACGAAGGGCGGCAGCTCGCGCCGCCAGGTCGGGCCCGACAACGCGACGACGCCGAGCGACAGCGCGGCGGCGACCAGATAAAGCGGGCTGACGCCGCGTCCCGCGCCCGGTTGCACGATGAGATGGTTGAGCAGATGCGGCGCGATCACCCCGCCCCATTGCGCCTGCGGGCTCTGCCGCCACCGCACCCATGCGAAGACGGCAGCAACGGGAATCAGCGCGAGCAGCCACAGCGGCCGCAGCAGATGGAAGGGAATCGCGGCCGCGTCATGCATGGCCGGGCGCTCCCCTTCGTCCCAGCCCGCTTTCCAGCGAAAGGCCGAGCCACAGCAGCAGCGACAGCACCACGGCGGCGCCGAGCGGCCACTGGAACAGCGGCTGCTTCGGCCGCCATGACAGCGTATCGAGCTTGGCCGGCGCGAGACGGTCGATGTCCGCATAGATCGCCTGCAACTGCGCACCGTCCTCGGCACGGTAGAAATGGCCGCCCGTCGTGGCGGCGACCGACCGCAGGACGCCGAGATCGACGCGGTTCTCGCCCGTCGCGGCCGGATCGCCGACGCCGATCGTGTCGATCACGAGGCCGTTCTGGTGCGCGATGTCGGCGGCATGCTCCGGAGGGACGCGGCTCGCCGTATCGTTGCCATCGGTGAGCAGGACGAGAAGCTTTTGTCGCGCCTTGCTTGCCTCGAAGGTCTTGATCGCAAGCCCGATGGTGTCGCCGATCGCGGTCTGCTGTCCGGCCATGCCGACCCCGGTCTGCGCCAGCAGCGCGGTCGCGGTCTGCAGATCCTGCGTGAACGGCACTTGCACATAGGGCCTGGTGCCGAACAGCACCAGCGCGACGCGGTCGCCATGCCGGTGCGCGATGAAATCCGCGACCACACGCTTGACGCCGTCGAGCCGCGTCAGCATCGCGCCGTCGCTACCGCGGAAGTCGCGCTGGTCCATCGAGCCGGAGATATCGATCGCGAGCATGAGATCGCGCGCCGAAACCTCGCGGGTAACCGGATCACCGACCCATTGCGGCCGCGCCAGCGCCGCGACGACGAGCGCCCAGATCAATGCGGCCGTCACCATCTGGATGCGCCGCCGCTGCAGCACGACGGCGCCGCGCTGCGGGGTCTGTCCGGTTGCCGCCGCAAGGCGGTCGAAGAACGGCACCATCACGGACGCCTGCCGCGCGCGATACGGCGGCAACAGCCACCACACCAGGATCGGCAGCGGCAGGAGCGCGAGCATCCAGGGCCATGCGAACTCAAACATGGTGCCCCCTGATCCAGCGCCGCACCAGATCCTGCAGCGCCGTTAGATCGCCGGCATCCGCCGTCGTCCGCCCGTACGGCGCGGTCGCGACCAGCCGTCCCGCGCCGTGCGAGAATTCGTCCCCGCCATAGCTGCGGTCGAGGAACGCAAGCCAACCCGCGCCGGCAAGTGGTGCGACGGTTTCGCGCGGAAAGGCATCGAGCGCGGTCTGCCGCACCAGCAGCGCGAGGCTCGCGGCCATTCCCTCCGGGACGCCGCCTTGTGTCTGCAGCAGCCGGTCAAGCTCCGCGAGCGCCGCGCGCCGATAGCGGTTGGCGCGGAAATGTCGCAGCAGGCGCCACGCCGCGACGGCGACCCCTGCGGCAGCCAGCACGATCACGATCCGCGACGCCCATGTCGCCGGAAGCAGGCTCACCGACGGTGGCAGCGGGATGTCGATCAGGCCCGCGACGGGATCCACAATGACGGGTTGGGGATCAGCCAAGAGCCGCCTCCGCTCGGGCGTGACCGCCACCGCGTCCGTGCCGAGCCGGCAGCCCGCCCAGGAGACGCCGGATTTGCGGCGCCGTTTCCTCGGCTGTGCTCAGCGGCAGCACCGGAATGCCAAGCTCGCGCGTCCACGCGAATACGCCGCGCAGCCGCTCCTGCGACGCCTGCGCGATACTCTTGCGGACGCTCTCGCGGCCGACTTCGAGCTGAATCTGCAGCTCGCCATCGGTGACGGTCATCCGGCTCGAGGCCGGCAAATCGCTTTGCAAGGGATCGTGGACCAGCACCGCGACCACGTTGTTATGCCGGGCGATCGCCCCGATCATCCGGCGCGTCGCGCTATCGGCGCCATCGAAATCGCTGATCAGGATCACGGTTGCGTCATGCATCGTCCGCCGCTCGGCATGTTCGAGCGCCCGGTTGAGCATGCCTGACGCCGGAACGATGCCGCGGCCGACGCCGAGTGCCTGGTTCTGCGCGACGATGCTGGACAATATCTGCAACACCGTCGCCCGACTGCGCCGCGCCGCCAGCTCGACGACATCGCTGTCATTGAACACGATCGCGCCGATCCGGTCGCCGACGCCGAGCACACGCCAGGCGCCGATCGCGGCGGTCTCGGCCGCGGTGACCGACTTCATGGCGCGCCGGCTGCCGAAGAACATCGACAGCCGCTGATCGACCACGAGCAGGGCCTGACGGTCGCGCTCCTCGTTGAAGACGCGCACATGCGGCTTCTGCAGCCGCGCCGTGACCTTCCAGTCGATCTCCCGGACATCGTCGCCCGGGCGATAGTCCCTGATCTCCTCGAAGTTCAACCCGCGGCCACGCATGCGCGAGGCGAACCGGCCCGACAGCAGACTATGCACCGGCTGGCGCGGCAGGAACGAAACCCTGCGATCCCTGAATTCGAGCGCGATCAGATCGTCGAGACTGACGTAGACACCGGGCGTTCTGGCTGATGTCTCCGTTATCACGGCCCTCACGCTGCAGCGACAAGCTCGGTGATCTTGTCGATCACCTGGTCGGGGCTGATGCCCTGCGATACGGCCTCGTAGCTCAGGATCAGGCGGTGCCGCAGGCAGTCATGGATGACGGCGCGGATGTGGTCGGGCGTGACGAAATCCTGCCCGTCGAGCCATGCGCGCGCCCGCGCGCAGCGGTCGATGGCAAGGCTGCCGCGCGGGCTGGCGCCGATCTGGATCCATTTGCTCAACGGCTCGCCGTAGCGGCCGGGAAACCGCGTCGCATAGATCAGGTCGACGATATATTTCTGTGCGAGGTCGGAGACGAAAATGCCATCGAGCTCGCCGCGCGCATCGAGGATCGCCTGCTGCGGCACCGGCGGCGGCTCGGCCGCTCCGGCTTCCGGCTTCCGCGCATTCTCGGCGCGATTGAGCTTGATGATCTCGCCTTCCGTCGCCTCGTCGGGATAGGTGATCACGACATGCATCAGGAAGCGGTCGAGCTGCGCCTCGGGAAGCGGATAGGTGCCCTCCTGCTCGATCGGATTCTCGGTCGCGAGCACCATGAACAGGTCAGGCATCTTGTAGGTCTTGCCGGCAACGGTGACCTGACGCTCCTCCATCGCCTCCAGCAGCGCCGACTGCACCTTGGCCGGCGCGCGGTTAATCTCGTCCGCGAGCACGAGGTTGGCGAAGATCGGCCCCTTCTGGAACTGGAACTGGCCGCCCTTCTCGGTCTGCAGGTAGATCTCCGCGCCGGTCACGTCCGACGGCAGCAGGTCCGGCGTGAACTGCACGCGCGACAGGTCCGCGGCAAGATTCTTCGCCAGCGTCTTCACCGCGCGTGTCTTGGCTAGTCCCGGCAGGCTTTCGATCAGGAGATTGCCGTTGGCCAGCAACCCGATCAGCATGCTCTCGACCAGATGATCCTGCCCGAGCACCGATCTGCCGATGCGCGCCTTGAGATCGAGCACGGCGTCGCGGGCCGCGGAGTCCTTGGCAGTTCGCCGCGCCGGGGCGGCCGCTAACTGTGTTGCGGCATGATCTGACATTGCACTACGGCTCCTTGGACCCCGTAAACCACCTGTAATAGGGGTTTCGCCTCGCCGCTTGGCTGAGGCTCGCCATCTCGCGCGCGTAAGCCTGCCGGTTGCCCGCATAGGCGCTGAGGCCGGCACGATAGAACGCATCAAGATCTCGCCTTTCGCTCAGCAGCGAGGCGGTGAACTGCTCGTCCGCTCCCTTGAGCGGCGGTTCGCTACGGTACTGCCAGATGTGCGAAATCGTCCGGCTGAACTCGTCCGGACGAACCCATGTCGCGTATTCGATTCGCGGCCTGTCGTCCGTCACCGCCGGCGCGTCCGCCGCGTAGCGCACGAGCCCGTCACGGTCGGTGATCCAGGTTGCGATCAGCGCCGCGACCGAGTTGACGCCGACCGCGGAAAGCGCCGCGGACGTCTCGGGCTGGTTGAACCTCGCGCTGATGCGCTCCGCATCCAACTGAATCGGACGACGCGACCCGACAAGCAACATTTCATGCAGCTCCGATGTCCACAGAGACGCGTACGGAAACACATCGATGAAGCTGCGAACCAGTGCGCGCGTGTCCTCATCGTTCTGTGTTGGCAGCGGCAACCACTGCGCGACAATCCCGTCGTCGTTCAGCCGCGACGATGCCAGGCGATAAAAATCGCGAGAATAGAGATTGACGACGCCCACCGCCGATGGCGGCGGCGGCTCCAGCGTGATCAGGTCGTAGGTCTGGCTCTCGCGCTGCAGGAGACGACGGCCATCGCCCAGGCGCTTCTCCAATCCCGGGTCGGTCGCGGCGTTGAAGGTGCCGTCGAATATCGGAGCCGCACGAAGGACCGCCGGGAGCAGCTCACCCACCACCCTCCTGTCGAGAGCAGGGAATTGCGAGAGAGCCCCGGCCGTGATGCCCGTGCCGTAGCCGATCACCAGGGCTGATTTCGGCTCGCCATTGTGAATGATGAGAGGCAGGAGCGCTTGCAGCCGCATGTAGCGCAGCGACGGCATGGCGTCGCCGGAATTGGATACGCCCTGGATATAGAGCCGGCGGAAGCGGCCGGTGTTGACCACCGCGACCGTCCCACCCGGGCTCTCCTCATAGAACATGATTTTTCCCGACCGCGCTGCCGGCAGCAATTGGGCCAATCGGTCGGACGGCGTGGCGACCGCAGCGACGATGCAGGCTGCGCCGACCGCGACTGCCAGTCCAAGACCGGTGCGGCTCGAGCGACCGCCCCAGCAGGCAATGACACCCAGCAGGCCGGCGCCGATTGCGAGCAATGCAAGGGTGTGGACAAGCCCGAGCCAGGGCAGAAGCACGAAGCCGGTGAGAAGTGCGCCCCCCACACCGCCCAGCGTATTGACCGCCACGACGGCGCCAACGTCCTGCCCGATATGCGCATCCCGCACCACCAGACGCAGCGCCACCGGAAAGGCCGCCCCGAGCAGCAAGGTCGGCAGGAATACGATGCAGAACGCTGCCACCGCGAAGCGGGCGCACATGCCGGCGAACTGGTTTTCGGTAAGGTGGAGCACGAACGCCTCGGTCGCCGTCTGCGCGACCACGAGCCAATGGCCAAGTGCCGCGATCTCGATCAAGGCCAGGAAACCGGCGGCCGCGATCAGAAGGCCAAAGACACTCCAGGGATCGCGGATCCGGTCGATTACCCGCGCAACGATCGCGGCACCGGCCGCAAGTCCCGCGAGGTACGTGGCAAGCACCACGGAAAACGCGAAACTGCGCGTACTCATGAACTGAACGATGGACTGGGACCAGATGACCTCGTAGCCGAGGGCAATTGCGCCGGCGGCGGCATAGAGGGCAACGGCCAATCCGACCCGGCGCGGTTGATGCACCGCCGCGCCGCGGGCAGACCTGATCCTCGCCGAAGCCAGGGGAATCCGGCCGAGCACCGTCGCCCCCGCCGCCGCGAGGGCATTGAGTGTCGCCGCCGCGGTCGAGGTCCCTTGCACCCCGAACAGCGGAATGAGGACGAACATCGGCAGCAGAGCGCCAAGAATCGCGCCGGCCGTGTTGGCGGCGTATAGCCGGCCACCGACGCGGCCGGCATCGCCGGAATTCTGCAGCACCGCACGCACAAGGACCGGTAGCGTCCCACCCATCAGAAGCGGGGCGATGCCGACCAGAACGAACACCATGGCCCATGCGAGCAAGCCGCTCGCGCTCTCGATCGCCACGAAGGCCGGCGCAATATTCGCCAGGATCAATGTGGTGGCGACGCCGGTTATGCCGATGCCGATCTCGATCGCGATGTAGAGTTTCGCCGGCTGGCCGGCACGGTCGGCCCTTCCACCAAAGATCAGGCCGCCCAACGCCAGGCCGGTAAAGAAGGCACTCACGGCGGTCGTGATGGCGTAGACATCAGCGCCGACGACGAGCGAGAGCTGCTTGATCCAGATCACCTGGTAGATCAGGCCGGCGGCACCCGAGACGAATGCCAGCGCCGCTGCGACAAGCCTCCGGCTCGCACCGGCATCCAGATTCTTTCGGTGTGCTCGGGTCGCGGTCGATGCAGACCCTATGCTCGATCGAGCATCCATCCGCTTGTCCCCTTGGATACAGTGCGAGACAGGCCGATACCACTGGCCTGTCTCGCAGGGCCTCGCGACTATTCGAGACCGCGCTTCTTGAACGACTCGTCAACCTTCTTGTCGACCTGCCTGCGAACCTGATCGATGCTGAAGCTCGCCGGACGTTGACTCGGCGGATAGTCGGCAAACGTCTGAAGGAAGGCCGCCGACCTCATAACCCCTTGAGCAACGAGATAGGCATTTTCCACACGCCACTGGTCGTAACCGCTGCCCGAGATCTCAGCATGCTCGTATGGGTCCATGCGCAGGTTGAACATCTTCGGAACGCGCAGCGGCTTGAAGGGATTGGCCCAGACATCCATTTGTCCGGGCTGCTCCTGCTTCTCGTAGACGAATTTCCAGTTGTCAAAACGCGTGGCAACGAGATCGCCGTCGTCATTGAAGTAGAAGAACTCGCTGCGTGCACTCTTGTCCGTCTTGCCCGTGATGTAGTCGAGTTGATTGAACCCATCGAGGTGATCCCGGAAGGTGGTCGGGTTGCCCTGGGGCTGCCAGCCATTCAAGAGGCGTTCCTTGACGGATGTATCGCCGGCCGCGGCAAGCAGGGTCGGGAACCAGTCGAGACCCGAAACGATGCCGTTGGCTGTCTCGCCGGCCTTCACGCGGCCCGGCCAACGAATCATCGCCGGAACGCGGAACGCGCCTTCCCAGTTGGTGTCCTTCTCCGAACGGAACGGCGTGGTCGCCGCATCCGGCCAGGTGAAGGCGTTCGGACCGTTATCGGTCGTGAAGATGACAATCGTGTTGTCGGCGATCTTAAGATCGTCGAGCATCTTCAGCAGCTTGCCTACATTCTGGTCCATCTCCCACATACCGTCGGCATACTCGTTGCCGGGCATGCCGCTCTTGCCGCGATATTCCGGCCGAACATGCGTGAAGATGTGCATGCGAGTGAAGTTCATCCAGGTGAAGAAGGGTTTGTTGGCCCGCGCCTGCCGCTGCATGAAATCGATCGCGGCGCCCGTCGTCTCGTCGTCGACAGTTTCCATACGCTTGCGCGTGAGCGGCCCGGTGTCTTCGATCTTGCCGTCGGCGGACGACTTGATTACGCCGCGCGGCGAATAGGCTTTGACGAAGGCCGGATCGTCCTTCGGGAAATAGGGGCGCTCCGGCTCTTCCTCGGCATTGAGGTGATAAAGATTTCCGAAGAATTCGTCGAAGCCGTGCGCCGTCGGAAGATACTCGTCCCGGTCGCCGAGATGGTTCTTGCCGAACTGTCCGGTAGAATAGCCAAGCGGCTTGAGCGCTTGGGCTATCGTCATGTCGCCCTTCTGGAGTCCAACCGGTGCGCCGGGTATGCCGACCTTGCAGAGCCCGGTACGCAGACAGGCCTGCCCGGTGATGAAGGTCGAGCGTCCCGCCGTGCAGCTGTTCTCGGCATAGTAGTCCGTGAAGATCATGCCTTCATTGGCGATGCGGTCGATGTTCGGTGTCTTGTAGCCCACCACACCGCGCGTATAGGCGCTGATGTTGGACTGGCCGACATCGTCGCCGAAGATCACGAGAATGTTCGGCTTGGCCGCGTTCGGCTGCTGCGCTGACGCGGGAGACCCGGCAAATGGCGCCAGGCTTGTCGCGACCAACGCCGCCGCGAACAAGCCACGAAGCAGCCCTCCGCGACTACCGGACTGCCTGGCCACGATATTGCTCTCATCGCTCATTCTGACGCTCCTTGCTTGTCGAACGGTTTTTGTGACGATTGAGAATCGGGTCGGCGCACCACGCAGCGAAATCCGACATGGCTGGTCGAGGTGTCGACCGGTTCGGCATGGCGGGCGGCAGGGCGATACCGGCGGCAGTAATTCGGGGCGCACAGATGCGAGCCGCCCTTGAGGACCCTGCGCGGGATCTTGATGGCGGGCTGGGCGGGATCGTAGCTCGCCTCCTCGCGGCCACCGCGCGGATTCTGCGGGATGCAGCAGGGCTTCGCGGCGTCGGCCTCATGACGGGCGGACCACCAGTCGGCGGTCCACTCCCAGACATTGCCGATCATGTCGTGGACGCCGTAGCCATTGGGCGGAAACGCGGTCACCGGCGAGGTCCGGTCGAAGCCGTCCTCGCAGAGGTTCTGAATCGGGAAATTGCCCTGCCATGTGTTGGCCATGTGCTTGCCGCCGGGCGTCAAGGCGTTGCCCCAGGCGAACTCCTCGGCCTCGAGCCCGCCGCGCGCCGCGAACTCCCACTCCGCTTCGGTCGGAAGTTCCTTGCCGGCCCATTTGGCGTAGGCGAGCGCATCCGCATAGGCGACGTGGACCACCGGATGGCTGCCGAGCACGTTGATGTTGCTGCGCGGGCCGTAGGGGCGGCGCCAGTTCGCGCCCTTCATCAAGGTCCACCATTGGCTCCAGTCGCGCAGGGTGGTGACGCGGCGCGGCGGCTGAAACACCAGCGAGCCGGCGTAGAGCATATGCGGCAGCGCCCCCGGATATTGCGCAGGATCGGGCGGTCGCTCGGCGACCGTGATGTGCCCGGTCTCCCGCACGAATTCGCGGAATTGAGCGTTGGTCACCGGCGTGCGGTCGATCCAGAAGCCGTCTACCGACGCCCGATGCGCCGGCGCCTCCTCGGGATAGTGATGGTCGGAGCCCATGCGGAACGTGCCGCCGGGAATCCAGACCATGTCGTCGGTCTGGACGCGGTCGTCACGCTCTCGCTCAGCGGAGGCGATCTCTACCCGGGACATGGCGATGCACCTCTTTGGGCATTACCGCGAGCAGTAGTCCCAGAAGCCCTGTGTTCGAGACGGGTCGGTGTAGTACCAGCACATGCCCGCTGCCGGCGCCGGTCCCGCCCAGGCGGCTGCGCTCGCCGCGCTGACGAACCCGATCGCTGCGCCGGCCGCGACCGCGCCCCCGACCGGCCAGCCGTACCAGCCGGGCCGCGCCCAACCTCCCGGCCGCGGTCCGACCCAGCGCGTTCCGCCGCCGTGCCAGCCGGGGCGAACGCCCGGCCCCACCACCGTCCGGCTCCGGTAAGCTACCGCACCGCCGCGCGGTCCGACGGCAACGCCGCCCCGGCGCGCGACAGCGCGCACCTGCACAACGTTACCGCTGCCTTCCTGCTGTGTGATGATCGGCAGTGAAGCGGAAGAGCCGATGCTGACCGCCGACGCCGGGCCTGCTTGCGCGACAATCGCGGCTGCTCCAACGAGCGCCAGACGGAAAATCCTGTTGAAGATCGGAGCCTTATGATCTCGGTGACCGAACGTCGTGCATGATTGCGTCGTGCCTGAGTGCATTGTCGCGCCCTTCCATTCTTCTGTGCTGCACTTTTCGGCAGCGTTGATCCGTCAGGCCTTCTTCCCTTTCTCCTCCGTTGCCAATCCATGTGCACATTTGCGTGCACAGGATTCTCCATCGTGACTCGTTCCACTGGACGTTGTCACGAGCGAATTCTGCTGTCAGTTCAAACGATAGCGGAACGCACTATACAAGGGATGTGCACTTTGTGCCAATCTCAACCCCGAGGCGTGCAGGCTTAACGAAAGATGCTCCAATTCGATCAATCCGATCCGGTCGGCCTTATTGCTTTCTCGGAAAAACAAGCGAAAATCCGCGCGTTTGCAAATCCGCATCACGATCTCGCCATGCGAATCGAACCAATCTAAGCACATTGTCGCGGGGCACATTTTTTGTACCGACTTCAAGCATTTGGTTTTAGTAGATTAATCGCGCTGCAGTTGTGAACGTGGATATGGGCCAACACCTGACGGTCAGCACCGGCGAGCTTGACGGCTTCGAGGGTCTCCACGATGCCGTCAAAGGCTCGCATGTCGATGTCATGCAGCTGGAGCGCGGCAAGCTGCGCGGCACATTGTCTCACGTCGGGATCGGTGATTTTTCGCTCAGCATCGGCGCGTTCAATGTCGGCGTCCGCACCCAGCGCGTCTCGACCGATCCCAAGCTGATCATCGGAATGCTGCTCAACGCGACCGACCGCGTCACGCATTGGGCGTTCGACATGCAGCCGGCCGATGTGCTGGTGATTCCGCCGTCGGTCGAGCATGACGGGGTCTTTCACAGCGCTTCGTCCTACGCGGCCATCCGCTTCGACCTCGCCGATCTGCCCGACATATTCGGCGGCGAGCCGCGGCTCGCCGACGCCGAGACCTGGCAGGCGAAGAACCACTTTCGCGCCGATCCCACGATCGGCATGGGCGCGGCGGACAAACTGCCGCGGATCGTCGCGCACCTCGCGCGCTATCCGGACGCCTTGACGGACGCGTCGGCCGGCTTCTGGAAGCGCGCGATCGTCGACTGCGTGACCGCGACGGTTGTGACATCGTTGCCTCCCGACGGGACGAGCTATCTACCGTCGGCGATGCGCCTGGTGCGCCACGTCGAGGACTATCTGCACGCCGCGGGCACTCGCCCGGTCCATGTCTCGGAAATCTGCAGCGAGCTTCGGCTGTCGCGACGCAGCCTGCACCGCGCCTTCCACGAGGTGTTCGGGGTCGGCCCGGTAACGTTCCTGCGCTACAAGCGGCTCTGCGCGATCCGTTCGATCCTGCGCGAAAGCACGCCCGACCAGACAACCGTCTCCAAGGTTGCGATCGAACAGGGCTTCATCGAGCTCGGGCGCTTCTCGCAATATTACCGCACGATGTTCGGGGAATATCCGTCGCAGACGCTCGGTTACGCCGGGTAGAGCGTTTTCGAGCGAAGTGGATACCGGTTCGCGTGAAGAAAACGCGTCAAAATGAGAATCTAGAGCCCCGTTCCGATTCAATCGGAACGGAAAAGGCTCTAGCGCGATCCAGCCGCTGCGCGCGCAAGCTTATTTTGGTCGCCCCGGATCGCCATTGCCCGACAGCACCTGCGCGGCGCCGCCGATGCCGCGGCGGAAGGCTTCATCGAAGGTGACGCCGCGGAACTGCCATTTGTAATCCTTGCCGTGCCAGGCCATCCGCCATTGCGTGGCCCAGCCGAGATCCTTGTCGTCCCAGACCAGCCGACCGAGCAGGGTGGCCTCGCCGCCTTGCGGCGCGACGATCGAACTCAGCTTCGCCGGCGGCGTCTTCAGCAGTTCGGCGGCGGTGATGTTGGCGCTCGTCAACGCGGTTGTATCAGGCAGCACGAAGCGCATGCCGCGCTTGCCGGCCGCAGCCGCAAGCGCATCGCGTTGCAGGTCGGACTGCGTCCCGTCGGATGTGACAATGTAATCCTTTGGACCGTGCTGCATCTCGGCGAAGACGCCGAGCACCGGCCGCTGTGACCGCCACGGCTTGAGACCGATCCTGGCGAGAATGCCGTCGATCTTCTTCTCGTCGAAATTCACCGTCAGGTCGTAGGGCCGGTCGCGGGTGCCCTGCTCGTCATGATGCGGCTTGCCGGCATATTGATCGTGATAGTCGAAACTGCTGACGAACGCCTTGGCCTTCGATTTGTACGCGGCAAGCCGGTGGTCGCCTGCCAGCATTGGCTGACCGGAAACCTTGATCAGGACGTCCTCCAGACACGCCCCGAAGCCTACGATGCGGTTCGGCTCGCCCTGGCCGGTGACGACGGTTTGCGCGCGGTAGAGGCTGTCGTCTGCTGCGGCCATCGCACCACCGCAAGCGATCCATGCAGCGGCAAGCAGCACGCGGACCGCGCCGCGTGCGAGCGTTGCGATCAGATCGCGCTTCGTCTCAAGCAAGGCAGCCATGGTCACCTCCGCTCGGTCGCTTCATTGACGGCGCAGATTGGCGGTATTTCCCGGTCGCGCGCCAGCGCGTTCGGGCATGGGCGCCATTCCATCAACCCCACTGCGCGCTATGGCCACGCGCGGCAGGCCTGACATATGCTCGGCGCATGCGCGGCGGCGCCGCGAGCGCTGCCCAACACAAGTGCACCGAGCAGGAGACGTTCCGTGAAATGCTATGAGTTGCAAGGCCCCGGCGGCGTCGACGCGCTGGCGCTGGTCGACAAGCCTGTTCCGCAAGCCGGCCCGGGCGAGGTCCTGGTGCGGCTGAAGGCGGCGACGCTGAACTATCGCGACCTGCTCACGGTCAAGGGCGGTTACGGCTCGCGCCAGAAATTTCCGCTGGTGCCGGTCTCCGACGGCGCCGGCGTGGTCGAGGCGGTCGGCGCCGGCGTCAGGACCTTCGCACCCGGCGATCGCGTGATCGGCAGCTTCTTCGAAAGCTGGCTCGCCGGCGAGCCGAGCGAGGCGCGGATGCGCGCGGCGCTCGGCGGCAGCGTCGACGGTGTGCTGACCGAGTACCGGGTCTTCCCCGCGCATGCGCTGGTGCGCACGCCGGATCATCTGAACGACATCGAGGCCGCGGCACTGCCATGCGCCGGCCTGACGGCGTGGAGCGCGGTGGTCAAGCTCGGCGACCTCAAGCCGGGGCAGACGGTGCTGACCCAGGGCACCGGCGGCGTCTCGCTGTTCGCGCTGCAATTCGCCAAGATGTGCGGCGCCCGCGTCATCGCGACATCCTCCAGCGACGCCAAGATCGCGCGGCTGAAACAGCTCGGCGCCGATGTCACGCTCAACTACAAGTCCACGCCCGATTGGGGCAAAAAGGCGCGCGAGCTGACCGGGCGCGGTGTCGATCTCGTCGTCGAGGTCGGCGGCGTCGGCACGCTGAACGAGTCGATCCGCGCCACCAGGATCGGCGGCACCATCGCCTTCATCGGCGTGCTCGCAGGTCCCGCCTCTTCCGACACGCGGCTGCCGCTGATGGTGATGCAACAGCAGCGGCTGCAAGGCGTCACCGTCGGCTCGATCGAGGATTTGCAGGCGCTGTGCGACGGCATCAGCCTGCACGGCGTCAAGCCCGTGATCGACAAGGTGTTCGCGTTCGACCAGGTCAAGGCCGCGTTCGCCCACATGGCGAGCGGCGCGCATTTCGGCAAGATCGCGATTGCGATCGGCTAGCACGCGCACGATCAAGGCCTGGAGCATCCTGAGATTGCGCCGAACAGCGACGGCGCTGCGCTCTCTCGCCCCGTTCTTACGGGGAGAGGGTTGGGGTGAGGGGCTGCCTCCGCATATGTCTGGTGATAGCTGTATTCGCGGAGACTCCCCCTCACCCGGAACGCATCGAACGATGCGTTCCGACCTCTCCCCGCACGCGGGGCGAGGTGAAGCGGAGCCCGCCGCTCGATTTAGGTAAGCTCATCCCGCTCTAGCGTCCCGTGAACTGAGCCTTGCGTTTCTCGACGAAGGCCTGGCGGCCTTCCTTCGCGTCGGCGCTCTCGCGGATCACCTGCTGGAGCTCGATCTCGCGGCGGAACTGATCGGCGTAGCTGGCGTGCTCGCTCTCCTCGAGCAGTTGCCGGGTCGCGACCAGCGCGCGCGTCGGTCCGTCGGCGAGACGGCCGGCGAGCGCCTTTGCCTCGTCGAGCAGTTTTGCATCGTCGACCACGTCGCGCACCAACCCCCACTCCTTGGCCCGCTCGGCCAGCAGCGGCTCGTTCAGCAGCATCAGGTCGAGCGCGCGCTGGCGGCCGATCAGGCGCGGCAACAGCCAGGTCGAGCCGAGATCGGGCACCAGGCCGATCCGGCTGAACACCTGGATGAAGCTCGCCGAGCGCGCCGCCAGGATGATGTCGCCGGACATCGCGAGGCTGAAGCCGCCGCCGGCCGCGACGCCGTTGACCGCGACCACCACCGGCACGCGGCATTCGCGCAAGGCCTGCATCGCCGGCCAATAATGCCTCATCACGCCGGTGTAGATATTGTCGCCGAGCGACTGGAACGCCTTGAGGTTCTGCCCGGAGCAGAAGCCGCGTCCCTCCCCGGTCAGGACCAGCGCGCGGATGTCCGGGTCGAGGCTCATCTCGCCGACGGCGCGCGCGAGATCGCCGAGCAGTTCCGGCGTCATGGCGTTCAGGCTCGCGGGATCGTTGAGCGTCAGGATGCCGACCTTGCCGTCCCGTTCACGCTTCACACCAGTCATTTTCCGCTCCCTGAAATTGGTTCTTGTTGTTGCACTGACAGTGCCATGCTTGGCATGCTACGCCAACGTGTCCCACCCGCAACAAGAACAGCGAAAGCAACGCCATGTCCGACCAGTTCTCCAACTCGCAAGTGATCCGCAAGCCGGCCGTCAGCGCCAAGGGCGGCATCGTCGCCGCACAGTCGCGCAAGGCGGCCGAGGTCGGCGCGGAGGTATTGGCTGATGGTGGCGATTGTGTCGACGCCGTGATCGCAACCACCTTCGCGCTTGGCGTCGTGGAGCCGTGGATGAGCGGCGCCGGCGGCGGCGGCGCGATGGTGCTCTATCGCGCCAAGGAGAACCGCGTCGAGGTGATCGACTACGGCATGCGCGCGCCCGACGGCCTGCGCATCGAGGATTATCCGCTGACCGGCGGTGCGGCCTCCGACCTGTTCCCCTGGGCGCGGGTCAAGGACGACCGCAACCTGCACGGCCCCGGCTCGATCGCGGTGCCCGGCGTCGTTGCCGGCATGGAGGAAGCGCATCGCCGCCACGCCAAAATGGCGTGGAAGGATCTGCTGGCGCCGAGCGTCAAGCTCGCCGGCGAGGGCCTTTTGGTCGATTGGTGGACCACCGCGATGATCGCAAGCTCCGCGGCCGATCTGCGGCGCTATCCCGCCAGCGCCGCGGCGTATCTGCAGGACGGCCTGCCGCCGAACGCGCAATGGGGCATCAGGTCGGTGGTCCGCATGCCGCAGGACAGGCTGAAGGCCACGATGGCGCAGCTCGCCGCGGCCGGCCCGCGCGATTTCTACGAAGGCGATCTCGCGCGCAGCATCGCCGACGACATCCAGGCCGCCGGTGGCGCGCTGTCGGTGCGCGACCTCGCCGCCTTCCGCGCCCATCTGCGCGAGCCGCTGAAAATTCCGTATCGCGGCGGCACGGTCTATGCGACGCCGGAGCTGACCGCGGGTCCGACCATGGCGCGCACGCTCGGCCTTTTGCAAAAGGCGCTGGCGCCCGCGCAGGGCGGTCCGGATGCGGCAGCCTACGCTGCCTATGCCGAGGCGCTGCAAGCCGCCTATCGCGAGCGGCTGAAGGACATGGGTGACGTCGACGGCCGGCGCGCGCTCGGCGCCGAAGCAATCGCGCCGTCCTGCACCACGCATTTCTCCGCAGTCGACCGCGACGGCAACATGGCCGCGGTGACGCAGACGCTGCTGTCGACCTTCGGCTCCAAATTCGTGACGCCGAACACCGGGCTGACCATGAACAACGGCATCATGTGGTTCGATCCGACGCAAGGCGCACCAAACTCGCTCGCGCCCGGCAAGCGCTGCCTGACCAACTACACGCCTGTCGTGGCGCAGGCCGCCGACGGCCGCACGCTTGCCGCCGGCGCATCGGGCGGCCGCCGCATCCTGCCGGCGGTGTCGCAACTGCTTTCCTTCGTGATGGATTTCGGCATGGATCTCGACGCCGCGATCCACCAGCCCCGGATCGACGCCAGCGAAGGCGCCGTGGTGATCGGCGACAAGCGCCTGCCCGCGAGCGTGCGCGAGGCGCTGCGCGGCCGCTTCGACTTCGAGGAAGCCCGCATCCAGACCCTGCCGATGAAGTTCGCCTGCCCGAGCGTCGTGCTGCGCGACGGCGCCACCAACAGCGGCGTCACCGAGCCGTTCCAGCCCTGGGGCGATGCGGTCGCGGAGGGGTGAGTTATACGCACGACTCCTTCTCCACCGTCGTCCCGGCGCAGGCCGGGACCCATACGCCGCAGCGAGAATTGTGGATCGCGCTCGTCGTTCCAGCATCGCGAAACAACGACCATCGGTGGTTATGGGTCCCGGCCTTCGCCGGGACGACAGTGAATGTGTTGCACGACCTGTGAGTCACACGCTCGCATTCTCGCGACACGATCTGCAAAAGGTCGGGCCACTCAGTGATTTGCCGCCTTTCGCCACCCGCGCCCGCGGACATTGCATGAGCCAGACGCTCTGATACATTTAGACCGACAACAATTGCGGTGACCGGCTTGAGTGAAGCAAGCGCAGACGTGCCGCCCGGCGCGCAACTTCTTGGACGCGAGTGGCTGGGCTTCGACGGTGAAATCGCCACAGTCCGTTTCGAGGCGCAACCCTTGTTCACCAACCGCCATGGAACGATCCAGGGCGGTTTCCTTGCCGCGATGCTGGATTCAGCCACCGGCCTCGGCGCCCTCGCCGCGCTGCCCGCAACGCGGACCGTCGTGACGAGGACCCTCACCACGCGGTTTCTCAAACCGGCGCGCATCGGCCCGATCACGGCCAAGGCGAAGGTCATCTCGCAGACCGACCGCGACATGATCGTCGAAGCCGATCTGATCGACGCCGACGATGTGACGGTCGCCAGCGCCACCGCCGAGCTGCGGATTCTGGACAAGCGATAGTCCGCACCCGATCAGCAATCCCTACATCGCGCCAGCAGGGTGACTTCGTTCAGTCCGTAGCCGTCGATGGTCTCGACGGTGCAACCAAGCTCGCGTTCGCAATAATCGATCCACGGCTCGGGGCTGGTGCAATAGAGCTGCACCGGCGACGCATCGTCGGCCGCCGTGCCGTCCGCCTCCCCGGTGACGAAGTTGACGCTGAAGCCGCGCAGGCTGGCGCGGCGCAGGTCGGCCAGCATCCCGGCGACAAATGCCTCCCAGGATCGGCGGCAGCCGCCGACATCGACATTCATGATGCCGCTCGCGACCGAATAGGTCGCGCGACGCAGGCTGCCCTTGCCGACCTTGAAGCGGCGCCCCGGCGCCGAGAAACGGCGGCGCGCGCGGCTGATCATGGCGAGCGACAGGTCGATCCCGAGATAGTCGATCTCCGCTTGCGGATGGCGCCTTGCGAGATAGGCGCACAGCGCGCCGTATCCGCAACCGATGTCGTTCAGGCTGAACGGTGCGGAGAAGTCGCAGAGCTTCAGCAACTGGACGAAGCGCAGGTCCTGGGTGGCCTGGCAGGACCAGTCCACTCCGCGCGGGGTGGCGCCGTATTTGGCGATCCGCGCGCTGTAGTAGGATTCGACATCGGCATAGAGGTCGGAGAACCGCGCCCGGTCGCCTTCGGCGCCGACACCTGCGGTCTCCGCTGCGATGCTCACGTCTTGCTCATTTCTTGGCTTTAGCCCGCCGCTGCTTCGCCATCGCGGCAAGCTCCTTGCGGGCGACCTGGCTTGGCTTGGTCGGGATCGACAGAACCCGATACGACTGGGTCGAGTAGATCAGCGGCGTATGGCCATCGGCTGCAAACGTCACCTTCGGATTTTCCTTCATGGCATGAACGCTAACCAGCACCGGCAGATACGGACCCTGCGTGAGCGCCTGTCGGAACGCCTGGACCACCCGCTTGTATCCGCTCACATTGGGCTGATCGGAAGGATAGTCCTTCAGCGTGCCGAGGAAAGTATACCAGCGCTTCCGCTCGACCCGGTCGGCCGGCTCGATCCCGATCAGCCGGAACGACTGTTCGAGGGGATGATTGGGAGAGAAGATGTCGAACTCCTTTTGCAGCTCCACCATCTCCATGATCCCGCCGGGACCAAACCGCTTGTTCAGCAGATCAAGGACATCGCGCGTCGTATCGTCTTGAATCATCCGTCCCATTAAAACCCCCTCAGTACCTTGTTTCCAGAAATGAAAAATCGTCGCGTCTAGCGTCGCTCAAGATGCAATCGAAGCTGATCGAGTTGTGGTGTGAAATAGACTGCCCCCGAGACATCGAGCAGATTCTGAGCGCCGCCGACAATCTCGTCAAGCTCCTCATGTGACGTGCTGCCCAAGGCGCAAATGATCAGGCCGCGCAGCACGGTCGCGTGCAACTCGGCGACGCGATCGGTCCTTCGCCGCGCGACCGTCAGCGCCTCGTCCACCGCTTGCAGGGCCGCATGGTGGTCGGCGGCGCGATAGAGCGCCTCGGCCAGATCCGCCAGCATGCGCGCCTCGAATTCGAGGCCGGCTCGCGCAGAGCGCGCAAAGTCGATCGCTTCCTGAAGCTGGGCGGCGGCAACCTTGAAATCGCCCGCGGCGCCGCTGGCGAGGCCGGCGCTGGCGAGCGCCGCGACCCGCAGATAGGGCGTGCCGGACTGCTCGGCCAGTTCGGCGATCCTCGCCGCATGCGGCTTGGCCAGTTCCGGCCGGCCGCGGCTCCAGCCCATCTCCACCATCGCAAAATGCGGAATGAACTGCACGACGGCGGCGAAGCGCTCCGGCTCGGCCCGCAGCACCTCGGCGATCCGCCGTTCGGCTTCATCGAACCGGCCGAGCCGCACCAGAATTCTGGTGCCGAGACACCTGATCCAGTGCTCGACGTCGAAGCCGAGAATCTGGTTCGGGTTGAGGCCGAGTGTGACGTTGTTGTGAAAACCGCCCTGCTCGGCAATCGCGGCAACCGCCACCTGCCCGGCGTCGAGCGCCTCGGCAAGACGACCCGACAGGAAGAACGCCTGGCTCAGCATCGCATTGACCGTCGCAAACCGTCCGACGTCCCCGGTGCCGGAGGTGAGCTTCAAGGCGTCCTGCACGAGATTAACATAATCGTCGGCGGCCGCGGTCCGCGGCCAGGATCCTGCCGTAGGCGCCGAGCAGGATCGGCTCGTGCACCGGGTCCGCCGCGCGTGCGTATTTGATCGCCTCTTCGGCGTAGGGCTTGACCTCTTCGGCGGACATCCCCTCACGCCAGCCGAAGTTGAGGATCTGGCCGCTCGACATCGCCCGCAGCCGGTCGACATATTCGGACTGGGGCTGGTCCTGCAGCAGGGCGCGAACCTTTTTCCAGCTTTTCATTGCCTCGGCGGAGTTGGTCTTGCCGATCCAGCGCGCCGCACGCTGCAAATGGGTGACCGCCTCCAGCGGCTGGCCCGCGGCCTCGTAGTGATAGGCGAGCAGCCCGGCAAACTCGTCGAGCTTGCCCCAGTCGAAGCCCTCGATGGCCTTGGCGACAGTCGCATGCAGCGTGGTCAGCCGCGACCGCAACTGGGTTGCGTAGGCGACCTCCTGGATCAACGGATGGCGAAACGCCAGCAGTCCCTTGTCGTAGGGCGGCAGGTCGTACAGCAGCTCGGCCTGGCGCAGCTGCGCGATGGCGTTCTGCAAATCGTCGTTCGGCAACGCCGCGACCGGACGCAGCACCGACATCGCGACCAGCCGGCCGATCACGGCCGCCGTCTCGAGCACCTGCTTGGCGATATCCTCGAGGTGATCGATGCGGGCGGCCACGACGGCCTGCACCGTCGCGGGCAGCGGCACCGCATCGACGCCATGCTTGAGCCGGTAGTTGCCGCGTTCGCCCTCGACATTGCCGCGCTCCACGACGGTGTTGGCAAGCTCCTCGATGAAGAACGGATTGCCCTGCGCGCGTTCAATGACGTTGCTGCTCAGCGAGGCGAGCGAGGGATGCCTGCCGAAATGCTCGCGGAGCAGCTCGTTCGAATCGGACCACGGCAGCGGCGGGATTGCGATCTGACGGTAGTGCGACCGCTGCATGAAAGGTGCCGTGAAGCCCGGCCTGAAATTGACCACCAGCAACGTCGCGGTGCCGACGATGGCATCGACCAGCGTCTCGACGAACTCTTCGCTCGCGGCATCGATCCAGTGCAGGTCCTCGATCATGACAACCGCCGGCGTGTCGCTGGGGCGCGCATGCACCAAGGTTCGAACGAGATCGAGCAGTTGCAGCCGCAGCGCGCGCGGATCGAGCTTCGGGGCCGGATACGCCGGATCAGCCAATCCGAGGAATTCGAGCAGCACCAGCAGTTCCTGCTCCGATGCGGCCATCTCGGCGAAGCGGTCGATGACGCGACGTCGGGACGTCTCGATCGGCTCCTTGGCGCGGATGCCGAAGATGTCGCGCAACAGCTCGAGCACGGGCTGGAACGGTGTTGCGCGGCCATGCGCCAGCACGCGGGCCTCATAGACGCGAATGCCCTTGCGGCGGCAGTTTTCGGCGAACTCGAAGCAGAGCCGGCTCTTGCCGATGCCGGCGTCGCCGACCATGCCGACGACCCGGCCGTCGCCGCCAACTGCACGCGACAGCTCATGCTCCAACGCCGCCATCTGCTCGGTCCGGTTGACCATCGAGGTCAGGCGGCGGCCGCTGCGGAAAACGTCGCTGGCGGGCGCGCTGAGCAGCCCGGTCAGCCGAAAGACCTCCACCGGCATGGAGATGCCGCGAATGGTCTGCATGCCGAGCGGCGTGACCTCGACGAATTGCCTGGCGCCGAGATAGGTGTCCCGCGTGATGAGGATGGCGCCCTCATCCGCCATCTGCTCCATCCGGTTGGCGATATGGACGTTGGCGCCGGCGGCGTCGTAGGTCTGATAGATTGTGTTTTCCACCGTTTGAACGACGACTTCGCCGGTGTGCAGCCCGACCCGGATCTGCATGCCGGGATCGGCGAGCCTGGCCACCGAATCCTGCATGGCGAGCGCGGCGAGACAGCCGCGGACCGCATGATCTTCATGCGGGCGCGGCGGCGCGCCGAACAGCGCCATGACGCCGTCACCCTGGATCTTGTTGACGATGCCGTCGTAGCGGTGGACGGCTTCCTTCATCAGGTCGAGCACCGGCTCGAGGCGCCGCATCCCGAGTTCGGGATCGCCGAGGCTGTCGATCAGATTGGTCGAGTTGCGGATATCGGCAAACAGCAGAGTGAGGTTCTTGCGTTCGCCGCCCTTGGTGCTGAGCGAACGGAGCAGCCGCTGCGATGGCGCGTCGGGACGGACGCTGCCCGCGGCGAGCGCGGTCCCGCAGCGGCCGCAGAAGCGGCTGGAGGGCCCATTCACATGCTGACAGGAGTCACATTTGAGGCCTAATGGCGCACCGCAATCTTCACAATAATCGTTGCCAGCCCGGTTTGCGCGGCCGCATCGCTCGCACTGCATGAACAGCCTTCCAGTAAAGACTGCGAATATATCCGACGCGCGAGATTAGCCCAGCACATTCTGTAATTGTGTTAAATGCCTCACACACCGAGGTAGTCCCGCACCCGGCCGGTCAGCACGGCCGTGGTGACGCCGACCCGCCAGAAGGCGTGCATCGGGATCGGTTTGATACCGGTCACGGGCATGTCGATCTCGGCCTTGGGGCCGCCGATCAGCCGGCGCGCCAGCTGTGCGCCCATCGCGGTCGAGAGCGCGACGCCGCGGCCGTTACAGCCGAGCGAGATCAGCAAATTCTCCGCGGGCTCATGGACATGCGGGTAGTGATCGGCGGTGATGGCAAGGCGGCTGTTCCAGCCGTGGGTCCAGCTGACGCCCTTGAGCTGCGGCCATAGCCGCTCGGCGTAACGGATCAGATAGGCGACGTCGGTCGGCTTGCTGATCCAGCGCATCGGGCCGCGGCCGCCCATCAAGAGCCTATTGTGCTGGTCGATGCGGTAATAGACCGTGATGTGGCCGCTTTCGTAGAGCACCGGCCGGGTCGGCATGATCGCGCGCGCGATCGCCTCGGACAGCGGCGCGGTCGCCGCGATCGACGAGAACACCGGCACGATGCTGCGGCGAAGCGCCGGCCAGAGATCGTCGGTAAAGCCGTTGGTCGCGAGCAGCACCTTGTCGGCGAGCACGACCGCGCGCGGCGTCTCGATCCGCCAGCGGCCGCCGTCGCGGCGCAGCCGCAGCGCCGGGGTCTCGCCATGGACGGCGACGCCGGCCCCGATCGCGGCGCGCGCAAGGCCCCGCGCATAGCTCAGCGGATGCAAATCGCCGCCGCGCGCATCCAGCATGGCGCAGAGGTAACGGTCGCTGCCGGTCATCTGGCGCATCTCGGCGGCGTCGAGCAGCTTTACCGGCATGCCGCGCCGGATGCATTGCTTTGCCGTGGTCTCGATCGCCGCTGCGCTGGCTTCGTTGTAGGCGGCGCGCAGCGTGCCGTTCTGCCTGGCCTCGCAGGGGATCTGGTAGCGGCGGATCAAGTCATGCGTGAAGTTGGTGGTGCCGTAGGAGAATTCGATCATGCGGCGGCCGAGATCGGCGCCGAAATCCTGCTCGATCTGATCCGGGTCGTGTTTCAGTCCCGGATTGGTCTGCCCGCCATTGTTGCCCGAGGCGCCCCAGCCCGGCTCCTGCGCTTCGAGCACGGTCGCCAGCACGCCCTGCTCGGCGAGGTGCAGCGCGGTCGACAGGCCGGTGAAGCCGCCGCCGATGATCGCGACCGGTACGCTCTTGTCCGCTGTGAGCTGAGGCGTCGGCGTCGCCTGCACCGCGGTGTCGGCATAGAGGCTCGGTGGCAGCTTCAGGCGAATAGGCGCGTTCATTGCAGGTGACCTGATCACAGCGGATGCAGCACGCGGCGGAGGAAATCCTGGGTGCGCGGGTGCTGGGGTTGATTGAGGACGGATTTGGCGGCGCCCTGCTCGACGATGACACCGCCGTCGATGAACAGCACGCGGTCGGCGACGTCGCGGGCAAAGCCCACTTCGTGGGTGACGACGACCATGGTCATGCCGTCGTCGGCGAGCTTGCGCATCACCGACAGCACCTCGCCGACCAGCTCCGGATCGAGCGCGGAGGTCGGCTCGTCGAACAGGATCGCCTTCGGCTGCATCGCCAGCGCCCGCGCGATCGCGACGCGCTGCTGCTGGCCGCCGGAGAGTTTTGGCGGATGCACCTCCGCCTTGTCGGCGAGCCCGACCTGCGCGAGCAGCGCGCGGCCGCGGGCGATCGCCTGCTCGCGCGGCTCCTTCTTCACATAAAGCGGCCCCTCGATGACGTTCTCGAGCGCGGTGCGATGCGGGAACAGGTTGAAGCGCTGGAACACCATCGAGACCTGGGTGCGGATCGCCACGATCGAGCGGTCTTTGCTGTCGATGCGCGCACCCTCGACGCTGATCTCGCCGCGATCGTAGCTCTCGAGCCCGTTGATGCAGCGCAGGATGGTCGACTTGCCGGAGCCGGACGGGCCGATGATGCAGACCACCTCGCTCTTCGCGACGGAGGCGGTGATGCCCTTCAGCACCTCGACCTTGCCAAAACTCTTGTGGACGTCGCGGAGCTCGATCATTTGCGGTTCGCCTTGTTCTCGAAGTGCCGAACCAGCAGGATGAGCGGGATGCTCATGGTGAGGTACATCAGCGCCACCAGTGTGAACACGCTGGTGTTCTTGAAGGTCGAGGATGCGATCAGCTTGCCCTGCAGCGCCAGCTCGGCGACCGTGATGGTGGACGCCTGCGAGGAATCCTTCAGCATCATGATCATGATGTTGCCGTAGGGTGGCAGGATGATCCGAACCGCCTGCGGCAGCACCACGCGGCGCATGGTGAGCCACCAGCCCATTCCGATGGTCTGCGCTGCCTCGATCTGCCCCTTGTCGATCGCCTCAATACCGGCGCGGAAATTTTCCGCCTGATAGGCCGAATAGGCGATGCCGAGCCCGATGATCGCGGCCTGCAGCGCCGACAGCGCGATGCCGAAATCGGGCATCACGAAATAGATGTAGAACAGCAGCACGATGATCGGGATGCCGCGGATCACGTTGATCAACGAGGCGCTGAGGCCGACCAGGACGCCGATCCCGGACACCCGCATCAAGGCCCACACCAGCCCGAGCACGGTCGAAAGGACGAGCGAGCCGACGGTGACGACGATGGTCAGCCAGACACCCTGCAGCAGGATCGGCACGAACTCGACGGCGTCATGGAAGAATTTTTGCATCGGCTAAATTTATCCCGTCCCGACACACGCTCGAATATTGTTCCCGTCACCCTGAGGAGCGCGTAGCGCGTCTCGAAGGGTCGACGGCCACCAGCCGGGCCGTGCATCCTTCGAGACGCGGCGAAGACGCCGCTCCTCAGGATGACGGGTCACCTAAAGGCCCCTCGACGCAATGGCTTTCACGACCCGCCGGCCTTCTGGCCCCACTTTTCCAGGATCTTTGCGATCGTGCCGTTGGCCTTCAGCTTGGCCAGCGAGGCGTTGATCTTCGCGAGCAGCTCCGTGTCGCTCTTGCGGACGCCGATCGCGACCGTGCCGACGGTGACTGGCTTGTAACCGTCGACCAGCCGAACGTCGGCGAAATTGCCCTGCTGCAGATTGTAAGCGAGGATCGGATAATCGGCGAAGCCGGCCTTGAGACGGCCGGCATTGACGTCGCGCAGGATGTCGGGAATCGTATCGTAGACCTTGACCTCGCTGAACAGCCCGGTCTTCTTCAGCGCATCGACGAAGGCCGTGCCGACCTGGGCGCCGACCACGGTGCCCTTCAGATCCTCCTGCGAGGCATAGGCCTTGGTGTCGGCCTTCGGCACCACCAAACCTTCACCATACGTGTAGACCGGCTCGGAGAAGTCGATCACCTCCTTGCGCGCGGCGGTGGCGAACATCGCGGCGGCAATGATGTCGATCTTGTTCGCGGTCAGCGAAGGGATCAGCGCCGAGAACTGCATCGGCTCGATCTGCACGGTAAAGCCGGCATCCTTGCCGATCTCGGTGGCGAGATCGACCATGATACCCTGGATCGAATTGGTCTTGGTGTCGAGGAAGGTGAAGGGAATGCCGGTCGGGGTCGAGCCGACCTTCAGCACCTGCTGCGCCCCTGACGGCGCGCTCAAGGCAAGGGCAAGCGCCGCCACCGCGGCCTGGACGAGACGCTGAAACGACATCGCAACACCTCCCGAAGCTGGCCTTGGCGCCGCATCGCCCGCGCGTTTCGGGCTTTTGGTTGCGGTCGACGCCGTTCCGGCCTATTTTCACCAATATGAAATTGTGGTCACGAAACCGCGGCCAATGCAAGCGGTTTTCATGCACATGAAGGAAGCGGACTGACGTGAGCGGCGGCAAGAGAATGCGTAAAGGCGCGGCAGCGAAGCCCGCAACGGCACGCCGCGCGGCCAGGAAACCGGCCGGCAAGCCGGCGGAGCCGGCGATGGATCTCGCGGTCGGACGCCGCATCCGCGACCTGCGCCGCAGCAAGGAAATGTCGCTGGAGGTGGTCGCCGCGCGCACCGATTTGTCGATCGGCTTCATCAGCCAGATCGAGCGCGGCCTGTCGTCGCCCTCGCTGCGCGTGCTGGCGACATTGGCCGACGTACTCGGCGTCGGCATCGCCGCGCTGTTCGGCGCGACGCCCAGGGATGACGGCGCCGGCGGCATCGTGACCCGCGAGGTGCAGCGCGCCGAGCTGAAGCTGTGGCGCACGGGAATTTCAAAGCAGCTGCTGAGCCCGGCCGGCAGCGAGAGCCGGCTCAACCTGTTCCTGGTGCATCTCGAGCCCGGCGGCAACACCGGCGACGAGTTCTATACCCATGACGGCGAAGAGGCCGGCCTCGTGCTCCAGGGCGAGATGACGCTGACGGTGGACACGGAGACCTGGACTCTGAAGCAAGGCGACAGCTTCAGATTCGCGAGCCGGAGGCCGCACCGGTTCTCCAATCCCGCGCGCGATGCGAAGGCCGTGGTGCTGTGGGTGAATTGCGTGACGGCGGCGGGGTGACGGCCCATCTCCCTCCGCCGTCGTCCCGGCGAAAACCATCCAGCGTCGTCCCGGCCTAGTGCGCAATTGCGCACGGGGGCCGGGACCCATTACCACGAATATGAGTGATTGCACGACGCTGGGGCCGCAGCCTTCTTAAACAACACGACCCTGTGGTTATGGGTCCCGGCTTTCGCCGGGACGACGATGATGGTTACACCGTGATCCTATCGAGCCGCATCACCTCAACCCCGTCACCACTTCCTCGATCTTGATCGGGAAATTCCGCACGCGGATGCCGGTGGCGTGGAAGACGGCGTTGGCAACGGCGCCGGCGCTGCCGGTGATGCCGATCTCGCCGACGCCCTTGATGCCGAGCGGGTTCACATGGGGATCGTGCTCGTCGACCGTGATCACCTCCATCGGCGGCACGTCGGCATTCACGGGCACATGATACTCGGCAAGGTTGGCATTCAGGATGCGGCCGGACCGCTTGTCCATCACCGCCTCCTCGTGCAGCGCGAAGGAAAGGCCCCAGATCATGCCGCCGCGCAGCTGGCTCTGCACCATCAACGGATTGATGATGCGCCCTGCGGCGAACGCGCCGACCAGCCGCGTGGCGCGGATCTGGCCGAGCTCCGGATCAACCTTCACCTCGGCAAAGACAGCGCCATGCGCGTGCATCGCATATTGCGATTGCGCCGCCGGATCGGCCGCACCCGTGCCGGAGGCCTCGACCTCGGCAACGCCGGCGCGCGCCAGGATCTCGGCGTAGCTTTCGCTGCGCGCATCATCGTCGCGGCGATGGAGCCGCCCGGCCCGCGCCACCACGCCGGCATTGCCGGCGCCGAACAGCGGCGAGCGCTCATCGGAGGTCGCAAGCTCGGCGAGTTTTGCGATCACCGCCGCACCGGCATTGTGGATCGCGGCACCGACCGTTGCGGTGTGCGCGGAGCCGCCGGCGATGCCGGCATCCGGCAGGTCCGACGTGCCCGACAGGAACGAGATCTGCTCGAGATCAAGCGCCAGCGCATCGGCCGAGATTTGCGTGAGCGCGGTCCAGGCGCCCTGCCCCATGTCATGCGCGCCGCTCTCCATCACGCCGCGTCCGTCGGCGCGGATCACGGCCCGGGCATTGCCCTGGAACATCAGCGCCGGGAATGTCGCGGTGCCCATGCCCCATCCGACCAGAAAGCCGTTCTCGTCACGCATCTGCCTTGGCTGCAGCGGACGCCCCGCCCAGCCGAAACGTTCGGCCGCCTTGGCGTAGCACTGCCGCAGCGCTTTGGAGGAAAACGGCTTGCCGGTGGTCGGCTCGACCTCGGCATAGTTCTTCAGCCGGAATTCCAGGGGATCGATGCCGCAGGCGAACGCCGCCTCGTCGACCGCGCTTTCCAGCGCGATCGATCCGGTGGCCTCGCCCGGCGCGCGCATGAACAGCGGCGTGCCGGTGTCGACGCGCACCGCCTCATGCGCGGTGCGGATCGCCGGGCTGGCATAGAGCGTGTGCGAGGCGTCCGCCGCAGGCTCGTAGAAATCGTCGAAGCTCGACGTCGTGACGCGCGCCTCGTGATCGAGTGCGGTCAGCAGGCCGTTGTCACCAGTGCCGATCCGGATGCGCTGGCGGGTCTGCGGACGATGGCCGACCGGGCCGTACATCTGGCTCCGCCGCAGCACCAGCTTGACCGGACGTCCGACCAGTTTCGCCGCCATGACGCCGAGCACCTGCGGCCCGGAGACCAGGCCCTTGGAGCCGAAGCCGCCGCCGAGGAACGGGCTGTTGATGTGGATGTTGCCGGGCGGAACGCCGAACAGGCCGCCGATCCGCATCTGCGCCATCGCCATGCCCTGGCTCGGCGTGTCGAGGAACAGGCGGTCGCCGTCCCACACCGCGACGATCGCGTGCGGCTCCATCGCGTTGTGATACTGCGCCGGCGTCTCGTAAGTTGCGTCGATCCGCTTCGATGCCGCGGCAAGGCCAGCATCGATATCGCCGTGCCGGACTTCGGCTGGATTACCGATGCCGACCACCGGCGGCGCGTAGGCTTCGCCGGCGTCGAGACCGACACGCGCGATCTCGACCTGATAGCGCGGCGACAGCAGCGCGGCGCCTTCGGTGGCGGCCTCCAGCGTCTCGGCGATCACGACCGCGATCGCCTGGTTGGCGTAGCGCACCTCGTCGCTCTGCAACAGCTCCATGCGGAAGGCGAACGGATTGCCCTTGGCATCCGGGTCCTCCGCGAGCTCCGGCTTGTGCGCCGGCGTCATCACGTCGATGACGCCGGGGTGGCGCTTGGCGGCAGCGACGTCGAGCGCGGTGACGCGGCCGCGCGCGATGCAGCTGGTCGCGATCACGGCATAGACCATGCCGGGCGGATGATTGTCGGCGGCATAGCGGGCCTTGCCGGTCACCTTCAGCGTGCCGTCGGTGCGGGTCAGCGGCTGGCCGATATTCGAGCCGTGCCTGAGATGGGCGGGGTCGCGGGTCAGATTGAGTTCAGCCGTCATGCGTTACGCTCCTGCAACGGATGAGAAGGGAGAGCCCGGCAGCGCGGGAATGCGATCCGGCGTGCCTGCAGCAGCAAGGGTGAGCGCGCGCACGACGATGCGCTGCGCGAGCTCGATCTTGAAGGCGTTGTCGCCGGACGGTTTTGCGCCCGCGAGCGCGGCGCGCGCCGCCTCGCGATAGGTCGCCGCATCCGGCGCGGCGCCCGCGAGCACCTGCTCGGCCTCGCGCGCTCGCCACGGCTTTGCCGCGACGCCGCCGAGCGCCAGCCGCGCCTCGTGGATCTTTGCATCCTCGATGCGCAAGCCGGCCGCGGCCGAGACCACCGCGAACGCGTAGGACGTGCGCTCGCGCACCTTGATGTAGCGGGCATGCCCGGAGAAGCCTTGCGCTTCGGCCGGCAGCCGCAGCGCGACGATCAGGTCGCCGCGCTCCAGCGCGGTCTCGCGCTCCGGCGTCTCGCCCGGCAGACGGTGCAGCGCCTCGAGCGGCAGCTCGCGCCGGCCGGTCTTGCCCTCGATCTCGACGACGGCGTCGAACGCGACCAGCGGCACGCAGAAATCCGACGGATGGGTTGCGATGCAGCCCTCGCTCCAGCCGAGCACCGCGTGCAGGCGGTTCTCGCCCTTCAGCGCGTCGCAGCCGGCGCCCGGCCAGCGCCGGTTGCAGGCGCTGCCGGCGTCGTAGAAATAGGCGCAGCGCGTTCGCTGCATCAGGTTGCCGCCGACGGTCGCGGCATTGCGCAGCTGGGCGGACGCGCCCGACAGCAACGCCTCGGCGACCGCCGGATAGTCGCGCGCAAACTCCGCGTCATGCGCGAGATCGGCATTGCGCACCAGCGCGCCGATCCGCAAGCCGCCGTCGGCCAGATGCTCAATGCGGTCGAGCCCCGGCAGACGCGTGACGTCGACGAGAAGGCTCGGCCGGCTGACGCCGCCCTTCATCAGGTCGAGCAGATTGGTGCCGGAGGCGAGATAGCTCGCGCCCTTCTCGGATGCCGCCGCGATCGCGTCCGCGACGCTGGCCGGCCTGACATAATCGAAGTTCATCATGCGGAGCGCCTCTGCTTGGTCGCGTTGATGTCGGCCTGCGCCTCGAGCACGGCCTCGGTGATTCCTTGATAGGCCCCGCAGCGGCACAGATTGCCGCTCATGCATTCCCGCACGCGCTCCGGATCATCGCCGGCCTGGCCTTCCTGGATCAGGCCGATGCCGCTCATGATCTGGCCCGGCGTGCAGAAGCCGCACTGGAAGCCGTCATGGGCGATGAAGGCGGCCTGCACCGGATGCAGCTGGTCGCCGCGCGCGACGCCTTCGATGGTTGTGATCTCGGCGCCGTCATGGCTGACGGCAAGCGCGAGGCAGGAATTGATGCGGCGACCGTCGACCAGGACGGTGCACGCGCCGCACTGGCCGCGGTCGCATCCCTTCTTGGTACCGGTGAGGTCGAGGCGCTCGCGCAGCAGGTCGAGCAGGGTAACGCGGGGGTCGTCGAGGGCAATTTCCCGGCGGACACCGTTGATGGTGAGGCTGAGTGGGAGATTCATGCAAGGCTCCGATCCGTGTATGGTCGGGTTGAATCGAGGCAACGGAAACCCGTGGCCGCCGATGCAGGATCGGCGCGCCTTGTCAGGTCCGGTGCTGGTCGCCATATACGGAGGCGTCCTCCGTTTACAAGGGAGGGTGAAAAGAAAAAGCGATGGCCGGTCGATCACCAAAAATTGCACGCAAGCCCCGCGCCGACGCCGTGCGCAATCGCGAGCGCGTGCTGGAAGCGGCCAAGGCCGTGTTCTCGGCCGGCGGCAGCGAGGCGAGTCTCGAGGCGGTGGCGCGCCATGCCGGCGTCGGCATCGGCACGCTCTATCGCCACTTCCCAACGCGCGAAGCGCTCTATGAGGCGGTCTACCGCCGCGAGGTCGAGCAGCTCGGCGATCTGGCCGAGCAACTGCAATGCGCGCCCGAGCCGGTCGAGGCGCTGCGGCGCTGGCTGCGCGCTAACGTGGAATTCGTCGCCACCAAGAAGGGCATGGTCGCAGCACTGGCGCTGGTCGCTCACGGCTCGACCGAGCTGCACGCCTATTCGTTCGACCGCCTGACCAAAGCGATCGGCACCCTGCTCGCGCGCGCGGTCGCGGCCGGTGCGATCCGTGGCGACATCAGCGCCGAGGACGTGCTGCGGGCGCTGATCGGCATGTGCTACATGCACGACCAGCCCGGCTGGCAGACCACTGCGCTCCGGCTGCTGGACGTATTCGTGGACGGCTTGCGGGTGCAGCCGGTCGGCACAACGGCAAAGCCTGCGAAGAAAGCCAACCCAAAGCCGTCGCGCTGACCTTACCCATCGTAGCCCGCATGAGAGCAGCGACATGCGGGACCGACTGCCCCGGATGTCGCGGAGCCTGTCATCGGCGGGCCATCGCGCGACCCGTTGGCTCAACGGGCTATGCTTGTTCAGGCCTCCATGTTGAAGAGGATGCCGAGCGGCAGCCGGGGTCCTGCCGGATTGACATGAAGCACCGCATCGATGGTGCGCGCGGCGGGGGATGACGGCTTCATCCAGTCAAGATGACCGGCGAGCCAGGATCGCGGTTCCGCAGCCAGCACGATCGCCGCCCCCCAGTCATCCAGCGGATTGTCGCGGGCCAGCGCCTGCTCGCGGCCGGGAATGGTTGTGCCGGCGGCGCCCATCAGATGATGCAGCACCGCCTTAGCAAGCAGGTCGTCGAAACGTCCGTCATCGACCCGTTCGCTCCCGACCGCATCGATCGCGAACAGCGCGTCGGCTTCGGCGCGACTGACCGAATGTCCGGCGCGACCGGCGGCACAGAGGATACGCGCACATAGCGCGGCATCGGCGGCGTCGATCGTTCGCGAGAAATGCGCCCGGCCGGCCACCGTGGGTCCCTCGCCCGCGATGATGTCGCAATACACCAGCGCGAGCGCCGCGGCGCTGCGGGCCGCAGCGTCGGACGTTGACCTCGCGATTTCGGCAACAAGATCCTCCGCGCCGCGAGGCGCATGCGGGGGCAGCTCAAACTCATGGGCACGCATCGATCGCTCTGCTGTTGATTGCCGCCCGCCCCACGATGGCGGCGGCCACCGCTCAAGGACGTCCGGTGCGTGGCCGCAGCCACCGCATGATGATTTCATGCGGTGTTCGACGGCTGCTGCGCGGCAGGTCGTGCCGCTGCAGCGCCGCCGTTGCAAAGGCGGCCGCCTGCTCGCTGGATTGCCGTTTCTCGCGCGCCAGCAACATCCATTCGCGGATCACGGCGCGTCGCACCTTGGACATGGTGATTTCCCCTCGCGATAAGCCGCGTTCAGCGCGTCAGGCCGCAAGCTGCAGCGGATGGGCTTGCGACCTCCGTGCCGACAGCGCGCAGCCGTACTGATGCACGATGCCCTGCTCGACGACGAAGCCGCGCCGCTCCAGCGACGCCCGCAGGCTTTGGTTGGCCGAGGGCTTCTGGGCATCGACCCACACGACCAGCACCGCACGGGCGCTAAGGACATTCGTCAACCAGTCCAGCGCCGGCTCGAGCGAGAGAAGCGTGCGCCGCCGCCAATCGACCAGCGCAACGTCGTACTGACCGGCGGGGCGGCCGCAATTGCCCGACGCCGCCGCGCGCGCGTAGCCGCGCCGCTGCAGCTCGAACATCAATTCCATGCTCCTCGTGCCGGCCACGACGATGCGCTGTTGCGTCGTGCAGCCGGCAAGCGCGATCATCGGCTCGATGATCCGGTCGCCGATAGCAATCTGAAGCGAAGACATGACATCACCTTTCGGTTCGCTGCCGCGCTCGCGGCCGAACCTCAACGGTCTGGCCTGCACGCGAGAGCGTCTGCGTCGGGCTCAATATCTTCAGGGCGGGATATGAATTCGAGAGCGCCGCGGGCTCTACGGCATATGAGCCGCATAGGCCCGCGCCGGATGCGATGGCTGCGGTCGCTGAGCACGGTGGCCGCGCAAGTGTGCTAAAGTGCACAGACGATCAGGTTGGCATTCGGTTAGATCGTCGCATTGCCAAGCCTGGTACATACATATCTGTTCATATTCGCGATCCAGCCCGGCCATCGCGCCGGGCTCTTTCGTCGCCGAACGCGACCGTAATGAAAAACCCCGCGCTGAGGCGAGGCTTTCGCGATCATCGCGGATTGGTCCGCGTTCCGCTGTTGTTGCCGGGAAGGTTTGAGGTCCCGGTCCCGGTCGCGGAATTGTTGTTTGGGTCGGTCCAGTAGTTCGGCGTCGAGGTGCCTGGGTTGTTCATGTTCCCGGTCGTGCTGCCGGGCGGATTGCTCATTCCCGAGCCGGTTCCCATCCCGGTGGTGCCGCCGGTGCCGGTTCCTGTGCCGGAGCTTCCGGTCCCCGCGGCTGCACTCGCACCGCCGGCCGATCCGCCACCGGCGCCGCCCCCACCGCCGCCGCCACCCTGCGCGAAGGCGAGCGATGTCGACAGCATCACGGCCGCAGCCAATCCGATCGTTGCCAGTTTCTTCATGTGAGGTCCTTTCCTGGTTCGACCGGAAGCAACGTGGACCGCAAGGCGCACGTTCCTGCACGGCGGGACACACATCCGGCGCGGGCTCGCGAGGAACATGATGCTGGCTGTCCTGTTGAGCGGAATAGCGTTCCCGGAGGTGCGCGATGAAGACGCTTCAAATGCAGCACGAGATCACGGCCGAGCTGGAAAGACGATCCGGTGTCACTGGCCTGAAGCTGATCCGGCTCAAGGGCTATACGCCGAGCTGGGATCTCGGCGGCACCCGCGAGACCGCCCTGGACGAGGCGAAGGAAAAAGAACTTCGCGACATCGTGACCAGGATGCAGGACGAGTTCGACATCGCCTAGGACCACTGCACGAGCAAGTTACACCGGACAAGCGGCGCCTGAACAATCATGACGCCCCCTCGTGGCGTCGAGCCAACCGCGCGCGCAATAATATGTCGTCCCACGATATATTCTGCGCCAGCGACATTTTTGACGCTTCCCAAACGGCGATAACGGCACGCGAATTCCGGCCATTGAACGAACGTCGAATGTGCGATCCGACGTTTCCATTCGCGCGGCATGCCCCGGAATGATTATGCTGGCAAAAAACAGGTAGACGCGGAGGCAGCTCCGCGATCTGCCGATTGGCCATGGCGAGGAAAACGCGCGTTCGCGCTCGAGCTTTCGAGGACGACTCCCGACCTTCGGGAAAAGATGCGCCTGCCGTTCATTTGGATCGCAGAAATGAACGAGAGCATCTCATCTCGGTTTATCCGCTACCCGATCGGCACCTCGCTGCTGATGGCCGGCATTCTGTTCGTCGGAATGGTCGCCTATCCCCTGTTGCCGGTCGCGCCGCTGCCGCAAGTCGACTTTCCGACCATCCAGATCTCCGCAAGCCTGCCCGGCGCCAGCCCGGAAACCATGGCCTCCTCGGTTGCGCAGCCGCTGGAGCGGCAATTCGCGCAGATTCCGGGCATTGCCCAGATGACCTCGACGAGTTCGCTCGGGTCGACCGCAGTCACCATTCAGTTCGATCTGAACCGCAGCATCGACGGCGCCGCCAATGACATCCAGGCGGCGATCAATGCCGCAGGTGGCCAGTTGCCCAAGAACCTGCCGACGCCGCCGACCTATCGCAAGGTCAACCCGGCGGACTCGCCGATCCTGCTGCTGTCGGCGACCTCGGACACCCTGCCCCTCATCACCGTGAGCGACGCAGTCGACGCCCAGCTCGGGCAGCAGATCAGTCAGATCTCGGGCGTCGCCCAGGTGTTCATCGGCGGGCAGCAGAAGCCTTCGATCCGCGTGCAGATCGATCCCGCCAAGCTGGTCGCCAAGGGGCTCTCGCTGGAAGATATCCGCGGCCAGATCGCGATCACGACGGTCGACAGTCCGAAGGGCAACATCGACGGCACGAGCCGTGCCTACACGATCTACGCCAACGATCAGTTGCTGGATGCCAAGGATTGGAATGACGTGATCATCGCCTACCGCAACGGCGGCCCGTTGCGGATTCGCGACATCGGCCAGGCCGTCGCCGGGTCGGAGGACATGAAGCGGGTCGCCTGGGCGGACGGCAAACGCGGCGTGTTCCTCGTCATCTTCAAGCAACCCGGCGCCAACGTCATCGGAACGGTCGACAGGATCAAGGAGCAGCTTCCAAGGCTCGTCGCCGCGATTCCGCCCGCCATCAAGATCAAGATCATCAGCGACCGGACATTGACGATCCGCGCCGCGGTCGAGGACGTGCAGATCACGCTGCTCATCACCATCGTTCTGGTCGTCATGGTGATCTTCCTGTTCCTGCGCAGCTTCTGGGCGACGGTGATTCCCGCCGTGACCGTGCCGCTCGCGCTGCTCGGCGCCTGCGCGCTGATGTGGGTGTTCGGCTACACGCTCGACAACCTTTCGCTGATGGCACTGACGATCGCCGTCGGCTTCGTGGTCGACGATGCCATCGTGATGCTGGAAAACATCACGCGATACGTCGAGCAGGGCGCGCGGCCGCTCGCCGCGGCATTGCAGGGCGCCGGCGAGATCGGGTTTACCATCCTGTCCATCAGTATCTCGTTGATCGCGGTGCTGATCCCGCTGCTGCTGATGGGTGGCGTGATCGGCCGACTGTTCCGCGAATTCGCGGTGACCCTGGCGATGGCGATCTTCGTCTCCCTGGTGGTGTCGCTGACGCTGACGCCGATGATGGCATCGCGCTTCCTGCGCGCGCATGGCGAAACCAGGCACGGCCGGCTCTACCAATGGAGCGAGGCGGCATTCGACAGGATGCTGCATGCCTATGAGCGAGGGCTTGATCGGGCGCTGAGCTGGAGCCGGACCACGCTCTGCATCTTCTTCGCGACGGTCGCACTGTCGGTCTATCTGTTCCTGATCATTCCGAAGGGATTCTTCCCGCAACAGGACAATGGCTTCCTGAACGCGGTGTCGGAGATGGCCCAGGATATCTCTTTCGCCGACATGGAGCGGCACCAGGAAGAACTCAGCAGGATCGTTCGGGCCGATCCCGCGGTGGAGAGCATGGCCGAGTTCATCGGCGGCGGCGGCACCGCGCTCAATTCGGGTCGCATGTACATCACGCTGAAGCCGCGCGAGGAGCGCGACGCGAATGCGCAGCAGATCATCGCGCGGCTGCGGCCGAAGCTCGAGGCGGTCGAGGGAGCACGTCTCTACATGCAGGCGTCCCAGGACGTCCGGCTGGGCGGCCGCGCCACGCGGACGCAGTTCGAATACACGCTGCAGGATGCAAAGCTCGACGAGCTGAACGAATGGGCGCCGAAGATTCTGGCCAGGATGAAGACGCTGCCGGAACTGCGCGACGTCGCCACCGACCAGCAGACCGAGGGAACGACGCTGACGCTGACCATCGATCGCGACACCGCGTCGCGCTTCGGTATCCAGCCGCAATTGATCGACGACACGCTGTACGACGCGTTCGGCCAGCGCCAGGTGACCCAATACTTCACCCAGCTCAACAGCTATCACGTCATCCTGGAGATCCTCCCCGAATTGCAGGGCAAGCTCGACACGCTCAACAGGCTCTACATCAAGTCGCCGACCACGGGGGACGAGGTGCCGCTCTCCGTGTTCTGCAAGTGGACCACTATTCCGGTGCGCCCGCTCGCGATCGCGCACCAGGGACAGTTTCCTGCGACCACGATCAGCTTCAACCTCGCGCAAGGGGTGGCGCTCGGCCAGGCCACCGATGCCATCCAGAACGCCGTCGCCGATCTCGGTGCTCCAGCCACGCTCAGCTCGAGTTTCCAGGGCACCGCGCAGGCTTTCCAGCAGTCACTGAGCTCGGTGCCGCTGCTGATCCTGGCCGCGCTGGTCGTGGTCTACCTGATCCTCGGCGTGCTCTATGAGAGCTACATTCATCCGCTCACGATCCTGTCCACGCTGCCATCGGCCGGGGTCGGCGCGCTGGCGATCCTGATGGCGTTCGGATTCGATTTCAGCCTGATCGCGCTGATCGGCATCATCCTCCTGATCGGAATCGTGAAGAAGAACGGCATCATGATGGTCGACTTCGCGATTGCCGCCGAACGGGAGGAGCATCTGTCGCCGCATGAATCGATCCGGAAAGCGGCCCTGCTGCGCTTCCGCCCGATCATGATGACGACGATGGCGGCGCTGCTCGGCGGCGTCCCGCTGATGCTGGGCACCGGAACGGGATCGGAAATCCGCCAGCCGCTCGGCTATGCGATGGTCGGTGGCCTGATCGTGAGCCAGGCGCTCACGCTTTTCACGACGCCGGTCGTGTATCTCTATCTCGACCGATTCTCGAATGCGCTGTCGAGCTGGACGGCAACGAAGAAAGACGACGATGCCGAACCGCCCGTGAAGAACGCCGCCGAATAGTGCGTGACGAGATTGGGGCAAAATCGCAGCCGCGACGGTGCTGCGCTCCCTCTCCCCGTTCTTACGGGGAGAGGGTTGGGGTGAGGGGCCGTCTCAGCGTATTCGGCGACCGCCGCGTTTGCGGAGATTCCCCCTCACCCGGAACGCATCTAACGATGCGTTCCGACCTCTCCCCGCGCGCGGGGCGAGGTGAAGCGGAGCCCGTTGCACGATTCAAAATAAACTCATCTTGCGCCAGCAGCTCGCGTACGGCGATGCGGCCTACCCGAACCTGACATCGTAGCGCTTGATCGACAGCTCTTTGGTGTCGATCTCGGGCTTCTTCCCCGAGAGCATGTCGGCCAGCACGCGGCCCGAGCCGCAGGCCATGGTCCAGCCGAGCGTGCCATGACCGGTGTTGAGGTGCAGATTGGCAAAGCGCGTGGCGCCGATCACCGGCGGGCCGTCCGGCGTCATCGGGCGCAGCCCGCACCAGAAGGTGGCCCTGGCAAGGTCGCCGCCGCGCGGAAACAGGTCGGTCAGCGAATGATCCAGCGTCGCGCGCCGCGCGTCGTAGAGTTTGGTCGAATAGCCCGAGATCTCGGCGGTGCCGCCGACCCGAATGCGATCGCCGAGCCGAGTGATCGCGACCTTGTAGCTCTCGTCCATCACGGTCGATTCAGGCGCGCCGGACGCGTCCTTGATCGGAACGGTGATCGAATAGCCCTTGACCGGATAGACCGGCAGCGAGATGCCGAGCGGCCGCAGCAGAATTGGCGAATAGCTGCCGAGCGCCAGCACATAGGCATCCGCCGTCATCATTCCGGCGCTGGTCGCGACGCCGGTGATCCGGGTGGTGTCCGCATTCAGTCCGTCGATGCCGACATTGAAGTTGAAGCGCACGCCGAGCTTCTCGGCTTCCAGCGCCAGGGCCTGCGTGAACATGTGGCAGTCGCCGGTCTCGTCATGCGGCAGCCGCAGCCCGCCGGCGAACTTTTCCTTCACGCCGGCCAGCGCGGGCTCGGCGGCGATGCAGCCCTCGCGGCCGAGCACCTCGAACGGCACGCCGTACTGCTTCAGCACCGCGATGTCGTCGCCGGTGTGATCGAGCTGCGCCTGCTCGCGAAACAGCTGCAGCGTGCCGCGCGCACGCTCGTCATAGCGGATGCCGATCTCGCTGCGCAGCGCCTGCAGGCAGTCGCGGCTGTATTCCGCGATCGGGATCATCCGGCTCTTGTTCACCGCGTACCGCGACGTGGTGCAGTTGCGCAGCATCTTCAAAAGCCACAGCCACATCACGGGATCGAGCTTGGGGCGGATCACCAGCGGGCCGTGCTTCATCAACAGCCACTTCACCGCCTTGACCGGCACGCCAGGGCCGGCCCAGGGCGACGAGTAGCCCGGCGACACTTCGCCGGCATTGGCAAAGGAGGTTTCCAGCGCGGGCTTCGGCTGACGGTCGATCACCGTCACCTCGTGGCCGGCGCGCGCAAGGTAATAGGCAGAGGTGACGCCGATCACGCCACTGCCGAGAACAAGGACCTTCACTTTTCCTCACATCCTGCAGCGAAAACGCAATCGCCGCTGCGAAACCACTCTGCTTCGCAACGGCGACAGCAATTTGTAGAGCCAGCTAAAATCTAGCTAGCAATTATCAGGCCACGCGCTTGATGGAGTCGCCGAGGATCGAGACGATGTCGTCGATGTGCGACTTCTCGACGATCAAGGGCGGCGACAACGCCAGCGAGTCGCCGCTCATGCGGAAGTAGAGGCCGCGGTTGAAGCAATCGACCATGATGTCGTAGCCGCGCGCGCCGACGACACCATCGCGCGGCGCGACTTCGACCGCACCCATCAGGCCCTGGTTGCGGATGTCGACCACGTTCGGCAGGCCCTTCAGCGAATGCAGGGCATCGCGCCAGTAGTCGGCGAGCGAGGCGCCGCGGGTCAGCAGAGCTTCGTCCTTGTAGATGTCGAGCGTGGCAAGACCCGCAGCGCAGGCCACCGGATGCGCCGAATAGGTGTAGCCGTGGAACAGCTCCATGGCGTTGTCCGGACCAACCATCAGCCCGTCGTGGATCTGGCGGCTGGTGAACACCGCGCCGCACGGCACGGTGCCGTTGGTGATACCCTTCGCGGTCGTCATCATGTCGGGCGTCACGCCGTAGAAGTTGGCGGCGAACGGGGTGCCGAGGCGGCCGAAGCCGGTGATGACCTCGTCGAAGATCAGCAGGATGCCGTGCTTGGTGCAGAGCTCGCGCAGGCGCTGCAGATAGCCCTTCGGCGCCGGCAGCACCGCGGTCGAACCCGGCACCGGCTCGACGATCACCGCCGCGATGGTGTCGGCGCCATGCAGCGCCACCATCCGCTCGACATCGTCGGCGAGCTCGGCGCCGTGCTCCGGCTGATCCTTGGCGAAGGCGTTGCGGGCGAGATCGTGGGTATGACGGATGTGGTCGACGCCGGGCAGATGGGTCGCGAACTGGCGGCGGTTGGCGACCATGCCGCCGACCGACATGCCGCCGAAGCCGACGCCGTGATAGCCCCGCTCGCGGCCGATCAAGCGGGTGCGGCTCGGCTGGCCGGCGGCACGATGATAGGCCAGCGCGATCTTCAGCGCGGTATCGACCGATTCAGAGCCCGAATTGGTGAAGAAGACGCGATCCAGCCCCTTCGGGGCGATCTCGGCGAGCCGCTCGGCGAAATCGAACGCCAGCGGGTGGCCCATGTTGAACGAGGGCGCGAAGTCCAGCGTCGACAACTGCCGCTCGACCGCGGCCGCGATCTGCGGGCGGCCGTGGCCGGCGTTGACGCACCACAGACCGGCGGAGCCGTCGATCACCTGCCGGCCGTCGACCGAGGTGTAGTACATGCCCTTGGCGGAGGAGAACAGCCGCGGCGCCTTCTTGAACTGCCGGTTGGCCGTGAACGGCATCCAAAACGAGTCGGTCTTGATGGTGTTCGGAATCTGATGAACGGTCACGGCGGCGCTCCATTGCTGACTGATGCTAGTCGGACCACTCTTCCAGGCACTCAACAAGTCCTTTTCTGCTGCAGCGCAAGCCATTGATCTTGTTGAGGCGGTCTGCCAAGATTTGTTCGATCCGCAACACCTGCAACAGGAATTTGCCAAGGGGACTGCCATGAGCGTCGACATCGGCGGTCGGCTTCGATTCATCCGCGCGCGGCACAAGCTGTCGCAGCGCGAGCTCGCCAAGCGCTCCGGCGTGACCAATTCGACGATTTCGCTGATCGAATCCAACCAGATGAACCCGTCGGTCGGCGCCCTCAAGCGCATCCTCGACGGGATTCCGATGGGGCTCGCCGAATTCTTCGCGATCGAGCCGGAGCGGCCGCGCAAGGCGTTCTATCGCGCCGACGAGCTGACCGAGATCGGCAAGAAGCCGATCTCCTATCTGCAAATCGGCGACAGCCTGTTCGGCCGGGCGTTGCAAATCCTGAAAGAGCGCTACGAGCCCGGCAGCGACACCGGCCGGGTGCCGCTGGTGCATGAGGGCGAGGAAGGCGGCATCGTGGTCTCGGGCCGGCTCGAGGTCACGGTCGACGACGAGCGGCGGGTGCTCAACGCCGGCGACGCCTATTACTTCGAAAGCCGCCGCCCGCACCGCTTCCGCTGCATCGGCGCCAAGCCGTGCGAAGTGATCTCGGCCTGCACGCCGCCGACATTTTGAACCCGGCGCGCGCGGCGGGCGACCCAAGCCGCAGGGGCCGCATGGCGCGGCCGTGCGGGTGACGTCGATGCCTTGCTCTCCACGGTTTGCGGCCGCCGTCGCGGCCATCGCGGTCCTTGCATCCGGCCCGTCCGTTGCGTTGGACGATGATCTGCGGGCATCAAGCAGCGGGCCGACCGCGATCAGGCTGTGCGGCGATGGCGGCGACGGCACGATCAAGATCGCGGACTGCAGGAAGGCCGGCACCGACAGGCTGGTGACGCAGATCGACAGGGCGTTCGACGTGGCGCTCGGCAGGATGCCGGCGAACGTCAAGCCGCTCTTGAAGCGCGACCAGGCCTGGTTCAACGAGATGATCATCGACGCCGCCGAGGTGCTGGCCGATAGCGACGCGGACGAATTGAAGGAGAGTTTTGCGCAAGCCTTGCGGCGCCGCGCCGCCGCGCTTGAGGGAATGGCATCCGGCCGTCCCGGCTTTGCCGGCAACTGGGTCAATGCCTTCGGCAACGTCACCCTGACGCCGGCCGACGGCGGCGCCTATCGCCTCGCCGCCGATCTGCGCGGCGACTATGGCGGCGACCGCAGGCGAAGCTGCAAGCTCACCGCCGACCTGAAGCCTTCGGGGAGTGGCTGGCTCGCCGGCACCGTGGTGATCAATACGGATACGGCGGCCGACAAGCCGAAAGCCGACGCTGCGGCCGCTGCCGCCAGGCCGCCGTCACTCAAACTCCGCCGCCAGGGCGAGAGCTTGCGGATCGTCGGCACCATCGACGACGAGGAGTGGCACGGCTTCGCCGACTGCTCGTCGATGTGGCAGGTCACCGGCAGCTATTTTGCCGCCGGCAAGGATACGGCATCCGACAGTGCGGACACCGCCTTCGTCGTCCCGACCTTCGACTGCACCAGGCCGGAGACGGCGACCGACGAGGAAATCTGCGCCGACCCTGATCTGGCCGACAACGACCGGCGGCTGAACCGCGCCTGGAAGGCATTGCAGCCGCACCTCGACGAGGCGACGCGGCGCGCGCTGATCGACGACCAGCGCAACTGGGTGAAGAGCCAGGCGCAGCAATATCCGGAATTCCTGCACCCGGCCTGGAACAAGCAGAGCTCCCAGGTTCACTTCACCCTCGATGCCCGCGACCACGTCGACGGATTGCAGCGCGAACGCCTGGCGCTGCTCGAAGGCTTTGACGACAAGCGCAGCGGGCTTGCCGGCATCTGGCTCGCCCATAACGCGATCATCGAGATCACCACCGAGAGCAACGGCGCCGTGAAGGCGACGGGATGGAAGTGGGACCAGGGCGACTGGAAGGCCGGCTGCGACTACGAGATGACGGGCGAGATCGTCGGCGGCACATTCCGCTCCGACGAGCAGCGCAAGAACCCGGACACGCTCGAGCGCGATCACTCCATGCTGATCGTCAACCGGCAGGACGATCTGTTCGCGAAGAAGCGCTACTCGAACAAGGACGGCACCGAGAACAAGGACGCCGACGAAGCGAAATGCAAGCGCCGGCTCGACAACTCCTCGACCGCGCGGCTGTTTCCCGCCCGGCCCTCGGCGGACATCGACAATTTCAAGGGCTCGATCAGATAGAGCGTCTTCAGGCGACGTGGATACCGGTTCGCGTAACGAAAACCCGTCAAGACAACAATCCAGAGACCCGTTCCGATTCAATCAGACCGGAATGGCTCTGATCACACGACAGTATCAAAGATCGCGCGTCTGCCGGTCGCCCCACGCAATAACGGCGGCAATGGCGAACATCGCTGTGACCGCGATCATGACGAGGATGGTGTCGAGAGGCATGGGTCGTCTCCTGCATGTGATGGAGAGACCTAGCGCGCCTGCGCGCGCATCGCCTTGTGCTGGATCAAAAAGCCGACGCCGAAGCGTCAGCTCGCGCCGCTCAGCTTGAGCCGTTCGAGGTCGAGCAGCCGCACGCCATCGGGCACGATCAACACCACCTTCTCGCGCGCAAGGCGGGTCAGCGTGCGGCTCACCGTCTCGATGGTGAGACCGAGATAGTCGGCGATGTCCTGCCGGCTCATCGGCAGCGGCACGGTGACGGACACGCTTCCGATCCGGGCGTATCGCGTCTGCATGTTGAGCAAGAATGCAGCGATCTTTTCCTCGGCACTGCGCCGTCCGAGCAGCAACATCTGGTCCTGCGCCAGGCTCAACTCGTGCCCCGCGAACTCATGCAGGCGGCGCAGCAGATGCGGCTTGCCGTCGACATAGGCGAGGAACGCCGATCGCACGAAACGGCAAACCGCGACGTCGTTAACCGCCTCCGCGGTGACGCCGTAGCGGTCCTGCAGCGCAAGTCCGAGGAAGTCGCCCGGCAGCGCGAAACCCACGATCTGACGGCGGCCGTCGGGCAATGATTTGTAGAGCCGCACGACGCCGTCGGTGACATTGAACACGCTCCCCGCCAGCGCACTCTGCTCGAACAGCGTCGTTCGTGCCGGAACCAGCTTTGCCTGGCTGATCCGGTCGAGCTCCTCGAGCTCGGACGGCTCCAGCGCAGCGCAGACGCTGAACAGCCTGACCTTGCAGTCCTCGCAACCATTCGTGGCGCGGCCGTGCCTGCAGTCGGAACGCGTCGCGCCTGCACAGGAATCCTGCAGTGGCTCGGCAATGCTCATGGCTTCGGGTGTCCGCTTGGTTGGGTGCTTGACACTATCAACCCCGATTTGATCTGGATCAACCGCCGGCGGCATTGATGCAGATCAATGCTGCGCCGCGCTTTCCCCAGCAGTTTCGCCATCATCGGGGAATCCGGCGATGAACGAGCAATTCCAGGCACTTCCGATCGACCATCAGCATGCGATCGTGGCCTATCCGCTGGTGTTCATGCATGATGCCAGTATTACCACGGATCAGTGGCTGCGGTTCGTGCGCCGGCGCTGCCGCGGCAGCTCGCCCGAGACCGGGCTGATCGCGATCCGCGATCGCCGCGGCGTGATCCATGCCCTGTTCAGTTACCGCATCGACAACGACCTGCGCGTCCGCAAGCGGCTCAGCATCGGCGATCTGATCGTCGCGCATCTGCCCGGCTCGCGGATCGACGACGCGGTATCGAACGTCATCGCCGAGGTTTCGGCGCAATACGGTTGCCAGATCGTCACCATCGAGCAGCCATTCGCAACGCGTCATGCGCGGCACGCCGGATGCCCGACTGCCGAGGCGCTGCGGCACCATCGGCGCGTCAACTGACATCGCGCTGCGTGGCCGTTCGGAGCCAGCCGCCGAATGCGCCTGCTCCGTTGCCGCCGTGGTCGTGCGGGAGTAGCCTTGCGGCGGCTGGAAGGTCGACTGTCGACGGTGCCACCGCATGCGCATCATCCTGATGTTCGTCGCTATTCTGCTCGGCTCGCTCGCTCCCGCAGCGGCCGACGACGTCGGCGCCGCGCAGGCCGTGATCCGCGCGCAGGAGCAGGCGTTCGGCCGCGACGACGCCGCGGCGGCCTATTCGCATGCCGCGCCGGCGATCCAGCAGATCTTTCCGCAAGCCGACATCTTCATGTCGATGGTGCAGAGCCAATACGCGCCGGTCTATCGGCACAGAAGCTTCGAGTTCGGCGAGGCGCGCAGCGACGGCGACCGGATCGCGCAGCGCGTCCATATCGTCGACGCCAATGGCGAGGCGTGGGAGGCGCTCTACACGCTGGAGCGGCAGGCCGACGGCAGCCTGAAGATCACCGGCTGCTCATTGCTCAAGGCCGGCCAAGCGGTGTGATCGAGAATTACGCCAGCGCCACCCGCTGCCGCGAGCGCATCATGAGCAGCAGAATGATGCTGACATTGAGCAGGTTCCAGGCGAGGCCGTTGGCGAAGGCGGCGGCATAGGAGCCGGTGGCGTCGAAGATGACGCCCGAGATCCAGCCGCCAAAGGACATGCCGAACACCGAGGCGAAGATCACGATGCCGATCCGCGTCGCGGCCTCCGACGCCGGCATCGCCTCGCGCACGATGATCGCGTAGCTCGGCACGATGCCGCCCTGGAACAGGCCGAACATCGCCGAGATGATGTAGAGCGAGGTCAGGCTGTCGAAGAACAGATAGAACAACAGCGCCGCGCCTTGCGCGATCGAGCCGATCAGCAGGGTGCGGATACCGCCGATCCGGTCGGCGAGGAAGCCGGAGCCGATCCGGCTGATGATGCCGAAGCCGAGCATCAGCGACAGCATCTCGGCGCCGCGCGCCACGCCGTAGCCGAGATCGCCGCAATAGGCGACGATATGGACCTGCGGCATCGACATCGCCACGCAGCAGGAAATCGACGCGAGCGACAGGATCACGGTCAGCGCGTTGGTGGAAAGCTTGAGGTCGACCCGGGGCGGTGCCGCGTTGCCATGGCTGCGCCTGGTCGCCGCGCCCATCAACACGCGCAGCACCATGAGTGCAAGCAGCATCGAGATCGCGGTGAAGATGCCGATTGCAATATGGGTGGTGCGCCAGCCGACACTCTGCATGCCGAAATTGACCAGCGGCGGCCACACCGTACCGCCGACGTAATTGCCGCTCGCGGCGATCGCGACCGCGAGGCCGCGGTAGCGCTCGAACCAGTGCGACGCCTCCGCCATCAACGGGCCGAAGGTCGCCGCCGACGACAGGCCGATGGCAAAATGCAGCAGGATGAAGGCCCAGATCGACGGCGCGTAGCCGGCGCCGACATAGCCGAGGCCGAGGATGCCGATCCCGGCGCCGATCGCCGCGACGATGCCGTAGCGGTCGCTGATCTTGCCGGTCACGACCTGGCCGAGGCCGAAGCCGAGCATCACCATGGTGAAGGCGAGCGAGGCCGTTCCGCGGGTCGCGCCGAAGTCCGTCTGCACCACGGGCAGCGCCACCACGACCGACCACATGCCGACGCTGCCGAGCGAGCCGATCACCACGGCCACGACAAGGCGCAGCCATGCCCGGCGCGAGTCGGGAATGAACGTAGCGACTTCAGGGGAAAATTCAGAAGAAATTACCACGGCAGGCGGAACTTCGTCGGCATTTGCCTCCGGGTCAAGCCACATTGCCGAGAGATTAGGCATGCGCCAGCAAGGGGACGCCGCCCCTTGAAACGGCACGCTCCGCGGCGGATTCGCGCGCGGCTAGCGTCGCATCAATTCCCGAAGTTCGGGTCCTGCGACTGGAACGGGCCGCATTTGGCGCGTTTCGCAAACCGCTGATCGAAATCGACCGTGCCCCCGCCCACCGGAATCTGTGTCGGCGGCAGTCCCCTTGTGTACTGGTCGACGGTCACCGTCTTCTTGTCCGCGCTCATCGTGACGCGAACCGGCTCAAGCGGCTTGCCCTTGTTGGCCTCGGTCAGGTCGAGCGCGTAGTAGCCGATCACCGTCTGGCCGGCGCGCAGGCCTTGGCCTGCCAATGCAACCGATAGCGGTAGATAGACCTCCATCCTGACGCCTTCGCCGTCGCACGCCAGCATGCGCATCATGGCGGCGTCCTGGCCCGGAGGCTTTGCGGCAGCACCCGTCGCGACGGAAAGGGTGACAGCCGCGACAGCCCTGAAACCACCAATCCAGGGTTTGCCGGTCGTTGCCGCCGCACGGTCTCCTTGGCTTGTCATGGAATCCCCCGACACGAAGCGACTTGCTCGGTATTTCGTCTGACGTCGAGGCTGGGACGTTCAATCCCGGTCCGTCCTCCCTCCCCGATCGGCGCCTCCGTGCGCCGCCGCGGCGATGTTTGGACGATCGGGCGTCAGCGCTTCCTGTACCGCCGGACCGGTTGCTGCTATGATCCCGGCCTACTTGAACTGATCCGGTTTTTTTTGAAGCGGAAGGCATTCTGAAGCGCCTGCATTGATCACCGACAGTCATATGGAGGTTTGCCATGGCTTCTGACTGGCGTCTCGAAGGCGAATGGATCAAGAACTGCAATTGTGCATTTGGCTGCCCCTGCGATTTCAATGCGCTGCCGACGCATGGTTCCTGCAAAGGCATGGTCGGCATGCGGATCACCAAGGGGCATTTCGGCAGCACCAAGCTCGACGGCCTGGTGTTCGCGGCAACCGTCGACTTTCCCGGCGCGCTTCACGAGGGCAACGGGCAGATGCAGCCGATCATCGACGAGCGCGCCACGGCGGAACAGCGCGAAGCGCTGTTCAACATCCTGTCCGGCAAGAATTCGGCCGAAGGCACGCTGTTCCAGATCTTCAGCCTGATCGTGACCAAGATCCATGATCCGGTGTTCGTGCCGATCGAGTTCTCCTTCGACAAGAACGGGCGCGTCGCCAAGCTCGTCGCCAAGGGCGTGCTGGAGACCGAGGTCGAGCCGATCAAGAATCCTGTCACCGGCACGCCGCATCGCATCCAGGTCGTGATGCCGGAGGGGTTCGAGCATAGGGGGGCCGAGGTGGCCTCCTCCAACATCCGCTCGACCGGGGCGATCAAGTACGAGACCAAGGGCTCGCACAGCTCGCTCGCCAACGTCGTGCAGACGCCGGACGGCGTCGCGGCCTGACACAGCCGGGCGCGGTTCGGCCGTTCGGCTGCTGGGATCCCACCATGAGCGAGACATCGGCGCTCGAAAACGTCCTGCGGCATGACCGCCTGATCTTTGCAGGCGGCATCGCCGCGGTGATGGCGCTGGCCTGGGCCTATCTCCTGGCCGGCGCCGGCATCGACATGAGCATGGCTGATATGCCGATGGATCCGACGCCATGGACGCCTTCCTATGCCGTGCTGGTGTTCGTCATGTGGTTGACGATGATGGTCGCCATGATGATCTCGAGCGCCGCGCCGATGGTGTTGCTGTTCGCCGCCCTGAAGCGCAAGCAATCGGCAACGCCCTCTCCCCTCGCTGAGGCCTGGATCTTCCTGTGCGGCTATCTCGTGATCTGGGCCGGCTTCAGCCTCGCCGCGACGCTGGCGCAATGGCAACTCGACCTCGCCGGACTCTTGTCGATGGCGATGGCTGCTACCAGCGCGACGCTCGCCAGCGGCGTCCTGCTGCTGGCCGGGCTCTACCAGTTCACGCCGCTCAAGCGAGCCTGCCTGCGCTACTGCCAGAGCCCGGTGCTGTTCCTGAGCCGGCACTGGCGACCGGGCACGGCCGGTGCGCTGCGCATGGGGCTGCGGCACGGCCTTTACTGCCTCGGCTGCTGCTGGTTCCTGATGGCATTGCTGTTCGTCGGCGGCGTGATGAACCTGCTCTGGATCGTCGGCATCACGGTCTACGTCGCCTGCGAGAAGCTGCTCCCGGTCGGCCACCGCCTCAGCTATGCCGCCGGCGCCGCGTTGATTGTGGCGGGACTGATCGTGCTCGTGCATACGACTTGAGAAAGTGTCCGGACGTGTAGGAATATCGATCGCGCGACGGCGATCATCCTGTCGAAGAAGATTGAAAGCAGTGCGAGCTGGTTCACACTTGCCATTCGTCATCCGTGCCAAGATCGTTCGGACGGTGGATTGTGCGTCGCAGGCCGGCAGCGCTGCTTGTGACGGAACTGACGAGCGACAGACGCTCGCGTGCTGGCGTCAAGCCAGATGCCCCACGCCCCGGCCGTCGCGCCGAGAGAACCGCATGCATTTCATCGGAGGGTACATCATGCATACCTTGCCCGCAGAATGGCTACCCGTTTCAACTGCGCCAGCAGACCGGGATCTCGAAGTCTGTGTCCTGGACTATGATGGAATGGTCCATGCGCTCGTGGTCCCCTGCCACAAGGACGGCGCCGACTGGGTCGTTGGTTCAAATGACCACGTCCATGTTCAACCGACGCATTGGCGCAGTTGGACTGAGCCCGCCTAAAGCGGGCCCCTGCACCGCCGGGCGGACCCGGCGCAGGGCCGCCGGGGACGCTCCATGGCGCCCGGACGAGTTACCGCCATCGCGCCGCACGGGCACGAGCCCCGGTGCGGCGTCAATCTCGCGCCAGCCCATGAAATCGGCTAGACTTGTCGCGTGAGGTTCAAGGGTGGGCCAGGAGGCTCGTCATGGAATCACACGTGATCCCCTTTGAAAATCGCTGGACCAACGGCAAGCATGCCTGGGAGTGGCACTGCGAGCTCGAGCGGCTGGGCGTGCCGACAGTCCGGACGATGTACTGCGAGCATGAAACGCACCGTCGCAACAAGTCGGCGGTGGTGTTCGACATCCCCGCGGGCTTTGTCCACGACTGGCTGGCCTTTCATGACCGGCGCGCCGCCCGGCAGCAGTTCTTGTGGCGCGCCAGCGTCATCACGCTCGGCATCATCGCCGCATCGGGCGTCGTGCTCGGTGCGCTCAGATAGAGGCCGCAAGGCCTGCGGCCTCATCCGTGGCCATCCTTCGAGACGCCCGCCTTTGGCGGGCTCCTCATCAGGATGACGCGTTGTTGCGGGGCAAAATCCTGGTCTGGACCCTCATGGTGAGGGCGGCGCATCTTGACCACGAGGCCCTCTCACCCCTGCTTCCGGCCGCGAATCCCCCTGCCGGCGCCTGCGACGACCCGTGCGGTCGCGCGAAAGCCCTTATTAACCCTTTGCTAACCATACACCCGGCAAGAATTGCCGAGTGAAGTCGAGTGTCGTCGAACGCGTCTAACGGGCGGAGATCCCCGTGAACGCCAGCGCGGTGCCTCACTTTCGGAACGGCGGCCCTGCGGCCGTCGCGCAGACGCTTGGCGGCCGCAGCCGCCAGTCGCGGGGGAGAGCGGCTACCATGGTCGACGTCACGGCGGGTCAGGGCACGGCAGGCAAGAGCGGATTGCCGAGCCTCGGCGAGATCGGCGACATCCTGAAGCGCGGCGATATCGCGCTGGCGATCGGCGTCCTCACCATCCTGGTGGTGCTGATCCTGCCGCTGCCCTCGATCGTGCTCGACCTTTTCCTGGCGGTCTCGATCACGGTCTCGATCCTGATCCTGATGACCTCGCTGTTCATCCAGGCGCCGCTGGAATTCTCGTCGTTTCCGACCATCCTGCTGATCTCGACCATGCTGCGGCTGTCGCTGAACATGGCCTCGACCCGGCTGATCCTGAGCCACGGCCATGAGGGCACGGCGGCCGCCGGCCACGTCATCGAGGCGTTCGGCAACTTCGTGATGGGCGGCAACTTCGTGATCGGCATCATCGTGTTCGCGATCCTGGTGATCGTGAACTTCGTGGTCATCACCAAGGGTTCGGGCCGCATCGCCGAAGTCGCGGCACGCTTCCAGCTGGATTCGATGCCCGGCAAGCAGATGGCGATCGACGCCGATCTCTCCGCCGGCCTGATCGACGAGAAGGCCGCCAAGGAGCGCCGCAAGGCGCTGGAAGACGAGAGCGGCTTCTTCGGCGCCATGGACGGTGCCTCGAAATTCGTCCGCGGCGATGCCATCGCCGGTCTTTTGATCGTCGGCATCAACATCGTCGGCGGCATTATCATCGGCGTCGCCCAGCAGGGCCTCTCCTTCAGCGAAGCCGCCCGCACCTACACCGTGCTGACGGTCGGCGACGGCCTCGTCACCCAGGTGCCCGCGCTGATCGTCTCGACCGCCGCCGGCCTCCTGGTCTCCAAGGCCGGCATCACCGGCGCCGCCGACAAGGCGCTGATGCGCCAGCTCTCCGGCTATCCGCAGGCGCTCGGCATGTCGGCCGGCGTGATGCTGGTGCTGGCGCTGCTGCCGGGCATTCCGACGCTGCCGTTCCTGGCGCTGGGCTCCGGCGCCGCGGTGCTGGCCTGGAACGCTCGCAAGCAGAAGCGGGCTGCGAAGGCGGCCGAAACGGCAGCAGCCGCCGCCCCTGCTGCAGCCGCGGCCGCCGCCGCTGCGGCCGCGGAGGAGCCGATCGCCGCCGCGCTGAAGATCGACGACCTCAAGATCGAGCTCGGCTACGCGCTGCTGCCGCTGGTCAACGGCCCCGACGGCACCGACCGCCTGACCGAGCAGATCAAGGCGCTGCGCCGCTCGCTGGCCATAGAGATGGGTTTCGTGATGCCGGCGGTGCGCATCCTCGACAACGTCCAGCTCGAAGCCAACAGCTACGTCATCAAGATCAAGGAAGTCGACGCCGGCACCGGCAAGATCTGGCCGAGCCAGTTCATGGTCATGGACCCCGCCGGCAACCAGGTGCAACTGCCCGGCATCCACACCATCGAGCCTACCTTCGGCCTGCCGGCGACCTGGGTCGACGCCGGCCTGAAGGAAGAGGCCGCGCTGAAGGGCTACACCGTGGTCGACGCCGCGACCGTGCTGTCGACGCATCTGACCGAGCTGCTCAAGACCAACATGGCGGACCTGTTGTCCTACGGCGAGGTGCAGAAGCTCTTGAAGGACCTGCCGAAGGAGCAAGGCGAGCTGATCAAGGACATCGTGCCGGGCCAGGTCACGGTGTCGGGCATCCAGCGCGTGCTGCAATTGCTGCTCGCCGAGCGCATCTCGATCCGCGATCTCTCGACCATCCTCGAAGGCATCGCCGACGCGCTGGCGTTCTCGCGCAATCCGGCCACCATGGTCGAGCACGTCCGTGCCCGGCTGGCCCGCCAGATCTGCGCGCAAAACACCTCGCCGAACGGCTATTTGCCGCTGATCGCGTTGTCGGCGCGCTGGGAGCAGGCGTTTGCGGAATCGATCGTAGGCACCGGCGACGACCGCAGCCTGGCGATGCAGCCCTCGAAACTGTCGGAGTTCATGACCGCCGTGCGCAACGCCTTCGAGCAGGCGGCGCGCGAGGGCGAGGCGCCGGTCCTGGTGACGTCGGCCGCGATCCGGCCGTTCGTTCGCTCACTGGTGGAACGGTTCCGCTCGCAGACCACCGTCCTGTCGCAAGCCGAGATCCATCCCAGGGCCCGGCTGAAGACGGTCGGCAGCGTTTAGAGTCACTTGTTCGGAAGCGTTTTCTGCACGCGAGCCGGGCGTCCACTTCGCGCGAAAACGAGCTAGGGGCCGCAAATCACTTGCGTTTTCGTCTGTGCTTTCTCGCCACAGGCAACTGATTTATGCAGAACAGGCCGGAACGGCCCTATCTGGGATGCAGCATCCCAGCATAATCCCAAGACACTGATATTAAATAGCTTTAATGCGTCTCGGATTACCAAAGGGTCATTTCTGATCGCGCCCGATCACGTCTCATCACGGCCTTGTGATGGCCTCTAGGGAACGGAATCGGCAAATCCTACGTTAGCGGGGCACGAGACGTTGAACCGGACAACAGACCGAACCGACAGATTTACTGAGAGCAGGAAGGCGGCAGGAGACTTCCATGAACCACTCGATCTACAGCGCCGATCGTATGACGCACCTGAAGATTGTGGTTGTGGCGTTGTTCGCCGGTATCCTGGTCGCGGGCTTCGGCATCGCGGCACATAATTCGTCGGATGAGGGATACACGCAGACGGCGCGGGTCATGAAGGCCGGCAAGCCCGTCGCGATCACCAGCACCAGCAACTCGCTGGTCCGCTAACACTGGTCCGCTAACAGGAGAGTTTCACGAATTCACGTAGTGTTCTTTACAGCCCCCCAAAGTCGCTGCGTGGATATTTAAGACCCCCAACTACCCCCAAGTTGACTATCGAAAACGCCCGCTCCCCACGGGCGTTTTCTTTTTTTGCGGGTGGCCGACGCGACATCTTATCCACGTCATTGCGAGCGCAGCGAAGCAATCCACTGTCACCGCTCGTGCGGAAGGGTGCATTGCTTCGCTGCGCTCGCAATGGGACGGGCGGCCACCATCGGCAACCTCTGACGATGGGCGGCTGGCCTATCGCGGCGGCGAACCCGACGCGCCCGGTACGGTCTCGATCAGCTTCCCGGTGAAGATCGGCGCCGAGGTCGGCTGGCCGTTCGGCGAGCCGCCGGCCTGCTCGACGGTCACCGCATAGGTGGCGCCGTTGATCACGTCAGAATCGTAGCCCGACAGCACCGGCCGCGCGGTGAAATCATCGGCGCCGATCACGCCGAGCGAGCGCGGCTGCGGCAGCTTGTCGGAGATCAGCCAGAGCTCGAAACTTTTGCCGGGCTCCGACGGGGCGCCGACCTTGCGGACGGTGAAGTTCTTGGTGGCGCCGTCGATGGTCATGATGAAGGCCGGCCCGCCATTCGGCCCCTGCAGCAGCGCGACATATTGCGCCGACGGCGTCAACGCTGGCGCCGGCGTCTTCACTTCGACGGTCTGGATGCGCGGCTTCGGCCGGATCGCATTCGGCAGAGCGTCGGGCTTGTAGATCTGCAGGCCGAGCGTCACCAGCAGCGCGGCCGCGATCGCGGTCGCGGCCGACGCGATGCCGCGCCAGCGTTTGACGCGGCCCGTCAGCGCGGTCACGTTGCGCTCGTCGAAGATGACCCGCGGCGGTCGGGCCTCGGGCAGCCTCCGGGGCTCGGGCGACTGCGCAGGCTCCGGATCGAACGCCGAGCCGAATTCGGGATCGTCCGTGATTGGCGAAGGCGGCGGCGTTACCGTCGTGGCCGGCGTCTCCGGCAGCACCAGCGGCGCCTGCGGCGCGCTCGTGTGGCCGATCGCCGCCTTGATGTTGTCCCAAACCGCCGGACGCGGCTCGACCAGGCCGACCATCTGATTCAGCGGCCCGAGCCTGAACTGCCAGGCCTGCACCAGGGCTGCGAACTCGCTGTCGACGACCATCATGGTCTCGACCTGCGCGCGCTCCTCGGCATCGAGCGTACCGAGCGCATATTCCGCGGCGAGCGCGATATGGTCTTCGCTATAGGCCATCAATCAGAGTCCAAGACACTCCCGGATATCCATCAGGCTGCGGCGCAGCCAGGTCTTCACCGTGTTCACCGGCGTCTCGAACTTTGCGGCGAGTTGCTCGCGGCTCCAGCCGTTGTAATAGGCGAGCAGCACGAGCTTCTGACGATCCGGCTCCAAACGACCGACGCACTCCAGCAATCGCTTCAACTCTTCCGTCATCTCCCGTCGCGCCAGTGGATCGGGCTGGTCGGCTGCGACCTCCATCGCCGCCGGCTCTTCCTCCAGCGAGGCCTCGCCGCGCTTGCGCACCACGTCAATGGCGCGGTTGCGCGCGATCGACGTCATCCACGTGATCGGGGATGACAGGGCTGGGTTGAACTGCCCGGCGCTGTTCCAGATCTTGACGTAAGCCTCCTGAATGACCTCCTCGGCGAGGTCCTGTCGCCGCAAGATACGGAGCACGACGCCGAAGAGTTTCGAGCGGGTCGCGGCGTACAGCCGCTCGAAGGCGGCCTCATCCCCCTTGGCGACGGCGGCGATCAGCCAGACCAGCTCAGCCGGCGTCAGCATCTTGCGCCCTCCAAGCCCCGATCCCCCATCGCCTCATTGCCACCGTGCTGCCGATCATCCGTCCTGACCGGTGGTAGCATATTTTGGGACACCACGATCCGCCAAGGGGCTAACAAGTGGCCGGCAAGTCGGCGGCTTGTGGACAGCGCCCAGCAAAAAGCCCGGGCGATCGGCCCGGGCTCTCAATCTGGTCAGCGGAGGGAGCGAGGGTTCAGGCGATGACGCCGAGACGGGCCCGCATCAGGCCGATCGAATCCATGTCGGCTTGTTCGCGAGCGCTCTCCTCCGCGCGTTCGCGCGCCTGGTCGCGCTCGTCGAGCAACTCGACCTTCTTCAATTCCTCGAATGCCTCCGACAGCAGCGCCTTGGCGTCGTCGAGCTGGGCGCGCAGTTCGTCGGCCGAACGGGTCAGGTTCTCGCGGCGCTGGATCGCGGCCTTGGCATAGGTCGGATAGGCGAAGTGCGTGGGGTCGTTGATCCCGGCGCGCTCCTGCTCGGTCTGGATCTCGCGCTCGAGCTCGACCGACATGCGCTGGAAGTCGGCGATCATGCCTTCGATCTGGGTAACCCGACGGCGCTTCTCGTCGACCTGAAATTTCTTCAGGCGAATCAGCGTTTCACGTGACTTCATCGACTCATACTCCCCAGAAGTCCCAAATCTGAACGCGGGACAGAGCCGGCTCCCCGCTGGGCCCCGCCGGCATAGCTATGGTGTGCCGGTGATGATGGCCCGACAAAGTTAGCGTTCCGTTTCCAAACCCGACAGGATTTGAGCCAGTTGCCGGTAGCCGTCGGGAAGGCTGGTGGACTCGTCCTTGGCCTGGCGCAGGTAGGCCTCGAGTGGCTCATGCAGCCGGATCGCCTCGTCGACCTCCGCGCTGGAACCCGGCCGGTAGGCCCCGAGCCGGATCAATTCCTCCATGTCGGCATAGGTCGCCATCACCTGCCGCGCCTTGTTGATGTAGGGCAGGAAGTCGGGGTCGGCCGACCGCGGCATGGTGCGCGACACCGACTTGAGGATGTTGACCGCGGGATAGCGGCCGCGCTCGGCGATCGCCCGCTGCATCACGATATGGCCGTCGAGGATGCCGCGCACCGCATCCGCGATCGGCTCATTGTGATCGTCGCCGTCGACCAGCACCGTGAAAATCGCGGTGATGGTGCCGTCGCCGGTGCCCGGCCCTGCCCGCTCGAGCAGCTTCGGCAATTCGGTGAACACGGTCGGCGTGTAGCCCTTGGCGGTCGGCGGCTCGCCCGCCGAGAGGCCGATCTCGCGCTGCGCCATCGCAAAGCGCGTCACCGAGTCCATCAGGCACAGCACATCCTGGTCCTCGTCGCGGAAATATTCCGCGATGGCGAGCGTCAGATACGCTGCCTGGCGCCGCATCAGCGCCGGCTCGTCCGAGGTCGCGACCACCACGACCGAGCGCGCCAGCCCCTCCTCGCCGAGATCCTCCTGGAGGAATTCCTGCACCTCGCGGCCGCGTTCGCCGATCAGCCCGATCACCGAGATCGCGGCATCGACATTGCGCGCCAGCATCGACAGCAGCACCGACTTGCCGACGCCGGAGCCGGCGAAGATGCCGAGCCGCTGGCCGCGGCAGCAGGTCAGGAAAGTATTGAGACCGCGCACGCCGAGATCGAGCGGCGGACCGACCCGCTTGCGCGAATGCGCCGGCGGCGGCGAGTTGCGGTAGGACATCGGCGAGGCGCCCTGCACCAGCGGGCCCTTGCCGTCGATCGGCTCGCCCATCGCGTTGACGACGCGGCCAAGCCAGGCCGGCGACGGCCGCACCTGGCTCGCCGCATTGGCGATCACCGCGCGGCAACCGCGCCTCACGCCATCTAATCCGCCGAACGGCATCACCACCGCGTTCTCGCCGGAGAAGCCGATCACCTCGGCGGGAATGAAGCGGCCCGCGCCGACGTCGATCACGATGCGGGCGCCGACCGACATCGCGTGAATGGGGCCCGCGATCTCGACCATCAGCCCGCGGACGCCGACCACGCGGCCATAAATATTGACGCCGTCGATGTCGCCGATCTGCTCCGCGAGCGCCTTCATTGCGAAAACCTTAAGTTTCCGCTTTTTTGCTCCGGCCGCTTAACTTCGTGTTTACCCGCATCATTAATCATTGCGTCACTGTCTTTGGTGACTGAGGTCGCTTGCCCATCAGAAGAAGGGCGAGTCGCGAGAGTCGGTTAGGCCCGGCTCTTAATGTGGAAACTGAACGAGCGCGGTTAGGAAAAGCTTCTTCTACGCAATATCTTAGGGCGATTCGACAAAAATTGCACGGTTAGAGCTTGCGTCGAGGAATCAGTTTTTGTTAACCATATCTCGTCAGGATCCGAATCAGTTGTTCAAAGGCGTTTTGTGAGTGCCGCAAGTGCGGCCGACCTGACGCCCGGAGCGGCGACTATAGGGGACTGGCATGCGCGTTTTGCTGATTGAAGATGATAGCGCCGTCGCGCAGTCGATCGAATTGATGCTCAAATCCGAGAGTTTCAACGTCTACACGACGGACCTCGGCGAAGAAGGTGTCGATCTCGGCAAGCTTTACGACTACGACATCATCCTGCTCGACCTCAACCTGCCCGACATGTCCGGCTACGACGTGCTCAAGCAGCTCCGGGTTTCGAAGATCAAGACTCCCATTCTGATCCTCTCCGGCCTCGCCGGCATCGAGGACAAGGTCAAGGGTCTCGGCGTCGGCGCCGACGACTACATGACCAAGCCCTTCCACAAGGACGAGCTGGTTGCCCGCATCCACGCGATCGTGCGCCGCTCCAAGGGGCACGCCCAATCGGTCATCCAGACCGGCGATCTCGTGGTCAATCTCGACACCAAGACGGTCGAGGTCGGCGGCCAGCGCGTGCATCTGACCGGCAAGGAATACCAGATGCTGGAGCTGCTCTCGCTCCGCAAGGGCACCACCCTCACCAAGGAAATGTTCCTCAACCATCTCTACGGCGGCATGGACGAGCCGGAGCTGAAGATCATCGACGTCTTCATCTGCAAGCTCCGCAAGAAGCTCGCCAACGCCTCCGAAGGCCGCAACTTCATCGAGACCGTGTGGGGCCGCGGCTACGTGCTGCGCGAGCCGCACGAGGCCGACGAGCGCATTCCCGCCTGACCTTCCGGGCCCGCAGAGAACCGCAAGGTTCGCTCCTTTCGACCTGAACCCCGCCGCAAATGGCGGGGTTTTTGTTTGGGATTGAACCGGCTGTCGGCATGCGCCGACCAAGGGAACGTGCAATCCTGCCTCGCGCGAATCCCGACGAACTCCCGGACCGCCCCGACATGATCCTGCAATCCCTCGCCGGCCTGCCGGCGTTCCTGGTCTATTTCTGCACGGCGCTGATCGCCGTGGTCGCCTACCTCTTCGTCTACACGCGCGTCACCCCGCATGACGAATTCCAGCTGATCCGCGACAACGATCCGGCGGCGGCGATTGCGCTGGGCTTAAGCCTGCTCGGCTTCGTGCTGCCGGTGGTCAGCGCGATCGCCCACTCCGCCAATGTGGTGGACTGCCTGATCTGGAGCATCATCGCGCTGATCGTGCAGATCATCGTCTATTACATCGTGAAGATCCCGGTGCCGAACCTGTCGGGGCGGATCGCCTCCGGCGAAATGGCGCCGGCGATCTGGCTCGGGCTGTCCTCGCTGGCCGCAGGCGCGCTGAACGCGGCCTGCATGATCTACTGAGCCGTTGAACCAAACCATGGCGCGCAAACCGAACCCGGACTTCGGCAAACGGCGACCGGTCGTGCCGGCGGTGCCGACGCCGCCGCGGCCGGATGCGCCATCCAAGCGCTCCAACCACGTCGCGCTGCTCTTGATGGGAACGCTCGCGGTCGGCGGCAGCGCCTACGCGCTGATGCCGCGGCCGAATTGCCAGCCGGTGCCGCCGACGCCGCCGGGCGTCACCGCACCGGGCGTCGCCACGCCGGTCCCGCCACAACCCGGCGCTGACTGCACGTCGCGCAGCTCATCGTCCGGATCGGGCGGCAGCAGCGGCTCGTCGCGCAGCAGCTTCTATAACAGCAACTCCTCGTCGAGCGGCACCTCCTCTTCCTCGAGCTCATCGTCAAGCTCGTCGGTGAGCCGCGGCGGCTTCGGTTCATTCGCGCATGCGTTCGGCTTTAGCGGCGGCTGATGCATGTTGCCGTGTCATCGCCGTGTCATCGCGCTTTCGCTTGCCCGGCGAACGCAGCTGATGGAAACTCCGCGCTCCGCAGACGGCAAGGCAGGGATTGCGTCCATGAAACGCTCGCGCCGCGTATGGCTGAAATTGATGGGAAGTATCGCGATCGGCGCGGCGTCGATCGGCCTGACGACAAGCCATGCCCGCAGCCACCATCACCACGCAGGACACGACGCGAAGCGAAAGTCCGCGGAACGGTCGCCCTCCGGCGGCTTCGGCGGCGCGCCGCGCACCATCGCCCGCTACGGCGACGACGATCCGTCGCATGGCGGAAGCTGACACCAGGCTGACGAGCGAGCGCGGTTTCCCCTCATGCAACGCATCGCATGCCTCGAACGCGACGATTGGCGGACGACCGCCGAGAATGCCGGCTTCACCTTCCACACCATCGACGGCGAACGGTACTGGGACGAGCGAGCCTATTACGCCTTCACGCTGGACGAGATCGAGCGCTCGATCGAGGCGCCGACCGGCGAGATCGATGCGATGTGCCTCGAGCTCGCCGGACGCGCGGTCAGGGATGAGCGCTCTCTGCGCCGGCTGAAGATACCGGAGGCGTTCTGGGATCTGATCGCGGCAAGCTGGCGCCGCAACAATCCGAGCCTGTACGGCCGGCTCGATCTCACCTTCGACGGCCGCGGCCCGGCCAAGCTGCTCGAATACAATGCCGACACGCCGACCTCGATCTTCGAGGCCGCGGTGTTTCAATGGACCTGGCTCGAACAGGCGATTGCGCGCAACATCATCCCGAAGCGCGCCGACCAGTTCAATTCGATCCACGACCGGCTGATCGAGGCCTGGAAGAGGATCGGCGCGACCCACCCGCTGCATCTCACCGGACTGACCGGAAATCCCGAGGACGCCGGCACGCTCGCCTATCTCGAGGACACCGCGGCGCAGGCCGGGCTGAAGACCACGCTGCTCGACATCGAGGAGATCGGACTGCGCGACGACGGTCAGTTCGTCGACCTCGACGAACGCCCGATCGCGCTCGCGTTCAAGCTCTATCCGTGGGAGTGGATGTTCCACGACGCGTTCGGCAAGAACCTCTCGACCGCGCCGACGCAATGGATCGAGCCGCCATGGAAGGCGATCCTCTCCAACAAGGGCATCCTGCCGCTGCTCTGGGAGATGTTCCCGAACCACCCCAATCTGCTGCCGGCCTATTTCGAGGACGACCCGCAGGCCGCCCAGCTCGGCACCTCGTTCGTGCGCAAGCCGATCTATTCGCGCGAGGGCGCCAATGTCGAGCTGGTCAGCGCCGGCGTCACGCTGGTCGCCGAGCAAGGCCCCTACGGCGCCGAAGGCTTCATCCGCCAGGCGCTGGCGCCGCTGCCGAATTTTTCCGGGCAGTATCCGGTGCTCGGCAGCTGGCTGGTTGACGGCACGCCCTGCGGACTCTCGATTCGGGAAGACGAGAATCCGATCACCGGCAACACCTCGCGCTTCCTGCCGCACGCGATTTTGTAGTTCATGAACGTTGAGACGAACGCGGCTCTGTCGCCGTCATCCTGAGGTGCGAGCCCTTGCGAGCCTCGAAGGATGCACGGCCCGGCTGATGGCCGTCGACCCTTCGAGACGCCGCTTCGCGGCTCCTCAGGGTGACGGAGTTAGAGCGGGGTATCTCGTCTCACCGCGCAGCGGACGCAACCGCCTTCAGCACATGCAGCGCGGCGCCGGCGCGCGCGACCGGGGCGACGCTCGGCTGATAGAGCCCGCGCCGGTCGGGATATGGCCTGAACAGGTTGGTGATGCCGACCACGGATTCCGCCGCGCCAAGCGCCAGCACGCCGTCGGGCTCGAGCATCCGGGACACCTTGCCGAAGATACCGGCCTTGGTCTGCTGATCGAAATAGATCAGCACGTTGCGGCAGAAGATCACGTCGAAGGTGCCGAGATGCGAGACGTCCTGCAACAGATTGAGCTGGCGGTGCTGCACCATGCCGCGGATATCGGCGTTGAGCTGCCAGAGCTCGCCCTTCTGCACGAAATACTTGACCAGCAGCTGGATCGGCAGGCCGCGCTGCACCTCGAACTGGCTGAACAGGCCGGCCTTGGCCTTTTCGAGCACCGCCTGCGACAGGTCGGTGGCGATGATCTCGATGCGCCAGCCGGCAAACAGCGCAGTCATCTCCTTCAGCAGCATCGCGATCGAATACGGCTCCTGCCCGGTCGACGACGCCGCGCACCAGATGCGCAAGCTGCGGCGCGCCGCGCGCGCCTGCGCGAGCGCGGGCAGCACCGCTTCCTTCAGATGGTCGAACGGGATCTTGTCGCGAAAGAAGAAGGTCTCGTTGGTGGTCATCGCTTCGACCACCTCGGATGTCAGCAGCTCTGCGCCGCCCTTCATCCGCTGCACCAGCTCGGGAATCCCGGCGAGGTTCGACCGGCGCGCCAACGGCAGCAGGCGGCTCTCGACCAGATACTGCTTGTCGGCGGAGAGATCGAGGCCGGAACGCTCCTTCAGCAGCTTACGCAGATACTCGTAGTCCAGCGGCGTCACGAACGGTCTCCCGCAAATACCCGAACAAGCTTCGGTGCGATCTGATTGAGCGGCAGCACCGCGGCGCAGATGCCGGCATTGACCGCGGCACCGGGCATGCCCCACACCACGCTGGTTGCTTCGTCCTGCGCGATCACGCTGCCGCCGGCGGCGACGACGTCCTTGCCGCCGCGCATGCCGTCGGAGCCCATGCCGGTCAAGATCACCGACATGATGCTGCCCTGCCAGACATCGATCGCGGAGGTGAACATCGGATCCACCGCGGGCTTGCAGAAATTGACCGGCGGCCCGTCGTCGAGCGCGATCGTGGCATCGACGCCGTGGCGGGCGACGCGCATGTGGCGCCCGCCGGGCGCCAGATAGATATGGCCCGGCTTGATGCTCTCGCCGTCGATCCCCTCATGCGCCGGCCGCTTGCTGGTGCGCGCCAGATGCTCGGCGAGAATGGTCGTGAAGGTCGGCGGCATGTGCTGGGTGATCAGCACCGGGAAGCGATCGATCACCGGACCGATCTCGGCGACCAGCGACATCAGCGCCTGCGGGCCGCCGGTCGACGAGCCGATCAGCAGCACCTTGGGCGGCAGCAGGCCGAACGAACGGCGCGTGGCCTGGGCCGGCGCCGTGTGCGCGGCAGCGGGAGTCAGCGGACGCGATCTGTCATGACCGGGCGCAAGCGGCGGGCTTGCCGTCGTGTGCACCGGGCTGCGCCGCGCCCTGGCGCCGAGATGACGGATCTTCTGGATCAGGTCGTGGCGGAAGGTTTCCGCGGCGGTGGCCTCGCGCGTGCTTTCCGGCTTCGGAATGTAGTCGGACGCACCGAGCGAGAGAGCCTTCAGGCTGATCTCCGCGTTGCGGCGAGTCAGCGTGGAGGCCATGATGACGACGAGATCGCGCTTCTTCGCCAGCAGCTGCGGCAGCGCCGAGATGCCGTCGAGGTCGGGCATCTCGATATCGAGCACCGCGACATCGGGGTTGATGCGTTCGAGCTGATTGACGGCGTCGAGGCCGGTGCGCAGCGAGGCGACGACCTCCATGTCGGGCTCGGCGCCGATCCAGCGCGAGATCATCCCGCGGATCACCACGGAATCGTCGACCACCATCACCCGCACCTTGTCGGAACGGGTCGATGTCGGGACCGCAGTACTTGTCAACGCAACACTCATGACTTCACCAGCGACGCAACACGACGCACAACAACCGTTGAGCCGAAGGCTTCTGCCGCCGGATCGAACGAAGAATCTAAGTCAGCATGGTCTTCTCGGAAAACCGGTTCCCACTTTTCCGGATCATGCTCTAAATGAGTCCGACTTCCTGGAACTTCGCGGTGACGATGTCCCGGTCGAACGGCTTCATGATGTATTCGTTGGCACCGGCATGCAGCGCGCGTGCGATATGCGCGACGTCATTCTCGGTGGTGCAGAACACGACCTTGGGCTGATCGCCGCCGGGCATGCGGCGGAGATTGCCGAGAAACTCGTAGCCGTCCATGACCGGCATGTTCCAGTCGAGCAGCACGGCTTCCGGCATCGCGCGCTTGCAGGCCTCGAGCGCCTTGGCGCCGTCCTCGGCCTCGACGATCTGGAAGTCGAGCCCTTCCAGGATGCGGCGGGCGACCTTGCGAATGACGCTTGAGTCATCGACAACAAGACACGTTCTCATCTGCGACCTCTACTTCCTCATCCCCGGTGGGATGTTTCAGTTCTTCAGTTCGGGCGGCGCTGTTCACGCCGCTTTGGCATCGGGCACCAGTTCGAGCACGCGATCGACATCGAGGACGACCATGAGCTGGCCGTCGAGGCGGTGGACGCCGCCGGCGAGCTTGGCCATGCGGGGATCGAGGTTGACCGGGTTGTCCTCGCGGCTGTTTTCGGAGAGCCGCAGCACCTCGCCGATCTGGTCGATCAACAAGCCATAGGATTCGCCGCGCTGGTCGACGCCGACCGCCATCGGAGGCTTACCGTCGTCGGCCTTCGGCAGCCCGAGCCGGGCGCGCATGTCGACCACGGTGACGATGCGGCCGCGCAGATTGAGCACGCCGGCGATCTCACTGGAGGCCAGCGGCACCCGCGTCAGCCGCTCCGGCATGAACACGTCCTGCACCCGCGAGATCGGCAGGCCGAACAGCTGCCCGCCGATCACGGCGGTGACGTATTCGGCCATGGCGCCTTCACTGGTCTCGCTCTTGCTGGTCATCAATTCGTTTCCTTGCATCCGGTCACGCGGCGCGGCGCAGTTCGGCGGTCTGCTCCTTCAGCGCCGCGATCAGCCCGGGACGGTCAAACTTGGCGACATAGTCGTGGAAGCCGGCCTGCCGGCCGCGCTCGATCGCCGCCGGCGACACCATCGCCGACAGCGCGATGATCGGCAGCCCGATCAGATTGTGGTCGCTTCGGATGTTCTCGGCGAACTCAAAGCCGTTCATCTCGGGCATCTCGATGTCGGTCAGCACGACGTCGAAGCTCTGTCCCGAACGCAGCGCCGCGAGCCCTTCCTGCGCGCCGCCCGCGGTCCTGACCTTGTAGCCGGCGGCTTTGAGCACCGGCGCCAGCATGTTGCGGAAGAACGCTGAGTCATCGACCAGCAGCACCGACTGCGCCGAGGTCGACGGGCGCATCTCCTTGCGCGAGAACCAGTCGGCGAACGCCATCGGCAGGAAGTGGCCGACGTCGATCACCTCGGTGGCCTGCCCCTTGATCACGGCCGAACCCAAAATGCCGTCCTGCGAACCCGCGACCTCGATGTTGAGCCGCTCCTCGACGATGTCGATGATCTCGTCGACCACGAGCCCCATCGAGCGGCCGTCGTCGGCGAACACCAGGATCGGCTGCGAGCCCTGCGACTGCACCTCGACCCCGGCCATCTGCACCAGCGGCATCAGCTGCTCGCGGTACTGCACCATGTAGCGGCCGTTCGAGAGTTCGATCTTGTCGGTTGCGATCTCCTCCAGCCGGGTGACGAGGCCGAGCGGCACCGCCTTGGGCTGCGAGGAGCCGGCGCGGAACACCAGCAGCGAGGTCAGCTGCTCGCCGCTCGCCGAATGGGCGTTCGCATTGTCGTCGGCGAGGTCATGGGCCGAGGAGCCGGACGCGCCGAGCGCTTTTGCGATCCCGTTGGGGTCGATGATCATGATCACGGCGCCATCGCCCAAGATGGTGTTGCCGGAGAACATGTCGATGTGCCGCAGCTTGGTCGACATCGGCTTGACCACGATCTCCTCGGTGTGGAACACGCCGTCGACCACGATGCCGAAGGTCTGGCTGCCCACCTGAGTGACCACGATGAAACCATTCTCGGCATCCGTAGTCGTCGCGCCGTCGTCGATCTTCAAGAGCTTCTTGAGGTGGATCAGCGGCAGCAGCTTGTTGCGCAGGCGCAAGACCGCGGTGTCCTTGATGCGCTCGATGCGGTGCTCGGAGTTGGCGCGGGCCCGCACCAGCTCGACGACAGACAATTGGGGAATCGCAAAGCGGTCGCCGCCGGCTTCCACGATCAAAGCGGAGACGATCGCCAAGGTCAGCGGGATCTTGATGGTGACCGAGGCGCCCTCGCCGGCCACGCTCTTGATGTCGATGGTGCCGCCGATCTGGTCGATATTGGTGCGCACCACGTCCATGCCGACGCCGCGGCCGGACACCGAGGTGACTTGGGCGGCGGTCGAGAAGCCCGGCGCGAAGATGAACTTGTGGATCTGGGCCTCGGTCATCTTCTCGAGTTCGGCCTCGGTGACGAGACCGTTCTGGAGCGCCTTGGCCTTGATCCGCTCGGTGTTGAGCCCGCGGCCATTGTCGGCGATGCAGATGATGATGTGGCCGCCTTCGTGGTAGGCGGAGAGGCGAATGGTGCCCTGTTCCGGCTTGCCGGCTGCGAGGCGCTCGGCGGTGGTCTCCAGCCCGTGATCGGCGGAGTTGCGCACCATGTGCGTCAGCGGATCCTTGATCAGGTCGAGCACCTGGCGGTCGAGCTCGGTGTCGGCGCCGTGCATCTCGAGCTCGATCTGCTTGCCGAGTTCGCCGGAGAGGTCGCGGACGATGCGCGGCAGCTTCTGCCAGGCATTGCCGATCGGCTGCATGCGCGTCTTCATGACGCCTTCCTGCAGCTCGGCGGTGACGTTGGAGAGCCGCTGCAGCGGCACCTTGAACTCGGTGTCCTCGTTGCGGCGGGAGATCTCCAGCAGCTGGTTGCGGGTCAGGACCAGCTCGGAGACCATGGTCATCAGGTGTTCGAGGGTGTCGACATTGACCCGGATCGACTGGTTGGCGATCTTGTCGCCTTCCTGGACCTCCTCACCGGCGGCCTTGCGGGCCGGCTTCTTCACAGCCTCAGCCGGCTCGGCGGCGGCAGCAGGTGCAGGCTTCACGGCCGGCGCCGGTGCGGCGACTTCGGTCTCGGTCTCGCGGAAGGCGCGCTCGAGCTCGTCGAGCGAGACCTCGCCCGGACGCAGCGGACGCTCCAGCGTCTGCACCACCAGCGTGCCTTCGGTCATGTTGGCCTGCACCGACGGAGCTTCGACGACCGGCACGTCTTCCTCGGCAGCAGCCGGCATCGACTGCGTCGAGCCTGACGATATCGACTGCGTCGAATCGGACATCGCCGCCATGCCGTGCTCGACCATCGCTTCCAGCTGATCGATCAGATCGCGGTCGTTGCCCTCGGGCTCGGCCTCGGTCGCCTCGAGCCCGCCGAGGATCTCCTTGATGCGGTCGATCGAGGACAGGATCAGCGTCACGGCTTCCGCCGTCACCGGCATGCCGTCGCGGAACTTGCCCATCAAGGTCTCGCCGGCATGCGCCAGCGCCTCGAGCCGCGGCAGCCCGAGGAAGCCGCAGGTGCCCTTGATGGTGTGCACCAGCCGGAAGATGTTATCCAGGATTTTCGCGTTGTTCGGATCCTGCTCGAACTGCACCAGCTGGTTGTCGACCGTATCCAGGCTCTCGCTGCTCTCCGTCAGGAACTCGCGCAACAGATCGTCCATGAAACCAACCTTCGAAAAACGCCGAAAACGCAGCGGCGCGCAACATCGACGCGCCTGACGGAACTCAGGTCAGCTTCTCCGCAAAGCGTTTAAGTTTGGTTGAGCAAATGGAAAGGAACGGGATCAACAAAGAGATAAGGCCGCGCGATCGAATCGCGCGGCCGGTCGTAACCTTTGATTAATGATATCGGCGCGGCCGCGGTCAGGCCGCGGCAATGATGACCTTGTCGCCGTCGAGCGCGAGCGTCACCTTCAGCCCGCAGGCTTCCGCCAGCAGGCGGGTGTAGTGCGGTTGCACCGCATGCGCATCGACCGTGTTCGGCGAGGTTGCATTCAGGAGATCGACGATGTTCTGCGGCACGCGCGCATTGAGGCCCGCGGCCGTGATGCGGAAGCTCATCGCCTCGCCTTCGCCGACCGGGTCAATGGTGAGCGTGCCGCCGCGCGGAATGGTCTGCTGCGCAATGACCAGCATGTTCAAGAGCAGCTTGACCCGGTTCTTGGGCAACAGCAGCCGCGGCAGATTCCAGGTCAGCGTCACCTTGCCGTCCTCGATATGCCCCTTCGCCATGTTCTGGGCATCGCCGAGGTCGATCTGCGCGCCGGAGGAACCGGCCGCGCCGAACGCCAACCGGCAGAACTGCAGCCGCGCCGAAGCGGTCTTGGCGCTCTTGCGAATCAAATCGAGCGCGAAGTCGCGGTCTTCGGGCTTGGGATTGTCGTCAAGGACCTCAAGCCCATTGACGATCGCGCCGACCGGACTGATGAGATCGTGACAGACCCGCGAGCACAAGAGCGCCGCGAGTTCGAGCGCGTCGGGAGCGGGACCGGGAGACGAAGTGCCAGACATCAATTGTTTCCTGGAAAGCCGCACGCCGACCGAGGAGTGCGAATCACGCATGCCTGTGGGCTTGATACACCGCGCAGACGGATGCTGCCAGCTTGCGGCAAGACTGATAAGGGAACACAAACAGGATATGCGACCCGCTGACATGAGACCCGCACATGAATAAGGCAGAACCGTCCCTGATCGGGTGCGAGACTGCCGCCACGCTGCTCGAATCGCTGACCGAACTTGTGATCCGCGCCGGCGAGGCAATTCTTGCCGTCAATCGTTCCGCGATGAATGTGACCGGCAAGAGCGACGGTTCGCCGGTTACCGAGGCCGATCTCGCCGCCGACCACATCATCGTCGAAGGGTTGACGCGGCTCGCGCCGCAGGTGTCGCTGCTGTCGGAGGAGCGCGTCCAGCTGGCGACGCCGCCTTACAAGGACAGTTTCTTTCTGATCGATCCGCTCGACGGTACCAAGGAGTTCGTCGCCGGCCGCAATGAATTCACCGTCAATGTGGCGCTGGTCACGCAAGGCGTGCCGCTGCTCGGCATCGTCGGCGCACCGGCGCTCGGCCTGATCTGGCGCGGCATCGTCGGCAAGGGCGCGGAGCGGTTGACGCTGCAGGGCGGCGCGGTTTCGCAGGCGGTGCCGATCAAGACCCGTCCCTGCCCGCCGCGCGGCGCGCCATGGACGGTGGCAGTGAGCCGCTCGCATGGCGATGCGCGCACCGAAGCCTTCATCGACGCGCGCGGCGGCGCGGTCCGCGCCGTACTGGGCTCGGCCGTCAAATTCGGCCGCGTCGCCGAGGGCGAAGTCGATATCTATCCCCGCCTGTCGCCGACATCGGAATGGGATGTGGCGGCCGGGCACGCAGTCGTCGTTGCGGCCGGCGGCAAGGTCACCGATTCGAACGGCAGCCCGTTGCATTTCGGGCTCGGCCGCGAAGACTTCCTGGTGCCGGAATTCATTGCCTGGGGCGATCCGGCCGCGGCGCCGTAATCACTGCGCGAGATTGTCTTCCAGCTCCGGCCAACGCGCCGCGGCTTCCTTCAAAAAGCGCGCGGGATCGGCGGCGAACGCGTCACGGCTGCGTTCCCGGTTGAACAGGTAAAGCCTATTCCCGACCACGGCCCAGAATCGCGGATTGCCCGCGCAGGTGACGCCCCGCACCAGATCGGTCGGATCGTAACCGCCGAATTGCGGGCCATAGATTTCGGGATGCGCCACGAACGAGGCGCGGTTGCCCTCGTTGCGGAAACGCCAGACCACGCCGTTCTCTGCGGCCTCGAATTCCGGCCGCCCCTGGGTGGCGGCGGCGTCGGTGAAATAGGCGACGGGGTCGAATCCCTCGATCGCCAATCCGGAGTAGCGGTTCGTCACCACGCGCTCGGTTGTGATGGCCTGAACAGGCAAGGACGGCCAGATGGCCGCCAAAATGCCCGCCAACAGGCCGAAAAACGCCATCCCCCGGCACGATCCATATCTTTCCTGCCGTTGTGCCGTCATAGTTGATACCGATAACATCCGAGTCGAGGGGACACCGGGCGCAACCTAGAGCCGTGCCTGTTGGCATCAGGTTAAAGGGCAGCGCCCGGATTTCGATAGCAGGGGTTCTTAATGACTTTCGCATCACGCCTTGCCGCGGTCGCGTTTGCCGCGCTGATGTGCTGGAGCGCAGGGGCGTCCGCGCAGCAGGGCCCGCCACCGCAATATCCGCCGCCACAGCGTGAGCCGACCCCGTATACTTACGGGCCCGACGAACTGGTCAATGCCGGACACAAGTTCTTCGGCAATGTCTCGCGCGGACTCGCCTCGGTCATCGAGCGCGCCGTCAGCCAGTGGGGCCTGCCCAATGGTTATGTGCTCGGCGAGGAAGGCTCCGGCGCCTTCGTGGCCGGGCTGCGCTATGGCGAAGGCACGCTCTACACCAAGAACGCCGGCGACCTCAGGGTCTACTGGCAGGGTCCCTCGGTCGGCTTCGACTGGGGCGGCGACGGCGCGAGGACCATGACGCTGGTCTACAACCTGCCTTCGACCCAGGCGATCTATCAGCGCTTCGTCGGCATCGACGGCTCGGCCTATATCGTCGGCGGCTTCGGCATGACGGCGCTGACCGCCAACAACATCGTGCTGGTCCCGATTCGCTCGGGCATCGGCTTGCGGCTCGGCGCCAGCGTCGGCTATCTCAAATTCACCCCGCGCGCGACCTGGAACCCGTTCTAGAGCGTTTCCAGCCGAGCGGACGCCGGTTCGCATCAAGAAGACGCGTCAGGACAGAATCTGGAGCCTCGATCCGATTCAATCGGAACGAAGCGCGAGGTCGCAGCCCTGATCGGGTGATGAGGCCGGCGCTCCGGCACGGTTAGCAATTCAGGTTAACGCGGCAATCGGGCTGGCCTTTGGCTGGCCCGCCGTGGCATTGTGATTAACAAATTCCTTCTTTTCTTGGAGTGACCCTTCATGATCGAGCCGATCATGTACGCGGCGATCGGTTTCCTGATCTCGATGCTGTGCGGCCTGATGATCGTTCCGCTGGTGCACAACCGGGCGGTACGGCTGACCACGCGCCGCATGGAGGCGGCCACCCCGCTGTCGATGGCCGAGATCCAGGCCGACAAGGACCAGCTCCGCGCCGAATTCGCCATGTCGGCTCGCCGGCTCGAGATGAGCGTCGACCAGCTCAAGAGCAAGACCACGAGCCAGCTCGCCGAGCTCGGCAAGAAGACCGATGCGATCAACCGCATGAAGATCGAGCTCGGCGAGAAGAACGCCGCGATCTTCGCGCTGGAAGCGCGCGAAAAGGCGATGAAGGATCAGCTTCGCGCCACCGAGGAAGAGTTCTCGGCCAAGACCGAGCTGTTGCGCAACGCCGAGCAGGCGCTGACCGACAAGCAGGGCGAGCTCGGCAAGATCAACGCCGAGCTCAACGACCGCGCGATGACCGCCGACAGCCGCCAGATCGAACTGGTCGCGGTGCGGACCCAGGTCGAGGAGCTGAAGAACCGGGTCGGCGATGCCGCCAGGGAATTCGCGGCAACCGAAGCCCGCCTCGCCCAGGAGCGCAACCAGTCGGAAACCGCGACGCGCGATCTCACCGACGCACGCGGCCGGGTCGAGAATCTGAGCCAGCGCGTCACCGATCTCGACCGCCAGCTCGTCGCCCAGGTCAAGGAAGCCGAGATGCTCGGCAACCGGGTCAACGACCTCGAAACGCGGCTTGCGACCCAGGGCAAGCTGCTTGCCGAGCGCGAATTCGAGAACGGCCAGTTGAAGCAGGCCAACGCCGCCGCCGAGCGGACGGTGCAGGAGCTGCGCGAGGAGATCGCAGCAGTGGGCGGCGGCAAATCCTCCGCGCTCGACAAGCTGCGCCAAGAGAAGGCTCAAGTCGAGGAGCAGCTGCGCACCGTCAGCGACGAACGCGGCAAGCTGCAGCGCGACATCAACGCGATCCAGCAGCAGGCCGAGAGCTCCTGGGCGACCGAGCGGATGGAGAATGCGCTGCTGCGCGAGCGCATCAACGACATTGCCGCCGAGGTGGCCAAGCTCGCGATCCAGCTCGAGGGCCCGAATTCGGCGATCGAGGCCATGCTGGCGGCGGAGCCGACGGTGCCGGGCAAGGCGGCGGCCAAGCCCGCCAACGGCGCCTCGCCGGGCAGCGGGATGCCCGAGGGCGGCGGCACGCTCGCCGAGCGCATCCGGGCGCTGCAGTCACACGCCTCCCGCGCCCGCCAGCAAGGGGCCTGATTCCCGCAGGTCTTGGCTTGACACCCCTGCCCGGCACTTCGTAAATCGCACGCTCTGACGAAGCGCCACACTCGACCGGCCGCCGACCAGCGGCCTTTGGCACGTCACATCCCGGACGCATAGCTCAGCGGGAGAGCGTTCCCTTCACACGGGAGAGGTCCAAGGTTCGATCCCTTGTGCGTCCACCATCCTGCCTCCTGAACTCTGCCAGGTGTGAACGATTGTCGACATTCTGCTGTCCTCCGGGACCGCCTCACAAAAATGTCGAAAACAACCCCATGCAAAGTAGCCGAGGCAAGCCGGATCAACGGGTTACGCCATTTCCGAATTTTGAATTAACTCGTCGCGCAAAACACCGGCAGGCCAGCGGCGCCGATCTCGGCGATGCGGCCCGGCATTCCGGCTCACTGCCGGCGGCGGTGCGGGGCGGGTGGCGGGTTGGCGGTGCGCCGGCTGAGCTCGCCGAGCAGGTCGCGAACGGCGCCGTCGAGTTCGTCGGGTGGCGGGATGGCGTGAACGGCATCCTGCGTGCCGGTCCGCCGATACCAGCCGGAGGCGGAGCTGTCGTCATTCGCGGCGCGAACCTGCGGCGCACGAACGTGAGCGCGCGGGGCGGATCGCCGCCGCCGGCGCGAGATCAGCTCGCGTGCGCCGTACCCGGCTACGAACCCGATCCCGGCGACGAGAGCGACAATCAGAAGCTCGAGCATCGTGTTGCCCCCAATCACCGTGCCGCAATGCAATATGCGCGACAATGCGGCGGCGGCTTGACCGGGCCGGTTCCTTTTCACTGTATCGAACACAACCCTGCCCCTCGGAATCGTACGGGGTTTTGTTTGCAGGCCTCCTCGGCTACCTTCCCGGAACTCGCGGGGCCGGGAGTCTGGATGCGCAAGGGCAACGACTACATTTTGAAGCTGCGGCCTTGGTCCTTGTCGACATTCGTCGTCGCCCTGCTTGCGGTGGTGCTGGCCACCGCGACCCAGGAGATGTTCGCGAGCTTCGGCATGCAATTCTATTTCGCGGGCTTCGTGCCGGCGATCCTGATCGCCGGCCTGATGGGCGGCGCGCCCGCCGGCGCCTTTGCGACCATCATCACGGTACCGATCGTCTGGTGGGCGTTCATGCCGCCCTATTTCGAGTTTTCCTGGCCGACGCCCGACGACTACGACAGCCTGGCGATGTTCCTGCTGTCGAGCGCGCTCTTGGTCAGCTTCTCGCAGCTCTATCGGGAAGCGCTGGCAATTTTGCGGAAGTAGCGGACGACCCAAGCCGCGACCCGGCCGCCGGCGATAGCGCACCGGTTGCCTTGTCGTGGATCGTTCGCTCTCAGATCCCGAACATCCAGATCGCGACGATGGTGGCCAGCGTCGCCACGCCGCTGATGGTCCAGCCCGCCGCGTAGAAGCTGTCCTCGGGGGCGGTGTCGAGCATCGTATTGGTGGTTTCCGTCATTGACCGCCAGCGCATGGCGTCTCTCCTCGGAACTCCTGCCCGGCCAGACAACGCGGCGCCCGGTTCCCGGTTCCGCGGCGGCCATGCCGTTCACGCAGAGCTCACGGACTGCTGATCGGCGCCGCGGAACCCTGCGACATTCTGTCCCGTTGAGGCTCGCCGGAAACCAACTTGGGAGAACATCCGATGCGAACACTGATCCTCGCCGCCACCGCCCTTGCCTTCGTCTCGTCCACCGCGCTCGCGCAGGACAAGGCGGGCGGCAGCCCGGCGCCCGCCGCGCAAAGCGGCGACACCGCGACCAAGGGCGAGGCGGCCAAGGCGCCGAAGAAGAAGGCGAAGAAGACCGCCAAGAAATCGAGCGCCAAGACCGGTGCCGCCGCGACCGGCGCTGCCGGGACCGGCAGCGATGCCGCCAAGCAATAAACAGAAACAATCGCGCTTGGTGATCCAACTGGCGACCACGGACTTGCCGAGCACGGACTTGTCGAGCACGGAAAAGGCCGCCCGAAGGCGGCCTTTTTACTGTCTCGGTGCGGATGTTGCCTCGGCCCGTCGCGTCGCAATCGAGTGCGCCGACCACCTCGGGCAGTGGAAAGTTGGGGCAGTGGAAGTTGGATCAGTGCGGGCTGGACCAGCGAGCGTTGGACCAGCGAATTCAGGTGCGGGAGGGGGAGCGAAAGAGTTGCGGAGCTGATAATCCGCACCGCCATCGGATCGTTCTGAAAATTGACCACCAGCTCCAGGAATTGCTCCACCTCCCGCACCTTCTGTTGTGCCGCGCGTGCAGGGGCGACGCATGATCCAAACGGGCTATCACTGCAAACGCGAGGAAAGATTCACCAATAGACTTAATGCGGAGCGCCATCGTCGCGCCTGTTCGCGAGCCCGCTCTCGCGTAGCCGCTCGGCAAACCAGAGCGAAGTCGCGCTATCGATGGCTCCGCCGGCATAGACCTCGGAGAAGCTCACCCCGCTTTGTCCGACGATCACCAGCACGCCCATCGCATAGGCAAACCAGACATTCGGATCGGTCAGCGCCTGCAACTTGCGCTGATCGTGCTCGATCGGCTGGTGATTGCTGTCCTTGCGCAGTTCGATGGCCAGGAGATTGTTCGGGATGTCGCGCTGATGCACGACGATATCGGGATAGATCGACTTGCCGAGATGGTCGTCGGTCGAGCTCCCCGAGCCGCGCGGCAGCCGCAGCGTGCGCTCGCCGAGCCGGTCGTAGTTGCAATCGACCTGCCAGCCGGAAAATTGCCGCTCGACATAGACCGCCAGCCGGTGAGTGAGCGTTCGCTCGCCGAGATCGCGCTCCAGCAGGAACATCTCCTGCGCATAGAATTCCTCCACGGCGGCGATCACCTTGTTCAGCTCGGTCTGCATCGACGCCTCCGACTGGACTGGGCCGCCGCCGCGGCCTTTCAGCTACGCCTCTACATCTGCACTTCGATCAGCCGCGGTCCCGGCTCCGCGACGGCTTCCGCGAGCGCCTTGTTGAACTCGTCGGCGGTCGTCACCGCCCTGCCCGGTACCCCCATGCCCCTGGCGAGTGCGACGAAGTCGAGCGTCGGCCGATCGATCTTCAGCATGTCCTGCGCCCGCTTGCCCGGCTCGCCGGCGCCGACGCCGTCGAACTCGCCGCGCAGGATCTGATAGATGCGGTTGGCGAACACGATGGTCACGACGTTGAGCCCTTCGCGCGCCTGGGTCCACAGCGACTGGATCGTGTACATCGCGCTGCCGTCACCGACCATGCAGATCACCTTGCGGTCCGGACAGGCGACCGCGGCGCCGGTTGCCACCGGCGTCGAGAAGCCGATCGAGCCGCCCATGTTCTGCAGCCAGTCATGCGGCGCGGCCGCTGCCGTCGGCGGGAAGAAGCCGCGGCCCGTGGTGACGGATTCGTCGACCATGATGGCGTTCTCGGGGATCGCGCACGCGATCGCCTGCGCGATCGTGGCGTGGTCGAGCGCACCGGTCGGCTTGACCAGTTCCTGCAATTGCTGAGGCTTCACGTCCTGCGCGGTCGCATGCAGCGCACCCACGAGCGCCTCGAGCGCCGCAACCGAATTCTCGCCCCAGGCGGTCATGCGATGCACCTCGCAGCCTTCCGCCTTCAGCATGCTCGGCTTGTTCGGATAGGCGAAGAACGCCACGGGATCGTTGGCCTCGACCAGCACGATGTGACGGAATTTCTTCAGGATCGGCAACGCCTGCTCGATCACATAGGGAATGCGGTTGATCGAGAAGCGGCCGCGGCCGCGCGCCATGCGCGGGTGATAGGTCTGGCCCATCACCGTGCAGCCGGTCTTGCCGGCGATGCGCTCGGCGAGCGCCAGCCCGTGCTCGGTCAGCGCGCTGCCGGTGACGAGCAGCAGCGTATGCGCGGCATCACCGTGCAGGATCTTCGCCGCGGTATCGACCGCCTGCGGCGAATAGCTCGGGCGCTGCGTGTCCACGGGCACCTCGGCGATGCCGTCGGCTTCGTTCCAGGCGGTGTCGGCCGGCAGGATCAGGGTTGCGATCTGCGGCGGCGCGCTCCTGGCGGCGGCGATCGCGGCCGCGCCGTCGGCCGCAACCGACTTGGCATCCGGCGAGGTGCGCACCCAGGACGACATCGGCCGCGCCAGGCCCTCGATGTCTGACGTCAGCGGCGCATTGTAGCCGATGTGGTAGGTGGCATGCTGACCGACGATGTTGACGATGCCGGAATGCGCCTTCTTGGCGTTGTGCAGATTGGCAAGGCCGTTGGCGAGGCCGGGCCCGAGATGCAGCAGCGTCGAGGCCGGCGTTCCCTTCATGCGGAAATAACCGTCGGCCGCACCGGTCACCACGCCTTCGAACAGACCGAGCACGCAGCGCATGCCCGGGACCTTGTCCAGCGCCGCGACGAAATGCATCTCCGAGGTGCCGGGATTGGTAAAGCAGACATCCACGCCGCCTGCGACCAATGTCCGCACCAGACTTTCCGCACCATTCATGCTCTCGCTCCCGTTTCGAGATGTTCTTGAGGTCGCTCAGAGCATGATCCGATCCGATCGAATCGGATCATGCTCGTATCCTTTTGTTTGGTCGCATTTTCTTCACGCGAACCGGTGGCCACTTCGCTTGAAAACGCTCCAGCTTTTGTTTGGTCGCGTTTTCTTGACGCGAACCGGTACCCACTTCGCTTGAAAACGCTCCAGATCAACCATTCTTCAGCCGCTTCGTCAAAGGCTTGGCCGGACAATGCAGGTATCGCTTCCGATCTGTTGCCTTTTTAAACCGTGTTGTTCGAAAATGCCTGAGGTCACGGCTTCGTCGCTTGCGAAACGCCGGTAATTGTGGCCTCTCTGACTGCATATTTGATTGTTCGCGAGGACGACGACCATGCGCCCGATTGCCTTGATGTTTGCCGCGCTCACGATCCTGGCAGGTGCCGGTCAGGCCAACGCCCAGTTCTTCGACTCCCGCGGCTATCAGTCCGAAGCCCCGAGCTTCTTCGGCGGCGGCGGCGCAAGCCCGATCCCGCGCACCACCGTCAACTACCCGACCAACTACGCCCCCGGCACCGTCGTGGTGAACACCGCCGAGCGCCGGCTCTATCTGGTGCTGGCGAACGGGCAGGCGCTGCGCTACGGCATCGGCGTCGGCCGCGACGGCTTCCGCTGGAGCGGTGTCCACCGCATCTCCGCAAAGAAGGAATGGCCGTCGTGGACGCCGCCGTCGCAGATGCTGCGCCGCCGCCCCGATCTGCCGCGCCACATGAACGGCGGCATCGAGAACCCGCTCGGCGCGCGCGCGATGTATCTCGGCTCGACGCTCTACCGCATCCACGGCTCGAACGAGCCGGAGACGATCGGCCAGGCCGTCTCGTCGGGCTGCTTCCGCATGACCAACGACGACGTCACCGATCTCTATGGTCGGGTCTCGGTCGGCACCACCGTGGTGGTGAAGAACAACTGATCGCGTCGATTTCAACGGAACCAGGCGCCGCCATTCGGCAAGATCGCTGATCCCGTCGCCTTGATCCCTCCTTGCGCTGCCGCAAGCCTTGCGGCAGCGTTGTCACAATGCCCCAGCACCGTCCTTCCATCCTCGTCCTTCTCGCCGCAACGCTCGCCGCTTGCCTCGCTGATGCCGCGCTGCCCGCGGCCGCCACCGAGGTACCGGCGATCGCCGCGCGCCAGCGCAACGAGAAGAAGGTCTTCACCGACGCCGAGATCGTCGAGGGCTTTCTGAAAACCGCGTTCGGTGCCGAATATCATCTCGCCGGGCGGGTCGACCGCATCCGCAAGTATGACAGTCCGGTGCGCGTGTTCGCCGACGGCAGCCGCGCCGACCGCAAGGCCCAGCTCGCCAGGGTCGTCGCCGACATCCGCAGCAAGGTGCAGCATCTCGACATCGCGATGACCGAGAACAACGAAGCGGCCAATGTCGTGGTCAAGCTGGTGCGCGACCGCGAGCTGTACCGCACGATCGCGACCTTCTACGGCCAGGAGCGCGCCAGGGAGATCCGCTCCTCGCTCGACCCGCAATGCCTGTCCGGCTTCCGCAAGAACGAGAACTACGAGATCGAGCATTCCGACGTGATCCTCACCGTCGACAACGGCGATTTCGTCTTCCTCGACTGCGCCTATGAGGAGCTGTTGCAGTCGCTCGGCCCGATCAACGACACCGCCACCGTGCCGTGGACCATGTTCAACGACAACGTCTCGATGGGCTATTTCGACCTCTACGACCAATATCTGCTCAACCTGCTCTACGACCCCCGCATCAAGCCCGGCATGACCGTGCAGGAGGTCAAGGCCGTGCTGCCCGCCGTCCTCGCCGACGTCCGCGCCTGGGTGGCGAAGGTGAACCATCTGGAGTGAGGGTGGGCGATGAGCGCAGGCGCTCGCGACACATACCGCCGTCGTCCAGGCGCAGGCCGGGACCCATACTCCGCGGCAGATGTTGTTGACGGGACTCGTCGTTCCAGCGGTGCATAACAATCAACATTTGTGGTTATGGGTCCCTGCTCCCGTGCGCAATTGCGCACTAGGCAGGGACGACATCGAGTGTGTTGCGCGAGTGAGGGAGCCGCCCGTGGACGGGTCCCACCTCCCCGCTTGACCTTGCCCCTGCGGCCGCCTCCATAGAGGCGCGGTCAGACGACGCGAGGTGATTCGATGAATGCTGCTGCCGCCCGTTTCCTCAGCCCGTCCGAAGCTGCAAGACAGCTCGGCATCTCCGCGAAAGCGTTGCGCCTGTACGAGGAGCGCGGCCTGATCGCGCCCGGCCGCACGCCGGCGGGATGGCGCGCCTATGGTCCGGCCGAGATGGCGCGCGGCGCCGAGATCGTCGAGCTGCGCGCGCTCGGCCTCAGCATCGGTGAAGTCGCGCGCATCCTGAACGGCGACGCCGTCATCCTTGGCCGCGTGCTGGCCGCGCACGAGGCCATGCTCGAAGCGCGCATCCGCCAATGCGGCGACAGCATCGCCAAACTGCGCCGCCTGCGCGCCGACCTTGGCGGCGGCAGGATGCCCGCGACCGGTGACATCATCGGTGCGGTCCGGACGCGGCCGGCGATCGGCGTCGCGTTCGATCTGCCGTGGCCGTGGGGCGGCGAGCGCTTCGAGCTGCGCGACATCAAACGGCTGAACTACATCGTCGGCCCGCTCGGCAGCGGCAAGACGCGCCTTGCGCAACGGCTCGCCGAAGCCGTGCCCGGCGCCAGCTTCGTCGGGCTGGACCGCGCGGCCGACGGCGGCGCGGCCGTGCGGGCGCGCCTCGATGCCGATCCGGCGCACGACGCCAGGGTCGCGGCGAGCCTTGCCACCCTGCTGGCCGACGGCGCCGTGGACTCGCCGGCGCTGACCGCCCTGCTCGCGGCGCTCGAGGCCGGCGACGACGCGATCCTCGTGATCGACATGCTCGAGCAAGGGCTCGATGCGGCGAGCCAGGAAGCCGTCATCGCGCATCTGCGCCGCCGCGGACCCGAGGCCCGGCCGCTGTTCTTCCTCACTCGCTCCAACGCGATCCTGGATCTCGACGCGGTCGGCGACGATGAAGCGATCATCCTGTGCCCCGCCAATCACAGCCGGCCGATCTGCGTTACGCCCGTCCCGGGCGCGGCGGGCTATGAAGCGGTCGCGACCTGCCTTGCTTCGCCCGAGGTCCGCGCGCGCACCGAAGGCACGATCGCGTGGCGGCCGTCCTGACTTCTCGCATTGGTTGTATTATAATCGTATGACAATGCACGACGCAGGTCGGATGCGCGCAAAAAAAGTGTGCTATAAGCACGTGCGATGATCGAGCTTCCCCGTACCCAGGCCTTGCGTTGCTTCATCACGGTTGCCCGTGAGGGCACGGTATCGCGCGCAGCGGCGATGCTGAAACTGACCCAGCCCGCGGTCAGCCTGCAGCTGAAGGCACTCGAGGAAAGCACCGGGCTGCAGCTGTTCAACCGCACACCTGCCGGATTCACCCTGACCGAGGCCGGCGCCGCGCTGCTGCCGCTGGCGCACCGGGCGGTCGCGGCCGCCTCCGATTTCAAGGCGATGGCGGACTCGCTGAACGAGGCACAGCGCGGCACGCTGCGCGTCGGCACCATCCTCGACCCCGAATTCACCCGGCTCGGACCGTTCGTGCGCAGCCTTGCGATGTCCTCTCAGCGCACCGAAGTCTTCCTGCGCCATGGCGTGAGCGACGACGTGCTGGCGCAGATCGGCCGCGGCGAACTCGACGTCGGCTACTATGTCGACGCCACGCCACAGGACCAGCTCGTCCATCACAGCTTCACCGAACGGACCATCGTCGACGGCCGCTACCAGCTCGCCCCGCTGCTTTGCTACGATTACCGGGTGATCGCACCGATCGCCTGGCGCGACCGGGTGATGGGCAAGGGCTGGGCCGAGCTCGCCGAGCTGCCCTGGCTCGCGACACCGCCGCACTCCGGCCACCGGCGGCTGCTCGACGACATCTTCCGCCCGCTCGGCGCATTGCCGAAGCGGATCGGCTACACCGACCAGGAAGAGGCGATGATCGACTTCGTCGAGTCCGGCCTCTGCCTCAGCCTCGCACGCGAAAACGTGTTGGCGCCGCGGATGGCGCGGCCGCATCAGTTCGTGGTCGTCGACAAGGTGAAGCTGACCTGCGATCTCTCCTTCGCCAGCCTCGCCGCCCGCCGCCAGGAGCCGGTGATCGCCCATGCCTTCGCAAGCGTGCGCGCGGTATGGAATATCAAGCCGGCGATCGCCGGCGCCGGGCCAACGCGGACGCGGAAGGTCGCGAAGAACGTGTAAGCGGGCTTCTGTTCCCTACTTCAGCGCAAGGGTGCTGCAGTACGCGGCGACTTCACCGCTTCCCCAACCGTTATTCAGTCCGATTTCCGTGCACTGATTGTAGCTCTTGAAGGGCACGCCGGCGGATCGGCAGATCGTCGTGAGGCGATGACCTAGGCCGCGACGACCAACGGTCTCGTCATCGCCGCCATCGTGGGCACCAGCGACGGCGCTTCACAATCCTGCAGAGCGAGCTCGTTGACCAGCTCGCGCAGCCTTGGCGGCAGATCGGCGTAATCGCCGCGCAGGGCATAGCGCAGCCGTTCGCCAATCTCTTCGCAGATGGCGCGCGCGTGCTCGGACGCAATCGGATGAGGCTCAATCATGGACGTGGACCGCTGGCGATGACTGCGCGCCGTCCCACTGCACTTCCGCAACCACGGATCCCGCATGTGCACATGCGATCAAGACGAGGATCCGAACAATGCTGAACATGGTTCGTACTCCCTTTTCCTGTCCTTCAATAACAGCAGGTCGTTGCCGCCCGATTAGGGAAACTGGTTCTCACGGCCTTTAAGGGATTGGTAAACGCGAGGTTGAGGACGGGCGGATCCCGCTCAAGAGCTCCGGACGATGTCGGCCTCGCCATCCCCGTTCCCCGTTTCGGCACCCCGACCGATCAGGGCAGAACTCGAGCAGGCGCAGACCCTGCCCGCGCCGCCCAATGTCCCCAATCAGGGGGACAGACGGATCGGGCGAAATCAATATGATGCGCGACCGGACGGCGGTCGGCTATCATCGGCCGCAGATAAAAAGAACCTGCTGGGAGGAGTTGCAATGAAGCTGGCCATGGCCGGACTGTTGACATTTGCGAGCGCGATCCTGATCGCGCCGGGCGCGCGTGCCGACATCAAGGTCGGCGTCGTGGTGTCCGGATCCGGACCGGGCTCGGCGCTCGGCCAGCCGCAGATGCGCACCATCGCCGCGCTGCCGAAGGAGATCGGCGGCGAGAAGGTGACCTATATCGCGCTCGACGACGAGTCCGACCCGACCAAGGGCACGCAGAATGCCCGGCGCCTCGTGATCCAGGACGGCGTCGATATCCTGATCGGCTCCTCGCTCACCCCGGTGACTATGCCGATGCTCGACGTCGCCGTGGAGAGCAAGACGCCGATCATCTCGCTCGCGGCGGCGACCGCGATCGTGCAGCCGATGGACGACCGCCGCCGCTGGGCGTTCAAGGTGGTGCCCAATGACGACCTGATGGCGGCGGCGATCCTGAAATACATCGCCAAGTCCGGCATCAAGACGCTCGGCTATATCGGCGTCTCCGACGGCTATGGCGAAGGCTATTACAAGGAGGTGTCGCGGCTCGCCCCGCAGCTCGGCCTCACCGTGACGACGCATGAGGTCTATGCGCGGGCCGACACCAGCGCGATGGGCCAGGCGCTCAAGGTGATCGCGACCAATCCGGAAGCGGTGTTCATCGCCTCCGCCGGCACGCCCGCCGTACTGCCGCAGGAGGCGCTGCGCAGCCGCGGCTATGCCGGCAAGATCTTCCAGACCCATGGCGTGGCCTCGGAGGAGTTCATCAAGCTCGGCGGCGCCAATGTCGAGGGCGCGATCTTCACCGGCGAAGCCTTCACCATCGCCGACGATCTGCCGGCGAACGATCCGTTCCGCCAGGTGCGTGACGAGTTCGTGTCGTCCTACGAGAAGGCCAACGGGCAGAAGCCGAACATCTTCGGCGCGCATCTGTGGGACGCCGTCACGCTGTTCAAGCGGGCGGCGGCGAATGCGCTGAAGACCGCAAAGCCCGGCACGGCGGAATTCCGCGCCGCGCTGCGCGACGAGCTCGAGCGCGGCAAGGACGTCTACCTGAACAACGGCCTCTCGACCATGAGCCCGACCGATCACAACGGCTATGACGAGCGTTCGGCGTTCTTGATCAAGGTCGAGGGCGGCAAGTTCCGGCTGGTGAAGTAGAGAGCGACCGTCGGCGGCTGCGCCGTCACACCTTGCCGGCGCCGCTGCAGATGCCCTTCAGCGCCTGCCATTCGGCCGATGACAGCAGCGGCGGACCATCGGGGCGGCTGGCGGCATCGGCCTTGTCCATGCGCGCGAGGCGGTCCTCGGTCAAGGGATGGCTGGAGACGAGCGAGAGCCCCTTGCCGCCCTCCTTGCCGGTGACGCGGAACATCAGCTCGCCCATCGGCTTGGCCGGACGGCCGAGCTTGTGCATGGTCTCGATCGCGAAGCTGTCCGCGTTGGTCTCGGCGTCGCGCGAATAGGACGACGTCACCAGCGAGCGCGAGGCGAAGATCAGCGCGCCGGAGCCGGTGACATCGCCGAACAACAGCCCGATCAGGAACGAGGTGCCGCCGTTGTGGATCAATTCGCGCATGCTGTCGCGGTGCCGGAGATGACCGAGCTCATGCGCCAGGACGCCGGCGATCTCGTCGGGGTTCTCGGCTTTCTCCAGCAGCCCGTCGAACAGATAGACCTTGCCGCCGGGCAGCGCGAAGGCGTTCGGCACCGATGTCGCCAGCACGCCCGACTGCACCGATGTGTCGAAGCCCGCGGACTGCCGCAACTTGCCGACCAGCTTCGCGAAGGCCGCCTGGCCGGCCGGGTTGCTGCAGGGCTTGCCGTCGAACAGCACCTTGACCTGCGCCTCCGCGACATCGCCGATGCGACGCTCGAACGAGTCGGGCACCAGCGGCGTCAGCCGCTCGGCGGCCAGCGGCACGCCGAACAGCACCACCAGCACGATCGACACCGCGGCCGCGAGCGACCAGCCGACGATCGCGGCGACGCCCCTGCGGTTCGGCAGCCCTTCCTCGAGCGTATCGCAGCGCGCGACCAGCGCGGCGATCAGCCCGGCGTCGCGGATGTCGAGCCGCGCCAAAGGCGGTGCGGTCAGGCAGCTCAGCCGCAACAGGCCGGACGGGCTGTCGGCGCGGCGGATGTCGTGAAACACCCAGCGCGCGAGCAGTGCGCCGTCTTCGCGGATCTCCAGTGCGTCGGACAGTCTGAGTGCGACGATGCGCCGCCGGTTCGACAGGCCGTCGAAGAAGACGCCGCCGGGAGCCGGCGCCGCGGAATTGGTCTGACCGGAATCGGATTCCATGGAGCTAGAAGCCCCCGACGTCGAGGCCGTCGGCAAAGCCTTCGCCGAGCGCGTTGGCGAGCTCGCCGCGCGCGGTGACGTTGGCGGCCGCGCCGATGTTGTGCACGATGGTCGAGGACAGCACCCGGACCCAGAGATCGCGCATCAGATAAACGCGCAACACCACGTTCAGCGCCAGCGCAAAGGCGAGGTAGCCGATGCCGAGCAGCACGATCAGCGGAATGCTCTTGGCGAACGCCTCGGTCCTGAAGAAGTCCGCGATCGAGGAGCCGTCCATGCTGGCGACCAGCAAGGTGCAGAGCGCGAGATAGGCCACGAACACCACGCCGAGCAGCATGACCCAGCCGATCACCTTCCAGTACAGGCCGATCAGCGCGCCGCGGCGGAGCGTGGACTCCAGCCTCACTTCGCCGAAACGGATTCCCGACAGCCACCAGCGCCACTCGACCGCCTTGAACGCGGCATAGGCGAACGGGGCGAAGATCGTGCTGTAGAGCGCGAACGGCATCAGGACCCAGAGCCACCAGCCCCGCTTGAAGAACTCCCAGCCGCGGCCGTCGAACGAGCCTTGAAGGTCGCCGTAATAGGAGTGCCGCATCTTGTAGCGTTCGAGCGCCGCCTCGCGCCACGGCAGCGCGAGGCCGAGCGTGATCACGACCAGCACGCCCCAGAGCGAGGCCTTGAGCGCATAGACCCAGCCCGAGCCGCTCATCCAGAAGCGGACGCCGCGCCACACCGTGCGGGTCAGGCGGTAACGCCGCGCGCGATAGATCGCGAACTGGCCGAACAAATAGAAGAAGGCGACCAGCGGCAGCGAGGCGAACGCCTTGAGATGCTCCGCCTCGATGCCGATCAGGAAATAGCCGAGATAGATCGGCACCAGGATCGCGAGCGCGACCAGGAAGCCGATCAGGAGCTCCTTGCCGCGGCCGGTATATTCCGGCGCGTCGCCATCGATCTGGCTGTTCGACCACAGATGACGGCGGATGTCGGTGGTGAGCCAGAACCGGTAGAAGCCGACCGTGACCAGTTCGAGCCCGGCGCCGCGCGCAACCAGGCGGAAGAATTCCTTCCGGTTCCCTGAAAACGCCACCGGCATCGGCGGCGGGGCCGGTTGCGGAGGCGGCTGCGGCGGACCCAGCGGGGTCCAGCTCATGTCGTTCACGGGATGGCTCCTGGCGGGACAATCTCTGGGTATCAAAAGCACAGATTTGTCGTCGCGAGTGTGATCCAGGTTTCACACAAGGTCGAGATCGCCGGCCGATTTTTGGCGGGATGCGGTTGGCCATGCCTTAACGGCAATGCCGGAAAGCGCGCAGTCCTCGATCGACCGCCGGCGTCGAACCCCCGGGCGGCAATGACATACTTAACGATCAGGCGATGGAGGCGAAGACGCCGCCGCAAAGCGAGGAAACCGCAGCGATGACCAGATGGATCCTGTCGGCATGCCTCCTGGCGCTCACGGCAGCTCCGGCCGCTGCCGTCGACGTGCGGCTGGATTCCTATCGCAATCCAAAGAGTGAGAATTTCCGCATCTTCAATCACATGTACCTCGACGGCGTCAGGGGCGGCCTGATGGCGTCCAATGCCTGGCTGAAACGGCATGGCGGCCAATTGTTGTTCTGCATGCCCGACGACCTCGCACTGAGCAGCGAGCAGACCGAAGTGATCATGCTCAAGTCCGCCGACAAGCGCTCGGCGAAAGGTGAGATGGTGATCGCTCTGCTGCTGCTGTGGGGGATGCAGGACACCTACCCCTGCGAAAAGCCCGCCGGCGAGAAGACCGGCAGTCAATAAACGGCACCCGCACCGTTCGCACGCCGCCGCCCGGCCAAATCAAACGCCGTTTCAAACGGGCGTGGTCGCGGCCGCGGCCCCTTCCCCACCGGAAAAGCCCGGATTCGGCCGCTTTGGCCTGACATCAATGCGGCCAAATGCGCGTCGAGAGCCCTTGCGCAAACCGCGGAATGAGAATGTAATTCGGTAAAACATGCCGCGCCGGCCATGCCCCGGCAGGTCAAACGGTTGAGGAGCCGCTCATGCACGGGACCATCGATCTCGTCGACAACACGAATCTGGACGCCGCACGCGAACGCGCCAACTCGCTTGCGCTTTCGGACTACGATCCCGGCAATCCCGAACTGTTCAAGACCGATACCTTCTGGCCGTATTTCGACCGGCTGCGCCGCGAGGATCCGGTGCACTACTGCAAGGACTCGATGTTCGGTCCGTACTGGTCGATCACCCGCTACAACGACATCATGGACATCGAGACCAACCACTCGGTGTTCTCCTCGGCCGCCTCGCTCGGCGGCATCACCATCCGCGACGTGCCGCCGGATCTGCGCCGCGAAAGCTTCATCGCGATGGACCAGCCGCGCCATTCCGCGCAGCGCAAGACCGTGGCGCCGATGTTCACGCCGACGCACCTCGACGAGCTCGCCACCAACATCCGCAAGCGCTCGACCGAGTGCCTCGACAATCTGCCGCGCGGCGAGGTGTTCGACTGGGTCGACAAGGTCTCGATCGAGCTGACGACCCAGATGCTCGCGGTGCTGTTCGACTTTCCCTGGGAAGACCGCCGCAAGCTGACGCGCTGGTCCGACGTCGCGACCACCCTGCCCGGCGCCGGCGGCCTCGTCGCCACCGAAGACGAGCGGCAGGCCGAGCTGATGGAATGCGCGAACTATTTCGCAAGGCTGTGGAAGGAGCGCTCGAGCCAGCCGCCGAAGAGCGATCTGCTCTCGATGATGGCGCACAGCGACGCCACGCGGAACATGGACCCGAAGAACTTCCTCGGCAATCTGATCCTGCTGATCGTCGGCGGCAACGACACCACGCGCAACACGCTGTCCGGCAGCATCTATGCGCTGAGCAAGCATCCGGAACAGTACCGCAAGCTGCGGGAGAACCCGGCGCTGATCGACAGCTTCGTGCCCGAGGTGATCCGCTGGCAGACGCCGCTCGCCCATATGCGGCGTACCGCGCTCGCCGACTACGAATTCCGCGGCCGCCAGATCAAGAAGGGCGACAAGGTGGTGATGTGGTACGTCTCGGGCAACCGCGACGAGGAAGCGATCGAGAAGCCCTACGAGTTCCTGATCGACCGCGCCCGGCCGCGCACCCATATCTCGTTCGGCTTCGGCATCCACCGCTGCGTCGGCCTGCGGCTTGCCGAGTTGCAGCTCAAGATCATCTGGGAGGAGATCCTCAAGCGCTTCGACACCATCGAGGTGGTGGAGGAGCCGCAGCGGGTGTATTCCAGCTTCATCAAGGGCTACGAGACGCTGCCAGTGCGCATCGCCGCCTGACGCGTCGCGAGCCAACGGGATCAAGGAACATGAACGTCCAGACCGCCATCCGTGCCGACCGGGCCGAGCTGCTGCGCCAGGCCCGCGAGGAAGCGTATTCGACACCGCTCAAGGATTTTCATCCCGGCGCGCCAAAACTGTTCCAGAACGACACGCTGTGGCCGTGGTTCGAGCGGCTGCGCAAGGAAGAGCCGGTGCACTACTGCACCAATGCGCCGATCGAGCCGTACTGGTCGGTGGTGAAGTACAACGACATCATGCATGTCGACACTAGCCACGGCATCTTCTCCTCGGACTCCACGCTCGGCGGCATCTCGATCCGCGACGTGCCGCCCGGCTACGACTATCCGAGCTTCATTGCGATGGACCAGCCGAGGCACGCCCATCAGCGCAAGACCGTGTCGCCGATGTTCACGCCCACGCATCTCGACGAGCTGGCAAAGCTGATCCGGCAGCGCTCGGCCAGCGTGCTCGACAATCTGCCGCGCAACGAGACCTTCAACTTCGTCGAGCGCGTCTCGATCGAATTGACCACCCAGATGCTGGCGACGCTGTTCGACTTCCCCTGGGAGGAGCGGCGCAAGCTGACGCGCTGGTCCGACGTCTCCACCGCGCTGCCGAAGAGCGGCGTCGTCAACTCGCCGGAGGAGCGGCGGCAGGAGATGGACGAGTGCTACGCCTATTTCTCGAAGCTCTGGAACGAGCGCGTCAACGCCCCGCCGCGCAACGACCTTTTGTCGATGATGGCGCATAGCGACGCCACGCGGCACATGGACCCCGACAATCTGATGGGCAACATCATCCTGCTCATCGTCGGCGGCAACGACACCACGCGCAACACCATGAGCGGCTCGGTGCTGGCGCTGCACGAGCATCCCGACCAGTTCAGGAAGCTGAAGGAGAATCCCGCACTGATCGACACCATGGTGCCGGAGGTGATCCGCTGGCAGACGCCGCTGGCGCATATGCGGCGCACCGCGCTTCAGGACACCGAGATCGGCGGCAAGACGATCAGGAAGGGCGACCGCGTCGTGATGTGGTACGTCTCCGGCAACCGCGACGACGAGGTGATCGATCGTCCGAACGAGTTCATCATCGACCGCCCGCGGCCGCGCATCCACCTGTCGTTCGGCTTCGGCATCCACCGCTGCGTCGGCATGCGGCTCGCCGAGTTGCAGCTTCGGATCGTCTGGGAAGAGATGCTGAAGCGCTTCGACCGCATCGAGGTGGTCGGCGAGCCGAAGCGGGTCTATTCCAGCTTCGTCCGCGGCATCGAGAACCTGCCGGTGCGGATCCCGGGCTGAAGCCAGATTGTCCTTGGCCACAAAGACGATCGGCCCTATGTCTTCCCGGGCGTGGTGGTTGATGCACCGCGTCTTGCAGCTTGGGCCAGTTGACGGAACATGAACCGAAAAGAGCGGCGTGCCGCCGGGAAGCAACGGGACGCGTCCAGCAAAAACGCACCTGCCTTCGGCTCCACGGGTGTCAGCATTGGCGGCCTCGCCGCTGAGGCCAGCCGCTTCTACGGGATGCGCCGCTTCAACGAAGCGCAGGAGATCTGCCGGCAGATTCTCGCGCGCGAGCCTGGCCATGTGCAGAGCCTGAATCTTCTCGGCCTGATGGCGCAGGCTGCCGGCGATCACCGGGCTGCCGCGAAGATGTTCACGAAAGCGATTGCTGCGGACGACGTCAATGCCCCCTGCCATTACAACGCGGGCAATTCCTACCAGGCGCTGGGCAATCGCAGCAAGGCGGCCGCGCATTTCAGCAAGGCGCTGGCGCTCGGCATGGACGCGAAGGCGGTCGGCTTCATCCTGCAGAGCCCGACCGTCACCAGCTATGTCGGGCGGATTGCAAGCAAGTGGCCGCTACCGGTCACAAGCGTCGAATTGTTCGGCAGCGAAGGCGTCGCCCCGCTCGCGAACGACCTGTTCCTGCGCTGCGCGATGGAAACGACGACGCTGGCGAGCATGCAGCTTGAGGTGCTGTTCGGATATGCGCGGGCCGAGCTGTTGCGGCTCGCGAGCAAGCCGGATCAGGATGACGTCGACGACGATATCGTAGCCTTTGCCTGCGCGCTCGCGCGGCAGTGCTTCATCAACGAATATGTCTATGCGCAGAGCGCGGCGGAAAGCGAAGGCGCGGGCGCGCTGCGCGACCGGTTGCTGCAGGACCTGGCATCGGGCGCTGCGATCACGCCGCTCACGCTCGCCGTTGTCGCTACTTACTTCCCGCTTCATGCCTTGCCGACGGCGGACGCGCTGCTGCGCCGGGATTGGCCCGCGGCCGTCGCCGGCCTGTTGCGGGTGCAGCTTCGCGAGCCGCGCGAGGAGATCGAAGAGCGCAGCGCTATTGCAGCGCTCACTCCGATCAGGAACGACATGTCCGTCGAGGTGATGCGCCAATACGAGGAAAATCCCTATCCGCGCTGGACCGTCAACCCGTTGACGGCCTTCGCCGCCGATCGGGCGCGGGGAAGGACCGTCGCAACCGCGGACCAGCGAGCCGAACGGGATATCCTGATCGCGGGTTGCGGCACCGGCTCGCACGCGATCCAGATCGCGCAGGTCTATCCCAACGCCCGCCTGCTTGCCGTCGACATCAGCATGACCAGCCTCGCCTATGCGCGCCGCAAGACGCGGGAGCTCGGCTTGCGCAACATCGAGTATGCGCAGGCGGACATCCTGGAATTGGCTTCGATCGATCGCAGCTTCGACAGCATCGAGTCGGTCGGCGTGCTGCATCATCTTGCCGAACCCTTGGCCGGCTGGCGCGTGCTGGTCTCGCTGCTGCGGCCGGGCGGCACGATGCGCATCGGGCTCTACAGCGATCTGGCGCGCCGGGTCATCGTCGAGGCCCGCGATCGCATCGCGGCGCGCAATTATCGCGCCACCGCCGACGACATCAGACGTTGCCGGCAGGACATCTTCCGCGAAGCTGACAAATGGAAGCCGCTGATCGGCGCCAAGGATTTCTACAGCATGAGCGGCTGCCGCGATCTGCTGTTCAACGTCATGGAACACCGCCTGACGATTCCGGCGATCGCGGCATTCCTGAACGAGCATGGCCTGTCGTTCGAGGGGTTCGAGCCGTTTGACGATCCGGCGGTCCTCGACCGATTCCGCAAGCAGTTTCAGGGCACGGCCGACGAGACCAATCTCGATCAGTGGCACCGCTTCGAGGTCGATCATCCCGAGACGTTCTGGGACATGTACGTGTTCATGGCGGGCAAGAGCGCGCGCTGACGGCAAGCTGCTGGAGCGTGAGGAGATGAGGTCGAATAGCGGCCGCGATGGCACCGCGCTCCCTCTCCCCGTTCTTACGGGGAGAGGGTTGGGGTGAGGGGCACTCTCCGCATAAGCGGTGATAGCTGTGTTTGCGGAAACTCCCCCTCGCCCGGAACGCATCTAGCGATGCGTTCCGACCTCTCCCCGCACGCGGGGCGAGGTGAGCGGAGTTGGCCGCTCGATTCAGAGTAACCTCTCTAGCGCGCGTGCTGGCCCTTGTTGGTCGGCAACGGGCAATTGGTGCAGACGCGGTCGTCGCACATCCGGCAGATCGTGAAGCGATCCATCTCTGATGTATCCTGCCTTGCCAGCAGCTCGCGGATCAGCGTTGCGAGCTGCTTCCGCTCAGCGACCGACAGCACGTCGAGCAGCGACGTCACGGCCGAAATCCGCGACGCCAGCAGTTCGTTGCGGGACGCGGCGCCCGATGCCGTCAGGTGCAAGGCGACCTCGCGGCCGTCCTTGCCGGCCCGGCGTTCGACAAGCCGATCCGAAACCAGCCGATCGACCAGGCGGACCGTTCCGGAGTGCGACAGGCCAAGGATCCGCCTCAGCTTGTCGTTGGTCATGCCCTGACCATAGCCGATTACGATGAGCGCCGCGGGCGTTTCGCCGCCGCGACCGACGACCTCGCGCGCGCCTTGCTCGATACGATCCATGACAGCGAGCGACAGCGCGCCCAGCAGATTAGCGATTCCGTGTTCCATGCCGGGAATAATATGTGCGCTGCGCACAAAAAACAACTTGACCATATATGTGCGCTGCGCACATATTTGCCCGGCAGCGCAACGACGACACAAATGGAGAGCAGCGATGACGACCCGAAGCACCGCACTGGCAACGCGTGACGCCGCCGGCAGCGAACCCGCCCTGAAATACGTGCAGGCCAACGGCGTGCGATTTGCCTATCTCGAACAAGGCAGCGGACCGCTCGTCATGTTCATGCATGGCTTTCCCGACAACGCCTGGTCGTACCGAAAGCAGCTGCAGGTGTTCGCGGATGCCGGCTATCGCGCGGTCGCGCCGTTCCTGCGCGGCTATGCGCCGACCGAGATTCCGGCCGACGGCATCTTCGATCCGATCGCGCTGGGCCAGGATCTCGAAGCGTTGATCGCGGCGCTGAGCGACGACGGACGGGCCTACGTCGTCGGCATGGATTGGGGCGGTACGTCAACCTTCCAGGCACTGGCCACGGCGCCGTCGGCGATCAAGGCCGCGGTGGTCATGAACACCGCGCACCCGATCACAATCCCAAGCCTCCGGAGCGATCCCGATGCCGTTCGATCGGTTTTCCATGTCTATTTCTTCACGGTGCCTGGCGCTCACTCGGCGGTCAACATCGAGGGCCTTCCCTTCGTCGACTACCTTTGGAAGCTGTGGTCGCCAACCCTGCAGAACGACGAGCATCTCCGCTCGGTCAAGGAGACGCTCAGCTCTCCCGGCACCATGAAGGCGGCGCTGAAATACTACAATGGCCTGGTCGATGCGGGAGTTGCGGGCCGCCTACCGATCAACGACATGCATACACCGACGCTGACAATCTATGGCGGCAACGATCCGACGGCGCGGTATTCGATCAAGGAAGAGCCGCTCTTCAAGGGACCACATCGGCGCATCGTCCTGCCCGATGTCGGCCACTTCCCGCACCTCGAGCGTGAGGCCGAGGTCACAGGTCTGATCATGGACTGGTTCACAACGCACGCCGCCGACTGAACGGACGCCACCACCTGCGGCCGCGTCAGCCACACCATCCTTCGAATTCTCTGACCAGGAGTGCGCGCAATGGACGCCACGACACAGCAGCACTACGCCGAAGCGTTTCACCGACTTCACAAGCAGGGCGATCCGCTCGTCCTGTTCAACGCCTGGGACGTCGCCACCGCCAAGGCGATCGCGAAGACTTCGCCGGCCATCGCAACTAGCAGCGGCGCGGTCGCGGCCGCACTCGGCTACGCCGACGGCGAAAATGCCCCGCTCGACATCGTGGAAGGCTTGGTCTCGCGGATGACCGCGTCGGTGCCGGTTCCGCTGTCGATCGATCTGGAGGCGGGATATGGCGACACGCCGGATGCCGCCGCGCATTCGGCGGCGAGGATCCTGAAGGCCGGCGCGATCGGCATCAACATCGAGGACGGGCTTGTCGGCGGAAAGCGGCAGCTCGTCGCTCCGGAGCAGCATGCCGCGAAGATCAGGGCGGTACGGGACGCCGCGCAGAAACTCGGCGTTCATCTCTTCATCAATGCGCGAACCGATCCGTTTCTGCTGAAGTTCGGCTCGCCCGAGCAATGCCTGAATGAGGCGGCAAGGCGCGCGGAAGCTTATGCCGATGCGGGCGCCGACGGAATTTTTGTGCCGGGCCTCACCGACCTTGCACTGATCGAGAGGTTGGTTCAGCTGACGCCCCTGCCCGTCAACATCATGGTGACGCAGGGCGTGCCCGAAATCGGGGAGCTCGCCCGTGCCGGTGTTCGCAGGGTGAGCCTTGGGCCGTGGCCGATGATGGCGGCAATGCGTGTCATCGGACAGGCGGCCGCCGCGGTCGCCACGAGCAAGCAATACGGCGCGTTTCTACAGCCCAACAGTTGAGCCCGTGAGCGCACGCGATGTCACGGTCCGGCCGGACCGCTCAGTCCGTGCCGGCCGGACGACCGGGTTCATGAACGAATTAATCACTCGATCACTTCGTCTGCGCCGCTGACGACTGAAGCAGAGAACTCGTGGCCAAGCAGTTTGGCGGTCTTCAGGTTGATGACGAACTCGACCTTGGTGACCAGTTGGACCGGAAGATCGGCAGGCTTCTCACCCTTCAGAACCCGGCCGGCATAGACGCCCGCGCGTCGATGCGACTGCACGAAATCTCCGCCGTAGCTCATCAAGCCTCCGGCTGTCGGGAAATCCCGGGTCTGCGTGATTGCGGGAACACGATACTTCAGTGCGAGATCGGCCAATCGCCGGCTGCGAAATGCAAAATAGGGATCGGAGGTGAAAACAAGCGCGTTTGTCGACTCTCTCGCTACGGAAGCGAATACGGCTTCGAACTCCTCCTCCTTGCTTGCCCTCGATATCTGCAGATGGACTCCCAAAGTTTCGGCAGCGGCCTGAAGCCTCTGCAGTTGCGAGCTGGCCGTTGGACTTGTCGGGTTGGTCACGACCCCCAACGTTTTCGCCGCCGGCAGAAGTTCGTGCATCAACTCGAGCCGCTTCGGCGACACGTCAACGCTCAGGCTCGAGATTCCCGTGATGTTGCCTCCCGGCCGCGACAGGCTGTCCACCACACCCAGCTGAACGGGGTCGCCGCCCATCTCGAAAACGATTGTCTTGGTGACGCCGGCAGCTTTGGCGGCAAGCGCGACGGGCGCGCCGCCGGGCGCAACCACCACATCGACGTCGCGCGCGATCAATTCGCCGGCCAGTGCAGGTAACCGGGCATATTGCCCATTGGCCCATCGATATTCGATCGCAACGTCGCGGCCCTCGACAAAGCCGGCTTCACGAAGTCCCTGGTGGAAAGCGTTCAGCCGGCTGCCAAACAACTCCGGCGATTCCGGACAAAGATAGCCGATCACAGGCATCGACGGCTTCTGCGCCCGCGAGGATGTGGTCCAGGCCGCGGCGGTGGCCATCAACAACAGGACCTCACGCCGGCTGCCGCGTCCGTGGGATGTGGCTGCACGAGAGTGAGCGCAACTCATGCTCTATCGACCCGCTGGCGTTCGCCGTCGGCGGAAGTATATCCCACGATCCGAAGCCAGTCGCCAATGGACTGCACCGAACCGCTCCGGTCGGCATCTGCCAACGCACATCAAAAAGATATTCCGAACACCGGAATGGCGTCATCGAAGCCCTTGATTTGCCGACTCCCGATATCCTCGAGGGAGCGCTTGCCTCTGACGCTTGCGGCGGTCCCTGCGTCCATCAGGATTTCCCGATCTGCGGCAGATGCGCACAGGCGGGCGGCGAGATTCACGACACTGCCGATGGCCGTGTAATCGAGCCGGTCTTCGTAGCCGATCCGCCCAACCGTCGCCGATCCACTTGCAAGCCCTATTCCAAAGCCAACCTGGTAGCCCCGCGACCGCCAGCCGCCGATCAAGCCCTGCACGCGCTTCTGCATTTCGGTCGCAAGGTCGACGGCTCTCAGCGCCGGCTCCTCGACCGGCACGGGTGCGTTCACCAGCACCATCAGCCCGTCTCCCGAGAAGCTGATGAGCGTTGCTTCGAACCGCGCAATGACCCTGCCCAGAACCTCATAATATTCGGACAGCACGCTCATGACCTCCTCGGGAGCGACGCCTGCGGAAAACGCGGTGAATCCGCGCAAGTCACAGAACACAACGACGACATCGGTGCGGCGGCCATCAAGCACGCTGTCATCGCCGGCACGATCGACGAGATCGGCGACTTGAGGCGCGAGAAACCGCTTGAGCTTCGCGATCCGCTCCTGGTGCTGCTGCGCCAGCGCGAGCTCGCCGGCCATCCTGTTGAAGCTGCTTGCCAGACGCTGAAATTCGTCCCCGGTCTGGATCGAAATGCGGTGCTCGAACGATCCGGCGCCGATCCGCTCCGTCCCCTCCTCGAGCAGCCTGATCGGCTCGGTCATCCGGTGCGCGAATGCATAAGCGAGCAGCCCTGCAAATACGGTGCTGCCTGCGAGAAGCACTGTGGTCCGTCGCAACGCGGCATAGATCGGGGCGTAAGCCTCGGAGAGCGGCTGCGCCACCACGACGGTCCAATCGGGACCTGTTACAGGAGCCGCGCGGGCGGCAACCGGACGTCCCTGTCCGTCGCGGCCCGTTGCAAAGCCCGCTCCCGGGCCGATCGCGTCGCGTATGGTGCGAAACGGCTGAGAGGTTGTTTCTTCCAGCCCGCGGAGGACGAGGCTGATGTCGGGATGGGCAATGAGGCGGCCCGGCCGGTCCAGCACGAAGGCGAGGCCGGTCTCTCCCACCTTGATCGCCGATACGACATCCCAGATCAGCTTGAGATTGACTTCGGCGATGACTGCGCCGACCGCGGATCGGTTACCCACGAGCGCAATGGTCAAATACGGCTCTGAGCCTCTGTTGTAGCTGACATCGCTGAACCAAACCTGGCGCGCGTGGGCGCCGACCAGCGCAGGTTCAGCCGATCGGTCGATACGACTTTCAATTCGATTGAGGCCGACCCGTGAGACGTAGAGACGCTCCAACCCATTGTTGTCGATCAGTGTCAGGCTGACGACGGCCGGCGCTTGACGAAACAGACGCAACGCATCGGTTCGGCGCCCCTCGTCGGCCTCGTCGGTCCAAGGAAGCTGGACCAGCCAGCCAAGCTGGCTTGCAATGTCGGAGATGAAGTTATGAATTTCAGCGGCCGCGGAAGTCGCCTGAACACCGAGCAACTGGTCCAGCCTTGCGCGCTGATCGCGGTAACCGAACCAGGCTTCGATCGACCCGTTGATCACGAGCGGAAGCGCGACGGCCAGGAACAGTGCGAGAAAATACTTTGGGAAGAGGCCGCGAAACCGATCTCGGACAATCATGCCCTGATCCCTGAAAATGCGACGGATATATCGATATGCGAAATGAAGCCTTGAAAATGAAGCCGGCGCTGCCGCCAACCGGCATCTTCTAGCATAGAGCGTCGTTTTAGGCCGTAATGGGGCTGTCATTCGACCCGACCAAAGGACGCAGCCGGCTCCAGCCGCCATTTCGCTTGCGTCGGCCCTGCAAAACCCTGGCCCTATAAAATTCCGGCATAGCTGGGCGAGCCAGATGCGAAGAGAATAAACCCCTGACCTGGCTTAAAGCCAGCGGTGTGAGGACGCGCCAATGCGCGTCCCTTGTATTGACGCGTTTTTCTTCGCGAACCGGTACCCGGTTCGTTCGAAAACGCTACCGCCGAGGCCATGATGGACCAGATTGCCGTTCACCAGGACAGCGCGACCAGCCGGGACTGGCCGGTTGCGATCTACCGCACGCTGAAGAGCTTTGGCGTGGCACAGGTGTCCTACGTTCCCGATGCGGGACATTCCAAGCTGATCAACCTGTCGCACGCCGATGCCGACATCAAGACCACGGTGCTGACGACAGAGGAAGAGGGCGTGGCGCTTTCGGCCGGCGCCTGGCTCGGCGGCGATCGCGCGGTGCTGTTGATGCAATCGAGCGGCGTCGGCAATTGCGTCAACATGCTGTCGCTGATGGCGAGCTGCCGTTTCCCGCTGCTGACCTTGGTGACGATGCGCGGCGAATGGGCCGAATTCAATCCCTGGCAGATCCCGATGGGCCGGGCGACGCCGCAGGCGTTCGAGATCATGGGCACTACGGTGCTGCGGCTGGAGAACCCCGACGATGCCGAGGAGGTGATCTCGGCCGCCGCCTCGCTCGCCTATGACGGCGACCAGCAGGTCGCGGTGCTGATCTCGCAGCGGATGATCGGCCGCAAGAAGTGGACCAGGGAGACGCACTGATGTCGGCATCAACAGGCACTCTCGATCGCCGCGCCGCCGTGAAGGCGCTGCTCGCCGACCGCGGCGATCTGCTCGTGATCTCCGGGCTCGGCTCCTCCTCCTACGACGTGTTCGACGCCGGCGAGCATCCCGGCAATTTCTATCTGTGGGGCGCGATGGGCGGCGCGGCGATGGTCGGGCTCGGCCTCGCGCTGGCGCAACCGAAGCGCCCGGTGCTCGTGATCACCGGCGACGGCGAGCAGCTGATGGGGATCGGCAGCCTGCTGACGATCGCGACCAAGCAGCCCGGCAATCTCTCGATCGCGGTGCTCGACAACGGCCATTTCGGCGAGACCGGCATGCAGCCGAGTCACTCCGGCCTCGGCGCCAGGCTCGAAGTGATTGCGAGCGGCGCAGGCATCGGCAATGTCTGTGAGATCGCCGACATGGCCGGCATCGAGAAATTCCGCACCAGCCTGCGCGATCTCGGCGGCGGCCCGCGGCTGGCGCGGATCCGGATCGCGGCCGGCGAAGTCGAGCGCGCGCTGCCGCCGCGCGACGGCGCCTACCTGAAGAACCGCTTCCGCGGCCATCTCGGCTTCAAGGTGAGCTGATGCGAAGCCGCGCTCAGGCGAGCTGGATATCCCAGAGCCCCTCGGCGCGCAGCGCGGCGACCTCGTCGCGCAACAGCTTCGCGATCAGCGTCATCGCGTTGGAGCCGGGATGCTCGACCGGCGAGGCCAGCGTCAGCTCGCGCCGCGGCGCCGGCCGCGCGATGGCGGCGGTCTCGAGCCGGCCCTCCGCCACCTCGGCGCGCACCGAGGACGGCGGCAGCAAGGTATATCCGAGCCCCTCCTCGACCAGGCTGGTCAGCACGCGAAACGAATCCGCCTCGAGCTTGACGTCGAGATCGATCTTCTTTTTGGCCGCGGCATGTTCGAGCAGCGCACGGAGGCCGTGCGAATGACTTGGCAGCACCAGGCGCTGGCGCATCAGCCAGCCGAAGTCGACCTGCTTCTTCGGCTTCAGCCCGCTGCCGCGCGGGCCGACCGCGACGATGCTGTCGCGGCCGAGGCTCTGCACCGCCAGATGCAGATCGACCGACGGGCCGTAGATCACGGCAAGGTCCATCTCGCCGCGATGCAGCCACTCGATCAGATGGCCGCTGTAGCTCTCGACGATGCACAGCGAGATGCCGGGGTAGCGCTCCACCGTGCGCCGCGCCAGCCGCGCCGACAGCACGCAGCTCACCGTCGGCACCAGCCCGAGCACGACGCGCCCGGACGGCGCGCCGCCGGCGGACTGGATGTCGTCGCGGATCTGGTCGATCTGCCGCACGATACCGCTGGTGCGCGCCAGCAGCAGCCGGCCGGCATCGGTCAGCACCATGCCGCGGCCGTTGCGCGTGAACAATTCGGTGCGCAGCTCGTGTTCCAACAGCTTGATCTGCCGGCTCAGCGCCGGCTGCGCGACCCGCAGGGTATCGGATGCCTTGCTCAGGCTCCCGAGTTCCGCGACGCACGCAAAGGTCCTAAGCTGGCGGAAATCCATACTTGCCAATCCTGGAAGGCAGGTTCATACGCTATAACAAAACAGCATAGGGAGTTTACCGGGGCCCCACAACAGCGGGCGTTTTCTTCACGCGAACCGATTTCCACTTCGCTCGAAAACGCTCTGGCGCAACCTCTCGGCAAGACGAAACAATGACCGCACACGAACAACACACCGACGACCATTCCGACATCCGCGACGCCGTGGCAAAGCTCTGCGCGCAGTTTCCCGGCGAATACTGGCGCAAGCTCGATCGCCAGATGGCCTATCCGAAGGAATTCGTCGATGCGCTGACGGAGGCCGGCTATCTCTCGGTGCTGATCCCCGAGGAATATGGCGGCGCCGGCCTGAAGCTGTCGGCGGCGGCGGCGATCCTGGAAGAGATCCAACGCGCCGGCTGCAATGGCGGCGGTTGCCACGCCCAGATGTACACGATGGGCACCGTGCTGCGGCACGGCAACGACGCGCAAAAGGCGAAGTATCTGCCGAAGGTCGCGACCGGCGAATTGCGGCTGCAGGCGTTCGGCGTCACCGAGCCGACCAGCGGCACCGACACGTCGTCGCTAAAAACCTTCGCGCGCCGCGAGGGCGACCATTACGTCGTCAACGGCCAGAAGATCTGGACCAGCCGCGCCGAATATTCCGACCTGATGGTCCTGCTGGCGCGCACCACGCCGAAGGAGCAGTCGAAGAAGCGCACCGACGGTCTCTCGGTGTTCATCGTCGATATGCGCGAGGTGAAGGGCAAGGGGCTGGAGATCCGCCCGATCCGCACCATGATGAACCACGCCACGACCGAAGTGTTCTTCACCGACATGAAGGTGCCGGCGGAGAATCTGATCGGCGAGGAAGGCAAGGGTTTCCGCTACATCCTGTCCGGCATGAACGCCGAGCGCATCCTGATCGCGGCCGAATGCGTCGGCGACGCGAAGTGGTTCATCGCCAAGGCGACCAACTACGCCAAGGAGCGCAGCGTGTTCGGGCGGCCGATCGGGCAGAATCAAGGCATCCAGTTCCCGGTCGCCAAGGCCTACGCTTCGATGCGCGCGGCCGAATTGATGGTGAAGGAAGCCACCCGCAAATATGAAGCCGGTCTCGATTGCGGCGCCGAGGCCAACATGGCCAAGATGCTGGCGGCCGATGCCTCCTGGGAAGCGGCCAACGCCTGCGTGCAGACCCATGGCGGCTTCGGCTTTGCCGAGGAATACGACGTCGAGCGCAAGTTCCGCGAGACCCGGCTCTACCAAGTGGCGCCGATCTCGACCAATCTGATCCTGTCCTACGTCGCCGAGCACGTGCTCGGCATGCCCCGCTCCTACTGAGTTGCTTGATCATGCTGCCGCTTGAGGGATTGACCGTCATCGCCGTCGAACAGGCGGTTGCCGCGCCGTTCTGCTCGTCACGCCTCGCCGACGCCGGCGCCCATGTCATCAAGATCGAGCGGCCCGAGGGCGATTTCGCCCGCGGCTACGACGCCGCGGCGAAGGGCCAGAGCAGCTATTTCGTCTGGCTGAACCGCGGCAAGGATTCCGCCGTGGTCGACCTCGCCACCAAGGAAGGCCGCGCGCAGCTGGAAGAGCTGATCGCCGGTGCCGACGTGCTGCTGCAGAACCTCAAACCGGGCTCGATGGACAAGCTCGGCTTCTCGCGCGAGCGGCTGCGCAAGGATTATCCGAAGCTGATCATGTGCACGATCACGGGCTATGGCGACACCGGCCCCTATGCCGACCGCAAGGCCTATGACCTCCTGATCCAGGCCGAGAGCGGCCTTGCCTCGATCACCGGCGGCCCCGAGGGCGCCTCGCGCGTCGGCATGTCGATCGTCGACGTCGCGACCGGCGCCACTGCGCATGCCGCGATCCTCGAGGCGCTGATCGGTCGCGGTCGCACCGGAGACGGCGCCGACATCCGGATCTCGATGTTCGACGTGATGGCCGACTGGCTCACCGTGCCGCTGCTCAATGCCGAGGACGGCAAGTCGCCCAAGCGGATCGGCCTCGCCCATCCCTCGATCGCGCCCTATGGCGTGTTCCGCTCGAAGGACGGCAAGGAGATCCTGATCTCGATCCAGAGCGAGCGCGAGTGGAAGACGCTCTGCGCCAAGGTGCTGGGCCAGCCCGGCCTGCCTGACGATCCGCGCTTTGCCAATATGGTCGAGCGCGTGCGCAACCGCGCCGTCACCGACCAGATCGTCAGCGACAGCTTCGGCAAGCTGACGCGCGAGGAGTTGCTGGCGAAGCTCGCCGAGGCCGACATTGCCTTTGCCGAGGTCAACAGCATGGACGACCTCGCGAAACATCCGCATCTGCGCCGCGTCGAGGTCGACACGCCGAACGGCAAGGTCAGCTATCCGGCGCCGGCCGCGATCGTGGTCGGCGAGGACAGGCACTACGGCAAGGTGCCCGCGATCGGCGAGCGCACCAGACGTTCCTGAAATCCCTCCTGCCCGGGCAACACAATCATGAGCGACAAACTCGACCTCGATCATCTCCGCCAATGGATCGGCAAGACCACGGAGGCCTCCGACGTCGTCACCAAATATCTCGTGATGGGGCTGCGCGCGACGCTGTTCCAGGAGATCGGCGAGCCGAAGGCCGGTGACGCCGCGCCGTGGACCACGCATTGGTGCCTGGCGCAGCCGGTGTTTCCGATGTCGCAGCTCGGCCCCGACGGCCACCCGACCCGCGGCGGCTTCCTGCCGCCGGTGCCGCTGCCGCGCCGGATGTGGGCCGGCGGCGAGCTCGAATTCTTCGACAGCTTGCGCATCGGAGATGAGGCCAAACGCACCTCGAAGATCGTCGACGTCACGGTCAAATCGGGCTCGACCGGCACGCTGTGCTTCGTCTCGGTCAATCACGAGGTGACGACCTCGCGCGGGCTTGCGGTGCGCGAGCGGCAGGACATCGTCTATCGCGAGATGACGAGCACGCAAGGCGCAGCGCCCGCCAAGGCGCCGCCGCCTCCCCCGGTCGCGCAGCATCGCGAAAGCCACGTCTCCGACCCGGTGCTCTTGTTCCGCTACTCGGCGCTGACTTTCAACGGCCATCGCATTCATTACGACCGCGACTACGTCACCAAGGTCGAGGGCTATCCGGGCCTGATCTTCCACGGCCCGCTGCAGGCTTCCTTCATCGTCGAGTTCGCCGCCAAGCTGCGCGGCGGCAAGCCGCCGAAGAAGCTCGCCTATCGCGGCGTGCAGCCGCTGTTCGAGGGCAGCGAGTTCTCGATCAATGCCAGCGACAAGGACGGCGGCATGGAGCTGTGGACCGCGAATGCCGAGGGCCAGCCGACCATGAAGGGCACGGCGACCTGGTAACGCGCGAGCACGACGCGCGTCATGATGCGAGGGAATAAAGAGGCGCTTTCATCAGCGCCTCGTATTCCTTATTGTGATCGCGTTCATCCCTGGATCGCAGATCATGAGTCGCTTCTGGAGTTCGGTCGTCCACAATCTGTCGCCATACGTGCCCGGCGAGCAGCCGAAAATCGACGGCCTTATCAAGCTCAATACCAACGAAAATCCCTACCCGCCGTCGCCACGCGCGGTGGCGGCGATCACAGCGACCACGGATCGCCTGCGGCTCTACCCGGACCCGCGCGCAACCGCGCTGCGTGAGGCGATCGCGAGGCGCTACGGCGTCGCGGCGGACGAGGTGTTCGTCGGCAACGGCTCGGACGAGGTGCTGGCCCACGCGTTCCCGGCGCTGCTGAAGCACGATGCGCCGCTGCTGTTTCCCGACATCACCTACAGCTTCTACCCGGTCTATTGCCGCCTCTACGGCGTCAGCTACGCGCAAGTGCCGCTCGACGCCGCGATGCGGGTGAACCTTGCCGACTACCGGCGGCCCGGCAGCGCCATCCTGCTGTGCAATCCGAACGCACCGACCGGCACCGCGCTGCCGCGCGCCGCGATCGAGGCGCTGCTCGCCGAGCATCCCGACCGGCTGGTGGTGGTCGATGAGGCCTATGTCGACTTCGGCGCCGAGAGCGCGGTACCGCTGGTCGCGCGCCATGATAATCTGCTCGTGATCCAGACGCTCTCCAAATCGCGCGCGCTGGCGGGCCTGCGGGTCGGCTTCGCCATCGGCCAGCGCCCGCTGATCGAGGCGCTGGAGCGGGTGAAGGACAGCTTCAACTCCTATCCGCTGGACTGCTTCGCGATCGCGGGCGCGGTCGCCTCGATCGAGGACGAGGCGTGGTTCGAGGAGACGCGGCAACGCATCATCCGGAGCAGAGAGGCGCTGGTCCGTGGCCTCATCGAACTGGGCTTCGAGGTGCTGCCGTCGCAGGCGAATTTCGTGTTCGCCCGCCATCCCAGCCATCGCGGCGCCGATCTCGCCGCGAGGTTGCGCGAGCGCGGCGTGCTGGTGCGGCATTTCCAGAAGCCGCGGATCGAGGACTTTTTGCGCATCACGGTCGGCACCGACGATGAGTGCGGCCGCCTGCTCGGCCTGCTGCGCGGCATGGTCTGATAGCCGCTCACCAACTTGCGATCGACGGCGCCACCCTGCATAGTGACCGCGCGTTGGGATGCACGGTTCTCCGGGAAGGAGCGGTCATGCGATTTGCGATCGGCGACGCGACCGTCGACGTCATCGTCGACCACGACGATTTCGGCCTTCCGCTCGCCGAATTCCTGCCCGGATACGATCGCGGCTTGATCGAAGCGCATCGTGCCACGCTGGAGCCGGTGTTCATCGACCTCGCCCGCGGGCTCGCGAAACACGCGATCCAGAGTTTTGTGGTGCGAACCGGCGGCCGAACGCTGCTGATCGACGCTTGCATCGGCGAGCACAAGGACATCCCCGAGATTCCGGCCTGGCATCGGCGCCGCGGCAGCGGCTTCCTCGACCGGTTGCGCGCGTGCGGCGTCGACCCGGCCGCCATCGACGTCGTATTCTGCACCCATCTGCATGTCGATCACGTCGGCTGGAATACCCACCAGGACAACGGCCGCTGGCAGCCGACCTTTCCCAACGCGCGGTATCTGTTCGGCCGCCGCGAGCTGGCCGACTGGATGACGCAGCATGATGCCGGGCGTGCTCCGCCGATCCACGCCCGCGCCCTGGAGCAGAGCGTCATACCGATCGTCGAGGCAGGCCGTGTCGATCTGGTCGACGATGGCCATCAGTTGGGACCGGGCCTGCGGCTGGTCCCGCTGCCGGGCCACACCAGCGGCCAGATGGGGCTGATGGTAGACTACGCACAACATCGCGCGATCTTTTGCGGCGATGCGCGTGCACAACCCGGTGCAGATCTTCCAGCCCGATCTGTCGACATCATCCTGTGCCGACCCACAGCTCGCGCGCGAGACGCGGATGAGGATCCTGGCAGAGGCCGCGGACAGCGGCCGCCTCGTCATACCCGCCCACTTCCGCGGCCCGCGCTGTGCCCATGTTCGCCGAGACCGCGGTGGCTACGCGCCGGTACTCGATGCGCGGCATGGGTAAGATGCAACACCCGGAGCCACAGCTCACCGGGTGAAAGCCGGGTGTATCATCCGGCCCCTTGGAACCGAAACCCGGCTTGCGCGTTCCCCGCCCTGACGGAGGACGCCATGCTTAGAGACGAACAGGTCGCGGTTCTCTGCGACATCGCCCAATCCATTGCCTTCGCCGACGACGTGCAAGGCGAAGTCGACCGGCTCATCAGGGAGGGATACGTCGCCAAGGACGGCGACCTCTACGAGCTGACGCCGAAGGCCGAGAAGGTCTTGTCCGAGCGCGGCGCCTGCCTCAAGGCGTGACGCCGCCTACTCGGCCGGCGTACACCCCGGCAGCCTTGACGCCGAGCGCGGTGGCCTGTTCGCGAAACTGCGCGATCGTTCGCGCCGCCATGACGGATACTCCTGTTTGATCCGTCACTCCGGCAGCGGGCTCCCGGCCTGTTCGCGCACGATGTAATCGGCGTACCAGTCCGGCCAGTTCGCATCGTGCCCGCCGGTTCGCTTCTCGTGCTCGCCATGGGCGGCCGATGCGCGCCGCAGCGCGGCGGCCAGATCGGTCGATGAGGTGAACGTCGTACTGTTTCCGTCGACGCGTCCGGGCAGACGCTGTGTCACCTGCTGGAGCAGCCAGACATTGCCGTCGGGATCGTTGAAGGTGGCGAGCGAACCGTAGCTCGGCCGCTCCGGATCGGGTCCCTTAATGCGGCCCTCCGCCCCGCGATGGAACACCTCGCTGACGTCGACGCCACGCGCGATCAGCTCGGCACGCGCCGCCTCGATGTCGTTCACGATCAGGAAGCGCGGCAGCGCGGATCCCTTGTCGAGATGGATGGAGGTCGGCGAGCCCGGCGGCGTCAGTAGCAGCGCCCGGGACCGGTTCGCCCTAACGAAATCGGCGTCGAGCCGCCAGCCGAGATTTTCATAAAAGCGCTTGGCCCGGTCGACATCGGACACCGGAATCGCCACGACCTCGAGCTTCATGTCGATACCCGGTTTTCTGCCTTCGGTACTCATGGCGTGCTCCTTGAAATGTGAGGGACCGGGCGGAAACGCCCGTTGCACCCGCCTTGACGATAGCCCATATTGCTATGAAAATCATAGCAACAATGCTGGATGAAGAAAACGTGATGGCAAGGCCAAAGGGCAATCCTGCTGACCAAACGCTGTGTCCGGTGGCGCGCGCGGAGACCGTGGTGGGCGACCGCTGGACGGTGCTGGTGCTGCGCGAGCTGTTCGCGCGCAACCATCGCTTCGAGGAGATTCAGGCCTATACCGGCGCGACCCCGCAGATGCTCACCGCGCGGCTGAAGAAGCTGGAGGCGGACGGACTGGTGACGCGGCGCGTCTACAACGAGCGTCCGTTGCGCCACGAATATCATCTGACGGAGAAGGGCGCGGCGTTCTTCCCCGTCATGTTCGCGCTGCGCGCCTGGGGCGAGACCTGGTGCAAATCACCCAGGGACGGTCTTTCGATGAACTATACGCACCTCGTCTGCGGCAAGCCGGCCGGGCTCGGTCCGGCCTGCCAGTCCTGCGGCAAGCCGCTGCATTGGGCGGACATGGTTGCGGAGCGAACGCCCAAATATCAGAGAGAGCGCGATGCGCGCTGGGAGGCCTTCAAGGCGGCCCGCTGAACGCACCGACCTCGCCGGCGCAAGCGGACGATGCCCATTCGCACCGTCGTACATCCCGATCACGCGGGGCCGAGCCTCGCATCACACAGGAGACCCACCATGCCATTCGTCCGTATCGACCTGAAGCGCGGCAAGCCCGCGGAATATCGCAAGACCCTTGGCGAGATCGTCTACAAGGCGATGCGCGAGGTGATCAACGTGCCCGAGAATGACAAGTTTCAGGTCATCACCGAGCACGACCGTGGCGACCTGAACTACGCCGACAACTATCTCGGCAATACCTACAGCGACGATCTCATCTTCATCCAGATCACCATGAATGCCGGGCGTACCGTCGAGACGAAGAAGGCGTTCTACAAGCGGATCGTGGACGACTATCAGAGCCAGCTGCAGGGACGGCCGGACGATGTTGTCATCAACCTCGTCGAGGTCGCCAAGGAGAACTGGTCGTTCGGTCACGGCATCGCGCAATACGCGAGCTGAACGCAGAACAGGAATGCGCCGGACGGACGGCCGTCAGCCCTGCGGCTTGCCGTCCGCAGCTTGCGGCCGGCGTCGCCAGCACGCATAGTGCCGCCCGTGCACGAACAACAACAAAGAGGGAGGCAACCATGAGGACGATCGCAGCCGCGCTGTGCGCGCTCGCGCTGATCGCAACCGGTGCGCAGGCACAGACGCTCAAGGACTTCATGGCTGTTGTCATGAAGAAATGGACCGCGCCGTTCGAGCCGTTCCAGCTCATCGACAATATCTACTATGTGGGCACTGACGGGATCGCGGTCTACGTCATCAAGACGTCGCAAGGGCTGATCCTGATGGACACGGCGATGCAGCAGTCGACCGGCATGATCAAGGACAACATCGCCAAGCTCGGCTTCAAGGAGCGCGACATCAAGATCATCCTCAACACCCACGCCCATCTCGACCACACCGGCGGCTTTGCCGAGATCAAGAAGGAGACCGGCGCGCAACTGATCGCCGGCGAGCGCGACAAGCCCCTGCTCGAGGGCGGCTATTATCCGGGCGACGAGAACAACGCCGATCTCGCCTTTACGCCGGTGAAGGTCGACCGCACCGTCAAGGAAGGCGACAAGGTGACGCTCGGCGATGTCACGCTGACCGCGCACACCACCCCCGGCCATTCGCCCGGCTGCACCAGCTGGGAGATCACGGTCAAGGACAGCAGCCAGGCGCGCAACGTGCTGTTCTTCTGTAGCGGAACGGTGGCACTGAACCGGCTGGTCGGCCGTCCGACCTATCCCGGCATCGTCGACGACTACCGCTCGACCTTCACCAAGGTCAAGGCGATGAAGGTCGACGTGCTGCTCGGACCGCATCCGGAGGTCTACGCCATGCAGGCCAAGCGGGCGCAGATGAAGGACGGCGCGCCGAACCCGTTCGTCAAGCCGGGCGAAAATGCCACCTATGTGGCCGGGCTTGAGCAGGATTTCGACAAGCAGCTCGCCAAGCAGACCACCGCGCTGCAGAAGGCCAACTAGCCGCAATTGCAGCCGTTGCCGCGGCAACTATGGGCCCAGCGGCTTGACATCGTCAGGCAATCCATCGACAGGTGGATTGCCTTTCCGCTTTGCCGCCCGCAATGACGGAACGTAACAAGACAGAAATGGGAGCCGCCCGATGTCCTCGCGCAAACCCGCCGCCAGCAAAGGCACGACCGTCACCGTCAAGGACGCCACCTTCGGCCTGCTGCGCGCGTGGGGCATCAAGAAGGTGTTCGGCAATCCCGGCTCGACCGAGCTGCCGTTCCTGAGCGACTGGCCCGACGACATCGACTACGTGCTCGGCCTGCAGGAGGCTTCCGTCGTCGGCATGGCCGACGGCTATGCGCTGGCGACGCGCAATGCCGGTTTCGTCAATCTGCATTCGGCGGCCGGCGTCGGCAACGCGCTCGGCAACATCTACAACGCCTATCGCAACCAGACCCCGCTGGTGATCACCGCGGGCCAGCAGGCGCGCTCGATCATGCCGCTGCAGGCCTTCCTCTATGCCGAGCGGGCCTCCGAATTCCCGCGGCCTTACGTGAAATTCGCGGTCGAGCCGGCGCGCGCCGAAGACGTGCCCGCCGCGATCGCGCGCGCCTATTATGTCGCGATGCAGCCGCCCTGCGGGCCGACTTTCGTCTCGGTGCCGATCGACGACTGGGCGCATGCGACACAGCCGCTCGACGCGCGCCAGGTCAGTCGCGAAATCGGTCCTGATCCATCCGCGATGCAGGCGCTGGTGGCCGCGCTCGGCGAGGCCAAGCGCCCTGCCCTCGTCGTCGGCCCGGCCGTCGATCGGGCCGAGGCGGTCGATCTCATGGTTGACGTCGCCGAGAAGTCGAAGGCCGCGGTCTGGGCCAGCCCGTTCTCGGCGCGCTGCTCGTTCCCCGAACGGCATCCGCAGTTTGCCGGCTTCCTGCATGCCGCGCCGGGCCAGCTCTCCGATGCGCTGCGCGATCACGATCTCGTCGTCGTGGTCGGCGCGCCGGTCTTCACCTTCCATGTCGAGGGCCATGCCGCGATCTTCGACGGTTCGACCACGATCTTCCAGATCACCGACGATCCGGACGCCGCCGCGATGACGCCGACCGGCCACAGCATCGTCGCGACCATGAAGCCCGCGCTGACGGCGCTGCTCGAGATGCTGCTTGAGACGAAACGCACCGCGCCGGCTGGCCGTGTCCTGCCGCCGGCTCCGGCCGCCGGCGACCCGATCCCTGCCGAATACGCGCTGCACGCGCTCTCGGCCGCGATGGGGCCGCATGATGCGCTGGTCGAGGAAATACCGTCGCACCGCCCGCTGATGCAGAAGGCGATGCCGATGCACGGCCAGGACAGCTTCTACACCATGGCGAGCGGCGGCCTCGGCTACAGCCTGCCGGCCGCGGTCGGCATGGCGCTCGGTCGACGTCAGGGACGCACGGTCTGCCTGATCGGCGACGGCTCGGCGATGTATTCGATCCAGGCGCTGTGGACATCAGCGCAGCGAAAGCTGCCGCTGACGGTCGTGGTGCTGAACAATTCCGGCTACGGCGCGATGCGCTCGTTCAGCCAGGTGATGCAGGTGCGCAACGTGCCGGGCCTCGATCTGCCCGGCATCGATTTCGTCAAGCTCGCCGAAGGCCTGGGCTGCGACGCCGTGCGGGTGACGAAATCAGCCGAGCTTCCGGGCGCCTACCAGCGCGCCCTGTCGCACCAAGGCACCAGCCTGATCGAGGTGATGGTCGATTCCGCGGTGCCGCTGCTCTACGCGCAGAAGAGCTGAGCGGCAATCTCGCCACGTCATTGCGAGCGAAGCGAAGCAATCCATCTTTCGGCAAGTGGAGATATGGATTGCTTCGTCGCTGCCGCTCCTCGCAATGACGGCTGGACATATATTCGCAACCTTATTACGAGGGCATTGGATCGCCGAGCATGGGCGCCGCTGACGGCGTCGGCGCCTCGCAGCCGGAGGCGCAGCAGCGTCCGGGCTGCTTCGACACCCGTTGTCCCTGGTCGACGAGGTCGCGGCCGAGCAGATTCACGACCAGCTCGGCCTTCTCCATCACCGGATAGTTGCGCCAGATCTCGCGCTTCATCGCCTCCGGCGAGCCGCCGCCGTGCAACGAGATCACCGAATACCAGCCGGCTTCGTGCGAGACCGTGAGGTCCTCGATCAGCCGCGCCACCTCGGCGCGCTGCTCGGCCGGAATATCGGGACGTCCGCCCATGACCGCGGCAAGCGAGGCGCGCGTTTCCGGATTGTGATCCTCGTCGGGACCCGGCAGCGCGACGATCAGCCCGCCGGAGACGTAGTGCGCGACGCGGTGCATGTCGTAGATCTTGGTCGCCAGCAGCAGCTTGCCGATGTTGGAGAACACCGCATCCGGCATCACCGAGCCCGCCGGATCCTTCGTGCAGTAGACCGAGGAGGCGACGCCGCAGGCATAGAAACTCTCGGTGATGGTGATCAGCTCGACCATCGCCTCGCGGATATGCGCATGCTTCTCGGCATCGAGCCCGTTGGCCTCGATCATCAGCGCGCCGGCGCCGATCAAGAGATCGCCGAAGCCGGCACGGGCGCCGATGCAGGAATGCCGGTGATGCGTCGCGTAGGAGGTGGTGAGGAAACCGCCCTCCTCGGTCTCGCCGGCAAGGAACACGCGATCATGCGGCACGAACACGTCGTCGAACATCACGACGCCGACCGACTGGCCATACTTCGCCGAGAATTTCGCCGCGGCATCGCCGGGCCGGCCGGCCGGACGCGCGACGATGGTGACGCCGGGCGCATCGACCGGCACGGCGCAACAGACGGCAAAATCCTTGTCGGCAGGCACATGGGTGCGGCACGGCATGACAAGGAATTCGTGCATGTAAGGCGCGCCGGTCACGATCGCCTTGGTGCCGCGGATCACGATGCCGTCGGGCCGGCGCTCCTTGATATGGACGTAGACGTCCGCATTGACCTGCAGGCCGGGACGCTTCGAGCGGTCGCCCTTCGCATCGGTCATGGCGATGCCGAGCGTCAGATCCTGGTCCTGCACCTCGTGCAGATAGTTGAGGAAGCGCTGGCTGTAATCGGTGCCGTGGCGATCGTCGGCCAGCCTGGTCGCCTGAAAGAGACCATTCAGCGCATCATGGGTCAGGTAGCGCTGCGCGCAGCCCGACGTCCTGCACACCAGCCGCACCGCCTCAAGCTTGTCGAGCAGGTCCTGCGAGCTCCGATTGATGTGGAGCATGCGGTTGACGGTCTTGCCCGAGGTACCCTGCCGCGCCGTCATGATCGGCACATGCTCGGGCTGCAGCGCGAAATCATAGGTTACGCCGACGCCCGCCACGCCGGGCGCCAGCAACGGCTCGTCCGCGACGCTCGCAACCGCCGCGCCGTTGATGAACACACGCGGCTTGTAGCGGCGCAGGGATTCCCGGTAGTCCGCAGCCGTCATCAGCATGGCGCTTCTCCCTTGCTCATTTATTCTAACATTGTTAAATTATCTAACGCTGTTAGAATTGAGTCAAGAACGGATTTGCCGGGCCATGCAGATGCGCGAGAGCAGGAAGGAAGCGGTCAGCCGCCACAAGCGGGAGCTGATCCTCGACGCGGCGCGCAGCGTGTTCGCGGAGGAAGGCCTCGAGGGCGCGAGCCTGCGGGCGATCGCGACGCGGGCCGGCTACACGCCGGCGGCGCTGTACTTCCATTTCGATTCCAAGGAGGCGATCTACGCCGAGGTGCTGCGGCAATCGCTGGCATCGCTCGGCGAAGCCGTCAGTGCGGCAGTCGCGACGACGCGCGGCGCCAAGCAGAAGCTGCACGCCGCAGGCATGGGCTTCTTCCGCTATTACGCGGACAACCCGCGCGACCTCGATCTCGGCTTCTATTTGTTCCGCGGCGGCATGAAGCCGGCCGGGCTCGGCCATGACCGCGATCACGCGCTGAACGCCGCGCTGGAGGCGGCGCTGCATCCGATCGCCGAAGCCGCAGAGGCGCTCGGCGCCTCCAGGTCGAAGGCGAACACGGTGATGGTGGACTGCTTCGCGCATGCGACCGGCCTCCTGCTGCTATTGCACACCGGCCGCATCAGGATGTTCGGCGCCTCGGCGCCCGATTTGATGGATGCCTATCTGCGCGACAAGATCGCGCAGATCACAAAGGAGTGAGGCGCCTCAGTTGCGAGGCCGATATCGTAGCCCGGATGAAGCGCAGCAAAATCCGGGATTCACGCGCGCACGTTCGACCCGGATTACGCTTCGCTCCATCCGAGCTACAGGTCTCACTTACCGTGCGCTTCCCGCATCTTGGCCTGGATCTTGGCCATGCCGCCAATCCAGCGATCGTAATTCTCGGTCTTCTTGCGCATGTAGCCGAGCACCTGCGGGTGCGGCAGGATCAGGAAGGTCTCCTGCTCGATGCCCTTGAGCGCATCCTGCGCGACCTGCTCGGCGGAAAGATCGCCGTCGCCGGATTGCGGGCCCTTCGGAATCGAGCGCAGCATGCTGGTGTCGACGCCCTGCGGACAGAGGATCGAGACCTTGATGTTGTCGGCGCGGTGCGAGATCGCGAGGTTTTCCGCAAAGCCGACCGCGGCGTGCTTGGTGGTCGAGTAGGCCGGACTGCCGACCTGCGACAAGAGGCCCGCGGCCGAGATCGTGTTGAGGAAATAGCCGCCGCCGCGCGTCTTCATGCGCGGCACCAGATGCCGCGCGGCATAGACATGCGCCATCACATGGATCGCCCAGCTCCGCGACCACGGCTCGTCCGAGGTGCCGCCGGCGTTCACCGACAGCGGATCGAAGCCGCCGCCGATGCCGGCATTGGAGCAGAACAGCGCGATCGGGCCGAACATGCGCTCGGTCTCGTCGATCACATGCAGGATGTTCTTCTCCTGCCCGACGTCGCATTTGAATGCGGCACCACCGACCGTGGCCGCGACCTTCTCGGCCGCGCCATGATCGAGGTCGACGACCACGACCTTCGATGCGCCCGCGGCATGGAACGCCTCGCACAGCGCCTTGCCGATGCCATTGCCACCGCCGGTGACCACCACAACCTTACCTGCCACCTGCATGGCCATCCTCCCGATATCTTTGCTCGTACGTTGTTGCCTTGCCCATGCTGCCCTGCGCCTTCCGTCATCCTGAGGAGCGCGACGCGCGTCTCGAAGGATGAACGGCCCGGCTGGTGGCCGTCGACCCTTCGAGACGCCGCTGCGCGGCTCCTCAGGGTGACGGTGTGAGGGCTGAATGCGCCTATCACGAAACATGATAGCCCATTCGCCGCAGATGGCGAGAACTTCAGCTCGCCAGCACGACGTCAAACACCGCCGTGTAGTGGCAGGCAGCCCCGAGCAGCACGAAGCAGTGCCAGATCGCGTTCTGGAAACGCAGCCGCCGCCAGGAGTGGAAGATCACGCCCAGGCTGTAGAGGATGCCGCCGGCCAGCACGAAGCCGAGCGCCATCGCCGGCAGCGCCTTCACGACGCGGTCGTAGAGCATGATGCCGCTCCAGCCCATCGCGAGATAAAGCCCGATCGAGAGCCGGTCGAAGCGGCCGGGATAGCGCAACTTCAGCCAGATCCCGACGATCGCCACGCACCACACCCCGACCAGCAGCGCGATCGCGAAGGTGCTGTCCTTCAGTTCCACGATGAACGGCGTGTAAGTCGCGGCGATCAGCAGATAGATCGCGGAATGGTCGAAGCGCCGCAGCACCCATTTGGCGCGCGACACCGGCCAGAGATTATAGGTCGCCGACAGCACCAGCATTGCAAGCAGGCCGGCGACATAGACCGACACCACGGCGATGTCGAACGGGCCGGCATAGACTGCGGTCAGCACGATCAGCGCGGTGGCGGCAACCAGCCCGAAAGCGACGCCGACGAGATGGACGACGCCGTCGGCGATCAGCTCGGCACGGTCGTAGTTCCACAGCGCGGCGCCGGCCGCGTGGATCGAGGTCGAGGCAAGTTGCTTCAGGCGGAAGACCGTCATGCAGGCTTTCCCGTGGGCCGATGGACGATGGGGAGCGCGGGTGGTGAGACGCTTTCAATTCCCGTGCCCCCCGACAACCCCTCGCCTGCAAAGGCGCCGGAAATGTGAAGCTTGATTTTGGCCCGATAATCGCCACCTTGCGGGTGATCGCCCGCCCTTTTGGTCCCTCCTGCCGGGTTTATCGTTAACCCTCCATGCCCCCCAGCTTCACTGATATCGTCGAGGAAGCCCGTCTCTCGGCGCGGGCGCTGCTCGACTATGGCGAGGGCTTCTTCAACCCGACGGTGCGGCTCGGCGTCACCGGCCTGTCGCGCGCCGGCAAGACCGTGTTCATCACCGCGCTGGTGCACGGTTTGACCCGCGGCGGCCGCTTCCCGGTGTTCGAGGTCTATGCCTCGGGGCGGATCGCGCGCGCCTATCTCGCCCCGCAGCCCGACGATGCGGTGCCGCGCTTCGCCTATGAGAACCATGTCCGGACATTGGTCGAGGAGCGGACCTGGCCGAGCTCGACCACCGACATCTCCGAGCTCCGTCTCGTGATCGAGTATCAGCGGCAAAATGGCGCGGACCGCACGCTGACCCTCGATATCGTCGACTATCCCGGCGAGTGGCTGCTCGATCTGCCGCTGCTCAACAAGAGCTACGAGCAATGGTCGGCGGAGAGCCTTGCGTTGTCGCGCGAGCCGCTGCGCGCAAAACTCGCGGCACCCTGGCACGCCCATCTCGCGACGCTGAAGCCAGAGGCCAAAGAGGACGAGCAGGCCGCGCTGACCGAAGCACGCCTGTTCACCGACTATCTGCGCGCCTGCCGCGACGAACGCTTCGCGATGAGCCTGTTGCCGCCCGGCCGCTTCCTGATGCCCGGCAATCTCGCCGATACGCCGGCACTGACCTTTGCGCCACTCGACGTGCCCGCAGGCGGCAGCGCATCCGACGGCTCGCTGTGGGCGATGATGCGGCGGCGCTTCGAGGCCTACAAGGACGTCGTGGTGCGGCCGTTCTTCCGCGATCATTTCGCGCGGCTCGACCGCCAGATCGTGCTGGCCGATGCGCTCGCCGCATTCAATGCCGGCCCCGAGGCGCTGCACGATCTCGAGGCCGCGCTCGCCGGCATTCTCGACTGCTTCCGGATCGGCCGCAGCACGATCCTGAGCGCGCTGTTCCGGCCGCGCATCGACCGCATCCTCTTCGCCGCTACCAAGGCCGACCATCTGCACCACCAGAGCCACGACCGGCTGGAGGCCGTGCTGCGGCGGATCGTGGCCAAGGCCGCCGAGCGCGCCGAATATGCCGGCGCCGATATCGACGTCGTCGCGCTCGCCGCGGTGCGCGCCACGCGCGAGGCGCAGGTCCAGCGCGGGCGCGACCGGCTGCCGTCGATCCTCGGCACGCCGGCGCCGGGCGAGGTCGCCAATGGCGAGCGGCTCGACGGCGAGACGGAAGTTGCGACCTTTCCGGGCGACCTGCCCGATAATCCGGAGGAGCTGTTCAACGGCGGTTTCCGCGGCCTCTCAAGCTCGGACACAGAGGCCGTAGACTACCGCTTCCTGCGCTTCCGTCCGCCAAAGCTGGAACGAAACGGCGATGCAGAGCCGGTGCTGCCTCACATCCGCCTTGACCGCGCCCTCCAGTTCCTGATCGGAGACAAACTGCAATGAACGAGAAGACGCCCCCGCGGCGGCCGGCGACGTTCAAGCTCGACGATCCCGGCGTGGTCGTGATGGATCCGGACGACGGCGGCCGCCTCACCCGCGGCACGATCCAGATCGTGCCTGAGGCCGAGCCCGCGCAGCTTCCGGTCCCGGTCGATACGCCGCTGGTGCCGGCGCGCCGCGGCTTCCGCTGGGGCACGCTGTTCTGGAGCGCGGTCGCGGGCCTCGTGGTGCTCGGCACCGGGCTTGGCGTCCTCAACCTCGTCGAGGACCTGTTCGCACGCAATGAAGGCCTCGGCTTCCTCGGGCTCGCGCTCGCCGTCATCGCCGCAGTGGCGCTCGCGGTCGTGACCACGCGCGAGCTCGTCGGCCTGGCAAGGCTTGCGACGATCGAGAAGCTGCATCTGCGCGCCGCCGAGGTGCTGATCAGCGACGACCGCGCCGCAAGCCGGGTGATCGTCGCCGATTTGCTCAAGCTCGCGCACCAGACCCCGCAGCTCGCTCGCGCCCGCAGCGCGCTGCAGAGCCACACCGACGACATCATCGACGGCGCCGACATGATCCGCCTCGCCGAGCGCGAGCTGATGACACCGCTCGATGAGGAAGCGCGACGGCTCGTATCGACCGCCGCGCAGCGCGTCTCGGTCGTCACCGCGGTCAGCCCGCGCGCGCTGTTCGACGTGCTGTTCGTGTTCGTGGCGAGCTTGCGGATGATCCGGCAGCTGGCGCGGCTCTATGGCGGCCGGCCCGGCGCGCTCGGCATGATCCGCCTGCTGCGCCACGTCGTCGCGCATCTCGCCATCACCGGCGGCATGGCCGCCAGCGACAGCCTGATCCAGCAGATGCTCGGTCACGGCATCGCGGCAAAACTGTCACAACGCCTTGGCGAAGGCATGCTCAACGGCCTGTTGACCGCCCGGCTTGGCCTCGCCGCGATCGACGTCACCCGCCCGCTTCCCTTCAACGCCCTGCCGCGCCCGGCGCTGACGGATCTCGCGAAAGACCTGATCCGCAAGCGCGAGGAAGAGGAATGAGGTGCTTGCCTCGCCCCGCTTGCGGGGAGAGGCCGGAATTTTCGCGAAGCGCAAATTCCGGGTGAGGGTGAGTCTCCGCGAGACCAATTCTCGCCGTCCCCGTGGAGACTCCCCCTCATCCCGACCTTCGCAGAGCGAGCTCTGATCGTCTCGTCCCCGCAAGCGGGGAGAAGGAGGAGGCCAGCACGCGCCAGCGGAAGAAGGTGGTGTCCGGCGGCGGCGACAGATCGGGGGTCCAGCCGCTGATCTTCTCCAGCGCATAGGTGTCCATCACCATGCCGCGCCAGCTGCGCGTCACGCGCTCCAGCGGCTGGCGCACCGCTGATGTCTCGCTCCACAGCGGCAGATTGTTCTCGGGCTCGCGCCCGACATAAATGCCGGCGTGATCGCGGATCTTGCTCATGCCGGGATCGGCAAAGCCCTGGAAGCGGCCGCGCTCGTTGATTTCGATGACCGTCACCTTCCCGCGCAGCAACCAGCGCAGCATCGCATAGGTGCGATAATCCGTTGTCGCGACCCAGGTCGCGCCGGTCGCCTCAACCTGCGCCAGCGTGCGCGCAGCCACCACATCGTAGCCCGCCTCGGTGCCGATCGGATCGGTGCGGCCGATCAGATTCCACGGCGCGAACATGTAGTAGAGGAAGACGCAGACGACGAACACGATGCCTGATGTGATCGCGGTCCGCGCCCAATACACCGTCGATTTGACGAGCCCGACCGACCAGCCCTCGAACGGCATCCGCGTGACGTTGATCGCGACCGCCGCAAATCCGGCTGGCCACAAAAACATCGGCCAGGTGTCGCCGACCCGCAGCGTCAAGGACTTCCAGAGGAAGTAGATGAACGGCACCAAGACCGCGGTCGCCAGCAGGATCGCAACCGGCTCGCGCTTGCGATAGCCGCGCCATGCCGTCAGCGCGGTGCCGAACAGCGTCACCGGCAGCAGCACGAAGCCGACCAGGCCGAACTGCATGCCGACGAATTCGCCGACGGTGCGCAGCGTGAAGGCGCGCTCGGCGGTGGCGCGCACCGCCTGGAAGCGGAACGAGGCCCAGTCGTGCTCGGCATTCCAGATCAGCACCGGCGAGAACACAACGATCGCGATCAGCGCGGCAAGATACGGATACGGGCTGCGCAGCCAGCGCCAGCGCCAATCCGGCACCAGCGCAAAGGCGAGCACCGCCGGCGCGAACATGATCGCGGTGAATTTCGACAGCAGCGCCAGCCCGGCAAACAACCCCGCGGCGAGCCACCAGCGCCCGTCACCGCTTTGCGCAAGCCGCACCAGCGACCACAGCATCGCCACCGAAAACGGGATCAGCGCCGTATCCGGCGCGACCTTTGCCATCAAGAGGCCGTAATACAGCGCCGCCTCCGGCAGCAGCAACGCCAGCATCACGGCGCGGACGTTGTTGGCCGTCACGCGGCGGACGATGTCGGCGAGCAGGAGCTGGGTGGCCAGCATCGCGACGATGCCGCCGAGGCGGACGCCGAGATTGGTGTCGCCGAGGATCGCGGTGCCGAAGCGGATGAACCAGGCGACCATCGGGGGATGGTCGAGGAACGACAGCACGTTTTCCTTCGACCAGGTCCAGTAATAGGCCTCGTCGGTGCGCAGATCGAGCGCATGGGCGTAGACCAGCCGCATCGCGGTCATGGCAACGATCACGGCGATGACGCCCCGCCAGTCCGGCGCGCGCGAACGGGCCGGCTTAACGCTGTTGTTATCGGCTCCGGGTTCGGCTTGGGCTATCGTCACGGCGCGCTTTTTGTTCGACTCTTAACGGAGTGTCAACGTGCCGCACGGCCCGCTCTCACGGCTGGTCCGGACCCGCGGTGGTGTTCAGCGCGGGAATTAACCACTAGACTTGCCGATCATGAATCACATGGCCTCCCCCTCGCGCGAGCACTTGCAGGACATGGCCCGCGGTATCGGCCTGCGGCAGGTCCGCATCGTCACGGGGGCGATCATGTTCGCCTACCTGACCAGCCATTTCCTCAACCACGCGCTCGGCAATATCTCGACGGAGGCGATGGCGATCGGGGTCTACTACCACACCGAGTTCTGGCAGTTCCTGCCGGTCGCGATCGTGTTCTACAGCGCCTGCCTGGTGCATACCGGGCTCGGCATCTGGGCACTCTATCAGCGCCGCGAGTTCCACTGGAAGGCGATCGAGCCGCTGCAACTCACGCTCGGCCTCAGCATCCCGATGCTGATCGTCGCCCACGTCGTCGGCGTACGGCTCGGCCAGACCCTGTACGGGCACGAGAAGCTCTACCCCCAGGAGCTGTACACCTTCTTCATCGCCTCGCCGAACCGGCTGTGGCAGATGCTGGCGGTGCTGGTGATCGCCTGGGTGCATGGCTGCATCGGCCTGTATTTCTGGCTGCGGCTGCGTCCGTTCTTCAAGCGCGCCGCGCCGTTCCTGCTCGCCGGAGCCGTGCTGATCCCGACCCTGGCGATGCTCGGCGTCTACCAGGGCGGCCGCGCCACGGTCGCGGATTATCAAGATCCCGACTGGCGGCGCGAGGAGCTGTCGGTGCAGAAGCTCGGCACAGCGGCGCAGGGGACCACGCTCGAGAAGATCACCGACGGCCTGACCATCGGCTATCTCGGCCTGCTCGGCCTCGTGCTGCTGGCGCGCGGCGCGCGGGCCCTGCTGGAGCGCCGCGGCGGCATGATCGCGCTGTCCTACGGCAACGGCCGCACGCTGCGGGTACCGAAGGGATTGAGCGTTCTGGAAGCAAGCCTGCGCTACAACGTGCCGCATGCGAGCGTCTGCGGCGGCCGCGCACGCTGCTCGACCTGCCGCATCCGCATCATCGGCGACCACGCCGGATTGCCCGAGCCCTCGCCGCGCGAAGCCTTCGTGCTGCACCGGGTCGGCAATGACGATCCGTCGATCCGGCTGGCCTGCCAGTTGCGGCCCACCGCCGACCTGAATTTCTTCCAGCTGTTCCTGCCGAGCACGACGTCCGCCAACGCACACGCCGCCAATCCGGCACGGGTCGGCCAGGAGCGCTATCTGGTCAGCATGTTCGTCGACATGCGCGGCTCGACGCAGCTTGCCGAGAAGCGGCTGCCGTTCGACACCGTGTTCATCGTCAACCGCTTCCTCGGCGCGGTATCGCAGGCGGTGCTGGAAGCCGGCGGGCGGCCCAACCAGTTCATCGGCGACGGCATGCTGGCGCTGTTCGGGCTTGCCACCGACCGGCAGGTGGCCTGCCGCCAAGCGTTGCGCGCGGCGGCGCTGATCGCAACCCATATCGACGAGCTGAACCAGTTCCTGAGCCACGATCTGCGCGAGCCGATCCGCTTCGGCATCGGCATCCATGGCGGCGAGGTGATCGTCGGCGATATCGGCTATCGCGACCACATGGTGTTCACGGCGCTCGGCGATGCCGTCAACGTCGCGGCACGGCTGCAGGACATGACCAAGGCGCTGGCCTGCGACGCGATCATCTCGGACGAGGTGCGCGTCACCGCCGGGCTGGCCGACGATGCCCTGCCGGCGCAGGAGGTCGCGATCCGCGGCCGCAACGAGCCGATGACCGTGCGCACGGTCGAAAAGACGCAGCTCCTATCGACGCTGGTCGACGACCGGCGTGCCGTCGCGGCCTGACCTAGTTCATCTCCGCTCCAACCCAATGTGACCTGCCGCACATCCGACGGTGCGTTCAGCAGAGATGCTCGAACGTGCCCGGTGCCGGATGCGACTGACTGGCGATGGGTAACACTGCAACCGCGCCGCGACAGAGCTCAACGCGCACCCGAAGGAGAAGACCATGTTTCGCAAAGTCACGCTCGCTCTCGCCACTGCCGCAACCCTCGGTGTCGCCGCGCTGGCGCCGACCGCAGCTTCCGCCAAGCCGTTCTTCTGGCATCCGCATCACCATCACTTCTGGGGTGGCCCGGGCATTGCCGTCGGCTTCGTCGACTCCGGCTGCTACGCCACCCGCCTGGTGCTGACGCCCTACGGCTATCGCTATCGCACCGTGAACGTCTGCTACTGATCGAACCTTCTACTTGGATGGAAACGCCCCGGTCGTCCACGCGACCGGGGCTTTTCGTTGTTGCGACGCAACGCTGCGAAAGCTCAATTGACTCGCGGTTGTCAGGTGCGACATTTGGACCGCGCGCATTCCATGATGCGAAGGCGCGCAAGGCAATCTGGGCCTGGTGATGACCGGCTCACGACAGAACAGCTTCGGAGGAAGCGGAATGCTCGATCGACGAGACTTGATGAAGCGCGCCGGATTGGCGGCTTTGGTGACGGGGCTGGGATCAAGGGGCGCACTCGCCCTCGACACCGTGACGCTGCCCTTCGGCAATGGCGAGCGGCCGCTGGTGCGCTATCCGCAGAAGCGCCCGATGATCGGCCTGACCGCCCGCCCGCCGCAGCTGGAAACGCCGTTTGCGGTCTTCAACGACGGCCCGCTCACGCCGAACAACGCGTTCTTCGTCCGCTATCACCTCGCCGACCTCCCCTACAATCTCGATCCGGACAAGTTCACGCTGGAGATCAAGGGCAAGGTCGACAAGCCGCTGAAGCTGTCGCTGAAGGACATCAGGAAGCTGAAGGCGACCGATATCGTTGCCGTCAACCAGTGCTCCGGCAACAGCCGCGGCTTCTTCAGTCCGCGCGTCGCCGGCGGCCAGCTCGGCAACGGCGCGATGGGCTGCGCGCGCTGGCATGGCGTGCCGCTGAAGACCGTGCTCGACATGGCCGGCGTGCAGGCCGGAGCCAAGCAGGTCACCTTCAACGGCATGGACGGGCCTGTCAGCGACAAGACGCCGGATTTCGTCAAGGCGCTCGACATCGACCACGCGCGCGACGGCGAGGTGATGCTGGCCTGGGGCATGAACGGCGAGGACCTGCCGTTCCTCAACGGCTTCCCGCTCCGCCTCGTGGTGCCCGGCTATTACGGCACCTATTGGGTGAAGCACCTCAACGAGATCGCCGTGATCGACAACGTGTTCGAGGGCTTCTGGATGAAGTCCGCCTACCGGATACCGGATACGCCGAACAATGCGGTCGAGCCCGGCACCGCACCGAAGGCGACGATCCCGATCAATCGTTTCACGGTGCGCTCGTTCATCACCAGCGTTGCCGACGGCGCCAAGCTGAAGGTCGGCCGCACCATGCTGCGCGGCATTGCCTTCGACGGCGGTAAAGGCATCAAGGAGGTGATGGTCTCGACCGACGGCGGCAAGAGCTGGACGCCGGCCAAGCTCGGCAAGGACCTCGGCAAATACGCCTTCCGCGAATGGAAGTTGCCGGTGAAGCTCGCGGCCGGTCCCGCAGAGCTGAAGGTGCGCGCCACCAACAATGCCGGCGACACCCAGCCGATGGATCCGTTGTGGAATCCGGCCGGCTATCTGCGCAACGTCGTCGAAACCGTGCGCGTCACCGCAGCGTGAGGAGAAGCATCATGACCAGCAAGCTGCTTCCATCCCTCGCCGCGATCGCCGCGCTGTCGATCGGCGCTGCCATCGCCGCGCCCGTGAACTACACGGTCCCCGAGGAAACCGCGGCCTTCAAGCCGGGTCCCAACCTGGAGGTGGTGCAAAACAACTGCACCGCCTGCCACTCGGCCGACTACATCAAGACCCAACCGCAGGGCGAGAAGTTCAAGAAGGATTTTTGGCAGGCCGAGGTGACCAAGATGATCAAGGTCTACGGTGCGCCGATCGACGAAGCCGACGTCGGCAAGATCGTCGAATACCTCTCCGCGACCTATTGAGACGCCGCCGGTCGATCCCCGCGCGCCGGCCGAAAAGGCAGCGCGCGGGACGATCGATCCAGTTCGGTACACCGGAACCGATCCGTTTTTGCAGCGCATCAATTGACCACGAAACGGGCAATCCGGCGTAAAACCCCCGCAAAGCGGGTTGTTTCCGGTCAAAAACACACCGTCGTTTGATCTACCCAGCTTTTTTCAAACTGCTATCCTGTCGTTGCGGACAAGCCGGTTTTTGCGGGGACCGACTGGTCTGTTTTCGATTGATTCCGCGGAGACGACTGGAATGCCCAAAGGTACAGTGAAGTGGTTCAACCCGACCAAGGGTTATGGATTCATCCAGCCCGCATCGGGCGGCAAGGACATTTTCGTTCATATTTCAGCAGTTCAGAAGGCTGGCCTTCAGACCCTCAACGAAGGTCAGTCGGTTGAATACGAAGAGATTGCAAATCGCGGCAAGACGTCAGCCGAAAACCTCAAGGTCTAGCGTCACAGCGCCAGATCCGGCGGCGCACTCTCGGACGCCATCCGGGAGTGGGGGCCGATCCACACACCAGACAACGTGACGTTCGGCGGGGCGGGCACGATGCCCGCGCGCCATGGCGTTGAACTATATGGCGTTGAACTATTTCGGCGGCCACCGCTCGCGCGCCGACGACTACCTTTTGCGCCGGGAAGCGCGGCTGCGCATTGCAGCATCACAGGCACGTGCCGCTCTGGCCGTTGCCGCACGGCACCCGCTTCGACAGCTGCTGAACCTTGCGCTTCGACTCGGCCTGCGCCAGCACGTCGAACACGCTTGACGGGGTGAGCTGCGTGGCCTTGCGGAAGTCCTCGGTCGCCTTGTCGACATGGTTGAGCGCCTCATGCGCCTTGGCGCGGGCGAACAGGCCCTCAACCGTCTCCTTCTGCGCGATCGCCCGGTCGAGATCCTCGACCGCCTTGTCGTAGTTGCGCAACGCCGACCAAGTGATGCCGCGCAATGTCAGCGCCGGCTGATAATCGGGCCGCGCAGAGAGGATGAAGTTGAGATCCTTCATCGCGTTGTCCGGCTTCTTCAGCCCGAGATAGGCTCGGGCGCGCAGCACATGCGGGAAGGCATCGTTGGGCGCCCGCGTGATGATCTGGTCGAAGGCGGCAATGGCGCGGTCATACTGGGAGGAAGTCAGCATCGCGAGCCCGCGGCCGAGCTGTGCCGTCGGATTGTTCGGGCTTCGCTCCAGCACAGCGTCGATATCGACCAGTCCCTCATCTGCGCGGCCCTTGAGCATCAACGCGAGGCCGCGCCACGATTTGGCGATCAAATTGGTCGGCACCAGCGCCAGCGCCTGATCGAAATCCAGCAGCGCCTTGTCGAGCTGGTTGAGGCCGATATGGGCGAGCCCACGCTCGGTGAAAGCGAGCGTCTCCTTGGGATTGAGCGAGATCGAATGATCGTAGTCGGCGAGCGCGTCCTGCACCTTGCCGGTGCCGGCCTTGACGAGGCCACGCGCCAGATAGGCCAACGAATTGTTCTGATCGAGCGTGATGGCACGGCCGGCGTCGGTCATCGCTTGATCGAACTGCCGCGTGCCGGCGGCATTGAGCGCGCGGGCCGCCAGCAGCTGCGGATCGTCCGGCTTGAGCTTGAGCAGGACATTGAGATCGTTGCGCGCGTCCGCCGGCCGGCCGAGCTTTGAATAGGCCAGTGCACGCAGGCGCAGCGCAGCCTCGTTGCGGGGATCGCCGCCCAACACCTGGGTGAGATTGGCAACGGCGCCTGCGTAGTTGCCCTGTGCGACGAGCTGCTTGGCCTGCTCGACCTGCTGGTTACCCGCCGCCGGCCCGGCTGGCCGCGCCGGCGGCGCGCCTGGAGCCGGTGCGGCCTGCGGCGGCGCGGCGCCGCCTGCTGCCTTGGCTAGTTCGGCCTGCATCGTGACCGCCTGCTGGCGCTGCTGCTGGATCTCCTTGTTGTCGGGAAGCACCGCCAACAACCGGTCGAAGTCGGCAATCGCGCGGGCATAGTCACCCTTGGCGCTGTAGAGCTGGGCACGGGCGAAATAAGCGTTGCGCTCGGCCTGCGGCGCCTGCGCGATTGCACGCGAGAAATCCTCGATCGCTTTATCCATGTCGCCCTTGCGGCGATGGGCCTGACCCCGCCAGTAGAATGCATTCGGCGTGCCGGCGTTGACGGCAATCGCGGTGTTGGCGTCGGCCACCGCCGCATCGGGCTGTCCGGTTTCGACATAGGCCCGCGCGCGCCCGACACGGGCAGCGGGAAGATCCTGCCGCAACGTGATCGCCTGGTCGTAATCCGAGATCGCATCGCTCCAGGCGTGCTGGTCGGCGCGCAGATTGCCGCGCGCCAGGAAGCCGAACGGGTTCTTCGGCTCGAGCTCGATCGCGCGATCGAAATCGGCGCGGGCCTGATCCAAGCTGCCCTTGCGTTGCTGGACATAGCCGCGCGCGATCAGCGCCGGCACGAATTGTCCATTCAGCTGCACCGCTGCATCGGCATCGCTGAGGGCCTGATCGATCTTGCCGCGCGCGATGCCAAATCGCGAGCGGCCGGTGAAGGCCTTGGTGCGGTCCTCCGTGGAGCGTGCGGTATCGTTGATGATGCCCGAGCACGCCGCCTCGGCCTTGTCCGTCGGCGGCCCGCTGCAATCCTCGACATCACCCGCACGGGCAGGGCCGGCGAGCACAGGCCAAAGCAGCAGCGCAAGCGCCAGCAGCTGTGGGAAGCGAACGCCGCCGCTGGCGGCATCAATGCAGATCGAACGTGAACGCATGTGGTAGCCTCGGGTTGACCGAATGCTGCCGGTGTTAACGCGTCACTTGGTTCTTATGGTGATGGGGACTGAATGTATTTTTTGGAACCATGGAGTCCAGTTCCAGCGTCAAATGACGCAGATCGCGACCTCTGCAATCAATGAGGATGGAACAGCGCGGAACGCGCAGCTGCAATGCTCAATCGTTCAATCTTCCGTCACCCATTTGGCGACGGTCATGACATCAGGCGGTTGCAGATAGCCGCGGGGCCAGAGATCGACAGCCCATTCCACCTTGGTCGCGCGCTCGACGAGGACGGCGGTGTTGTGCGGCGTTTGCGCCAACGAAAATCCGCGGTAGTGGGGATCCCCAACGTCATGAAACCTGAACAGGTTCCACGCCTGCATCACCAGCATCAGGCTGGTCGTGTTCCGCGTCGTGTCCCAGCAATCATAATTGTGTTTGTCGTCGTTGGCGCGGAAATCCGCTTTCGCCACGCGCTTGTCGGTGCCGAGGATCGGCCCCATGCGCCGGTCGAACCAGATCACGGCCTTTTGCACGGCCGCGCGTTCGGCGGCGGCATTGGCGCGGCCCGTGGCCATGATCTTGGCCAGGGCCGCCCGGTCGGCTGCGCTGAAGTCGAGCATCTCGCGACGCCGGCAGACGAAGCCGTAACAGACGGTCATCCCCGTCGCCGACGGCGGATAGATCGAGACCGAGGTGTAGAGCTGCAGGATGCCGGAGCTGAGCTCGGCCGCGCGGGCCGGCATGGCCGACGGCAACGACAGCATGAGCACAGCAAGCGCGCCGGCAAATCCGGCCCGCTTCATTCGTATCGGCTGATCAGCGTCTTTCATGAACCACCGCCCCAACTCGACCAAAGGATTATCGCGGGCGTGTCGCGATGCCAAGACATCCGGCGCATGGCTGTGGATCAGACCGGCAGCGGCGCGTCGCGCTTGACTTCCTCCATCACCGCGTAGGTTCGCGTTTCGCGCACGCCCGGCAGCGCCAGCAGGGTCTCGCCGAGAAACCTGCGATAGGCGGTCATGTTGGCGACCCGCGCCTTGACCAGATAGTCGAAGCCGCCGGCCACCATGTGACACTCGAGCACTTCCGGCGCGGTCTGGACCGCCCTGGCGAACTTCTCGAATACATCGGGCGTGGTCTTGTCGAGCAGCACCTCGACAAACACCAGCAGACCAAGCCCGAGCCGGTGCGGATTGAGCCGGGCGCCATAGCCCTCGACGAAGCCGTCGCGCTGCAGCCGCTTCAACCGTTCGCCGACCGAGGTCGGCGACAGGCCGATCCTTTCCGCCAACTCCACATTGGCAATCCGGCCATCCCCTTGCAGGATCGAGAGGATTTTGCGGTCAGTCTTATCGATCTCGGTCATATCTACGGTAATTCTCGAATTGATCCTAATTTTCTAAGGCAAATCTGCTAATTTGTCTATCGAACTACGGTTCGCTAGCGCGTACGTGTTCCCACACAATCTCAAGGAACCGCCATGCCAGACCCGTCGCCGCTCCCGCCCCTGTTCAGCGCGCCCTACGCGCCCGACGACGCCACCATCGCCGCCCGCCTGCGCCAGGACGCGAAGCTTGGCGCAGAGGCGGAGGCACGGATCGATCGCACGGCAACCCGCCTGATCGAGGCGATCCGGGCCAATGACGATCCGCTTGGCGGGGTCGAGGACATGCTGCGGGAGTTCGCGCTGTCGACCAAGGAAGGGCTGGCGCTGATGGTGCTGGCGGAGGCGCTGCTGCGGGTGCCGGACGCGCGCACCGCCGACCAGTTCATCGAGGACAAGCTCGGTCAGGGCGACTTCGTCAACCACGAGACCAGATCGAGCGCGTTCCTGGTCAACGCCTCGGCCTGGGCGCTCGGCATGTCGGCGCGCGTGATCCAGCCCGGCGAGACGCCGCAGGGCACGATCGGGCGGCTGACGAAGCGACTCGGTGCGCCGGCGGTGCGCGCCGCGACACGGCAGGCGATGCGGCTGATGGGTAGCCATTTCGTGCTCGGCGAGACCATCGAGGCGGCGCTGTCGCGCGCGCAATCGCACACGGCGCGCGGCTCGCGCTATTCGTTCGACATGCTCGGCGAGGGTGCGCGCACCGCCGACGATGCCCATCGCTATTTCGAATCCTACGCCCGCGCCATCGATGCGATCGGCAAAGCGGCCGGCGATCAACCCCTGCCCGACCGGCCTGGCATCTCGGTGAAACTCTCCGCGCTGCATCCGCGCTTCGAGGCGGTGAGCCACGCGCGGGTGATGACCGAGCTGGTGCCGCAGCTGATCGATCTCGCGCGCCGCGCCAAGGCGTTCGACCTCAACTTCACCGTCGATGCCGAGGAGGCCGACCGGCTGGAGCTGTCGCTCGACGTCATCGCCGCCGCGTTCGCCGACCCCTCGCTCGCCGGCTGGAGCGGCTTTGGCCTCGCAATCCAGGCCTATCAGAAGCGCGCCGCCGACGTCATCGACTATGTCGATGCGCTCGCGCGTGCGCTGGATCGCAGGATGATGGTGCGCCTGGTCAAGGGCGCCTATTGGGACACCGAGATCAAGCGCGCGCAGGAGCGCGGGCTCGACGGCTATCCGGTGTTCTCCCGCAAGGCGATGACCGACCTGAACTACGTCGCCTGCGCGCGAAAGCTGCTGGCGCTGCGGCCTCGGCTGTTTCCGCAATTCGCCACCCACAACGCGCTGACGGTCGCAACCATCCTCGAACTCGCCGACGATCCCTCAAGCTTCGAATTCCAGCGGCTGCACGGCATGGGCGAAGCGCTCTACGCCCAGCTCGGCGAGGACAGGCCCGAGATCGCCCACCGCACCTATGCGCCGGTCGGCAGCCACCGCGACCTGCTCGCCTATCTGGTGCGGCGGCTGCTCGAGAACGGCGCCAACTCGTCCTTCGTGGCGCTGGCCGCCGACAATCGCGTGTCCATCGTGGACCTGCTGCGCCGCCCGGCCGAGATCGTCGGCACCGACGACAAGGCGTCGCACTCCGCGATTCCGTTGCCGGCCGAGCTTTATTGGCCGCAGCGCGAGAACTCGCACGGCATCGAATTCGGCGAACGCAAGGCGCTCGGCGCGCTGACGTCGGCGATCGCGGCCGAACGGAAGGCTTCGCCTTCCGTCACGCCATCAACCACCGAGCAGGCGAATGCCGCCGTTGCCGCGGCGCGCCGCGGCTTCAAGGCCTGGAACGCCACGCCGGCGACAAAACGCGCGGCGATCCTGGACAAGGCCGCGGAGCTGCTCGAGCAGCGCCGCGCCCATTTCCTCGCTCTGCTGCAAAGCGAGGGCGGCAAGACGCTCGACGACGCGCTATCGGAAGTGCGCGAGGCGATCGACTTCTGCCGCTATTATGCCGCGCTGGGGCAAAAGCTGTTCGGCGAAGGCGAGACGATGCCCGGCCCGACCGGCGAAAGCAATGTGCTGGAGCTGCACGGCCGCGGCGCGTTCGTCGCGATCTCGCCGTGGAATTTCCCGCTCGCAATCTTCCTCGGCCAGGTGACGGCGGCATTGATGGCGGGCAATGCGGTGATCGCAAAGCCGGCCGAGCAGACGCCGCGCATCGCAGCCGAAGCGGTTGCCCTGCTGCATCAGGCCGGCGTGCCGCCATCGGCGCTGCATCTGGTCCAGGGCGAGGGCGCGGTCGGCGCCGCGCTGGTGGCGCATCCCGCCATTGCCGGGGTCGTCTTCACCGGCTCGACGGAGGTCGCGCGGTCGATCAACCGCACGCTCGCCGCCAAGGACGGCCCGATCGTGCCGCTGATCGCCGAAACCGGCGGCATCAATGCCATGATCGTCGACGCTACCGCGCTGCCCGAGCAGGTCGCCGATGACGTCGTGACCTCGGCGTTCCGCTCCGCCGGCCAGCGCTGCTCGGCACTGCGGCTGCTGTTCGTGCAGGACGACGTCGCCGACCGCATGATCGAGATGATCGCCGGCGCCGCGCGCGAATTGAAGATCGGTGATCCCTCCGAACCGTCGACGCATATCGGACCGGTGATCGATGCCGACGCCAAGCAGCGGCTCGATGCGCATATCGCGCAAATGAAGCAGGAGGCCCGCGTGCATCTCGCCGGCGAGGCGCCATCAGGCAATTTCGTCGCGCCGCACATCTTCGAACTGTCGGCGGCCGGGCAATTGAAGGAAGAGGTGTTCGGCCCGATCCTGCACGTCGTGCGCTACCGCGCCGACAAGCTCGGCGAGGTGCTGAGTGCGATCGAGGCGACCGGGTTCGGGCTGACGCTCGGCATCCATTCCCGCATCGACGACACGATCGAGCACGTGATCGACCGCCTCCAGGTCGGCAACATCTATGTCAACCGCAACATGATCGGCGCGGTGGTCGGCGTGCAGCCGTTCGGCGGCAGCGGCCTGTCCGGCACCGGCCCCAAGGCCGGCGGCCCGCATTACCTCGCGCGCTTCGCCACCGAGCAGACGATCACCATCAACACCGCCGCCGCGGGCGGCAATGCGGCGCTGATGGCGGGGGTGGAGTAATACTCATCACCGACATGTCATTCCGGCATGGTGCATGGGCGTCAGGTCCGGAATGACTTGGTTGCATCGTGCCCCCCAGATGGGTCAAATGGCGGTCCGATCGGGATCATTGCTTGCGATAATTCCAGCTACCGGAAAAACACCAACAAGCGCCACGGGAGCGACGGCACGATGGAAAAAGGCATTTTTGACGGGCTCAAGGTCCTGGACTGCGCGAGCTTCATCGCGGCACCCGCGGCCGCCACCGTGCTGTCCGACTTCGGCGCCGACGTCATCAAGATCGAGCCGCCCGGCGCCGGCGATCCCTATCGCAATCTGCCCAATCTGCCCGGCTATCCATCGAGCGAGCACAATTTCGCGTGGATGCTGGAGGCCCGCAACAAGAAGAGCCTCGCGCTCGACCTCACCAAGCCTGACGCGCAGCAGGTGCTGTACAAGCTCGTCGCCGAGGCCGACGTGTTCATCACCAACATGCCGCCGCAGGTGCGCGCAAAGCTCGGCATCACCTACGACCATCTTGCCCATCTCAACGACCGGCTGATCTACGCGTCCTTCACCGGCTATGGCGAGAAGGGCGAAGAGGCCAACAAGCCCGGCTTCGACTCCAACGCCTATTGGGCCCGCTCCGGCCTGATGGATCTGGTGCGCGCCGACGAGGAGACCACGCCGGCCCGTTCCGTCGCCGGCATGGGCGATCACCCCTGCGCGATGGCGTTCTACGGCGCGATCGTCACCGCGCTGTTCCAGCGCGAGAAGACCGGCAAGGGCTCGCACGTCTCGACCAATCTGATGGCCAACGGCGTCTGGGCCAATGGCGTGCTGGCGCAGGCCAAGCTCGCCGGCGCCAAGTTCAAGAAGCGCAAGCCGCGCGAGGAGGCGCTGAACGCGGTCACCAACCATTACAAGTGCAAGGACGGCCGCTGGCTGATCCTGTCGCTGCTCAACGAAGACCGGCAATGGCCGACGCTGGCGCGCTGCATGGGCCGCGAGGACCTCGTCGCCGATGCCCGCTTCGCCACCAAGGCGGACCGCCACGCGCGCTCGGTCGAGTTGATCAAGATCTTCGACGAGGTGTTCGCCGGCAAGGACCTCGCCGAATGGCGCAAGATCCTCGACGGCAACGGTCTCGTGTTCGGCGTCGTCGGCATCCTCGACGACATCCCGAACGACAAGCAGATGATCGAGAACGAGGTGCTGGTGCGGTTCGAGAACGACACCATGCTGACCGTCAACAGCCCGATCTTCATCGACGGCGCGAGGAAGGTGCAGCCGCGCAAGCCGCCCGAGGTCGGCGAGCATTCCGACGAAATCCTGCGCCAGGCCGGCTACGACGAGGCCACGATCCAGAAGCTGCGCGCATCGGGCGCTGTGGCGTAGCGAACTAACCACCTTCGTGAGTAGCCCGGATGGAGCGAAGCGAAATCCGGGACAAGTCTCGCAATCGGATCACGCAATCCCGGATTTCGCTTCGCCCCATCCGGGCTACGAGGTCATCGAGCATTCCATCGCAGGCATCCGACGCCTAGGAAGCTATCTTTTCATCCAGGCCCAGACGATGGCCACAACGATGATGCCGATGATGACCGCGAGCCCGATCGCCCAGCTGCTGACGCGGACGGCGCTGACCGTCTGACGCTCGGCCTCGTTGGCCGCGATTTCGCGGTCGCGCTGCTTGTCGTCCTCGGGAGCACTCATCGGCTGGTCTCCGCTCAAGGCTGGGTTGTTCGGTGCGTGGTCGCGACGTGGAATGTAGCATCGAATAATGACGCGCAGCCGCTTCGGTTCCGGCGGAAAATCACCGACCCTTCACGAAGCACATGCCGATGTGCGAGGCCTTCCCGGCAACCTGGCAGGCAAGGCCGTCGGCGCAGGTCCAGCCGCGGAAACTGCGGTCGCTCTCGGCGGGCCTCGCGCCCGGCAGATAGCAATGCGCGCCCCAGCCGTCGCTGTATTCGGTGCCGGCAAGCTCGGTGCTGCCGCGCAGCTGCGGCCGGTTGGAGAAGCCGCGCGAAAAGTCCGGCGCCTTGCCGTCGCGGAAGCTTGCAAGGATATCGCGGCGGCGAGGCTGGTCGCCGAAGAAATGCGGCGAGGCCGGCACCACGGTGGAGTTCGACGGCTTTGCCGCCATCCAGTCGACGCCGGGGAAATGGAAGCCGCCGATGCCGCGGGTCTGGTGGCAGCCCGCGCAGGTGACATCGTTGAGGCGCCGCTCGAAGCCGGCCAGCGACTGGATGTTCTGCAGCTTCGTTCCGTCGGCCGCAGCCTTCTGCAGGGCGCCGACGACGTCATCATCCGAGAACACCGCATTGCCGGCCGTGCCCTCGCCCTGCACCATGCCGAATTCGGGCTCCAGCTCGCTGACATCGAAACCGGTCGGCGTCGGCGCGACCGCTACGGTCGCGAGGAAGCGATCGGGGATCAGCAAGGTGCCGCGATCGAGCTCGGCAAAATGCTTGGGGTCAAGCAGCCACGCCTTGAAGTCGCGCCTCAGTGCCCCGTCCGCCAAAATGCGGTCGCGATCGATCTGGTTCTCCAGCGGCGCTTCGGCAAAGCGCTTTGCCGCGCCGTCATAATCGAACACTTTGAGCAGATAGTCAGTGCGGAAATCGCGCACCGCGGATTTCGGCGCGTGCGCGATCTGCAGATTGGTCTCGATACGATCGATATTGCGCGCATCGATCAGGGCGAGCGGACCATCCTTGCCGAGCAACTTCTCTATCGCCGGCGGCGCGCTGCCGGTCGCGAGCCAGCGCCGCGCGATTTCGCGGCAGCCGAGCGATGCGTCGTTGCCGTCGCCCTTCGCCTTCAGCACGAGGTTCAGCGTCATCGGCAGCCGTTGCGACACCGCGTTCTCGCCGATCGGCGGCACATCGGTACGGGTCAGCCGGTAGATCAGCCGGATCTCGCCGCAATCTTTCGGCGCCACATAGGCGCGGTCCATGCGGTTGACGATGCCTGACAGCACGAAGCGGACGTCGGGGGATTCAAGCAGCGCGCGATCGAACAGCTGAAACGCAAAGCCGTCGCCGACGCCAATGCTCTCATTCGGCAGGCTTGCCTTATGCTTTGCGACGTAGCGATCGAACTCGCGATCCAGCGCCTCGCGCACCGGAACCATCGCGGCGAGCCCGAACAGACCGCGGTTGGACAGCGGCGTGTCGGCGGAACGCTCTGGGGCGAGCATCCGGCCGAGGCTGAAGCGGCCGTGGTCGAGCTCGCGCAGGGTGGCGGGATCGATAACCGCCGCGCCGCGCTCGAGCGCGCGATCCTCGGCGGCACGTCCAGGCGCGGCGCCGCAGAGCAGAACGGACATCACCAGAAGGCATTTCAGCGCGCGGCTCATGCCCCCACTAACACCGCGCGGCAAACCCTATTCAAGAAAAAAGGCGCTTCACATCGTGGTGAAGCGCCTTGGTGTTGTCGTGTTGCGGAGATCATAGCGTTTTCGAGCGAAGTGGACCCCGGTTCGCGTGAAGAAAACGCGTCCAAACGACGAGCTGGAGCTTCGGTTCTGATTCAGTCAGAACCGAAAATGCTCTAGCGCGAAACGATCAGGCCCTTGCTGGTGACGACCACCCAACGGCCATCCTGCTTGCGGATGGCGTCGACACGGCCGAGGCCCGGGACGGGGTCGCCGGCGTAAACCTCGTAGATGCCGCCGCGGCCCTCGATCAGCGCGCCGCCATTGCCGACGTCGCGCAGCGACCAGCCGTCGACCACCGGCAGGCGGCCGACCTCTGGCCTGGGGGCGGCCGGCGCCGCCGCGGCAGTCGCCGGGGTGATCGAGCCCGTGACCTCGCGGGCGGGCGTCGCCGCGGCGACGGTGGTCTGCGGCGCGGCGCGGAGCTTGTCGACCGCCTCGCTGAGCTTGTTGAGCTTGGCCATCGGCTCGGCCTGGGCCTTCTCGACCTTCTCGATCCGGTCGCTGGCCTTACTGAACTGGGCCTGGCCGGCCTTGGCGGTCTGCTCGACGCTGGCCTTCAGCGCGGCGACCTCGGATTCGATCCGGGCGAGCGCGGCATCGGCCGCTTCCTTGTTGGCGGCGGCGTCCTTGGCAGCCACATCCCTGACGGAAGCAGCGGCGGGGGCGGCAAGGTGGCCGAGCCCCGCGGTCGCGAGCGCACCGCCGATGGCGCCGGCCACGGTCGCCAGAGCGATCACCGCGGCCATCGCCCCGATCCGGCGCGTGCCGGCCGGCTTGCCTGCCGCCTTGGCCGCCTGTTCGGCGCCTGGCCTGGATGCCGTCGCCTCATGGTCCCAGGTGCGGTCACCCGGCGCCATGATCATCAGCTTGCCCGGAAAATGCGGCTCTTCCCGCTTGCCGGTCGCGACCCTGGGCACGTCCATATTGGTCGGCTCGACCTTGGCCTCGACCTTCGGCTCGATCATGGACTCGATCTTGGGCTCGATCTTGGGCGGTTCAACCTTCGAGGGTTCAACCTTGGGAGCGTCCATCCGGGGCGCGTCCGCCTTTGGCGACGTCTCTTCCTGCTCGGGCGCAAGCCGGGGAGCTTCGACACCGGTCGCGGCCATCACGGGCTCGCTTTTCGCCGCCATTTCGGCGCCGGTTTGACCGCTGACCGGCTCGCTCTGCTGCTCACTCACGTTCAAAGTCTCCAGACTAGGTTGACAATTCGGTAACTTTTATTGCTTGCGAAATGGTTACCCCGCTCCGCCATTACCTAAATTTTAGGGAGTTTTCCGGGCCGGATTTGGGCGATGCTGCCCTGCGGCAATCTGCGCCGCTTCCGTTTGCGCGCGGCGCTTTCCCGATTAACATACCGTCATCTTCCAGCCAGAAGGCAGGAGAGCACCATGACGATCGAGAAATGCATCAAGGAATTTGGTGTCGATGACGTCATCTTTGAGGAAGGCTCGACCGGCCGCGAGCTGTTTGTCGTGCTCGACGGCAAGGTCGACATCGCCAAGATCGATCGCGGAAACAAGACTGTTATCGTCAGCCTCGGCAAGGGCGAGTTCTTCGGCGAGATGGCCGTGATCGACGGCTCGGCGCGCTCGGCGACCGCGATCGCCTCCGCGCCCGCAACGCGGGTGATGCGGATCAACCACGCCCGCTTCGTCTATCTGGTCAGCCAGCAGCCGGCGTTCGCGCTGATGGTGATGGATGCGCTCTCGAAGCGCCTGCGCGCATCCAACGCGGTCACTTACCGGACGGCGGCAACCCCATGAGCGACCGCAAGCCAAGCCCGTTCAAGACGCTGTTCGACGCCGAGGTCGCAACGCTGATCCAGGCCGCCGACGACGTCTATCAGATCCGCTTCAAGAACCGTGCGGCGAACGCCTATCTGGTGCGCGGCAGCAAGCGGACCATCATGATCGACGTCGGACTGTCGAGCAATTATCCGTCGCTCGTCGCCTGTCTCAACCATCTCGGGGTGACGCCCGAGATGATCGACATGGTGGTGCTGAGCCATGAGCATCTCGACCACATCGGCGCGGCGTACCATTTCCACGGCAGCGCCTACATCGCCGCGCACCGGCTCGCCGCCAACAAGATCATGCTGCGCGACGATTTCTCGATGCTGCGCAAGATGTTCAACGAGCCGAACGTGCCGATCGATATCGACATCTGGCTCGAGGAAGGCAACCTGATCGACCTCGGCAATTTCCGCCTCAACGTGATGTACACGCCCGGCCACACCTCGGCCTGCATCACGCTGTTCGACCAAGACAAGGGCCTGCTGTTCGCCGCCGACACGCTGATGCCCGGCGGCGTGATGGGCGGCGTGTTCGGCTCCGGCTCGATCGCCGACTATATCCAGTCGCTGGAGCGGCTGAAGGGCCTCAACTCGAAGATCCTGCTGTCAGGACATGGCCGGCTGTCCGACACGCCGCAGGACGATGTCCGGATCGCGCTGCAGCGCTCGCACGGCCTGCTCGAGGACACCGCGCAACTGTTCGATGCACTCGATGCGCGCTCGAATTTCGAGCCGATCATGCAGTCGGTGCGCGACCTCAACAAGCTCGACGATTGAGCTCAGTTCCTCCCCGTCGTTGCGAGCCAACGGGTCGCAATGACGTTCGGGCGACCGAGCGCCTTCACATTTGACAAATCCGCGCCCGGCCTGTTCAACAGCGGCAACAACAACGTTGAAGAAACAGGGAGCGAGGATCATGAAGCTTTACGACTCGATCGGACCCAATCCGCGCATCGTGCGCATGTTCATGGTGGAGAAGGGCATCGAGATACCCAAACAGACCGTCGACCTGCGCAAGGGCGAGAACCGCGAGACGGAACACCTGAAGCGCAATCCGCACGGCCAGATGCCGGCACTCGAGCTCGACTGTGGCAACTACCTCTCCGAGATCACGGCGATCTGCGAATATCTCGAGGAGAAGCACCCCTCGCCGGCGATGATCGGCACCACGCCGGAAGAGCGCGCGGAATGCCGGATGTGGACACGCCGCGTCGATCTCAACATCGCCGAGCCGCTCGCCAACGGTTACCGCTTCGGCGAAGCGCTGAAATTCTTCGAAAAGCGCATTCCCGTTGCGCCCGAAGCCTCGCCCGGCCTGAAGATGATCGCCGCCAACCGCATCAAATGGCTTGACGACCAGATGGCCGACGGCCGCGACTACATCTGCGGCAAGCGCTTCACGCTCGCCGACATGCTGCTCTATTGCTGGCTCGATTTCGGCAACCAGGTCGGCCAGCCGCTGGACCAGTCGAACGCCAACATCGTCGCCTGGTTCAACCGCGTCGGCGCGCGGCCATCGGTGAAGGCGTAGACGCTCTCTCTACCGTCATTCCGGGGCGCGCGTAGCGCGAACCCGGAATCTCAAGCCATTACCTCTGGATTCCCCGATGCGCGATTGCGCATCTGAGGGTCGATGCTCTCGCATCGCCCCGGAATGACGAACTCAAATCACCACCGGCTTGTCCGGCAGCTCATTCGGGCCGGCGGGAGCCGGGAAATGCTTTGCCAGCTCGCGCGACACCGCCTCGATCCCCTTGATCACGCCCTGCTCGAACTGGCCTGCCCGAAAGTCCGTTTCCATCGTGCGGCAGATCGCCTCCCAGCCGGCATGGCCGACCTTCGCGTCGATGCCGCGGTCGGCGACGATCTCGACGTCGCGGTCGGCGAGCAACAGATAGATCAGAACGCCATTGTTGTGATCGGTGTCCCAGATTCGCAAATGCGAGAACACGTCGAGCGCACGCTCCCGTGCAGGCTGATTGCGGAACAGCGGCACACCGTCGAGCGCGCCCTCGACGACGAAACGGATCTGGCCGGAATGAGTGGCCTCGCCGGCCTTGATCGCTCGCTCGATGGCGTCGAGCACGCGCGGCGGAAAATCACGCCGCACCCGCCAGCGGTGCTCGAGCAGATGCTTGCCGATGCGCTTGATGCCCATGCCTACCAGCTCCCCGAGGCGCCGCCGCCGCCGAAGCTGCCGCCTCCGCCACTGAAGCCGCCGCTATCGCTCGAGCTCGAGCCGCTGCTCCAGCCCCCGCCGCCGGACCAGCCGCCGCCGCGCCGGTACGGTCCCGAGCCTGCCGTCGGACCGCCGAAGTTCAATCCGCCGAAGATCAGCGCCGCGACGGCGGCGAACAGACCGACCACCAGCGCCGTGGCGAGCGAGCCGGCTACCATCCAGGTGAAGACGCCGACGACACCGCCGGTCGCGACCGAGCCCAACAACCGCCCCAGTATCCCGCGCAACACGCCGGCCACGATGATGACGATAAAGATTGTCACCGGATTGGCGAAGTCGACCAGGTTCGGCCCTTGCCAATGCTCGGGCTCCGGCGCCGGCAATTGCTCGCCATTGATCAGGCGGATCATCCGGTCGACGCCGGCCGAGATGCCGCCGGCGAAATCGCCGGCCTTGAATTTCGGCGTGATGTCTTCGTCGATGATGCGATGGGTGACGGCATCGCTCAGCACGCCTTCGAGGCCATAGCCGACCTCGATGCGCAAGTGCCGGTCGTTCTTGGCGACGACTAGGAGCGCACCGTCGTCGACCTTCTTGCGCCCGATCTTCCAGGCCTCGGCCACGCGGATCGAGAACTGCTCGATGGTTTCCTCGCCCGTGGTCGGCACGATCAAGACCGCGATCTGGCTGCCCTTGCGGGCTTCCAGATCCTTCAGCCGGTCGGTGAGCGAGGCGACATCGCTCGCCGACAGCGTCCCGGTCTGGTCGACGACGCGGCCGGTGAGCGGAGGCACCGCGACCTCGGCCCATGCCGGGCACACGAAGCCCAGCAGGAAGGCGAGCAGGATGACGCGTGCGGCGGTCATCGCGATGCGCGCACGCCGGCGTTATTTCGACGGCGCAGGGGCCGGCGACGGATTATTGAAATCGACCTTCGGCGCGGTCGATATTTCCTTTTCATTGTCAACCGTGAAGTTGGGCTTCTCCTTGTAGCCGAATGCCATCGCGGTCAGATTGTTCGGGAAGGTGCGGATGCCGACGTTGTAGTCCTGCACTGCCTTGATGTAGCGATTGCGCGCCACCGTGATGCGGTTCTCGGTGCCTTCGAGCTGCGCCATCAGGTCGCGGAACAGCGCGTCCGATTTCAGCTGCGGATAGTTTTCGGTGACGACCAGCAGCCGCGACAGCGCGCTGGTCAGTTCGCCCTGCGCCTGCGTGAACTTCTGGAACGCGGCCGGGTCGTTGAGCACCTCGGGCGTTGCCTGGATGCTGCCGACCTTGGCGCGCGCGTTGGTGACGCCGAGCAGCACGTCCTTCTCCTGCTGTGCAAAGCCCTTCACGGAGTTGACCAGGTTGGGCACGAGATCGGCGCGCCGCTGGTACTGGTTCACCACCTCCGACCAGCTCGACTTGACCTGCTCGTCACTGGTCTGGATCGCGTTGTAGCCGCAGTTGGTCAGGCTCAATGTCGCCAGCGCTGCGAGCACGGTCCAAAGCTTGCGCATGAAGATGGTCCTCCCCGGGTGGATTCTGCGTCAGCGTAACAGATTTTCGCCGGATAATCCCGTGCGGCGGATTTCGCGGCTTCTTTTGCGGATGATGACGCTTGCCTATCCCTGCCCGCGCCGTTCATCATGGCAAAAAAATCGATCGCGGGAGGATCCATTGGCGTCTGAACAATTCGAGACGATTGTTGTCGAACGGCCCGAGCCCGCGATCGCGCGGATCGTGATGAACCGCCCCGAGGCCCGCAACGCCCAGAACCTGCAGATGACCTACGATCTCAACGCCGCCTTCGACCGGGCGGTGCAGGACGACGCGGTCAAGGTCATCATCCTCGCCGGCAACGGCCCGCATTTCTCGGCCGGTCACGATCTCAGGCCAGGGGCCAAGAACCAGGCGGGTGTCGATTTCCCGCCAGTCGGAAATTGGGGCGGCTTCGCCGAGCCGAACGCCCATGGCCGCTTCGCGCGCGAGCAGGAGATCTATCTGCAGATCACAAGGCGCTGGCGCAATCTGGCAAAGCCGACGATCGCCGAGGTGCACGGCAAGTGCATTGCCGGCGGACTGATGCTGGCCTGGGCCTGCGACCTGATCGTTGCCAGCAACGATGCCGAGTTCTGCGACCCCGTGGTGACGATGGGCGTATGCGGCGTCGAATGGTTCGTGCATCCCTGGGAGCTCGGCGCGCGCAAGGCCAAGGAGATGCTGTTCACCGCCGATGTCTGGAGTGCCGACGAGGCGCATCGCCTCGGCATGGTCAATCACGTGGTGCCGCGCGGCGATCTCTCGTCGTTCACGCTGGCGCTGGCGCGGCGGATCGCCGCAAAGCCCGCCTTTGCGCTGAAGCTTTCCAAGGAGGCGGTGAACCGCTCGATCGACATCATGGGACAGCCGGCCGCGATCGATCAGGCCTTCGCGCTGCATCAGCTCTGCCACGCCCACAACCTTCAGGAATTCGGCATGGTGGTGGACCCCGCGGGTCTGCATCCCTCCGTCAAGAAAACCGCCAACGTGTAGCAAGCCAGATGGACCTCACCCTCAGCGACGAGCAGCGCCTGCTGCGCGAAAGTGCCGACCGCTTCGTGGCGGAAACCTTTAACCCCGAGCATCGCAAGAAAGCGGCGAACGATCCGCTGGGCTATTCGCCCGCGATCTGGAAACAGTTCGCCGAGCTCGGCTGGCTGGCGCTGCCGATCAGCGAAGCCCATGGCGGGCTTGGCGGCGGCGCGATCGAGATCGGACTGTTGATGGAAGCATTCGGCCGCGGGCTGGTGTCCGAGCCGTTCCTCTCGACGGTCGTGATCGGCGCCGCGCTGGTCGCCGAGTGCGGCACCGACGCGCAGAAGCAGGCGATCCTGCCCAAAATCGGCGAGGGCGCGCTCACGCTCGCTTTCGCGCATTCCGAGCGCGCCGCGCGCTTCGATCTCGCTCATGTCGACACGACGGCCAGCAAGACGGCCGACGGTTGGCGCCTGAACGGCAGCAAGATCGCCGTGCTCGACGGCGCTTCAGCCAACCAGATCATCGTCTCGGCCCGTATCGCCAACGCCAATGGTGCGTCCGGCAAGCTTGGCCTGTTCCTGGTGCCGGAGGGGACGCCCGGGCTCACTCTGCGCGACTACGCGCGGCTCGGCGGCGGGCGCGGCTGTAATCTTGATCTGAAGGACGTGCAGTTGCCCGCCGATGCGCTGCTCGGCGACGGCAGTGATGCGCTGCCCGCGACCGAAACCGTGGTCGATCGTGCGATGGCCGCGCTCGGCGCGGAGGCGGTCGGCATCATGCAGACGCTGCTCGACACCACGCTCGAATACACAAAAATCCGCAAACAGTTCGGCCGGCCGCTATCGGCCAACCAGGTGATCCGCCATCGCCTCGCCGACGTTGCGATGCAGGTCGACGAGGCGCGCTCGATGGCGTTGCGCGCCGCGCTGATGGCCAATGCCGAGCCTGTGGCCCGCAGCCGTGCGGCGTCCGGCGCCAAGGCGAAGATCGGCAAATGCGCGCGCTTCGTCGCCGAACAGGCGGTGCAGCTGCACGGCGCGATGGGTGTCACCGAGGAGCTCGACATCGGCGCCTATTTCAAGCGGCTGCTCGCCTTCGACACGCTGTTCGGCAACAGCGCCCATCATTATCGCCGCCACGCCGCGCTCAGCGGCCGCGCCCACGCCTAACGGAGAGCGCACCATGGATCTCACCTTCAGCGCCGAGGAACGCGCTTTCGAGCAGGAAGTCCGCGATTTCATTGCCGGGAGCCTGACGCCGGAGATGAAGCGCGCCACCGCGCTGACGCCATCGGTGTTCTCCGACCCCGACATCGGCATGGCGTGGCAGCGCGCGCTGCACAAGAAGGGCTGGGGTGCGCCGGGCTGGCCGGTGGAACATGGCGGACCGGACTGGACGCCGGCACAGCGCTGGATCTTCGAGGCCGAGTGCGCGCGCGCCGGCGTGCCCAATGTCAACGTGATGGGCGTGAAGATGGTCGGCCCCGTCATCATCGGGTTCGGCTCGCCCCAGCAGCAGAATTTCTATCTGCCGCGGATTCTCTCCGGCGAGGATTACTGGTGCCAGGGCTATTCCGAGCCGGGCTCGGGCTCTGACCTCGCCTCGCTGAAGACCCGCGCGGTGCGCGACGGCGACGACTACATCATCAACGGCACCAAGATCTGGACCACGCATGCGCACCACGCCAACCGCATGTTCGCGCTGGTGCGCACCAATGACGGCGAGCGGCAGCAGGACGGCATTAGCTTCATCCTGATCGACATGAAGACGCCGGGGATCACCACGCGCCCGATTCTGACGATCGGCGGCGACCACGAGGTCAACCAGGTGTTCTTCGACGACGTCCGTGTGCCCGTCGCCAACCGCGTCGGCGAGGAAGGCAAGGGCTGGACCTACGGCAAATATCTGCTGGAATTCGAGCGCGGCTCCGGCATCGCGTCGGCCAAGCTGCGCGAAGCGCTGAAGACGATCTCCGATCTCGCTGGCTCCGACGTCACCGGCCGCGCCATCGAGGATCCCGACATCGCGATCCGGATGTCGGAGGTCGAGGTCGATATCGACGCGCTCGAGATGACCGAGCTCAGGGTGCTGTCGGCGCTGCAGACCGGACAAAATCCCGGCGCGGTGTCGTCGCTGATCAAGCTCAGGGTCAGCGAGATCCGCCAAGCGGTGACGCGGCTCGGCGTCGACGTGATCGGCCAGGACGGGCTTGCCGTCGAGCCGGCGCGGCCATTCTACCGGCTCAACCACGAGCCGGCGATCCCCGAAGAACTGCTGCCGGTGGTGCCGGAATATCTCAACGGCCGCGCCTATACGATCTTCGGCGGATCGTCCGAGATCCAGCGCGACATCATCGCGAAGATGGTGCTGGGACTGTAGGGCACCGTCGTTCCGGGGCATCGCAAAGCGATGAACCTCAGGTGCGCAATTGCGCACCGGGGAACCTCGATGTTGTGGCGCGAGATTCCGGGTTCGCGCTAACGCGCGCCCCGGGACGGTGGAGGAGAAAGCGCGGCCTATGCCGCCCCCACCTTGGCGTCGCGGATCGCCTGCCAGATCTTCGACGGCGTCAGCGGCGTGTTCAGCTGGGTGATCCCGACCTCGCTCAGCGCATCCATCACGCCGTTGGTGATGCAGGGCGGCCCGCCGATCGCGCCGGACTCGCCGCAGCCCTTGGCACCCAGCGGATTGGTCTTGCACGGCGCCGAGCCATCGAGCGTCACCGTGATCGGCGGAATGTCATCCGCGCGCGGGATGCAATAGTCCTGATAGCTCGCGGTCAGCAGCTGGCCTTCCTCGCTGTAGGCCACGCCTTCGTACAACGCCTGGCCGATGCCCTGGACAACGCCGCCATGCACCTGCCCCGTCACCAGCATCGGATTGACCGCGACGCCGACGTCGTCGACCGTGGTGTAGCGCACCACCCGTGTGACGCCGGTCTCCGGATCGATCTCGACCTCGCAGATATGGGTGCCGTTCGGCCAGCTCGGCCCGTCGACATTGCCTTCGCTCTCGACCGAGAGCTTTGCGCCGTTCTCCTTGGCCGCGATCTCGAACAGGCTGATGCGCCTGTCGGTGCCGACCACGGTGAGGAAGCCGTCGCGATACTCGATGTCCTCGACGGAGGCTTCCAGCAAATTGGAGGCCTTGTCGCGCGCCTTGTTGATCATGTCGTTGCTGGAGACCGCAACCGCGGTGCCGCCGACGAACAGCGAACGCGAGCCGACGCTGCCGAAGCCGGTGGCGAGATCCGTGTCGCCCTGAATCACATCGATCTTGTCCATGGCGATGCCGAGCGTATCAGCGATCATCTGGGTGTAGGTGGTGGCGAGGCCCTGCCCCATCGCCATCGTGCCGGAATGCAGGATGACGCGGCCCTCGGCGGTCGCGTGCAGCGAGACGTTCTCGGTGTGGGCGCGGCCGCCGGTCCACTCGATGTAGCTGGTGAGACCGCGGCCGTAGAGCAGGCCCTTCTTCTTCGCCGCCTTCTTGCGCGCGGCAAAGCCGTTCCAGTCGGCCAAATCGGACGCGCGCTCCAGCATGTGCGCGAAGGCGCCGGAGTCGTACACCTGCCCGACCGCATTGGTGTAGGGCAGCTGCACCGGCTTGATGTAGTTGACCTTGCGGATGGTGCGCGGGTCCATGCCGATCTGGCGCGCGGCGGCGTCGAACAGCCGCTCGACGATGAACACCGCCTCGGGCCTGCCGGCGCCGCGATAGGCGCCGACCGGCGCGGTGTGGGTCATCACCGACTTCACCTCGAAATGCACCAGCGGCAGGTCGTAGACGCCGGTCTGCACGAACGGGCCGAGCACCAGCGGAATGATGTTGGCAGTGCCCGACGAATAGGCCCCGGTGCCGCCGATCGAGCGCACCCGGTAGGCCAGCACGCGGCCCTTGGCGTCGAGCGCGAACTCGCCGGTCGAGGTCAGGTCGCGGCCATGGGTGCCGCCGACGAACTCGTCGGTGCGGTCGCCGCGCCAGCGGATCTTCTCGTTCAGCTTGGTCGCGGCATAGGCGACGATGCCGTCTTCCGGATACAGGCTGGTCTTCTGGCCGAAGCCGCCGCCGATGTCGCCCACCAGCACGCGCACGCTGTCCTTCGGCCGCTTCAGGATCGATTCCGCCAAGAGGTCGCGGGTCGAACCCGGAGTCTGCGACTGCACGTGCAGAATCAGCCGGCCGGTCTTCTTCTCGATCTCGGCAATGGTCGAGCGCGGCTCCATCGCCGACGGCACCAGGCGCTGGCTGACCAGGTCGAGCGACACCTTGTGCGCGGCGTTGGCGAAGGCTTCCTCCACCTTGGCGGCATCGCCATAGCTCATCGCGGCCACGATGTTGTCGGGCGCCTCCGGCCAGACCGCCGGCGCGCCGGGCTTGATCGCCTCGACCGGATCGACCACCGAGGGCAGTACCTCGTAATCGATCTCGATCGCCTCGGCCGCGGTCTGCGCCAGCACCCGCGAGGTCGCGACCACGGCCGCGACGCCCTCGCCCGCGTAACGCACCACATCATGCGCCAGCAGGCGCCGTGGCGGCACGGTCATCGGCGAGCCGTCGGGCCGCTTGAAGATCGCAAGCGTCGGCAGCGTGCCGATATCGTCCTTGACGAGGTCGGCGCCGGTATAGACCGCCTTGACGCCCGGCATCTCCAGCGCCGCCCTGGCGTCGATCGACTTGATGTTGGCATGGGCGTGCGGCGCGCGCAGCACGTGCAGCCAGAGCGCGCCGTCCTGCGGCTTGTCGTCGATGAAATGCCCCTTCCCCGTGACCAGCCGCTGGTCTTCAAGACGCTTGACTGGCTGGCCCGCACCAAAACGCATATTGCCGGGAAGAATGTTCATCAGAGGGTCCTTCGAGCTTCCAAGAATTTCCAGAGAATTTGGCGGGGGTTTTAGCGGATTTTGGCGGCCTGACAACCACGCGCCGGCCGGAGGACAGGCGTCTCGTCGCGCGGCGCGCGGAAGCACAATCCGGTGGCACGCGTCAGGCCAGTGACGACATTATTGCGCCCGGCCGATATCGACGATGGCGACCTCGACATCGCGCGCCGAGCCGTCGCGGTTCACGCTGAGCCGCACCTTCTTGCCGACCCCGATCTGCTCGAGCTGGTCGGCCAGATCGGAGAGCCGGTGGACCGGCTTGCCGTCGACCGCGGTGATCACGTCGCCGAGCTCACCGGTCGACATGTCGACCCCGCGTATCCCGGCGCGCTCGGCCGGCGACCCCGGTGTCGTGCGCACCACGATCAATCCTTCGGCACCGATACGGGTGGCAACCGCCTCATTCGCGGTCACGATGCCGATCCCCGGCGTCGGCACGCGACCGTTGCGGATCAGCTCCGGCACCACGCGATTGACGATGTCGACCGGGATCGCGAAGCCGATGCCGGCATTCGAGCCCGACGGCGACAGGATCGCCGTGGTCACGCCGATCAGCCGGCCGGCGGAATCGAGCAACGGGCCGCCCGAATTGCCCGGATTGATCGCGGTGTCGGTCTGGATCACGTTGGAGATCTCGCGGCCGCTCGAGGTCGGCAGCCGGCGCTTGAGCGCGCTGATGATGCCGCTGGACATCGATTGATCGAGCCCGAACGGATTGCCGATCGCATAGGCAAACTGGCCGACCTTGAGATCGGACGAGCTGCCGAGCGCCAATGACGGCGGCAGCTTGCGCGCGCTGCGGATGCGCAGCACGGCCAGATCGTAGTTCGGCGCGGTGCCGACGATTTCGGCGCGTACCGCTTCGCCGGAGGCAAAGCGGATGGCGACCTGGCTCGCGTTCTGCACCACGTGGTTGTTGGTGACGACGTGGCCGTCATTGTCCCAGACAATGCCGGTGCCCGACGCCGCGCCGCCTTCCTGATCCTCGCTCAGCGGATTGGCGGCGGTTTGCGTCACCACCTGCACGACCGACGGCGAGACCTTCTCGAAGATCTCGACATTGGCCTTTTCGGCATCCGACAGCGCGCCGCGCTCGGCGACCGCGCGGGCAGCCGGGCCGCTCCACGGCGCCTGACGGATGCTGCCGGCCGCGAATATCAGCAGAACGGCCGCGATCACGGCCAGGACAAGGACGGTACGCCGATTCATTGCTGTGCTCCACGCAACAAACGCGCTGACCAAGCGGAGGTTTCCGGCATGGCCAAAGGCGGATTGCCCGGCATTTTGCCGCGCAGCCCCCCGACGGCCTCAGCCCAGATCGCGCAACGCCGCCTCGACCACCTTGCGCTGCTCGGCCGTGAGCGGCGCCTGCGGCGGCACGGGATCGCCGACGTCGTAGCCCTGGCTCGCGAGCCCGGCCTTGATGCAGGCGGCGAGGTTGAAGCGGGCAAACGCCTCGTTGATGCGCCACAGCTTGCGCTGCAGGGCCATCGCCTCATCCCAGCGGGTGCGGCGGCACAGATTGTAGAGCTCGACACTCTGCCGCGGGATGATGCAGGCCGGGCCCGCCATCCAGCCGTGGCCGCCGATCAGCATCACCGCGGCCGGAATATGGGCGGAGGCCGAGAACACCTTCAGGCTGTCGCCGCAGCGGTTCATGATCGACAGCAGCCGCCCGGTGTTGGTCGAGGCGTCCTTGATGTAGCCGATGCGCGGATGCCCGGCGAGCCGCGCGATGACGTCGAGCGTGAGGTCGGAGCGCTGGAAATTCGGATTGGTGTAGATCACGACCGGAATGTCGACGGCATCGGCGATGGCACGGAAATAGGCTTCCACCTGCGCGTCGCCGACCGGAAAATACGCCTCCATGATCGCGAGAATGCCGGTCGCGCCGCGCTTTTGGTAGGCCCTGGCCTGCGCCACCGCATCCGCCGTCGAGGTCGAGGCGACGCCGGCGACCACCGGCACGCGCCCCTGCGCGGCCTCGATCGTGGTCGCCACCACCTGCATGCGCTGCGCATTGTTGAGATAGGCGAATTCGCCGGTCGAGCCGAGCGGCGTCAGGCCGTGGACGCCGGCCTTGACCAGATCGTCGCAGAGCCGGCCCAGCACCTCGGTGCGGACATGGCCGGCGGGGTCGACCGGGGACACCAGGTAAGGAAAGACGCCGTGGAAATCAGCCATTTGCGAGCCTCGTTGACGGCGAGACATAGTCGGGATCGTGCGCAAAGGGAAGCGGCGCGCCGCTGCGCAAGGCGCCGAGCACCGCTGCGAAATCCGTGCCGGCACGGAAGCCGAGCAACCGTTCGGTCTTGCTTGCGTCGTAGATCCGGCCGATCGATTTCGGCAGGCGCCAGCCACGCCGCGCGAACAGCGCCGGCGCATCGGGGAAGGTGCGCGCGATCACCCCGGCCGCGTCGGTCTTCAGGTCGGCGACATCGCTGCGCGCAAACGGCGTCGGCGCGCTGATCACGAAGACCTCGAAGCCGCGGATCTTGTCCAGCGCCACGACATGGGCATCGGCGGCGTCCTCGACGGTGAGGCGGCGGTACAGCAGCTCGGTCGCCTTCAGGTTCTCGCCATGGATGTCACGGATGGTGTCGTCATCCTCGGGGAAGAAGCGGCTGGTGCGCAGCACCGCGCAGTTCAGCCCGTGCTCGCGGCTGTACAGACGGCACAGCCCTTCAGCGGCAAGTTTTGTCACTCCGTAAATGTTGCGCGGCTCGAGCGGTCCTGTCGTCTCGTCGAGCCATACCGCAGCATGGCCTTCCTCGTCGCGGATCGCCTGCGAGATCATCAACGAGGTCGTCGAGGTGAAGACGAAACGGTCGTGGCCGGCAGCCACTGCTGCCTGCAGCAAATTGAGCGTGCCTGTGACGTTGACGTCGACAAAGGCCTGCGGCGCGAACCGCGCGATGTCGGGCTTGTACAGCGCGCCGCCATGGATCACGGCCTCGATGCCGTAATCCGCGAACACACGCTCGACCACCGATCGTTCGGCTACCGAGCCTGTGACATCGGTCGCCTCGCCCGGGACGACGTCGAGACCGACCACATCATGGCCGGCCTGTCGAAGCCGCGGCGCGAGGAAACGGCCGAGCCAGCCGGAGGAGCCGGTTAACAATATTCGCATGAATTCCGCCGGCCCGCGCCTTTCAGAACACCTTGGCGATCGCGGCCTGCGCGTCGCCCTGGATCTGCTTCAGATGATCCGGCCCGCAGAAGCTTTCGGCGTAGATCTTGTAGACATCCTCGGTGCCGGAGGGACGCGCGGCGAACCAGCCCGCCTCGCTCTCGACCTTGATGCCGCCGAACGGCTGGTCGTTGCCCGGCGCCTTGGTCCTGACCGCACGGACGGCATCGCCGGCGAGCTGCGTCATGTTGAGCTGCTCGGGTCCGAGCGCCTTCAGCGCGTTCTTCTGCTTCGGCGTCGCCGCCACATCGATGCGCTCGTAATAGGGAACGCCGAGCTCGGCGGTCAGCTCGCCGAACAATTCGCTCGGATCGCGGCCGGTCTTGGCGATGATTTCGGCCGCCAGGAGGCCGAGAATGATGCCGTCCTTGTCGGTGGTCCACACCGAGCCGTCGCGCTTCAGGAACGATGCGCCAGCGCTCTCCTCACCGGCAAAGCCGAACCCGCCGCTGCCGAGCCCATCGACGAACCATTTGAAGCCGACCGGCGTCTCGACCAGCTTGCGGTTCAGCTTCTTCGCGACGCGATCGATGATCGAACTCGACACGATGGTCTTGCCGATCGCGGCGTCCTTGCTCCATTGCGGCCGGTGCGCGAACAGATAGGCGATCGCGGTGGCGAGGAAGTGGTTCGGGTTCATCAGCCCGTTCGAGCGGGTCACGATGCCGTGGCGGTCGGCGTCGGTGTCGTTGGCGAAGGCGACGTCGAAACGGTCACGCATCCCGATCAGGCTCGCCATCGCATAAGGCGACGAGCAGTCCATCCGGATCTTGCCATCCCAGTCCGCGGTCATGAAGCGGAAGGTCGGATCGACCGCCTCGTTGACGACTGACGCGTTGATGCCGTAGCGCGCGATGATCGGCTGCCAGTAGTGCACCGCCGCGCCGCCGAGCGGGTCGATGCCGATCTTGACGCCGGCAGACTTGATCAGCGCGAGATCGACGGTGTTGCCGAGATCGGCGACATAGGGCGTGATGTAGTCGTGCAGATGCGTGGTCGCGGCCTTGCGCGCGCGATCATAGGACAGCCGCGCGACGCCCTTGAGGCCGGCCTCGACATAACGGTTGGCGTTCTTCTCGACTACGGCGGTGACGTCGGTGTCGGCCGGACCACCATGCGGTGGATTGTATTTGTAGCCGCCGTCCTCCGGCGGGTTGTGTGACGGCGTGATGACGACGCCGTCGGCGAGGCCGGTGCTGCGGCCCTTGTTGTAGCTCAGAATCGCATGCGAGATCACCGGCGTCGGGGTGTAGCCGCCCTGCGCGTCGATCATGATCTCGACGCCGTTCGCCGCGAACACCTCGACCGCGCTGGCCAGCGCCGGCTCGGCCAGCGCATGGGTGTCGATGCCGATGAACAGCGGCCCGGCGAGACCCTTCTCGCGCCGGTAATCGCAGATCGCCTGCGTGGTGGCGAGGATATGGTCCTCGTTGAAGGAATTCTTCAGCGACGAGCCGCGATGGCCCGAGGTGCCGAACGCAACCCGCTGAGCGGGATCGCCAGCGTCGGGCTTGCCGGCAAAATAGGCCGTGACCAGCCGCGGCACATTGGCGAGCTGGGCGGGATCGATGGGTTTGCCGGCGGCAGGATTTGGTGCAGTCACGTGACCTCTCAGATCTGGTATCGCCGACCATCTGCGCAATGGTGATGCAGTGGCGTGCTACCATGGCGGCTTACGTTCAATCAAGCCGAGGGCTTTTCGTTCCTTGGCCACCGCAGCAATGCTTTGGCTTCTTGTTTGAGCATGATCTCCGCGCAAACGCTTTGCGTTTGTCGCGAGGAAAAACCGCTTCGTACTTTGCGCTAACGCGGCCCTTCGGGTCCGGATCATGCTCTACGACACATCGATCTGCTGCACCTTCTCGCGCAATTCGTCGACCAGCACCCGCTTGTTCTCGGTATAGTCGATCGGCACCACGACAAGATGCACGCCGCCGCCGGAAAACGCCCGTTCCAGGGTCGGAACGATCGCATCCGTGCTCGCGATCCGCGAACCCTTGGCGCCGTAGCTTTCGGCGTATTTGACGAAATCCGGATTGCCGAAGGTCAGGCCGAAATCCGGGAAATTGTCGACCGCCTGCTTCCAGCGGATCATGCCGTAGGCAGAATCCTCCAGGATCAGGATTACCAGATTGAGCTTGAGGCGGACCGCGGTCTCGAGCTCCTGCGAGTTCATCATGAAGCCGCCATCGCCACAGACCGCGAGCACGCGGTTGTTCGGATACAGCATCGCCGCCATCATCGCCGACGGTAGGCCGGCGCCCATGGTCGCGAGCGCGTTGTCGAGCAGCAGCGAGTTCGCGAGCAGCGTGCGGTAATTGCGTGCGAACCAGATCTTGTACATGCCGTTGTCGAGCGCGACGATCCCGTCCTCGGGAATGACCTGCCGCACATCGTGCACGATGCGCTGCGGCGTCGGCGGCCAGCGGCCCTCGGTGGCGCGATCGGTGATCTTGGCCAGAATGCTCTGGCGCAGGCTGAGCAGCGCGCTGGCATGCGGCAGCTTCCCCTCGACCCGATCGGCCAGCAATTCGAGGCTCGGCCCGACATCGCCGATCACCTCGCATTGCGGGAAATAGACCTGCTCGACCGTTGCCGGCATGTAGCTGACATGGATCACCTGCGGCCCCTTCGGGCCCATGATGAAAGGCGGCTTCTCGACCGTGTCGTGACCGATCGCGATGATGAGGTCGGCGCGGTCGATCGCCTCGTGCACATAGTCGCGCTCGCTCAGCGCGGCGGTCCCCATATACTGATTGGTGCCGCCCGATACCGTGCCCTTGCCCATCTGCGTGGTAATGAACGGGATTTTCGTGCGCCGCACGAAGTCACCGATCCCGGCAGTCGAACGCGGACGCGATGCCGCAGCACCAAGCATGATCAGCGGGCGCTGCGCCTTCAGGATCATGTCGGCGGCGCGGTCGAGCGCAGCCGCGTGCGCGATCGGAATTTCGATCGGATGCGGCGGTATCATTTCGACCGGCGCAATCTCCTCGCCTGCGATATCCTCCGGCAGTTCGAGCAGCACCGGCCCCGGCCGTTCCTGCGTCGCAATTCGGAAGGCGTCGCGGACCAGGGTCGGAATGGTCGCGCCGCTGACGATCTGCAGCGACAGCTTGGTCAGCGGACGGAACGTGTTGACGATGTCGACGATCTGGAACTTGGCCTGCCGGCTGCTCAAAATGCCCTTCTGGCCGGTCAGCATCACCATCGGCATCGCGCCGAGCAGCGCATAGGCGGCGCCGGTGGTCAGGTTGAGCGCGCCAGGGCCGAGCGTCGTCATGCAGACGCCGGGCTTTCCGGTCAGCCGGCCATAGGTCGCCGCCATGAACGCTGCGGCCTGCTCGTGGCGCGTGACGATCAGCTTGATCGAGGATTTGCGCAGGCTCTCGACGACATCGAGATTCTCCTCGCCGGGGACGCCGAATACCCGCTCCACGCCCTCATTCTCGAGGGCCGCGACCAGCAAATCGGAACCTTTGACCATCTCAGCCTCGCATCGTTGATTGCATGCCGCGCACGGAGCATAGCCGCATCGCGCGCCGCCGGAAACTGCTTCGCGATCTCACGGCTTGTGCGCCCTGATCCAGGCGTCGGCGGCGGGCAGCACGCGCGCGGCAAGATCGGCCGAGATCGCGATCGCCTGCACCGATCGCGCCACCATCACCCGTCCGCCGGTGGTCGATTGCGACGGAGCAAACGCGGCCAGTTCCGCCGCGTGCGCCTCATCGTTAAAATTGGTCATGAAGTTAGGCACGAACTGGTCGCGGAAGTTCGGCCCCTGCCTTGCAAGCAACGTATCGAAATTGGTCCGGACGAAGCCCCAGGCGAGCTGCGGCTGCTCGCCGGCGGACGCAACCGCGTTGATCATCCCCGTCACGATCGTGTCGGGCAATTCGTTGGTCAGCGTCAACGCCAGCGTCGCCCGCGCCAATTCGGCATCGCGGGCGCTTGCCGCCGCGAGATAATAGCGCAGCCGTTCATTGGTCGCCGTGCTGTTGCGCGCGAGCGCCAGCAGCTGGTCGTAGGTCGCCCGATCGGCGGTCACACCGACAACATGCGCGACGGCATCGCGCAATGAGGTCGGAAGCGAATTGGGATCATCGACGAATGCCGCAAAGCGCCGCTTCGATGCCGCCACAATAGCTGCATCCCCGAGATCGCCAAGCGTCGAGATCAGGCTTGCACGCAACAACGCAGTGTCATCGTCGCCTGAACCGGCGCCGTCCCATCCGACCCGATCGAACACCGGGCGCAGCTTGGCGCGGGCATAGGCCTGAATCACCGGCCGCTCGGTGCGGCCGCGCGACAGCCGGTTCAGCGCCGCGAATGTCGAGATCACCTGGTCCCACACCGCGCGATGGTCACCGGCATCGAGCGCATCGAGCAGCGCGAGATAGGACGGCGCCTCCGCGCGGCCCGCCTGCACCAGCGCCCAGCTGTCGGTAACGACATTGAGACGGTCGGCGACCTGCATTTGCGGGAATGCGTTCAGCAACGCCGCACGGTTCTTCGGGCCGTACTCGACCCTGAAGTAGCCGACGTCGCCGAGGTTGACCTTGATCGCATCGCCGCAGGCGCCGGCCGGGATATCGGTGCTCCCCTTCAACAATATCTCGTCAAACGGCTTGCCATGCGCCGGTCCGACCGCAACGGGGATCTGCCAGTTGCGGGCCGGCAGCGGCGGATTGTTGGCCGGCGCGATCACGAAGCGATCCTGCCGCAAGGTCAGGCGCTGCGCGGCGCCATCACAGTCCGTCTCGGCCACGACCAGCGGCACGCCGTCCTGCGCGGTGAAGGAGGCGGCGATACCGGTGATGGTCTTGCCGCCGCTACTCTCGAGCGCCTGCCAGAGATCAGCGGTTGTCGCGTTGCTGTAGGCATGCGCAGCCATGTATTTGCGGATGCCGTCGCGGAACGCCGGTTCGCCGAGATAGGTCTCGAGCATGCGGATCAGCGCCTGCCCCTTGTTGTAGGTGATGGCGTCGAATGCCGTGACCGCTTCGCTGTGATCGGCAATCGGCTGCTGCACGGGATGCGAGGTGCGCCGCGCATCGAGCGCCATGGCGAACTGCTTCGCGCCGTAGCCGTTCAGCCAGCCCTGCCATTGCGGATAGAACTGCTCCGAGGCCTTGGTTGCCATCCAGCTGGCAAAGCCCTCGTTGAGCCAGAGATTGTCCCACCACGCCATGGTGACGAGATCGCCGAACCACATATGCGCCATCTCGTGCGCGATGATGGCGAAGATGCCACGCCGCGCGGTCTCGGCGGACGTCGCGGGATCGAACAGCAGCCGGCTCTCGAAGAAGGTGATGCCGCCCCAATTCTCCATCGCGCCGCCGAACCCGCCGGGAACGGCGATCAGGTCGAGCTTCGGCAGCGGATATTTGACGCCGAAATAGTCGTTGTAATAGGCGAGCAGCTTCACCGCGCTGTCGAGCGCGAACCGGCCCTGGCCGCCCTTGCCCTCCGTCGTTACCACGCCGACCGTGACGCCGCCGGCATCCGCTGTGACGTGCTCGAGCTCGCCGACCGTGAGCACGAACAGATAGCTCGACATCTTCGGCGTCGGCGCGAACGCAACCTTCTTGAGATCGCCGGCGACCGGCTCTTCGCTGGTCACGGGCATGTTGCCGACCGCGAGCAGATTGCGCGGAATGACGACGGTCAGCGCGAAGCTCGCCTTGAACGACGGCTCGTCCCAGCACGGGAAGATCCGCCTTGCATCGGCCGGCTCCAGCTTGCTGGAGATCATCCGCTTGACCCCGGTCCTGGTCGGGTAGTCGACCGAGAACAGGCCGGTGCCGAATTTGTTGATCTGCGCTGTGAAGGCGATGCGTAGCTTGTGGCGGCCGGCCGCAAGCGGCCTGGCGAAGGTCAGCGTTGCGGTCTGCGCGGTGGCGTCGGTCGCGACCTCCGCGCGCTGGGCGCCGTCATCGATCGTGACCTCGGTGAAAGTCGTGTTGATCGCGTTCAGCGTCAGCTGCGCGGTCGCCTCGCGCACCTCGAGGTCGACGGTTTCGACGCCTGGCAGAGCGAGGCCCGTGATATCAGGCGTCAGCTCGATCGCGTAATGCAACGGGACGACCGTCTTCGGCAGCTTTCCGGGCGTGCGATCGAACGAAAATGTCTGCTCGGCCTGCGCGCTTGCGGCCATCGCCAAAGCCAAGCCGATCGCAGTGGCAAGACGACGCAGCAGCGCCCTTCGGACATGGGTTGCAGGCTTGTTCATCGCGCGAAGCTCACGGGAATCTCGGGGATATTCGGATGTCATTGCGGAAGGACGTAGCAGGCAATCTAGTAGAGAAAATGTCGCCACAAAACTGACAACTCCGCGACATTGACATCACAATGGTTCGCACTGATTGGTGCGCCGCTCGCCACGGCGCTTGGGCCCGCCGACCCTTGTTGCTCAACGGCGGGATGGAAGGTTAACCTACGGCCCGCATTCCAGCGGCAACGTCCGCGACGGGAGACAACAATGTTCGGAAAGTTCTCGCGCCGGCAGTTTGCCGGCCTTGCAGGCCTCTCGGCGCTCGGTTTGACCGGCCCTGCCGAGGCTGCAAACCGTGCGTCGCGGCCGGACGGCACGAACTTTCCCACGGGCTTCGTCTGGGGCACCGCAACCTCGTCCTACCAGGTCGAGGGCGCGGTCAATGAGGACGGCCGCGGCCCATCGATCTGGGACACTTTCACCCATACATCGGGCAAGATCGAGGACGGCTCGACCGGCGACCGCGCCAACGACCACTATCACCGCTACAAGGAGGACGTCCGCCTCATCAAGGATCTCGGCGCCAAGGCCTATCGCTTCTCGATCGCCTGGCCTCGGGTATTTCCCGATGGCACCGGCACGCCGAACCCGAAGGGCCTCGACTTCTACAACCGTCTGGTCGACGAGCTGCTTGCGAACGGCATCGAGCCCTACGCCACGCTCTATCACTGGGACCTGCCGCAGGCGTTGCAGGACCGCGTCGGCGGCTGGCGCTCGCGCGACACCTCGAAGGCGTTCGGCGACTATGCCGGCTATGTGGCGCAGCGACTGACCGACCGCGTGAAGAACGTCTTCACCCTCAACGAGGTCGGACGTTTCCTCCCCTTCGGTTATGCGCTCGGCGTCGACGCCCCGGGGCTGAAGCTGCCGGCGGGCGAGGTGAACCAGGCGCGCCATCATGTGGCGCTGGCGCATGGCCTTGCGGTGCAGGCGATTCGCGCCAAAGGCCGTGCCGGCACGCGAGTCGGGCCGGCCGAGAACATCACCGCCTGCGTGCCCGCCTTCAACACGCCGGAGAACATCCGCGCCACCGAAACCGCGACCCGCGAGCTCAACGCAGGTTTTCTCGGAGTCGTCCTCGAAGGCAGGTACACCGAAGGCTTCCTGCAATATGCCGGCGCGGACGCGCCCAAATTCACCGCGGATGAGCTGAAGATCATCTCGCAGCCCAATGATTTCGTCGGGCTGAACATCTACGCGCCGCAATGCTACATCCTTGCCACCGACCATGCCCCCGGCTGGAAGCCGCTGCCGATGCCGGCTTCCTTCCCGCACATGAGCTCGGAATGGCTGCGGATCGCGCCGGAGACGATCTATTGGGCGCCGCGGATCGCCGCCAAGCTGTGGAACATCAAGAGCATCTATATCAGCGAGAACGGCACGTCCGGTGAGGACAAGGTGCATCCGGACGGGCAGATCTACGATCTCGACCGCATCATGTTCCTGCGCAACTATCTCGCCCAATTGCAGCGCGCGACCGCCGACGGGGTCCCGGTCCACGGCTATTTCCTGTGGAGCCTGATGGACAATTTCGAATGGATCTTCGGCTATGAGAAGCGCTTCGGCCTCTACCGGGTGGATTTCGAGACCCAGGCCCGGGTGCCGAAATTGAGCGCGGCGTTCTACCGCGACGTGATCGCGCGCAACGCGATCGGTGTGTGATCTATCCGGCTTGCGGCCGCGACCCGGACCACGCGCGCTTCAGCAGCTCGCGGATGCCGCTCTCCTCGATCGGCCTCGGATTCCAGTAAGGGTTCTTGGTGGCGAGCGCGGCTGCCCTTGCGATGCCGTCCTCGGGCATGCCGATCTCGGCGAGCGAGCGCGGCGCGCCGAGCCTTGCCGACAGATCGAACAGGCCATCGGCGGCGCTGGCCGCCCCAAGCGCCCTCGCCGCGCGGCTGACTGGATCGCGCGCGGCGGGCGTGTTGTAAGCGATGGTATGCGGCAGCAGCACCGCATGGGTCTCGGCATGCGGCAGGTCGAACAACGCACCGACGGTGTGGCAGAGCTTGTGATGCAGCGCCATGCCCACGGTGCCGAGACAGACTGCGCACAGCCACGCGCCATAGAGCGCGTCCGAGCGCGCCTCGAGATCGTTCGGCCGCGCGATCACGTCGGGGAGCGACGAGGCAAGCTTCGCGATCGCCTCTTCCGCCATCAGCGAGGTGATCGGATTGCCGTCCCGCGCGTACAGCGCCTCGGCCGCGTGCGCGATGGCGTTGAGGCCGGAGATCGCGGAGAATTTCGCCGGCATCGAGACGGTCAGGTTGACGTCGTAGATGACGGCCTCGGGCAGGATCTTCGGCGACGATTGCGTGGTCTTGACGCCGCCGACGGTCTCGCCGAGCACCGGCGTCATCTCGGAGCCGGCATAGCTGGTCGGCACGATCAGTTGCGGCAGGTCGGTGCGCAGCGCAATCGCCTTGCTGAGGCCGGTCGCGGCGCCGGCGCCGACCGCAACCACGCCGTCGGGCTTGAGCTCGCGGACGATCTCCATCGCACGTTCTGTCACCGCGACCGGCGTATGCACCACTGCACCGTCGAACGATCCGGCCACACGGCCGCCGGTCAGGTCGGCGAGATCGCCGAGTTCGGCCTGCTGCCGCCGGCTCACCAGCACCAGCGCGCGATTGATGCCGAGCCGGTCGAGCTCGGCCGCCAGCTGTGCGACCGTGCCGACCCCGAACACGACCCGCATCGGGCTGACCTGGTAGGTGAACGGCTGCGCCATGGCGATTTCCGAAGCGTTGGTCAGCCGCGGCGCCAGTCGCGCGGCGTGCAGCCGAAGCGGTGCCTGAAGCGCCGCGTGAAATGCGACAGGTCGGAGAAGCCCCAGTCGAACGCGATGTCGCCGATCGCGCGCCCGGCGATCGCGGGGTCTCTCAGATCGCGCGCGGCGCCGTCGAGGCGGCGGTCTATCACATGGCTGGCGAATGTCGTGCCGGCGCGCTCGAACAGTTTGTGGACATAGCGCTCGCTGATGCCGATCGCAGCCGCAATGGCGGCAACGCCGAGCCCGGGCTCGCGCAGCCTGCCGTCCACGGCGCGGCGCAGCGCAAGCCACGTCGCATCGGCAAGGCCGGCACTCTCGGCGACGCCGGCGCGGCCGCTGCGCGACAGGCTGAGCGCGACCAGATCGAGCAGCACGCCGAACAGCCGCGCGTTGTCCGCATCCGAAGCACAGAGGGCGGATGTGTTCAGAACCTGCGCCGTCTCGGTGATGAGATGGCCGACGAAGGGATCATCCGAGACCCGCGCCGGCGCGACCTCGGGCGCCGTCGGCAGCCGTTCATCCAGCGCCTCGGCCGGCACCCAGAACGAGGCGACCTGCAGCGCCGGGCCGCGGTCGTGCAGCAGCGCGAAGCGCTGGCCGCTGTCGAAGATTCCGACCTGCCCCGGCGACAGGCTGATCTCGCGTCCCGCCTGCTGGATGCGGCAGCGGCCGGCAAGCTTCAGATTGAGGTAGTAGCAGCGCCGGCTGGACGCGGCGATGTCGGCAGCGGAGCGCCGCACGACATGCTCCGGGAAGCTGACCCGGTTGACCGCGCCATAACCGAGCCCAACGGTCTCGACGCGGGCGAGGAAGCCCGGCGTCGCCGGCGGCTCCGGCGTCAGGTTCATGAAGGCCTGGCAGATCGCCTCGCGGTAATACGCGAACTGCTCGCCGGGCCTGGTGTCCGCGGTATTCCAGCTCAGCCTGCGCGAGCGATCCGCGGCGGCGATTTGCTGCATCAGTTCACTCCGAGTCCAGTCCGGTTCGCTCACAGCCAAGCGCGTTCCGCGGGTCCAGGTCAATATCCATCAGGAAGCGGATGAAACCTGCGCGTATCCCGGGGTCGTCCGGACGCGGCAATCCAGACAGGGAGGTACAACATGTCGACCTATGTTCTCGTCCATGGCGCCTGGCATACCGGCGCCGAGTTTGAGCCGGTTGCGGCCGCCATCCGCAAGGCCGGCCATGTCGTCCACACCCCGACCATCAGGGGTAACCGCCCCGGCGACCGGAAGGACTCCGGCCTCGCCGAGGCGATCCAGTCGATCGTGGATTATCTCGCCGAGCATGACCTCAAGGACATCGTCCTGGTCGGCCACAGCTATGGCGGCATGGTCATCACCGGCGTCGCCGACGCCGCCGCGAACCGCATCCGCCGCCTCGTCTACTGGAACGCCTTTGTCCCGAACAATGGCGAATGCCTCAACGACATGGTGCCGCCGCACTATCGCGGCCTGTTCGACGCCATTCATGCCGAGCGGGGCGACGGCTCGGTGGTGCTGCCGTTCCCGATCTGGCGCGAGGCCTTCATCAACGACGCCGATCTCGAGACGGCGCAGCGCGCCTATGACAAGCTCAACCCGCACCCGCTGAAGACCTTCCAGGACAAGATCGCGCTGCGCACCAATCCGGCCGAGATGCCGATCGCAAAGTCCTACGTGAACTGCACGGAGGACACCGCGATGCCGCACAGCCTGCCCTGGCATCCACGGTTGTCGGAGAAGCTCGGACTGTTCCGCCTGGTCCAGGTGCCGGGCAGCCACGAGCTCTGCTTCTCCAATCCCGAGCGGCTGGCGCAGGCCTTCCTCGACGCCGGCCGCGATTAGCGGCCTCCGTTTCACCTCGCCCCGCGTGCGGGGGAGAGGTCGGAACGCATCATTAGATGCGTTCCGGGTGAGGGGGAGTCTCCACAAACGCAGCTATCACCGCAGATGCGGGGACGGCCCCTCACCCCAGCCCTCTCCCCGTAAGAACGGGGAGAGGGAGCGCAGCGCCCTTGCTGCTCGCCCCAATCCCGTGATGCTCTACGCCACCGCTCTGTATGCTGGCGCAGTCGCGAGGAAGCGGGCATAGGCGTCCGCATCCGGCGGCGTGAACTTTTCGACGAGCGGGTTGCGGCGCGACGCCTTGGTGCCGATGTCCGCCAACAATTCGTCGAAATGCTTGAAGTGGTACGGCGCGACGCACAATCCGCCATAGACGCCCGCTGCCGGACGCTCGACGCGCTTGAAGTTCAGCATCATCGCGATGTTGTCGTGCATCTCGGCCGCGCTCGGCTGCCGCGCCAGCTGGCCGTCGGCGTAGCGCACCAGCCAGTTCGCGGCGAGATCGGCGCACAGCACGGTGCAGAAGCTCGAATTGAAGCCGACAAAGCCCATGTCGGGCAGATCGGGATTGGCTATCAGCCGGTACAGCCGGTACTGCCCGTCGGGCTCGACCAGCTTGTTCTGATACTCCTCGGGCAGGAACGGCACGCCGAGCTTGTAGCCGATCGCGAGCACCGCGAGGTCGGCCGCGACGCGCTGGCCGCCGCTCATCACGATGGTCTTGCCGTCGTAATGGTCAAAGGTGCCGCGCACCGCCTTGATCCGGCCGTCGGCCACCATCGGATAGAAGCCGGGGGTTGCGATCGGCACCGAGCAGTTGACGCCGTCCTCGATCCGCTCCTTCGGCACCATGCCGCATTGCTTCAGCTTGAGCTGCATCTTCAGCATGCTCTCGAGCCCGCGCCAGTTCGCCCACACGAACGGCTTTGCCACCACATGCGCGAGGCGTGCCATCGGCCCGATGCCCCAGCTCGCAAACATCTGCTCCTGCGCGCGGATGTAGAGGATGCGCTTGAAGTTGACGAGGCCGCCGACGAAATAGGGAATCCGCCAGACCGGCTCGCGAAACACGATGGTGACTTCGCTGGCGCCGGAATTGACCGCATTCACCGCGATGTCGGTCGCCGATTTGGAGCCGCCGAGCACCACCACCTTGCGGCCCTTGGCAAGCGTTGGATCGCCGTATTGCGATGAATGCAGAATCTGCCCGCCCTGCGCCTTGAAGCCGTCCTCGCCCGCCAGCGGCAAGGCCTGCGGCTCGTTGAATTGCCCGGTGCAGACCGCGACGAAGTCGAAATCCTCGTGGCCGGTGGCGCCGTCGGTCGAGCGCAGCGCCAGCGTCCAGCCCGGCCTGCCGTCAGTGCGGCGCGTCATGCCTTCGACCTTGGTGTCGAACCGCATCGCGCCGTCGAGCCCGTGGCTGCGGGCATAGTCGCGCAAGTAGGCATGGACCTGCGGACCCTTCGGCCATTCCGGATAGGACTCCGGCATTGCCTTGTCGGTGTAGCGATAGAGCTCCTTCGGGCTCTGGGTCTGCACGTCGGGATAGGAGCGCGCCGGCTCCCAAACGCCGCCGAGATCGCCGCTGCGCTCGATGATGGTCACCTTGTGGCCGCGACCGGCAAAGGCCTTGCCGGCAGCAAGGCCGGAAATGCCGGCGCCGATGACGCACACATGCTTCTGCTTGACCATGAAACCGCTCCGAATTGAATGAACAGGTCCAATTTCGTTAAGCGCACGCGTCCCCGTCATCGCCGGAGTCCAGCTCCGGCGATTGCCGCCTCGTGTGCGTATTGTCTGTTTGACCGCCGGGCTAGTCGTTGGCTTCCGGCGGCAGGAAGTCCACCTCGTGCTCGGCGGAGATACGCACCACCTCGGCGGGGTCCTGCAGATTGTGCAGCTTCTCGAACAGCGCCTCGAGCTTCTGCATCGGCGACACCCAGAACAGCGCCCGCGCCGGCTTGTCCGACTTGTTGAAATAGCCGTGCGGGATGCCGCGCGGCATGCGCACGAGGTCGCCGGCCTTGGCCTGCACCCAGACGCCGTCGAGCTTGAGGTCGAGCACGCCTTCCTGCACCAGGATGAACTCGTCCTGGGTCGGGTGGATGTGCACCGGCACGAACTGGCCGGGATCGCTGTTGGTTTCGAACGCGAAGGTCGAGTCGGTGACCGCCTTCGGATAGTAGACCTGGCCCAGGATATTCCAGGTCTTGCCGCCGTAGCCGGTGCCGGTTCGGGTAATTCCTTTTTCGAGCGTGCCCATGTCAGCCTCTCCAGTTTTGATGCGCAGTGCCGGCACGGAGCCTGTCGCCGGCCGGTGAGGCTGTCTAGCCGATAAACGAATCCGCACCCGGCACGTTCATGCTGCAATGCGGGAGCGTTGCGCCGGCCGGCTGCTGCCCAATGCCGTCGCATCGTCCTGACCGCCGATCGGGCAGATTGCACGACGAAACGGCGTTCCCCTTTACCGCGGGATGCTCTAGGCTGCCTGATGTTTTAGACCTCAAACAACTCCGGACGGCCGTCGTGACTGCTGTTGGCAACGAGGTTTCGGCAAGCGCAAATCCGGCAAGCGCAAGGCTCAAGGATTTCGCACGCGTCGCGACGGCGCGCGTCGATGACGCGGCGGAAGCGATCGGCCGCATCTTCTGTCCGCACGATCTGACGCCGGTCGATCATTCCGCGAGCGATTTCTCCGCGCATCACAATTGTGCCGACTTCGACGGCTTCTCCGTCAACTACGTCGCTTATGGCGGGTCGGTCGCGATCAATCCCGGCTGCCTCGACCGCTTCTTCCTGTTGCAGATGCCGCTGTCCGGCTCGGCCGCGATCCGCACCGCCGCGCGCGAACTGACCACCGGACCACAGCACACGGCCTCGCTGCTGTCGCCGACCATTCCGACCGAGATGACCTGGCGCGGCGACTGCGCCCAGCTGATCTTGCTGCTCGACCGCAAGCTGGTCGAGCATCGCGCCGCGGCGCTTGGCGGCGTGGCGGTGAGGCCGGTCGAGTTCGATCCGGCCGTCGCGCTGAGCGGGCCACTCGGGCAGACGCTCTCTGCCAGGATCGAGCAGCTTGTCACGGCCGCCGAGCAGCTCGGGCCGCGCAAGACTTTGTCGGCGGTCGCGGCGGCCGATTGGCGCGAATCGTTTCTCAATGTCCTGCTCAACGGGCAGCGGCACAGCCTGAGTTCGGCGATCGATGTCTTCAACGGCCGCACCGAGGCCCAGCCGGCCGCCTTGAAACGCGTGCGCGCCTATCTCGAGAGCCGGGCAACCGAGCCGCTGGACCTCGCCGAGCTCGCGGAGATCGCGGGCACCGGCATCCGCGCGCTGCAACTCGGCTTCCGCCGTCACTTCGGCACCACCGTGTCCGAGATGCTGCTCGACATCCGCCTCGCCCATCTGAACGCCCGCCTCAAGACGGCGCGGCCGGGCGAGCGCATCGTCGATATTGCATTCGACCTCGGCTTTACCCATCTGAGCCGGATGGCGAGCGCCTACCGCGCCAAGTTCGGCGAGAGCCCGAAGGCGACCCTGCAGCGGCTGAGCTGAGCGGCAGTTCCGGGCGGCCCGGCCACGCCCTGCCCATCCGGCCAGTATCGCCGTCAGCCGCGACATCCCAGATTGAGGGAAGCCAACGGAGTTTCCCATGACCGAACCGAATATCCTGTCATCGCTGTCATCAGCCCTCGCGGAGACCATTGCGCGCGCTGGGCCCGCCATCGTCTCCGTGCATTCGCATCGCGCGCGCGCCTCCGGCTTTGTCTGGAAGGCGGGCTTGATCGTCACCGCCGACGAAGCGCTGGCCGACGAGGGCGAGATCGAAATCCAGTTCGCCGACGGCAGCCGCAGGCCAGCGACCGTCGTCGGACGCGACCACACCACCGACGTCGCGCTGCTGCACGTCGAAGGCGATGTCGCCCCCGTCAAGCTCTCGACCGAGAACCCCGCGCTGGGATCGCTCGCGGTGATCGTCGCCGCCGACCGCGGCGCGCCGACCGCGCGGCTCGGCATCGTCGCACTGTCCGGCCCGGCCTGGCGCAGCCTGCGCGGCGGCGAAATCGATGCACGGATCGAGCTCGACGTCCGGCTGCGGCACAGCCAGCAGGGCGGCCTGGCGCTGAACGCCGCGGGCGAGCCGTTCGGCATGGCCGTGCTCGGCCCGCGCCGCGTGCTGACGATCCCGGCTACGACCATCGAGCGGGTCGCAGGCCAGCTCGAGAAGAGCGGCCGCATCGCGCGCGGATATCTTGGCGTCGGATTGCAGCCGGTCCGTCTCGACGACGGCCTCGGCGCGATGGTGATGAACGTCGACAAGGCCGGCCCCTCGGCCGCCGCCGGCATCCGGCAAGGCGACGTGATCATTGCCGTGAATGGCGAGAAGCTGTCCGGCGTGCGCGCGCTGTCGCGCGGCCTCGGACCGCAGAGCGTCGGCACGGTGGTCGAGCTCACCGTGCATCGCGGCGGCGAGCCGCTGAACTTCAAGGTGACAGTCGGCGAGAGGCCCGAGACGTGAGCGGTGAGCCGGCCAACGACATCGTCATCGCGCTCGAGGTCGACGACGCCGTCCTCGCCGACCGGCTGGCGACCCTGCTCGGCAGCGTCGCCGGCCTGCGGCTCGCCGCGCCGGGCGAACAGGCCACGGCTGCGGTCGTCGCACGCAACCGCGAGGCCGCGGGCGGCGACTTCGAGCTGACGCCGCGCGAGCTCGACGTGCTGGCGCTGCTGGCGGAAGGCGCGTCCAACAAGATGATCGCACAGCGGCTCGGGATTTCCGTCCACACCGCCAAGTTTCATGTCGGCTCGCTGCTCGACAAGCTCGACGCCACCGGCCGCACCGACGCCGTCGCCCATGCCGCGCGGCGCGGGGTGATAAATTTGTGAGGGGTGGGATGACTGTTGTAGTGACGCTGAGCTGAGATTTCTCCACCCGTCGTTCCTGCGAAAGCAGGGACCCGTACGCTGCGGCGGATGTTGCAGGCAGGACTCGTCATTGTCGTCCTGGCGAAAGCCAGGACCACAACTACCGCATTTGACAGTGAACGAGATCGTGGCCCTAGCGTCGCGCAACATTGCGCACTTGGGGTAATGGGTCCTGGCCTTCGCCAGGACGACTGCGAATCTTCGTGCGCACTCGTCAGTTGCACGCAGCCACTGCACAGCGACCCCAAATCAGTGATTTGGAAAATTCCGCCCTGCGGACACCCGACTCAGTATTCGACCGGATACAGACGCCTTCACGATCTGGCTATGCAATCTTCAGCCAACAAGAAGAAACGGCATGAAGAAGCTGATCGGTCGTCATCGGGACATTCAATACACACTCACCAACATCGAACCCGACCTCTGGGCCTGGTCGTTCGACATCAACGGCAAGACCAAGCAAGGCACCACGCGCGCGCGGCTCGACCTGCTGGCGCGGCGGCGCGTCTGCACGCTGATCGATCGCGAATTGAAACGCGCGGAACGTACCAGGCCCAACGAGCCTGACTGATCGCTCTCCCCGGTGAGGGTCCATTGGACGGGCCGCGCCTATCAGAAATGAAAACTCCCGCAGCGCCGGCTGCGGGAGTTGTTGGCATCGGTGGCCGCGGGGAGGTCCAACCACCGATACCGACATTCGCTGACCCTGGTCAGGCTGTTTTGGCGAACATCGTCAGCACGCCATCGGCAATGTTGATAGCGACGACCTGCGACGAAGTCAGGCCCTTGGCCTTGAGCGCGGAGACCGCCTGCGGTGTCGCGTCAATCGACTTCCGAAGCGACTGGATGTCGTCCTCCTTGGTCTTTGCCATCGCATCCTCGATCTTCGATCGCATTTCGGGCTTGAGGTCCTTGATGTCGACGACCTGTATGCTCCGGATGACAGTGGACTGATCAGATGACTGCGGCGGCGCATTGGGTTGCGTGCCTTGCGCTTGCACCAAGGCGGGCGTTCCGAGGACGAGCGCGGCAACAGTGACGAATGCTGTGAGATTGCGCATGGTCGATTCCTTTTCGAGGTCAGCAAGCGATAAAACCTACGCGCGAAGTTTGGCTGGCATCTGATTTTTCCATGGCCATTCATTGGAGCCAATGCGACCGCAATGCGGGCGTCGAAGCCCGCTCAGCCGCAGCGCCGACGTCGAGCGCGTCGGCCCGGGCGCGATTAACTACGATGCGATGACGGAAATAGCGATCTCGAACCGTGGTCCGGCATAGCGCCTGTCATCCGGCCCACCCTCGCCGCACCCGACGTTCCAGACCGCCGGCCATGCGAACCGCTCCAGCCCCGTTGCCGATATCGCCGCGCACGACGTCCAGCGCGTGTCACCGCTGCGTCGCCACAGCACGCCGCCCGGTCCCATGTCCGGATAGAAGGCGATGTCGAGGTCGAAATCGCTGTTGGCACCGAGATCGGGACCGATCCAGTAATAGGGACTGCGTCCACGCTCACGTCCAAGGATCAAGGTGAGCGTCTGGTTCGGCCCGCGCAAGCCAAGCCAGAGCGGTGCGATCACGCCGGGCGCGGGCGTGCAGAGCAGCGTTTGTGGCGCGGCGGTTCCCGCGGCGGTGCGGCCCGACAGTTTCAGCGCGATGACCGTCGCGGGCGCCAATGTCCCCGACAGCGGTGCAGGGCTGGTCCCGCGCGGCAGCGGCGACCACGCGGCCTGGTCCAGCGATGGCAGCGGCCATGCGAGCTGCTCGCGCACCACACCTTCGGTATCGAGCACCTGATAGCGGAACCCATCCTGATCGAGCGCGGCCTGCACACAATGCAGATACTCGACGCCTTCGGGCATCCGGTGCGCGGTGCCGGCGCCCGCCGTGCAGACCTGCAGCACACCACGATGAACCTGGACGTCGAATGCAAGGATATGGCTGCACAGATAGGCGGCGACATCGGCGCGGACGAGGATATCCCAGAAGCGCTCGCGGTATTCGTGGCCGATCTCGCGCTGATAGCTACCGCTGTAGCCGTTGATGGCGTACACGGGATGATGGCCCAGCACCAGCTTGTGCCTGGCGTCCTTGTGCTGTGCGAGGACGGCTTGCAGCCAGTCGGTCTCGACATGCCCCTCGCCGCCGAGGCGGCTCCACAGCGTGTGCACGAACACTATCAGGAGATCGTCGCGGCGAACCCAGTAGGACAGCCCCTCCTGACCGGGCGGGCCGTTGCGCGGCAGCTGCAGCACCTCGCGGAACACCGCCTCGCTCATCTCGTCATAGGTAGTGTGGTTGCCGGTCGTGTGCCACAACGGCACCGCGCGCCGGTCGAACCAGGACATCTCGACCTCGAACCAATGCCGCCATTGCGCACGCAGCGCGTCGGCATCGGCGGTGAGGCCGATGATCTCGTCGCCGGGGAACAGAATGAATTCGGGCGCAGGATGCAGCCGGCGCACCACGTCGTTCACCGACGCGAAGGTGCGCTCATGCAGCGCGCCCGGAACGCCCGAGCAGGCATCGGCATAGATCACGAACTGGTGGCCCGAATTTCTCGGTAATAGAGACGGAATTGCATCATCCATGGTCGGACCACGTCCTCGCGAGCCACATCATAGAGGAAGGCAGACTGATCGCTCAAGGCAGACATTCGCAGGCGCAAGGTTGCAGGCAGCCGGGGCTTTTGAGATCGTGTCTCACGCATTGCATTCGTCCCATGACAAGGAGTTCCGGCGTGGCCATCCTCAAGGACCTCAGCATCGGATTCTACAAGATCCCGCTTCCGGTGGTGCTGAGCGACAGCACGCATGGCGAGATCAAGGCGTTCGAGCTCGTCACGATCCGCGCCCGCGATGCCGACGGCGCCGAAGGCACCGGCTACACCTACACGGTCGGCCGCAATGGCGGCGCCATCGCCGATATCCTGGGCCGCGAAATCACCGAGATCGCGCGCGGGATGGAGGCCGACGACACCGAGCAGCTTTGGCACAAGGTGTGGTGGGCGCTGCATTATGGCGGCCGCGGCGGCCCGGCGGTGCTGGCGCTGTCCGCGCTCGACATCGCGTTGTGGGACCTCAAGGCGCGGCGGGCATCGCTGCCGCTGTGGCGGCTGCTCGGCGGCTTCGACCGCCGGGTGCCCTGCTATGCCGGCGGCATCGATCTCGATCTGCCGCTCGATGGCCTGCTCAAGCAGACCGACGACAATCTTGCCAAGGGCTTTCGCGCCATCAAGATGAAGGTCGGCCGGCCGAGCCTTGCATCCGACGTGGCGCGCGTGAAGGCGATGCGCGGCCATCTCGGCGACGAGTTTCCGCTGATGGCCGATGCCAACATGAAATGGACCGTCGAGGAAGCGATCCGCGCCGCGCGCGCCCTGCAACCGTTCGACCTGACCTGGCTCGAGGAGCCGACGATTCCGGACGACGTCGCGGGACACGCCCGCATCGTGCAGGCCGGCGGCGTGCCGATCGCGGCCGGCGAGAACCTGCGCAGCCTGTGGGAGTTCAAGCCGTATATCGCCGGCGGCGCGCTGTCCTATGCCGAGCCCGACGTCACCAATTGCGGCGGTGTGACCAGCTTCATGAAGGTCGCCCGGCTCGCCGAGGCCTTCAATATTCCCGTCACCAGCCATGGCGCGCATGACATCACCGTGCATCTGCTGGCTGCGTGCCCGAACCGGTCGTATCTCGAGGCGCACGGCTTCGGCCTCGACCGCTATATCGAGCACCCGCTGGTTCTGGAGCAGGGCATGGCGATCGCGCCCGATCATCGCCCGGGGCACGGCATCGCCTTCGACTGGAAAGGCCTTGAGCGGCTCAGCGTCGCCTGACGCAGAAACATTTCTGCACACCAAGACGTGACATTCGGAAATGCAGGTCTGCCGGCGCGCGCTAGGCGGCGTCGCGACAAGCTGCTAGCGTTTCGCGCTTCAGATTGCCCAAAGCGCGATGAGATCATCGCGCTTCGGCTCATTGTCTGAGCATGATCTTTTCGGAAAACCGCTTCACACTTTTCCGGATCATGCTCTAGCGTTAAGGGATCGGAGCAAATGGACAACCGTAGTGATGTTTGGCGCGGCGTCGACGCGATCAAGCCGCGTTTCATCGAATTGAGCGACCGGGTCTGGGCGATGCCCGAGGTCTGTTACACCGAGGCGCGCTCATCCGCCGAACATCTGGCCGAACTGCGCCATCAGGGTTTTCGCATCACCGAGAACGTCGCCGAGATCCCGACCGCGGTGATGGGCGAATGGGGCGAAGGCGGCCCGGTGATCGCCTTCCTCGGCGAATATGACGCCCTGCCCGGGCTCAGCCAGGAGGCCGGAATCGCCGAGCATCGCCCGGTCGAAAGCGGCGGCCACGGCCATGGCTGCGGACATAATCTGCTCGGCTCCTCCGCGCTGCTCGCCGCGACCGCGGTGAAGGACTGGCTGGCCGCCAACAAGGTGCCGGGGCGCGTGCGCTATTACGGATGTCCTGCCGAGGAAGGCGGCGCGGCAAAGGCCTTCATGGTGCGCTGTGGCGCGTTCGAGGACGCCGACATCGCCATCACCTGGCATCCGCACAGTTTTTGGGAGGTGGCGGTGACGCCGTCGCTCGCCAATACCCGCGCCGATTTCACGTTCATCGGGCGCACCTCGCATGCGGCAGCCTCGCCGCATCTCGGCCGCAGCGCGCTCGATGCGGTGGAATTGATGAATGTCGGCGTCAACTACATGCGCGAGCACATGCCGAGCGACGCCCGGGTGCACTACGCACTGCTCGACACCGGCGGCATCGCGCCCAACGTGGTGCAGGCCCATGCCCGGGTGCGCTATTCGATCCGCGCCCGCGACCTGCCCGGCATGAACGAGCTGGTCGAGCGCGTGCACAAGATCGCACAGGGCGCGGCGCTGATGACCGAGACCAAGGTGGAGATGAAGATCATCTCCGCGGTCTCCAACATCCTGCCCAACACGCCGCTGGAACAGACGCTGCACCGGATCATGGAAGAGCTCGGCCCCCCGCATTTCGACGATGCCGACAAGGATTTCGCCGGCAAGATCCGCGCGACCCTGACCGACAAGGACATCGCTTCGGTCTATTATGCGATCGGCATGGAGCCGACCGACCGGCCGCTCGCCGATTTCCTGGTGCCGATCGACGCCACGCGCAATCCGCTGATCGGCTCGACCGACGTCGGCGACGTCAGCTGGGTGGTGCCGACCGTGCAGGTCCATGCACCGACGGTTGCAATCGGCACGCCGTTCCACACCTGGCAGGTTGTGGCGCAGGGCAAGACGCCGGCCGCGCACAAGGCGATGGTGCAGGCCGCCAAGGCGATGGCAGGCCTCGGCGTCAAGGCGCTGATGGAGCCGGAGCTGATCGCGGCCGCCAAGGCCGACCTCAAGAAGCGGACCACAAGAACGCCTTATGTCAGTCCGCTGCCGGCGAATGTTGCACCGCCGTTGGACATGTCGATCGCCTGAGAACCGCGTGTGCGGGCCGGACCTGCTCTCCGGGATCAAGCAATCGCATATCCCCATCGTCATGGCCGGGCTTGTCCCGGCCAACCACGACTTTCTCACGCGGAAACGGAGACGTGGATGCCCGGCACAAGGCCGGGCATGACGAGTTTGCGGAGGGATCGCTTCAGACGCGAACTCCGGCCTGCGTGGCAAAAAAGCATCTCGGAACAAAGGATAACGAACAAATTTTCCGCACTGCGAGGCGCGCAAGGGCGCGCTTTTGGCGCCGATCTGCTGAACCGGTGTGCGGCAAGGGGAGGTTCTGCACAAGCGATAGCCAAAAGACCTAGGCGCTGAAGGGCGGGAGGCGTTGACCTTCGCGGTCATTCGGTGTGCCATCCTGCCGCCAACACGGCGGCCGGTTCCACGGCCCGCCGCAATAACCAATTGAGCCGGACCGAGGGGACAATGTTCGACAGGAATCTGCGTGGCATGATCGACGACGTGAAGGACGGGCGGATGGATCGCCGCGCCTTCGTCAAGCGAATGATTGCCGTCGGCCTCACCGCGCCGATGGCCAACCAGATCCTTGCGATCGGCGGCGTCGCGATGGCGCAGAGCCCGAATCCCTACAAGCCGACCAAGCGCGGCGGCGGCGGTCCGCTGAAGCTGTTGTGGTGGCAGGGCCCCACCCTGCTCAATCCGCACTTCGCCACCGGCACCAAGGACCAGGACGGCTCGCGACTGTTCTACGAACCGCTGGCAAGCTGGGACGTCGACGGCCATCTCAACCCGATCCTCGCCGCCGAAATCCCCTCGATCCAGAACGGCGGGCTTTCCAAAGACGCCAAGTCGGTGGTCTGGAAACTCAAGCCCGGCGTCAAATGGCATGACGGCAAACCCTTCACCGCCGACGACGTCGTGTTCAACTGGGAATATGCCACCGACCCCGCGACCGCGGCCGTCTCGAGCGGGACCTATTCCGGCATGACCGTGGAGAAGGTCGACGACCTCACGGTCCGCATCAAGTTCAAGGATCCGACGCCGTTCTGGGCCAACGCGTTCGTCGGCGCCTATGGCTGCATCATCCCGAAACATCTCTTCGCGGAGTACAAGGGCAGCAAGTCGCGCGAGGCGCCGAACAATCTGAAGCCGGTCGGCACCAGCCCCTACAAGTTCGTCGAGTTCAAGCCGGGCGATCTGGTGCGCGGCGAAATTAATCCCGATTACCACATGCCGAACCGGCCCTATTTCGACACGATCGAGATGAAGGGCGGCGGCGATGCGGTGTCGGCGGCGCGCGCGGTGATCCAGACCGGCGAATATGATTTCGCCTGGAACATCCAGGTCGAGGACGAGGTGCTGCTGCGGCTGGAAAAGGGCGGCAAGGGCAAGACGCTCTATGCCGTCGGCGGCGACATCGAATTCATCGCCATCAACTTCACCGACCCGAACACCGAGGTCGACGGCGAACGCTCGTCGATCAAGACCAAGCATCCGATCCTGTCGGATCCGGCGGTGCGCAAGGCGCTGGCGCTGCTGGTCGACCGCGACTCCGTCAAGAAGGTGATCTACGGCCGCGCCGGCCGCGCCACCGCCAATTATCTCAACGGCCCCGAGGAGTTCGTTTCCAAGAACACCAGATGGGAGTTCTCGGTCGAGAAGGCGAGCGCGCTGCTCGAACAGGCCGGCTGGAAGGTCGGCTCCGACGGCATCCGCGAGAAGGACGGCAAGAAGCTGAAGCTGCTGTACCAGACCTCGATCAACGGCCCGCGGCAGAAGACCCAGGCGATCGTCAAGCAGGCCTGCCAGAAGGCCGGCATCGACGTCGAGCTGAAGTCGGTGGTGGCCTCGGTGTTCTTCTCCTCCGACGTCGCCAACCCCGACACCTATTCCAAGTTCTACGCCGACATCGAGATGTTCCAGATCCCGATGACACAACCCGACCCGGGCCTGCACATGCGCCGCTATCTGTCGCGCAATGTCGCGACCAAGGAGAACAAGTGGCAAGGGCAGAACTTCCCGCGCTGGGTCAACAAGGATTTCGACGCCGCGATCGAGGCGGCCGATACCGAGACCGATCCGATCAAGCGGGCCGAGCTCTACATCAAGTGCAACGATCTGATGTGGCAGGACACGGTGGTGATCCCGGTGATGCACCGCCTCGCGGTGGAAGCCTGCTCCAACACGGTGCGGCCCGCGCTCTCCGGCTGGGCCAACCAGACCGACAATCTGCAAGACTGGTATCGTGAAACCTGAGACACGGGGACAGGTTCGGAGTTTGAGTAGGTGCATCTTCTCCCTCTCCCCGTTCTTACGGGGTCGAGACGAGCGGAGCTCGCTCTTGGAGGGTTGGGGTGAGGGGCTTTCGCAGCAAACACCGTGAAAGATGAGTTCGTGGAGACTCCCCCTCACCCGGAATTCAAGCCGTGCTTGAATTCCGACCTCTCCCCGCACGCGGGGCGAGGTGAAGCTCGCCTTTCGACTGGAAGCAAGATCAACGTGCTCAAGGTGCGAGCGTTAGTTAGATGATCTCTCGATGAGTCAATATATCCTGCGTCGCCTGATGATCGCGATCCCGAGCCTGCTCGGGATCTCGCTCGTGCTGTTCGTCGTGCTGGCGCTCGCGCCGGGCGATCCGTTCAGCGAGCTCGCGACCAATCCGAACGTGCCGCCCGAGGTGCAGGCCGCGCTGCGCGCCAAGTTCGGCCTCGACGACCCGATCTATCTTCGCTACCTGCACTGGCTCGCGGCGATGGCGCAAGGCGACTGGGGCTTCTCCTTTGTCAGCCGGATCAATGTCGACACGCTGATCCTGCAGCGGCTGCCGACCACGCTCTACGTGATCGGCTCGGCGCAGCTGCTGGCGCTGTTGATCGCGATCCCGGTCGGCGTCTATGCCGCCACCCGGCCCTATTCGATCTTCGACCAGCTCGCCAACACCTTCGCCTTCATCGGCTTCTCGCTGCCGACCTTCTTCACCGGCATCCTGTTCATCCTGGTGTTCTCGGTGAAGCTGGACTGGCTGCCCTTCGTCTACACCGACGTGCCGGGCAGCGGCATTCCTTGGCTGCTGGAGATGATCCGGCAGGCGATCATGCCGGTGATGGTGCTCGGCCTGTTCCAGGCGGCGTCGATGACCCGCTTCGTGCGCTCGGCGATGCTCGACGTGATCCGGCTCGACTATGTCACCACCGCCCGCGCCAAGGGACTTGGGCAGGCCAAGGTGATCGTCAAACACGTGATGCGCAACGCGATGATCCCGGTCGTCACGCTCATTGCGCTGCAAATGCCTGCCGTGTTCGGCGGCGCCATCGTCACCGAGCAGATCTTCCGGATTCCCGGCATCGGCTCGCTCCTGATTTCCTCCATCCTCGCCAATGACACGCCGGTCGTGATGGCCGTGACCTTCGTCTTCGCGTGTCTCGTGGTGCTGTTCAACCTGATCGCAGATGTCCTCTATGGCTGGCTTGACCCTCGCATCTCCTTCCGCTGAGCGGCGCGGCTATTCGCCCTGGCGCGAAACCTGGCGGCGCTACCGCCGGCACCGTCCGGCCGTGGTCAGCGCCGTGCTGCTGCTGCTGCTGATCGCAGCCGTCGTGATCGGTCCGTTCGTCTGGCGCGTCTCGATCAGCGACATGGACGTCGTGGCCGGCCTGCAGGGCCCCTCGCTGGCGCACCCGTTCGGCACCGACGATCTCGGCCAGGACCTGCTCGCCCGCATGATCTATGGCGGGCGCATCTCGCTCGCGGTCGGCCTCGCCGCGATGCTGGTCTCGGTGTTCGTCGGCACGCTGATCGGCGCCCTCGCCGGCATGTCGCGCGGCGCGCTCGGCTATGCGCTGATGTGGCTGACCGATCTGTTCCTGTCGTTGCCGCAACTGCCGCTGCTGTTGATGCTGATTTATCTGTTCCGCGACGGGCTGAAGGCGATGTTCGGCCCGGAGGGCGGCATCTTCATCCTGATCGTGCTGGTGATCGGCGGCCTGCGCTGGATGCCGGTCGCGCGCCTGGTGCGCGCCCAGTTCCTGTCGCTGCGTGAGAAGGAATTCGTCGAGGCGGCGCGCGCGCTCGGCGCGAGCCCGGTGCGCCAGGTGGTGCGCCACATCCTGCCCAACGCGCTGGGCCCCGTGATCATCGCCGGCACGATCGACGTCGCCGCCGCCATCATCGCCGAATCGACGCTGTCGTTCCTCGGCCTCGGCTTCCCGCCGGATACGCCGACCTGGGGCCGCATCCTCTATGACGCCAAGGATTTTCTCGACATCGGCCCGCATTGGGCGCTGTTCCCGGGTGGCGCGATCTTCATCGCGGTGGTCGCCATCAACTTCATCGGCGACGGGCTGCGCGACGCGCTCGATTCGCGCAAGGTGATCTGATGGCGCTGCTCGACATCAAGGGCCTGAAAACCCATTTCACCACCGACGACGGCATCCTCCAGGCGGTCGACGGCGTCGACATCAGCATCAACCGCGGCGAGACGCTGTGCGTGGTCGGCGAATCCGGCTGCGGCAAGACCGTCACCGCGATGTCGATCCTGAAGCTGATCGCCATGCCGCCGGGCAAGATCGTCGAAGGCGAGATCATCTTCGAGGGCCGCGACCTGGTGCCGCTGACCAGCCACCAGCTCGACGACATCAGGGCCAAGGAGATCGGCTTCATCTTCCAGGAGCCGATGACCTCGCTCAATCCGGTGCTGACCATCGGCGAGCAGATCGCCGAGAGCCTGCGCCGCCACGAGGCGGTGACCAAGAAGCAGGCGCTCGAGCGCACCATCGAGATGCTGAAGCTGGTGCAGATCCCCAACGCCGGGGGCCGCGTGCATCATTATCCGCACCAGTTCTCCGGCGGCATGCGCCAGCGCGTGATGATCGCGATGGCGCTGGCGTGCCGGCCCAAGCTCGTGATCGCGGACGAGCCGACCACCGCGCTCGACGTCACCATCCAGGCGCAGATCCTCGACCTGTTGCAGGACATGAAGGAACGCTTCGGCATGGCGGTGATGCTGATCACGCACGCGATGGGCGTGGTCGCCGAGACCGCGCAGCGCGTCGTCGTGATGTACGCCGGCAAGGTGGTGGAGGAGGCGCCGGTCGACGAACTGTTCGGCAATCCCGGCCATCCCTACACCCAGGGCCTGATCCGCTCGATCCCGCGCATCGATCTCGACGCCGCGCACAAGACGCGGCTGGAGGCGATCGGCGGCTCCGTGCCGATCCTGATCAATCCGCCGCCCGGCTGCCGCTTTGCCGCCCGCTGCAAATACGCCATGAGCATCTGCACCGAAAAGGAGCCGCGGCTGCGCGAGATCGCGCCCGGCCACCGCATGGCCTGCCACCTCGGAGACGCGTCATGACCGAGCCGCTGCTGCGCGTTTCCAATCTGAAGAAGCATTTTCCGGTGCTGGGCGGCCTGCTCTCGCGCGAGGTCGGCCAGGTCTATGCGGTCGACGGCGTGTCGTTCTCGGTCAACCGCGGCGAGACGCTCGGCCTCGTCGGCGAATCCGGCTGCGGCAAGTCGACCACCGGCCGCTGCGTGCTGCGCCTGATCGAGCCGACCTCGGGCGAGGTCGTGTTCGACGGCCGGAGCGTCACCGGCCTCGGCGGCGGCGACCTGCGCGCCATGCGGCGCAACATGCAGCTCGTGTTCCAGGATCCGTTCGCCTCGCTCAATCCCCGCATGACGGTCGGCGCGATCCTCGGCGAGCCCTTCATCATCCATAACCTCGTGAGCTCGGCCAGCGAGCGCGAGGACCGCGTCGCGAGCCTCCTGGTCAAGGTCGGGCTGAAGGCCGAGCACATGCGCCGCTACCCGCACGAATTCTCCGGCGGCCAGCGCCAGCGCATCGCGATCGCCCGCGCGCTGACGCTGGAGCCGAAGCTGATCGTGTGCGACGAGCCGGTCTCCGCGCTCGACGTCTCGATCCAGGCCCAGGTCATCAACCTGCTCGAGGATCTGCAGGCCGAGCTGAACCTGACCTATCTGTTCGTCGCCCACGATCTCTCGGTCGTGGAGCACATCTCCGACCGCGTCGCGGTGATGTATCTCGGCCGCATCGTCGAACTCGCCAAGGCCAGCGATCTCTACCGCAACCCGCAGCACCCCTACACCAAGGCACTGCTCTCGGCGGTGCCGGTGCCGGATCCCAAGGCGAAGCGCGACCGCATCCGCCTGAAGGGCGACGTGCCGAGCCCGATGAATCCGCCCAAGGGCTGCCACTTCCACACGAGATGTCCAATCGCCGAGGAGCGCTGCCGGCAGAGCGCGCCGGAGTTGCTGGAAGGCAGGAACGGGCATTCCGTGGCGTGCCATCTGGCATAGCGCGCGCCAGATGCGATAGCCAGCCGGCGGGAGCGCACCGCCAAAAATATCGAAAACAACCCCATGCAAAGTAGCCGGCGGCTGCGGGCGTTCGACACGGCACTTGACATGTCGGGCAAATCAGCGGCATCATTCGATAATTCCGAAATATTGGCGACGATAGTTGAATCACGTCGTCAGACGTTAACGCCGCTTGGTCTTGGTCCGCGGCTTCGGTCCGGCCTTTGTCTTGATCTTCCGCCGCGGTGCAGGCGCGACGGCGTCCTCCACCTCATTCACCTCCGTCCGCAGCGTCTCGAGCAGCCAGTCGCGAAACGCGCGCATGCCCGGCGTCACCTCGCGCGACTTCAGCCAGGTCAGCCAATAGGATCCCGCCGGGACCTCGGCCGCGAACGGCCGCAGCAGCCGGCCGGAGACCAGCTCATTTTCGAACATCGCGATCGGCACCAGCCCGACGCCGACGCCGCGCGCGGCGGCCTCGGCCATCGCGACCGAACTGTCGAAGATCGGCCCCTGGATTTTCGGACACGGCGCGCCGGCGACCGCAAACCATAGCGGCCATTCCTCGGCGCGGTAGGACCGCAGCAGGAATTCCTGCGCGAGATCGGACGGCTTGCGCAGCCGGTCCGCCGCGTCGGGGCAGCACACCGGCGAGAGCGGTGCGGACAACAGATGGATCGCCTCGGTGCCGTGCCACGAGCCGTCGCCGAAGCGCAGCGCGAGATCGAGCCCGTCGCCTGCGATGTCGACGCGGTTGTTGTTGGTGAGCAGACGCAAATCGATATAGGGATGCGCGCGCTTGAAGCGGTCGACCCTTTGCAAGAGCCATCCGGTCGCGAACGTCGTGACGCAGCCGACGGTCACGACCTCGCGGGTGCCCTTGGCCTCGATGCGGTCGATCGCGGCGCCGATCCGGTCGAGCGCGTCTGACAGCACCGGCAGCAGCGCCAGCCCCTCGTCGGTGAGCACCAGCCCGCGCGGCAGCCGGCGGAACAGGCTCGTGCCTAGGAGATCCTCGAGCTGCTTGACCTGATGGCTGATCGCAGTCTGCGTCACGCGCAGCTCCAGCCCGGCGCGGGTGAAGCTGAGCAGCCGCGCGGAGGCCTCGAAGGCGCGCAGCGCGTTCAGCGGGAGATGCCGGCGCACGGCGTCATGACCAAGTTTTCCTCATGTCTCGCTGTATAAATGATTGTTTGTGCGCCGTCACGCCGCCCGGCAGGTTCGCGCCGCCAACGGGAGATTCGACATGCTGACGAGACGGACATTTGGATTGCGCGCGCTGGGCCTTGCGGTGTCCTGCACTTTGCCGCGGCAAGGCGCAGCGGCAGGACCAGGCGAGCCGGCGCAGCGGCTGCAGCAGGAGTTTGCGCGCATCGAGCTGGCAACCAGCGGCCGGCTCGGCGTCGCCGCGCTCGACATGGAGACGGGATTGCGCGCGAGCCGGCGCGGCGACGAGCGGTTCCCGATGTGCAGCACCTTCAAGGCGTTGGCCTCGGCTGCGGTGCTGCACCGGGTCGACCGCGGCGAATCCAGCCTCGATCAGCGCGTGCAAATCGAGGCCAAGGATATCTTGGCCTACGCGCCGGTCACTAAGGCGCACGTCGGATCGGCCATGACTCTGTCCGAACTCTGCGCGGCTGCCATCACGCTCAGCGACAACACCGCCGCCAACCTGCTGCTGCGCGAGATCGGCGGGCCCGCCGGCTTTACCAGCTTCTTCCGCACCATCGGCGACAATGTCAGCCGGCTCGACCGCTGGGAGGTGGAGCTGAACGAAGCCGTGCCCGGCGACCAGCGCGACACCACGAGTCCTGTCGCGATGCTGAAGGATTTGCAGCGCGTCGTGCTCGGCGACGTTCTGCAGACCGTCTCGCGCCAGAAGCTGGTGGACTGGATGGTCGCCAACAAAACCGGCGACGCAAGGCTGCGTGCCGGCGTGCCCCGCGACTGGCGGGTTGGCGACAAGACCGGCACCGGCGAGCGCGGCACCTACAACGACATCGGCGTGTTCTGGCCGCCCGGCCGCAAGCCGATCGTGGTGACGGTTTACCTGACCGGGGCAAGTGCCCCCATGGAGAAGTGCAACGAGGTGATCGCCAATGTCGCGCGCGCCGTCGCCAATGCGAGCACCGGGCAAAGCGGCTGAACCAGCGACGCCGCGGCCGGCGTCGCCGACAACGTCAGGTCGGCCAGCGACCAAGCAAGTCGCTCGCCGCCTCGAACAACGCTGCAACGCGCAACAGTTCGGCATCGGCCCGGAAGCGGCCGACCAGGTGCAGTCCGATCGGCAGGCCGTCGCGGCCGAAACCTGCGGGGATGCTGACGGCGGGATGACCTGTCATGTTGAACAGCATGGTCCAGGGAAACCAGTGCGGCCGCACGCTGTCGAAACTCCGGCCGTCGATCTCGATCGTGCCGAACAGGTCCTGGTCGATCGGCAGAGCCGACCGGGTCAAGGTCGGCATCGCCAGGAGATCGCCGCGCGCGAACAGCGACTGCACCCGGCGGAACAGCGCGGTGCGCTCGAACATCGCCCGCTGGTAGTCGACACCGCTGACCTGCGCCGCCAGCGCGAGCTGCTTCAGGAAGGTTGCACTGAGATCATTTTGATGATCGGCCGCGAGCTTCTCGAAGCGGGTGCGCCAGACTGTGTGATTGATCGCACGCCAGATCGGCTCGATGTCAAAGCCGTCGCCGGAAAACTCTTCGAGCGCGGCGCCGAGGCTCGCCAGACGGTCGAGGCTTGCCTTGAACGCCGCGGCCACATCGGATGTGACCGGACGCCCCGGCGGCGACAGGCAGAACAGCACCCGCCGGCCCTTGAGGTCGCCGCGCGGCGCGGCAAGCCCGAGATAGTCAGGCACCGGCACCCCGATCGACCAGGGGTCCGACAGATCCTCTCCCGCCATCGCCTGCATCATCAGCGCCGTATCGGCAACGGTGCGCGTGGTCGGTGTGACATAGGTCTGGTTGCCGAACGCGTCCTGCACCTGGCTATGCGGGATCACCCCGTTGCTCTGCTTGATTCCGACCACGCCGTTGCAGGCGGCGGGAACCCGGGTGGAGCCGCCGCCATCGGTCGCAACCGCCAGCGGTGCGATGCCGCTCGCGACGGCTACCGCCGCGCCGCCGCTGGAGCCGCCACTGGACCGCTCGGCACTCCATGCATTGCGCGTCCGCCCGAACAGCGGCGAATCGGTCAGGCACTTGCTGCCGAACTCCGGCGTCGTGGTCTTGCCGATCAATATGCCGCCCTGGGCACGGAGGCGTGCCACCGCGACGGCGTCGTTGTCGGGCACGTTGTCCCGGTACGGCACCGCGCCGAAGGTCGTCCGGACGTCTTTGGTGTTGACGATGTCCTTCACGGTGAAGGGGATGCCGTGGAGCAGACCGGGCGGCTCGCCAGCCGTGATTTGCCGCTCGGCGGCTTTCGCCTGCGCCATCGCCGCATCGCCGCACAGCGTGATGAAGCAGTTCAATTCGGGTTGCAGCCGCTCGGCACGGGCGAGCACCGCGCGCGTAACCTCGACAGGCGAAACCTCCTTGCGGGCGATGCGCCCACGAAGCTCAACGGCAGACAGCAGACACAGATCGTCGCTCATTTGGGCAAGGACTCGCGTCAGATAGGGTCGACGCCCGCATCGTGCCGCGCGGCAGGCGGCAAGTCCATCGGCTCGGACGCATGGCGAAATGCCACGGAGCCGCGACGGCGCATGGCCTGCCGAGTAGGCGGGGCTTTCCCGGCCGCGCGGCTTGGCAGCGACGGAGGATCATGCGACGCTCGAACCGAATGGCGCTGCTGTCAGCATGACGGAGGACCACGCCTTGTATCGCCGCATCGCCCTCGCCGCGCTGATCGTTGCCGGCAGCGTGCACGGCAGCCTCGCGGCGCCCGATCCGGCGCGGTGCCGCGAGCTGATCCGCAAATACGAAACCGACAAGGCCCAGCTCAGCGCGATCGAGATCTCGCTGTCGCTGTTTGCGGCCGCCAATGCCGATTGCATCAACCTTGCCACCGAGCTGCTCGATCACGGCGCCTCGGTCGATGCGCGGGACCGGATGGGCGCAAGGCCGCTGAGCCATGCCGCCCGCTCCGGCCATCTTGCCATGGTCGACCTGCTGCTGGCGCGCGGCGCGCCGGTCGATGCACGCAACCTCGCGGGATCGACCGCGCTGTACTTTGCTGCCGAGCGCGGCCATGTGGCGATCGTGCAGCGCCTGATCGACCGCGGCGCCGACGTCAATCTCACCGGACGCAGCAGCGCCTCCCCGGTCGCGGCCGCGGCCTATGCCGGCAGGGACATGGTGGTGCGCATGCTGCTGGCGCACGGCGCCGACGGCCGCAAGGCCGACGACACCGGCAAGCCGCCGGTCGTCTACGCCGCGGCCGGCGGCCAGCTCGGCATCGTCAAGCAACTGCTCGCGCGCGAGATCGACATCAACGCGCGCTACGCCAACGATCTGACGCTCCTGATGTGGGCGGCCGGGCCTGACGAGACTGTGCCGGAGGCGCAAGCGCTGGAGGTCGTCTCATATCTGCTGGACGCCGGCGCCAAGGTCGACGACCGCGATGCGCGCGGCCGCACCGCGCTGATGATCGCCGCCGAAGGCAACCATCCGGCGATTGCCAGGACACTGCTGGCGCACGGCGCCGACCCTGCGCTGGCCGACAAGGCCGGCAAGCACGCCGCCGATCTCACCATCCTCTCAGTGCTGCGCGAGGAACTGACGCCGCGCTGAGGCGACTTGCTCGGACGTCATGGCCGGGCTTGTCCCGGCCATCCACGTCTTCTTTTGCCTGGATATCAAGACGTGGATGCCCGGGACAAGCCCGGGCATGACGAGTGTCCGCAGCTATAGCCCCGCCAGATAGTCCACCAGTGCGGCAAGGTCGTCGGGCGACGTTGCCAGCATCAGGTCGGACATGCCGGGATTGTTGCCGCGCGCGCGGGTGCGGAAATCGGCGATGGTCTTGGCGAGGTAATCCCGTCCCATGCCGGCAAGCCGCGGCACGGTGCCGTCGCCCTGGAAGCGATCGAGATGGCAGGCCGGACAGCCGACCGAAGCGCTGGCACTGAGCGCCTTCGCCGCGACGTCCTTGGACGCACGCGGCTGGCCGAGGTCAGGCCACGGCTTCTGCGAAAAATATTCCGCGATCGCCAGCATGTCGTCGCGCTCGAACTGCGTCGCGATCGGCTGCATGATATCGCTCTTGCGATCGCCGCGCTTGAAATCGCGGAGCTGGATATAGAGATAGCCGGCCTGCTGGCCCCAGATCGTCGGAATGGTCTTGTCGACGGGCTTGCCGTCTTCGCCGTGGCAACCGGTGCAGACCTGCGCCTTCTCTTCGATCGTCTCCGCGCGCGCCTGTGACGCAACCAGCAACAGCGCGGCGCAGCAAATCATCCATTTACCGAACATTAGCTCATCCGAACAAAGCCGAAGCGGGACCGAACGGGTCCCGCCTCGCCGTCAATGTTTGCACGCGTGATGATACATCGCGCCTTGGCTCAGTCGAGCGTGAAGGCGATGATGTTGTTGCCACGCTTGAAGTCGACCTGGGTGTTACCGCCTGCGCCGACCACGACATATTGCTTGCCGCCAACCATGTAGCTCGACGGCGGCGCATTGACGCCGGCACCGGCGCGGAAGCTCCACAGCTCCTTGCCCGTGGAGGAATTATAGGCCGCGAACTTGCCATTGCCTTCACCGGTGAACACCAGACCGCCGGCGGTAGCCAGAATGCCGCCGATCATGGGTTCGGGTGTCTTGACCTGCCATTTGATCTTGCCGGTGTTGTAGTTTACCGCGGTGATGTTGCCTGACTGCTGTTCACCGGGGATTGCCGTGAAGGCTCCACCCAGCCACAGCTTGCCGTTCGGATAAGGCGAGCTCTCGACACGGTAGTGCATGGGCTGATGCAGGTTGATGGCGTAGGCCAGCTCCTGTCCCGGATCGGTCGCGATCGGCGACCATTCGACGCCACCATTGGCGCCGGGCAGCATGCGCGCGCCTTCCTTGGTCGGCAGCACCCACATATTCTCCTGCGGCACCATCGCCTCGGAGAAGCGGATCAGGCTGCAGTCCTTGCGATCGTGCACATAGATGTGCCCGGTCTTGCCGGCATGGATGACGCCGGGAATCGTCTTGCCGCTCTTGTCCTTGACGTTGACCAGCACCGTCGGGCTGACCGCGTCGAGGTCCCAGACGTCATGGGCGATGTACTGGAAGTGGCAGACATACTTGCCGGTGTCGAGATCGAGCGAGACCAGCGAGTTGGTGTAGAGGTTGTCGCCGGGCCGGTTCGACCCGTCGAGGTCGGGCGACGGGTTGCCGACGACGAAGTAGATCCGGTTGGTCGCGAGATCGACCGACGGGTTCTGCCACACGCCGCCACCGAGCTTGGCATAGGGATCGCCGATCTTGGCGAGCATGTCCTTCTCGGCCTGGATATTGCGATGCATGTCACGGCCGGTGGCATCCTTGGTCGCCCAGACACCGACGGAGTTCTCCGGAATGGTGTGGAAATTCCAGAGCTGCTTGCCGGTCTTGGCGTCATAGGCGCGCACGAAGCCGCGGATGCCGTATTCGCCGCCATTGGTTCCGATCAGCACCTTGTCCTTAACCACGGTCGGCGCCATCGTCTCGCTGTAGCCGAGCTCGGGATCGGCGATGTTGGTGGTCCAGACCACCTCGCCGGTCTTGGCATTCAGCGCCATCAGCTTGGAATCAAGCGTCGCCAGATAGACCCGGTCGCCGAGCACCTGGACGCCGCGATTGTTGGGACCGCAGCAATAAATCGTGATCGGGCCCATCTTGTGGGCGTAGTGCCAGAGCTGCTGACCGGTCTTGGCGTCGAGCGCATAGACATGGCTGAACGACGTCGTGACAAACATCACGCCATCGACGACGATCGGAGATGTCTCAAGCGATTCCTTGACGTCGGTCTGGAAGATCCATGCGACGTGCAGGTCCTTCACATTGTCCCGGCTGATCTGCTTGCCCGGATAGAATCGCGTCTGGGCATAGTTGCCGTTGGTGAGCAGGAAATCCCTGCTGTTCTTGTCGGCGGCGTTGAGCTGCTCCTGGGTCACCGGAGAAACATTGGCGTTGCCGAGGACCGACTGCTTCTCCTGCTTGACTTCCTGCGCGATGGCGGCGCCCGACAACAGGCCAACGCCGAGCGCGGCGGCGAATGCCGCAATCCCTCTCACATACATATCTTCCCCCGTTATTTCTTGGTTGCAATATTAGGGATGCGTGTCTGCTACTTCCCTTCGAGGCCCGGTCGCCCTGGCGAGCCCGCAACCCGTTGCATGGCCTGGTTGCGCTGCAATAGACGATCAAAAAAGACGACGACAGGTATCGATGGATGGGTTCCATGTTAGCGCGGTCTTTCACAAAGACAACCGATGCGCTCCATGCGAAGCCGAAGCAGCATGACTTCGCACGATCGAAATGCAGCGATCGCGGGTTGGCATCAAATCCGAGCGATATCGGGTGCTTCGGACGCCTTCACGCATCGCCGGGCAGATTTGCCTTCGCAGGCGCAGCACGCAAAATGAGACTAAGCGTCAAGCGACGGCATCGCGCGGGACGCCGCGCCGGCTGAGGCCCTGCATGGCTTACCAATAGTCGGCCGGCAACTCCCGGCTGCGCGGCGGATCGGCGCCGGGCCGCGTGCAGGTGAAAGCGGCGCATTTGCAGGCAAAGGACAACGCACGGGTCAGCTCGGCTGCGGAGACGTCGCGCAACTGCGGCTGCGCGATCCGGTCCAACCGATGCAACGCGGCGAGCAGCGCCGCCTGAAAGCTGTCGCCGGCGCCGATCGTATCGACGACGTTGACCACCGGCGCTTCGGCCGCGATCGGTCCTGCCTTGCGATGCCAGGCGCAAGCGCCATCATTGCCGCGCGTAATGACGACGAGCGATGCGCCGCCCGACAGCAGCGTCTCGGCCCGCGCAGCATGGGCCTCGTCACCGAACAGATAGGCGAAGTCGACGTCGGACATCTTTACGATGTCGGCCTTGCCGCAGAACGCCAGCATGCGCGCGCGATAGGCGTCCTTGTCCTTGACGAGGTTCGGTCGGCAGTTCGGATCGAGCGAGATCGTCACGTTCGGCCGCGCATCCTCGATCAAGGCCAGCGTCTCCGCCGCACCCTTGTCATGGACCAGCGTGGTCGAGCCGGTATGCACGCAGGTGACGCCGTCAAGCGCGACCGCATCGCGCCGATAGGTCCAGTTCCGCGACGCGGTGTCGGCGTCGTAGAAGGCGTATTGCGTCTCGGTGCCGGTGACGCGCGCAAAGGCCAGCGTGGCTTGGCGATTGCTCCGCGTGGCGCGACGAAGATCGACGCCGGACGCCGCGGCATGATCGGCGATCATCCTGCCGAAGGTGTCGGTCGAGATGCCGCCGACAAAGCCGGTGGGAACATCGAGCCGGGCGCTGCCGATCGCGATGTTGAGGCAGGAGCCGCCGACGGCGGGCGTCAAGGCCTCACGTCCATCCGCCGTCTTCGACGGCAGGAAATCGATCAGCGCATCTCCGCAACTCAGCAGCATGGGGCAAACCTTACGTCGGCGCTTCGCCGGGCGCCCGCCTCATCGCCTCGCGGCTGTCGCGCTCAAGCTCTCGCAGCATCTTGTGCACGCCGCGCTTCTTGCGGTGGAACTCGGCGAGCTCCGGCCTGGTCGGCTCGCTCAACCGCCCGAGCGCCGACATGCCGGCCATCGCCGCATTGATCGAGTTGTGCGCACCGCTGGCGACCGCGCCCAGCATCGCGGCGCCGAGCAAGACGGGTTCTTGGGTCTCCGGCAGTGCCACCGTGTAGCCTGTCGTGTCGGCCATGATCTGGCGCACCAGGGGGCTGCGGCTCGCGCCGCCGCCGATCACGATGGTCTTGCCTTTGACGCCATGCGCCTGCAAGGCGTCGATGACGTCGGCAAGGCCATAGGCCAGCCCGCACAGGCCGGCGATGAACAGCCGCTCCAGCGCCGACACGTCGGTGTCGAGATCGAGCCCCGCGATCACCGCGCGCGAGCCGGGATCGGCATAGGGCGAACGGTTGCCGAGGAACTCAGGCAGAACGTGAACGTTGCGCGCGAGCAACGCCGCAGCACAGGCATTGCCGCTGCGCGCCAGGATGCGCTTCTCGAGATATTCGATGACGTCGACGCCGTCGGTCTTCGCCGCGAGCGCAACCTCGGCATGCGCCGGATGCGACTTGAGCAGGTGATCGATCGCGGCGCCCGCCGCCGATTGGCCGCCCTCGTTCAGCCAGAAGCCCGGCACCATGCCTTCGAAATACGGACCCCAGACGCCGGGCACGAAGCAGGGATCGACCGTCGTCGCCATGATGCAGGCCGACGTTCCCATGATGTAGGCGAGCCGTTGGCAGACATCGACCTCGGCGCCGGAGCCATCGCGGCCGCCGATCGCGCCGACGCCGCCGGCATGGGCATCGATCAGGGAGGCACCGACCGCGGTTCCCGGCAGCAGGCCGAGATCGCGCGCGGCATCCTCGGACAGCCCGCGACCGAGCGGCGAGCCGGGCGGCACGATCTCGCTGCCGATCCGCCCAAAACGGTCGGCCGCGAGCGCCTCGAGCCCGACCCGCTTGAAAAAGGATTCGCTCCAGCCGCCCTCGCCGGCGACATAGGTCCATTTGCAGGTGATCGTGCAGGTCGAGCGCGCCAGCGAGCCGGACGCGCGGAACGACAGATAGTCGGCAAGATCGAAGAAATGCCCGGCGGCCTCGAAGGTCGCGGGCAGATGCCGCTTCAGCCAGAGGATCTTCGGGATCTCCATCTCCGGCGAGATGGCGCCGCCGACATAGCGCAGCACCTTGTCGCCGGTCACGTTGACGAATTCGGTTTCATCCATCGCGCGGTGATCCATCCAGACCACGACATTGCGCGCGGGATCGCCCGACGGGCTGACGGTGAGCGGCCGGCCCGCCCTGTCGAGCACGACCAGCGAACAGGTCGCGTCGAAGCCGATGCCTTTGACGTGTTCGGCGGCAACCGCAGCCTCCCGCATCGCACCGCGCGCGGAGGCGACGCAGGCCGCCCAGATGTCATCGGACGATTGCTCCACGATATCGCCGGGCTCGTGCCAGACCCGGATCGGATGCCGGGCCGACCCGAGCAGCTTCCCCGACTCGTCGAACACGCCCGCCCGGGCGCTGGTGCTGCCGACGTCCACCCCGATATAGGCTTGCCGCATGACCGCTCTATCTTCCGTTGAGCACAATCCCCGGGCGCAAGCCTACCAGCAAGTGTAGCCGCCATCGACCAGAACGATGCTTCCGGTCATCAGGCTCGCCGCCTCGGACGCCAGGAACAGCACCACGGAGGCGATCTCGTCAACCTGCCCCATCCGCGCCATCGGGGTTCCACCGATCCAGGCGTCGTACATTCTGGGGCTGTTCTTCACGAAGGCGTTCAGCGGCGTCTCGATATAGGTCGGCGCCACGGCGTTCACGCGAACCCCGCGCGCGCCCCATTCGGCGGCGAGCGATTTCGTCAGGTGATGCACCGCGGCCTTGGAGGCGTTGTAGAAGCACTGTTCCTGCGGCTTGTTGACGATGAAGCCGGACATCGAGCCGACATTGACGATGGTGCCGGATTTCGCCTTCAGCATGTGATTGCCGAAGGCGCGACAGCACCAGAAGGTGCCGTTCAGGTTGACGTCGATGACGTTGAGCCAGTGCTCGTCGGTCACGGTCTCGGCCGGCGTCTCGCTGCGGGCGATGCCTGCATTGTTGACGAGAATGTCGACCTTGCCGTACTTGCCGACCAGTTCGTCGGCGACCGCAGCGACGCGACCGGAATCCGTCACGTCCATCAGCGCGATGTCGGCGTCAAAGCCCTTGGCCTTCAGCGCCGCCTGCGCGTCATTGGCAACCTTGGCGTCGCGATCGCCGATGATGACCTTGGCGCCGGCTTCGGCGAGCGCCTCGGCGCAGGCGAGCCCGATGCCCTGACCCGCGCCGGTGATGATGGCGGTCTTGCCGCCGAGCCTGAATTTTTCGAGATACATTTTCTTCTTCCTTAGCTTCTCTTTGAGCATGATCTGTTCGGAAAGCCGCTTCACGCTTTGCGCTAACGCGGCCCTCCGGGTCCGGATCATGCTCTACGCGTGAATCGATTTTCCGCTGTCGTCGAAACGGTGGATGCGCGCCGGATCCGGGATCAGCGACACCCGGTCGCCGGGATGCAGGTCAAGCTCGCCGACATAGCGCGCGGTCAGCATTCCCAGCGGTCCGGCGTCGACATAGAGGAAGGTGTCGCTGCCGAGATGCTCGGCGACCGAGACGGTGCCGTGCCAGCCGCCCTGCCCGTCGCGCTCGACCCTCAAATGCTCGGGCCGCACTCCGATGGTCGCGGCGCCCTGCTGCTTGGCGATCTCACCGGTGACGAAATTCATCTTCGGCGAGCCGATGAAGCCTGCGACGAACAGGTTGGCCGGCTTCTCATAGAGCTCGAGCGGCGAGCCGTATTGCTCGATCTTGCCGCCGTTCAGCACCACGATCTTGTCGGCCATGGTCATGGCCTCGACCTGGTCGTGGGTGACGTAGATCGCCGTGGTGCCGAGCTGCTTCTGCAACCGCGTCACCTCGAGCCGCATCTGCACGCGCAGCGCGGCATCGAGATTGGACAGCGGCTCGTCGAACAGGAACGCCTTCGGCTCGCGCACGATGGCGCGCCCGATCGCGACGCGCTGGCGCTGGCCGCCGGAGAGCTCGCGCGGCTTGCGGTCGAGATAGGGCGTGAGGTTGAGCGTCGCCGCGGCGGCCTCGACCTTGCGGTTGATCTCGTCCTTGGCGATCCCGGCCATCTTCAGGCCGAACGCGATGTTGCCGCGCACGCTCATATGCGGATAGAGCGCGTAGGACTGGAACACCATCGACAGCCCGCGCTTGGCCGGCGGCACGTCGACCACGTTGCGCCCGTCGATCAGGATGGCGCCGCCGGTGACATCCTCGAGCCCTGCGATCAGCCGCAGCAGCGTGGTCTTGCCGCAGCCGGACGGACCGACGAACACGACAAAGGAGCCGTCGGCGATGTCGAGATCGGCGCCCTTGATGATGTGGACCGGCCCGAACGATTTTTGCACACCCTGCAGCGTAATCTGACCCATGGCAAAAGCCTTTCTGCTACTTGACCGCGCCGAAGGTCAGGCCGCGGACGAGCTGCCGCTGACTGAACCAGCCGAGCACGAGAATGGGCGCGATCGCGAGCGTCGACGCCGCCGACAATTTCGCCCAGAACAATCCTTCCGGGCTGGAATAGGACGCGATGAAGACGGTGAGCGGCGCCGCCTCGAGCGTCGACAGATTGAGGGTCCAGAACGCCTCGTTCCACGCCAGGATCAGATTGAGCAGCAACGTCGAGGCCAGCCCCGGCACCGCCATCGGCGTCAGCACATAGATCAGCTCGCGGCCGATCGTGGCGCCGTCCATCCGCGCCGCCTCGAGGATGTCCTTGGGGATCTCCTTGAAATAGGTGAACAGCATCCAGATCACGATCGGCAGATTGCCGAGGCACAGGATGAAGATCAGGCCGGAGCGAGTGTCGAGCAGGCCGAAGGTGCGGTAGATCAGATAGATCGGCACCAGCACGCCGACCGGCGGCATCATCTTGGTGGAGAGCATCCAGAGCAGCACGTCCTTGGTCCGCTTGGTCGGCGAGAACGCCATCGACCACGCCGCCGGGATCGCGATCAGCATCGCGATCAAGGTCGAGCCGCCGGCGATAATGATCGAGTTGAGCGCGTGATGGAAATAGTCGCTGCGCTCCTGCACCGTGGCGTAGTTCTCGGTGGTCCAGTGGAAGAACAGGAACGAGGGCGGGATCGCGAACGCCTCGAGCTCGGTCTTGAAGCTCGCCAGCACCATCCAGAGGATCGGGAAGAAGATCAGGAAGCCGACCAGCCAGGCCGCCGCCGTCGAGATCACCTTGCGCCGTGTCGTGACCATCCGCGCCATGACGTTACGCCTCCAGATTCCGGCCGACGATACGAACGAGGAAGAAGGCGACGATGTTGGCGAGCACCACCGCGACCAGGCCGCCCGCCGAGGCGCTGCCGACGTCGTACTGGATCAGCGCCTGCGAATAGATCAGGAAGGCGATGTTGGTGGTCTGCAGGCCGGGGCCGCCGCCGGTGGTGACGAAGATCTCCGCGAACACCGTGAGCAGGAAGATGGTTTCGATCAGGATCACCACGGTGATCGGGCGCGCCAAATGCGGCAGCGTGATGTAGATGAAGGTCGAGATCGCGCTCGCGCCGTCCATCTCGGCCGCCTCCTTCTGCTCCTCGTCGAGCGATTGCAGCGCGGTCAGCAGGATCAGGGTCGCGAACGGCAGCCATTGCCAGGAGATGATCAGGATCACCGAGAACAACGGCGCGTCGTTGAACCAGTCGATCGCCGGCAGCCCGAACAGATGCGCGATCCAGGCGAACAGGCCCGACACCGGATGCATCAACAGGTTCTTCCAGACCAGCGCGCTCACCGTCGGCATCACGAAGAACGGCGCGATCACCATCAGCCGGACGATCGATAGCCCGACCACCTGCTGGTCGAGCAGCAGCGCCAGCGGCACGCCGAGGATGATCGTGATCGCGAGCACCGAGCCGACCAGCACCAACGTGTTCTGCAACGAGGCGAGGAAGGCCGGATCGGTCAGGAAGTAGCGGAAATTCTCCAGCCCAACGAATGATTCAGAGCCGGGATCGAGCAGATTGTAATGCAGGGTCGCGAAATAGATCGTGAGCGCCAGCGGCACGATCATCCAGATGAACAGCAGCGCCACCGCGGGCGTGAGCAGCGTGCGTGCAAGCAGTTGGGTCTGCTGGGTCGCCATCCCCGCCTCCTTCTCAAGGAAAGGAGCGACCATCCCGCTGCGGGACAGGATGGTCGCAAGTGGCCCAGCTCGGGAGGTCTAAGCTGGTCGGGCGGCCAAGGCGGCTGTCGCGCCCCGGCTTTGTTTCAGGCGTGCTTTACTTGATGTAGCCCGCGCGCTTCATTTCGCGCTCGGTCACGGACTGGGCAGCGGTGAGCGCCGCATCGACGGTGGTCGAGCCTGAGAGCGCCGCGGAGAACTGCTGGCCCACCTGGGTGCCGATACCCTGGAATTCAGGGATCGCCGCGTACTGCACGCCGACGTAAGGCACCGGCTTCACCGTCGGCTTGTTCGGATCGGCGGCGTCGATCGAGGCCAAGGTCAGCTTGGCGAAGGGGGCGACCTTCAGATAGTCGGGGTTGTTGTACAGCGAGGTGCGCGTGCCCGGCGGCACGTTGGCCCAGCCTTCCTTCGCGGCGACGAGCTTGGTGTAGTCCTTGCTGGTCGCCCAGGCGATGAACTTCTCGGCCGCCTCGACCTTCTTCGAGCCGGCGGGGACCGCGAGACTCCACGCCCACAGCCAATTGGCGTTCTTGCCGAGCCCGGTGTTCGGCGCCAGCGCGAAGCCGACCTTGTCGGCGACCGTGGATTCCTTCGGATTGCTCACGAACGACGCCGCCACGGTGGCATCGATCCACATCGCGCATTTGCCGGCGTTGAACAGTGCGAGGTTCTCGTTGAAGCCGTTGGAAGAGGCGCCGGGAGGGCCGGCCTGCTTCATCAGGTCGACATAGGTCGTCAGCGTCTTCTTCCATTCCGGTGAATTGAACTGCGGCTCCCACTTCTCGTCGAACCAGCGCGCACCAAAGGAATTCGCCATCGCGGTCAGGAACGCCATGTTCTCGCCCCAGCCGGCCTTGCCGCGCAGGCAGATGCCGTAGACGCCGGCGGACTTGTCGGTCAGCTTCTTGGCGGCGTCGACCACGAAGTCCCAGGTCGGGCTCTCCGGCATCTTCAGGCCGGCCTTGTCGAACAGGTCGGTGCGATACATCACCATCGAGCTTTCGCCGTAGAACGGCGCGGCGTAGAGCTTGCCGTCGACCGAGACCGCGTCCTTGATCTTGGGCAAGAGGTCACCGACGTCGTAATCGGCGCCGAGCTTGTCGAGCGGCACCAGCCAGTTCTTCTTGGCCCAGATCGGCACCTCATAGGTGCCGATGGTGAGCACGTCGAACTGGCCGCCCTTGGTGGCGATGTCGGTGGTCACGCGCTGGCGCAGCACGTTCTCCTCGAGCGTCACCCATTTGACGGTGATGTCGGGGTTCTTCGCGGTGAATTCGCTGGTGAGCCCCTGCATGCGGATCATGTCGCCATTGTTGACGGTCGCCACCGTCAGCGTGGTCTGGGCGATCGAGGGGGCAGAGATCAAAACAGCAGCCGCGCCCGCAACGGCGCAAAGGACGTTTTTCAAGGTGACCTCCCTTATGTCACGTTGAGCATATGCCCACGTGTTGAGCGTATGTTCATACTGTCGCCAAACTTTGTCAAGCGCGCGGGAGCGCCGTCCCGCGCGTTCGCGGGTTCCACTGCACGCTGGAATGGAGGTGTTTGCGGAGATGAAGAAGGGCGCTGAGACCCAGAAGGCAACTTGATTTGCGGCCGCAGCGGGACTGCGCTCCCTCGCCCCGTTCTTACGGGGAGAGGGTTGGGGTGAGGGGCTCTTTCCGCGCATACGAAGCGGACGACTGCACGGAGACTCCCCCTCACCCGGATCGCATCTCCGATGCGATCCGACCTCTCCCCGCAAGCGGGGCGAGGTGAAGTACGACTCGTGGCGCCTAACGATCCAGCACCGCGCGCGCGGTAGCCTCATCGGTGATGAGGCCGTTGACCACCCGGCCCGCCAATGCGGCCTTGATCGACGGCACCTTGGCGGCGCCGACCGCCGCCGCGATCGTGGTCGCTTCCGCTGGGATCTGCGGCGGAATGCTGGTCAGGCGCTTGTTGGTGCCGCCCTTGATCAGGCGGCCCTTGGCGTCATAGGCCCAGCCGGTCACCTCGCCGACCGCGCCGAGCCGCATCATCTCCAGCAGTTCCTCGCGGGTGACGAAGCCGTCGACATGGACCTGGGCCTTCTGGTCCATCTGGCCGATGCCGATCAGCCGTAGATCGGCCTTGGCGGCGACCGCCCTCACCCGCGCGATCGGGTCGATGCGCACCATGCGGTTGCGCTCGTCCTCGCTCGACATCAGGAACGGCAGCGGCATCGGGTAATGGCGCGCGCCGGTGCGGTCGGCGAGCCGTCCCACCGTGTCGTAGAAGCTCGCCGAGCCGTCGGCGGAGATGTTGCCGACCAGCGAGACGATCTGGTGATCGGGCCGCTCGATCGGCGAGACCCGCTCGACCGCGGCGCGCACCGCGCGGCCGGTGCCGAGCGCCACGATCACGGGCGTCTCCGAGCGCAGCGTCGTCTCCAGCAGATTGGCGCTGCGCTCAGCGATTCCCGCATTCGACAGCGGCGCCGCCGGATCGGTCGGCACGACGTCGCAATGCACCAGATCAAACCGCGCCTTCAGCCGGGAGGCCAGCTCCATGCAGGCCGCGATGGGATGTTCGAGGCGAAACGTGATCAGCCGCTCCGCCAGGCACAGCGACACCAGGCGCTGCGCGGAGGCGCGCGACACCTGCAGCATTTTCGCAATCTCATCCTGGGTGTGGCCCGCGATGAAATACAGCCAGCCGGCGCGCGCCGCATCGTCGAGGCGAGACTTTTCGTTGTCGGGCGCAGCCATCGTCTTGCGTCAGCCTTCCATCCAGAAATCCGTCATCGCGGCGAAGATTCGATCCGCCCCCGCTTGCCGCAGCAGAGCACTGCCATCCGCCAACCGATAGTGGGCGCCGCCGACAAATCCCCACACTTTCATGCCCGCCGCCTTCGCGGCCATCACGCCGCTGACGCTGTCTTCGATCACGAGCGTGCGGCGCGGCGCGGCGCCCATCGCGCTTGCCGCATGCAGGAACAGATCAGGGGCCGGCTTGCCCTGCCTGACCATCTGCGCGGTGTAGAGCCGCGGCCCAAAGCTGGCGGCGAGGTCGGTCAGCTCCAGCGAGAACTTCACCCGCTCGAGATCGCTCGATGAGGCGACACAATATGGCAGCCGCAATTCCTCGAGCACCGCCGCGATGCCGGCGATCGGCTTCAGTCGGGAGCGGAAGGTCTCACGGACCTGCAGCGCCAGGTCAGGCAGAAACGTCTCGGGCAGCGGCTTTCCGACGCCCCGGCAGTAGTCGACCACGGCCGCGGTGCTGCGGCCGAGGAAGAGTTCGAGCGCCCGCTCGGTGCTCATCCCGATGCCGGCCTGCACCATCGCCTCGGCAAGGCAGCGGCAGCTCAATTCCTCGCTGTCGACGAGCACGCCGTCGCAGTCGAAGATGACGAGATCGGTCTCGGGAAGCCGCGGATCCATCCCGGCATGAGATCATATGCTCACGCCATGAGCAATAGATCACGATTTCCGCGCGGAATGCCGCGCCTCAAATGGTCGCGGTGCACCGCCACGGATGCTGTGCGACAAGGCGAAATGCCGCATGACACACCTCTGATCGCGACCGTCGTCGCGGGCCTCGGCCTCGCTTTTGTCTTCGGAACCATCGCCCAGCGCTTTCGGGTTCCGCCACTGGTCGGTTATCTGCTCGCGGGCGTGGCCGTCGGTCCCTTCACACCCGGCTTCGTTGCCGATCAGGCGCTGGCAACCGAACTGGCGGAGCTCGGTATCATTCTCCTGATGTTCGGCGTCGGCCTGCATTTCTCGCTGAACGATCTGTTGTCGGTGCGCGCGATCGCGGTGCCCGGCGCGATTGCGCAGATTGCGGTCGCCACATTGATGGGCCTCGGCCTCGCGCTATTGATGGGCTGGACCGTCGGCGCGGGTCTGGTGTTCGGCCTCGCGCTGTCGGTCGCAAGTACCGTCGTGCTGTTGCGCGCGCTGCAGGAGCGCCGCCTGATGGACACCGAACGCGGCAAGATCGCGGTCGGCTGGCTGATCGTCGAAGACCTCGCCATGGTGCTGGCGCTGGTGCTGTTCCCGGCGGTGGCGAGCCTGCAGGGCGGCGATGGCGCGGCGCTTACCTCCGACCCGCTCGCCGCTCGTTTCGGTCTCGGATTGACCGGCGTGCTGGTGCTGACGCTGATCAAGATCGCCGTGTTCATCGCGCTGATGCTGGTGGTCGGGCGCCGGCTGATCCCGTGGGTCCTGCACTACATCGCGCATACCGGCTCGCGCGAGTTGTTCCGGCTGACCGTGCTCGCGATCGCGCTCTGCATCGCGTTCGGCGCGACCAAGCTGTTCGGCGTCTCGCTGGCGCTCGGCGCCTTCTTCGCCGGCATGATGCTGCGGGAATCGCCGCTCAGCCAGCGCGCGGCCCAGGAGACCCTGCCGCTGCGCGATGCGTTCGCGGTGCTGTTCTTCGTCTCCGTCGGCATGCTGTTCGATCCACTCAGCGTGGTCCGCGAGCCCTGGCCGTTCGCAGCGACGCTGTTCGTCATCGTGGTCGGCAAGTCGATCGCCGCCCTTCTGATCGTCGTGCTGTTCCGTCATCCGATGGCAACCGCCCTGATGATCTCGGCGAGCCTCGCCCAGATTGGCGAATTCTCCTTCATCCTCGCCGAACTCGGCGTTGCGCTCAATCTGCTGCCGAAGGCCGGCCGCGACCTGATCCTGGCGGGCGCGATCTTCTCGATCATGCTCAACCCGCTGGTGTTCGCGGTCGTCGACTGGCTGACGTCGCGACTCAAGAAGCCGCAGACCTCCTCGCCAACTGCCGCAGCTTCTGAACCAATCCCGGTCACCGAATTGCAGGATCACACCATCCTGGTCGGCTACGGCCGGGTCGGCAGCATCGTCGGCGATGCGCTGCATCAACGCAGCGCGCCGTTTCTCGCGGTCGAGGCGTCCGACGACATGGTCGCCAAGCTCAAGGAGCGCGGCATCGAAGCCCTGATGGGCAACGCCGCGCGCGCCAGCGTGCTGCGCGCGACCAATCCGGCCGGCGCGCGATCGCTGGTCATCGCCATTCCCGAAGCCTTCGAGGCCGGCCAGATCGTCGAACAGGCGCGCGCCGCGAATGCCGATATCCAGATCATCGCCCGTGCGCATTCCGACGCCGAGGTCGATCATCTCAAGGCACTTGGCGCCGACATCGTGATCATGGGCGAGCGCGAGATCGCCCGCGGCATGATCGAGGAGCTCGACAGGGCGCGTCCGGCTGCGATGCGAGCGGCCGAGCAAGATTCGGCAGCTTGAGATAGACTGCGCCCATCGTACCGATGCGCGCCGCGCGTCACGCGATGAGGGAGATCGAGCGATGGCCTTCAAGAGCCCGCACGTATCGCTGGTGTCGTTCTCGGTCGAGATCGGCGCCGCGGACACGACAAACGTCATGCAGATCGAGACCGACCTGCATCTGAACACCCGTCATCCGAGCTATGACGCGGCCGCCGTGGAGCGGCTGGTGCGTGACGCACAAGCCTATCTCGCCGGCAATGCCGGTCAGGTCACCCGGATCCGGCTGGTCTCCACCCGCGGCGGCCAGACCTGAAGCCTTTTTTATTTGAGCTCTTTGTTTGAGCGTGATCTGCGCGCAAACGCTTTGCGTTTGTCGCGAGGGAAAACCGGCTTCCACTTTTCCGGATCATGCGCTAGCCGCCAAGGAATGCCGGCGCGAGATCCTCCTGCACGATGATGTTGGCGGCTTCCGTCGTCAGTTCGCTGCCGACCAGGTCAAGATTCTTGGCGGCCTCGAACAGCATCGACCGGACGTCGTCCGGCGTCAGCACGCCCTTCGCGATCAGCTTGCGCACCAGCGCCTGCAGGATAAGAACGTCGATCTCGCCATGCGCCAGCGGCGTCGGCTTGTCCGTCATGATCGTCTCCCAGGCTGATCCCAAGGCTGAGTCCCAAGGCTGAGGTTCGTCGCAAGTGAGGCGCCTAGCGCGGTGGCGACGCGATGTCCTTGTGCAATTGCTCGAACGCACGGCGCAGGCCGTGCAGCTGATCGACCAGATGAAGGATGACGTCGATGCCCTCGTCGTTGACGCCGAAGTCGCCCTTCAGGTCGCGGATCAGATGCGCGCGCGCCACGTCGGTGTCGGAGAAGCTGATCTCGCTGGCGGTCTCGTCCGGCACCAGCCATTGCTGCTCGATCCAGAACTCCAGGGTCTGCACCTCCAGACCCGCATCGATGAGGAACTGCTGCTTGTTCATGATGCACCATCCTCGCGCGGATCGAATGCCTTTCGATCCCAGTTCGACACAAACGCCTCGAGCTCGGGATCGGGTCCCTTGGGCAGGACCACCTTGAGCTTGACGAGTTCGTCGCCATGGCCTCCGCCGACGCGGGGCGCGCCCTTGCCGCGCAACCGCATGGTCGTGCCGGTGTTCGATCCCTTCGGAACCGTCATGGTCACGGCACCGGTCGGCGTCGGAACGCGGACTTTTCCGCCGAGCACCGCCTCGGACAGCGAAATCGGCAGTTCCAGCGTAATGTCGTCACCTTCGCGGGTGAAGCGCGGATCGGGGCGAACTTCCACCTCGATCAGCGCATCGCCGGGACCGCCCTTGCCGCTGCCGGGCATGCCCTTGCCGCGCAGCCGAATGATCTGGCCATCGACGAGCCCCGGCGGGATCGTCACGTCCAGCGTACCGCCGTCGGGAAGCGTCAGCCGCTTGCTCGCACCGGTGATCGATTCCGCGAAGTCGATCGCGAGAGCGTAATGCAAATCGCGGCCACGCCGGTTGGCGCGCGCCTGCTCGCTGCGCCGGAGCAATTCGGCGAAGGCGTCGTCCTGGTCCATGTAGTCGGCATAGCCGGAGCTGTCGGCATAGGGATGCCCCGCATCCGCGGTGGCGAAATCCCGGTAGTAGCGATGCTGCGGCCGCTCGGCGCCATCAGCATCGATCTCGCCGGCGTCGAAGCGCTTGCGCTTCTCGGCATCCGAGAGCAGATCGTTCGCAGCAGCGACTTCCTTGAATTTGTCTTCGGCCGCCTTGTCGCCCGGATTGAGATCCGGATGCAGCTTCTTCGCCAGCTTTCGATAAGCCTTCTGGATATCGGCCGCAGACGCCGTCGGGGCAACGCCAAGAACCTCGTACGGATTTCTCACAACCTGCTCCGCAACACCGTGAGTGCACCTGCAATCATGAGGGCGCAAAAGCAGGCGATTTGCAAGTGCGCAGGCGCGCCGCCCGGAAGCGGCCGACGCAGCATGCGCTCACGTCACATGACAAGTTAGGATGTATGTCCGGGGTCCAGATAGTTCGGCATGTTCTTTTGCTGTTGCGGCGTCATCTTGGCGGTATCCGCCTTGCCTGGCACGCCCCTCGGACCGAGCAGGGCACGCTGCATGTCGTCCTCGCTCAAGCGCGGCTTGCCATCGTCGAGCTGTCCATCGCCGCCATGACTCTGTGCCATGACCAACCTCCACTGATGATCGCTTGCACAGGCGGAACAATACCGCGGTCCGCCGGAACGAGCCAGCGGAGCGCGGACGTGCCTTAGTGTTGCTCCTGCCGCTTCTCCTCTGCGGGATGACCTGCCGCAGGCGCAGCATGCGGAGCGGCGTGCGGCTCCGGCCGTGCCGCCGGCTGGGGATGGGCGGCCTGCGGCTGCGGATGCGGCTCAGGGCGCGCCATCGTCTCCGGGTGCGCTTGCGGCTTCGCTGCTGGCTCCGGTCGCGCTTCGGGCCTCGCTGGCTCGGGCCGCGCGACGGGCTTCGCGGCAGGCTCGGGACGCGGCTCTTCCTTGCGCACCTCTTCGGGCCGCTTCTCCTGCACGGCAGGCCGCGCCGCTTCTGCAGGATGCGGCTCAAGCTTCGGCTCGGCGGCAGGCGCCGCGCGCTTCTCTTCGACCGCGGGCCTGTTCGCTTCGGCGGGCGGATGCGCCGCAACGCCCTTCTCGGGAACCGGAAGCGCTAGGGATCCGGCAGGTGCCGGCGCAGCAGGGTGCGGCTCGGCCTTGGTCTCGGGAGCAGGTGCTGCGCGCTTCTCCTCGGCCGCGGGCTTGTTCGCCTCGGCGGGCGGATGCGCCGCCGGAAGCTCCTTTCCCGGGACCGGGAGCGCATGGGAAGCAGCCGGTGCTGTTGCGGGCGCGGGTGCAGGTGCAGCTCCCGGGTGCCCCGGCTCCCCGGCCGCCGGCCGTGCGGCGTTGGCCGGCACCGCCTCGCCGGCCGGCCGCGCGCGAACTACGCCCGGTCCCTTCAATTCGCCGGGACGCGCCGTTGCGGCGACTGCGGGCACGCCATTGTTGGTCCGCTTGAACAGGTTCGGATCCTGGCTTGCGGTCTCGACCTGCTTGCGTTGCAACGGCGTCGCCGCGAAGTGCTGCTCCTTGGCGATCGTGCGCTCGGCCGGCGTCGGCCGCATCTCGATGCCGCCGCGGCCGCCATTGTAGCTGACGTTGTTGACGGTGGTCTGATTGATCGTGACGTTCTTCTCGTAGACGTTGGTGATCCGCGCCCCCTGCAGATTGTTCACGGTGCGATTGTAGAAGAAGTTGCCGTGATCCCAGCGGCCGCCTTCATAGCCCGACCCGCCGTAGCCGAAGCCGTAATTGATGCCGCCGTAGAAGCCGACGCGATCACCCCAATAGCCCTGATGGAAGATGAAGCCGCCGCCGAACGCGCCCCAGTAACCGGGCGTCCACAGCAGTCCGACCCGCGGCGGCTGCACCCAGGTGCCCGGCACCCAGTAGTAATCGCCGCGATCCTCGTCCCACGACCAATTGCCCGGCGACCACATATAGCCGGGACCAGGCACCGGCGGCTGATCGTAGGTCGGCAACGGCGGCGGCGCGGTCTCGACGGCAGAGACCGGCGCGCATGCCGCATCCTGCGCGATTGCGGGCACCGCGGTCGCATAGAACAGCGCCGTGGCAATCGCCGCACACGACACGGTCGAAAGGAGACGAGTTGTCATTGGGAGCCTCTTCGATGAGCACGTTGAACGTGAGACGGAACAAAAGTTCCGTGCGTCGGCAATGCACCGACACACTTCATCGCTAGCGCCTTGACCTTACACCAGCCTGAAACGCATCGACGCAAACGGAAACGCGCTCACGCGGCTATTCATGGTCAGTTCAGAGTGCGCCGTGATGCAACGTTGCGCGATGCAGTGGAACATCGCGCGTTGCTTCTCTGCATCATCGATGCGAGCGACGCGGATCGCGACGTGATCGATTCCGATAGCGTGTCCCGATCATGCCTTTGGCCTTTGTGCGATCACGGCGATCCATGCTCATCCAACACTCGCTTCGCGAGCCCGACGATCCATCGAACCGTAGTCAGCGCGACGCGTGCACCCGGCTTGCCGGCGCGGCCGTAGCAGTGCCTGCCGATGAGTGCCAGCGACGAACATCAGCCCTCGCAACGGCTTAACCGCAGCATCCCAGCGAGCGCGCTGCGCGATTGACACTCTCCTGAAAGGACCACACGATGCGAGATGCGGCAGCCTTGGGCCCGCGGTTTTCCGCCGGCGCAATTGCACGGGGCTGTTGCATGATGGATGTCATCGTTCCGCCATCTGTCGCCGGCGGGACTGCGTGGCTGACTTGATCTCGACGAGCCTGCGTTGCCTTGAGGTGCCACGATGAACATAGAAAAATATACCGATCGCGTTCGCGGCTTCATTCAGTCGGCACAATCGCTCGCGATGCGCGAGGGACATCAGCAGTTCTCGACGCTGCACATCCTGAAGGTGCTGCTCGACGACAATGAGGGCCTCGCGGCCGGCCTGATCGACCGCGCCGGCGGCAATTCGCGCGCGATCCTCAAGGCGACCGAAGAGGCGCTGGCGAAGGTGCCGAAGGTCAGCGGCGCCGGTTCGGGACAGATTTACCTGGCGCCCGAGACCGCGCGCGCCTTCGCGGCGGCGGAACAGGCCGCCGACAAGGCCGGCGACAGTTTCGTCTCCGTCGAGCGGCTGCTGCAGGCGCTCGCAGCCGACAAGGACAGCGAGGCCGGCAAGCTGCTCGCCAAGGGCGGCGTCAATCCGCAGAACCTGAATGCGGCCATCAACGCGCTGCGCAAGGGCCGCACCGCCGACAGCGCATCGGCCGAGAACGCCTATGACGCGCTGAAGAAATATGCCCGCGACCTTACCCAGGCCGCGCGCGATGGCAAGCTCGATCCGGTGATCGGCCGCGACGAGGAGATCCGCCGCACCATCCAGGTGCTGTCGCGGCGGACCAAGAACAATCCCGTGCTGATCGGCGAGCCCGGTGTCGGCAAGACCGCGATCGTCGAGGGCCTCGCGCTGCGCATCGTCAACGGCGACGTGCCGGAAAGCCTGCAGGACAAGGCGCTGCTCGGGCTCGATCTCGGCGCGCTGATCGCCGGCGCAAAGTATCGCGGCGAGTTCGAGGAACGGCTCAAGGCAGTGCTGCAGGAAGTGACCTCGGCCGAGGGCGGCATCATCCTGTTCATCGACGAGATGCACACGCTGATCGGCGCCGGCAAGGGCGACGGTGCGATGGACGCATCAAACCTCCTGAAGCCCGCGCTCGCCCGCGGCGAGCTGCATTGCATCGGCGCCACCACGCTCGACGAATACCGCAAGCATGTCGAGAAGGATGCAGCGCTGGCGCGGCGCTTCCAGCCGGTGTTCGTCTCCGAGCCGACGGTCGAGGACACCATCTCGATCCTGCGCGGCTTGAAGGACAAATACGAGCAACATCACGGCGTGCGCATCGCGGATTCGGCGCTGGTCGCCGCTGCCACGCTGTCGAACCGCTACATCACCGACCGCTTCCTGCCCGACAAGGCGATCGACCTGATGGACGAGGCGGCCGCCCGGCTGAAGATGCAGGTCGATTCCAAGCCGGAAGAACTCGATTCGCTCGACCGCGAGATCATCCGGCTCAAGATCGAGCAGGAAGCGCTGAAGAAGGAGACCGATCTCGGCTCCAGGAGCCGCCTGCAGACGCTCGAGAAGGATCTCACCGACCTGGAAAAGAAATCGGCGGACATGACGTCGAAATGGCGGTCGGAAAAGAGCAAGCTTTCCGATGCGCAGAAGATGAAGGGCGAACTCGAACAGTTGCGTACCGAGCTCGCCAATGCGCAGCGCAAGGGAGAATTCCAGAAGGCGGGCGAGCTGGCCTATGGCCGGATTCCCGAGCTCGAGAAGAAGCTCGCGGCGGTCGAGGCCGGCGAGACCTCGTCCACCAGCGAGACCGTGACCGCGGACAATATCGCGCAGGTAGTGTCGCGCTGGACCGGCGTGCCAGTCGACAAGATGCTGGAGGGTGAGAAGGACAAGCTGCTGCGCATGGAGGAGATGCTCGGCAAGCGCGTCGTCGGCCAAGCCGAGGCCGTCCGCGCGGTGTCGACCGCGGTGCGCCGCGCCCGCGCCGGCCTGCAGGACCCCAACCGGCCGATCGGCTCGTTCATGTTCTTAGGTCCCACCGGCGTCGGCAAGACCGAGCTCGCGAAAGCGCTTGCCGAATATCTGTTCGATGACGAGACCGCGATGATCCGCCTCGACATGTCCGAATACATGGAGAAGCACTCGGTCTCGCGGCTGATCGGCGCGCCGCCCGGCTATGTCGGCTATGACGAGGGCGGTGCCCTGACCGAAGCGGTGCGGCGGCGGCCTTATCAGGTGGTGCTGTTCGACGAGATCGAGAAGGCGCATCCCGACGTCTTCAACGTGCTGCTGCAGGTGCTCGACGACGGCCGCCTGACCGACGGCCAGGGCCGCACCGTCGATTTCCGCAACACGCTGATCATCATGACCTCGAACATCGGCGCCGAATATCTGGTCAACCAGCCGGAAGGTCAGAGCACGAGCGCGGTGCGCGAGCAGGTGATGAACATGGTACGGGCGCACTTCCGGCCCGAATTCCTCAACCGGATCGACGAGATCATCCTGTTCCACCGGCTGCAGAAGAGCGACATGGGCCGCATCGTCGAGATCCAGTTCTCGCGGCTGCGCAAGCTGCTCGAGGATCGCAAGATCGAGCTGGAGCTCGACCCGAAGGCGCGGGACTGGCTCGCCGAGAAGGGTTGGGATCCGGCTTACGGCGCCCGCCCGCTGAAGCGGGTGATCCAGCGCAGCGTACAGGATCCGCTGGCGGAGATGATCCTTTCCGGCGACGTGCGCGACGGCTCAGAGGTGAAGCTCTCGGCCACCAGGGCCGGCCTCACCTTCAACGGTAAGAAGCCGGAAAACGCAGCGGCGGACGAATTCGAACCGGTGTGAGACAGGCCGGATTGCCCACGACGCGCTGTTATCGCCGCGTCGTCTGCCGGCGTCATATGCAAGCCGAATATACAAGCTGACCTGCAACCAGGAGAGCGCCATGACGCAGCACAAGATCAAGGACAACATGGAGGTCATCGGCGCCGATGGCGTGCATGTCGGCACCGTCGATCACGTCGAGGGCAACCGCATCAAGCTCAAGAAGAGCGAGAGCGACGGCTTCCACAAGGGCCATCATCACTTCATCGAGCTCGGCTTCGTGGCGGGTGTCGAAGGCTCCAAGGTTCGGCTCTCGGCCAACGCCGCGATCGCGGTGACCCTCGAGGAAGAGAAGTCCGGCAAGCCCGTCGATTGAGGCAGGCACCTCTGCAAGAGCGTGAGCCATTCGAGCCCTTGTAAAGGTTCCAGTGGCATGCTCCTCTGCCCCTGTCTGGACGCCGATCCGGCGTCCAGCGCCTGCCTTTTGTCCTCGTGGAAGTGCCGTTTAGTCAAGGAGACATGCGTGCCATCAGCCGTTCCGCAACCGGTCGCTGCGAAGCTGACGCGCGCGGCCATCTTCCTTGCGGTCACGATCAAGCCCAATCCGGAATATGACGCGGTGGTGCGGTCGCTGTGCGCCGATCTGGGCGCGCTGCTGCGTGCGGTGGGCTTCCGCGATCTCGAGGGCCGGCTGTCATGCGTCATGGGCATCGGCTCCGACGCATGGGACCGGCTGTTCGGTGCGCCGAAGCCGAAAGGCCTGCATCCGTTCCGCGAGATCAACGGCGTCCACCACGCCGTCGCAACGCCGGGCGACCTGCTGTTTCACATCCGCGCCGTGCCGATGGATCTGTGCTTCGAGCTGGCGACCCAGATCGTGACGCGGCTCGGCGATGCGGTTGCGACCTCCGACGAGGTGCACGGCTTCAAATATTTCGACGAACGCGACCTGCTCGGCTTCGTCGACGGCACGGAGAATCCGGAGGACCAGGCGGCCACTGACGCCACCATCATCGGCGACGAGGACACGGCGTTCGCCGGCGGCAGCTATGTGATCGTGCAAAAATACCTGCACGACCTGAAGAAGTGGAACGAGCTGCCGGTCGAGATGCAGGAAAAGATCATCGGCCGAACCAAGCTGTCCGACATCGAGCTCGACGATGCGGTGAAGCCGAGCTACGCGCACAACGCCCTGACCACGATCGTCGAGAATGGCGAGGAGCTCGATATCGTCCGCGACAACATGCCGTTCGGCAATATCAGCAAGGGCGAGTTCGGAACCTATTTCATCGGCTATGCCAAGTCGCCGCAGCGGATCGAGCAGATGCTCGAGAACATGTTCGTCGGCAAGCCGCCGGGCAACTACGACCGCCTGCTCGACTTCAGCCGTGCCGTCACCGGCATGCTGTTCTTCGTCCCGTCGGCGACCTTCCTGGAGGATGTCGCGAGCGAGGCGCCGGCACCCTCGCCCGCCGAGCCGTCGCTGGATGACGCCGGGGCTGGCGACACACCTGCACCACGAATATCGCCGTCCGACGGCTCGCTCGGGATCGGCTCACTGAAAGGAGAGGCTGGACATGAATAATCTTCATCGGGGACTCGCCCCTATCTCGGACGCGGCATGGGCCCAGATCGAAGAGGAGGCCTCGCGCACGTTGAAGCGCCATCTGGCGGCGCGCCGTGTCGTCGACGTCGACGGTCCGAAGGGAACGGATTTCTCCGCGGTCGGCACCGGTCATCTCAAGAAGATTGCAGCGCCGGGCGACGGGGTCGAGGCGACGCAACGCGACGTTCGCGCGCTGGTCGAACTGCGCGTGCCGTTCGAGCTCTCGCGCCAGGCGATCGACGATGTCGAGCGCGGCGCGAATGATTCCGACTGGGATCCGCTCAAGGAAGCGGCGCGCAAGATTGCCTTCGCCGAGGATCGCGCGGTGTTCGACGGCTACGCGGCCGCCGGCATTGAGGGTATCCGTGAGGGCACCAGCAACCCGGTGCTGACGCTGCCGTCGAGCGTCAAGAACTATCCCGCCGTGGTCGCGCAGGCGGTCAGCCAGTTGCGGCTTGCCGGCGTCAACGGTCCCTATACGCTGCTGCTCGGCACCGAGCCCTATACCGCGATCGGTGGGGCGACCGACGACGGCTATCCGGTGCTGCAGCACATCCAGCGCCTGATCGACGGCAAGATCATCTGGGCGCCCGCGATCGAGGGTGGCGTCCTGCTGACCACCCGCGGCGGCGATTTCCAGCTCTCGATCGGCCAGGATCTTTCGATCGGCTATCTCAGCCACTCGGCGAAATCGGTTCAGCTGTATTTCCAGGAGACCATCACCTTCCTGATGCTGACGAGCGAAGCGTCGGTGGTGCTTGCGCCGGAGGCGAAGAAACCCGCCTAGTCTTGCCGGCGTTGACTCTTCCAGGAGGCTCCGGCCGTTGCCGGAGCTTCCGCCAAACGTGAAACGGAGAGGAGGCGCGCAATGGACTACGATCTCTACATCAATCCGAAGAAGGCATCGGTCGGTCTCTACGTCCGCAAGGGCGCCGGCCTTCCCGACCTTGCCGACGCCAAGGACTGGGTGTTCGACGGCACCTCGGCGCAGGCCAATCTGCCGCCGCAGCTCGTGAAGGAAATCGAGGCCAACGGCCACGCCTTTCGCGACATGGATTGAGCGCGTCTGCCGGCGTTATTTCTCGCCGACCTTCACCGGGGCGGTCTCGGGCATCAGGCTCATGGCCACGATGCCGACCGCCGCCGCGAGCAGAAGATACCAGGACGGCGCCAGCGGATCGCCTGACACGTGCAGCAGCCACGTGACCACGAGTTGCGCGGTGCCGCCGAACGTCGCGATGGCGACCGCGTAGATCGTGGCGAACACGCCGCCGCGAATGCTCTGTGGCAGCGCTTCGGTGAAGGCGGCATAGAACGCGGTGAACGGCAGCGACCCGATGAACGACAGGATGCCGAAGCCGAACAGCAGCGACCACGCGCCGGGGTCCTGGACGATCCACAGGAAGGCCGGATAGGTCAGCACCAGCACGACCAGCTGCGGCCAGATCATGATCGGCTTGCGGCCGAGCCGGTCGGCAAGCCAGCCGCCCAGCACCGCGCCGATGATCTGCAGTCCGTTGCTGACCAGCGATACCGTGAACGCCAGCGACGGCGACACATGCAGCGTATTCTTGGCGTAGGTCGTCATGTATTGCGTCACATAGGTCGAGATCGTGCCGCTGGCCAGGATCATCACCGCCAGCACGATGACGCGAAGATGCCGCCGCGCCAGCGCGACATGGCTCGAGCGTTCGACCTGCCCACCGACGTGCTCGCCATGCGAGACGGTTTCCGGCAGCGTGCGGCGCATCCAGATGCCGAACGGCAGACAGACCGCCCCGAGCAGGAACGCGACGCGCCATCCATAGGTCTGCAGCATGTCGGGCGCCATCGTGCTGCTCAGGATGACACCGACAAGCGCGCCCACCGTCGCCGCGATCTCCTGGCTGGCAGGCTGCCAGGCGACCACGAGGCCGCGGTTCCTCGGTGCAGCGATCTCGATCAGATAGGCCGTGGTCGGCCCGACCTCGCCGCCCAGCGCAAATCCTTGCACCATCCGCGCCAGGATCACGATGATCGGCGCCACAATGCCGATCGCGGCATAGGACGGCGTCAGCGCGATGGTCAGGATCGCGCCGCCCATCAGCGCGAAACTCAGCAGCATCGCCGGCCGCCGTCCGACCCGGTCGGAGAAGATGCCGAGCACGATGCCGCCGATCGGCCGCGTCAGGAAACCGGCACCGAAGGTCGCAAGCGACAGCATGAGGCTGCCGTATTCGCTGTGCGCGGGAAAGAAGGTGCGGCCGATCTCGGTCGCAAAGAAGCTGTAGGTGATGAAGTCGTAGAACTCCAGCATGTTGCCGATGGTCGCGGCAAGGGCTGCGCGCTTGACATCGAACTCTTCCCTGCTTGCAATCTCCGGCAACGCTCTCGGTTCCTTGTCTGCTTGTGCGAGCGGAGTATTATTCCTCCGACCATGTTAGGCAAGGCATGGAGAGCCGCGCGATCTGCATGCGACGCAAGCGACAAGAGGAACAGATCCGATGCCAGCCGACAAACTCTTCATCAATGCCAGGTTCGGTGACGGCGCCAGCCGCGATATGCTGGTCCGTGCCGGCCGCATCGTTGCGATCGAGGCGAAAGGCGAACGCCCGAGCGGGGTCGAGATCGTCGATCTCGGCAATGCGCTGGTCGTGCCCGGCTTCGTCGAAGGCCACATCCATCTCGACACCAGTTTTTACGGCGATACCTGGCGGCCGCACCGCCCCTGCACCGACGGATTCGACGTCCATGAGCGGGTGGCTTTTCAGGCCGAGAACCTTGCCGCCGCCGCGCCGATGGACGTGCGCGCGCGGAACCAGCTCGACCTCTGCATCGGCCATGGCACGACGCAGATGCGCAGTCACGTCATGGTCGACGGCTCGGTGGGGCTGAAGTCGCTGGAGACCATCCTCGGGGTTCGCGAGGAATACAGGGACTTGATCGATATCCAGCTCGTGGCGTTTCCGCAGAACGGCATCCTCACCAGCCCCGGCACGCCGCAACTGCTCGACGAGGCCGTCAAGCTCGGCGCCAACGCCGTCGGCGGGCTCGATCCCGCAAGCTTCGACCGGGATGTCGAGGGCCATCTCGATGTCGTGTTCGGCGTTGCGCAAAAGCACGGCGTCGATGTCGATATCCATCTTCATGACGGCGGCATGCTCGGTGCCTTCGAGGTCGAGCAGATCGCGGCGCGAACCCGCGCGCTCGGCATGGCGGGCCGCGTCACCGTCAGCCACGCTTACGGGCTCGGCGACATTCCCGCCGATGCGCTAAAGAAGACCGCCGACAGTCTGGCGCGCTCGGGCGTGGCGATCATGACGAATGCGCCGGGCAGCCGGCCGTTCCCGCCGGTCGCGCTGTTGCGGAAAGCCGGCGTCACGGTGTTCAGCGGCAACGACAACATCCGCGACTCCTGGTGGCCCTATGGCGACGGCGACATGCTGGGCCGTGCCATGATGATCGGATACCGCTCGGGCTTCTACACCGATGAGGAGCTCGCGATCGCGTTCGACATGATCACCGCGGCCGGCGCCAAGGCGCTCAGGCTCGAGGACTACGGCCTGCATGTGGGGGCCAAGGCCGATTTCGTGACCTTGAACGCCGTGCATATCCAGGAGGCCGTGGTGGCGCGGGCGTCCGGGCGTTCAGTCTACAAGGGTGGCGTGCTCGTTGCGCGGGACAATCGCGTCGTCAAGGCCGCCGGCCAATCCTGAATCGGACGCTGCGTCCAATCGAACGGCTTAGCGGACCGGAGGGATGATCGCGCGGAGGATGTCCGCCTTCCAGCGTTGCCGGGCGCCGTCGAATGCCGCAAAATCGTGGTCGAACTGCCAGTACGCCCACGCCCAGCCATTGCGTTCCGCGCGTCGCGCCATGAACGACAGATACGTCGCGCGGCTCTCCGCGGGCGCACGTTCATAGACACCGAACTCGCCAAGATAGATCGGGCGCTGTTCCTTCTCGGACCAGGAGCGGATCTTGTCGAAATCGGCCGAGGCCCTGGCTTCGTCTTCCGCAGAGCCCCAGCGCAACGGACCGATCTTCGAGAAGGTCGGCGACCACGGCGCGCCCTGATGGGTGAATTGCAGCGGCAGGTAATAGTGGAATGTGACGATGAGGTTTCGGTCGCCGGCCGGCAGCACCAGCTGATCGATCGGCAGCTCCTCGGTGTTCAGGATCGCGACCACGACATTGCGCTTCGGGTTGGTATCCCGGATGATGGCAAGACAATCGCCGAGCAGCGCATTCCATTCGGCCGAGGTCATGTTGCCGCCGGGCTCGTTCAGGATCTCGAACACCAGCGCCGGGTATTTCCCCGCATAGCGCGATGCGATCTGGCGCCAGAATGCCTTGAGCTTCACGCCGCATTCGGCCACGTCGCGTTGGCAGAGATCGGTGTCGTGCTCATCGAGGATCGGAACGAGCCTATTCTCCAGCACCTGCTCGATCACGGCATCGAGGCGCCGCAGGACGGCATCATCGAGGATGTTGCCGGACTCCATATGCCTGAAGCCGAAGAAGTTGATCCGGACATGGGAAAATCCGGCCCTGCGAATCGCGGCGAGGTTTTCCAGCCGGAACGGCGCGTTCCGGTAGCCTTCCCAGATGCCGTCATAGCCGAGAATATTGATGCCGCGCCCCAATGGCGCGGCGTCCGGCGATGCCCCCTGCCCCGCAGCGTTCGCCGGCGCGATCAGCGGGAGAGCAAGTGCCGCCGCCGCCAGCATGACGAAGGCTCTTTGCAGAAGCAATCGGAACGCGGTCATGGCTGCTCCAACTCGCGCGGCTCTACGCGCGATGACGGCACCGGCCGGCAAATGGCGAGGAAGAAGGCGATCAGCAGCACCGACGTGAACATCGTCGAGCGAAGGAAGACCGTCTCGGTGAAATTGGTCTGGCAGTTGAGGAAGACGAACCCGATGATCAACGCGCAGTGCAGACGGTCGATCGCCCGCCCTACGATCAGGCAGAGCACCTTGTAGGAAAACAGGAAGACGCTCGCCGTGAACAGGAAATAGCCCAGGAATCCGGTCTCGACGAGAATGGCGATATAACCGTTGTGATAATTGTCGAGCACCCAGCCGTGGTTCTGGTTGAAATAGTCGTAGATCGCCGGATTGGTCCAGAATCCGTTGATGCCAAATCCGAACAGCGGCGCGTCATCGAAATGGCTGATGGCGTACTGCCAGATGAAGGTTCGCTCGGTGAAGTCGATCGTCGTGTCGAAGGCATGAATCGAATCGTATCCGGTCGTGTAGAAATACAGGATCAATAGCGCGGCCGCGACGCACATGACACATGGCAGGATCGCGTAGACCTGCATGCACCGGACCGACCACAGGGAGGTGAGCAGCAGCGCGCAGGCAGCCAGCGACAGGGCGCCGGCGCCGCGCGACTCCGACAGCATGACGCAGGTCGAGGCCAGCACGAACGTCACGAGGAACGGCAGCCATCCTTGTCCCGCTATCTTTCGATAGCAGGCGAAGAACATGAGATAGGCGCCGGCGAAGCCGAGGGTTTGCTTCGACTCGAAGACCCCCTGCCACTGCCCCTTGTGCATCCAGGTCTGATCGACCCCGATGTCCGGGAGGATCACCGCACAGAGCGCAGAGGCCGCGATCAGCACGAACAGGCCGCGAGTGGCCGATGTCACGATGTCGTCGATATCGACGCGGGTGATCATGCAGAACGCGCCAAGCGTCGTGATTGCGAGCGCCGCGGCCTTCATCAGGGCCGCCACGCCGAGGTTGGTCCACAGCACGGAAACAGTGGCGAACGCATAGAACGCGACGATCACGAGCATGTCGAGATTGAGGGCCAGCCGCAGGCAGGGACGGATGAACAGGCTTGCGTAAATCAGGACGCCCCACATCAACAGGGCGACGGCCTGCTGCACCAGGGTCAACTCGGTCGGAAGCAGCGCGGCGTGGAAGGTCCCCATCGACATGATCACATTGATGGTGATCGACCAACCGACGACGGTCCTGGCGAAATTCTCCGCCCCGACGCCGGGTGCCTGCCAGATCGAGCTGTCAATCGCACGTCCGTCCATTCAGTTGTACCCCGCTCATGGAATGAGCTTGCTGCTCCGGTGGATCGGAGCAGCACATTGCACTCGTGAGAGGCGTCAGTCCTTCGTTGAGGAGGATCGGGTCCGGTTGAACAGCAGATAGAGCGCGTGCGGGTTGGTCGTCAGGTAGCGCCAGAACAGCCGCCGCGGCTCGAGCCACAGGCGCCAGGCCCACTCGAGACCGACGATCTGCATCCATCTCGGCGCACGCGGCCGCGAGCCGGACAGGAAGTTGAACAGCCCGCCCGAGGTCTTGATGACGCCGACATTGCCGAGCCGAGGCATGAATTCGTCGACGAAAGCCTGCTCATAGGGCACGCCGAGCGCGACCCAGAGAAAATCCGGCGCCAGAGCGTTGATCTCGTCGACCTTGGCCCGCAGCGCGTCACCGCGCAGATAGCCATGCGAATGGCCGACGATCTTGAGCGCCGGATAGGCCCGGCGGACATTGGCGATGGCAGCCTTGTTCTCGGTCTCGTTGGCGCCGAACAGATAGAAAGTCAGCCCGAGTTCTTCCGCCTTGCGCGCGACGTCGTGAAACAGGTCCGTGGTCGCGACGCGCTCGGGAAGCGGATTCGGCGACCGAAGCTTGGACACCATGACCAGCGGTTGCCCGTCGGCGTTGATCAGGTCGGCGGTACGGAACAGCCGGTCCGTCATCGGCTCGGTCGAGCAGCGCGACAGCACCTCGCCATTGGCGGAGGTCAGATACAGCGGACGATTGGCACGCCGGTTCGGATGCACAGCCTCGACCATGAACTCGGCGGTCTGCTCGCGATCGAGCACGGCGAGCCGCAGTCCACCGATGGTTGCCCGGGGAACACCGGCAGTCGCAGCCCTGCCGACAGGATTGATACGCCGCTCCGGCGCGCCGTGTGGCAATGATCCGATCTGTGCCGGCGCCGGGGACATCCGCTCGGCCCGCGATATGTCGCAAATCCGGACAGGCGGAGCAGCCATGTCCGAATTGAGACGCCGAGCCGGCTTGCGGTCGGCCTGCGGGAACGAAATTGCGTAGGAAGCGCGGGTTTTTTGGTTGTGACTCAGCATTTCGGCGGGACTCCAGGACTTGCGAGCCCTTAACTGCAATATCCGGTCCAGACCGGGTGCGATATCTCACCACGGCGCGATTGAACGCATCCTTAAAGGATTGTTAACGATGCTGATCCCTCGGACCCGGCCACGTTGAGATGACAGCCGATCGCAGTCGATGCGATGACGGCAATGGCCCGCCCCAGCAACAATGTGCAAAGGTCGAGGCATTACATTAATACAAATCGTATTCTGCCGCTGCCCGAGCCGATCGACCTTTGCTATAAGGGCGGCGTGCCGGATACAATCGGCGCTTTGAAACTGTCGTTTTGTTTGGTCTCACATGAACAAGAATGATGACGCGTTCGATGTCAGCATCGACGACGCATTCGACTTCCTGTCTGAAGAGTACGTCAAATTATTTGAAGGCTCGGACGCGACCGCCTTCCAGCATCCGATATGGCTGGACAGCCTTTATCGCAAGCTCGCTCCCGCTGCGTCGGCCAAACCGCTGGTCGTCGCCGTCCGCCATCGTGCGAACAGGTCGCTTGCGGCCGTGCTGCCGATGCTGCGCGTGCGGCGCGGCCCGATGCGCACCATCGAATTCGCCGATCTCCGCGTGTCCGACTATTTGTCGCCGGTGTGCAGCATCGCGACCTTCACCGACCTGCTGCAAGACCAGCGTGCTTGCGAAAGGCTTCGACAGTTGCTGCGGCCGTTCGACCTGCTGCGCATACCCAAGCTGCTCGATGCGAGGATGCCGATCGAGAATCTGCTGGGAGCGCCCCATCGCAGCCTGATGGATACCAATGCTTACGCGACGGTCCTGGTCGCGCCGTTCGAGCAATGGCAGATCAATGCAATGGGAAAGTCGTACCAGAAGGAGCTGGCAAAGAAATGGCGCCAGATCCACAAGAAAGGCACACTCACCTTCTCATGCTGCGACGATAGCGCTTCCGTCGGCGAAGCCATGGAGACGATGAGAAAGTTTCGCGGTCCGCGGTTTCACGAACAGGGTGATGGCGACCTATTGCAGCGACCGGAGTATTTCGATTTCTACTCGAGCGTGGCGCTTCGCGGCATGGGCTCGTTTACCCGGCTCTACGCCATGAAGATGGACGGCAAAGTCATCGCGGCGGCCCTTGGGCTGGTTCACCGTGACAGCCTCCTTGTCGTCATGACGGCGTTTGATGTCGAGGGGTACAAGAGCCAATCGATCGGCGCGCTGACATTCGAGAGCGTCGCCAGGGATTGCATCGAGCGCGGCGGCCGGGTGCTGGACTTCACCATCGGTGACGAACCCTACAAGACGTACTTCGGCGGTCAGCCGACCCCGATGTCGGCCGTGACGCAGGCCGGGAGCGCAGCCGGCTCGCTCGCGCTGTTTGCCTTGAAGCAGGCGCCCTGGATCAAGCAGGCCGCCAAGCGTGTGACCGATTTCAGGCCGGTCCGCACCTCGACCGGCACGCGCTAGCGCCGCCCGGCGCTGGCAGCCCGATCAGCGGAGCGCGCTGCGGACGCGCATCACCCATCCCGGATGAATCCGGTCCACCCGGTGTGTGATCATGCGGCGCAGGAAGTGCAGCTTCCGCCGCAAGTTCCAGCGCACACCGGTGTTCAACGTCAAGGCCTGGCGGAAGCTCGCCAGGTGCAGCGAGTGCTGATCCGCGGCGAGCTTGTCCTGATCGGAATAGAACTGCGCAATCTTGTCCGCGCCCATACCGGCGGTCTTCAGCCAGCGCGGCACATAGTCCGTGCAAAGACGTTCGACGTCCACCAGCAGTCGGCCAACGCCGGTTCCGGCTGCGGGACAATTGGTCTGAAACGCATCGCCGATCAACACGACGCCGGGCTGCAGATGGCCCTCGGTCACGGTCAGATCCATGACCCAGTTCTGCACCTGGCCGACCACCTCGAAATCCCCGAGATTGGGCTGCAATCCCGGCATCAGGCGAAGCAGCGTTCGTCTGGTGTCGCGGCGCAGCTCGCGCATGATCGGATCGGTCGGATCGCGGAACATGAACAGGTTCGCCCGCATGCCGCCCGACATCGGAAACAGGCTGAGATAGTCGACGCCGTCAGCCGCCTGCTCGCCATAGCAGGTCAGCGCATCGAAATCGAACGGCGCGTTGTCCGGCCGTGCGATCGTGAAGCCGAACGAGACCGAGTGGCGCGCAGCAAGCATCTGCCGGCGCATTCCGAGACTGTGGCCGAGCATGTTCGCCATGCCGGTCGCCAGAACGACCAGACGCGAGACGACGCGTTTTCCCGAGGCCAGCGTCAATTGCTGACGTTCCTCGCTGCAACTGACATTGGTCACCTGGTCGAGCAGCAAGGTCGACGCATCAGGCGTCAGGCCGCGTGCCATGTTGACGAGGTTGGCATAGGAAATCCCGTAGGACCGGCCGACGCCGATATCGACCAGCTTGCCGCCCCTGATGTTGAGCACCCGGTCATAGGGCGCGGCAATGGCCTCGACGTCGTCGATGAAGCCGAGGCGGCGGAGGATATCGATCTGCCGTCCGGCGATTTTTTCAACCCGGAATTCGTCCGGCGGGATCGATCGCTTGTCGATCAGGACGACGCGGTATCCGGCTCGGGCGAGCACAGCCCTTGCGAGCGAGCCTGCCAGACCGGCTCCGACAATTGCGACGTCCGCTTCGATGACCTCGGTCTCGCAGGCCACGATTGGCTTGGTCGCACTTTTCTCGGCAATCATGTTCGTCCGCTCCGACGGCTAGAGCGTTTTCGAGCGAAGTGGATACCGGTTCGCGTGAAGAAAACGCGTCAAAACAAGAATCTAGAGCCCCGTTCCGATTCCATCGGAACGGGAAAAGCTCTGGTTGGCCGCAGGACTGCAATTTCCTTGCCTGCGGTGCCGCCTTGCCGATCGAACACGGCGAGTTCCAGAATTGCGGTTAATGAAAACGTCCGGACCACGATCAGCGGTCTCTCGGCACATGGCTTGCACGGCGGTCGGCCATGAAACCGAACCTTTGCAGGCTCCGCAGCGGGATGGCGAGGCAATTGCCAGGCCATCGAGCAGCGACAAATGGCGTTGACGCGCAAGCGCGGTCTCTTCCGGTAAGGTCCGCACCACTGGACTGGACGCTGGAGGCAAATCCAACCTGCGCCGTTTGGAGACAGGGCAGACGGCGCCGTTCCAGAATGGAGCAACGCGACCTGGCCCTGTTCACAACTGCGTTGGGCCCGGCAGCCATTCGAATGGAACGGAATCTTAGCAAGAGAACATTAACACTCCAGGCTTCACCGATTGCTGCGGTCAACAGCCCGACTGGATATTGAGACGTCTCTGGTGATTGCCTCCGTGCTCCAATTGTTACGGCGCGACGTTACGCGCGGCGTTGCCGGGACCATCCTGCTCAAGGTTGGTAGCGGCGGGCTCGCATTCGCGTTGTTCTCGCTCGCCGCGCGGGCGATGACGCCGGACGCGTTTGGAAACTTCGCAACCCTGCTCTCTGTCGCCCAGATCGCCTCGGTGGTGGGCCTGGTCGGCCAGGAGCTGCTCCTGGTTCGGTTTCTCAACGAGTATGAGGTGCGCGGCGAGGCCGAGTTCACCAAGGGTGTGCTGCTGTCGAGCCTGAAGAACTCCGCCATCGGGATGCTGATTTCGATCGCCGCGATCGCCGCGGTGGCAGGCATTCGCGGCGAGTGGTGGCTGTTGATCCTGTCGGTCTCGGCGTTCACCGCGATCAATGCAGGGCTGATGCTCGGCAGCCAGATCGCGCGATCGCTGGTCAGTATCCTGATGGGTGAAGGCAATCGAGAGTTCTTCTGGCGCGTCGCCGTCGTCCTGTTCCTGATCGCGGTGCTGTTCGGCCACCGGCAGCTCACCCCCGCCGAGCTGTTCAGCGCGATGTCGGCCGCCATGGCCCTCGGGCTCGTCGTGCAGATCGTATCGATCGTGCGGGTGCTGCCGAACCTGCGGTCGGTCACGGCGCGCTTCGAGGCCTCGCGCTGGAACAAGAGCGCATTCCGGTTCTGGCTCGCCTCCATTCTCGAAGCGGCAAACCAGTATTTCGACGTCATCCTGGTCTACTGGATGCTGGATCCGGCAACCGCCGGCGTCTATTTCGCCGCCTCGCGGCTGGCGAACATCTTCGCGATGCTGTCGGCTGCGCTCTACACGTTCGGCGCGCGCCGGCTCCCCTCGCTGTATTTCAGCAAGAACCACGGCGAGCTCGAACATACGTTGAAGCTGATGGCCGAGGTGACCGCGCTCTGCGTGCTCAGCGGGCTCGTCATCGTCTGGGTGGGCGCCCCCTATCTGCTCGGCCTGTTCGGGCCGCACTTCGCGGCGCAGCAGTGGGTGCTGATCGTGCTCGCGATCGGAACGGCCTTCCAGGCGGCAGGCGGACCCTCTGCCGCTGTTCTGCAGCTGACAGGCCATGAGCGTGATTATGTTCCCGTCGTCGCGGCCAATGTGGCGCTACGGCTGCTGGGATTTGTCGTGCTGATCCCGTGGCTCGGCGTGCTCGGCGCCGCGATCTCAGCGACGGTTTCGCTGGTCGTCGCCACCATCGCGCTCAACGTGCTGTGCCGGCGGCGGACCGGCGTCGACCCATCCATTCTGGTGCTGTCGCATCTGTGGCCGTCGAAAGGTGACGCCTACGCGGTCCGCGTTGCGGACAGCAACGACTAGAGCGTTTTTCGAGCGAAGAGCCGCGTTCCGATACTATCGGAACGGAAAAGGCGCTAGCTTCAGCCGAACCGCCTTCGGCTCGCCAGGCCGAGCGCCTCGCCCTGGCGACCGCGAACGGCGGCATCGACCGCCACGCGATTGACGACCAGCGCGGTCGGGACCGAACCATAGCCGGATAGATCGGCCCGCGCCTTGCCGATCGCGGCCGAGTTGGCCGCACCTTCGCGAACCACGAGGATCACGAGGTCGGCATGGGCAGCCAGCGCCACCGCGGCCGGCTGAAGGGCAAGCGACGATGCGTCGACGATGATCAAGCCGAAATCGGCGCGAATATCGTCCGGCGGATAGGGCGGCGCCTTGCTGCTGGCGCCCAGCAGCTCGACGACCGACGGCAGGTCGGCCTTGATGATGCCCGATCCTTGCGGCGGCGCGGCCTCGGCGCGCCTGGATTCCACCTCGATCAGGACGCTGAGCATGCCGTTCTTGACGGCGGATCGGTTCAGCGACCGTGCAACGGTGCTGCCGCCCGCACCGGCCTCGACCGACAGCAACAGCGCCACCTTGCCGTGCTCTCCCGAAAGCTGCTCGATGTTCTCGATCAGCAGCTGAAGATGCGGACTGAGATCGGGTTCGGCCGTCGACGAGATCGGGGTCTGCCAGACGCTCCTGACGGCGTCCGGCGACACCATGTTGGGAATGCGGGCCAGCACCGGCAATCCCGGCGGCGGCGCTGGTTGCGGCGCGGCACGCGCCGGCGGCGCGGGCGCCTCGGCCCGACGAAGCGGCGGAATGGCCTTGATCGGGAGCTGCTTCAGATTCAGACCGGGAACGGCGACGATCGCCGTCGATGTCAGCAGCGAGACGATCGCGAGCGCGACCAGCAACAGCGGAAGCGGCGGCAGCGTCGAGCGCACCGGCGGCGTCGCAGGCGATGCGACCTTGGTCTGCGAGCTCTGCAGCAGCCGCTGCTCGTCGGTAGTCTTGTAGCGCGAGAGGAATTGCTCGTAGATATTCTTGTTGGCATCGGCGTCGCGCTGCAATTCCTGCAGCTTGACGAGCGCCTGACCGTCGACCAGGATTTGCTGTTCGACCGCCTTCTGCTGATCCTCGAGCGCCTTCTGCTGATCGCGCTGCGCTTCATACTCCGACTTCGCGGTGTCGATGTTCTTCTTCCGCTCGATCTCGATCTGTCGGTTGAGATCGCTGAGCTGGCTGAGAGCCATCACGAGGTCCGGATGACGATCGCCCAGCACCCCGCGCTTCTGTGCGATCTGGTCGTTGAGCGCGGAGCGCTGGGCGCGCAGCGCACTCAGCAGGTCCTGCTTGACCGGCCCGTCGACATTGGCCTTCAGGTCGCGCTGCAGCTGCTCGTAGCGAACCTTGGCCTCCTCGGTGCGGGCGCGCGCGGCGGCGACCTGCTGGGTCAGATCCGTAACGCGCAATTGCTGCGTCGTCGATTCCTTGCCGGCGTTGACGATCCGGTGCTCGAGCTTGAACTTCGCAACGGCATCTTCCGAAGACCGCAGGCGGTCGTTCAATGTCTTGAGCCGGCTCTTCAGCCAGTCGGCGGCTTCGTCGGTCGCCACGCTGCGCGTGCCACGTTGGCTGGCGACGAACGCCTCAGCCACCGCATTGGCGTAATAGGCCGCACGCTGCGGGTTGTTGGACGTGAACTTGATGGCGATGACATAGGTCAATCCGCGCCGGGAGATGTCGAGCCGGTTGCGGAACCGGTCGAGCAGGCGCGTCGGGTCGGTCCTGCCGCCGGAGATGTCGCTGTCCTCGGCGACCTTGAGCTGCTCGATCAGCGGCCCGAGAAATCCGTCGGATTTGGCGATCTCGACATAGCTCTGCAGTGCTGCGGCATCCTGACCGATCCCCGGCAGGACGTCCTGATCGGTGGTCACGCGCTGCTCGCGCGGATCGACCACGACGAGCGCGGTCGCGGCATAGCGCGCCGGAATCAACATCAGCAGAATGACGCCGACCGCGAAGATCACCGCGGCGAGCATCAGAATGCGTTGACCGTTCTCGCGGAAAAAAGCCACCACGCCGGGAATGCTAAGCACGCCCTTGGTGGTTTCCGCAGAGGATCGGCTGGTCGGCACGCCGGCAGCTTCCCACGACGCGGCGGGTTCCGTGGGTTCGGAACGTCTCGGGCCTACGCGGCTACCGAACTTCATGGGGCTGTTACTCGAATTCAACTGACAGTACTGCTCCAACGTAAATATCTATGGTTAATCCACGGTTACCCCCTCCTCATGCGGACGTAACCAATTAGTTAACGAGCCGGCTGTACCCTATGTGTGAAACAATGGCTCTCGATTGCTGGCAATGTCTGATCGCACTAAATGAGCAGTAACCTCAACACGCGCTACTCGGTCTACGAGCGCGCTTCGCGTGATAAGTACGCGCGCAATAGCGAGGGAGGCGATTTCATTCCTTCGACGGGTGAGGAAGCCGTGCTCCATTACAGGCCAAGCATAGAATTGCGCGAGGCATCGACCGCATCACGCGATCAATCGAACGTGGGCAAGCCAAAGCTGCGTGTCGTCCTGGTGCAGACCCAGGCCGAGAACGCCGGCGCGCAGGAGATATCGCGGCTCGTCGGCGCTGGCCTCACCGCGCGCGGCTATGACGTCGCCAACCTGTTCTTCTTCCGCAAATCGGATTCCTTCGACGAGCCGCCCAATACTTTCTATTGCGCGCAGACCCGCCCGGGAAATCCCCTGGCCCTGCTGCGGATGCTGTGGACGCTCGCCGGTCATCTCAGGACCATCAGGCCCGATGTCGTGCTGACCTTCCAGCACTTCGGCAATGTGATCGGCGGAGGCGTGTCGCGGCTCGTCTGCCGCGCTCCTGTCATCGCCAATCAGGTGTCCTCGGCGATGTCGATGAGCATGCCGGTGCGCGCCGCCGACATCTTCATGGGCTCGACCGGCTTCTTCCAGTGCATCACGCTGAACTCGCGCGACATGGAACGCGAATACGCCCGCTACCCCGCGACCTATCGCGCGCGCATGACGCACGTCCCGCATGGCTTCGACGACAAGTCGCGCAGCCTGCCGAAGGACGTCGCGCGGCAGCAGTTCAGACTGCCGCCGGATCGCACGCTGCTCGGCTGCGCGGCGAGGCTGCATCCGCACAAGCGGCTCGATGCGGCAATTCGCCTGCTGGCTTCCGACCAATCCTGGCATCTTGCCCTCGCCGGACAAGGCGCGGACGAGGAACGGCTGCGAGCCCTGGCAAACGAGCTGAAGGTCGCGGACCGGCTGCACTTCATCGGCGAGATTCCACCGCGCCAGATGGCCGAATTCCTGGCGTGCCTCGACGTCTTCGTATTTCCGACGCAGGCCGAAACCTTCGGCCTCGCCGCGGTGGAAGCCGCGAGCGCCGGCATTCCCTGCGTCGTCAACGATCTGCCCGTGCTGCGCGAGGTGCTGTCCTACCAGGGACAGCCCGCGGCGGTGTTCGTTGACGCGGCTAACGAGGCGGAGTTTTCGGCCGCCGTGTCGAAAGTCCTGACCGATCGTTTGTTGAGCAACCAGCTGCGGCAAAGTGCCGTGGGCCTGAAGTCGCGTTATTCGTTGGATGCCATGATAGAGGAATACGTCCGCATTCTCGGCAACGCCGTGGGAGTGGACGCGCACTAGGAAATTGGGCTGGACATGATTATCGAGTTTCGCTGCGATCGCGCGCAGGCGCGACTCTGGATGCGCCGCGAGACGCTGCGCGTCAACGATCAGGATATTCCCGTTCAAATCGCCTGGACGACGACGCCGGGGCCGAGGCTCGCCGGCCTCGACATGCTGTTCGAGCTCGAGCGCATCGTGCTGCGCAAGGGCAAGGCGGGTGATGTCGACAGGCTGAAGACGATTGCGGAACGGCCGCGCATGGGCAACCCCGATGTGGTGGTCGACTTCACCACTGCCGAGCGGGACCCGAACTGCTCCGCCAGGCTCTATCTCCGTCCACGCTTCAACGGACAGGCGGGCGAAGCCGCCGCACTGGCCGCCATTCTCGCCGGCGACCTGCCGGTGATTGAAATCGTCAACGAGCTCGACGGCGCGGTGATGGACCGCGGCCATCCCTCGGCGGAAATCGCCGCCGGCCTGAGCGGCGGGCTCGAAACGGTGATGGCGCGCACCTTGTCCATGCTGCCGCCGATATTGTCGGGGGCTCCGCGACTGGTCCCGCAACTGGCGGTGCCGGCGGCCAGCGCGCCACGAAATCCCGCGCCCTTTGTCGTGCGCGGCGTCGCGACCTCGATCGCGAAGGAAATCTATCGTCTCTGCTGCTACGCGCCGCATTGGCATGTCGGTTGGCGCTACGCCGACAACGCGGATGTCTGGCGGACCGGTGACCTGTCGGGACCTGCCTGGAACGTGCTCGGCGATCCCGGTAATCACTTCTATGCCGATCCCGTCCCGGTGAAGTGGCAGGATAGGACCTTCGTGTTCTTCGAAGATCTCGACCACCGAACCGGCAAGGGCATCATCTCCGCGATCGAATTCGACAGCAAGGGTCCGGTCGGCACCGTGCTGCCGGTGCTCGAAGAGCCCTGGCACCTGTCCTACCCGTTCCTGATCGAGAACAATGGCGAGCTGTGGATGATCCCGGAGAGCACCGCGCATCGGGATGTCCCGATCTACAAATGCGTTCGCTTTCCCGACAAGTGGGAACGGCAAGGCACGCTGCTGTCCGGGCTCGAACTCGCCGACGCGACCATCACGCAGCATGACGGCCTCTACTACATGTTCGGAGCCTGGCGCGACGGCACCGGCGGATATTCCGACACGCTGGCGATCTATTACGCCGAGCAGTTGTTCGGCCCGTGGCGGCCGCATGCAAGCAATCCGATCCTGATGGATCGCGCGACGACGCGGCCGGCCGGCAATTTCGTGACCATCAACGGCAAGCTGTGGCGGCCGGTGCAGGACTGCAGCAACGGGTACGGCGCGGCGCTCGGACTTGCGGAAGTGCTCGAACTGTCGCCGACCACCTACCGGCAGGCCGTGCGCCATCTGCTCAAACCCGGGCCGCTGTGGACCGGACGCAAGCTGCACACGCTCAACCGCTGCGGCCGGCTCGAGGTGATCGACGGCTCGCGGGTCCAGCCGAAGACCACCGCCTTGCTGAACAGCCTGCGGTCAAGCGACCGACCAGCGCAGCGGGAGTGGCAAGGCACGCTGGCGAAGCCGATCGCGCGACGGCTCCACTAGCCTCGGTCGACCCGGTTCAGTTCAGGTCGGCACTCAGCACGCCGCCGAACTGCTCCCATGAGCTTCCGGTCCAGCGTTGCAGCTGAAGCTGCGTATAGGCCATGCTGTTGTCGGGGCCTGTGTTGATGGCGATGCCCGGCATCAGCGTCGGCAGCACGAGCCCTCTGATGTTGCGCGCCTGCTTCACGATGTTCTCGCGCGACAGGTCGTCACCGCACTGCTTCAGCACCTGCTCCAGGATCTGGCCCTGCTGGGTGCCGAACAGATAGTTGTTGTCGCCGATATCGGCGCCTGGGAGATATTTCTCGAAATGGGCGCGATACCATTTCATGCCGGGATCGTCGGCCCACTTCTTGTCGTTCGGATCCTTGGTGATGGTCGCCACGACAACGCCCACCGCCTTGTCCGCGCCCGCCGGCACGATGGTCGCGGACACCGAGCTCGACACATAGTTGACGATGGTCAGCGGCGACCAGCCGATCTCGTTCGCCTTCTTGATCGCCTGGGCCACGAATTTCGGTGTGCCGGCGATCAGGAACGCCTGCGCACCCGACGCCTTCAACGTCACCACGCGGGATTCGATGGTCGGCTCGGTGACCTCATAGGGAGACGTCACCACCTTCTTGTCGAAATCGGCCTTCAACACCTCCTTGAACGCGGCGACGAAATCGCGGCCGAGATCGTCGTTCTGGTAGAGGATCGCGATCTTCGCATCGGGCGCCGTCTGCGTAATGTATTTTGCGTAGATCTTGCCTTCGGTGTTGTAGCTCGGCAGTCCCGTGGTGGTCAGCGGAAATTCCGCGAAATTCGTAAACTTGGTCGCGCCGCTGACGACGAACAGATGCGGCACCTTCTTCGCGGTGACGTATTTGATGGTCGCGCCGATGCCGGGCGTGCCGAGCGGGCTGAACAGGAACGCCACCTCGTCGCTCTCGATCAGCTTGCGGGTCTGCTCCACGGCCTTGGGCGGCGTGTAGGCATCGTCATAGGTGATGAGGTTGATCTTGCGGCCGTTGATGCCGCCGCGGTCATTGACGGAATGGACGTAGGCGATCAGGCCCTTGCCGGTGTTGCTGAGCGGAGACGCCGGGCCGCTGAACGGGAACGTCGCCCCGACCTTGATCTCCGATTCCGAGACCCCCGGAGTTTCGGCGCGGACCGGAGCCGCGGCAAGCGCCGCGAGCATCGCAACGGACACGGCAAACGTCTTCAACAACATGAAATTCTCCCCTGGGCTTTTATGAATTGACCAACTCTTGCGACCGGCGCGCGGCGCTACCAGGCTTCGCCGAACGGCCTGATCTCGACATTGAACGACCACGCGCTGCGATCCTGATGGGCGACGTGCCAGACCTCGTCGGCGATCGCTTTCGGCTTGATGAAGAAGTCGTCCGGCCGCTCCGGCCAGCGCTTGCGCGTCCACTCCAGATCGATCACGGCGTCGATCACGAGATAGGCGACATGAACCCCTTGCGGCCCCAGATCGCGCGCCATCGCCTCGGCGAGAATTCGCTGCGCTGCCTTGGTCGGCGCGAACCCCGCGAAGCCGGCCTTGCCGCGCAACGCCGAGGTGTTGCCGGTCGCAACGATGGCGCCCTTGCCGGCAGCGATCATCGCCGGGGCAAATCGCCTTGCCAGGTACAACAGTCCCATCGTGTTGACCTGGAAGTTGCGATTGAGAATCTCCGGATCGATCTCGCGGAAGGTGCCGAACGCGCCGCCGACGGCGTTGTGGATCACGACGCCCGGGCTGCCGAGATCGCGCTCCACGGCCGAGGCCACCGCCTCGACCTGCGCGGGATCGGACACGTCGCATCGATAGGCCTTTGCGCCCGGCAGCTGCTGCTCGAGCGCGGCGAGACGCGCCTCGTTCCTGGCGAGCAGCGCGACACGATAGCCGCCCTCGGCAAACCTCCTGGCGAGCGCCGAACCGGTGCCGGGCCCAACGCCGGATATCAGACAGACAGGTGCGGTCATGCGATCAACCCTCCGCGTTGCGGCCTATGGCCTTCATGGTCAGGCGGCCGCCTTCGACAGCAGCTTCTCGACATAAGGCTTGAGGTCCAGCCCGACGTGCTCATGCGCGATCAGGCGATCAAAGTGAGCGAACATCAGCGGATACTCATCCTGCACGCCCGAATGCAGGATTTTCGCCAATCCTTGCTTTTTCAGCTGCTCGGTCCGCGCATGTTCATTCATGAACAGCGCGAGTTCGGCGGCAAAGCAGATGTCGGCAATCGAGATACCGTTCCCGACCAGCGCCTCCCGCCGCGGCGACAGCGCCTGCTCGATGCCGGACGCATAGATCGCGAACGCATCCTTGGCGCGCGCATGAATGGCCGCATCGACCCTGCCGCCCGAGAGCGCCAGCAGATAGATTTGCGAGTCCCGCGCGAACACCAGGCTGACATCGAGAAAACTGTCGATCCGCGACGCCTCATAGGCGTCGCGCCCGTAGAGCGGGAATGCTGCCTCGCCGAGCCGCGCCACCGCGCGCATGATGCTGTTCGATTCGAAGATCCCGACCTTGCCGTCGGCACCGAACGCGGCCGGCACATTACCGAACGGCTGCGCCGCCATGAACGCGTCGGTCTTGAACAGCTGCGCGCCGGTCAGTCCGACCCGCCCGGTTCGTGCCAGCGACGACAGCGAGGCGCGTTCGTCCTCTGCTAACGGACGCGCGTCGTAATCCCACAGCCAGTCCCGCAATTCCTTGCCGGAGGCGCCCCTGACCTCGACATCGACGCCGCAGAACCGCGCCGCGATGGTTGCCTTCCAGACTCGCGGGTTCGGCAAATAGGAGAAGATGCGCAAGGCGGCCATGGCGGCTGCTCCGGTGCTGATGCCTCAGGCGGCGAGCTTCAGGATCTTGACGACGTCGGCGGGTTCGCGGATCGGCTGCGGGTTGGCCCGCGTGAAGATCGACAGCATGGCGTTCCGGCCGATCAGCTCAAACCGATCTTCGCCGACGCCGACATCGGCAAGCCGCCGCGGCAGGCCGAGCTCCGCGATGAACGCCGCAAACGCCTCGCCGGCATCGCGCCCCGGCGCGCCGAGCGCAGCGGCGATCGATTGCTGGGCGGCCTCCGTCGCCGGGCGGTTGTAGCGCAGCACGCTCGGCATCATCACCGCCGTGCAGAAATAATGCGGCACGTCGCAGGTGCCGCCGAGCACATGGCCGATGGCGTGGCTGGCGCCCATCGGCACCCGCGACTGCAATCCGAACGCCGACAGCCAGGAGCCGAGCTGGCAGCTCAGCCGCGCCGCCTCGTCGTCAGGATGGGCCTTGGTGCGCAGCAGGCCGTCGTGCAGATTGCGCAGCCCCTGCTGGCACACCGCATCGACCAGCACGTTGGGGCGGCTGGAGCAGATCGCCTCGATGCCGTGATCCATCGCCCGCGTCCCGGAGCCGAGCCAAAGCTTCTCCGGCGTATATTTCGTGATCGCGGGATCGAGGATGATGCTGCGCGGCATCATCATTGGATGGTTGAAGATCTGCTTCAGCTTGCGGCTGGTATCGGTGACCAGCGCGCCGGAATTGTATTCGCCGCCGGACAGCGTGCTGGGGATCGCGATCATGCGGACTTTCGGCGTGCGGAATGGCCCGAAGCGGCGGTCCGGCGTGGTCTCGAAGCCGTCGAGGCCATCAGGCTCGAAGATCGCGTGCTCGATGCACATCAGCAAGATCTTTGCCGCATCGACCACCGAGCCGCCGCCGATCGCGACGGCGAGGTCCGCCTTGGCCTCGCTGGCCTGCCGCGCGATCTGCGTCACCACGTCCCGCGTCGTGTGCTGCGGCACGCCGTCGAAGGTCGCGGCGTGGCGGTCGCCGAGGGCTTGACGGATTTTCTCGATCTCGTCGGTCGTGGTGTTCAACGTCCGGCTGGCGATCAGATAGACGCGCCTGGCATCCAGCCGCTCGACCTCCTCGCGCAGCGCTTCGGCCGCCGGCTTGCCGTAGATCACGGATTCCATGGTCGGGTATTGATGGCTGCCGGTGACGCGCATGCTTTCACTCCCTCGATGTGTCCGTGAGTTCCGCTGTCGGTCAGGCCGACAGCTTGGTGAAATCAGGCTGACGCCGTTCGGCGAAGGCGGCAAAGGCTTCGCGCGCCTCGGGCGTCGTCAGCCGCTCCTTGAACAGCACGCCTTCCTCGGCGATCTGCGCCGCGATCTTCTGCTGCTCGCGCATCAGCTTCTTGGTCATGCTGAGCGACCCCGCCGGCCGCCTGGTCAGTGCGACAGCCGCGTCATACGCCTTCTTGCGCAGATCGGCCTGCGGCACCGCGGCGTTGGCGAGGCCCGATGCCAGCGCGCCCTGCGCGTCCATCGGTTCGCCGAGCGCGAACATCGCATAGGCGCGCGCATGCCCGATCCTTAAGGGAAGCAGCCAGCTCGACGCCGCTTCCGGAACCAGCGCGAGGTTGACGAAGGGCGTGATCAGCCGCGCGTTCTCGGCGAGATAGACCAGGTCGCAATGCAGCAGCATCGTGGTGCCGACGCCGACCGCGTTGCCCTGCACGGCCGCGACCAGCGGTTTGCCGACCTTGCTGATGGTCTCGATGAAGCGATGCGCAGGGCTATCGACCGCGCTTTCGCCGCGTGCCTGGCTCGCGAAGTCGGCGAGGTCGTTGCCCGCGGTGAAGCTGTCGCCGTCGCCCTGGAACAGGATGACGCGGACGGCCGGATCCGTCTCGGCCTCTTTCAGCGCGTGCGACATGGCGTCATACATGGCGCCGGTCAGCGCGTTCTTCTTCTCGGGCCGCTGCAAGGTCAGCGTCATGACGCCGGCGGCGATCTCAACCTTGACATGCTCGGTCATGGCACTCTCCCGTCAGGCGACCGCGCGGGCCGGCGTGGTTTCGAATTTGCCGTCGAGGAAGCCGGTCAACCGCTGCCGGATGATCGCTTCGGCCTCGGTCATGATGCGGTCGATCAGCTCCTTGACGGTCGGGATGTCGTGGATCAGGCCGACCACCATGCCGCAGCTCCAGGCGCCGGCATCCATCTCGCCGTCGATCATCACCTTCGGATAGACGCCGGCCACCTGCTCGTGGATGTCCTCGATCTTCAGCCTGGCGCCCTTCTCGCGCTCGATCTCGAGCAGCTCATCGACGCCCTTGTTCTTCAGCACCCGCTCGGTGTTGCGCAGCGCGCGCATCACGAGGCGCGTGTCGAGCTCGTCGGCGTCGAGCAACGCCTGCTTCACATTGGGATGAACCGGTGCTTCCTTGGTCGCGATGAAGCGCGTGCCCATGTTCATGCCGGCAGCACCCATCGACAGCGCCGCGACAAGGCTGCGCGCGTCCGCCATGCCGCCCGAGGCGACGAACGGGATCTTCAATTCGTCCGCCGCACGCGGCAGCAGGATCATGTTCGGGATGTCGTCCTCGCCGGGATGGCCACCGCACTCGAAACCGTCGACGCTGACCGCGTCGCAGCCGATCTTCTCGGCCTTAAGCGAATGCCGCACCGAGGTGCATTTGTGGATCACCTTGATGCCGGCCGCCTTCAGCGCCGGCATGTACTGCTCCGGGCTGCGGCCCGCGGTTTCCACCGCCTTGACTCCGCCCTCGCGGATAACAGCGATGTATTCGGGATAGGGCGGCGCGGTGAAGCTCGGCAGGAAGGTCAGATTCACGCCGATGGGCTTGTCGGTCATGTCGCGGCAGCGCGCGATCTCCTTCGCCAGCAGCTCCGGCGTCTTCTGGGTCAGGCCGGTGATGATGCCGAGGCCGCCGGCGTTGGACACCGCGGCCGCCATCTCGGCGAAGCCGACAAAATGCATGCCGCCCTGGATGATCGGATGCTGGATGCCGAACAGTTCAGTGATTGCTGTCTTCACAAGTCTCTCCCGCGTTTCCGCTCAGTGGACGATTTCGAACAGGCCCGCCGCGCCCATGCCGCCGCCGATGCACATGGTCACCACGCCGTATTTCGCCTTGCGCCGCCGGCCCTCGATCAAGAGGTGACCGGTGAGCCGCGCCCCGGTCATGCCGTAGGGATGGCCGATCGCGATCGAGCCGCCATTGACGTTCAGCTTGTCCGGATCGATGCCGAGCTTGTCGCGGCAATAGATCACCTGCACCGCATAGGCCTCGTTGAGCTCCCAGAGATCGATGTCGTCGATCTTGAGGTTGTGCCGCTTGAGGAGCCGCGGGATCGCGGCAACCGGGCCGACGCCCATCTCGTCCGGCTCGACGCCGGCGGCGACGAAGCCGCGGAAGATGCCGAGCGGCTTCAGGCCCTTCTGCGCGGCAACCTTGTCGCTCATGATCACGCAGGCCGAGGCGCCGTCCGAGAGCTGGCTGGCATTGCCGGCGCTGATGGTCTTGCCCTCGAACACCGGCTTGATCTTGGCGAGCCCGTCCGCCGTGGTATCCGGCCGCGGGCCCTCATCCTTCGCCAGCGTCACCTGCTGGTAGCTGACTTCCTTGGTATCCTTGTTGACCACGGCCATTTTGGTCGTGATCGGCACGATCTCGTCGTTGAAGCGGCCCCCCTGCAGCGCGGCGCCGACGCGGCGCTGGCACTCGAGGCTGTACTCGTCCTGCTTGTCGCGCCCGATCCCGTAGCGCTCGGCGACGACTTCCGCCGTCTCCAGCATCGACATGTACATCTCGGGCTTCATCGCCATCAGCTCGTCGTCGACGGCGTGGAACCTGTTCATGTGCTCGTTCTGCACCAGGCTGATCGACTCGATGCCGCCGCCGATCGCGATCTCGACGCCGTCGAGCATGACAGAGCGGGCGGCGACCGCGATCGCCTGCAGGCCGGAGGCGCATTGCCGATCGATGGTGGTGCCGGCGACCGTCACCGGCAGCCCGGCGCGGATGGCACCCTTGCGCGCGACGTTCATCACCATGGTACCCTGCTGCATCGCGCAGCCCATCACCACGTCCTCGACCTCGCCGGGCGCGATGCCGGCACGCTTCACCGCTTCGGCCATCACATGGCCGGCCAAGGTCGGGCCGTCGGTGTTGTTCAGCGCGCCGCGATAGGCCTTGCCGACGCCGGTGCGCGCGGTGGAAACGATGACTGCATCCTGTGACATGCTTGCCTCTCTGGCTTAGGCGGCCGCGTCGAGCTGCGCATAGCGCAGCACGTGATAGGCGGGATCGCCGAACTGGATGTTGATGGAGGAAATCCGCTTGAAGTAGTGGCCGACATTGAGCTCGTCAGTCATGCCCATGCCGCCGTGCAGCTGCACCGCCTGATCGGCGACGAACTTGCCGGCATAGCCGATCTTCGACTTGGCACCCGAGGCGAGCCGAGACACGCCGGCCTCATCGTCATTGAGACTGAGGCTGAGATGCTGCATCAGCGACAACGCCTCCTGATGCGCGATGAACATGTCGACCATCCGGTGCTGCAGCACCTGGAAGCTGCCGATCGTGACGCCGAACTGCTTTCGCGTCTTGGAATAGTCTAGGGTCGCAGCGTTCAGTTCGCCGATCGCGCCGACCGCCTCGGCGCAGAGCGCGCCGATGGCGCGGTTGCGGCAGGCCTCCAACGCGGCGACGCCCTCGCCTTCACTGCCCAGCAATTGCGCGCGCACGCCGCGCAGGCTGACCTCGGCCGCTCTGCGGCCATCGATCGTCTTCAAGCTTTGCAGGTCGAGATTGGCCGCCCGGCGATCGACCACGAACAGGCTGACGCCGCCACGATCGTGGCGATGGCCCGAGGTGCGCGCGGAGACGATCAGATAATCCGCCCACGGCGCGGCGGTCACCGTCGTCTTCTCGCCGGTGAGCACATAATCGTTGCCCTCGCGGCGCGCCGTGGTGGTGACGGTGGCGAGATCGAAGCGCGAGCCCTTCTCGGTCCAGGCCAGCGCCCAGAGTTTCGTGCCAGCGATGATGTCGGCGATGAACGCCTGCCTCTGCGCGTCGGAACCTGCCTGCTCGATCAAGCCACCCGCGACGACGACCGTCTCGACGAAGGGCTCCACGACAAGATGGCGGCCGAACTCCTGCATGATGATCATGGTCGACAACGGCCCGCCGCCGAGCCCTCCGACCGCTTCCGAGAACGGCGCGGCGAGCAGGCCGAGCCTGGCGAATTCAGCCCATTGCTTGCGGCCAAAACCCTCCTCGCTCGCGACGATCTTGCGGCGGGCGTCAAAGTCATACTGGTCGCGCAGCAGCCGCTGGACGCTGGACCGCAACAATTCCTGCTCTTCCGTGAACTGGATATCCATCCGATCCTCGTTGCTTGTGGCTAGAGTCCAAGCACCGCCTTGGCGATGATGTTGCGCTGGATCTCGTTAGACCCGCCGTAGATCGAGAGCTTGCGCGAGTTCAGATATTTCTCAGACGCCGTGTGGCCGTAGTCGGGGCCCGGCATGAAGTGGTTGGCGCTGACCGGATGCTCGCGGATCGCAAGCCCGTAATTGCCGATCGCCCGATGCGTCAGCTCGGTGATATCCTGGAAGATTTCGGTGCCGCGAATCTTGAACAACGAGGCGGCCGGTCCCGGGTCGATGCCGCGCGCCATCTGGGCGACGACGCGAAGCTCGGTCGCCTCCAGCGCCAGCACGTCGAGCTCGACGCGGGCGATGTCCCGGATGAATTCCAGATGCGCCGGATCGTCTTCGGGGATTTCCGCCTTCACGATCTTCTTCAGCCGCGCGATGTAGCGCGTCGAGCGGCCGATGCCGGCCATGCTGGTGCGCTCATTGCCGAGCAGGAATTTGGCGTAGGTCCAGCCCTTGTTTTCCTCGCCGATCAGGTTCTCGGCGGGGACACGCACGTTCTCCAGGAAGACGTCGTTGACCTCGTGCGAGCCGTCGATGGTGATGATCGGGCGCACGGTGACGCCGGGCGACTTCATGTCGATCAAGAGAAACGAGATGCCGGACTGCGGCTTGGCCGTGGGATCGGTACGCACCAGGCAGAAGATCCAGTCGGCATGCTGCGCCAGCGTGGTCCAGGTCTTGTGACCGTTGACGATGTAATGATCGCCCTCGCGCACCGCCTTGGTGCGGACGGTCGCGAGGTCGGAGCCGGAGCCCGGCTCTGAATAGCCCTGGCACCACCAGTCCTCGCCGGACAAAATGCGCGGCAGGAATTTCTTCTTCTGCGCATCGTTGCCGAAGGTGTAGATCACCGGGCCGACCATGGTGACGCTGAACGCCAGCGGCGGCATGGTGCCGGCGCGCGTCGTCTCCTGCTCGAAGATGAAGCGGCGGGTGATCGACCAGCCGTTCCCGCCATATTCCTTCGGCCAGAGCGGCGCGATCCAGCCCTTCTTGTGCAGGATGCGATGCCACAGCAGCATCTGCTCCTTGGAGAGATCGGTCTCCGGATTGGCGACGCGCATCTCCGCCGGGTAGTTGTCCTTGATGAAGGCGCGAACCTCATCGCGGAACGCCGCATCTTCAGGGGATAGCGCGAGCTCCATCTGACCGGCTCCCTACCACTTCTCGCCGAAGGGCCGGATTTCCAGCTCGAAGGTCCAGGCGCTCTTCGGCTGCTGATAGAGCTGCCAATAGGCGCCCGCGACCGATGCCGGCGGCATCAAGAGATCGGGATCGTCGAGCGCGTTCGGGCCGAGCGCCTCGATGCGGCGCTGCCGGACCCATTCGGTATCGACGCCGGAATCGATGATCAGATGCGCGACATGGATGTTCTTCGGCCCCAACTCGCGCGCCATTGCCTGCGCCACGGCGCGCAGACCGAACTTTGCGCTGGCAAACGCGGCATAGCCGCTGCCGCCGCGGAGTGACGCGGTGGCGCCGGTGAAGAAGATGTTGCCCTCGCCGCGCGGCATCATCAGCCGCGCCGCCTCGCGCCCGGCCAGGAAGCCGGAGTAGCAGGCCATCTCCCAGACCTTGCGGAACACGCGCTCGGTGGTTTCCAGGATCGGGAAATTGACGTTGGCGCCGATATTGAAGATGCAAACCTCGAGCGGCGCATGCTTGTCGGCATCGTTGAGGAAGGCCGTGATCTCCTCTTCCTTGCGCGCATCGAGCGAGCGGGCATGGATCTCGCCGCCGGCGGCCTCGATCTCCTTGACCAGCGGCGCCAGCTTGTCGCCGTTGCGGCGGCCGGCGAAGATCGTGAAGCCTTCGGAGGCGAACTTCTTGGCGATCTCGCCGCCGATAAAATCACCGGCACCAATGACGGCCACCGTCCTGTTTCTCTTCTGCATGGTGTTCTCCGGTCTTGTTTGAGTGAACTGGCTTGCGGCGACGGCTCGGCCTCAGCCGCGCAGCGACTCCGCGAGCTTGTGCTTCAGCAACTTGCCCGTCGATGTCGCGGGCAGCGCGTCCATCAGGATAATCTCCGACGGCCGCTTGTACGAGGTGAGTTGCGGGGCAATATGCGCCATCAGGTCCTGTACCGTGGCGGTCGAACCCTTGATCAGCTGCACAAAGGCAACCACCTCTTCGTTGCCCTCGACCGGCCGGCCGACCACGGCGCACTGCACCACGGCGTCGTGCGTGCTCAGCACCGCCTCGATCTCGGCCGGATAGACGTTGAACCCGGAGCGGATGATCATCTCCTTGGTCCGCCCGACGATGTAGAGCGCATCGTTCTCGAAGCGGGCCAGATCCCCGGTGTTGAACCAGCCGTCGGGATCGATCGCCTTGGCGGTCAAATCGGGCGCGCGGTAATAGCCGCGCATCACGTTGGGGCCGCGAACATGCAGCTCGCCGACTTCCCCTGCCGCAACCGGCTTGAGGTCGCGGCCGACCAGTTTTGCCTCGAGGCCCGGCATGACGCTGCCGACCGCATGATCGGCCCGCGGATTGTCGGGCCGGACGCCGGAGATGCCCGGCGAGCATTCGGTGATGCCGTAACCGTTGAGCAGCGGCAGCCCGAGCTCCTGCTCGACCCGTGATTTGAGATCAAGGTCGAGCGGCGCGCCGGCCACCGAGATCACCCGCAACCGGCCGCGATCGAGCTTCGGCAGGCCGGTATTGCGCCGGTATTCGAGCAGACGCTGATAGGTCGCGGGCACGCCGTTCAGGATCGTGATGCCCTCTTCAGTCATCGCCTTGACCAGCGCGGCCGGATCGTATTTCGCCACCAGACGCACGGTGGCGCCGATCATCAGGGTCATGGTCAGCAACGAGATGCCGACGATATGCGAGATCGGCAGCACGCAATACTGCACGTCATCGGCCGCCATCTTTCGGAAGCTTGCCGTCGCCCGGGCGCTGAACAAGAGATTGCGATGGGTCAGCATCACGCCCTTCGGCGTGCCCGTAGTGCCGGAGGTGTAGATGAGAACTGCAACCTGGTTGGCGCCGTCGGCCTCGACCGGCTCCGCCACGGTTGCCAGGTTCAAACCGGTGACGGCGATGCCGCGGAGCGGACCGACATCCTGCACGGCGGCCTCGTAACGCGCGGCATGCGTAGCCGCCTCCTGCGAGACCTCGGCGGTCAGCAGCACGCGGCGGGCGCCGCTGTGATCCCTGATCTGGTCGAGCTCACGCGGCGACAGCCGGGGATTGACCACGATGGACCAAGCATCGAGCCGGCTCGCCGCCAGCAGCAGGCAGGCGAGCGGGATCGAATTCTCGCTCACGATCATCATGCGGTCGCCGGCGCGGATGCCGAGCGCCCGCAGCGCCTCGGCGACGCGACTGACCGCCCGATCGAGCTCGCGGTAGGTCAGCCGCATCTTGTCGTCGATCAGCGCCGGATGATCCGGCGTCGCCCCGACGTGGTGATCGATCACCTCGTGGATGCGGTTCGGCAAGCCTTCCACACTTCCTTCAAACTGGGTCGACGCCTGCACTGAAACCTCCCTGTGACAGCCCTTTGGGCCTGATTTGTTGTCTTGAGGAATTTTCCCGCTCAGGCGGTCTTGCGCCGCCCCGCGGCCAGCTGCGCGACGATCTCGTCCTCGACCTCGCGCAGCTTGTCCTTGCCGAAGAAGATCTCGTCGCCGACGAAGAAGGTCGGTGAGCCGAACGAGCCGCGCGCCACCGCGTTGCTGGTGTTGTCGATCAGCTTCTTCTTCACCTCGTCCTGCTGGGCGCGGGCGATGATGCGGTCGATATCGAGGCCGGAGGACAGGAACGCTTCGCGGAACACCTGCGGATCGTCCATCTTCTTGGGCTCGGACCACATGTGGTGATAGGCGGCGCGAAAGTACGGTTCGAACAGCCCTTCGAAATCGGCAGCGACGACGCCGCGCATCAGCATCAGCGTGTTGACCGGAAAGAACGGGTTGGTCTTGAACGTCGTGATGTTGTAGCGGCGCAGGAAGCGCTCGGTCTCGAGCGCGTTGTATTCGGGCTTGTTCTTGATGCCGCGCAGCGACTCGCCGGGCGACATGTTGCCGGTCGCCTTGTAGACGCCGCCGAGCAGCACCGGGATGTAGTCGAACTTCACGCCGGTGCGCTTCTCGATTTCGGGCAGCGCCTGCTCCGCCAGATAGGCGTTCGGACTTCCAAAATCGAAATGGAATTCGACCTTGAGCGGAGCAACCATGGAACGCCCTTCCCTTTGAGTACCAGCAGCCCTCAGCCACCGCGTTGATCGAGCCGGGACCTTAAGTTCTATTTTAGAACTGTCAATATGATATTTGTCATCCAATGACCAAGTCACGGCTGCAGGCGAAGCATCCTATTGAAATTGCGCTAGTTCTGTTTTAGAATTTAAAAGGCGATGTCGGCGCAGACCGCAGGAGATGCTGATGAAATGGGATGCCCTCGAGGAGGAGCCGTGCTCGGTGGCCCGCACGGTGGCTGTCATCGGCGACCGCTGGAGCCTCTTGGTCCTGCGCGAATGTTTCCTGCGCATCCGCAGGTTCGATGACTTCCAGGCGTCGCTCGGGATCACGCGGCATCTGCTTGCCGACCGGCTGAAGAAGCTGGTCCGGTTCGGCGTGCTGCGCAAGATTCCGTATCAGGAGGCGCCGAAGCGCTACGAATACATCCTGACGCAGAAGGGGCTCGATCTTTATCCGATCATCATGTCGATCGTGCACTGGGGCAACGTCCACATGGTCGATTCGCGCGGCCGGCCGATGCTGCACGAACACAAGACCTGCAAGAAGATGTTCGATCCCGTCATGGTCTGTTCGGAATGCGGCGAGCCGCTGAGCGCGAAGGCGGTCCACGTGCATCCCGGCCCCGGTGCGCGGAAATCGTCACCGGTGCACGCCAAGGCGCAGGAGCGAGCCAGGCGTGCCGCTGACTAGACCTGGATACTGTTCGCGAAGCCGGCGCCCCGCGCTGGCGGCTGCTCAGTGTGACAGTGCAGCCAGCAGCGCGACATTGCCGCCAAGCAGGCAGCCGACGGGACGGCCGCCGGCGAAGCCGATGCGGACCCGAATCTCAGACAGCCGCCCCATCGCCCTGCCCTGCAGGATTCGAATCTCGTCGTCATCAGGAGCGACCAGGCCGTAGTCGAGCAAGCCGAACGCCAGCGCCGCGGCCGCAATGCCGGTCGCGGCATCCTCCCGATAGCCGGAGGAGCGCGGGAATTGCCGCGCCTCGAACAGGCGAGCTTTTCGGTCGATCACGGCAAATGGATAGAGCCCGGTCGATCCGATCCGGCCGCAGACCGCCTCGACGTCCCCTGTCGCGGGATCGAGCGCATTCAGCGCTTCGGGGGAGCGCATCGGAACGAGTGTCTTGATCCGCGATGTGACGGCGTTGCACGGTGTCGCCGCGTCGATCGCTTCCGGCCCGACCGCGAGCGCCCGCAGCACGTCGTCGCGTTGCCCCGTGGTGAGCGGAACGGCCTTTCCGGCCGGCTGAGTGATCTCGACACGCGGCTCGCCGTGACGATCACGGCTGATGAAGCCGGTGACCGGACCGCTGCGCGTCGAGATCCGGATGGTGTCGCCCGGCAGCCTTCCCTGGCGCGCAAGCAGCCAGAGCGCACCGATGGTCGCGTGGCCGCACATTTCCATTTCGTGGTTCGGAACGAAGAAGCGGAACGTGGCGTCGAAATCGTCACTCTGTGCCGGCAGCACGAAGCCGGATTCGTGACCATGGCGGCGGGCAACATCCTGCATCTCGGAGGCGCTCATGCCGCTAGCATCCACCACGATCGGACAGGGATTGCCGCCCTGCCCATCCACCGTGAACACGCTGACCAGTTCGGCTGTCGTCATGATGTCGCTCGCCTGTCTCGCCGTCGCCTACTTGACCAGCGTCGCGCCGGTCTCCGGATGCTGCAGCCAGCCGAGCAGCGCCTCGTGGAAGCGCGCCGGCGCCTGGATTTGCGGCGAATGGCCGAGGTCGGGGAATTCGATCAGCTGCGCATGCGGAATCCGCTTGGCCGCCTCCTTGCCCAGCACCGGATAATTGCCGAGCGTCTTGCGAATCTCCGGCGGCGCAGTGTCCTTGCCGATCGCGGTGGTGTCCTTGTCGCCGACAAAGAGCAGCGTCGGCGGCTTGATCTGCTCGAATTCGTAGAACACCGGCTGGGTCGCGATCATGTCGTAGAGCCGCGCCGAGCTCGACGCCACGGCGGCGCGGCCCTCTCCGCGATACATGCCGGCCAGCATCTGCACCCACGTCTCGTAGGACGCATCCCAGGTATCGGCGTAATAGGTGGCGCGCTCATAGGCGCGGATGCTGTCTGCGGTGACGCGCGTCTCGCGCTGCATCCAGCCGTCGAGGCTGAGCCACGGCACGCCTTTGGCCTTCCAGTCTTCCAGGCCGATCGGATCGACCAAAACCAGGTGGTCGGTGGCCTCCGGATACATCAGGGCGTAGCGCATCGCCAGCATGCCGCCGGTCGAGTGGCCGACCATGATCGAATGCGCGATCCCGAGCGAGGCGAGCAGCGCGCGGCTGTTGCCGGCGAGCTGCTGGAAGGTGAACTGATAGCGCTCCGGCTTGCTGGATTTGCAGAAGCCGATCTGGTCGATCGCGATCACGCGATAGCCGGCGCCGCTGAGCGCCTTGATGGTGCCGTCCCAGGTCGCGGCACAGAAGTTCTTGCCGTGCAGCAGCACCGCGGTCTGGCCATTCGGCGTCGCCGGCTTGACGTCGAGATAGGCCATGTCGAGCTCCTGCCCCTGCGAGCTGAAGCGATAATGCTCGACCGGATAGGGATAGTCGAAGCCCTGCAACTCCGGTCCATAGGCCGGCTCGGCGGCCGATTGCGCCCATGCGTTGGACGATCCGAGCGCAACGGTCGCGGCGACGGCGATGTGAAACAGGGTTTTCAGGTGCATCTCGGCAAATCCAGAACTCAGGGGCGATCTCGTGATGCCGTAGCCGAACGCGTGGGCGCCATCCAGCGCCCAGCGATGATTTGTTCGTGATCTCCGCGCGAAATTACGCCGGATCGAACGCCCGGATCGGCGGCAGATTGCCGTTGAAGCGTTCGACCTCGACGCTGGTGAGCTGGCCGGTGCAGCCCTGCGCGAAGGATGACGTGCCGATGTCGCGCGTCAGCACGTTCGGATTACCGTGCACGCAGAGCGGCGCTTCCTCCTCGGGGTCCATCGGGTCGTACCAGGCGCCGGTCGGCAGCTGAACCACGCCGGGCGCGATGCCGTCGGTGACATGCACCGCGGCGAGGCAGGCGCCGCGCGCGTTGAAGATGCGGATGATGTCGCCATCGGCAATGCCGCGCGGCTTGGCGTCGCTCGGATTCATGCGCGCGACCTCGCGGCCGCGATGCTTGGCGTCAAGCGAATGGCCGCCGAAATCGAGCTGGCTGTGCAGGCGCGTCACCGGCTGGTTGGCGACCAGGAAGCACGGCGCGTCGGATGTCGGCGTGTCTGATTTCTCGAGCCAGACCGGATGGCCCGGACAGTCGGCATCGCCGTGGCTAGCGATCTTCTGCGAAAAGATCTCGATGCGGCCGCTCGGCGTCGGCAGCGGCCGCGCCACCGGGTCCTCGCGAAAACGGCGCAACGAGCCGCCGTCGTCGAGATGCTGCGGCACCACCAGGCTGCCGCGCGCCCAGAACTCCTCGAAGCTCGGCGCCTCGAGCCCGCGCGCGGCGAGCGCCTTGCGGGTCGGCTCGTAGAGATGCTCCAGCCATTGCCGCGAGGTGCGTCCTTCCGTGAAGGGCTCGCGGGCGCCTAACCGCTCGGCGAGATCGGCGAAGATCTCGTAGTCGTCGCGCGCAAGGCCGACCGGTTCGGCGATCCGGTGCATCGCGACCATCAAGGGATCGTTGCTGGAATAGCCGATGTCCTCGCGCTCCAGCGTCATGGTCGAGGGCAGCACGATGTCGGCGTGGCGGGCGGTGGCGGTCCAGGCCAGCTCATGCACCACCAGCGTGTCGAGCCGCGCAAACGCCTTGCGCAGGCGGTTGAGGTCCTGGTGATGGTGGAACGGATTGCCGCCGGCCCAATAGACGAGGCGGATATCCGGATAGGTCCGCGTCTCGCCATTGTAGCGATAGCTGGTGCCGGGATTGAGTAGCATGTCGGCGATGCGCGCCACCGGAATGAAGTCGGCGACGCCGTTGCGGCCCTGCCCGAGCGTCGGCCCGGGCACGGCGTTGACGCGGCGCCCGTAATAGCCGATCGCGCCGAGCGAATAGGCGTAGCCGCCGCCGGGCAGGCCGATCTGGCCGAGCGCCGCCGCCAGCACCATGCCCATCCACACCGGCTGCTCGCCATGCTCGGCGCGCTGCAACGAATGCGACACGGTGATCAGCGCTCTGCGGCCGGCAAGCCGCCGCGCGAGCGCCTTGATGGTGCCGGCATCGATGCCGCAGATCGCCGCGGCCCATTCGGCACTCTTGGGCACACCGTCGCTCTCGCCGGTCAGATAGCGCAAAAACACCGGCCAGCCCTCGGTGTAGCGATCGAGGAAGGCCTGATCGCGCAGGCCTTCGCTGACCAAAGTGTGGACGATGCCGAGCATCAGCGCGGTGTCGGTGCCGGGGGTGGCCGTCAGCCATTCGGCGCCGGCCTCGACGGGAAGATCGTCGCGCAGCGGGCTGACCAGGATGAACTTGCAGCCGCGCCGCTGCGCGGCTTCCATCGCGCCGCGCTCGACATGCTTGCTGATCGAGCCGCCGGCCACCATCGAGTTCTTCAGCGCCATGCCGCCGAACGCCAGCACGATGTCGGTCTCGGCCGCGATCTGCTCCCAGGTGACGTTGCGCTTGGTGATGTCCTCATAGCCGGTCAGAATCTGCGGCAGCAGCACCGATGACGCGCCCGAGGAATAGGTGTTCACCGAGCGGACATAGCCGCCCATGGCGATGTTGAGGAAGCGGTGCACCTGGCTCTGCGCGTGATGGAAGCGGCCCGCGCTGGACCAGCCGTAGGAGCCGCCGAACACCGCGCCGGGGCCGATCGTGTCGCGGATCCGCGTCAGCTCGCCGCCGAGCAGATCGAGCGCCTGCTCCCAGCTCACCGAGACGAAGTCGTCGCGGCCGCGGCGATCATCCGGACCGGGCCCGCGCTCGAGCCAGCCGCGGCGGATTGCAGGCCTCGCGATGCGGGCCTGATGGCGCAGCGCGCCGGGGAAATTGTTGATGATGCGGTTCGGATCGGGATCGGCGGCATAGGGCCTGACTTCGAGACCCGTCTTGCCGAGCCGTGCCGAGAACACGCCCCAATGCGAGGTGTGCGGCTTGAACCCGTCGGACAGATCGAGGCCGGGATCGGGGTGGCCAATGGTCTCGCTCATCGATGCTCCTTCATCCCAGGCCGGCGCCTCGCCACGCCTGTCGCAACATTCCCCGCCAGTATAATGATCCAATCGGCGCACGGTACCCGCTAACACGGACCGCACCGTGCCTTGCCGGCATGACTGCGGGCGACGGCGGCGGAACTCCCGCCGGGGCCACGCCGCCAAAATATCGAAAACAACCCCATGCAAAGGCGCCGGGCGGCCGCCGGCGCCCGACAACGCCACTTGACGCGTCGGGCAAATCAGGGATACATTTCCAATATTCCGAAATCGTGCAAGTACCCCCTCGCCCGCAAGAGCGGGCGCGACGGATGCACGTGAGACCGAAACCCCTCCTCACAAATGACATCGCGCCGGCTCCCGCAGCGAGCGATCGTCTGCGCGCTTGCCGCGCGCAATCCAGGGAATACCCGACATGGACACCGCTCCCGACCTCACGACGGCAATGGCGATCGCCGCAACCGCCCAGACCCAGACTGCCGCAGCCCCGCGGATCAAATTCTCCTCGCACGGCTTCTGCATCGACCATCCTGATCCAAAGCTCGGCGCACGGCTGATGGCGAACGCACTGGGGGTCGCCGACCGCGACGCGATGGACGGCATCCTGCGGCAACTGGTCAAGGCCAGCGTGAGCGGCGGCAAGCCCTGCGAGGTCAACCTCGCCTTCATGATCTCGATGGTGAGAAGCATCGGCCCGCGGGATTCCGTCGAGGCCATGCTGGTGGCGCAGATGGTGTCGGTTCATGTGATGGCGATGCGATGTGCCCATCACCTCGCGCATGCCAAGGACCTCGCCCAGCACGACAGCGCCGCGCGCGCATTGGGCCGGCTCGCCCGCACCTTTCCCGCCCAGATCGAGGCGCTGAACCGCTACCGGAGCCATGGCGAGCCCGCGATCACCGTGCAGAACGTGAAGGTCGAGGATGGCGGCAACGCCATCGTCGGCAACGTCACGCAGCATGCGAGCGTGATCCTGTCCGACAACAGCCCGGCATCCGCGGCGCGGGCACTGAGGCCCGCGGGCGCGAGGCGACGGCGGAATCCCGTCGATGCCGGGCAGGACGCTCAGGCATGAGCGGCCACATCCAAACGACCGGCCCGATGCTGGCGAGCCGGCGTTGCGGCGCCAGGACCCGCTGCGGCGGTTCTTGCCGCGCGCCGGCGGTGCGCGGCAAGACGCGCTGCCGCATGCACGGCGGCGCAAAGGGATCCGGCGCGCCACGGGCGAACCGGAATGCGCGCAAGCACGGCCGGTTCACGGGGGATGCGATCGCCGAGCGGCGGCAGATCCGGGCGTTGTTGGGAGACGTGCGCAGGATGCTGGTGGGGATGAAGTGATTGCGTTTCGCAAATGGCCGCGCGCCTCAACGACCAATGGGCCGCAGGGCGCGAAATCCCGCTGGCCCATTCCCGCTAATGGATCATGAGGGCTGCGGCGATGCCGAACGCCGTGAGCGTTGCAACGGCCAAACTCATCAGGGTTATCGCTACAGGCCTCGGCATGACGATTAAACCCGCTGACGCAGTAAAAGGTTAACGGTAGCCGGACATTGCCGCATTCCGCGAAGACGACAACGCACCCCGTAGCGGCCCCGCGAGCAAAGATCCGGATTCCCGGCGGTCAGCGCACGAAGGCCAGGATCAGCGCAATGGTGACCAGCGCGTAAGTGCTGGTGACGGCGATGCCCAAATACAGACGCTCCATTGCGGCCTCCTGACCTCAAGGCGCCGCCCCCGCGCGATCAACTTAGCGCCCGCTCCGGCGCCGGGCAGCTGGAATTCCGGGTCATGGTAAATCTACGGGACCGTCCATCCGGGCTAGCCCCTGTAAGCTGCCAGCGCCAACCCTGTGGGCTCCTTGCGTCCGACTGAGGAAGTACCCCTCTCTTTCCAATTGCCGGCCTGTTGGGCTTGTCACCGTGCAGAACGTGAAGCTGGAGGGCGGCGACAACGCCATCGTCGGCGACGTCACCCAGCATGCGAGCGTGGTCGTGTCGGACCAGGAGCCGGCATCCGCGGCGCGGGCACCGAAGGCTGTGGGCGCCAGGCGAGCGCGTGATCCCGCCGAGAAGCGATATGAACTGGAGTAACGGTCTAGGTTGAGGCTCGGTGCTCCCTAGAGGACGAAAGGCGCCCACAGAACCATCTGGTTTCTGCCCAGCAGTCCCTTCTTGTTATGATGCAAATATCTTTGATTCGAGCCCCTTTACAGATGTTCGGACACCGCCAGTATTGGCAAACCACCGACCTGCAAGCACGATCAAAGTTAGAGTTGCTGGACTAACACTAATCAGTACCAGTGCCCAACCTTCAACTGTCCCCACATCGGTTTCGGGAGCCATGGCCGCGCAGGCGAGGTAGTAGTATAAGAACACTGCAAAGATAACGTTGATAAGCGCACCGATCTTATACTCCGAGAATAGCTGAACTTTCTTGAGTTCAAGGTTAGTCTGAGCGTCGAGCAGTTCGTCCAGTATCGCGTCGATGTTGTCGGTCGCCCGCTGTTCGCGTTTGAAGCGCTCGCGGCGAAGCCGAGCGATCCTGACTAGGCGCTCAATCTTTTTACTGAGCGGCGCACTAGCGAATTCGGCGATCGATTGTAGTAGCACTGTGCCGGTATGAAGCCCAACTCCTAGTTGCAAAACACTGGAAAAGTCGCTTAACTTCATTTTTGACTCTATCTGGATGCCGTATGCCGTCGATCAAAAGAAACGTAGACAGAATACTCAAGGCTAGAGGGCTGTCCGAATCTGACCTAAGTAAGCGCACTGGTCATTCGCGCGCCGAAATCGAAAACGTTCTGAGCGATCCTTCCGGCCGTAGGCGCGGAATATTGAACGAGATTGCCACTGAGTTGGTCGTCCCTGAGTTTTTCTTGTTCTCGACTGACCTTACACCTGAAACGACGATCGCTGATTTTCGACAATCTACGCCAACCAAACGAGGCTATCAGAGGGCAACGATCAAGGCGATCGAATTCGCCAAGGAAGTCCAGGCTGACGCTTCGACAAGGGATGCATTCAAGCCGAACAGCGCGCTCGTCAACCAGATGGACGGAAAGAACGAAAAGGAACGGGCGGCGTCCCTTCGTGAGCGAATCGGCCTATCGATAGCAAAACAGTTTGAGTTCAAGGACTCGCGGCTTCTGTATGCGTTCGTACGCAGGCAGATTGAGGCTCTTGAGACGCTAGTTTTTCAGTGGAGCTTTCCGAGCGACGACGGGGCTGGCTTCGCGATCACAAGCCCAAAGAGCTTTAATTCGATCGTCGTCAATACCAAAGGCCAGATCTACTCGCGCCGCTTATTTACCTTAGCCCACGAGGTATATCATTGCGTCTTGAATCAGACCGGTATGTCTGACCCGGATGTGATCAAGAACGACATCGAACGGCGTTGCAACAAATTCGCGGTACAATTTTTGGCGCCAGTTGATCTGGTTGAATTGGCCGCAAAGCAGACGATCCACAGTTCAAATTTCGACGTAGACGAACTGCGATCGTTTAGCGAACTTACTAAGCTATCGATGGCGGCGAGTCTCTACCGCTTGGTCGAAACGGGCAGGTACTCGGACAACGCCATCGCTCAGTGGAAGGCTTACATCAAGCAGGTTGGCAGCCCGGATCTGGCAAAACGCGGCGGCGGCAGACGTCAAGCCGAATGGAAGTACAAGCTGGGCAAGTACGGCACTACGTTCGCGCGCGTTTATTCGCGCGCCGTTGAGGAGGGAGACATTGACGATTACGAGTTGTTTCGCCTCTCGGGCATCAAGCCGAAATATCAGAACGAGTATTTAACCAACGCACTGACAGCGGCACTTGACGACGCTCAGGACGAAGCGGAATAGCTGAGGCCCTGAGTTGACATACACCTTTGACGTACGCGGCCTGCGCGCTCTCAGCCAATCCTCAGAAAACGAATTTGCCGCCGCACTTGAGGACATCGCGACTGGCGAAGCGAGACTGTTTAGTTGCGCGTATAACGAATTCGCAAAGGTGTATGACGATGAGGCTGAGGTATTCAAGGGCACGAAGTTAAAGCGAGAACCCTTGAGTGAAGAGCATAGGGAATCAATTATCGCCATTGCGGAGAGCGCACAAGCGACGTTCGGTTTTCGCGGCCCCTACGATAAGGCGATCGAATGGCAGATAGCAGGCGTCGCGTGCTGTGATGGCGACATCATCGTCACGGATGCGAAGGGCAAGTTGAAGTACTTGCAAATTGATGGCGTGCAAGCCGTAACGTTTGATGAATTTTTGGATCGCCACAATTAGCCAGAGCTACGGCAACCAGAGTTACAGTGACAGTACATTTAACTTCGTTTTCAAAGTGGTCTGCGCGGCGTTGCTGCGCCTGGTAACGCGGCGACTGGTCGGGGATAACGACACGGGCGAGACGGGATGCGCTGTCACCGCAATGAAGATCATTCGCTACTTGGGAGGCGGGCATGGGAAAGCCGGAAGAGCCTTACATCCTAATTGTCGTTGAAACCTATCTTGAGAGTGGCTCAGGTCTTCATGGTGACCTTCACGTCAGGCCAATTGCAGGCCAAGCGCTTCCGAGAGACTTGCGTGTCCGTTTTCCGAAGTCGCTGCGGCGCGCTCATCCACTGGGTACGCGATTTTTGGTTTACGCCAAGCTCACCGACAGAGAGGGAGGGAACGGGTTCGTACATACGAACCACGCGTGGGACGTTCAGGTGCTCGGGATGCCCCCGGCTGGCGACGATTTAAGGTATAGGAGGTGATCCATACAATTTTTGTCCGTTACGGTGACAGTGCACTGATTCCCATTTCTCCGAATGATCCGCGCGTGGTGTTGTCGGTCGTAGCACAAACGCGAAGTTTTATTTGAGTCCTCTCTTCCGCTTTTCACGACGAAGTATCTTCTCGAAAGCGTCTTCCCAACCATCGCGATGCGGAAGTCGATCAAACCTCTCGTCCGTCCCGCGAAGCAGATCAATTCGCGATCTTTTCGAGACTTGCTCCCAAGCGTCATACAGCAGGTAGAGCGCGTTCCCGTATTGGACGTTCTCAAAGACAACCAAATCATCCGCATATTTGGCACCGATATACGATCCAAATCCTCCGGACCCTCGCAAATAGGCCAACGGTGTGAGTTTCGCGAAGAGGCGAACGCGTTCCTCGATCTTTCCGCGTGCTGCAGCGCTTAGCGATCTTCCCCTCAACAGCCTCTCAGCAACCTCCCCAGCATTGCCCGGGGGAAATATCTCCCAGTCTAAAGCGATCGTCTTGATATACTCAGCGATAGGCGTGTCGCTGCTCACCACGCCGATAGCTCCGCAATTTTCCTGAAGCAAATTCAGCATGAAGAGCAGTTCGTCCTCCAATTTCGCGCTCGACTTATCCAAGTCCTCTTTGATCCGCAAATGCACGACTATGCCGCCACTTGGGTCAGTGCGTAGTACGTGCGTCAAAATCGAATAGTTTCTCGCCTCGTGAACCTCTCGTTGAAAAACGTCCCGTTTCGACTCATGGAGATGTGTTCCATAGGTGGCTGCGTCGCCAAAGTTGGGTGTTTCCCAGTAGAACGATTTTTTGATCTTCCGCAGGTCGCGCCGAACCACCTCCCATCCGTTCCGATTGCGATCTGAGTATGGGCCCATGTCCTCTGGCGGAATTGTCTCCGAAACCGAGCCTGCGGTTGAGCCGATCTTCAGCAACTTGAGCGGAGTTGCCGCGATTTCCGCTGCAGCGAGCGTCTTGGTTGCGCCAATGTGAAAGATTTCCCCCTTCAGAGCACTCAACTGACTCATGATCGAAGGCGGGACCTTCTTGAAATTGCGCTTCCACGGCAGTTCTCGAAACCTCGTCGCCATTCAATCCTCATAGCCATTCAGACGTGATTCGGATGAATTGCAGGATGACACGCAAAGCGGGTGTTGACGGCTCATTTCCCGCTTATCCAGCATATTCACAGGCGCTCACGTGGACATCGTACGCGTCCCGCCTGCAGTTCGCTGCCCCGCGAGGCTTACGAGGTGCACGAGGTAGGTGCCTGAAGCCCCGCCGCTTTATCCCCGAATGTCACTGCGTTGATCCGCGCCACGCTCGCTGATCGAGGTCGCGAACAAAGCGATCGCCGATCTCCGCCGCGGCAGCGATTTCAAGACAGCTCTGCGGCGCAGCAACATCACGGCGAGCATGCCGGTAACTGAGTCCGCCGGCGTATCCTGCGCGTTGCAATCCGAGGCCCGCGTCATTTCCAGAAACAAATTTCCGGGCGAAACGGGCGCCCGAGTGTGTCATCACAGCGGAATTGTTTGCTCGATAGACGGCACGACCCAGGATAAATTTCATGATTGCGCGGGGGCTTGTTTTCGTCATCCTCACGCTTTTCCCGGCAGGCGCAATTGCCAGAAGCTGGTTTCTCAATGGCCTCGGGAGCGGCGGCATTTATCACATCTGGGAGTTCGGCGACGACGGCCTGGTGTCGAGCCTGACGCCGGCGCTGTCGCCGCCCGATGGCGTTCTTCATTTGGCGTGGCCATCCGCGATCGCGCCGGATGCGCATACAAGGCGTCTTTATGCGTCAGCCTATACGACGGGCTGGTTTCAGCTGCGGCTCTGGACGTCGACGAACGAAGGAGCCTGGATCCCGCAAGGAATCGCCTTTCAGTCGGACGCTTCCGAGCCCGGCGGGATCGGCCCGGCGCAGGTGGTGTATGAGCCCGGAGCAGCCGAGCCGTACATGATCTATTACCTCGACCGCGCGTCGAAGCAGATCAAGCTGGCGACCAGCGTCGACGGCATGACATTCACGCGCCATGGCGCCGTGATCACCCCCTCGCTGCCCGAGGAAGCGTCCGGGCTGTCGATCAGCTATGCCTGTCGGCGCGCGAACGGCGAATATGTCATCTTCTATCACGGCTACTACAACAACACGCAGAATGCCGTCGCGCTGGTTGCCACGGCAGATAGCCCGCACGGCCCGTTCACGAAGAAGACCATCATCGCGCGGCCGGATGGTTTTGCATCGACGCTTTCCGCCCACCGTCTCAATGCAACCGCCACCGCCGATGTCGCGGTGCCGCTGGGGATTCCCCTGCTGGTGGGCGGCGGCACGGCAAGACAGGAGGCCAACGTCGCAATCAAGCAGGACGAAACGACGATCTGGTTCGAGCGGCCATTCGTGTTCGATCACGTTCGGATCGTCTGGTTTCGGTCTCACGAAACAAGGTGGAGCTGTCCTACGCCCAGGAGCAGCCGGACGGCAGCTGGCGCGGCGTCTTCTCGCTCTATAATCCAGACCCTAACGTCGCTTCAGAATATACGACGGAGGGCAGCGCCCGATCCCTGACCGCGCCATGGTCGTATGCGAGAACCGGGTTTCGTTTCAAGCCATGGTATCGCGGCGGGGAAAATTCGACCGAGAACCCAACGCCGCTTCTCAGCAACGATGCGTGTTCAAGCTAGAATGGCGGCCCGCATCGTGAACGCCGGCCTTGATGCTCCAGACGATGCCCCCGCTTCCGTCGTGACTGTCCACGGTTCGGCTGCGGCCGACGACGAGGCAGCCGCCGGGCTGACCGAGGACCATCCGCTTCAGCCCGACTATTGGTGGAGCTGTTCCTGGAGCTGTTCCTGGAGGCCGTTGCGCGATCGAGAACGATCTGCCAGTTTTCAACCTTTAATAGGCGGGCGATCCATATCGCGGGCACAGGATGCGACAGGTCTGCCAGCGTGAGGCCAGGACCCGGACACGGAGCGCGTGAAGACGTCTGATGCCCGAAACAGGTGAATTTCAAAAATCCAGTTCGACCGACTTGCAGCGCGCCTTCGCGCAGGCTGTCGCGCTGCATCAGCGGGGTCAGCTCGCGGCAGCGGAAAAGATCTATGAAGACATGCTCCGACAGCAGCCGGACAACTTCGATGCACTGCATCTGCTGGGCCTGATTTCCGCGCAGACCGGCCGTAGCGAGCGCGGCGTCGACCTGATCCGGCGCGCGATCAGGCTCAACGGCAACGTCGCGGACGCGCACAGCAACCTCGGCAATGCGCTGCGCGCGTTGCGCCGCTTCGACGAAGCGCTCGCGAGCTTCGACAGGGCGGTCGCGCTCAAGCAAAACCTCGCGCCGGCGCTCTACAATCGCGGACTTACGCTCGCCGACCTTGGGCGCCACGAGGAGGCGCTCGCAAGCTTCGATCGCGTGCACGCGCTCGCGCCTGACCATGCGGATGCCCATCGAAACAGGGGCACCGCGCTGAGAAAGCTGCAGCGGCCCGAGGAGGCGCTGGCGAGCCTGGACAGGGCGATTGCGCTCAAGCCCAACGATGCCGGCGCACACAACGATCGCGGCAACGTGCTCAACGACCTCAAGAGGTTCGATGATGCGCTCGCGAGCTACGACCGGGCCCCGAAAATTGCCGGCGCGTGCTACAATCGCGGCAACGTGCTGATCGAACTGGATCGTCTCGAAGAGGCAGTTGCAAGTTACGACAAGGCGATCGCGCTCCAGCCCGACTATGGCGAGGCCTACAACAACCGCGGCTCGGCGCTGTTCAGGCTCAGGCATCACGACGCGGCGCTCGCCAGCATCGACAAGGCGATCCAGCACAAGGGCGACGATGCGGCTGCCCACGCCAACCGCGGCAAGGTTCTGTCCACTCTGGCGCGCTATCCCGAGGCACTCGCCGCCTATGACAAGGCCGTCGCGCTCAAACCGGATCAGGCCGACATCGAAGGCTATCGCCTGCACGCCAAATCCCACATTTGCGACTGGGCCGGCTTTGACGCCGAGTGCGACCAACTTATCGAGTTGATCAGGACCCGGAACGCGACGACGCCGCCATTTCTGTTTTGTAGCGTTCCTTCGTCGACCGCCGACCAACTGCTATGCGCCACGCGATGGACCGCGAAGAATCATCCGCCGTCTGCAAGCCAGCGCTGGCGGGGCGAGCGCTACGATCACGATCGAATTCGCATCGGCTATTTCTCCTCGGATTTCTGCAACCACGCGACATCGCTCTTGATGGCAGGGATGTTCGAGTGCCACGACCGGTCGAAATTCGAGACGGTGGCAATCTCGTGGTCGCCCGATGACCCCTCGGAGATGCGTCGACGGCTGGAGGCGTCGTTCGATCGATTTGTCGAGGTCCGGGACATCAACGACGATGAGGTCGCCGACCTGATCAGACAATTGGAAATCGACATTCTGGTTGATCTGAAAGGCTTTACCGGGGGATCCCGCACCAGAGTGCTTGGCCGCCGGCCTGCCCCCATCCAGGTCAATTATCTGGGCTATCCGGGAACACTCGGTGCCCCGTTCATCGACTACATCATCGCCGATCACATCGTGATCCCGGATCACCATCGCGAATTCTACAGCGAAAAGGTGGTCGCCCTGCCCGACAGCTATCAGGCCAACGACGACAAACGCGTCATTGCCGATCGCGTGTTCACGCGCGGCGACGTGGGGCTGGCGCCGACGGGCTTCGTGTTTGCTGCTTCAACAACAACTACAAGATCACGCCTGACATGTTCGATCGGTGGATGCGGATTCTCGGCCGCGTCGAGGGCAGCATGTTGTGGCTGCTCGAAGCCAACGCCGACTCTGCCGCAAATTTGCGAAAGGAGGCGGTCGCGCGTGGCGTGGCTGCGGAGCGCCTTGTGTTCGCACCGCGGATGTCGTTGCCCGACCATCTCGCACGCCATCGCCTCGCCGGCCTGTTCCTCGACAGCACTCCCTACAATGCCCACACCACCGCCAGCGATGCGCTATGGGCCGGCCTGCCGGTGCTGACCATTCTCGGCGACACGTTTGCCAGCCGGGTCGCGGCGAGCTTGCTCCATGCGATCGGCCTGCCCGAGCTGATTGCGGAATCGCCCGAGGCTTACGAGCGCATGGCGGTCGATCTTGCGACCCATCCTTCGAGGCTCGCGGCGCTCAGATCGAGGCTGGCGGCCAACCGGCCGACGGCGCCGTTGTTCGATACCAAACGTTTCACCCGGCATATCGAGGCCGCCTACACCGCGATGTATGAGCGTCACCGGGCGGGCATTGCGCCGGACCATATCGTCGTCCCGGCGTGATCGTTGCCGGCTAGTGTCCCGAATCCGAAGTTCGCATCATTTGCCGCACCTTCGGAGCGAACTTCGGATTCGATAAGGACACTAGCAAACTTATGATTCTAATGTGCTTTATCAATGCGAAGTTCGTGAAAGTGGCTGCCGCGAAATCGCACGAACTTCGCATTCAGCACACTAGCTGCAGTCGCTCATCAACCCCTTGTTCCAGCCTTGAGCGGCCACGTCCCCACCACCAGACGAACGGCGCGTTGAGGGCGAAGTCAATCCCTTGACGGCCGGTCGGTCGAGACAATAGATGATGATCATCATGTAAAGACCCGACGCCCGGGCAGGTTCGAATCCCGGCCATGCCGGTTCGCACCAAGGGCGCGACAGGAGAGCCATGCGTCGAATTGTTGTGACGGGCCTGGGGACGGTGGCTCCGCTGGGCTGTGGCACCGAACTGGTGTGGTCGAGGCTGCTGGCGGGGCATTCCGGGCTTACGGCATTGCCGGCGTGGGCGACCGTGCTGCCGGGGCGCGTTGCAGGACAGGTTCCTGACAAGGCTGGGGATGCCGAGGGTGGGTTCGATCCCGATTCCGCAGCCCCGCGCAAGGACCAGAAGAAGATGGACCGGTTCATCCTGTTCGCGCTGCTGGCAGCGGCGGAAGCCGTGGCGCAGGCCGGCTGGATGCCGGCCGACGCGCTTGCGCAGCAGCGCACCGCCACCGTGATCGCATCCGGGATCGGCGGGTTTCCCGCGATCGCGGACGCCGTGCGCACGGCGGAAAAGAGCGGCCTGCGCCGGCTGTCGCCGTTCACCATTCCATCCTTCCTGGCAAATCTCGCGGCCGGGCACATCACCATCCGCTACGGCTACAAGGGTCCGATCGGCGCGCCGGTGACCGCCTGCGCGGCGAGCGTGCAAGCGATCGGCGACGGCGCGCGCCTGATCAGATCAGGCGAAGCCGACATTGCGATCTGCGGCGGTGCGGAGGCCTGTATCGATCCGGTGAGCCTCGGCGGCTTTGCCGCGGCGCGGGCGTTGTCGACGTCGTTCAACGACACGCCGGCGCGGGCGTCGCGACCGTTCGACCGCGACCGCGACGGCTTCGTGATGGGCGAAGGCGCAGGCGTGCTCGTCATCGAGGAGCTCGAACACGCGCTTCGGCGCGGCGCCAAGCCGATCGCGGAGCTCGTCGGCTACGGCACGACGGCGGACGCCTATCACATCACCGCTGGTCCCGAAGACGGCGACGGCGCCCGGCGCGCGATGGAGGCGGCGCTGCAGCAGGCCGGCTTGCGGCCCGACGAGGTCCAGCATCTCAACGCGCATTCGACATCGACGCCGGTCGGCGATCTCTCCGAGCTGGAGGCGATCAAGCGCGTGTTCGGGCGCGCGGGAGGAATTGCCGTCAGCGCCACCAAGTCGGCGACCGGACATCTGCTCGGCGCCGCCGGCGGCATCGAGGCGATCTTCACGATCCTGGCGTTGCGCGATCAGGTCGCGCCGCCCTCGCTCAATCTGGAGAACGCCGATTCCGCAGCGCAGGGCATCGACCTCGTCGCGAACGTCGCGCGGCCGATGGCGATCGAACACGCGATCTCGAACGGTTTTGGATTCGGCGGCGTCAACGCCAGCCTGGTTTTTCGACGGTGGTCCTGAGGCGGTCGCGTCAAAACAAGAATCTAGAGCCCCGTTCCGATTCCATCGGAACGGGAAAATCTCTCGAATTGCCTAACCGCCCGCCGCTGCGTTGCGCACGTCAATCCGTTCCCCGTCCTGCTTGCGGACGTAGAGATGACGTTCCAGCACGGATTGCATGTTCTCGAACATCGAATAGAGATCGTTGCAATAAACCGACGGATTGTCGAAACCGTTCTTCGTGGAGAAGCGGTGCGGAAGGTAGCCTCCGCCGCAGGCGTTCATGAACTTGCATTGCCGGCACTTCTCGCAAAGATTGACCGAAGCATCGCGTGCGGCTTTCCAGCGCGGCTCGGTCCTGACGTCGTCGATCGCGTGATCGAAGATGTTGAACCGCGTGTTGGTGAAACCGTCACCCGCAATCCGCAACACGTCATGGGCCTCCACCGTGCCGTCGGTCATGACCGTGCAAAGCTCGACCGGCTTGTGGCCGACACCTTCGGTCGGCGCGTTGTTGCCGATCAGGGCCGCGACCATGTCGGAAATGATGCGGACATTCGACGTCGGCCTCGCGCGATTGGCTTCCAGCCACAAGTCGAAAAGGCCGTTATAGAACGGGGCAATGGACGACGGCTTCTCGTCCACCGTCGCGTCGGGAATCATGATGTCGTAGTTGGAGATACCGCACGCCGCGAAAAAATCCGCGTATTCCTGCGGCGCGTAGGCCGGGTTGCAGACTGCGAGGGCGATCACACCGATGTCGCGCGACACCAGCATGCGGGCGGCACGTTCCACAGCGGCATGGGTGCCGGTACCTTGAAACGTCTTGCGATGAGCGTCGTGAATATGTGCCGGCCCGTCGATGCTGATCGCCACCGAAATATTGCGGGCCTCGAAGCAGTCGAGCCATTCATCATCGATCAGCACGCCGTTGGTCGTCACCGCGATCGGGATCTCGCAGCCGGTCCGGGATGAAATGCCCTCGCAGCCCTCCGCAAAACGGTGAAAATTATCGACACCCCAAAGCAGCGGCTCACCGCCGTGCAGGATCACGGGAAAGTCGACGAGGGAGTATCTGGCGACGTGCTGTTCGAGGCGCAGCAACAGCTGTTGCAGCACCTCCGCACTCATCAGCTTGGGCTTGTCGTAGACGGCCGCATCGCGAAACCAGTAGCAATAGGAGCAATCGATGTTGCACCTCGCCGCGACCTTGACCAGCAACTGCGTGATCGGCTGCTCCTGGAACGCGACGGAATTTGAAGCGTCAACCGACATGCGGATACCAGCAAGCTGCGATCGGGCTAGATCATGATGCGTTTCCACGGAATCGCATCATGATCTCATCTGTTTGTTTGAGCATGATCATTTCGGAAAACCGGTTTCCACTTTTCCGGATCATGCTCTAGTAGCCCCTGACGAAGCCACCTCGTCGGAACGCGCCTGCTCCGGGATAATATCCGCCGGCCCTGCGAAATGCGCCGGCGCCCGGATAGTAGCCGCCGCCCCTGCGAAAGCCGCCCGCATAGGGCCCCCTGGCAAAGGCCCCGCGCCTGAAATAGACCTGAGTTGCCTGAGGCTGTTCGGAAACCACCCCCAGCTGCAAGACGTCCTGAGCGCTCTGTTCTTGAGGACTCTGTTCCTGAGCGCCCTGTTCCTGAAGGCTCTGCTCGCGCACACCACTCAGCAATGCGTCGATACCCTGATGATCGCTTTCGATTGTCGCACCCGGCCCGTGCAGTTGCAGCAGGCTCGCCAAGACCGTCAGCGTGATCGCCATCGTCGAGCTCCTTTTCGCGATATCGCAATCAAACGAAATGTCGGCGCGTGCCTTACGCCGGTCGAGCAACTGAAAGTATAGCAGCGGATTTGCAGCGGAGTCTAGCTATCGCGTCTGATGCTGCGCCGATCAGTTCGCGAGGGGCGAACGACCAAGGCACGCTCTCGCGCGAGCCCGTTCCGAAAGACCTGCGCAATCGTTCACGAATGTGATCGCGGCCAACGGCACCGCAATCTGAATCGGGAGCCGCAGGCATGCGCTCGAAATGGCCGCTTTTGCGTGCCGAAGCGGGTCAGTTCCGGGTTTGCGGATGAGGGCTCAATGGCGCGCCAATCGGAACGAAACTGCGAACTCTTATGTGATTGAAATTGCAATGCGACCTTTAACAATACCCGATTGAGGCGTGCGTCCGCACTCACAATTCCCCGAGCCCATTGGAGCGCGATGACTTTTCTTCGACCGTCATCCCGCTCTGGCCCTTTGATTTGACACGATCTTTTCGGACAACCGCTACACGCTTTTCCGGATCATGCTCTAGTGACCGGCGGAGCGTCGGTTCATTTCCTCAAGGGGCTCGCGCAGGGCATCGAACTGGGTACCGAAACCTTTCCAGTCTCCCGCCTTCAATCGCTCCATCGCCTGATTGTAGTGATCGAGCGCCTGCTGCGCCGGGCTCGCCGTCCCGCCCGCAGGGGACACCGTTTCCGTTGCGTTTGAAACCGCCGGCACCGCACCGGGCTCCGCGAACAACGCGGCCAGGGCGTCAGCGAGCGTCTCCTTCATCACGACGTGCTCACCGTAGGCCGCGATCACGCGTTTCAGCTCCGGCAGGTGTCCAAGCTCGGCGCGCAAATAGAGCGGCGAGACATAAAGGATCGAGTTCTCGATCGGGATCACCAGCAGGTTCGCACCGCGTATCACCCGCGAGCCCATCTGATTCCACAGCGTGAGTTGTTGCGAGATCTCGGTATTCTGATTGATCCGTGCCTCGATCTGAAACGGCCCGTAGACAAGCTTGTCCTTGGGGAACTCGTAGACAATCAGCTTGCCGTAGTCGGGGGCGTCGCAACGCGCCGCGAGCCACGCGATCATATTGTCGCGACGGCTCGGTACCATGGGAAGCATCAGGAAGAACTCGGCCTGCGGCTCGCCGGGCAGCCGCATGATGATGTAATAGGGGGTCATCACCGAAGTGCCGTCGCCGCCCGGCTGTCGCGGAAACTGCCAGAAGTCCTCGCGGTTGTAGAATATTTCGGCCTGCTCCATGTGGTAGGTCTGATACAGCCGCGCCTGGATCAGGAACAGATTCTCCGGATAGCGGATATGCTTCTGCAAATCCGCCGGCATGGCCATGAACGGCTTGAACAGGTCCGGGAAGATGCGCTGGTAGGTCGCTGCAATGGGGTCGCTTGGGTCGATCAGGTAAAAATCGACCGTCCCGTTATAGGCATCGACGACAATTTTCACCGAATTCCTGATGTAGTTGAGATCGAGCTCCGGCACGGGCTGCGCTGAGGGGAAATAGGAGCTCGTGGTGTAGGCATCCTGCATCCAGAACAGCCGACCGTTGCTGACGACCAGATAGGGATCATGATCGAGCCTGAGGAATGGGGCGATCGTGCGCACCCGTTCCGTAATGTTGCGCCGGATCATGATCCGGCTGTCGGCCGTGATATAGCTTGAGAGGACCAGATTCGCGTCGTTGAAGTAGTAGGCGAACAGCGTTCTCCATCCCAATGCTCCGATCGGCACACCGCCGCTGCCGTCATAGGCCGCATAGACGTTGTCCTTCCCCTTCGGATAATCGAACTCCGGGATGCTGGCCTTGACGATGACGTAGTCGTCGCTCTCTTCGCCGAAATAGATGCGCGGTTCGTCGATCCTGGGGCCACCGTCGGCAACGGGCGGAATATCGCGCAAATAGAAGAACGGCAGTCCTTCCGTGCTCTTGCGGGTGACCGGGCTCATCACTGCGCCGTTGCCGTGCGTAAACAGCACGTGGCGGTTGACCCAGGTCTGGGCGTTCGCCGGCAGCAGGGAGGCCCGGAGTTCGCGGGCCGAGAGCATCACGCTCTGGTAGGAGCCGTCGAGCCAATAGCGATCGACGTCAAGATCGTGGAATTTGTAATAGGTACGGATCTCCTGCAGCTGCGCGTAGGTATTCGACAGCGGCAGCCAGTCCCACAGCCGGATGTTGTCGATGGTCGCCTTGTTCGCTTCCAGCGTCTTGAAGGTCAGCCTCTGTTCAGCGGCAAACGGCTTGGTTGCGATCCGGTCGAGATTGTAGGCCTGCCTGGTGAGCGCAATGTTGCGTTCGATGTAGGGCTTCTCCAGCTCCAACTCCGTCGGCTTGACGACGAAGTGCCGGAAAAGCGAAGGGACGAGGCTCGACAGCATGACAGAGCCGACGCCGACGAGGATGAACGCGGCGGCAAGAAGCCGGTAGGTGCACGCCCGCAAATTGGCCCATGCGATGAGCGCCGCGATGATCGAAAGCCCGATCATCAACCACAGAGCCGGCAGCCCCAGATGGACATCGGTGTAGCTCGCCCCGACCACGACACCATTGTCGCCGTAGAGCAGCAGATAGCGGTCGAGCCCATAGGACCAGGCTTTCACCGCGAACAGAAGGCCAATCAGCGCCGAGCCATGCGCGATCACGGTCGGCGAAATTGAACGGTTGTGAACATCGTATTCGATGTCGCCGCGCACCCAGTAGATCGCTCCGGCAAACAGCGCGCCCAGGATAATTGTCAGCAGCATCCAGTTCTTGATCGCGATATAGGCGGGTAGCGAAAAGAGATAGAACCCGATGTCCTTGTTGTAGAGCGGATCCTGCGCACCGTAGGGCACGTGGTAGAGAAACTGCAGGAAGATGTTCCAATTGCCGACTTCGCCTGCGGCAACCAGCACGGCGAGCACGCCCGCACCGAGCGCGACAAACCGCGGCCGGGCTAATTGGTCGCGCAGCTCTACGAACGGATCGGGCGGCGCCGTAAAACCGGCGACCTTCCCCGGGGCGACTCGGTTCTGTAGCGGCTGCTGCATGGCAAACAGCACCGCCAGGACTCCGTTCAGCGAGAGGACGACGGTGGTCACCGCGAAGACGGAGAGAAAGACGATTGCCTTGGCGCCGATCGCCGTCAGGAAAACCTGTAGGTAGCCGATCGATGAAAACCACAGCCAATCGACCAGGAAGTCGCTCGCGAACGAGAGCAGGATCAGGCAAATCGTGATGACGATGGCCGCAACGATCAGCCTGACCACGCCACTTTGCCGTGGTCCTTTCCGGCCGGGTCCGGTAATCCCGATCGTCATGGCTTCATCATAGCGGAAACGAGGGACGCCCGCCGCTTGTTTCGTGGTGGGGATTGCCCGCCAAGGCGCGATGAGGGCTCGAAGCTGCGTCACCGGGACGCAAATGAGCACAAGGCGGCAACTGCTCAGGCGGCCGGCGTGATCAATCAGTCGTCGAGCAGGAAAGCTCCCGGCGAATGGAGCCGTATCGTAAAATGTCGTGGAATAGCGAACATTTGGCGCTCCCTAGGGAACTACGAGAAGCGATAAGGATCAAGGGCTTGTACGGATTTTGGGGGGAAACTGGCGTCATTGATCTTCAATGAGTTTCAGCGAGCATCCCCAAACGAATTGCTCCGCAAAGGCGGCCACCGTACCCGCAGCTTCAAACTCTCGACCGATCCCTTCTTCGTTCGAGAGGCTGCGCGACGTGGTCGGGCTCTATCTCAATCCGCCTGACAAGGCCGTGGTGCTTTGCGTCGATGAGAAGACCCAAATTCAGGCTCCGGAACGAACCCAGCCCATGCTTCTCCTATGGGGTTCGGCTACATCGAGGGCGTCACCCACGTCTACCAGCGTCATGGCACGCCCCCTGTTCGCCGCCCTCAACGTGCTCGACGGTGCAATCATCGCTCAATGCAAGCCGCCAGTTTTGGGCAAAGTCGGATGGGCGCCGTTACCGTCGATTCGTTGATGATGATTGGAGGTAGCGGTTGCGAATCATCCTCACTGCTTCGATGCAGCAATCCGGATCCGAGCTTCTTCCTCCGCCTTTCGCTGGATTTCGTCGACCTCGGCAGCGTTGGTCAGATAGATCTGCTGGCGTTCGGGCGGGACATTCCACCGGATCAAATCAAGGTTGAGGCGACGCCTCACATAAAAGGCGAGTGCCACTCGCGAGGTCAGAGCCAGCACCCCGTCCTTCATCCCGAAATCGAGCTCGATGGCCCTCTTCTGTGCCGCGGTCAGCTCAGGGTGCGCTACGATCCGCAAGGTTACCATCGTGTTCCACACGATGTCGTCGCTCGGATTGACGTCCGAGGGGCGGCTCTCCCCGACCGATAGTATCCTCGACAGCACGAAATCCCGAAACTCGTGCCGCTGGGAACACCACGCTCTTACGTGCCATCGATAACCGTCGGAGGCCAATGAGTGCGGCACAATTCCGCGACGACGTGTGCTTGTCAGGGATTGGTATTCGATCTCGACTTCGCGTCGCAAGGTGATCGCTTTCAGCAAGGTCCGCAAAGTCTCTGAGTCCACATTTCGAGCAACGGCGGGCATCACCGCAGCTGGTGGTGGACTTCCAAACCAGGTGTCAACTGCCGGCACTGCTCCCGTAAGAATTGCATCCAACTGGATCAGGTACCGGTCGGCGCCTCCCCTCAAGAACTTCGGCTGGAAATTCGCCGTCGGCACGTACGCCCTTTCTGTGGCGTCGTACTCGATGTTGCCTGGAGCGGCCTCCTGGTACGACCGCAGGTCCGCCGACGCCTGCGGCGTCGAGACCCCAAAACAGCCCTCCAAGTCGCTGCGATTGATGCGCCCGAGCCAATAGGCCCTCCATTCGATCATCTCGAAGCGGCGCTGGAGACCCCAGCGAATGTCTTCTTTGTCTGTCATAGCACTCATCACAAATAGTTTATTTATTGACCCGTCAATTTTCCGACCCTCAATCCATTGACTGGTCAGAAAACTATGCGTATACATAACTGACGGGTGCCATCGAGGGAATTGTGGTCCTAGGAGGCGGCCCACGCAAGGTTGGTGTCGGCTTGCGAACCCTTTTCTTCCGACGCGAGGAGAGACGATAATGTCTGACCATGACGATCCGGCGCGACCCGGGGATCCGGAACAGAAGGCATTGGGCGACCTCGAGCACGCCGAGCGCGACTTGAAGGCCGCCGAGGAAGAAATCCGCGAGGCCGAGGAAGAGCTCGAAAAAGCCCGCAAGCTCATCACGATCATCGTCGACGGCGCTCCCTACCAGGTGCGTCGCGGCAAATGGATCGTCCGCGAACTCAAGGCCACGCTCGAAATCGACCAGGCGAAGGTGCTGGCGCAGATCACCCCGCACGGGCTCAAGGACCTGGATGACAACGCCGAGATCGAACTGCACGACCGCGAGCAGTTCATGACCCACGCGCGGTCCGGTGGTTCCTCCTGATGAACGCCGTCGGGGGCTCGTTCACGGGAGCCGTCATCGAGCCGGAGCTGGTCGCGATCGCCGCAATCTGCTCCGGCGCCGTGAAGTACATGGACGAAAGCGCTCGACGCTACATCCATATGATTGGGTTGCATTTCCTTGTCCGCGGTGAGCAGCAGCAGATGGATGCCCTCCTCTGCCTCAACTATCCGAACCCAACCTACCCCACGAAGCTCTATCTTCCCGTGAACCTGGGCCTGGGACTGAACTGGAACGAGAACGCGTTCATCCTGGCGAAGACTTGGTTCACTTGGTCCTGGAGCGGGGTGTCGCCGAGCCAGCCTCCGCTCGCCATATTGGGCGGCCATCTGGAGGCATTTCGATGAAGACCATCTTCAAAGCGACGGACCGCTTCCTCGAGGAGGTCAGGCGGGATCTTGCCCGCCCCCATCCGTTCGCGGCCGAGCGCGTCGGCTTCATCTCGGTTCGCGCGACCACGGTCGGCGACGACAGCTTGGTGTTGCTCGCGGCCGACTACCATCCCCTGGCGGACGATGAGTACGTAGACGACAGCACGGTCGGCGCCATGATGGGGCAGGAGGCGATCCGCAAGGCGCTCGAAATCGCACTGCTGCGATCCGTCGGCATGGTCCACGTCCACCTGCATGAACATCATGGCCGGCCACATTTCAGCAGAACCGACGTGCGTGAACAGCTGAGGTTCATTCCTGACTTCTTCAAGGTTCGCCGGGAGATGCCGCACGGCGCCGTCGTGCTTAGTCACGACCGAGCTAACGGTCGTGTATGGCTCGACCGCGACACGATCGTAGATATCTCAGAATTTGACGTTGTGGGTCGTCGACTGTCGATCGACGTCGTCCGCCGCGAGGGCGGCGTGGATCGTCTCGCATGACCGCCCGAGGAGATTTTAGCCGCCAGAGCTTTCTCGGCGACGACGCCGAGAAGCTGCTCGCGAGCACCCGAGTCGCGATCGTCGGGCTCGGTGGCGGCGGCTCGCACATTGCGCAACAACTCGCACACGTCGGAGTTGGGCATTTCCGCCTGATCGATCCGCAGGACATCGAGGCCAGCAACCTCAACCGACTCGTCGGCGCCACCGAGAACGACGTCATCAATCGGACGGCGAAGGTCACGATCGCGGAACGCCTCATACTTTCGATGCGACCGTGGGCCGACGTCAGGGTTTCGAAGACCGAGTGGCAAGGCGCCGCCGATCTGTTGAAAGATGCCCACGTCGTGTTCGGTTGCGTCGACGGATATCGGCAGCGCATGTATCTAGAAAGCGCCGCCGCGCAGGTTCTGTCTACCCTACATCGACATCGGCATGGACGTGACGCGCCTCTCCGATCGGCACTATGCCGTTGCCGGGCAGATGATCTCGACACGGCCGGGGGGCCCCTGCATGCGCTGCCTTGGCTTCCTCACGCAACAGCGCCTGGACAGGGAAGAGAACGATTACGCCGATGCCGGCATCAATCCTCAGGTCGTTTGGACCAACGGGACCTTGGCGTCACTCGCGGTCGGCGCATTCATGCGTCTCCTGACACCCTGGTTCGACAGTCCGAGCGGCTACGATTGGCTGGAACTCGACGGCAACCATCAACTGGTGTCCCGGAGTCGACAACCCGATTATTCCATAAGGGGCGCCTGCAACCACTTCACCTCGAACGACCTCGGCGATCCGTTCCTCGACTTGAGCGCCCGAGGAGTGCCTAAGGAGTAATCATGACCAACTACAGCGTACGGGTCGAACTGCATCGCGCCGACGAGGACGACTACACGCGTCTCCATTCTCTGATGGAGTCGGAGGGCTTTGTGCGATGGATCGAGACGAAGGCTGGCAGCCTGAAGCGGCTCCCTACGGCCGAATACAACATGGCTGATACCACGTTGGCACGAGCGGCGGTGCTGGCCCGCGCGAAAACCGCCGCGAACGCCGTCAAGCCTCGGCCGGAGCCGTGGATCCTCGTCACGGAATCGGCGGGCCGCTCATGGTCCGGGCTGCCTCCATGGGACGATTGAACCGGTACGAATTCGATCCGCAACGGCTAGAAAATCTCGAGCACCGCCCGCGTATCATCGGCACCAAGGGTCTTCTGTGGACAGCAACCGCCTAGCAGATCCGCTCGACTTGATCGCACAGGATCTCGCACGTCTCACTGCGAAGCGGCCAGCTGGATATGGCGATGATGGCACTCCTGCACTGCGTGTTTGAGCAAGCTGCGGCAACATTGGTGCTAGCCCACCCTAGGCTTGACGGATGTCGGTCACACCTCCGCCGTCGACTTAACCGGCTCCTTGCTCATCCACGGACGGCGCCATCTGGCCGATTGGGAAAGGTTTGTGAAGTCGCGACGAAACTGGCCACGCTGCTCCGAAAGCATGATTGCAGAGCGAACGCATGAAGATTCAGATTTTCTCGGCGTCCTTCCGACCAAGACAATAGATCGTCGATGGTGTCGATGCGGTGATCGTCGCCGGCGATGTATGCGAGGTCACGCGCGCGTTCGAGCATCTGCGGCGGATCGTGCCAATGCACATCCCGATGGTGATGGTGCTGGGCAATCATGAGTACTGCCGCCCATGACGCGGCTCATATCATTGTGGATGTGGTGCGGTTCGGACCCGAGGGAGTGCACGCCATGCTGGCCAGCATGCGCAGAAGTGCCGGCCGTCGTCAGACACTCCGCCCCCACGCTCGAAGGCACCTTATCGGGACTACCACCATCGCCTTCAGGTGCTCCTGGCCGGACGCGCCGGGGAGCATCTGCTCTGTGGGTCGGTGTCGCACGGCGCCGGCGGACGCCGGAGCGACGGTTCCGATCTGGAGAATGCTACCGCCGTCGCGACGTCGTTGGTCGGCTCTCTCGGCCTCGCCGAACGGACACCCTGCTCTACCTGGGCGGACCGACGATACGAGGCAGCTTCTGTCCTACCGTGAGGTGAGGTCCGCGGCCAACCTAGAATTCATGAAGGCCGACCGGGCTGTTCGTTCGCTGCATCGCGAGGCACTTGAGGTCCTAGCCGCCACGCTGTTCGAACGCGGGCGGATCGAAGGGACCAAGGTGACGGTCATTATCGATTTGGGCCCAGAAGGCCGTCGGCTCCGACATACCGGGGCGCCGAACGAACCTAGAGACCCTCGCCAAGGAATCGCCGTCATGAGTCGTTCGTGAAGAACTGGCGCCGGCGCCCGGCTTAAGCGGTGTTTCGAGCCGGGACGGTCTCGAAGAAGGCTCGGATGATGACACGCAAGAGCTCTGCGAGCCATCGCAGCAGCAGGCCGAAGTTATAGCCGGCAGCGGCGAGAACAGCGTTGATGCGGTCGCCGAGGCGTCCCTTGAGATAATTTCTGTCCATGCGGTGCTCGGCCTTGACGTGGCCGATGACGGGCTCGACAGCCGCGCGACGCTTCATCTCGCGACGGATGGAAGCTGTGACGCGGCGGACCTGACCCGAGATCCAGACCCTGAACCGATGCGGGTGGTTGTGACCGCGATATCCTTTGTCGACGTGGATACCGCGAGCCTCCACCCCGGTGAGCTTCTCCATGTCGGCGATTACGGGACCGAGCGTGTGCCCATCGAAGGGATTGCCATGCAGCGCCTTGGCATGGAGCACGAACTGGCCGCCCTTCGGAGACGTCACAGGGGTGGCGATGCTGACCTTGCAGCCGAACTCGTAGGGCGCGCGGGCTTTACCCTTGCCGATGCACTCAACCTCCGGAGCATGTAACGCATAGACCTTCGGACCGCGCTGATGCTGATCCTGGCTGCGCACCTGCTGCGCTAAACCGAGCAACGGGCCGAAGCGAGCTTCCAGCACCGTATCGCCATCAATCTTGCGGCGGATGTCGCGGATGATCCGGCCAAGCCGTGTCCGCAGGAACTTGAGCTGCCGCCGGGCGCGTTTGAACTGGTGGGCGTGGGTATAGCGGCCGGTCATGATGGCGGCGCGCTTGGCCAGGCGCAGATAGCTCTGGCGTAGCGGCACACGGTTGCGCTTGGCGAGCCCGACCAGCTTGATGATTGCTCGATGCAGGAGCCGCGCGTCGGTCGGATGCGCAACCGCCTTGGGCTGCACCGTGGTATCGACCACCACGCGCTCCAGGTCCTTCGGGCCGAGGGCGCCTGTCTTGTGCGCCACCGACAGACTTTCCTGGATTAGCGCAACGAGCTGCTCCTCGCCGAGCCGCTGCCGCCAGCGCGTCATCGACGATCGATCGAACGGCAGACGGTGGCGGAAGCTCAGCTCGCCGCAGAAGTATTGGTAATAGGGGTTCTCGATCCAGCGAGCGCACAGCACCTCATCTGACAGGTTGTGCATGTGCTTCAAAATGAACAGGCCGGCGACTAGCCGCGTTGGCAAGCCCGGCTGTCCCGACCCTGCTTGGCACACCGAACTGAAGCGCTCATTCAGGATGTTCCAGTCGATCAGCGCTGCCAACCGCACCAGCGGATGACCCATGTCGATGATCTGATCAAGCGCCGGAAGCAACAGGTCTTTCTGCGGCTTGCTCATCGCATTCCCCAATGTCGACGACGCTGTCAGGGAATCACGAATCACCCAAAAGCAAAACCTAAAACGCAAGAAAGCGAGGTCCAATACCCCGCTTTCCGGCAAAATCGAATACTACATCAAGACCAATTCTGCTTATTTCTCAAGTCAATCCGCATTCTTCACGGACGACTCATGAGGATCGCCAACCCGTCGCTCCCCGAGAGCCGACACCAGCTCGGACCATCGTCCGAATTCTTGCGTATGTGCGCCAGAGAGCGTCTTCGCAAGGAGATCGCCAGACGGCGGGCGATGGTCGAAGTCACGATTGACGCGGGTCGTACTGAATCCATGGCCACGGCGAAATCGGCGTAAACGGACCGCACCGCAGTGCACACGGTTCAGCTTGAGCAAGCTCATCGAGGCATCCGAGAATGTCGTAGGCTCCGCTGTGTCTGGCGACGATCAGGACAGCATCGGCGAAGTCACTCCGGAGCGCATTACCCGACTGAGTAACTTGAGCGCTCGTTGTCACCTTCCAAGTAGCAGAACCTCTCACGCATCCGGCCGCGCACGAGATAGCAGGCCTTCATTCCCGGTTCGCCGTCCTCGGCGTGCTCCACCGCGGCCAGTTGCCGAACGCCGCGAACCAGCCGGGCCGAGAGGCTCGTCGGGCCAAGCCTCGTTCTACCGAGCTACACCATCACTGGGGACACGACCCGCCGCGCCATTCCGAACTGGGGCGCGTGGTCCTGCGTCTGTGGATAGACGGTTCAAGCCCTGTGGAGTCCTACGCCCTCGTATCCTTCGCGAACCAGCGATGTTCCCAGCGGAATTGGCAGAAATGCACTCGTTAAGACAGGGGGCCGGCTCTTAAGCCCAATCAGTGAATTGCGGGGAAAAGCGATTCGAAAGCGTAGAAGGATGCGCGGCAAGTCGACTGCTCCGCCCTACGCACCCCAGCCACGTCTATGTTTCAGGAAGATCATGCCGTCGAAGGCTGCCAGTATGGCCTTCCTTTCGGATTCATATCGCCGTCTTGCCACTATGAAGCGCCCCGTCTCCCGCTCGGAGATTCTGCCTCCCCATGAACCATCCCCGTTCTGGAAGATGGTGATGTTGAATCCGTTGGTGTTGACGAAAGAATTGCCTTGCGAAGATACTCTCCAGCTGCGGTCGAGCCAATGGCTCTTGCGTCGAGCGGCGCCTCTCAAAGCGCGTTCGCGCTGCCGCGGCCCGACCTTGTCTTGCTCCATCCGCTCGGCACAAACGCACCCGACGTCGAGCACTCCTTCGTACTCTGGGTGGGACATCGTATGGACGTAGCGAATTTCCTGCAGTTCGCACATCTCGCAAACCGCATCCGGAGCACCAAGGTCTTCCACGCCGTCGCAGACCCAGCCCTTGTGGGGCACGCCGGGCGTCGACCACTTGCCGGTCATGTGACGATGCCTCTCACGCTAATCCTTCTGACGAAAAGAATATCCGAGTCGCGGAATGGCGGCCCCAACATATGTCGCTCCGGCACGCCATCGGCGCCGAAGGTTGCGCGGCGAACTCTCCAGGCCTTCGTGGCCTCCTGGAATCGTATTTCAAGCGAGGCATCGAGCGATTAGCGATGGACCACGCAAATCGTATCCCGAAGAAGACACTCGACGGCTGGAAGACCGAACTGTCACGATGGTGGCCGACGGAAGCCTTTCGCTTTCGCATCGACGAAATCTCGGCGCCGAGGCGGATCCCTCGTCAGGTCTATTTCCGGCAGCCAGGGTTGGCGTTCCTGCGCGACGCCTGGATAGCCTCGAGAGTAGCATCGGCGCTTTCGTCGGAAGAAGTCCGATTGGTGCCCGACGAGCGCCCCGACTTCGAGATCCAGACCGGCGATCACATCCTTCAATTGAGGCCACCGAGGCTGACATGGACGGCCGCCGGCGCGGGGACGAACCCGACGACGTCAACTGGCGGCCCGATCCGGTCGAGGAATGGCGGAAGAGGTTCGAGGCGATCCCAGCGGCACTCGATCGAGTGGTAAGCAAGAAGATCAGCAAGAGCTATCCGCTCGGCGTCGCCCTGGTCGTCTTCGTGAACCTCGGATGCTACGGCGCCTACGTCGAGGAGGGCATCCCAATTCTTCACGCCGGCACAGAACCGGTAAAAGACAAGTTTAGCTCCGTGTTCGCTACGTGGGAAGGCAATCTGTACAAGTGCTGGGAGAACGACGGTCCGCGTCTGTGCGGTGGTCGTATGTGCAACCAGATGATTTTTTAGAGATACGAACAGGGATCACTGAGGAGCACTTGATGGCACGCCGACCGGTCACTCTAGCGATACTCGCCGGCTTGTCTCTTTGCGGGGCTTCGTCTGCAAAGCAATCCCGCTCCGATATCGCGCGCTTCAGCTTTCGTCAGATGTCCCCGAAGAAGGAGCTGAAGCACTTCGTCTTCGAGGTTCATGGCAAAGCCGCCATAAACGAAATGCGGGCAGCGCTCGCCGATCCCAAAAGCCCAAAGCGCCACGTTTCAGGTGTCGTCGCTCAGTCCAAGGTGGCATACAATCCAACTTGGTCGGTCCACCTTGTCCCGAAACGGTCGGTTTGTTCGAAATGCAGATCGAGGTCTGCGACGTCAACGTCACGTACGTCGAGGAGCATCTCGACGAGGTAGGCAGGAGCCTTCTGCCAAAATCATTCTGGTGTCCCTGGTCCTCCGAGCTCGAGGCCGAGATACCTGTCCGCCCTTGAGGTAGCCGCCCCGTCTCGTTTGGCATTATCGTGCTAGCTCCGGCGCATACCCCGCATCGCTGCGATCCCGCTCAGCACCGAAACAAGCAGATCCGCGTCTTGCGCGGTCCCGTCCCAGGCGGCCAACGCGCTTTCCATGATGCGACGTTTGGCGATCTCGTCCTCTTTCATCGGCACCACGAAGCGCAGCGGGTCTATTCCAAGATTTATGCAAATTTGCAATATATTGTGACTAAGACCTCGAAAGTCCTCTGCCAGCACTCGGCTGATCTGGCTCTGATCGACACCGCAATCCTTCGCAAACCGCGTCGGATTTAGCTTCCGAGCATCCATCCGATCGCGAATCTCAGCTACGAGCATTCGCTTCGTTTCGCTTGCCAATTTCATGTAAATCTGCATAATAGGATAAGCATGAATTTGCAACCTTGTTCAAACACGCGTGTGTGACGCGCGACGCAGATGGAACAAGGTTGGCTTTCCGAGGTATATTCGAGGGCTCCATGGCTTGGGACGCGAAAAGGATGATAGCGGTCAGGATAGACGTCGGACCATCAATCATGCTCCAGAGCGGAGCCTGGTTCGATTTCGCGTCGCCGCACACGAGCCCCTTCACGATCGAAGACATCGCCCAAGGGCTCGCGCACATCTGCCGCTATTCGGGACAGTGCAACCGTTTCTATTCGGTCGCCGAGCACAGTTTGCTGGTAAGCGAGACGGCAACCGGTTTCGAGTTCGAAGCCTTGATGCACGACGCCGCCGAGGCTTTTCTGGGCGACATCACTCGCCCGCTCAAGCAGATGCTTCCGGACTACAAGCGGATCGAAGGAGAGGTCGAACAGGCGATCTTTTCGCGGTTCGGCATTCCGACCCCGCTGCCGCGCGAGGTGAAGAAGGCCGATCTCCGGGTGCTGGCGGCCGAACAACACCAGATCATGCCCCCAGGAACCGATGACTGGCTGAGAGGCCAGGACGTCATCCCCGCCCCAGTTGTCGTCCGCAATCTTTCCCCAGAAGAGGCCAAGCGCGAGTGGCTCGCGCGTTTCTCAGCCCTGTATTCCCCCAGTCCGAGAGTCAATACCCTCAGATCCGCACGGTGAAATGCGGTGATATCCCCGCCGCCGTCTGGACGTGATCGAGTGGTGCCTGTAGCACCCGCGTTAGTTTAATTCTCGATCACTCTCGCGACGAGGTCTTGCATATGTCGCTCAGGAAAGACCAATCGCTCGACGAACTCGCGAGGATCGGCAACGTCGCCCAATTCGTGAGCTACTCGCCGGGTGGACAAATCCCTCGCCAGCAGTTCTGCCGAGTGGCAGGCCACGAGCCGAACCACGTCTTCGGCACCGTTCGGGTCGGCCTCAGCAGTCTCATCGAGCGAAGTCCGGAAGGTACCATCAACCTGCGTAGCTTCACGCCGGAAAGTCCTCGCAGCCGGGACTTCCATTATGGCTTGGCAAACGTGGATGAAGCCCAGTTGCTACTCGAGCGGATGTCGGCCGAGGGTCTCTTCGTCATAGCAAACGAGACCGTTGACGTCTCCGACGGTGGCGTATCGGGTGTGATTCAAGGCGGCGTCGCTGAATTCGCCCCGGACGACACTCCGCGCTGCGTCGAGAAGGAAGGAACGGCATCAATGCCGTCCGACCTCGCGCGAGCAGTCATCCGCATCGTATACGGCTTCGAGCCCGAGACGGTCGCGGCGGACCGCGGCCGGCTGGAGTTCAGTATCCATCCAAAGCCCCGCGGCTGGCGTCGAACGCACACGCTGATGTGGGAATATGAGGGCACCGAGTCCGCACCCGCTCGCCCCGCCATGAAGTGGCCGAACAGGTTCAGCCAGCACATCGGCGACAAGACCTTCGGTCTTCTCGTCGCTCATGCGATCGGCTTGCCGGTCCCTCGCACGACCTGCTTCGCCAGAAGGGTCGCGCCGTTCACCTTCGGTCAGGACACCGCGTCGCGCGAGGTGTGGACGCGTACGTGCCCACGAGAACAGGAGCCCGGCCGATACACGACGGTCAAGGGCTGGACCGATCCATTCAAGCTGTTGGCGATCGAGGATCCGCAAGGCAGCCAGATTCCCGCCGTCCTTTGCCAGGCAGCCGTGCCGGCGACCCATTCGGGTGCCGCGATAACGGACGCGAATGGCCACCTGGTCATCGAAGGCACCGCCGGCGAAGGCGATCACTTCATGCTCGGGAGAAAGGTGCCGGAGAAGATTCCAGACTCGGTGACGGCCGATGTCCGCGCACTCTACGAGCACGCGAGAGCCGCTCTAGGTCCGGTTCGCTTCGAATGGGTTCACGACGGCTCGCGCGCTTGGCTCGTTCAATTGCACAAGGGCGCAACGGACAGCGCTGCGTCCACGATCGTGCCCGGAGACGCACCGCGTTGGGAGACGTTCGAAGTCTCCCGCGGGTTGGAGGCTCTGCGGGGCTTTCTCGAGCGGCTTCCGGGAGATGTCGGCGTCCGCATCGAGGGCGAAATCGGACTGACGAGCCATATCGCGGACCTTCTGAGAAAGGCGCAACGGCCGGCACGCATCGAAGGCTCGATTCACGCCACCTAGCAATCAGGGACCGTCGTTGCGATCCGAACCTCGTCGGCGCCAAAGTTCGGTCAGCTTGCCGTCGTGGACTGAATGAACGGCGATGGCATGATCGGTGATGTCGGAAACTCCGTCGAGGACAGTGAGTTCGACGACCGAGTTCCGCAGCGGTCGCTTCTTCCGCCATTTCTCGAACGGATATTCCTTGATGGGAAGAAACGTATCTAGCCCCCGTGGGGCTGGATTGTAGATCGTAGCGCCGCTGTTGATCGGGCTCAATCTGACGCGATCCCGGTTGGCGTCGACCAGGCTTGCGGTGTCGAGCGTCAAGACGGTCTGTGGCCTGCCTCTGTAAGCTCTCGCATTGAGTAGCCCTCTCAGCCGCACCTGTGAGAGCCAAAAAAAGACGCGCGCGTTGAGTGTCTCGAACCACTGCTCCGGCGTGGTGCCATCGGTCAGACACTTCTCGAGCGCAGAAGCGGTCATCGGCTTCTGGTCGCGCACGACCGCATGAGGCAGGCCGTCGGCCGCGATGAGGACCGAGTCCGGCCGCCTGGCGGATTCGAGCTCGTGCCTGGGCTTCCCCTTGTATTTATAGAGATCGAGCAGCGACGTCGTCGACAAAAGTCCGTGCTTCTTGATCGATTCCCAACTGCCGTCCTCGGCCATATGCCAAAGCCGAGGGTAATTCCGCAGCAGATCTTCCTCCTTCAACGCCAATTCCTCCGGTCGATCACGCCGAACCTCTCGAACCGGGTCGAGATCAGCGACACCGGGGCGTTCGCGACCCTCTCCATTTCCGCGATGAACGCGCGCGTCTCATCGGTGAGCTGCTCGAATCGTTGAGCCTTGCGATTCTCGATACTGATGTAGTCGGAAAACGAAAGCGCGATGTCGGTGGCGCCGTTGATCGCGGCGGATCGGCGCAACTGCTCCCAATCGAACTCAGCGACCCTTCGCTGGTTGCCCGAAACGGAGCCGACCTCGATTTTCCTGATCTCCTCCACCGTTAGGCCGGACCGTTCGGAAATCGTCTCGAAGTCGATCTCGATTCCCATGGGACCCGATTTACCACCGACGCGGATGGGATATCGCCGAACGACCATGACGACCTTCCGCACCCGCGCAGGCGCCACGCCCGCATCGGCCAGACAGCCGGAGGCCGTCGTCTCCCGCGCCGTCACGTTCGGATAGATCCCATGATGCAAACTCAAGCCCGTGCCCTGCGTGCCTTCGATCATGACACGCGTTCCGGCACTGTATGCGTCCTCCAGCTCGTTCTGCACGGATTTCACGAACGGCAGCAGATCAGGATGATCCTTGGCAAGTCGGACGGGATCTCCCAACAAAGGCTGCTCGCCACGATTCAGGATCTTGCGCGCCAACGCCGAACCGGCCCCCTGTTTCGTCGAGCCGATCGTACCGAGCCCGCCATCCTTGCTTTCGAACGACCTGTCCCAGTCCTCGATTACCATCGCCTGTTCGTCGATGACCAAGCGATCCGGCGTGAGCCCGCAAACGGCGATCTCCTGGAGCATGCGCTCGGGCGAGATCGTCGAACCCGCCGCGATCAGGATCTTCGCCGCCTTGTTGGACTGGGTGCCGGACGGAAGTTGCCTGTAGTTGTACTTCGGGAAGGCCACGTTGTGGCCTGCGTTGGGTCCGCCGACGCGCACGAGAACGCCGTAATCGCCGGCCAGATGGGCGCAGATGTGGCCTTTGCCCTCGCTGCCATATTGTCCGCTGATGATCACGTCGACCAACGGCGTCGGCGCCAAGGGAAACAGACCCAATCCCGCGACCGCCTTTGCCAGCAACGACGGCGGCTCGCATCGCCAGTTTTCCACCACGCGATCGGCGATGCGGTCGAGAGACCAGACGCCGCCCTCCGTCGTGTCGGCCCTGACAGCCTCGTATTGCATACCGGTGTCGGTGACGGAGCCGCGCGACTCGTATCGCTCCTTGACGACGTCGTACGGCGCCGTCACGTGAATGTGGATGAACTTCTCGCCGAAAGCGTCGCGCATGTGCTCGATCTGCCGCGCCGTCCGCACGGAATCCAACAAGACGATGTCCTCGTCGGGATGCTTCTGGAGCTGCTTCTGGACACCGTCACGGACCCACGCACCGTCGGTCTGGACGTCCAGTCTCTTGCCGGTGTCGATGAGGTCGGCGCGATTGTCCTTGGCGCCCGCATCGATCAGCAGCGTCCGCGTCGAGATCTTGTGAGCCCCAAATCGGCTAATGAACTCGTTGGCCAGAGCCGATTTACCGACGGCCACCGGCCCGGATATCGCAACAATGTACCTCAAATAACCTCCTCCCCCGTCTCACCGGACGGGGCAAATCATGGCCACATCTTCAAGTTGATCACTCGGCGGGCAATGCATAAAAACCTAAGCATTCCCGGCTTGTCTTCCAAGATCTACTCACCCGCCTGGGCATTGATATTTCGGAGGGATCTACAATTAGTGACCACGAGCAGTGGAGAAGCTAGAACTAGCATCCAGAGGTTTTGATCGCATTTTGTCCCGATGCCAGCCGGTCACTCCTCGCGGCCGGTGTACCCTTGATCGATCTTGGCCGCCCTCGTCCCGAGATCGAGCAGATGCGCGATGCACTTGAATAACGATGACTGCTCAGAGGAGACGGGCGGACGGACGGGGGCGCGGATGTGGCCTGGATCGCAGTTCACCAGGCCGTTGTCCGGTTTATCGGTCGACTGGCCGCGGTCGGAGGCGCCCGCACCTCGAACAGGGCGAGCGCCGAGCACGCGGCATTGTAAACACCCATTACTGCGATGATGTCGAACAAACCTGTTTTGCCGAAGGCTTTCTCGCAGACAATATAACTCCTCGTCGACAGGACGAAGGACCGACAGTTAGCGCACGAGATAGACCGCGATCTTTTCATCATCGCTCAGGTCGTCCGGAATGCCGCCTACGGCAAGCGCGGCGACGGCTTGGTCGGACAGTCCGGCCTGGCATGCCAACGAGTTCTGCGCGTAGAGCTCATATTCTGCACTCCAGAGCGCCCCCACCGCGATGATTACGACCTCTCTCACGCGCGGAGGCAATGTTGCTCGACTCGGCTGCCTGGAACTCCCCCAATTTCGTAGCCACCTCGGGGTGAAGAAGAAAGATGTTGAACGGACCGATCAATCGGCCGTCTTCGGTCGTTGCCTGAACGCCCAATTTTTTTGGCGTAGGCGCCCCATGTCCCCATCAGCGACTCGAACAGCTCTCGCTGAGCGCCGGTCAACGTCGCCGGGTCGAGAAGTGGCAGTCTTCCGCCCTGGTTGGCTCGATTTGGTCACCGTGGCCGCTCCATCAGCTTTTCGGAAAGCGATGCAAGGTGGCATGACCATAAGTGGCCACGTAAAAGATATCGGGCGACGCTTCGACGAAGCACTGGGCTAGTTGCCCTTCGTCGAGGGTATGCAGGGTCGGTTCGACCGGCACGCCTTTTGCGGAAACCGGCACGTACCAGACTTGCCTTTGCGGCGACGCGACAGCCAGGATGGATCCATCAGCGCGCACCGCTAGATTCTCCAGCATCGTGTGCTTGGGAAAGCTGGCAACAGTGGTGATCTGCGCGAGTGAGCCGGCCGTCATGGTGCATTCCTCCATGTGGGGCGCGAGGCTAGCGGGTCGTGAGCCGGCAGCCGGACGCATCCAGGACAAGACGCGTAGTGGTAGGCTAGGCCGCTCGCGTCGTCCGTTCTTTCGAGAAACGACCGAATTCTTCTACGATTTGACGTCGAGCCTGAGGCGTCGGGCCCCAGGAGCCACGCCGATGCCTGAATAAGTTCGCGATGCCAAGCAAATCAAACCAGTTCCGGACGGTCATGGAATTCTGAGTGTCCAGAACATCGACGACGAGGTTGTTTTCGCTGTGGACGAACCACAGCCTTTGTTCATTAAGGCCAGATGAGAAGTCCAACTTTCGCAAAGACGAATCCTTTGCGTCCCCAAAAATTCCTCGACACGCCCAGAAGCACGGGCCACGATTTCGATTCGCCGGATGGATTCCAGTTTCACCCTTCCGCATTGTGCAAAGGCCCCTACGCCGCGAGCCTGTCGTGCTTATCGGCCTCACACCTCTGGCGCTACTGACGCGATTGCAGCGAACAGGGCCTGCTGTGCAGCGCGGACGCAACCGGTGCTACGACCCATCGAGGACCTTGAAACTCGCCCGCTTGCCCTCCCGCGGGAGCGTCCTCGACGAGCCGCAGAACCCGGTACGTCAGAGCTCGTCGACGGCGGCGGAAGCTAGTCCGGTGTACGTCGCGGGCGTGAGTCTCAGGAGGCGCTCTTTCGCCGCATCCCCGATATCGAGGCCACGCACGAACTCAGCTAACTCCGCCGCACCGACGCGGCGGCCGCGGGTGAGCTCCTTCAGCAGGGCGTAGGGTTCAGTGATGTGCGAACGACCAGCGACGATTTCAGCGCGTACGACCGTCTGAATCGCCTCCGCGAGCACCTCCCAATTCGCCTCGAGATCGGCACGAAGCACGTCTTCCGCGAGACAGATCTCTCCGAGACCGCGCTGCAGATTATCCAAGGCTAGAGCATTTTCCACATGATGTGGATCATCTGGTGTATCCAGCATGCCTAAAGTAGTTGGCACACATCTGCGGCGCAAACGACTTGACGAGTTTGCCGATGAGTTTGAGCAGGGCTTGGACCGTGCGGGTGGCGCCTTTGCGCAGCGCAGCTTTCAACCGGGAGAAGGCCTGTTCGATTGGATTGAGGTCGGGCGAGTAGGCCGGCAGATAACGCACGCGGGCGCCGACAGCCTCGATCGCCTCGCGGACACCGGCGATCTTGTGAGTGCGCAAGTTGTCCATGAAGACGATGTCGCCCTTGCGCAAGGTCGGCGCCAGGACTTGCTCGACATAAGCCAGGAACGAGGGCCCATCCATTGCACCGTCGATGACATAGGGCGCCGTGAGGCCATCGATGCGCAGCGCGGCGACAAGCGTCAGCGTCTTCCAGTGACCATGGGGCACGCCAGAGACGAGGCGCTCACCGCGAGGAGAGCGCCCATAGTGCCGGACCATCTTCGTCGTGACCGCAGTCTCGTCGATAAAGATGAGGCGCGGTGCACGCAGCTTGGGCTGCTCGGCTTTCAGCGCGGCACGCTCGGCAGCGACGTCAGGTCGATCCTGCTCGGCGGCGTGCAGTGTTTTTTTTTGAAGGTGATGCTGTGACGGTCGAAGAAACGCCAGATCGAACCGATGCCGGCCTTTTGCTTTCTCTGAGAGCGCAGACGCGCGCGGATCTCCTCGAGCGTCAGGTCCGGCTCCGCGGCGATCAGCTCGATCAGCCACTGCTTGTGCTGCTCCAACGGCGAGCGGCTGTGCCCGGTGCCGGGCTTGGCCTCAACGTTTCCGGTCTTCCTCCAACGATCCATCCATCGGATCGTAGTCGAAGCGCCGAGATTGAGAATGCGCGCAGCCTCACGTGCGCTTTCGCCGGACTCAACAAGCTCAACCGCACGCACCCTGAGGTCCTTGGAGTATCCCTTCGCCATCGCATGCCCCGCATGTTGTCGCGGGCAACACCGAATCTGATTTGCGTGCCCGTGGGAATCCCCTTTGACTGTTCCGATTCACCTCAACTGGAAACCGCTCTAGCAGCGAGTGCCCGAAGGCGACCCCAATATTGCGCTGCGTGGTTGAGTCGGTGAGATCGCGTTGCAGGCGAGATGTGACCAGTGTCTGCGCGAGCGTGCTGAACAGGCCGCCCGAAATCTCAAGGTTCGCCTCAGCGTTCTCGAACCGGATCGGATTGATCTTGTGCGGCATCGTGGATGATCCGGCCGCCTCGGCGACTGGGATCTGCGCGAAGTAGCCCAGGGAGATGTAAGTCCACACGTCGGTAGCGAGGTTGTGCAAAACGCCGCCGGCGTGCCTGACGCGGTCGTACAGTTCCACCTGCCAGTCGTGCGATTCGATCTGCGTCGTGAAAGGGTTAAAGCCAAGGTCGAGCGATCCGATGAACTCGCGGGAGAGGGTTAGCCAGTCCACGTCGGGCTCGGCGGCGAGGTGTGCCGACCACGTGCCGGTGGCACCGGAAAACTTCGCGAGATACTCCGACGCCTCGATCTGCCGGGCGACGCGCCGCAGCCGCCACGCGAACACCCCGATCTCCTTGCCCATCGTGGTCGGCGTCGCGGGCTGTCCGTGCGTCCGAGCGAGCATGGCCACATCTCGGTGCGATACTGCCAGTGCTGCCAGCGTGTCGATTACGGCGTGGAGCTTAGGCAGCCAAACGCATGTCACCGCCCGCTTGACAGTGAGGGCATAGGCTGCGGAGTTGATGTCCTCGCCGGTGCAGGCGAAGTGCGTCAGCTCGGCGACCGCGCCAAGGCCTAAGCGCACGAGCCGGTCGCGGACGAGGTATTCGACCGCTTTAATGTCGTGCCGTGTGATCGCCTCGCGCTCGGCGAGCCAGTCGATCTCGGCCTGCCCGAAGTCGGTGTAAAGGGCGCGCAGCTTTGTCTTGTCTGCCGCACTCACCGGTGAGGAGCCGAACAGAGAGCAGTCCGTGAGAGCTAGGAGCCACTCCACCTCGACCTCGACCCGAGCCCGGTTGAGGCCGGCCTCCGAGAGATGGTCCGAGAGCGAGGAGACGGCCGGGCGATAGCGGCCGTCTAGCGGGCTGAGCGGCTGAGGGGGCAAGGAGGTCACGAAAACTCCAGACAAGGATGGTTGGTCAACACGTAGGGCAGATCTCCTGCACGGGCCTCCGGAACGGGCTGGCCTGCGCCCTGAATCATACACTGCCGAGGTCTAAACGTAATTCTAAGCGGCCTCTCGGGAGCAAAATCCGGGATGTCGGCTTGCAGGTGGCGTCAGGCCCGGCCGATCACGCTGGAAGGCACCTTCAAGGTGTGCGTGCCACGTCGCTCCCCCTCACCGTCACTCCCTCTCAAAGGTCAAACCGGGCGGGCTCATCAGCACGATGAATCTGGTCCGTCACCACCTCAACGATGCAGTCGAAGGCCAGGAGATATCCATCATCGATTTCGCTTGCTGGTGGTTCAGAGGCGAAGAGGAGCTCGCGCTTGCGTTCTTCAGGGAGCTCTACGCAGGTCTTGGACCATTGCTAGGACAAGTTCAAGAAGTCGTACCAAAACTCGGCGCTCGCTTGCTCAAGACGGCCGACGTCGTCGGCCCTGCGGTTGATTTGGCCGGCGCGGCCGACGCCGGCGCGATCGCTTCCGAAGCCATGAAATGAGCGTCGGATCTGATAAAGCTCGGGGAGAGTGTCGAAAAGCTCAACGCCGACATATCCAAGCCCCTGAGCGACCAGAAGCACCAAGGTCACCCGCAAGGATGGCTGACGGTACCGGCGCGCGGACTATTGTCCCGATTGGTTAGCGACGTTCTCCCGCGCGGTCGACATGAACGTCGGGACCGCATCAGGCTTGCATGTGGCGATGCACACACAGGCCAAGGGCTACGAGGTAATTGCGATGAGGGCATTCTCGATTTGGACCATTTCCAAAACTCGTCTCAGTGTTCCGATTTGCACGCGGAAGCCGCCGATTGTCCCACGGGCGAGCACGCTCCGCTTTCACGGTAGAAGCCTTCGCCTATACTAATAGCAGCCCGCAATGGACGAGATTATGACACTCGACGCGAGGCATTGATCGCGTAAGGAAGAGCCCGAACCTCGGTCAATGGAGCGATGACGAAGCGATTCTTGCAAAGGTCGATATACTTCTCGAGTTAATTTTGCCATGCCGCGCGAAGCTTCGACTGCTCGAATTTTGAGGTCGTAACGTCACCAGAAAAATTGGCTCGCCTCAGACCATCGGAAGGTTCGCGTGGACTTGGACCATCGACATCTGCATGCCACTCGGATCTAGATGACTTGGTCTTGGCATGGCCAGAGCGCATCTCTCCCCAGGTCTGATTTCGCGTGATATGCCTATCCGTCTGTCTGCTGCCGCATCGTTGGCTTTTCCAGACGGATCGATGACTGCTTCTGGCCTGCGACGAGAAGCACGGCGCGGCCGACTCGAAATAGAAAGAATTGCCGGCAGAGATTATACTACGCTCGAAAACATCGAGAAGATGAGGGAACTGTGCCGCGTCAAAGTAAGGGAGCCCGTCTCTATAAGCGAAAGGCACGATATCGCGGCGGAAAGCTCGTCGCCCAAGCTGTCTGGATCATCAAAGACGGCGAGCGCCATATCGCCACAGGCTGCCTTGCGGGCCCGTCTGAAACAAAGCCGCCTCGAGAAGCAGAGCAAGCGCTAGCAAACTACATCGCGCAGAAATACCAACCGGAGCGCAGTCGGCGGGATATCGACGACATCGACTGTGCCGACGTGCTGTCGATCTATCTGACCGATATCGGCGAACCCGGTGATCAGTTTGAGATCGAAGCGAGGATCGACCGGCTCAACGATTTCTGGGGTGGCAAGAGGCTGGCGGCAGTCAACGCGCAAACCTGTGCCGGTTACGTCAAACATCGCGGCAGCCGGGGCGGCGCGCGTCGTGACCTTGAGACTTTTCGTGCTGCGATCAACCATCATGCAAAAGAGGGCTTTCACCGGGGCACGGTTCGCGTGTCCCTCCCGGCAAAAGGTGAGGCGCGCGATCGTTGGCTGACACGCAGCGAGGCGGCGGCCCTGATTTGGCAATGTTGGCGCTATCGCGAGAAACAGACCATCCACGCAGGCAGCTCAAAGGGCGACCCGGTATGGACAGACCGCCGACCGCTGCGACACGTGGCCAGATTTATCCTGATCGGCCTCTACACCGGCACGCGGGCAGGCGCGATCGCGGCGGCATCGCCATACCCCGAGCTTGGGCACTCGTACGTCGATCTCGAGCGTGGTATCTTCTACCGAAGGCCGATCGGGAAGCGAGCCACCAAGAAGCGTCAGACGCCAGCTCCGCTCCCACCCCGGCTATTGGCTCATTTGCGTCGTTGGCAAGACCGGAAGCTGATCAGCACCTGCTTCGTCGAGTTCAATGGCAAGCCGGTCGCTTCCGTCAAGAAAGGCTTCAAATCTGCCGTGGATCTGGCCAGGCTACCCGGGAAGGTCACTCCGCACACGTTGCGCCACACGGCAGCGACCTGGTTGATGCAGCGCGGCGTGCCGATTTGGGAGGCGGCCGGGTTCCTCGGCATGTCGGCGGAGGTGCTGCAGGAAACCTATGGCCATCACCATCCCGATTATTTGCACGGGGCGGCGGCAGCCATTGGCCAAAAAGCGCGGTATGTTTCGGTGGTCAAATCGGTGGTTGACTCGGGAACAGCCACCGATGAGAAGAAAAAACCTAAGGAAATCTGGTCGGAGTGGCAGGATTCGAACCTGCGACCCCTGCGTCCCGAACGCAGTGCTCTACCGGGCTGAGCCACACTCCGACTGAGGGCCGGCTTATAGCGTCGGGTTTCGGGGACCGCAAGGGACCACGAGCCACCCAATTGAGGAATCTAGTCACAGTGGATACAGGTCTGAAAACGCACGTTTTGTCCGCAGGCGCCGCCGCCACGGCGACCGCCGCCGGGGTCCTGGCCGAGGGCGGCCTGGTGGCGTTTCCGACCGAGACGGTTTATGGCCTCGGCGCCGATGCTGGCAACGCCTCAGCGATCGCCCGGCTTTACGAGGCCAAGGGCCGGCCGGCCTTCAATCCCCTGATTGCCCATGTCGCCGATCTGGGCGCCGCCCGCCGGATTGCCCTGTTCAATGGGCAGGCCCTGCGATTGGCGGACGCGTTCTGGCCGGGTCCGCTGACCCTGGTGCTGCCGAAGGCGCTGTCCTGTCCGGTTGCGGAACTCGCGACCGCCGGGCTCGACACGGTCGCCATACGCATCCCGGCCCACAAGGTGGCGCGCGACATCATCAAGGCTTTCGGCGGTGCCGTGGTAGCGCCGTCGGCCAATCTCTCCGGCCACGTCTCGCCGACCACCGCCGAGCATGTGAACGGCGATCTGGCGGGCCGCATCGACCTGATCGTCGACGGCGGGCCGGTCGAGGTCGGCGTCGAATCCACCATCGTCGGCTGCTTCTCCGATCCGGTGCTGCTGCGGCCGGGCGGGCTGACGCGCGCCGAGATCGAGCGCGTGCTTGGCCATCCCTTGCAGTCGCCGCCGCAAGACGCGGAAAGCGACGCCCAGCCGGTTGCCCCCGGCATGCTCGCCTCGCACTACGCGCCGCGGACACCGGTCCGGCTCAACGCCAGCGACGTCCATGTCGGCGAAGCCCTGCTGTCGTTCGGGCCGGCCAAGGTCGCGCGGCGCGAATGCGCCTCCGTGGAGATGAACCTGTCCGAGCGCGGCGATCTTGCCGAGGCCGCCGCCAATCTGTTCGGCTACCTTCGCACCCTCGACAAGAGGAACGCGGATGCGATCGCGGTGACGCCGATTCCCGAGGAGGGATTGGGCGAAGCCATCAATGACCGGCTGCGCCGCGCAGCCGTTGGGCGGTAACAAGCATGACCCGGACCGGAACGGCCGCGTTGGCGCCAACCGGGAACCGGTTTTCCCTCGCGACAAACGCGAAGCGTTTGCGCGAAGGGCATGCTTAGGCAAAGATCCCCGACTGAGTGAAAGACCAAGAAAAAATGAACATCGTCCAATCAGCGGTGCCGCCGCTTCCGCCCGAATTGCTGGAGAAATTCCGCGCCATCGTCGGCGCGAAATATGCGGTGACCGACGCCGCCGACATCAAGCCTTACGTCACCGAGGAGCGTGACCTGTTCCACGGCCGCTCGCCGCTGGTGCTGCGCCCCGGCTCGACCGCCGAGGTCGCTGCGATCTGCAAGCTTGCGACCGAGCACAGGATCGCGCTGGTGCCGCAGGGCGGCAATACCGGCCTGGTCGGCGGCCAGACGCCGCACAATGGCGAGGTCGTGGTCTCGCTCCGGCGTCTCGACAAGATCCGCGATATCGATGTCGAATCCAACACCATGACCTGCGAGGCCGGCGTGGTGCTGCAGATCGCGCAGCAAAAGGCAGCCGAGGTCGACCGGCTGTTTCCGCTGTCGCTCGGCGCAGAAGGCAGCTGCACGATCGGCGGCAACCTCTCGACCAATGCCGGCGGCACCGGAGCCCTTGCCTATGGCGTGGCGCGCGAAATGGCGCTCGGGGTCGAAGTCGTGCTGGCTGACGGCCGGGTGCTGAACGCGCTGTCGAAGCTGAAAAAGGACAACACCGGCTACGATTTGCGCAATCTCTTCATCGGCGCCGAAGGCACGCTCGGCATCATCACCGCGGCGACGCTCAAGCTGTTTCCGCGGCCGCGTGCGGTCGAGACCGCCTATGTCGGCTTGGCTTCGCCGGCGGCCGCACTCAAGCTGCTGTCGATCTCGCGCGATCAAGCGGCCGGAGCGCTGACGAGCTTCGAGCTGCTCGCCGACGTCGCGGTCGACTTCTCGATCCGCCACGGCATCGATATCCGCGATCCGCTTGAGAGCAAGCACCCCTGGTACGTGCTGATGGAATTGTCGTCGTCGCGCGACGATGCACGCGACACGCTGGAGGCTATCCTGGCCCAGGGCATGGAGGACGGCATCGTCGATGACGCTGTCATCGCCGCCAATCTGAGCCAGCGCCAGGCGTTCTGGAAGCTGCGCGACGAGATGTCGGCGGCGCAAAAGCCGGAAGGCGGCTCGATCAAGCACGACATCTCGGTGCCCGTCGCAGCCGTGCCCGCCTTCATCGAGGAAGCCAATGCTGCCGTGGTGAAGCTGATCCCCGGTTCGCGGCCGGTGCCGTTCGGCCATCTCGGCGACGGCAACATCCACTACAATGTCAGCCAGCCGGTCGGCGCCAATGCGGCCGACTTCCTGGCGCGCTGGCACGACGTGAATGCCGTCGTGTTCGAGATCGTGCTGCGGATGGGCGGCTCGATCTCGGCCGAGCACGGCATCGGCGTGCTCAAGCGCGACGAATTGCCTGACGTCAAGGATAAGGTCGCGATCGAGCTGATGCGGCAGGTCAAGGCGATGCTCGATCCGCTCGGCATCATGAACCCGGGCAAGGTGCTGTGACCGCGCAGGCGACGATGCCCTCCTCCTCTGCCTCCCTCGCCATTGCAGAGATCACCGATAACGACATCGCCGATGTCGTCGCGCTGTGGCAGGCCTGCGGCCTGACGCGGCCATGGAACGATCCTGCTGCCGACATCGCGCTGGCGCGGCGCGGACCGAATTCAGCCGTGCTGGTCGGCCGCGACGCCAATGCGATCGTGGCGACCGCGATGGTCGGCCACGACGGTCATCGCGGCTGGGTCTATTACGTCGCGGTCGATCCCAACCGCCAGGGCAAGGGGTTTGGCCGCACCATCATGGCGGCGGCCGAGGACTGGCTGCGCGCCGCCGGCGTGCCGAAGCTGCAACTGCTGGTGCGGCGGGAGAACGCCAAGGCCGGCGCGTTCTACCAATCGCTCGGCTATGACGAGTCGACCTCGGTGATGCTGGCCAAATGGCTCGACGGGCGCGAAGCGACGCCGTGAGAGGGCTGAGGACCGACGCATGAGCATCGCCGACCGCGTTCGCGTCAAGCACGTCGAGCTGCTTTCGAAGCGCCGCTACGAGCTGAAGAGCGCGACGTTCGACTACCGGCGCGCCAACGGCGAATGGCAGACCCAGGTGCGCGAGGTCTACGATCGCGGCAACGGCGCGGCGCTGTTGCCCTACAATCTGACGACCCGCTGCGTCGTGCTGGTGCGCCAGTTACGCTTCCCCGCTTTCGCCAACGGTTATGACGATCTGCTGATCGAGGTTGCCGCCGGCATGCTCGACGATGCCGAGCCGGAAGCACGCATCCGCGCCGAAGCGGAGGAAGAGATCGGCTACCGGCTCGTGCATGTGCGCAAGGTGTTCGAGGCTTTCACGTCTCCGGGCGCCGTGACCGAGAAGCTGCATTGCTTCGTCGCCGAATACGATGCCGCGATGCGCATCGGTGACGGCGGCGGGCTCGCCGACGAGGGCGAGGACATCGAGGTGCTCGAGCTTGCGATCGACGACGCGCTCGCCATGATCAGCGATGGCCGCATCGTCGACGCCAAGACCATCATGCTGCTGCAATACGCCGCGCTGCATCTGTTCAGGTGAACGCGGCTTCGCCCCGGCCGGTGCCGGCACGGCCTTGCGGCTTCGCGCACTCAACGCTTTAGACTAGCTGTCCCCGTCATCCCTGCGCAATGGCTATGCCATTGTCGCTGGAGGTGCGAGCCACTTCGGCGAGCCTCGAAGGATGAATCGGCCACCAGCCGGGCCGTGCATCCTTCGAGACGCGCGAAGACGCGCTCCTCAGGATGACGGGGATAAACCGAACGAAATGCTCTACCGCATCGTGATCGCAAGCCCGCTCAGATCGGCGTTGGCCATCAGGCCGACCTGGTGGCCGGTCAACTCCAACACCGCGCCCTTCTGATTGGTCAGCACGATCGCACGCGCGCCGCGTCCGACGGCAAGCCCCGCGCCGGCCGCACCGTAGACGCCGGCAACGTCGGACGGACGGTTGATGTTGCTGACCCGGCCGCGTAGCACGGTCTTGGAGCCGCCGAACACCAGTCCGTAGTCGAGGCCGCCGGTGGAGAGCCGGTAGGAGCGGCCGCGGAAGGTCAACACGCCGCTGCCGCCGGAGCCACCGATGATCCATCCGGCCTTGTAGATCGTGAGCGTCACGAAGCCGCTGTCGGCGCGGGCCGCGGAAGAGAACGCAAGGCCAATGAACGCCAGCAGCGCGACAAGCGCAGCACGCAGGGTGGATGAAGGTTTCATGTGCGGTCTCCCCAGGATTTACTCACGTCGATTTGCTCTCGTCGATTTGCTCGCGTCGTGACACGGCTGCGAATCGCGGTGCTCCGACTGTAGCAAGCGCGTAAACAGGCGCAATTTGGCACAGCGATGGCCGATTTGTTGACGGGTGCTTTCGCACCACCGGTGTTGAACCTGTTCCCGGGGTTGCAATACTCACTGCATGTCCGGGGCGATCGGCCCCTGAGCTCCAGGATTGCCCCGCGGAGCATTCATTTTTCAAACCGGAGATTTCCCATGCGTCGTCTTGCGATTGCCTGTGCCGCCATTGCCGCCACCGTGTCCGTGCTTGCCGCGGCAAGCCCGGCCAGCGCCACGCCCTATCATCTGATCCGCTGGCAGGACACCGGCTTCTGCCAGATCTGGGACCAGAGCATCCCGACCACGCCGTGGCCGGCGAACTTCTCCATCGTCAGCGAGGAGCTGCCGACCTTCGACGCCGCGTTCAGCTACAAGACCGGCCTCCTGAACAACGGCACCTGCGCGTTCTGAGCGAACGCCATTCGATCACGCACAGGGCGGACACGCGGCAACAGCGCGGCGTCCGTCCTTGTGCTGTCAGATATGACGCGATCCAGCGTCAGTGATGCTTGATCAGGGCGTCGCGCGCGGCGGCGAGTTCGAGGAATGCCGCGCCGTTGCCGCCGCCGTCGGGATGCACCGTCTTGGCGGCGCGCTTGAAAGCCTGCTGGACTTCGGTCGCTGCGAGCCGGCGGCCGAACGGCAGGCCGAGCAATTGCCGGTACTGCTCCTCCTGCGTCAGCGCCTTCGGCGCCAAGCCGCGCCGGCCGAACCGCGGCGCCGACAGCATGTGCAGTGCGTCGTTGACGATGCCGAGACGGCGCAGCGCCATCGCTTTGGTGCGGCGGTCGGCCGATTTCATCGCCGCCTGGCGCAGGATCGGCAGCACCTGTGCGGCCGCATGCCGCAGCGTCTCGTCGATGTCGGTCGCGGCGATCTCCGCGACCATTTTGGCCATCTCGCGGTAGTCGGGATCCGGCGCCGCGCAAAAGCGCTCGATCGCAACTTTCCAGTGTCTGATATGCGGGTCCATGTCCGCGGTCCGTAACTGTCATCCGAATCCGGATAACAGCAACGCGCAAACGCGGCTTGGCGTTTCGGTTGGCGCAGTTTTGAATAGTGTTGTCGACAACGCTCACAAATCAGAACGAGGAAACGCCATGGCCCTTCTCGACAATCACATCGCCGTCATCACCGGTGCGGGCTCGGGCATCGGGCGCGCCATCGCACTGGGCTACGGCCGCGAGGGCGCGCGCGTGGTGCTGCTCGACATGAACGGCGATGCGGCGGCGGAAGCGGCCAGGGAGATCCGCAATGCCGGCGGCAAGGCGGAGAGCTTTGCGCTCGACGTGACCAATCGCGACGCCTGCGTCGCGATGGCAAAGCAGGTGGCCGACAAGGTCGGGCCGGTTTCGATCCTGGTCAACAATGCCGGCATCGCGCGCCGCAACGGCATGCTCGGCACCGACGAGGAAGTGATCAAGGATTGGGAAGACATCATCTCAATCAATCTCACCGGCGTGTTCAACGTGACGCATTCGTTCCTCGCGCCGCTGCGCAAGAACAAGGGGCGCATCGTCAACATCGGCTCGATCCAGTCCTTCGTGCATCTGCGCACGCCGAGTTCGCCGGCCTATACCGCCTCCAAGCACGGCGTGCTCGGCTTCACCAAGGCGTTGGCCGCCGAACTCGGCAAGGATGGTGTGCGCGTCAATGCAATCGGGCCGGGCTTCATCGAGACGCCTTTGAACGAGAAGGTGCGCGCCACCAATCCCGACCTCGTCAAGGTCTTCATGGACCACACCCCGCTCGGCCGCGCCGGCAAGCCGGAGGACATCGTCGGCCCCGCCATCTTCCTCGCCTCGGACCTGTCGGCCTATGTCTCGGGATCGATCGTGATGGTCGATGGCGGCTACCGCACATTGTGACGGATGGAACCGCAATCGTGGCGATTTCTGGGTATTTTGCTTACAGAGCAGGGAGTTAGGGGCGCGTTAAGGGCTTGTTAACCAAACCGGCACACCGTGGATCTACGGGGTAGTTGGTTCTCGATGTCTTCGCTTCACCGACGAAGCGGGCGTTGATCGGGAGGAGTTCATGTCTTACGCGTCCACCGTACCGTCGCCGGAAGCTCTGCTGCCGTCGCTGGCTCCAAATGAAATCGTCCCACTGCTGATCGGCGCGACCGTCGATGAAGTCGAGCGCGAGCTCGTGCTGCAAACGCTTGCGCGCTGCGACGGCAACCGCACCCGCGCCGCGCGCGTGCTCGGGCTGTCGGTTCGGACATTGCGGAACAAGATCCGCGAATATTCGGCCGACGGCATCGACGTGCCGCTGAGCGAGCACGCCGCAGCCTAGAGCAAGATCCGGGAGCGCGCGAAGCGGCTTTCCGGGAAGATCGTGCTTGGACAACGAGCTAAGCGTGATGACGATTCAACCGGATCTCATCACGCTTTGCGGCACGTCGACGCTAGATCGGCAGGTCGATCGAAAGCCGCCGCCAGCGCGACAATAGCTCGCTGCCGTCGGCATCGAGGCAGCGAGCGAGACGCACCTCGACCGTCGCGGCCTGTTGCAGCGTCTGCGCGACCAGCGCCGTCGCATAGTCCCAATAGTCGCGTCGCCCCTTCGGATCGTCGTCGACCAGCGATTTTGCGAGGATCTCGACATAGATCGCAGCGACGGCTCTTTGCCAGAGCTCACCCGCGCGCTCGCCCTCCGCCGAGGGCGCGCCGGTCCGCGACTGCCAGGCCAACCAATAATTTTCCTCCGCGCCGACCCAAGCGGATGGCAATAGCGATGGATCGAGGCATGGCGAGCGACACTCAAGCGGCTGCATGCCGCGCGCGTCGCAGAAGAAGCAATAGCCAAGCTTGTCGTACCAGTTGACGCGCAGCAATCTGCGAATCTCGGTCTGTTGATCCGCTGCGAGCCGCCTCACGCCGGTCCGTTCGAGATCGCCGATGATCGCCGCCAAGCGATCGCGATCATACGGCTCGACCTCGAGCACCACGCCGATATTGCGCGGAAACAAGGCGTCGAGCATCTCGATCATCTCGCGATAGAACCGGCCCGCCAGGCCGCCGCCGCGCCACGCCTTCGCGACGCCGACATAGTTGCAGTAGATCAGCTCGCTTGCGTGATCGTAGGTGAAGAAGCCGAGGCCGATCGCGCGCCCTTCCGCGCGCAGGATGAAGCAGCGCGAGTCGAGGCAATATGACAGCTGCTGATCACCGACGCTGAACTCTCGTCGCTCGCCGACATCATCTGACAGCACCCAGCGCACAATGTCGTCGGGGGCGTCGCGCTCGTTCGGAGGAAACAGCTCGGCATACAGATCGAGGACGCCGGTGTTGCGAAACGCCACTTCATCGCGCAGATCGTGCCGCGTCACCACGATGTCGAACGTCGGCGGCCCTGTTGCGTCACCCGCAACTGCCCCGCGCCTGTCGTTCAGAATCCGCAACGCGTCCTCCCGTCACAATCTTCGCATCGAATTATGACTGTTGATCGCTTGCATCAGCCGCGCCCGGCACAATTGAAGCCGTCATCCAACCTCTGTTACAAGCGGCTTGAAATCGCGACGGAGCATATCAGTGGCTGACGAGACAATCTCCCGCCAGGGGTCACGAGGGGCGCAGGGGCCGCAGGGCCGTCAGGGCGAGCCGGGTCGGCCCGGTCCGCAAGGACATCCGGGGCGGCCGGGGCCGGAAGGTGCGCGCGGCAAGCCGGGCCCGCAAGGCAAGCCCGGACTGGTCGGGAAGGCGGGGCCCCAGGGCAAGCCGGGAGCGCAAGGCAAGGCGGGCGTGCAGGGTCCGCGCGGCGAAGCTGGCCCACAGGGACCGCAGGGACCGGCCGGCCCGCGCGGTGAAGCCGGCCCGCCCGGACAATTGCCGTCGATCGAACAGGTGATGCCGTGGCTGCACATGATCTTCGACGCCTGGGAAGACTACAAGCGCACCAAGGAGCGTGAAGCCGCCGAGTTCGCCGAGCGCGATGCCGCCGAGCGCGCGGCAGCGGAGGCGATCGCGCTTGACGTCGACGCCATCGACTTCGCGGAAGATGACGACGAGGACGACGATCACAAGAAAAGGAAGAAGCACCGCAAGAAGGACAAGAAGTAATCCTTCCTGTCCTCGCGCGGCGACACGGCCAGCTCTGTCCGTGCCGCGCCCGATGCCTACGGCTCCGCGCCGGGATTGGCCGGAGGATCGGAGGGTCGAGCGAGGTGCATGAGCTGGAAGACCCAGCGCATCGCGTAGTACCAGGCAACGCCCGCGAACGCCCCGCAGGCCGACAGGATGATGACGTTGGCAAGGTCGACCGTCCCGCTCGACCACAGCATGCCGCAGGTCCAGAGCGCGGCAAACGCAATCGAACAGGACGTGAGCAGGGCAGGCTTCATGGCGTTGCTCCGGGATCGGGTGAACTGCACCGATGCCCGGACGCGTGGCGCCGTACCGTGACCTGCATCACGGTGCGCCCCGCCCTCAGCCAAATCGCAGGCGCGAACGCTCCCTCGCCTTCTCCGCCTCCACCTCGCGATCGCGCGCCGGTGCCGTGGTCTGCAACGAGATCAGGAGCCTGCGCGCGGCATTCGAGACCTCGGTCACGGCCAGGTTGAAGGCGGCCTCATTGGACTGCGACGGCTTGTTGAAGCCGGACAGTTTGCGCACGAACTGCAGCGCCGAGGCGTGGATCTCGTCTTCGGTGGCGGGCGGCTCGAAGTTGAACAGCGTCTTGATATTGCGGCACATGTCGGTCTCCCTCGCCCGCGGCAACGGGGCGGCTCTCTCAAGGACGATCGGCTGCTGCAAAATACGACATCGTGGTCTATTCTGGCAGTGTCATCGTCCACGGTGGAGCGAGGTTCCGGATGAGCCACGTGATCTACAAGGTCGTCCAGCACGACGGCGGCTGGGCCTATACCGTCAACGGGGTGTTCTCGGAACCATTTCCTACCCATGCCGCGGCACTCGCCGCTGCCCGACGCGCCGCCAACGAGCAGCGCGTCCCCGGCCGCACCGAGGCGATCCAGTACGAGACGTCGGACGGCAAGTGGTTGACCGAAACCGCATCCGGTAACGACCGCCCGGAGACCGAGGTCGAGGACGGCCGCTAGTTCACCTCGTCGCCTTCAGAACGGAACCTGGACGCCAAGCCGGTCGAAGAACGCCCGCCCCCGATCGGTGATCCGCAATGCGCGCGGAATCCGATGCGGCGCAACGCCGCGCATCTCGACCAGCCGCGCCAGCACGGCATTGGCAAACGGACCGGCGAGATGCGGCACGCGCTCGGTCCAGTCGTTGCAGAGCCGCAGATGCGGCTGCCGCGCCGAATCGAAATCGATTGCCTCGGCCCGGCACCAGGCCAACCCCTGCTCGGTCACGCGACCATCGCGGCCGTCGATCACGACGAGGCGGCGGCGGATCAGCGCATTCGACAACAGCACGCCGAGCTGACCCGCAAGGTGGTGGTAGCAGGTCCGCGATCGCCTGAGCTGCTCGGCCGGCATCGCACGCCGCCGCCCGACGGTGGCCTTGGCCGCAAGATCGACGAGGTTCTCGATCAGCGCCGCGACGTCGTCGTCCCTGATCCGGTAATATCTGAACCTGCCCTGTGCCCACACCGACAGCACGCGGGCGTCGACCAGCTTCTGCAAATGCGCGCTGGCGCCTTGCGGCGAAATGCCGGCGACCGCAGCAAGCTCGCCCGCCGGCAGCGCCTTGCCGTCGGCCAGCGCACTGACCATGGCCTCGCGGACCGGATCGCCCAAGGCCTCGGCGATCCGCGAAAATCCTGTCTGCAAGGCCTGGGATGATCCCACCGCATTGTCCTCCAGATCGCGCCGAAGCGTCCTACCCGCATGCGCCGTGCCGCGCAGCTCATTTCAGATTTTCCTGAAACGTCGCGGGGGCCTGTTCCGTTCAAATGGGCGGCAGTCGATCAAACACAAGGGAACGATCATGACAGCCGGCAGCAACGACGCGGAACGCATCTACAGGCTCTGGGATGAAGCGCTCGGCAACAAGGACCTCGAGGCGGCGCTCGCGCTCTACGCAGCCGACGCCTCGATCGAGAGCCCGCTGGTCCAGCATTTGATGCAGACCAAAGACGGGATCGTCCGCGGCCGCGACGCGCTGTGCGAGTTCATCACGCGCGTGTTCCGCACCAACCCGCCGCAACGGCGGCGCTTCAAGCAGGGCTTCTTCAGCGACGGCCGCCTTCTCACCTGGGAGTATCCACGGCAGTCTCCGGACGGCGATCAGATGGATCTGGTCGAGGTCATGGAGATCGATGACGGCCTGATCCAGCGTCACCGCGTCTATTGGGGATGGTATGCGCTGAACGTGCTGAAGCAGAGTTAGCCGAACACTTCTTCGCCAGCCGTGCCGACGTACTCTCGGACATCTCCTTCCTCCATGCTAGGCTTGCACCGAAGCGGCTGGACAAACGCGCCGCGCGTGGGAAGAAGCATGATGATCCGTTGGTGCGCGGCGCTTGTGGCCGCTCTCGTCTCGATATCGGTACCGACCATGGCTGCAGATTACCCCACGCCGCAGGACGGCGAGTGGACCGCAAAGGACTTCAAGTTTCACAGCGGCGAGGTGATGCCGGAATTGCGGCTGCACTACACCACGGTCGGCGCACCGACCGGACAGCCGGTGCTGGTGCTGCACGGCTCCGGCGGCTCGGCCGCCAGCATGCTGACGCCGAGCTTTGCCGGCCAGTTGTTCGGCCCCGGCCAGCCGCTTGACGCGGCGAAATACTACATCATCATCCCTGACGGCATCGGGCACGGCAAATCGTCGAAGCCGTCGGACGCGATGCGGACGAGCTTTCCGAAATACGACTACAACGACATGGTCGACGCGCAGTATAGGCTGGTCACCGAAGGGCTCGGCATCAGGCATCTGCGGCTCGTGATCGGTAACTCGATGGGCGGCATGCACACCTGGATCTGGGGCGTGCGCTATCCGCGGATGATGGACGTGCTGGTGCCGATGGCCTCGCAGCCGACCGCTATGGCGGCACGCAACTGGATGCTGCGTCGGACGATGCTGGACACGATCCGCAACGATCCCGACTACAATGGCGGCAACTACACCAGCCAGCCGCGGATGATGAAATACGCCGTCGCCGCCTATCGCTTCGCCAGTGCCGGCGGCACGCTCAATTACCAGACGCTGGCGCCGACCGCGGCGCAGGCCGACAAGCTGGTCGACGACCAGCTGGCGCTGCCGGTCACATCAGATGCCAACGACTACATCTATCAATGGGAGGCCTCGCACGACTACGATCCTTCCGCCGGAATGGAGAAGATCGAGGCCACCCTGTGTGCCATCAATGCCGCCGACGATGAACGCAACCCGCCGGAGACCGGCGTCACTGAAGCTGCAGTGAAGCGGATCAAGAACGGCAGGATTGATCTGATCCCGGCAAGCAGCGAGACACGCGGCCATCTCACCACCGGCGATGCGAAGTTCTATGCCAGGCAATTGCAGGGACTGTTGCAGACGGCGCCGACGATGTAGCGATCGAGGTCATGGCAATGTCCGCTGATCGCTTCCGCCGCATTGCGCTGAGCCTGCCCGAGGTCGTTGAAGGCGCGCATCACGGCACAACCGATTTCCGCGTCGGCAAGCGCATCTTCGCAACCCTCGGCTATCCCGAGCAGGATTGGGGCATGGTGAAGCTGACACCTGAGCAGCAGGCGATGCTGGTCGAGGCCGAGCCGGAGATCTTCCGGCCGGTGCCGGGCGGCTGGGGCAAGAGCGGCAGCACCAATGTCCGCCTCGCGAAAGCGGATCAGATCACGCTGCGCAGCGTGCTCGAAATGGCGCGGGACAATATCGCGGTGAAAGCCGCGAAGAAGGCGCGCACGAAGCAACCAACCTGAGCGCAACCATCCCGCACTGCATCAAGCAAGACACGCGGATTCGCTGATTCTTTGAGCATGCATCCCGCGCGCGGTTCGTGCCTAATCGCGCAAACACCGGATTCGCGTGACGCTACGCGCGGGTCACGTAGAAGTTTTCGCCGGAGGAAGGCAATGCGAAAGCTCACGCATGTCGCGGTGCTTGCGTGGCTCGCCATGATGGCGGGCGCTGCACTGGCGTTCGACAACGGCCAATATGACAACGTGCCGCCCGATATCCGCGCCTGGTTCAAGAGCGTGATCGCGCCGAATGGCGTGCCGTGCTGCGACATCTCCGACGGCCATCGCACCAGCTACGACGTTCGGGGCGGCGCCTATTGGGTGCCGATCGAGGGCGAGTGGATGATGGTGCCGGAGCGCGCCGTGATCCGCGATCGCGGCAACCCGGTCGGCGAGGCCGTGGTGTGGTACGTGCACCACCGCGGCAGCATCATCATCAGCTGCTTCGTTCCGGCGGATGCGGTCTGAACGGCGCCCGCCGCCTGCGCGGGAAGCCTGCGCGCGAGGTCGCGTCAATTTGAAACAGTTACTCCCTGTTAACCTTACTTTTTAACCAATAATTAAGGATGAGTTTGCGGGCGCCGTGAGGCGCGGCCTAGCGTCTGCAGAAATGCTCCGTAACCGCGAGTTGGTGCGTGCCATGGCTCTTCGAAGAATGGCGTATCGAACAACTGGGGCGCTGATGGCGTCCCTTGGCGTTGCAGCGCTGCTGCTTGCTTCCCCGACCGAGACATATGCGAGATCCGGATCCGCAGCGCGCGGCACGTTCTCCTCGCACCATCCAGCCTTCCGCCATCATGTGCGGGTCCCCGGCATCGTGTTGCCGGACGCGGGCGGTTATTATGATGGCGCGGCGAGCGTTCCCTTCGCTGCCGACGTCCCGGCGCCAGTCTCGAGCGACGTCCGTTACACCTACACCCAGGACGTGCCGTGGGATTGGGCGCATCGCTATCCGCCGGCCGTGGTGCCGTCGGATCGGCCCTATGTGTCGAGCTGCCCCACCGAGAGCGTCACGGTGCCCGGCCGGGGCGGCGACCGCACGGTCAACATCACGCGGTGCTACTGACGAATAGCTCGATCCCGTTCGCAAAAACAAAAGAGGCCGCCCGCAAGGACGGCCTCTCGTATTTTGGCAGACGCTCGGCGCGCCGGCAGACAGCCGGTCAGGAATCCTCGCCCTTCAGATGGCCGACGTGCTTCTGGGTGTAGAGCTCAAGGCCGATGCGCTTGATCAGGTCGAGCTGGGTCTCGAGGAAGTCGATGTGGTCTTCCTCGTCCTTCATCAGCTGCTCGAACAGGTCGCGGCTGACATAGTCCTTGACGCCATGGCAGTAGGTCGCCGCCTCCTGGTAGAGCGTGCGCGCGCCGATCTCGGCGGCGAGGTCACACTCGATGATCTCCTTGACGTCCTGGCCGATCTTCAGGGGATCGAGCACCTGCAGATTCGGGAAGCCGTCGAGGAACAGGATGCGATCGACGAATTTGTCGGCGTGCTCCATCTCCTCGATGGACTCCTTGCGCCAGACCTTGGCCATCTCCAGGAGGCCCCAATTGTTGAGCATCCGGTAGTGCAGCCAGTACTGATTGATGGCGGTCAGTTCGCTGCGCAGCCCCTTGTTCAGATAATCGATGACCTTCGGGTCGCCTTGCATGATCCACTCCACCTGTCGCGGCCAACCTAAGCCGGCGCTAAAACTTAGAACGTTTCTAAATCAGTTTGCGGGCAAGAGCAACCCTTCGCAGAAGCAGCGCGTGGGTAACCGGATTCGAAGGATTTGGCGCAGCGTCTTCCAGCGAAGCGGAAGCCCGTTCGCCGTCAGGAAGCGCGTCGAAACGAGAAGCTTCAGCAGGCCGCGAGCGCGAATTCGGCCGGCTCGGCGTCCTCGTTGGCGGCGTGCGGATGGCCGCTGTGGGGGCAGCCGGAGCAGCAGGCCTTGGCGCAGGGACCGAGCGCCTCGTCGATGATCGCCTTGATGGTGCGCGCGCAGCGGCCGCATTCGGCACTGCAGCCGAGGCAGCCGTACACCTGCTTGGCATTTCGTGTCACGGCCCCACCGCCATTAACGGCATTGCGGACATCGTGGTCGCTGAGGACGTTACAGGAACAGACAATCATCGGAGAAAGGCGGGGTCCAACGGTGATGCTTGGCAATATGGATATTGTCGGCTCCCGCGGGATGCAAAAGGAAAAAGCGGTTTTTGTAGCAATTCCAAACTGATGCGGGATTCATATTGGAATGAGTCTAAATCGATCGGAGGTCAGGAATCCGACACCCGCCGGGTGGCTGACGGGCCAATAACCGCTTCCTTCGCCGCCGGCTCCCATGAGCACACGCCTCGCCGCGGCGCTATCGGGCTTGTGCGTTGCAAGATATTGCAAAAGCTGCAAGCATTTGGTCGCGAATGCGGCAGCGTCGTTCATTGATCATTCAAGCTGAATATGGAACCCTCCGGCGAGACAGATCGCCAATGCACGCTGTCCCTGCTGCCGCGAGAAAGGTGAGGCCATGAAGAAGACATTGCTGGCGCTTTGCGCCGTTGCCGCTGTGGCGGCTTCGACTGTGGCGGTGCCCGCCCCCGCCCAGGCACAACGCGGTGTCGCCGCCGGCGTCGCTGCGGGATTGATCGGTGGCGCCATCGTCGGTGGCGCGATCGCATCGCAGAACCGCTATTACGGTCCCGGATACGGCTACTATGCGCCCGGCCCGGCCTATGTCGCCGAGCCCGGCTACGGCCCCGACTGCTTCTGGCAGCGCCAGCGGTTCTGGGACGGCTACACTTGGCGTGTTCGCAGCGTCCGCGTTTGCGATTGATCGCCGTTCATCTCGATTAAATCGAACCAGTTGTCCCGGAAAACCGACTGTTTCTCCGGGACATCTGCTGCAGATGGCCAGAAAAAACCGCTTTTCTGCGCGATCAGCCTGCGGACGTTTACTTTCGGTTGACTGTTCTGCGCTGTTTAGCAAGACAGCAGTTCGAGATCAGCGTGTGAGTCACCTCAACCCGGCGCCGAACCACGACGCCACCACCTTCCAGGAGAGCCAAAGACATGAAGAAGACTTTAGCTGCCCTTGTCGCCGTCACCACGATTGCCGGTTCGCTGGCCGTTGCTCCGGCTGCCAAGGCTGGTGACGGCGGCGCCGTCGCGGCCGGCGTTGCCGGCGGCCTGATCGGCGGCGCCCTGCTGGGCGGCGCTATCGCAGGCGCTCGCCCCGCCCCGGTCTATGTCGCACCGGCGCCGGTTTACGTCGAAGAGGCCCCGTGCCGTATGGTTCGTGAGCGCTTCTGGGACGGCTACGGCTGGCGCTTCCGTCGCATCCAGGTTTGCGACTGATCGACCGACACGTTTTCAGCATCACATTCGAAACCCGGCCTCGCGGCCGGGTTTTTGCTTTTCGCCACAGGCGGCCCTGCGAGCCGGCCCGATCAGCGCCGCCCGTTCATCGCGCGCAGCACCGCCTCGCTCGGCCAGCAATCGACCTTCAGCCCGGCCTGCTTCTGATAGGCGCCGAGCGCCGCGCGGGTCTGCATCCCGGCCTTGCCGTCGAGCTTGTCCTTGTAGAGACCGATCTTCGTCAGCTGCTGCTGCATCGCCTCGACATCGGCGGAGCGCAGCTGCTTCGACGCCGACCATGGCGTCGCGAACGGCTGCGAGCTCGTCATGCGGTCGGCGAGGTGGCCGACGAACAGCACGTAGAGATCGGAGAAATTGTATTCCTTGATCACGAAGTAGTTCGGCGTGGTCAGGAAGGCGGGACCGTAGCTGCCTTCCGGCTGCAGCAGCGACGCCGATTGCGCCTGCTCGGCGGCGCCGAGCTTCTGCCCGCGCACCGGCACGAAGCCTGCGCGCAGCCACTGGTTGATCGGCTTCGTCACTTCAGGCACGCCCATTGTGCAGTCGGCATTGGCCGGCGCCTGCACCTCATAAGCCCAGCGCACGCCGGGCTGCCAGCCCTTGTTGACCAGCTGCTGCGCGGCGGAGGCGAGCGCGTCCGGCACCGAATGCCAGATGTCGACGCGGCCGTCGCCGTCGAGATCGACGCCGTGCTTGTAATATTCCGACGGCAGGAACTGGGTGTAGCCGGTCGCTCCCGCCCACGATGAGCGCATCTCCTTGCGCGTCACCGCGCCCTCGCCGAGGATCTTCAGCGCTAGGATGAACTCGGTACGGTACTGATCCTTGCGACGGCCGACATAGGCCTGCGTTGCCACCACGCGCAACGTGTCGTAGGGCAGAGAATAGCGTCCGTAGTCGGTCTCGCGGCCCCAGATCGCCAGCACGACGGTGGCCGGGACGCCGAACCGCTTCTCGATCGCATCGAGCGAGGAGCGATACTTCTGCATCAGCCGCTGCCCTTCGGCGGCGAGCCGCGCGATCGAGGCTTCCCTGATATAATCGGCCGGCACCTGCACGAACTCGGCCTGCGCCGGTGCGCCGGTCTTGGGACGTCCTGGCAGGATCAGGTCGGGCAGCTTGTAGTCGGGCTCGAGCGAGCGCGTCTCGCGATCGAAGGTTTCGCGCGACACGCCGGCGGCCTTGGCCTCCGGCCACAGCGAGGCGATGAATTGCGTGAACGCGGCATCGGCGGCGCGCGCGGGTGAGACGACGGATGCGAGCAGGAGCCCGAGGGCAAGCGCGCGGAGGAATGTCAAATCCAACAACCTGTTCACGCAGCGGTCCAATGGGCGCGGCATCAGGCCAACGCCCGCGATATCAGTGTCGTGAGCCTTACCACGACACCGGATTGCTGTGAACCTTGGCGGCCGCGCTCAATGCGCGGCCTGCTTGGCGCCCTCGATCGAGTCGTTCGACAGCTTGTCGACGATGGCGATGCCGATGGCCGACAGGATGAAGACGCAGTGGATGATGGTCTGCCACATCACGCCGGTCTCGGTGTAGTTGCCCTTGCCTGACGACAGCGCGCCGGCCTCAATGAAGGTGCGCAGCAAATGGATCGAGGATATGCCGATGATGGCCATCGCCAGCTTGATCTTCAGCACGCTGGCATTGACGTGGCTCAGCCATTCCGGCTCGTCCGGATGGCCCTGCAGATTGAGGCGCGAGACGAAGGTCTCGTAGCCGCCGACGATCACCATCACCAACAGGTTCGAGATCATGACGACGTCGATCAGGCCGAGGACGGCCAGCATGATCTGCTGTTCGCTGAAATCGAAGGAATGGGCGAACAGGTGCCATAGTTCCTTGAGGAACAGCACGACATAGACGCCCTGAGCGATGATCAGGCCGACATAGAGCGGCAATTGCAGCCAGCGCGATCCGAAGATCAGCATCGGAACGGGACGCAGCGAGCGACCCTTCAGGGGGGTGCGCGCGTCTGAAACAGCGGACATGTTGGAGTGCTCGCAGGATTGAAAATTGCGGAGCGCTCTATCTACGCAATCCCGCGTGCGTGCAAAGTGACAACTGGCCGCAGATTGCGCCGCGATGCCGTCACGATCCTGCCAACGAAGAACGGTCGAGCGCGGCGAGATGCCGCGTTCGACCGTTCATACTGGTCAGCGCGTCAGCTTCTTGTACTTCACGCGATGAGGAATGATGCTGTCCTGGCCGAGCCGGCGCATCTTGTCCTTTTCGTAATCCTGGAAGTTGCCCTCGAACCATTCGACATGGCTGTCGCCCTCGAAGGCCAGGATGTGGGTCGCGATGCGGTCGAGGAACCAGCGATCATGGCTGATGATGACGGCGCAACCGGCGAAATCCTCGAGCGCCTCTTCCAGCGCGCGCAGCGTGTCGACGTCGAGGTCGTTGGTCGGTTCGTCGAGCAGCAGCACGTTGGCGCCCGACTTCAGCATCTTGGCGAGATGCACGCGGTTGCGCTCACCGCCCGACAGCGCGCCGACCTTCTTCTGCTGGTCGGCGCCCTTGAAGTTGAACGCCGAGCAGTAGCCGCGCGAATTGACTTCCTTCTTGCCGAGCAGGATCAGCTCGTTGCCGCCGGAGATCTCCTCCCACACCGTCTTGTTGCCCTCGAGCGCGTCGCGCGACTGGTCGACATAGCCGAGATGCACGGTCTCGCCGACCGTGATGGTGCCCTTGTCCGGCGTCTCCTGCTCGGTGATCATCTTGAACAGCGTGGTCTTGCCGGCGCCGTTGGCACCGATCACGCCGACGATGCCGCCGGGCGGCAGCTTGAAGGTGAGCTCGTCGATCAAGAGGCGATCGCCAAACCCCTTGCTGAGACCTTCGAAGTCGACGACGTTGGCGCCGAGCCGCTCGGCGACCGGAATGATGATCTGCGCGGTCTGGGTCTGCTTCTCGCTCGCCTTCTTGAGCAGATCCTCATAGCGCTGGTAGCGCGCCTTCGACTTGGCCTGGCGCGCCTTCGGCGAGGACGCCACCCATTCCTGCTCGCGGGCCAGCGTCTTCTGGTGCGCGGCGTCCTCGCGGCCTTCCTGCTCGAGTCGCTTCTGCTTCTGCACCAGCCAGGACGAGTAATTGCCCTCGTAGGGGATGCCGCGGCCGCGGTCGAGCTCGAGGATCCAGCCGGTGACGTTGTCGAGGAAGTAACGGTCGTGGGTCACGATCAGGATCGCGCCGGGATAGTTGCGCAGATGACCTTCCAGCCACGACACCGATTCGGCGTCGAGATGGTTGGTCGGCTCGTCGAGCAGCAGCAATTCCGGCTGGTCGAGCAGCAGGCGGCACAGGGCCACGCGGCGGCGTTCACCGCCGGATAGCTTGGTGACATCGGCATCGTCGGGCGGGCAGCGCAGCGCGTCCATCGCCTGGTCGACCTTGCTGTCGAGATCCCACAGGCCCTGGGCCTCGATCTCGTCCTGCAGCTTGGTCATCTCGTCGGCGGTCTCGTCCGAATAGTTGACCGCAAGCTCGTTGTAGCGGTCGAGGATCGCCTTCTGCTTGGCGACGCCCTGCATGACGTTCTCACGAACGTTGAGTGCCGGATCGAGGTGCGGCTCCTGCTCGAGATAGCCGACGCGGGCGCCCTCGGCGACCCAGGCCTCGCCGTTATACTCCTTGTCGAGACCGGCCATGATCTTGAGCAGGGTCGACTTGCCCGAGCCGTTGACGCCGAGCACGCCGATCTTGGCGTCCGGGTAGAAGCTCAGATGGATGTTATCGAGCACCTTGCGGGTCGGGTACGCCTTGGTCAGACCCTGCATGAAATAGATGAACTGGCGAGCCATCCGCTGTCCCTGGAATTGATCCGATTTGTGGAAATTTTGCTGCCGCCGATGTAACGGCCGGCCCCCGAAAGCGCAACCGCGGGACCTCTGTTTTCCGTCCGTTCACCACGTTTCGCGGCTTCACCACGGGTGATTACGGATTCGACGTCATGTCTGCGCCGAATCACGACAATTGAAACCATCTTTTAATAAATCAGGCCAAAACTCGTTCTCAACGTCGAAAAACGGCGATTTTCGCGGCAGAACCGCGGCCAAAACAGTTGAGGCCACGTCATGGCTACCATCATTTCAGCACCCCTTCCGCGCCCGGCGACTAAAGGCGAGGCGACGCTGTTCGCCGAATTCCGCGCGTTTTGGCGCGCCTTCGTCGCCAAGGCTTTCAATCCCTACCGGCCGGAACTGCACTATATGCGCGGCCCGGGTCCGGCCTGTCGCGCCAAGCAGATGGCGCTGTCGCCGGCGGTCCGCTCGATGCTCGCCGATATCCGCACCACGAAGAAGCCGTCTCCGCGCGCGTAACAATCGCCGCTTGTTGAAACCGCGGCCGCTTGCGCGCCTGCCGATTGCGCGCGACCATAACGGGTATCCCGACGGTTGATCTCCCGCCGTCGTCCTCACCCTGAATGGACCTCCCCGATGCGGCTCCGCTGTGCAATCCTCGACGACTATTTTGACATCGCACTTTCGGTGGCCGACTGGCCGAAGGTCAAGGACCGGGTCGACGTCACCGTGTTCGACAAGCCGTTCGCGAGCGAGGCCGAAGCGGCAACGAAGCTGAAGGATTTCGAGATCATCTGCGCGATGCGCGAGCGCACCCCATTCCCGAAGAGCCTGCTCGACGCGTTGCCCAGGCTGCAGCTCCTGATCACGTCGGGCATGCGCAACGCGGCGATCGACATGGAGGCCGCCAAGGACCGCAAGGTGGTGTTGTGCGGCACCCAATATAACCGCGATCCCACCGCGCCGCTGACCATGGGCCTGATCCTGGAACTGACGCGCGGCATCGGCCGCGAGAATGCGCGCATGCACGCCGGCGAGGCCTGGCAGACCTTTGCCGGTACCGAGATCGAGGGCAAGACGCTCGGCATCATCGGCCTCGGCAAGCTCGGCAGCAAGGTCGCCGGCATGGCCAAAGTGTTCGGCATGAACGTCATCGCCTGGAGTCCCAATCTGACGCCGGAGAAGTGCAAGGAGGCCGGCGTCGGCTATGCCAGCAAGGACGAGCTGTTCGCGACATCAGACATCATCACCATCCATGTCGTGCTGAGCCCGCGCTCGCGCGGACTGGTCGGCGCCGCCGATCTCGCCCGCATGAAGCCGTCGGCCTATCTCGTCAACACCGCGCGCGGGCCGATCGTCGATGAGGACGCCCTGTTCGCGGCGCTGCGCGACAAGACGATCGCCGGCGCCGGCATCGACGTGTTCTCGGTCGAGCCGCTGCCGTCGGATCACCCGCTGCGCAAGCTCGACAATGTCGTGATCACGCCGCATCTCGGCTACGCGACGCGCGAGAGCCTGCAGGCGCATTATCAGCAGATGGTCGAGTGCATCGACGCTTTCACCAAGGGCAACGAGCCGCCGCGGCGCCTGGCCTGACAGCAGCATTCACCGCGACTAGCCGAGCCAGCGGAACGCGCGTTCGAGCTCGGCGCGGCCGTTCCGGTCGTACCAGCGCCCGTGGGCGAGGATGATCCGCTCCGGATCCCATTCGATCATGCGGGCGACGGCGGCCTTCATCGCGTCCCTGTCCTGCAGGAAGGTCGAGCGCAGATCGGTTGGCGTGCTGCCATCGGGATCGCGCACGCCGCCGAGCCAGATCAGGAACCGCATCAACGGCGAGCGGACTCGTCCGGCCTCAAAATTCTCGATCAGGTCCGTCAGCAGCAATGTCCGCGACGGCAGATGGAAGAACATGACCTCCGTCATATAGCTGCCTGCCACCGGCAGCGTCGCGATCCACTCATCCCAGGGATAGCCGGATGATCGTTCCAGTGGCTCGCCTTCGAAGGTCAGCCGATTGTCCGCCTGTTGCTTGATCCCGGGCGCAAGGAAGATGCGCGCATCCGGATAGGCAGCATGCCATTCCGGAATCCACCAATAGTGCAGACGATTCGGACCGATGATCCAGCGCGGTACGCCCAGCTCAACGATTGCGGCCTTGAGCTCGGCCAGCAATGGTGTCGGCGAGTGAATGAACAGCCGCCCACCCGGCAGACGAACGATCGTCGCGCGCGTTGGAAACGGCATCTTGAACCAGCGCGGACCGAACCGGATGATCGGACCATCGATCATCCATACGTCATCGGCGACAGGCTTTGGCGCATTCAGCGGCGGATAGGTCTCGCAGACGTCCTGCATCGCATTGCTTCCCAAGCTGCAACGTCGAAATGCGCGGCTTGTTGCAACAAAAAAAGGCGCGCTGTTCGCGCGCCTTTTTCAATGATGAACTTGCCGGTTGGCCTAGCGCACCGTCACCGGTGCGGGCAGCGGCTGCACCGTGGTCGGCTGCGTGCCGGGCAGCGGCGCGGCCGCCTGAGCCTGGGCCGCAGAGGGAGCCATTGGGTTCGGGGGCGTGGCAGAAGCCGTCGCCGTTCCCGGCGGCGGACCACCGGGCAGCACAACCACGCGGGTGCCGACCTTGGCGCGCTCGAACAGGTCGGAGACGTCTTCGTTCAGCATGCCGATGCAGCCCGACGAAACGAACTTGCCGATGGTCGACGGCTGGTTGGTGCCGTGAATACGGTACACGGTCGAGCCGAGATACATCGCGCGGGCGCCGAGCGGGTTGCCGGGTCCGCCGGCCATGAAGCGCGGCAGATAGGGCTGACGCTCGATCATCTCGGTCGGCGGATGCCAATCCGGCCACTCGGCCTTGCGGGTGATCTTCTGCACGCCGGTCCAGGTGAAGCCGTCGCGGCCGACACGGACGCCGTAACGGATCGCCCGGCCGTTGCCCAGGATGTAATAGAGGTAGGTGTTCGACGTATCGACAACGATCGTGCCTGCCGGCTCCTTGGTCGCGAACGACACTTCCTGGCGACGCAGATTCGGCGGCAGTTGCGCCGGGGCGTCTTCTGGCTGCTCGTCCGGCGGCAGCGCCGCGATCTGCACCGGCTTGCCGTTGGCATCGACCGGCGCCTGCTGCTGCGGCACGGCTCCGGTAACGCCCTCGGGCGGACGCATGCCGCCGCGGTCGTCGCCGTAGGAAACACCGGCGGCCGGAACGCCATTGTCGCGATTGGCTTGTTGCGCACCCGGACGATCGCCGTAGATCACCGGCGGCGGCCCCATCGGACGGCCATAGCGGGGATCATCGGGCGACATCACCGGCCCAGTCGGCGCGCCACGGTCGGAATAGACCGGAGGAGCATTCATCGGGCGGCCATAGCGCGGATCGTCCGGCGACATCACCGGACCGGTCGGCGCGCCACGATCGGAATAGGCGGGCGCATTCGCCGGACGGCCATAGCGCGGGTCGTTCGGCGACAGCACCGGGCCGGGCGGCGGCAATGCAGCCGAATCCTGCCCGTCATCGTCATTGAGTGCGTCGAAATCCGGCATGCTGCCCTGGGGGTAGGGCTGGGGCGCCGTCGAATAGGCGGTGCCTTGGGGCGCCGGGTAACCCTGCTGCGCATGCGCAAGCGAGGTTCCTGCCACGCCGAGAGCCGCGGCAGCGCAAATCGTCAGAATGCGGTTGATCATCATTGCTCTGTTATAGTCCCCAAGCCACACCGGACTGTTAACGGCCCAATGCAGGAAGATAGCGGCGCATTCAAGACAAATCCGCGAAACCCGGGCTATTCCGGGCCTTTTGTGATTTCGCGTCAACGCTGCGGCAAAGATGTCTCACGGGTCGGGAATGTTTGTCCACGTGGCCAAAGTCATCAATCACCCGCATTTTGTAACAAACAGTCGCGGGACGTTGCGATATCTTCGAATCGGCCTGATTCGCGCTCGCGACGCCGGCTTTCTTGTGTGGTCACCGCGTTCCCTCGACATCGAAGACCCTCCCGCAGAAGGGGGAACCCGCGCCCATGCTCCCCGGCCTTCGTTTTCTGTTCGCCGCGATCGTGCTGGCGACTTCGCTTCTGGTGTTCGGGTTAGGGGCAGCCGCGCTGTTTCGCGCGGCGCATGAAGAGTTCGCCAGCATTCCGGCCCGCCGGGCGCCGCCGCCCGAGCCGCAATTCGGGCAGCAGCCCGAGACGCCGCCAGTGCTTGCCATGGTGCGGGTCGACCCGCCCGCCGCCGACAAGGTGACGACCGATACGCCAGCAGCCCCGTCCGAGCCGGCCGCGTCCGAACAACCGGCCGCTCCCGCTGAGATCGCCGCCCCTGCAGCCGAGCCGGAGAAGGTCGCCGCCGTGACGGCGGATGATCCGGTCCCACCCGCTCCGCCGAAGCCGGAGGCCCAAGCCACGGAGACCCCGGCGCCGGCCCAATCCGCCGACACTGCGGCTCAGACTCCGACCGCAGATCCCTCGGCGGCATCGGAGCCGACGCCCGCTGCCGCCGAAGCCGCACCGGCGGCCACCGAGGCCAAGGTCGCCGCCGTCGCTGATCCGCCCGCCACAACCAGCGAGCCCGCGCCTGCTGCACCGGCACCAGCAATGGTTGCGCCGGAGCCCGCCCCGCCGCCATCACCCGAGGCGATCGCGGCCGCGACCAAGATCGCAACGCTGGGTGGGCCCGAAGTTGTTGTCGAAGTGCCGGTAGCGCCGAAGGCCGCTGAGGCGAAGAAGCCGGAGCGCAGCGCGGTCAGCAAGCCGGCACATCGCAAGGAGCGGCGGCGGATTGTCCGCGCGCCGCCGGTTCGGCAGGTCGTTCAGCAGCAGCAGCTCGATCCGTTCGGCCAGCCGACCCTGGTGCCGCTCACCCGGCGCTAGCAAGCAGGAATGACCTGTCAGGCCGGCCCCGTTGCGATCGGCGGGCCGCTCGCCTGCCCCCATTCCGACCACGAGCCGTCATAGAGCGCGCTCTCGGTGACGCCGAGCCGGTAGAGCGCAAGCGTCAGCACGCCGGCCGAGACGCCGGACCCGCAGCTCGTGACGATGGGGCCATCGAGCTTCACGCCGGCGCCCGCGAACGACTTGCGCAGGTCATCGAGCGGCTTCATCTCGCCGGTCGCGGCATCGAACAATTGGTTGTAGGGCACGTTGCGGGCGCCTGGGATGTGGCCGGCGCGGATGCCCGGCCGTGGCTCCGGCGCGCGGCCCTCGAAGCGGTCGGCGGCGCGCGCATCGATCACCTGCTCGGCACGGCTTTCGACATTGGCGATCATCTGCTCGATGCTGCGCACGCGCTTCGGATCGTAGCTCGCCTTGAAGGTCGCAGGCTTCGGCTTCACCTCGCCGCTCTCGACCGCCCTGCCCTCGGCGCGCCACTTCTTCAGGCCGCCGTTGAGAATGCGCACGTTGCGATGGCCATAGGACAGGAACATCCACCAGGCGCGCGGCGCCGCAACCCAGCCGCCGGCATCATAGATCACCACAGTGTCGGCGTTGCCGATGCCGAGCGCACCGATGTCGCGGCCGAACTGCTCGGCGCTCGGAAACATGTGCGGCAGCGGATTGGCATGGTCGGACACCGCGTCGACATCGAAGAACACAGCACCCGGCAGATGCGCGGCGAGATAATCGTCCTTCGGCAATGGCAGCACGCCGGGCAGCTTGAAGGTCGCGTCGAGCACCTTGACGTTGGCATCGCCGAGATGCGCAGCCAGCCATTCGGTCGAAACGAGCGGATCGTCGGTCATCGTCATCTTGCGTGTCTCTCCATCGTCATTGCCGGACTTGATCCGGCAATCCATCTTGCCTTGAAGCGATGGACACGCGGGTCAAGCCCGCGTGTGACATCCTGCCTAGCCCTTCTTCTTCGGCTCCCACGCCTCGATCGGCCCGCCGGCCTCGCGCCAGGCGGCAAAGCCGCCGCCCATATGCGCGACGGGCTTCAGGCCCATGTCCTTCGCGGTCTTGGCGGCGAGTGCCGAGCGCAGGCCGCCGGCGCAGTGGAAGATGAACTTCTTGTCTTCCTGGAAGATCGGCTTGGCATAGGGGCTGTTCGGATCGATCCAGAACTCGAGCATGCCGCGAGTGCAGGAGAACGCGCCGGGGATCCTGCCGTCGCGCTCGATCTCGCGGGGATCGCGGATGTCGACGATGACGACGTCGTTCTTGCCGATCAGCGTGATCGCGTCGGCCGCGCTGATGGTCTCGATCTCGGCATTGGCCTCGTCGATCATCACCTTGATGCCGCGGTGGATGTTCTGGGGCATGGGGCTCTCCCTGGCTTTTCTTGATCGTCATTCTGGGGCGATGCGGCAGCATCGAACCCGGAATGACGATCGAATTTCATCAACTCGAGATTCCGGATCGATCCCATGGACCGTCCGGAATGACGGGATTGGTTACCGCACCAGCTCCCGCATCGCGTTCTCCAGACCTTCGATCGTGATCGGATACATGCGCTCGGAGAACAGGCGGCGGATGATGGTGGTCGATTCCGAATAGTCCCAGTGCTTCTGCGCCACTGGATTGAGCCATACCGCGTGCGGATAGGTGCGGATGATGCGGTCGAGCCAGACCGAGCCGGCCTCTTCATTGACATGCTCGACCGAGCCGCCGGGAACCATGATCTCGTAAGGCGACATCGAGGCGTCGCCCACGAACACCACCTTGTAGTCGTGCGGGTACTTGTGCAGCACGTCCCTGGTCGGCGTGCGATCGGTGAAGCGCCGCTTGTTCTGCTTCCAGACGCCTTCATAGAGGCAGTTGTGGAAGTAGAAATACTCCATGTGCTTGAATTCGCTCTTGGCGGCCGAGAACAGTTCCTCGACCTGCTCGATATGCGAATCCATCGAGCCGCCGATATCGAAGAACACCAGCACCTTGACCGCGTTGCGCCTCTCGGGGCGCATGTGCACGTCGAGATAGCCGTGGTTGGCGGTCTCCTTGATCGTGGTGTCGAGGTCGAGCTCGTCTGGCGCGCCGGTGCGCGCGAACTTGCGCAGCCGCCGCAGCGCCACCTTGATGTTGCGGATGCCGAGCTCGACATTGCCGTCGAGATCCTTGAACTCGCGCTTGTCCCACACCTTCACGGCGCGGTTGTTGCGGTTCTTCTCCTGCCCAATGCGGACGCCCTCGGGATTATAGCCATGGGCGCCGAACGGCGAGGTGCCGGCGGTGCCGATCCACTTGCTGCCGCCCTGGTGGCGGCCCTTCTGTTCCTCGAGCCGCTTCTTCAGGGTCTCCATGAGCTTGTCCCAGCCCATGGCCTCGATCTGCTTCTTCTCTTCCTCGGTGAGATATTTCTCGGCGAGCTTCTTCAGCCACTCCTCGGGGATCTCCGCCTTGCCCATGGCGTCGAGCAGGCTCTCGAGCCCCTTGAACACGGTGCCGAACACGCGGTCGAACTTGTCGAGATTGCGTTCGTCCTTCACCAGCGCGGCGCGCGACAAATAGTAGAAGTTCTCGACCGTCTGCTCGGCGAGATCGGCGTCAAGCGCTTCCATCAAGGTCAGATATTCCCGTAGCGTCACGGGGACCTGGGCGTCGCGCAGCGATGTGAAAAACTGCAGGAACATACCCACCTAGATCGCCCGCTGGGCCGGTGGCGTCAAGGGCCCCCGGCCGTGCTTCATACCGAGATCAGCCATCCACTTTCACCGGGTTACCTCCGCCGCCGTCGGTCCGTGGCGGCGCCCGCGCCATCGCGGCAAGGTCGCGCCACGCCGGCGATCATTCCGCAGAGCGGAAAGATGATGCATGACATTCCATGCGGAAGCCCACATCGGTACCGCTGCGCTGCGGAATCCGCGCTAGACCGCCCGGCTTTTTCAATTAGAATTGTACCGGACAAGATATCGGAGAGGACATGCGACCGCTGCGAGAGCGGTCGTTTCGTGTGGGGGCCCGGGCCGCCGACGAACGAAGCAAGGCAAACAGATAGATGAAATTCACGGGTACCAAGGACTACGTCGCCACCGATGACCTCAAGGTCGCCGTCAATGCCGCCATCGTGCTCGAGCGCCCGCTGCTGGTGAAGGGCGAGCCCGGCACCGGCAAGACCGTACTGGCCGAGGAAGTCGCCAAGGCGATCGACGCGCCGCTTTTGACCTGGCACATCAAGTCGACCACCAAGGCGCAGCAGGGCCTCTACGAATACGATGCCGTCTCGCGACTGCGCGACAGCCAGCTCGGCGACGCCCGCGTGTCCGACATCAAGAACTACATCAAGCGCGGCAAGCTGTGGGAGGCCTTTACCAACGAGAAGCGCCCGGTGCTGCTGATCGACGAGATCGACAAGGCCGACATCGAATTCCCAAACGATCTGCTGCTCGAACTCGACCGCATGGAATTCCACGTCTACGAGACCGGCGAGACCATCAAGGCGAAGCTGCGCCCGATCGTGATGATCACGTCGAACAACGAGAAGGAACTGCCGGACGCCTTCCTGCGCCGCTGCTTCTTCCACTACATCAAGTTCCCCGACACCGAGACGATGGGTAGGATCGTCGACGTGCATTTCCCCGGCATCAAGAAGCGCCTGGTGGAAGAGGCGCTGCGGATCTTCTTCGAAGTCCGCGAGGTGCCGGGCTTGAAGAAGAAGCCCTCGACCTCGGAGCTGCTCGACTGGCTCAAGCTGCTGCTCAACGAGGACATCACGCCGGAGATGCTCAGGGAGCGCGATCCGCGCAAGCTGATCCCGCCGCTGCATGGCGCGCTGCTCAAGAACGAGCAGGACGTGCACCTGTTCGAGCGGCTGGCTTTCCTCAGCCGCCGCGAAGTCTAGTTCCGATATCGGCAAACGCCGGGGCAATGGCTCCGGCGTCTTGCTTCTGCAGCTCAACAAACAAGCCAACAAGCAAGAAGACCAGGGAAGATGAACGTCCAGACCCAGATCCGGGCCGCCGAGCCCGTCACCACAGAGCATTTCGACGTCCTGATCGCAGGCGCCGGCATCTCCGGCGTCGGCGCCGCCTACCACCTCGCCACGCAATGCCCCAGCACCAGCTTCGTGGTGCTGGAGACGCAGAAGACTTTTGGCGGTACCTGGTCCACCCACCGCTATCCCGGCATCCGCTCCGACAGCGACCTGCACACCTTCGGCTATCGCTTCAAGCCGTGGACCAGCGCGCCGATCGCGACCGCGGCCGAGATCCTGAAGTACATGGGCGAGGTGATCGAGGAGAACGACATCGCCCGTCACATCCGCTATCGCCACACCATCACCGCGGCGAAGTGGTCGAACGAAACCAATCTCTGGACCATCGATGCGACGCGCATCGACACCGGCGAGCGGCTGCGCTTCACCACCAACTTCTTCTGGATGTGCCAGGGCTATTATCGCCACGATGCGGGCTATACGCCCGAATGGACCGACATGGCGAAGTTCAAGGGCACCATCGTGCATCCGCAGACCTGGCCCGACGACCTCGACTACAAGGGCAAGCGCGTGGTCGTGATCGGCTCCGGCGCCACCGCCGCAACCCTTATCCCGGCGATGGCGAAGGACGCCGGCCATGTCACCATGCTGCAGCGTTCGCCGACCTATTTCCGCACCGGCCGCAACGCCATCGAGATCGCCGAGGAGCTGCGCAGGCTGCAGGTCGACGAGCACTGGATCCACGAGATCACCCGCCGCAAGATACTGTTCGAGCAGGACGCCTTCACCAGGCGGACCTTCGCCGAGCCCGAGGGCGCCAAGAAGGACCTGCTGGCGGCGGTCGAAGCCGTCCTCGGCAAGGACTACGACATTGCCACCCACTTCACGCCGAGCTACCGGCCGTGGCGGCAGCGCATCGCCTTCGTGCCGGATGCCGACCTGTTCCACGCCATCAAGGGCGGCAAGGCGTCGGTCGTCACCGACGAGATCGACCGCTTCACCGAGACGGGCATCCTGCTCAAGTCCGGCAAGCAGCTCGAGGCCGACATCATCATCACCGCGACCGGCTTCCACCTCTCGGCCAATGGCGGCATCGACTTCGAGATCGACGGCAAGCCGCTCGACTTCGCCGATACCGTGACCTATCGCGGCATGATGTTCACCGGCGTGCCGAACCTCGTCTGGGTGTTCGGCTATTTCCGCGCCAGCTGGACCTTGCGTGTCGATCTGGTCGGCGACTTCGTCTGCCGCCTGCTGCAGCACATGAAGGCGACCGGCGCGAACAAGGTGACGCCGGAGCTTCGCCCCGAAGACCACAACATGCCGCTGCTGCCGTGGATCGATCCGGAGAACTTCAACCCCGGCTACATGATGCGCGGCATGCACCTCTTGCCGAAGCGCGGCGACAAGCCGGAGTGGCAGCACAACCAGGACTACTGGGCCGAGAAGGACGAATTCCCGGCGATCGACCTCAAGGACAAGGCGTTCGTCTACGGCTGAGCTCCTGATATTAGTCCCGTCATCCTGAGGAGCGCGTAGCGCGTCTCGAAGGATGCACGGCCCCACTCGGGCCGTCGTGCTTCGAGACGGCCGCTTCGCGGCCTCCTCAGCATGACGGTGTTAGACACAGCGCGCTGATCAAGAAGCAACATCGCGCTCGCCTCTATTCCCTCACGCATATTCCGGCAGCTTCGCAGCCGCCTCGGGTGCCTTGCCGCGGATCATGTCGGAGGCCTTGTCGGCGATCATCAAGGTCGAGGCGTTGAGATTGGCCGAGATCATCCGCGGCATGATCGAGGCGTCGATCACGCGCAGGCCCTCCATGCCATGGACCCGCAGCTGGTCGTCGACCACCGCCCACGGCGCGTCCGCCGGTCCCATCCGGCAGGTGCAGCCGGGATGGAAGGTGGTGGTGCCGCGCTGGGTCGCGGCCGCGAGCAGCTCGTCGTCGCTCGTGACCTTCGGGCCCGGAAAGTCCTCATAGGCGAAATACGGACTGAGCGGCTCGGAGGCGAGCAGCCGGCGCGCCAGCTTCATGCCGGCGACGACGACGCGGCGGTCGATCTCCTCGGCGAGGTAGTTGGTCTGGATGATCGGCGGCGCGAACGGATCGGCGGAGCGGATCCGGACATAGCCGCGGCTCTCCGGCCGCTGCTGCCATGACGCCACCGTCATGCCGGGCTCGTCCTCGAGCTGGCCCTGCACGCCTTCCTTGTAGCTCGCCGGCGTGAAGGTGAGCTGCAGATCGGAGCTCTCGGTGGTCTCGCCGGAATGCCAGAAGCAGTAGACCATGGTAGGCGACAGCGACAGCAGGCCGCGCCGCGTCGTCGCCCATTTGATCGCCTCGCCCCACAGGCTGAAGCCGCGGCGAAGCTCGTTGATGGTCCTGATGTTCTTGACCCGCGCCACCGAGCGCGGCGCGTAATGATCCTGCAAACCTTCGCCGACGCCCGGCAGCGCGTGGCGCACCTCGATGCCGTGCGCCTGCAACAGCTCGGGCGCGCCGACGCCGGAGAGCTGCAACAGCTGCGGCGAGTTGTAGGCGCCGCCGGAGAGGATGACCTCCTTGGTGGCGCGGATCTCCAGGGGATCGCCGTGCTTGCCGCCGCGGTTGTAGCGCACGCCGACCGCGCGCTTGCCCTCGAAGATGATGCCGGTGACATGCGCATGCGTGCGCACGTCGACATTGGGCCGCCGCCGCGCCGGATGGAGGAACGCGGTCGCGGCGCTGACCCGGCGGCCGTTCAGGATGGTGCGCTGGCAGTACGACACGCCCTCCTGGATCTGGCCGTTGTAATCGGGATTGCGCGGAATGCCGAGGCTGACCGCGCCTGCCATGAAGGCCTCGCAGAGCGGATCCTGCCAGTCCATGGTGGTGACGGTGAGGTTGCCGTCGCGGCCGCGATAGGTGTCGTCGCCCTCGCCGATCCGCCTCTCCATGCGCCGGAAATAGGGCAGCACGTCGGGATAGCCCCAGCCGCGATTGCCGAGCTGCGCCCAGGTGTCGAAGTCCTGGCGTTGGCCGCGGTTGTAGATGTGGCCATTGATCGAGGACGAGCCGCCGAGCGTCTTGCCGCGCGGCGCATAGATGCTGCGCCCGCCGGTGTAGGGACCCACCTCCTGCTGATAGGCCCAGTTCACGCTCTTCATATGGAAGGTCTTGATGAAGCCGGCCGGCAGATGGATGTAGGGATGCCAGTCGCTCGGCCCCGCCTCGAGCACGCACACCCTGGTGCCCGCGTCTTCACTCAAGCGGTTGGTCAGCACGCTCCCGGCGGAGCCTGCGCCGATGATCACATAATCGAACGTTTCCATCGTCTCGTTTCTGGCGCCGACCAAAGTATCAGCGCGGCTTTTCGTTGAGTTGATAGGTCAGATGCGCCTTCACCGTCGGCCATTCGGTGGCGATGATGCTGTAAACCACAGTGTCGCGCAACGTGCCGTTGGGCGCGATCTGATGGCTGCGCAGGATGCCGTCCTGCTTCGCACCCAGACGCTCGATGCCGCGCCGGCTCTGGTGATTGAAGAAATGCGTGCGGAACTCGACCGCGATGCAGTCGAGCTTCTCGAAGGCATGAGTCAGCAGCAGCAGTTTGCACTGCGTGTTGACCGCGCTGCGCTGCACACGTTTGGCGTACCAGGTCGAGCCGATCTCGACGCGACGGTTCGGCGTGTCGACGTTCATGTAGGTCGTCATGCCCGAGATCCGCCCCTCGGCGTCGAACACCGTGAACGGCAGCATCGATCCGGCCTTTTGCAGGCCGAGCCGGCGGTCGATCTCCTTGGCCATGTTCTCCGGCTGCGGGATCGCGGTGTACCAGAGCTTTGACAGCTCGCCGTCCTTCACCGCGTCGACCAGTCCGTCGCGATGATCGTGTGACAACGGCTCCAGCCGCGCATGCGCGCCGCGAAGGGTGACCGGTTCAAGCCAGGGCATTCGAGATCTCTCCATCTTTGTCATTCCGGGGCGATGCGCAGCATCGAACCCGGAATCTCGAGATTCCGGGTCTGGCGCTTCGCACCATCCCGGAATGACGATTGCGCTTCGCGAACCGCAATCGTCATCTATTCAGAAAATTCAGCGGCAATCCCGGCCGCGGCCAGTCCATTGCGATCAGTTCGCCCTTGCCCGACAGCGTGATGTAGGCGGTCTTCAGCTCGGGGCCGCCGAAGGCGATGTTGGTGGTGACGCGATCGCCGGTCGGCACCTGCTCGACCACGGTGCCGTCGGGCGCTATCACCGAGATGCAGCCCGACACCAGCGTCGCGACGCAGACATTGCCCGATGCCTCGACCGCGAGCGAATCGAACATCTGGTAGCCGCCGAGGCCGGCGATCGGCTTGCCGCGCTCGCCGCGATAGATCACGTCGCGCGGCTTGACGGTGCCGGGCTCGGAAACTTCATACGCCCACAGCCGCGCGGTCGGCGTCTCCGCGATGTAGACGGTCTTCTCGTCCGGCGACAGGCCGATGCCGTTGGCCGGCAGGATACCGTGCACCGCCTCGACGATCTCGTTCATGCCGGGCTTCAGATAATAGAACGCGCCGACATCCATGTCGCGGGCGCGGCGCTTGCCGAGGTCGGAGAACCACAGGCCGCCCTGCCTGTCGAACACCAGATCGTTCGGTCCGCGCAGCGCGTGCTCGCCGCATTTCGTCACGACGGTCTCGACCTTGCCGGATTGCAGATCGACGCACTGGATCGAGCCGCCGAGATAATCCTCCGGCTGCGGTCCCGGCATGATCATGTTGCGGGTCGGAATCCAGGAGAAGCCGCCATTGTTGCAGATGTACATCTTGCCGTCGGGACCGAGTGCCGCGCCGTTCGGGCCGCCCGGCACCTTGGCGACGATCTCCTTGCGCCCGTCGGGATAGACCCGCGTCAGCCGCTGGCCGCGGATTTCGACCAGCACGACCGAACCGTCGGGCATGACGACGGGACCTTCGGGAAACTCCAGATCGGTGGCGAGAACTCGGACATTGGCCATGGCATCCTCCCGGCTCTTTGGCTGCAGGCGGATTCCGAACGGTCCCGCACGCGCAACGTTGTTCTTTCATCCTGTTATGGCAAACGAGGTTTGGCTTGCCAAGCAATCAGGGGCGCAACGCTGCCCGGCGCTGAGGGGGCGGCGCACGCCGCAATTGACACCGTCGTCCCTGCGAAAGCAGGGACCCATACGCCGCGGCGGATGTAGTTGAAGGGATTCGTCGTTCCAACATCGCTCACCAACAACCAATTGTGGTTATGGGTCCCTGCTTTCGCAGGGACGACACGGAGTTGATGGCGCGAGCTGTGAGTCATGCTTTCGCGTTCTCGCGGCGTCTTAAGCCCGAGCTTTGCTTGTTGTTCCGGCCTCTCTTGAACAGAGGGCGCAGGGAAAGCCGGGTGCCGATCGCACCCATGGGCCCCGAGCAAAAGGTAGAACGCTCGGGGGTAGGACCACAGGTGTAACCGGAGCAATCCGGCTTTCCCTGCGCGATGGGCTACGGCTTATACGTGCTCTCCCCGGCGAGACTGGGCTTTTTTGTCACCGTCTTCGCAACGACGTGTTCGCGTCCTGCGAAGAGACACCTGCCGCTAGGGCGTCAGGCCTGCACGATTTCGCCGTCCGCTTCATGCGCACTCGTCAGTTGCGCAATCGGCGTCCACCGCATCTCGACCCACGTTCGTGACGACCGCGAAGCGCCCCTCGTGTCGGGTGAGACGGCTGCTTCTATAGCACTGGGTTACGCTTCGGATAAAGCGAAATATTTTCGCGCGCGAGGATTGACAGGTTTTGCTGAGTTGCCCGTCGGGTTGTTTTGTCGCACCCCTCTCCATCGTCATTCCCCAGTGCGCAATTGCGCGCCTGAGGGCGCGCCTCCTGGCGCGAGCCTCGGAATGACGGAGAGAGAATGGGCGCGCGCTAGCTCAGCGTGCCCGCATGCACCCACCAGCCGGGGTGACCGGCGCGGAGTTGTTCGCCGGCCGCCTCGGCGTCGGCGTCGGTTCCGAACACGGCAAAGCAGGTCGCGCCCGAGCCCGACATGCGCACCAGACGAACGCCCCGGGTCTCACGCAGCGCGGACAGCACGTCACTGATGACGGGCTGGATGCGCGCCGCGGGGGCTTCGAGATCGTTGGTGCCGCGCTCCAGCGCCGCGATCCAATCGTCGATCGCGCGGCCGGCTTCCGGCCATGACGGCGCCTGCATCACGACGTCGGTGGCGCCGATCAGGAGCTCGCCGTTGCGCAGACCGAGCGCATTGAAGACGTCCCTGGTCGCAACCGGCACGCGCGGATTGACCAGCACGCACGGCATTTTCGGCAGGTCGAGCGGCAGCAGGCCTTCGCCGACGCCGGTCATGTCGCAGGCGCGCGAGGCGACGCACACCGGCACGTCGGCGCCGGTCTGCAGCGCGACCTCCATGATCCTGCTATCGTCGAGCGAGAGCTCGTTGAGCCGCGCCAACAGCCGCAGCGCCGCCGCGGCATCCGCCGAGCCGCCGCCGATGCCGGCCGCAACGGGCAGCACCTTCTCCAGCGTGAAGTGGCCGACCTCGAGGTCCGCGACGCGCTCGCCGAGCAGCCGCGCGGCCTTCAGCACCAGATTGTCAGAGGTGTCGCCGCAGGCATCGGCCAGCGGCCCTGCCATCGAAAGCGACAGCCCCGGTCCCGGCTCGAGCGTGAGGCGATCGGCACAATCGGCAAACGCGACGACGCTCTCCAAGTCGTGAAACCCGTCGACGCGCCGCCCGACAACCTTCAGCGTCAGGTTGACCTTGGCACGCCCTTCTTCAATCAGCGCCGGCACGGCGATAAACCCCTAAAAAACACACATCGTGATGCGATTAGCGTAAATCGCCGCACGATCCTATCCCTTTGTTTGGATGGAAATTCCGCCATGACTCGTCATGCCCGGGCATAGCCGTCTGAAGGACGGCGTCGCTTCCGCTCGCCTATGACCCGGGCATCTATCAACCAAGAACGAATTTCTCGAAGGGATGGATGGCCGGGCCAAGCCCGGCCATGACGGGCAAACGTCAATGCCCGGGACATCTTGCGCGAAGACGCGCTTCGCGCTTTTGCCCGGGCATCACGGTATTTTATGAAGTTGCAGCGCGACGACCGCCGCTCAACCACCCTTGCCGTCGTCGTCCTTCTTCTTCTCGGCGGCGGCGGCGTTGGAGGTGTCGTCCGGCAGGCCGTTGTCGATCTTGGCCTGGATCTTCGGCAGCTCTTCCGGCTCGGGCTTGAGGTCGCGGGCATGCGCCCACTGGAACTTGGCTTCCAGGGTGCGGCCGACGCGCCAGTAGGCGTCGCCGAGATGGTCGTTGATGGTCGGATCTTCCGGCTTCAGATCGATCGCCCGCTCGAGGTTCTTCACCGCCTCCTCGTAATTGCCGATCCGGTAATAGGCCCAGCCGAGCGAGTCGACGATGTAGCCGTCGTCAGGGCGCTGATCGACGGCACGCTTGATCATCTTCATGCCTTCGTCGAGGTTGATGCCCTGGTCGATCCAGGAATAACCGAGATAGTTCAGCACATGCGGCTGCTCGGGCTGCAGCTCGAGCGCCTTGCGCATGTCGGCCTCGGCCTTGTTCCACTGCTTGGAGCGCTCCTCGCAGATGCCGCGATAGTAATAGGTGACCCAGGCGTTCTTGTCGCCGCCGGCCGGCAGTGCGTCGATCGCCTGCGAATAGGTGGTGGCGCAGTCGGCGAACTTCTTGCGGCCGCGCTCGATATTGCCGAGCGCCAGGATCGCCTCGATGTCCTTCGGCTGATCCGATGTGACTTCCTTGAGGATCTTGATCGCCTCGTCGCTGCGGTCGGCGGCGTCGAGATTGGTCGCGAGCTGGATCTGCGCGTTGCGCTTCAGCGGCGAGGACGCCGGCATCCGCTCATAGACCTTGATCGCCATCTGCGGCTTCTTCACCGATTCATAGAGATCGGCGAGCGACAGCAGCGCCAGCGGATGGTTGGGCTGCAGATAGAGCGCGAGTTGCAGATAGACCAGCGCGAGGTCCTCGCCGCCGCGGCGGGTCAGCGTCGCGCCGATGCCGTACAGCGCCTCGGCCGCGCCGGCCTGCGGTGACTCGACCAGCGGCGGCAGCTTCTTGCCGGCCTTGGTCTCCTTGATGCCTTCCAGCACCAGCGGGTGACGCGGCAGCTTCTTGTCGAAGGCTTCGTACATCGCGGTCGCGGCGGCCGCGTCCTTGTTGCGCGAGGTCCAGCGCGCATATTCGTCGACCGTGCGCAGCATCGAATCGTCGAGCTTGTAGACGCGCTCGAAGCGGGCGCCGGCATCCTTCTCCTTGCCGGACAGCTCGTAGATCATGCCGGCATGGAGGTCCTTGAAGATCGGGTACCACTCGGGGCCGGTCAGCTTGTCGATCGAGGCGACCGCGGCCTTGCTGTCGCCGGCGCCATAGGCGGCCCAGGCCGACAGCAGCGTCGCGACGAGATCGGTGATCGGGCCGCGCACCGACTGGTTGATGTTGGACTGCGCGGCGGCATATTTCTTCAGCTTGAGATCGCGCACGCCGACGACCAGGCGCGCGACGCGGTTGGCCTTGTCCTGGGTCAGGATGCGGTCAGCAAGCTTGACCGCCTCCTCGATGTCGCCGTCGGCGAGCGAGGAGATGAAGGCGCGGTCGAGCAGCTCGGAATTCTTCGGGTCGGTGCGCAGCGCCGAGCGGTAGAACGTCGCGGCCGAGGTCGCATCGCGCTCGACGCTGGCGTGGCGGGCGGCGAGATAGCTACCGGCGGTGGTCAGCGACTTCAGGTCGTTCTTGGACGGGAATTGCGCGGTATTGTCGGTCGGATGGTCCGGCGTTTGCGCTGCAAGCTGCGCAGGCACGGCAAGCGCCGCGGCAGCGAGAACGGCAATCGTCAGGCGGTGGAATCGGGTGGACAGCATCACGGTCGCCTTGCTCCAGGGATTTACGCCAAGATGGATTTTATGGCCAAGATCTTGCGATCAGTCTCAAAATGCGAACCCAAGCGGCGGCATCACGGCGGGGGACAATGCCGCTTTTGGCGCTCATCCGCAAGGATCGCCCAAAGGCAACCCATGACGAATCAACTGGCAGATTAGGCCTTTAGGCCCGCCGATCCAGCCAGCCTCCGCAAGACGCTTCCACTATGGCGGTATCGTGACCGGGCCGGGCATATTCGCGCGCGGACGCAAAAAGGCGCGAGATAAGGGCGCCACGGCACCCCTTTTCGCGCCTTCTGTTGTAACCGGGGGTGCAATCTGGCCGCTCCACGCGCGGAGAGGCCAAGCGGAGGTTGCGGCAACTCGCGCAGCCGCCTCACGCAAATGTGGTCGGCCGCCTTGAGCTCACCCTGGCCTTACATCGCCTCGTAGTTCGGACCGCCGCCGCCCTCCGGCGGAACCCAGGTGATGTTGCCGTTGGGGTCCTTCACGTCGCAGGTTTTGCAATGGACGCAGTTCTGGGCGTTGATCTGGAAGCGCGGACCCGTCGATTCCTCGACCCATTCATAAACGCCGGCCGGGCAATAGCGGTTGGAGGGACCGGCGAACACGTCGTGTTCCGAGGTCTTCTGCAGATTGAGATCGGCGACCTTGAGATGGACCGGCTGGTCCTCCTCATGGTTGGTGTTGGACAGGAACACCGACGACAGCTTGTCGAACGAGATCTTGCCGTCCGGCTTCGGATAGGCGATCGGCTGGTGCTGCTTGGACGGATCGAGCGTCTTGCGGTCCGGCTTGGCGTGCGACTGGGTGCCGAACAGCGAGAAGCCGAGCGTGTTGCACCACATGTCGAAGCCGGAGAGCGCCATGCCGAGCAGGTTGCCGAACTTCGACAGCAACGGCTTGGCGTTGCGGACTTTGAACAGGTCCTTGCCGATCGCCGACGAGCGCCAGGCGTTCTCGTATTCGACGAGCTCGTCATTGGCGCGGCCGGCGCCGAGCGCGGCCGCGACATGCTCGGCGGCGAGCATGCCGGAGCCCATCGCATTGTGGACGCCCTTGATGCGCGGCACGTTGACGAAGCCCGCCGCGCAGCCGATCAGCGCGCCGCCCGGGAACGAGAGCCGCGGCACCGACTGGTAGCCGCCCTCGGTGATGGCGCGCGCGCCATAGGCGAGCCGCTTGCCGCCCTCGAACAGCTCGCGGACATCGGGATGGGTCTTGAAGCGCTGGAATTCGTCGAACGGCGACAGATACGGATCGTTGTAGTTCAAATGCACGACGAAGCCGACCGCGACGCGGTTGTCGTCGTAGTGGTAGAGGAACGAGCCGCCGCCGGTCTTGTCGTTCAGCGGCCATCCGAGCGTGTGCTGCACCCGACCCTTCTTGTGCTTCGCCGGGTCGATCTGCCAGACCTCCTTGAGGCCGATGCCGAACTTCGGCGGCTCGGAGTTGGCATCGAGATTGAACTTCGCGATCAGCTGCTTGGACAGCGAGCCGCGTGCGCCTTCGGCGAACAGCGTGTACTTGCCGAGCAGCTCCATGCCGCGGGTGTAGGAATCCTTGTGGCTGCCGTCCCTGGCAATGCCCATATCGCCGGTCGCGATGCCGCGCACCGCGCCCTTGTCGTCATAAAGCACTTCGGCCGCGGCAAAGCCCGGATAGATCTCGACGCCGAGCGCTTCCGCCTTCGGCGCCAGCCAGCGGCAGACATTGCCGAGCGAGCCGATGTAGTTGTGATGATTGTGCATCAACGGCGGCATGATGAAGTTCGGGATGCGGAACCAACCTTGCGACGTCGTCCAGTAGAAGCGGTCGTCCTTGACCTGCGTCTTCAGGGGGCAGTCGGCATCCTCGCGCCAATCGGGCACGAGCTTGTCGAGCCCGGCCGGATCGATCACCGCACCTGACAGGATGTGCGCGCCGACCTCGGAGCCCTTCTCCACCACGACGATCGAGAGCTCCGGATTGAGCTGCTTCAGCCGGATCGCCGCCGACAGGCCCGACGGGCCGGCGCCGACGATGACGACGTCGAATTCCATAGACTCGCGCGGAGGAAGGTCTTCAGCACTCATGATCTTTGATCTCAGCCCATTGAGAACGCTTCTAAGCTTTTCACGGGTCGTTGTTTCCGATTTTTGGCGGAAGGACAACCATGGAATTGCGCTTCCATGGGTTTGCACGGCCCGGGTACCGCAAGAGAATAATCTTTTCCGAAAACCGCCCTCCACTTTTCTGGTCGATGCTCTAGATTGCGCCCATGATGGCCCTGCCGCCCGAGCCCACCCCTACACTGCAGCAATTGCTGGCCTTTTACCTCGAGGCCGGGGTCGATTGCGCGCTCGGCGATGCGCCGATCAACCGGCTCGAGGAGCCGGAGCCAGTTCCCGCCCCAGCCGCACCGCGCCCATCAGTTGCGCTCAATCCGCTGCGTCCGCCGCCGATGCCGTCAGTTCCGCGCAGCGAAATCACCGTGGCGCCGGATGCCGCGATCGCTTCCGCGCGCGAGGCTGCGCGGACTGCGCCGACGCTTGAAGCCCTGCGCAGGCTGATGGAGAATTTCGACGGCTGCGCGCTCAAGCACACCGCGACCAGGCTGGTGTTCGCCGACGGTAACTCGCAGGCGCGCGTGATGTTCGTCGGCGAGGCACCGGGCCGCGACGAGGACATCGAGGGCCTGCCGTTCGTGGGCCGCTCCGGCAAGCTGCTCGACCGCATGATCGCGGCGATCGGGCTCGACCGCAGCAAAGCCTACATCGCCAACGTGATCCCGTGGCGGCCGCCCGGCAACCGCACGCCGACGCCGCAGGAGACGCAGGTGTGCCTGCCCTTCATCCAACGCCATATCGAACTCGTGAATCCCGACGTGCTGGTGACGCTCGGCAATCCCTCGACGCAAGCGCTGCTCAGCACCCGCGAGGGCATCATGCGGACGCGCGGCAAATGGATCGACTACGACACCGGCACGCGCACGATCCGCGCCGTCGCCACCTTCCATCCGGCCTATCTGCTGCGCTCGCCGTCGTACAAGCGGCTGTCGTGGCAGGATCTGCGCGCGATCGCGAAGGTGCTGCAGGTGGCGAGCGCGTAGCTTCGTAGCCCGGATGGAGCCAACGGGTCGCGCGGACGCGCGCCCGATGACAGGCTCCGCGCAATCCGGGTGGATCAGGTGGCGTAAACGAGCGGCACCGGATTTCGCTCCGCTTCATCCGGGCTACGGCTCCACGTCAAATCACGTCCCCTTCGGCCGCACGATCGCCCAGCCGATCCGCAGCACCGGCTGCCGTCCGTTGACCAGCCGGTCGAACGAACGCGGCACTTCCGGCACGAGGCCGGGGAAGCGCTGCGCGATGTCGGGCGGCGGCGTGCCGGCGGTGTCCTGTGCGCGCCACACCACGACGCCGCCGGTCTCGTTGAATTTTGCGACCGACAGCCACGGCGTCCGCTGCGGCGTGGCGTCGAGCAAAAGATGCGGGCGACGGCGGTTCATTGCAATCAGGCTGGCAAGTTCGGGATCGCCGGCCACCGCGCGCAGGCGCTGGTTGGTGCGACGCTCATAGCTGTCATCGAAGAAGCGGCCCATCGCGGCTGCCGGCAACGAGGTAGACGCCTCCGTGGTGCTGGTCCAGGGCAGGAACAGGGCCGCCGCCAGCGCCAGCGCGGCCGGCGCCGCGACCGCCAGGGCCCAGACCGAACGCAGCAGCCGCTGCCGCCTGAGCGGGATCAGGTCGCCGGTCGCGACCACGACGGCGAGCCCGGACATCAGCAGCACCACGCCGGCGCCGCCGAAGGCGCGATCGAGATTGAACAGCCCGGAGACGAAGCTGCTGGCGATCGCCGGCGCGAACGCGAAGAAATACACGAATTGCCGCGCCAGCTGACTGACGGGCGGACGATAGATAATCGGAGCATCCTCCGTATCGCGGGCGAACCAGCGCGAATTGAGGATCGCCAGCAGCGCGATCGCGGCGGTCGCCACGATCAGCCCGCCGAGCACCACGCCCCAGCGCAGCGCGTGCGCCCTGAGATCGGCGAATGCCGGCAAGGCCGGCAGCGCCAGCACGTCGGCGCGGAGCAGCCAGATCAGGTAGGGCAGCGCCAGCACGATGATGACCAGCAGCGCGTAGATCGGATCGACCGACTTGAGCATGCGCCGCCCGCGCTCGGTTGCGAGCGCAAAGCCTGTCACGAGCAGGATCATGCCGATCGCCGCCGGCGTCGTCAGCAGCAGGAGCCCGCAATCGATCGACCAGGCGAACCAGGCGTTGCGCCGGTTCTGCCCGATCAGTTGCCAGGAATGCAGCAGCAGCAGCGCCCAGAGCGGGCGCGCCAGGATCAGCGGGCCGAACTCGACGCTTGGCGAGGAGAACACCACCACCGTCATCGACAGCAGCACCGCCAGCACGCCCTGCGGGCCGCCGACGATGGCGCGCGCCAGGACGTAGAAGGCGATGAAGGTGACGATTTCGCAGACCTGCGCCAGGAGATAGACGCCGAACACGTGATTGCCGACGGCGCGGAAGGCGATGTCGGCGAGCCAGAACGCGAGCGGCGGCCCCATGTCGGTGCCGACCTGATATTCGCGGCCGAAGGCGAGGATGGTGGCGAGGTTGCCGGGCGGACTGCCGTAGAAGATGGCCGGCAGGAACAGCCAGATCGCGGCCTGCGCCAGCACCACGATCCAGACCACGAGGCGCGGCCGGGCGCGGATCAGTTCGACAACCAGGGAGGTAAACCGCATGAAACGCCTGAAATGCCCCAGCCACCCGTATCAAGCGGCGCCATCTGATCCCGAGCGTTTTTGATAAACGGCGGCGGCGGTGGAGGCAACCGGGCTGGATGTGTCCACGGTGCAAAGTCAAACATCGCTGTCATGCCCCGCGAAGGCGGGCATCCAGTACGCCGCGGCGGCCAGGCTTGAGCACAACGGTCTCTGGAATACTGGATCGCCCGGTCCCGTCTTCGCCAAGGCTTCGACGAGGCCACGGCCCCCTGGCGCGCCGAAGCTTTCGCGGAGGCGGCGAGCCGGGCGATGACACCGAGAGTGCGGCGCCGCCGCGCTTTACGCCGCTTCGGATGCCGCGGCTTCGCTTTCGGCGTCCACCGTGAACAGGTCGGGCTCCGCCGGGACCGGGAAATGCTTCAGCCGCGCCGCGACGACGGGAGCGAAGAAGCTGCGGTGATGGCTGCTGGGGCCGAGCCGATCGAGCGCCTCGAGGTGCTCGGGGACGGCATAGCCCTTATGCTGCTCGAAGCCGTAGCCGGGGCAATCCAGCGCCAGCGCGCACATCAGGCGGTCGCGCGTCACCTTGGCGATGATCGAGGCCGCCGCGATCGAGGCCACGATGCCGTCGCCGCCGATCACGGCGTCGCAGTCGCAGGGCGTGGCGAGCTTGTCGCGGCCGTCGACGAAGACATGCTTCGGCATTTCCGGCAGCGCATGCACGGCGCGCGCCAGCGCCCACAGCGAGGCGCGCAGGATGTTGTCGCGGTCGATCCGCGACCGTGACGCCACCGCGACCGAGAACGCTGCTGTCGCGCAGATTTCCTCGAACAGTTCCTCGCGGCGCTCGACGGTCAGCCGCTTCGAATCATCGAGGCCCTTGGGTATCCGATTTGGGTCCAGCACCACGGCGGCGGCGACCACCGGACCCGCCAGCGGCCCGCGCCCGGCCTCGTCGCAGCCGGCGACCGGCCAGACGCCGCGCTTGATCAGCGCGCGCTCGCGCCGAAAGCTCGGCCGCGTCACCACGATCACGCGCTTGTCCGGCTTGGCGGGCTCGGCCGGCTTCTTCTTCGACGCGGTCTTTGACGTGCTATTGGACTTGTCCCGAATCATGCGGGGATCGTGATCAAGCCCGGCCCGCGGCGCAACCGGGAACCTGGCGCCCTTCCCCGTTATTCAATCCGCCACCCTCATCGGGATCGGCGCTCTAATCGGGAATTGACACCCGGCGGTCGTCGCGAACCTCAAAGCCCGGCGCGCGCACCACTTCCCAGGCGTGGCCGTCGGGATCGCCGAAATAGCCGCAATAGCCGCCATAGCTGGTGGGCTGCGCGGGCTTCAGCAGCCTGGCGCCTTTCGACAGCGCGAACGCCATCACACGATCGACCTCGGCGTCGTCGTTGCAGTTCCAGGCGATCGCGACGCCGCGGAACGCTGACGGCCGTGGCTGATCCGGCAGCCCGGCATCGGCGGCGAGCAGATGCCATGGGAACAGGCCGAGCACGGTGCCGCCGGTCTCGAAGAATGCGACCTCCTCGCCGGTCGCGCGCATCTTCCTGGTGAACCCAAGCGATTCATAAAAGCCGATGCTGGCGCGCATGTCGCTCACGCCCAACGTGAGGACGGTGAAGCGTGCGGTCGGGGCGTTACTCATGTTTGCACTCACTGTTTGACGTCTTCGTAGCCCGGATGGAGCGAAGCGCAATCCGGGAAAGCATCAGCCGCTAACACGGGACCCCGGATTTCGCTGGGCTCCATCCGGGCTACGCCCTCGCCTAGAATAGACTGAGTTGCTGCCCGTTGCGCTTCGGCTTGGCGAAGTGATCGGTGGTCAGCTTGGTCCGCCTCTTGTTGAGGCCGAGCTTTTCGCAGGCGATCTCGAAGCGGCGGCCGATCATCCAGGCCATCGGGCCGGTGCCCTTCATCCTGGTGCCCCATTGCGAGTCGTAGTCGCGGCCGCCGCGCATGTCGCGGATCAGCGTGAAGACGTGACGGTAGCGGTCGGGATAGTTCGCCATCAACCATTCGCGGAACAGATCGCGCACCTCGAGCGGCAGGCGCAGCAGCACGTAGCTCGCCTCCCTGGCGCCGGCATGTGCGGCGGCATCGAGGATGCGCTCGATCTCGGAGTCGTTCAGCGCCGGGATCACGGGCGCGACCATCACCGTGGTCGGGATGCCGGCGTCGGCGAGCCGCTTGATCGCCTCGAGCCGCTTCGGCGGGGTCGAGGCGCGCGGCTCCATGGTGCGGGCAAGCTTCGGGTCGAGCGTCGTCACCGAGAGCGCGACCTTGGCGAGATTGCGCTTGGCCATCCGCGCCAGGATGTCGATGTCGCGGGTGACCAGTGCCGACTTGGTGACGATACCGACCGGATGGCCGGCGCGCTCCAGCACCTCGAGGATGGCGCGCATGATCTTCCGGTCGCGCTCGATCGGCTGATAAGGATCGGTGTTGGTGCCGATCGCGATCATCCGCGCCTCGTAGTCCGGCGCCGCCAGCTCCTTCTCGAGCAGCGCGGGTGCGTCCGGCTTGGCGAACAGCTTCGATTCGAAGTCCAGCCCCGGCGACAGGCCGAGATAGGCGTGGGTCGGCCGCGCGAAGCAATAGACGCAGCCATGCTCACAGCCGCGATACGGATTGATCGAACGGTCGAAGCCGATGTCGGGCGAGTCGTTGCGGGTGATCACCTTGCGCGAGGTGTCGAGCGCCACGCTGGTCGCAAATGGCGGCAGGTCCTCGAGGCTCTGCCAGCCGTCGTCGAAGGCAACGCGCGCCTCGGCCTCGTAGCGGCCGCTGGCGTTGGACTGCGCGCCGCGGCCGCGCCGCCGCTCGCGCTCGATCGCGACCGCAAGCTCGGGAAAAGGGGAAGGTGCACCCGCCGGGTTATCGGAGGGCGCCGTTACCGGCGGGTGCTTGAGGGCATGAGAGGATGCTCGGCTCATGCTTTGAAGCTAACACAGCACGAGAACAAATCAAGAACATGAACGGAGAAATTCCACAAAACCTTGCTACAAAATTCTGCAGGCGAACAGGCTGCTTTGAATATGACAAGGTGATAACACGGCCGGAGTTTCTCCACCGTTTGAGCCATCGAAGCCTCAAAATCATGCTGAGCGTGATAATTCCAACCGACGGCGTCGAGCGCACCGCGGTCGCAACATTGGCGGCGCTGGTGCCGGGCGCGGCCGCGGGCGTCATCCGCGAAGTGCTGCTGGTCGACCGCGGCAACAGCGATGTGATGGAGCGCGTCGCCGACGTCGCCGGCTGCCGCTTCCTGCGCTTCGAGGGCACGCGCGCCGCCGCGCTTGCGGCAGGCGCGCGGCAGGCGCGGTCGCCCTGGCTGATGTTCCTGCATCCGGGCGCGGTGCTCGATGCCGGCTGGATCGAGGAAACCACCCAGTTCATCCAGATGGTGGCGGCGAGCGGCAAGGACCGCGCCGGCATCTTCCGCTACGCCCGCGCACCCTACACCGATCCGGGCCTGCGCGACGGCCTCAAATTCGTTGCCCGGATGATCACCGGGCCCTCGGCCGAACAAGGCCTTTTGATCGCGCGCGAGCATTACGAGCGGATCGGCGGCTACCGGCCCGACGCCCGCCGCTCCGAGGCGCGCCTGCTGCGCCGGCTCGGCCGTTCCTCCCGCACCATGCTGCGGAGCCGGATCATGGTGGCCTGAACAAAGCGCTTGCGGATTATTTGATTCCGTCAAATAATATATTTGATGAAATCAAATTCCTATGACACCACGCTCGAGAACCAGGTCGCCGCGGTCCGCGGCTTCAGCCGGTTCTATACCCGCAAGCTCGGCATCATCGAGCCGAAGCTGCTGCACTCGACATTCACGCTGCAGGAAGCGCGGATCATCTACGAGCTCGCGCACCGCGAAAATTGCACCGCAACCGACCTGGTGCGCGATCTCGACCTCGATGCCGGCTTCGTCAGCCGCACGCTGGCGGCGCTGCAGCGCCGCCAGATCGTGACGCGGAAGCCATCGAAGGCCGACAAACGCGTCAACGAGGTGGCCCTCACCGCCAAGGGCCGTACCGCAGCCGCCGATCTCGACCGCCGCTCGCGTAGCGAGGTCGGGGCACTATTGAAGCAGATGGACAGCGACCGTCGCGCCGCGGTGGTGCGCGCCATGGGCACGATCGAGCAATCGCTGGAGCCGCCGGCCGAGAAACCGGTCGGCTTCCTGCTGCGCAGCCATCGCGTCGGCGACATGGGCTGGATCGTCTCGCGGCAAGGACAAGCCTACGCGGAGGAATATGGCTGGGACATCAGCTACGAGGCGTTGGTGGCCGATATCTGCGCGCAGTTTTTGCGATCGTTCGATCCGGCCCGCGAGCATTGCTGGATCGCGGAGGTCGACGGCGAGCCGGTCGGCTCGGTCTTCCTGGTCGACGGCGGCGACGGGGTCGCCAAGCTGCGCCTGCTGCTTGTGGAAGAAAAGGCGCGCGGGCTCGGCGTCGGCCGCGCCTTGGTCGAGCAATGCATCCGCGCCGCGCGCGAGAAGGGCTACAAGAAGATGACGCTCTGGACCCAGAGCATCCTGGTCGCCGCGCGCGGCATCTACGCCCGCGCCGGCTTCCAGCGGGTCAAGGAAGAGAAGCATCACAGTTTTGGCGTCGACCTGGTCGGCGAGACCTGGGAGCTGGAGTTGTGAAGCCGCAGCGCCGAGACGTCTGGACTGCGTAGCCCGGATAGAGCGAAGCGCAATCCGGGAGCGGTGCTGCAGCGGAAGAGACTGCCCCGGATTTCGCTTCGCTCCATCCGGGCCACGGAAGCTCACCCTTGAGATTCGGGTTCGTGGTTCACACGCCCTCAGATGCGCAATTGCGCGTCGGGATGACAAAAAAGCAGCGGCTAAGCGCTCGCGCCTTTCGCCTTTGGCCGGCGCAGATGTTCATCCAGCCGCGGCATGATCTCGACGAAATTGCAGGGGCGCGTGCGGTAGTCGAGCTGCGCGGCCAAAATGCCGTCCCAGCCATCGCGGCAGGCGCCGGGCGAGCCCGGCAGGCAGAAGATGAAGGTCGCGCCCGCAACGCCGGCGGTGGCGCGGCTCTGGATCGTCGACGCCCCGATCTTGGCGTGGCTCAGCATGTGGAAGGCGATCGAAAAGCCGTCCATCCGCTTCTCGAACAACGGCTCGACCGCCTCTGGCGTCACGTCGCGGCCGGTGAAGCCGGTGCCGCCGGTGGTGATGACGGCATCGACGGCAGGATCGGCGATCCAGCGCCGGATCACGGCTCTGATCGCCTCGACATCGTCGGTGACGATCTCGCGCGCCGCGAGCTTGTGGCCGGCCGCGGTGAGACGATCGGCGAGCGTGGTGCCCGACTTGTCATCCGCCAGCGAGCGGGTGTCGGAAATCGTCAGCACCGCAATGTTGAGCGGGATGAATGATTTGGATTCGTCGAGTGAGGACATTTACACCTCTTTCCATCCCGCTGACGTGCTCGCCTTACGGTGCACTTGCACCGGTGAGCGAGCCTCGAAGGATGGGCCACGGGCTCCGCAATCCTTCGAGGCCCGCCAAGAGGCGAACATATCCCGAGTGAGCGCATTCGCGCTCATCCGGGGATGACGCTACCGGCACACGGCTACAAGCTACCGCCGAACGTGTTGCAGGCCTGCACTGTGCCCTGCTGGTAGCCCCTCATGAACCACTCCTTGCGCTGCGCCGCGGAGCCGTGGGTGAATGAATCAGGCACCACCCTGCCCGTCGCCTGCCGCTGCAGCGTGTCGTCGCCGATCGCGTTCGCGGTGGTCAGCGCGGCATCGATGTCGCCGGCCTCGAGGAAGCCCGGCCGCTTCTTCTCCTCGCGGTTGACCCAGACGCCGGAAAGGCAATCGGCCTGCAGCTCGACCTTGACCTGCAGCGCGTTGGCCTCGGCCTTGCTGCCGGCCTGCTGCTGCAGCCGGTTCACGCGCGGAATGATGCCGAGCAGGTTCTGGATGTGATGCCCGGCTTCATGCGCAATGATATAGGCCGCGGTGAACTTGCAGGCGTTGCCAGAGCAGCCGCGGAAGCGCGTCTCGACCTCGCGGAAGAAGCCGGTGTCGAGGAAGATGGTCTTGTCCGGCGGACAGTAGAACGGTCCCATCGCCGACTGCGCCATGCCGCAGCGGCCGCCATTGGTGGCATTGCGGAACAGCACGATCTTCGGACCGGTGTAGGTCTGCCCGCTGGCCTTGAAGATCTCGCTCCAGCGATCGTCGATCTCGCCCAGGATGCCGGCGATCATGCTGCCCATCTCGTCGGTCGGCGCGCCGCGCTTGGCCTGCCCGCCCGACGACTGCCGGTCGGTCTGGTAGGTCGGCGCCTGGCCGCCGCCGGTGAGAATCTCGGCGCCGCCGATCAGGATGCGCGGGTCGATGCCGAAGGCGTAGCCGAGGAGGCCGAGGACGATGATGGTGCCGATGCCGAGGCCGCCACCACCCATCGGAATGCCGAAGCCGCCACCGCCCCCTCCGCCCATCCCGCCTTCATCGCGACGGTCTTCGATGTCGTCGCTGCGGCGGAAATCATCATAGCGCATGGTGGTTTCCCTTCATTCCAGTCGGCGACCCAACGCGGGACACTCCAACTTAAAATTTCCATTCTGTTAATCAATATCCTGCCCGGCAATAATTGCCTAGTCCGGAAGAGGCGCATCCCTTGCGGTGCAAACGGCTGCGAATGAGGGCGAATCTACCGCGCAAATCGTGCCGGTTTGATGATCCGCAATTTTTTCGCCGAATGCTCTGATGTTGCAGCACAACGCCGACGGCACTGCGCCATGCCGCGCAAAAGATGCTGCAATCTTTTGCATGAAGATTTCCAATTAAGTCGATTTTTACTTTGCCGGGTCAATGTGACGCCAGTCGGTTGTTTAGTCCCGCGTCGCCGACAGCGTCGCCTGAGTCAGAGTTCTTGAGTCATGGTAGTGTCGCGTCGCGGGGCGTCTGCAAGGGCGCCCCGCACTAAATTTGAGAGTGCCCCATCGAGCCACATCGTCATTGGCGATTGCGTGGCCGAATTGTCGAAGCTTCAGGCCGGCTCGGTCGACCTGGTCTTCGCGGATCCTCCCTACAATCTGCAGCTCAAGGGCGACCTCAAGCGCCCCGATGAGTCGCATGTCGATGCCGTCAACGACGACTGGGACAAGTTCTCGTCGTTCGCTGCCTATGACGATTTCACCCGCGCCTGGCTGCTGGCCTGCCGCCGCGTGATGAAGCCGTCGGCAACGCTGTGGGTGATCGGCTCCTATCACAACATCTTCCGCGTCGGCGCGATCATGCAGGACCTCGGCTTCTGGCTCCTGAACGACATCGTGTGGCGCAAGTCCAATCCGATGCCGAACTTCCGCGGCCGCCGCTTCACCAATGCGCACGAGACCATGATCTGGGCCGCGCGCGACGAGAAGGCCAAGGGCTACACCTTCAATTACGAAGCGCTGAAGGCGTCCAATGAGGACGTGCAGGCACGCTCCGACTGGCTGATCCCGCTGTGCACCGGCGAGGAGCGCCTCAAGGACGGCGACGGCAAGAAGGTGCATCCGACGCAGAAGCCCGAGCAGCTGCTCGCCCGCGTGTTGCTGTCGTCCTCGAAGCCCGGCGATCTCGTGATCGATCCGTTCAACGGCACCGGCACCACCGGCGCCGTCGCCAAGCGCCTCGGCCGCAGCTATATCGGCTTCGAGCGCGACAAGGCCTATGCCGCCGCCGCCGAGGCGCGCATCGCCGCGATCGAGCCGCTGCCGGAAGCAACGCTGGCGCCGTTCATGACCGCGCGCGAGGCACCGCGGGTGGCGTTCTCCGAACTGATCGAACGCGGCATGATCGTGCCGGGCGCCAGGCTGGTCGACGCCAAGAAGCGCCACGGCGCCCTGGTGCGCGCCGACGGCGCCATCATGCTCGGCGACAAGGTCGGCTCGATCCACCGCATCGGCGCGGTCGCGCAGGGCTCCGGCGCCTGCAACGGCTGGACCTTCTGGCACGTCGAGACCAAGAGCGGCCTGCGGCTGATCGACGAACTGCGCGCCGAGATCCGCTCCGAGATGGCGGCGGGCTGAGGCAAGCCGACCAATCTTCCTCGTCATTCCGGGCTCGCCGCTTCCCGGCGCCCTCAGATGCGCAATTGCGCACCGGGGAATGACACGTTGGGAAAGATGACGCCGTCTTGAATGCGGCCCGCCTTGTTGCGCCGCGACGGCGGGACTAGATTCGGTCCCACCACTTGCCGCTTCGACTGGTCGCCCGATGCGCAGACAATCCGAGACCTTGCTGCTGGTGCCGCTGCTGCCGGTCTTTCTGCTCGGCATGTTTCCAATGCTGCTGATCGGCCTGCTGGGATTCTTCGGCCTGATCATCTTCGGCATCCTGCTCGTCTGCGTCGGGCTGACGCTCGCCCTCGAGGCGCATGGCGAGTTCAATGAAGAGATCATCGTCCATGGCTACGCGCGGGGATCGGAACGCGCGACGCAGGTCTCCCATTTGCGTGCTGCGACCCGCTCCGCCGCCGCGCTGGACGTCGCGGGCATCGCGCTGGTCGTCGCGGGTATCCTGGGCTTCTTCTGGGCCGGCTGACCAGCGCGCCACGCGACCCTGATTCACAAACTCGTCGCTTGCGCAGCGCAGCGAAATTTGCGCAAGAGGAGCCGGTCTGCGGCCTTCCCCGCCGCGTCGCGATCTCGCCGGCTACAAGAACCAAGGGAGTCCCTTCATGATCAAATTCTATTTCAATGGTGCGCCGAACCCGAACAAGGTCGCGCTGTTCCTGGAAGAGTCCGGCCTGCCGTTCGAGGCGATTCCGGTCGATACCCGCAAGGGCGAGCAGTTCGCGCCGGAATTCCTCAAGGTCAACCCGAACGGCAAGGTGCCGGCGATCGACGATGACGGCGTGCTGGTGTTCGATTCGAACGCGATCCTGCTCTACCTCGCCGAGGAGCACGGCAAGTTCCTGCCCGCCAATACGCCGGCCAATCGCGCCGCGACGCTGTCCTGGCTGATGTTCATCGCGACCGGCCTCGGCCCCTATTCCGGCCAGGCCGTGCACTTCAAGCACTTCGCGCCGAAGGATCTCGACTACGCCAACAACCGCTACCAGTACGAGGCGCACCGCCATTACAAGATCCTCGACGATCACCTGGCGAAACAGCGCTACATGGTCGGCGACAGCTACACGATCGTCGACATGGCGTTCTGGGGCTGGGCGCGGATGGCGGCGTTCATCCTCGGCGAGGAAGGCTACGCCAAATATCCGAACGTCAAGCGGCTGGTCGACGAGATCTCGGCGCGGCCGGCGGCGGCGCGCGCGATCGCGCTGAAGGACAAGCACACCTTCAAGGCCGAGATGGACGACGCGGCGCGCGACATCATGTTCGGCCACCTCAAGTCCAAGGTGGCGTAAGCCAATCCACACGACGGCAAGACGACGGCGCCCGGATGGGCGCCGTCTTCGTTTGTGCCGTCCGTTAGCGGCGGACCGCTACGCCGGAAACGCGCCGAGCGCCTTCTCGGTCAGGACCGAGTCGCAATATTCCCGCACCTCCTTGATCCGACCACCGTCGAAACGGAACACCAGGCAATAGTCGTTGTCGTAGCGCTGACCTTGCTTGGTGAGGTTGTCGCCCTTGGCCTCGATCACGACGATGTCGCCGTCGGCGATGATGCGATGGGCGACGGTGCGGCCGCGCTCGACCAGTTTCGAGCGGACATGGCCGTGCAGATCGTTGATGATCGACTGCTTGCCGGTGAAGGTACGCGACCAGGAATATTGCCCGGTCACGGTCCAGATCGCGTCGTCGGCAAGCGTTGCCATGAACAGCGAGTTCTCGCGCACCGCAGGATCGGGACTGCCTGCGATCACGAACATCTCCTGCACCAGTTTCTTGTTGTCGGCTGCGCTCATGGCGCGTCTCCTTGCGATTGATAGACCCTGATTTCAGGCGTTTCCTCACGCGATGCGGTCTTCGGCTCTCGTGAAAAACGCCTTGCCCGCAATCCTGCGGCGCCTGCGCGCATTCTTCCAATCGATAGGTAGTATGATATATATTCACTCGATGAATTTGAATTCGCTTGACCTCAATCTGCTGGTCGCGCTCGACGCCCTGCTGCGCGAAGCCAATGTCAGCCGCGCGGCGATGCGGCTCAATCTGTCGCAACCGGCGACCAGCCACGCGCTGCAGCGGCTGCGCGACCTGATCGGCGATCCGCTTTTGGTGCGCACCGGCGCGCGGATGGAGCTGACGCCGCGGGCGCAGGCGTTGCGCTCGCCGCTGGCCCATGCGCTCGACCAGGTGCGCGCGCTGTTCGTCTCCGACGATTTCGACGCCGCGCGCAGCGACCGGCACTTTCGCCTGATGATGCCCGACCTCGCGGTCGAGCTCCTGATGCCGCCGCTGATGGAGAAGGTGACGCAGATCGCGCCGAACGTCACCATCGACGTGGTGCCGTGGCGGGGACCTGCGATCTTCACGCCCGAATTCGCCCGCACCATCGATCTCGTGATCTCGATCGGCGACTCCTTCAAGGGCTTTCACCGCCAGCGGCTCTACACCGACAGCGATGCACTCGCGGTGCGGCGCGGCCACCTCGCCGGCGCGAAGCTCAAGAAGCGCGAGGCGTTCCTCGCCGCCCGCCATGTCGCCGTGATCATCCGCGGCCAGAACGAGGACCTGATCGACACCTGGCTGCGCGCCAAGGGCATCGAGCGGCGGATCGCGCTGGTGGTGCCGGGTTATATCGAGGCGCTGCACGTCACCGCGCGCACCGACCTCGTCGCGTTCGTGCCGCGCCGGCTGATCTCGGCGCTGTCGAGGCAATTGTCGCTGATGACGGTGACGCCGCCGCTCGATCCAGGGATCGACGAGCAGCACATGTTCTATCCGACACGGGCGCAGATGGATCCGGGCTCGCTCTGGCTGCGCAAGCTGATGCTGGAGACCGGACGCGAGTTGGAGACGGGGAAGGTGTAGCCCAGCTCTCTCCACACGTCGTCCCGGCGAAGGCCGGGGACCCATAACCACAGGGTTGCGTTGTGAGAGTGAGCTGCGGCCCCGGCGTCGCGTAACAACGATCGTTGGTGGTTATGGGTCCCGGGTCGCGCTGCGCTTGCCCGGGACGACACCGAATTTTTGGGCCTTACGCCCTCTGCTCCGCCAGCACCTTCTGCACCGCCGGGCGGCCCTCCATCGCCGCGCGATGCGCCTTCACCTTGGGCAGCGTTGCGATGTCGACGCCGTCGCCGTCGAGCCACAGGGTCAGCGTGTAGAGATAGGCATCGCCGACGGTGTAGTTCTCGCCCATCACCCACGGGCCCTTCAGCATGTCGCGCTCGATCAGGTTGAAGCAGGCGCCCATGGTCTTCGGCACCATCGCCTTCATGTCGGCGAACGACGTCTCCTGCGTCGCCCAGCGCGGACCGCGCATCTTGTGGGCGTGGCAGATATGCACCGTCGAGCACAGATAGGAGTTGAAGGCCTGCAGCCTGGCGAATTCGAAGACGTCGTCGGGCGCGAGCTTCGCCTGCGGAAAGCTCTGCGCGATATAGGCCAGCATCGCCGGCGTCTCGGTCAGCACGCCGCGATCGGTCACCAAAGTGGGCACGCGGCCCTTCGGATTGATCTTCAGGTATTCCGGGCTGTTCTGCTGGTTGGTCTTGAAGTCGATCTTCTCGGTCGTGTAGGGCGCGCCGGCCTCGGCCAGCGCGATGTGGGACGCGAGCGCGCAGGTGCCGGGGGCAAAATAGAGCTTGAGCATGTTGCTGTCCTCTCCGAGCCTTGTCGGTTCGTTGCGAACGCGGCTCTGGTTCTTGTTCTGACGGCGCGGAGGTTAGCGGCAGCCCCCTTGGCCGTCCACCCCGCGCGCCGCAGACCTTGCCCGCGGCGGTGCCGTCGTGCGATGACCATGGCCAATTGAGGGGATTTTTTATGACTGTGCTCATTGCAGGTGGCGGAATTGGCGGGCTGACGCTGGCGCTCAGCCTGCACCAGATCGGCGTGCCGGCCCGCGTCTTCGAGAGCGTGCCCGAGCTGCGGCCGCTCGGCGTCGGCATCAACGTGCTGCCGCATGCGGTGCGCGAACTGATCGAGCTCGGCCTGCACGATGTGCTCGACGCTTCTGCGGTGCGCACCCGCGAGCTCGCCTATTTCTCAAAGCACGGCAAGCCGATCTGGAGCGAGCCGCGCGGGCTCGAGGCCGGCTATAAATGGCCACAATTCTCGATCCATCGCGGCCGGCTGCAACAGCTGCTGCTCGATGCCGCGACCGAACGGCTGGGGGCTGCGAACATTCTCACCAGCCATCACCTCACCGGCTGGATCGAGACCGCCGACGGCGTCCGCGCCGATTTCATCGACCGCGCCACCGGCAAGCCCGCCGGCAGCTATGACGGCGTGGTGCTGATCGCCGCCGACGGCATCCATTCGGCGGTGCGCGAGAAGCTCTATCCGCAGGAGGGGCCGCCAATCTGGAACGGCCGCATCCTGTGGCGCGGCATCACCCGCGGCGATGCCTTCCTGACCGGCCGCACCATGATCATGGCCGGCCACGAGATCCTGAAATTCGTCTGCTACCCGATCTCGAAGGAGGCCGGCCCCGACGGCAAGTTCGACATCAACTGGGTCGCCGAGCGACACATGCCGCCGACCTATCAATGGCGCCGCGAGGACTACAACCGGACCGCCAAGCTCGACGAGTTCCTGCCTTGGTTCGAGAGCTGGAATTTCGACTGGCTCGATGTCCCCGGCCTGATCCGGAACTGCCCGCATGCCTACGAATATCCACTGGTCGATCGCGATCCGATCCCGCAATGGACCTTCGGCCGCGTCACGCTGATGGGCGACGCCGCGCATCCGATGTATCCGATCGGCTCCAACGGCGCCTCGCAGGCGATCCTGGATGCGCGCGTGCTGACGCGCGAGATTTTGGCGCATGGCCCGACGCAGGCGGCGCTCGCGGCCTATGAGGCCGAGCGGCGGCCCGCGACCACGGACCTCGTGATGCTGAACCGCCGCAACGGCCCGGAGCAGGTGATGCAGCTGGTCGAGGAGCGCGCGCCTGACGGCTTCAAGGTCGTCACCGACGTGCTGTCGCAGCAGGAGCTGGAAGACATCGCCGCCAACTACAAGCGCGTCGCCGGTTTCCAGGTCGAGGGACTGAACGCCAAGCCGCCGATCGTGCAGCGGACGGGTTGAGTTGTAGCGCGGCGCACGATCTATCACCGTCACCCTGAGGAGCCGCGAAGCGGCGTCTCGAAGGGTGCACGACCCCGGCCGGCCGTGCATGCTTCGAGGCTCGCTTCGCTCGCACCTCAGCATGACGGATTTGCCAATGCGGGCGCGGCTTCACCGCAGCGCGCGCGCCGCCTCCACCAGGCGGATGCTGCTGCTCGCGGTCGCGAGCAGTGTGCCGTCGGCGGCGCTCAGCTTTCCCTCGACGAAGGCGATGGTCTTACCGAGTTGCGTCACCGTCGCCTCGCCGGTGATCGGTCCGGGCTTTGCCGGCGCCAGGAAATTCACGGTCATCGTGATGGTCGTGGTGAAGAGCCGCCCCTCGGTCATCACGAACACCGCCGGCCCCATCGTGTCGTCGAGCATCGCCGAGAGCATGCCGCCCTGGATGAAGCCGGCCGGATTGCAAAACTCCTGCTTGCCGTCGAACACGATCCTGATCCAGCCCTCCTGCGGACGGGCGTCGACCACGCGCCACCCCAGTAGCTTTGCGACGGGCGGCATCGGAATGCGGTCGAGTGCGGTTGCGATCATGGCGGCCTCCGGTTTCCGGAGGTGATAGCGAAGCCCTGCTGCCAGCATGGTGTCAGCAGGTCAGAGCATGATCCGGAAAACTGAGAACCGGTTTTCCGAAACGATCATGCTCAAAAAAATGTGCCGATGATGTGATTCATCGCATCGTCAGAGATCGAGCCCATGCGCGACAACCTTGCGCATCACGTTCGGAAGCGCCTCGCCGTCCAGTGTCGCCACCGGCACCCAGCGCATGCCATCCGGCGCGCGGCTCCGCGGCGGAACGCTGGCGGTGTAGACGACGAGCTCGAGCGGAAAATGCGTGAACACGTGGCTGACGACGCCCGCCTTGCGGTGCCAGCGCGTGACGCCCTTGAGGTCCGGCGCCTGCGCCAGTGCCGCCGCGTCCTCCTGCCCGGCCAGCCATTGCGACCCCGGCACCTCGGTCATGCCGCCGAGCAGGCCTTTTTCCGGGCGCGAGCGCACCAGGAGCTCGCCGCCGCGTGTCACCACGAAGGCCGCGCCGCGGCGCAAGATGCCGCTCTTCTTCGGTGCCTTGCGCGGGAACGTTTCCTGGTCGCCGCGCGTGCGCGCCGCGCAGTCGTCATTCAGCGGACACAATGCGCAGGCCGGCTTCTTCGGCGTGCAGATCGTCGCGCCCAAATCCATCAGCGCCTGAGCACTGTCGCCGGCGCGGGACGGGCCGAGCAATGTCGCCGCCATCTCCTTGATCAGCGGCTTGGCCTGCGGCAGCGCCTCCTCGATGGCGTAGAGCCGACTGACCACGCGCTCGATGTTGCCGTCCACCGGCATGGTGCGGCGGTCGAAGGCGATGGCGGCGATCGCGGCCGCGGTGTACGGCCCGATGCCGGGCAGCGCGCGCAGGCCCTCCTCGGTGTCCGGAAACACCCCGCCGTGGTCGCCCATCACCGCGACCGCGCAGGCGTGCAAATTGCGCGCCCGCGAATAATAGCCGAGCCCGGCCCACATCCTCAGGACGTCGTCGAGCGAGGCACGCCCAAGCGCGGTCACGTCGGGCCAGCGCGACACGAATTTCTCGAAATAGGGCCCGACCGCCCGTACCGTGGTCTGCTGCAGCATGATCTCCGACAGCCAGACGCGATACGGATCGGCCCGCTCCCCCGCCACCGCGCGCCACGGCAGCGTCCGGCGATGCCGGTCATACCAGGCGAGCAGACGCGCCGGGCGGTCGGCCTGCTGATCGGTCGATTTGATTTTGGCGGCAGCGCGAGAACTCATGAACGCATCTTAAGCCACATCTCGCCATGTCATGCCCGGGCTTGACCCGGGCATCCACGTCTTTCTTCGCCCGGCACGGAAAACGCCGCCACAATGATGAACACGGTTTCAGCCACATCACCACCACTGCTATAACCCTCCCATGTCCAGACCCGGCCCGATCAGCGCCAAGCCCCTGTCGATCCTGCTCAGCGACGTCTTCACCGACGCCTATGCCAAGCAGGGCTTTGCCGCGCGCGAATTGGTGACGCGCTGGACCGAGATCGCGGGCGAGCGAATTGCCGCCTATTGCGAGCCGCTGAAGATGCAGTGGCCGCGGCCGGTGGAGGGACAGCCGCAGGAGCCGGCGACGCTGGTGCTGCGGGTCGAAGGGCCGATGGCGCTGGAGATCCAGCACTCCTCCGACGTCATCCTGGAACGGGTGAACCGCTTCTTCGGCTGGCATGCGGTCGGCCGCCTGACCATCCGACAGGCGCCGCTCTCGCGCCGCAGCCGCCCGGTACGGCCGCGCCCGCCGGACGCCAAAACGGTGGCCCGGGAGGCGGCCAACCTTGCGGCCGTCGAGGACGACGATCTGCGCGCGGCGCTGGCCCGTTTGGGTGCCTCGATCAAGCGAAATTGACGCTTTTCGGCAGGCCCGCCGCAAGACCGCGGCATTGCCACAATGGCCGTTTCAAGCTAGCGAAGGCTTCTTTTTCGGGACCCCTTCATTGTGGCGTGAATGCGCCAATCCGGGAGCTGACCTTGATCATCACGCGCCGCGCCTTCACCACCGCTCTCTCGCTGACCGGGCTTGCCGCCCTCGCCGGCCTGTCGCCGCTGCGCCTGATCACCGACGCGTTCGCGCAGACCGCCGCCGAGGTCGCCAAGCCGCAGTCGCTGCCGGACATGGGGCTCGGCCCGCAGGACGCCAAGGTGACGATCGTCGAATACGCCTCGATGACCTGCCCGCACTGCGCCAATTTCAACGAGACCGTGTTCCCGAAGATCAAGTCGACCTACATCGACCCCGGCAAGGTCCGCTACGTGTTCCGCGAATTCCCGCTCGACATCAAGGCCGCCGCCGGCTCGATGCTGGCGCGCTGTATCGCCAAGGACGACGCGCCGAAGTATTTTGCCGTGATCGACCTGTTGTTCCGCCAGCAGAACGACTGGGTGGTGAAGAACACCACCGAGACACTGACCCGGATCGGCAAGCAGGCCGGCCTCACCCAGCAGCAGGTCGAGGACTGCCTGAAGGATCAGAAGCTGCTCGACAAGATCGCGGCCGACCAGAAATACGCCAACGAGGTGCTGAAGGTGAACTCGACGCCGACCTTCTTCGTCAACGGCGAGATGCTGAAGGGCGAGACCTCGTTCGAGGAATTCAGCAAGCACATCGATCCGCTGCTGAAGAGCTGATCGGGAGCCCGCGAACCTGACGTCTTCGTGCCTCGCTTTCGAGTCGAGGCACGATAATTGTGGATGATTTGCGATCACGGCACGCGCCCGTCGCATCATTTGGTTGTTGAAAACCTGATTCGCGCGATGCGAATCATCGAGGACATGCAAGGGCCATAAAACCCTGCAAATCCCTTGGGAAAAGCTTGCTCAAGCGGTTGCCCTGACGCGCTCGCATCGCCATTGTCGCCGCTCATGAGAGCTGCACGCAGCAACTCACCCACACACCGACATTGCCTTCCATGGTATTGTCACGGCAGGGAGATTCGCGCCCGGCCAAACGAGATTTGTGTACATGAAGCTCACGCGCCTCCGCCTGCACGGTTTCAAGTCGTTCGTTGACCCCACCGATTTCATGATCGAGCCGGGCCTGACCGGCGTCGTCGGACCGAATGGCTGCGGCAAATCCAATCTCGTCGAAGCGCTGCGCTGGGCGATGGGCGAGACCTCGCACAAGTCGCTGCGCGCCGCCGACATGGACGCGGTGATCTTCGCCGGTTCCGGCAACCGTCCGGCACGCAATCACGCCGAAGTCGTGATGACGATCGACAATTCCGATCGCTCGGCGCCGGCCGCGGTGAACGACAGCCAGCTCTTGGAAATCTCCCGCCGCATCGAGCGCGAAGCCGGCTCAGTCTACCGCATCAACGGCCGCGATGTCCGTGCAAGAGATGTGCAGATCCTGTTCGCCGACGCCGCCACCGGCGCGCGGTCGCCGGCGCTGGTCCACCAGGGCAAGATCGGCGAGATCATCCAGGCCAAGCCCGAGCAGCGCCGCCGCGTGCTGGAAGACGCCGCCGGCGTGGCCGGCCTGCATGCCCGCCGCCACGAGGCGGAACTGCGGCTGAAGGCGGCCGAAACCAACCTCACCCGCGTCGAGGACGTGATCGGCCAGCTCACAGGCCAGATGGAAGGCCTGAAGAAGCAGGCGCGCCAGGCGATCCGCTACCGTGAGGTCGCGGCCAAGGTGCGCAAGTCCGAAGCCATGCTGTTCCATCTGCGCTGGATCGAGGCCAATGCCGACGTCAACGACGCCGCGCAGACCCATGATATCTCCGTGCGCGAGATGGCCGAGCGCACCCGCGAGCAGGCCGAATCCGCCCGCATCCAGGCGATCCGCGCCGCCGAATTGCCGGCGCTGCGCGATGCCGAAGCGCGCGCCGCCGCCGGCCTGCAGCGCCTGACCAACACGCGCGAGATGCTCGACCGCGAGGAGCAGCGCGCCAAGGAGCGCGTCGGCGAGCTCGATCGCCGTCTCACCCAATTCGCCCAGGACATCGCGCGCGAGCAGCAGCAGACCTCCGATGCCGACATCGCGCTGCAGCGGCTCGACACCGAAGACGCAGAGCTGAAGGAAGAGATCAAGTCGCGCGTCGAGAAGCGCTCCGGCGTCGACGAGCGCGTCGCTGAGGCCGAGGAGATCCTGGCCGCGACCGAGCGCCAGTTCTCCGAGCTGACCACGCAGCTCGCCGATCTCACCGCCAAGCGCAATCAGCTCGAAGCCGGCGTGCGTACGCATCGCGAGCGGCTGGCCCGGCTCGATCAGGAGATCGCCAACGTCCAGGCCGAGGAAACCAAGCTCGCGCAGGAGACCGGCAATCTCGGCGACATCGACGCGCTCGCCGCCGCCATGGAGATGGCGCAGCAGACGCTTGCCGAGTCCGAGGCCGCCGTGCAGACCAGCGAGGCGCATCACGCCGCCGCGCGGCAGACGCTGGAAGCCTCGCGCAATCCGCTCACCGAAGCCGAGAAGCGCGTGCAGCGGCTCGAGACCGAAGCCCGCACCATCTCCAAGCTCGTCACCAGCGAGACCAAGAATCTGTGGCCGCCGATCATCGACGGCATCACCGTCGCCAAGGGCTATGAGAAGGCAATCGGCGCGGTGCTCGGCGACGACCTCGATGCGCCGGTGGATTCGTCGGCGCCGATGCGCTGGACCAATATCGGCGTGGCCGGCGAAGATCCGGCGCTGCCTGATGGCGTCGAGCGGCTGGCCGACCATGTCCAGGCGCCGCCGGAACTGGCGCGCCGCCTGGCCCAGATCGGCGTCGTGGCCAAGGAACGCGGCGCGGCGCTGGTGTCGCAGCTGAAGACCGGCCAGCGGCTGGTGTCGCTCGAAGGCGACGTCTGGCGCTGGGACGGCTTCGTCGCCGACGCGCATGCCCCGACCGGCGCCGCCCGCCGTCTTGCCGAGCGCGCCCGTCTTGTCGACATCGAGCACGAGCTGGAACAGGCCCGCATCGATGCCGCCACCAAGCGCCAGGCGCTGGAGACGGCTGAAGAGGAACTGCGCTCGGCGTCCGCCGCCGAGGGTGCCTCGCGCGAAGCCGTCCGCGCCGCCCGCCGCGAGGCCGACGCCGCGCGCGAACGTCATGCCGCTACCGAGCGCGAGATCAACCGCCACGCCGCGCGCAAATCGGCGCTGACCGAGGCGCATAGCCGCGTCGCCGCCGACCGCGCCGAGGCCGAAGCCGCGCATGAGAGCGCGGCTGCCGCGCTCGCCGAACTGCCGCCGGGTGTCGAGACCGAGGCCCAGCTCGCCGCGGTTCGCGCCGAGATCGACAACCAGCGCCGGGCCGCGGCGCAAGTCCGCGCCGAGGCGCAGGCGCTAGCCCGCGAGGCCGAGCTCGCCGACCGCCGCGTGCAGGCGATCGTTGCCGAGCGCAATGAGTGGCAGAACCGCAAGACCAGCGCCGCCTCGCAGGTCGAGACCGTCGAGGCGCGCATCGCCGAGGTGTCGGCCGAGCGCGAGGAACTCGCCAATGCGCCCGAAGTTTTCGCCGAGAAGCGCAGCGCGCTGATCACGGAGATCGAGCACGCCGAAGGCGATCGCCGCATCGCCGCCGACGCGCTGGCGACCGCGGAAGCCGCGATGGCGGAAACCGATCGCCTCGCCAAGGCCTCGCTCGAAGCGCTGTCCTCATCCCGCGAAGCTACCGCGCGCGCCGAGGAGCGTATGGAAGGCACCCGCCGCCGCCTCGCCGACATCGAGCGCGAGATCCACGACATGCTCGAGGTCGAGCCCAGCGCGGTCGTCGGCATGGCCGAGATCGAACCCGGCCAGGAGCTGCCGCCGGTCACGCAGGTCGAGGAAGAGCTCGAAAAGCTGCGCCGCGACCGCGAGCGGCTCGGCGCCGTCAATTTGCGTGCCGAGGAAGAGCTCAAGGAAGTCGAGACCCAGCACACCGCGCTGACCACCGAACGCGACGATCTGGTCGAAGCGATCAAGCGGCTGCGCCAGGGCATCCAGAGCCTCAACCGCGAGGCGCGCGAGCGCCTGCTGACCTCGTTCGAGACCGTTAACAACCACTTCAAGCGGCTGTTCACCGAGCTGTTCGGCGGCGGCGAAGCCGCGCTGCATCTGATCGAGAGCGACGATCCGCTCGAGGCCGGCCTCGAGATCATCGCCAAGCCGCCCGGCAAGAAGCCGCAGACGCTCTCGCTGCTCTCGGGCGGTGAGCAGGCGCTGACGGCGCTCGCGCTGATCTTCGCGGTGTTTCTGACCAACCCGTCGCCGATCTGCGTGCTGGACGAGGTCGACGCGCCGCTCGACGACCACAACGTCGAACGGTTCTGCACCCTGCTGAACGAGATGACCGGCTCGACCGAGACACGCTTCATCATCATCACGCACAATCCGATCACGATGGCGCGGATGAACCGGCTGTTCGGTGTCACCATGGCCGAGCGCGGCGTGTCGCAGCTGGTGTCGGTCGACCTGCAGGGCGCGGTGGACATCCTCGACCAGAACGTGGCTTAGGCGTAGCACCTGCGCGTCGACGTCATTTTCGTGATACCCGCGCCTCCGCATCGTCATTGCGAGGAGCGATAGCGACGAAGCAATCCATACCTCAGCACGCGGCGCTATGGATTGCTTCGCTCCGCTCGCAATGACGTGGGATAGTCCGTCACATGACCTCACCCGATCTCCCCGCCGAACTGCGCGCCGCCCTTAACGCCCGCCTCGAAGGCCTGTCGCGCAGCGACGCCGCCGGCCGCGCGGCGGTGATCTCGCAGACCTATCGCGTGGGCGGCGGCTCCTCGACGATCAGGACCGAGACCGATGCGCTGGCCTATGCGCTGGCGCGGATGCCGGCGACCTATGCCGCCGTCGCAGCGAGCCTCAACGCCCTGACGGAGATCAGGCCGGACTTCGCGCCGGCGCGCCTGCTCGATGTCGGTGCCGGTCCGGGGACCGCGACCTGGGCCGCCGCGGAAGCGTTCACGTCGCTGCGGGACTTCACCCTACTTGATGCCAACGGCGCGTTGCGGACGCTCGCCGAGGAGCTGTTTCACGGCAGCATTCGCCTGCACGACGCCAGCTATCAACTCGGCGAGGCGCGCGCCCTGCTCGACAAGGCCGAGCCCGCCGACCTCGTCGTCGCCAGCTACATGATCGGCGAACTCGGCGATGCCGAGCGCGGGGCGCTGGCCGATGCGCTGTGGTCGAAAACCAGCGACACGCTGCTGGTCGTCGAGCCCGGTACGCCCGCCGGCTATGCGCGGATCATCGCATTGCGCGCACGCCTGATCGCCGCCGGCGCTCACGTCGTGGCACCCTGCCCGCATGACGGTGGCTGTCCGCTGGTCGCGCCCGACTGGTGCCACTTCTCGCAGCGCCTGCAACGCTCGCGCGCGCACAAGCAGGTCAAGGGCGCGGAGCTACCCTTCGAGGACGAGCGCTTCGCCTATGTCGCGCTGAGCCGCGCGCGCGTTGAGAACAGGCCATCGCGCGTGCTGGCGCAGCCGGACGTCGGCAAGGTCGAGATCGCGGCGAAACTGTGCACGCCCGAGGGCGTATCGGTTGCGCGGATCCCGCGCCGTGCCAAAACCGATTACGCCCGCGCCCGGCGCTGGCGCTGGGGCGATGCGGTCTAGTTACGTCGTCCCGGCGAAGGCCGGGACCCATAACCACCGAGGTTTGTTGCGAGTGAAGCCGTCGCCGCTTACGCCCCTTCCGCGGGCCGCGGCGTATGGGTCCCTGTGTCTTGGAAGTCTGTCACGATGTGGGTGGGCGGGAAGCCGTTGGGTCCTTGGCGCTTGACGCCGTGAGCCGGCTCGGTCTCCCGCCCGTTCCATCTATCAACCTGAACAGTTGCACGAGGCTGCGCCAACAGACCTCGCATCACAGGGACAGGCACCGTGACCATAGCTCTTCGTTACGTCGGAATCGACATCTCCAAGAAGCACCTCGATATCTTTGATGAGGCTGACGGTGTGCCGAGGCGCATTGCCAACGCGACACAGGCCATCACACAGCAGGTGGCGCGTTGGCAATGCGATGCGCTGGTGGTCTTCGAGGCGACGGGTATCTATGACCTCGCGCTGCGCGAGGCGCTGCGTCAGGCCGGGATCCAGTTCGCACGGATCAACCCGGCCCGTGCCCGCGACTTTGCACGGGCTAGCGGCCTGCTGGCCAAGACCGATCCGATCGATGCGCGGATGCTGGCGGCCTTTGCGCGGGCCATGCAGCCCACCCCCGAGCAGGTCGCCGATCCTGCACGGGGCGCCTTGGCGAGGCTTGCAAAACGGCGGGATCAGCTGGTCCTCATGCGCGCCCAGGAGAAGAACCGGCGCAGCGAGGCCGACGATCGCGCCATGGCCGAACGCATTGGCCGCCTCGTCGAGGTCCTCGACAGCGAGATCGCCGAGATCGAGGCCGACATCGGCGCCTTGATTAAAGCCGAAGCGGAGATCGCGGACGATGCGAAGTTAATGCGTTCGCTGCCCGGCGTGGGTCCGGTGGCCTGCATGCAGCTCATCGCCCAGATGCCGGAACTCGGGCGGGTCGGACCGAAACAACTCGCAGCGCTCGCAGGCCTTGCTCCCTTCAACGTCGACAGCGGCGCCTTCCGCGGCAAGCGCAAGATTGCGGGCGGCCGAAAGCGCGTTCGTGACGCCCTTTATATGGCGGCCCTCAACGCAGTTCGCAGGGCCGATCCGTTCAAGGCCTTCTATGCACGACTGCGACAGGCCGGAAAACCAGCCAAACTCGCCCTCATCGCCGTCGCCAGGAAGCTGTTGACGGTCCTCAATGCCATGATGCGAGACCGAAAGCCGTACCTGCAGACCAATCCAACATAACAGTTGCCGGCCTTCGCCGGGACGATATTGAACTAATTTGCGGCCATCACCGACTAACGCTTGCCCACCTTTCCGCGGCGGGCTGCCCTGCGCCCCGATCTTGGGCTACGGTGCCGCCGTCTCGTCCATCAGGAGCTGCCCCGTCATGTCGACCAGCTGGATCGTTATCGGCGTCATCGTGCTTCTCGTGCTGTTTGCATTCGGCGCCTACAACCGCCTCGTGGCGCTCAGCCAGCGGGTCGGACAGGCCTTTGCCGACATCGACGTGCAGCTCAAGCAGCGTCACGACCTGATCCCAAACCTGGTCGAGACCGTGAAGGGCTATGCTGCGCATGAGCGCGGCACGCTCGACGACGTCATCAAGGCGCGCAATTCGGCGATGTCGGCGCAGGGTCCGGCCCAGGTCTCGGCGGCGGAAAACCAGCTCTCCGGCGCGCTCGGCCGGCTGATCGCGCTGTCGGAGGCCTATCCGGACCTCAAGGCCAACGCCAATTTCCAGCAGCTCGCCTCCGAGCTCTCCGATCTCGAGAACAAGATCGCCGCCAGCCGCCGCTTCTTCAACAATGCGGTCCAGGAATACAACACCGGCATCCAGCAGATGCCGGCCGCGCTGTTCGCCGGCATGTTCGGCTTCACCCGCAAGGATTTCTTCGACCTCGGCGCCAGCCGCACGGAAGTCGAGGCGGCGCCCAGCGTGAAGTTCTGATTACTTCCTTCGAGATGACGCCCCTTCGGTCATTCCGGGGCGATGCAACGCATCGAACCCGGAATCTCATCTCACTCACTAATCTCGAGATTCCACAAAGCGCAATTGCGCATTGGGGTTCGCGCGTGCCGCGCGCCCCGGAATGACGGTGAGAGCGGACGCGCACCATGGCCGCCTATGGTCTCTACACGCATGTCGCATCGAACAAGTTTCGTTCGATGCTGCTGCTTGCCGGCCTGTTCCTGCTGATCTACGTGCTGGTCTATGCCGGCGCGCTGGTCGCGGAGGTGATGATCGATAGCGGCCGCACCGTCGACTATTACCTGACGCGGGCCTTGCGCGACCTGGTCTCGGCCTTGCCGTGGGCGACGATCGCGGCAGCGGCCTGGATCGTGATCGCCTATTTCTTCCACCAGAAGATGATCGATGCCGTCACCGGCGGCGAGAGCGTGACGCGGCAGCAAGAGCCGCGGCTCTACAATCTCTTGGAAAATCTCTGCATCTCGCGCGGCATCCCGATGCCGAGGCTGAAGGTGATAGACAGCCCGGCGCTGAATGCGTTCGCGACCGGACTGAACCGGAGCCAATACGCCATCACCGTCACCACCGGCCTGTTGAAGGCGCTGAACGATAAGGAGATCGAGGCCGTGCTCGGCCACGAGCTCACCCATATCAAGAACGGCGACGTGCAGCTGATGGTGATCGCCGTGATCATCGCCGGCGTGGTCGGCTTCTTCGGCGAGCTGTTCTTCCGCCTGTTCACGAACCTGTCGTGGAACTCGAGCGGCGGCGGTGGCGGCTGGTCGTCATCCTCACGATCGTCGTCATCCTCCTCGGACCGCGACAGCAAGGGCTCCGGTGGCGGCGCGATCATCGTGATCATCATCGCGGTCGCGCTGATCGTGCTGGCCTGGCTGCTGTCGCAAGTGGTCAAGCTCGCGCTGTCGCGCTCGCGCGAATTCCTCGCCGATGCCGGATCGGTGGAGCTGACCAAGAACCCCGACGCGATGATCTCTGCACTGCGCAAGATCGAGAACCGCGGCGAGCTGCCGGACGCCACCTCGGCGGTGATGGAACTCTGCGTCGACAATCCGCGCGAGGGGTTTGCCGACCTGTTTGCCACCCATCCCTCGGTCAAGTCCCGGGTCGATGCCCTGGTGAAATACGCCGGCGGCCACGATCCCGGACCGCTGGCGCTGCCGGACGAGACGGAGCCGCAGGATGAGCCGTCCGCGGCGGGCGACCAGCCTCCGCCGGCGACCCATGGCCCATGGGGCGATACGCCGACGGCACAGCCGGACAATCCGCCGCCGCTGCCGGACACAACTCCGAGGCAGGGACCGTTTGGTCCGCTTCAAGGTCCGCTCCAGGGCCCTTGGGGCCCGCGCCGCTGACCGCTGTAGCGGTTTGATTTGACCATGATTGTCTCGGAAAACCGCTGCGCATTTTTCCGGATCATGGCCCTAGCTTACTCAGTCCATTAAGGAAATTCCCACCAAACCGATCGTGGACGCCTTAAGGAATTGAATTCTCCCTCGTTTCTGCCATGTTCGCGCCCAAAGCAGTGTGGGGACTTGCCGATCGCCATCGCGATCGGGAGCGCGCTTTAAGGGACTTCCATGGCAAAGCCGGTTGTGATCGTGGTGGGCGCCGACAAGGGCGGGGTCGGCAAGACCACCGTCTCGCGGACGCTCCTGGACTATTTCAGTGCCAATAACGTGCAGACCCGGGCGTTCGACACCGAATCGCCGCGCGGCACGCTGAAGCGCTTCCATCCTGACATCACCGAGATCGTCGACATGACGACGACCGCGGACCAGATGAAGATCTTCGACACGCTGAACTCGGGGCCCTCGGTTACCGTGATCGACGTCCGCGCCGGCCTGTTGTCGCCCGCGCTGGCCTCGCTGCGCGATATCGGCTTCCTCGACGCGGCGCGTTCCGGCCAGATCACCTTCGCCGTGTTCCATATCCTCGGCCCGTCGATCGCTTCGCTGGACGAGATCGCCGAAACCGCCAACTTCATGAGCGGCGCGAAATATTTCCTGGTGAAGAACTTCATCAACGACACCCAGTTCTTCCAGTGGGACCAGGCGACCTACAATTCCTACTTCCACCGCATCAAGGATGCCGTGGACCTGACCATCCCGAAGCTCAACGAAATGGCCTATGAGCAGGTCGAGGTCTCCTCGGTTCCGTTCCTGAAATTCGTCGCCAACAAGGGCATCAACGACGACGCCGCCAACTACTCCTTCGTGCTGCGCGGCTATGTCCGGCACTGGCTCGCCAATGTCTGGAGCGAGTACGACCGGATCAAGCTGACCGACCTGGTCGGCGCCAAGTCGGCCAAAGGCGAAAAATAGTCGGACCTTCGACCTTGATGGGGCTGGATTAGGCGAAAATTTGGCCTGATATAGCGGGCGATGTCATCGACGCCCGTTTACATCATCTGCTCGCCCCGCCCGCAGGTCGGCAAGACGCTGATCGCGCGGCTGCTCGGCGAATTCCTGCTGCTCAAGAACGGCGACGTGGTCTGCTACGACATCAATCTGAAGGAGCCGTCGCTGCTCGACTACCTGCCGCGGATCACCGAAACGGCAGATGTGATCGACACCTACGGCAAGATGCAGCTGATGGACCGCGTCATCGTCAATGACGGCATCGGCAAGGTGATCGACCTCGGCTACCACGCCTTCGACGAATTCTTCAAAATGTGCGACGAGATCGGGCTGATGAAGGAGGCGCTGCGCCGCCGCGTCTCACCCGTGATCCTGTACGTCGCCGATACCGACCGCGCCTCGGTGCGCGGCTACCAGACGCTGCTCGGCACGATCCCGCCGAATGCGCTGATCGTCATCGACAACGAGTTCGTGGTGCGCGGCGAGCTGCCGCCGGTCATGACCGCCAGCCGGGTGCTGCGCTTCCGCGCGCTGCCGGTGTTCCTGAAGACCTATATCGACCGGCTGAACTTCTCCTTCACCGGCTATCTGCGCCAGGAAAGGGATTCATCGACCGAGCTGCATCAATGGATCCGGCGGAATTACACGACGTTCCGCGATCTCGAATTGAGCATGCTGCTGCAGCGGGGATGACTCTGCTCCCTCGCCCCGCTCTTGCGGGGAGAGGGTCGGGGTGAGGGGCTGGTTCCGCAAATTCGACCGAGATTGGAGTGCGCGGAGAGTCCCCTCACCCGGATCGCATCTTCGATGCGATCCGGCCTCTCCCCGCACGCGGGGCGAGGCTAAGAGATCAATGCCCCTCGAACGCCATCAGCGTGCGCACCGGAACGTCCATCGCGCGCAGCTTGGCCGCGCCGCCGAGGTCAGGCAGGTCGACGATGAAGCAGGCGGCGACCACATTGGCGCCGATCTGGCGCAGCAGCTTCACCGCGCCCTCCGCGGTGCCGCCGGTCGCGATCAGATCGTCGACCAGGATCACGCGCTCGCCGGGCTGCACGGCGTCGGCATGCATCTCCATCTCGTCGATGCCGTATTCAAGCGAATAGGCAATCCGCACCGTGGTGTGCGGCAGCTTGCCCTTCTTGCGGATCGGCACGAAGCCGGCGGAGAGCTGATGCGCCACCGCGCCGCCGAGGATGAAGCCGCGGGCCTCGATGCCGGCGACCTTGTCGACCTTCGCCCCCGCCCAGGGATGCACCAGCTCATCGACCGCGCGGCGGAAGGCGCGAGCATCCGCCAGCAGCGTCGTGATGTCGCGAAACAGGATGCCCTTCTTCGGGTAGTCCGGGATGGTGCGAACGGTCGCCTTGATGTCGTGGTCGAAGGTCATTGGTCTCGCTCTGAGGGTCATTCCGGGGCGATGCGAAGCATCGAACCTGGAATCTCGAGATTCCGGGTCTGGTGCTAACGCACCATCCCGGAATGACGATGGTTAAACTTAGCCTTCACTTGCTACTCACATTAAGCCGGAATGCATTCTCGACAATGCGCAGGCCGACCTCGTTGCCGAGCGACATCAGCGATTCCGGATGGAATTGCACGCCGCCGACCGGCAGGGTCTTGTGCTCGATCACCATCGCGACACCGTCTTCGGTGGTCGCGGTCACCGCCAGCACCTCGGGCACGCTGTCGCGCTCGACATAGAGCGAGTGGTAGCGGCCGATCACGATCTCATTGGGCAGGTTCTGCATCAGCCGGCCACCACGCACCTGGACGCGCGAGGGACGGCCATGCGCGGGCTGGCCGAGCTGGCCAAGCTGGCCGCCGAAATACTCGCCGATCGCCTGCACGCCGAGGCAGACGCCGAAGATCGGCAGCTGCTTCTCCAGCGCGGTGTCGATGGTCTTCGCGATGCCGAAATCCTCCGGGCGCCCCGGCCCGGGCGACAGCACCAGGAGGTCCCAGCCCTTCTTCTTGAGCATGTCCTGGGCATGGATATGCCTGACCACGGTGACGTTGGCACCGACCTGGCGGAAGTAATCGGCCAGCATGTGCACGAAGCTGTCGTCGTGATCGATCAAGAGCACGTTCTTGCCGGAGCCGGTGGCGTCGGGCGCGAAATCCGACAGCGGCTTCGGCGGATCGCCGCGCAGCGCCTGGAACAGCGCCGCCGCCTTGACCTGGCACTCACGATCCTCGGCGGCGGGATCTGAATCGAACAGGCAGGTCGCGCCGACGCGCACCTCGGCGAGACCGTCCTTCATGCGGATGGTGCGGATGGTGAGCCCGGTGTTGATGCTGCCGTCGAAATTGACGCAGCCGATCGCGCCGGCATACCAGCGCCGCGGCGACCGCTCGTGATCCTCGACGAACTGCATCGCCCACAGTTTCGGCGCGCCGGTCACGGTCACGGCCCAGGCGTGGGTCAGGAAGGCGTCGAGCGAATCGAAGCCCGGCCGCAGGATGCCTTCGACGTGGTCGACGGTGTGGAACAGCTTTGAGTAGGTCTCGATCTGACGCCGCGCCAGCACCTTGATGGTGCCGGGCACGCAGACGCGCGCCTTGTCGTTGCGGTCGACGTCGGTGCACATGTTGAGCTCGAACTCGTCCTTCTCCGAGTTCAACAGCTTTCGGATCTGCTCGGCATCGCCGATCGAATCCGAACCTCGCGCGATGGTGCCCGAGATCGGGCAGGTCTCGACCCGGCGGCCATCGGAACGGACGAACATCTCCGGCGACGCCGAGACCAGGAATTCGCCGGCGCCGAGATTCATCAGCGCGCCGTAGGGCGACGGGTTGATGCGGCAGAGCCGCTGGAACACTTCCGCCGGCGAGCGCTCGCAGGGCTCGGCAAACAGCTGCCCGGGCACCGCCTCGAACAGATCGCCGCGGGCAAACGCCGCGCGCGCGACCTCGACGGTCGCCTGGTACTCGCCCGGGGCGTGATCGGCAAAGCCCTGCCGGCCGTTCCTGGCGTAGAGGCTCGGCGCGGTCTCCTGCGACAGGCCGGCGGTGGATTTGCCCTTCCACGCGAACTCGTAAGTGAGCGCCACGCCGCGGCCGGTGGCGCGGTCATAGGCCAAGAGGCGGTCCGGCACGTAGAGCACGATGTCGCGCTGGTCGGCCTCGCGGGCGCGCTTCTGCACGAGGTCCTCGATCTGGAACACGAGGTCGTAGGCGAAGGCGCCGAACAGGCCGAGCAGCGGATCGGCATTGGAGGTGAACGCCGCCACCATGTCGCGCACCAGCGACATCACGCTGGCGCGGCGGGTGCGCTGGTCTTCCTCGACCGGCGCGGCGCCGCGGATGATGTGGCCGGCGAGCCGCGTTGCGCTCCGCTCTGAGATCACGACGCAGGGCTCGCGCAGCACGTCGCCGAGGAAGGCGATCAGGACCTCGCCGCGCGGGTTCAGCGCCTGCAACGAGAAGTTCGTACCTGACGTCTCCAGCACCAGCGGCGGATCGGCAAAGCCGAGGTCAAAGCTCTCGTAGCGGCCCGGTACCGTCGTGCCCGAGGACAGCACCACGCCGCGGCGGCGGTCCAGTAGCGCGATCAAATCGTCGAGGCGGTTGGCGCCGCCGGTGAACTGCTCGACCACGCGCGCGACCGCAAGGCCGCCATTGGTCAGATATTCGCTTCGAGCCGGCAGGGAGAAGACTGTCCTGTTCATGTGATCCTCTTACGAGACTTGCCGAGAGAGCGCCACACAGGACAAACGAAGGGCAAATAAACTAACCATCGGTCGCACTGCGATGGCGACCTTCGACGTTTGTGAAAAAAGAAAACGCACCGGCCACCTATGAGAAGGTGGGCCACCAACGACGGGATGGGCTGGCAACGGTGCTCATGCCCGTTACTCACCACCCGGCGCGGGCCGTGTCAAGGGATGGCCCGGCAGCCCTGCCCCAAGGCGGGACGCCCCCTGGACGGCATTTTCGGGGTTTGAAGGGGCAAGAAACCGCGTAGCATTTGCCGAAATGGCGGCCGGCCGGCCGCCCAAAAAACAGACAGATAGCGGAGGCGCAGATGGCGATTTTGGGTCTCGGATATGCCGGCTTCGGCTCCGACGCGCTTGACGACTGGCGGCAGTTCGGCACTGGCCTCGTCGGGCTGCAGGCGGTCGAGCGCGGCAACTCGTTGCTCGCGTTCCGGATGGACGACCGCAAGCAGCGCATCGTGATCGACCGCGCCCAGGGCGAAGGCACCCGGTTCTTCGGCTGGGAGGTGGCTGACCGTGCGGCCCTCGACGCGCTGGCGGCACGGCTGGAGCGCGCCGGCGTCGCGGTGACATCAGAGCCGCAGGCGCTCGTAGATAGCAGGCGGGTGCGCGGTTTGATCTCGTTTCGGGATCCCGCCGGCAACCGCCTCGAGGCGTTTCATGGCGCCGAGATTGACGACACGCCGTTCAGGCCGGGCCGCTCGATCTCCGGCTTCCGCACCGGGCCGCTCGGCCTCGGCCACGCCGTGCTGACCGTCGAGAACATCGCCCCGGTGATGAGCTTCTATGTCGACGTGCTCGGCTTCGGCCTCAGCGACTACATCGAAAAACCGTTCCGCGCCTATTTCTTCCACGTCAATGCCCGCCACCACTCGCTGGCGCTGATCGAGACCGGCACGAACGGCATGCATCATCTGATGGTCGAGCTGTTCTCGCTCGACGATGTCGGCCAAGCCTATGACGTCGCGCAGCAGGAAGACCGCGTCAACGTCACGCTCGGCCGCCACACCAACGACCTGATGACGTCGTTCTACGCGAGGTCGCCGTCCGCCTTCATGGTCGAGTGCGGCTGGGGCGGCCGCGAGATCGATCCGGCGAACTGGACGCCGTTCGAGATGCATGACGGCCCGAGCCTGTGGGGCCACGAGCGGGTCTGGCTGTCGCCGGGGGACCGCGCCGTCGCGCGCGAGATGCGGATGCGCGCCGCCGCCGAGGGCAAGCGCGCACCGGTGCAGGTGATGGAAGGCAATTTCAGGCTGATGTCGGGGACCTGCCCGTGGTGGGACGGGGTGAAGGAAAGTTAAGTCTCGCCGTCGTCCCTGCCTAGTGCGCAATTGCGCACGGGAGCAGGGACCCATAACCACAGGGCGTAGTTATTTGGCGAGATGACTGCCAGCGTGCCCATTGCAAAAGCCACGGCGTATGGGTCCCGGCCTTGGCCGGGACGACGCCGGTGGTTTTGCAATCGCCTTACCCTAGGTGCTTCTTGAAGAAGTCCGTGGCGCGGCCCCAGGCGAGTTCGGCGGCCTCGCGGTCGTGCACCGACTGGCGCTGCTCGTTGACGAAGGCGTGCTCGGCGTCGTAGCGGAACAGCTCGAGCGACTTGCCGGCGGCCTTCATCGTCTTCTCGAAATTGCTGACGAGCTCGGGCGTGCACCAGTCGTCCTTGTTGGCGAAATGCGCCTGCAGCGGAATCCTGACGTCGGCGGGCTTGGCGGCCTGCTCCGGCGGAATGCCGTAGAACACGACGCCCGCGGTCAGTTCCGGCACATGCACCGAGCCGATGATGGTCACCGCGCCGCCGAGACAGAAGCCGGTCAGGCCGACCTTGGCGCCGTTCTTGGCGAGATACTGCGCGGCGCCGCGCACCGTCTGCGTGGTGGCGTCCATGAAGTCGAGCGAGTTCATCTCTTTGCCCGCGGCATCGGTGTCGTGATACGGCACCACCTTGCCCTTGTAGAGATCGGGCGCCAGCGCATCGAAGCCAGCCACCGCGAAGCGGTCGCACAGGCCCTTGATCTGGTCCGACAGGCCCCACCATTCCTGGATCACGACGACGCCGGGTGCGTTGCCGCGCGCCGCATTGGCGAGATAGCCCGACGCTTCCTTGCCGTCCGGACGCTTGAAGCTGATGCTGGTACCCATGAGTTCCTCCGCAATGTTTGCCGGCTGATTGGCCGGCATCTTGTCCGCACTCGGCGGCCGACGCAATTGACGACACTGTCATTCCGGGTTCGATGCTACCGCGTCACCCCGGAATGACGGAGAGATTGCAAACAAAAAAGCCCCCGAAGGGGCTTTTTCAAACTCGCTATGCCGTACCCGAGATCAGTGGGCGTTGGCCCAGACCTTGCGCTTGGTGAAGTACATCAGGAAGGCGAAGACGACCAGGAAGAAGAACACCTGCATGCCGATCCGCTTGCGCTCCTCCATGTGCGGCTCGGCGGCCCACATCAGGAACGTGGTGACGTCATGCGCGTACTGCTTGACCGTCGCCGGCGAACCGTCGTCGAAGGTCACCTGACCATCGGACAGCGGCTTCGGCATCTTGATGGCGTGGCCGGGGAAGTACTTGTTGTAGTACGAGCCCTCCGGGATCGTGACGCCCGCCGGAGCCTTGTCCTCGAAGCCCTGCAGGATGGCGTCGACGTAGTCGGGTCCCTGCTCCTGGTACTGGGTGAAGAAGTCGATCGCGAACTGCGGGAAGCCGCGCTTGTAGGACCGCGCCTTGGTGATCAGCGAGAGGTCGGGCGGCGCCGCGCCGCCATTGGCCGCGCGCGCGGCCTGCTCGTTCGGGAACGGCGACGGGAAGTAATCCGCCGGGCGGCCCGGACGCTCGAACATCTCGCCCTGGTCGTTCGGACCGTCCTTGATCTTGTACTCGGACGCGAACGCCGCCGCCTGCGCCGGCGAATAGCCGGGACCGCCGGGATCGGCGAGGTTGCGGAACGCGACATAGGACAGGCCGTGACAGGCGGCACAGACTTCCTTGTAGACCTTCAAGCCGCGCTGCAGCGAGCCACGGTCATAGGTGCCGAAAGGACCGGAGAACGACCACTTCTGGGCCGGCGGCGCGTTGCCACTCTCCTCGGCCTTGGCGTTCTGGGTGCCGCCGACGAGCAGGCTGCCGGCCACCACCATCGCGAGCATCACAGAGGCCGCGGTCGCGGCCCTGCCCTTGCTCTTCGCCAGCACGTCGTCGGCGATCGAGTTCGGCACCGGACGCGGCGTCTCGATGCGGGCGAGCAGCGGCAGCACAATCAGGAAGTAGGCGAAGTAGCAGACCGTCAGGATGCGGCCGGCGATCACATAGATGCCTTCCGGCGGCTGCGAGCCGAGGTAACCGAGCAGGATGCAGACCACCACGAAGATCCAGAAGAACTGCTTGGCCAGCGGGCGATACTTCGACGAACGGGTCCGTGCGCTGTCGAGCCAGGGCAGGAAGCACAGGATGATGATCGCCGAGAACATCGCCACGACGCCGGCGAGCTTGTTCGGGATCGAACGCAGGATCGCATAGAACGGCAGGTAGTACCATTCAGGCACGATGTGCGCCGGCGTCACGCCCGGGTTCGCCGGGATGTAGTTGTCGGCGTCGCCGAGATAGTTCGGCATGTAGAAGATGAACCAGGCGAAGAAGATCAGGAAGCAGGACACGCCGAACATGTCCTTGATCGTCGCATACGGCGTGAACGCAACGGTGTCCTTCTCAGTCTTGGCCTCGACGCCGGCCGGGTTGTTCTGACCCGCGACGTGCAGCGCCCAGACGTGCAGCACGACCACGCCGGCGATCACGAACGGGAGCAGATAGTGCAGCGAGAAGAAGCGGTTCAGTGTCGGGTTGCCGACCGAATAGCCGCCCCACAGCAGGGTCACGATGCTCTCGCCGAAATAGGGCACGGCCGAGAACAGATTGGTGATGACGGTGGCGCCCCAGAAGCTCATCTGGCCCCACGGCAGCACGTAGCCCATGAAGCCCGTCGCCATCATCAGGAGGTAGATGATGACGCCGAGGATCCACAGCACCTCACGCGGCTCCTTGTACGACCCGTAATAGAGGCCGCGGAACATATGGATGTAGACGGCGAAGAAGAACATCGACGCGCCGCACGCATGCATGTTGCGCAGCAGCCAGCCGTAATTGACGTCGCGGACGATCAGTTCGACCGACTTGAAGGCGAGGTCGGCGTGCGGCGTGTAGTGCATCGCCAGGATCACGCCGGTCAGGATCTGCAGCGCCAGCATCATCGAAAGGATGGCGCCGAAGGTCCACCAGTAGTTCAGGTTGCGCGGCGTCGGATAGGCCACGAACGAGGAGTGGATCAGGCCGAAGATCGGAAGGCGCCGTTCGATCCACTTCAAGGCGGGGTTGCTCGGTTGGAAATCAGATGGTCCGCTCATTGATGCGATCCTGAAGAAGAAAAACGACGCGATGGGTCCAAGTGGAAGCTGAAATCCCGGAGGGGCCGGGACTTAGCCTATCTGGATTTTGGTGTCGGAAAGGAAGGCGTAAGGCGGCACCGCCAGGTTGGCGGGCGCCGGCCCCTGGCGGATACGACCGGAGGAGTCGTACTGCGAGCCGTGGCAGGGGCAGAAGAAGCCGTCGTAATTGCCTTCATGGGCGATCGGGATGCAGCCGAGATGGGTGCAGATGCCGATCACAACCAGCCACTGGTCGTGGCCGGCCTTGACGCGGGCCGAGTCGGGCTGCGGGTCGGGCAGGCTCGAGAGCGCCACGCTCTGGGCCTCCTGGATCTGCTTCTTGGTGCGATGGCTGATGTAGATCGGCTTGCCGCGCCAGAAGACCTTGATGTCCTGGCCCTCGGCGATCGGCGTCAGATCGACCTCGATCGGCGCGCCGGCCGCGATCGTCGCGGCATCCGGGTTCATCTGCGCAACAAGCGGCCAGACGGTGGCGGCTGCGCCGACCGCGGCGGCAGCTCCGGTTGCAACAAAGAGAAAATCACGGCGTGTCGGATGGTCCGCCGAAGACGCTGTCGTCACGATTCCTAGCCCTTTCTTTTCTGCAGCCGGTGGAACCGCCCTGGAGACGCAGGACGCGCCCCAAGAAAGGCTGCCGGCGCCCGCGGCCCCCGCGGCGGCAGAAAACCGCTATTCCCCACCCCAAATGGCGGAACAGCAGTCCAGAATCGTTCTATTGGCACCCTTGCCGGACGAGCGCAAGCCCGCTATCGGCTCGCACACGTGCAATGCACGAAATCCGCGCCGAGCGATGTTTTATTGAGACAATTTCATCCGGATTTCACAGGCCGCCCGCACCATGCAGATCGCGCTGTTCCAGCCCGACATCCCCCAGAATACAGGGACGATTCTGCGCCTCTGCGCTTGCCTGGACGTGTCAGCCCATATCATCGAACCGGCGGGATTCGACACCTCGGATCGGAATTTCCGCCGGGCGGGTATGGACTATCTCGACCATGTGCGGTTGAAGCGTCACGACTCATGGTCGAAATTCGAGGAATGGCGGGCCGAGGCCGGATGCCGGCTGGTGCTGTTCACGACCAAGGCGGCGAAATCCTATCTTGATTTCGCGTATACGGCCTCCGATGTCCTGCTGTTCGGGCGCGAGACGGCGGGGGTGACCGACGCGGTGGTGGCCGCCGCAGATGCGCGGCTGGTGATTCCGATCCGGCCGACCATGCGTTCGCTCAATGTGGCCGTCACGGCGGCCATGGCCGTCGGCGAGGCGCTGCGGCAGACCGGTTCAGGAAGCGCCGGTTCGGGAATTGCCGGTTCGGCAACTTAAGGGATTTTTGGTGAGCTACGCGGTCAAGGAGATCTTTCTCACCCTGCAGGGCGAAGGCGCCCATGCGGGCCGCGCTTCCGTGTTCTGCCGCTTCGCCGGCTGCAACCTCTGGAGCGGCCGCGAGCAGGACCGCGCCGGCGCTGTCTGCAAGTTCTGCGACACCGATTTCGTCGGCACCGACGGCACGCTGGGCGGCCGTTATGCGACCGCGGAAGAGCTTGGCGGCACCATTGCCGCGCAATGGACAGGAGGCGAGGCCGACCGCTACGTCGTCCTGACTGGGGGCGAACCGCTGCTGCAGGTCGACGCGGCCTTGATCGATGCCCTGCACGGCCACGGCTTTGCGATCGCGATCGAGACCAACGGCACCATCGTCCCGCCCGACGGGCTCGACTGGATCTGCGTCAGTCCCAAGGCTGCAGCCGAGCTCGTGGTGCGCAAGGGGCACGAGCTCAAACTGGTCTATCCGCAGGTGGAGAACACACCGGAGGATTTCGCAGGCCTCGCCTTCGAGCGCTTCTCGCTGCAGCCGATGGACGGCCCCGACGTGATCGAGAATACCGAGCGGGCGATCGCCTATTGCCTGAAGCACCCGCAATGGCGCCTTAGCGTGCAGACGCACAAGACGCTCGGGATTAGATGAACTAACAGAATCGGATTGTTGAACGAGATGTGGGAATTGACGAAAGCGTTTCGGTTCGAGGCTGCGCACGCGCTGTCCGGAACGACCTTTGGCACCGCCAGCGAGGAGATTCACGGCCACTCCTTTCGCGCCGAAGTCACCGTGCGCGGCACGCCCGATCCGAAAACCGGGATGGTAGTCGATCTCGGCCTGCTCGAACGCGCCATGGCCGAGGTGCAGAAGACGCTCGACCACAAGTTCCTGAACAAGATCGAGGCGATCGGCGTGCCGACGCTGGAGAATCTGTCGCGCTTCATCTGGGAGCGGTTGCAACACGCAGGCAAGCTGACCCGCGTCAGCGTCCATCGCGACAGCTGCAACGAGAGCTGCACATACTTCGGCCCGCAAGGTTAGTCATGCTGCCAACAGACCCCGCCATCATCGAGGACCGCAAGGCGCGTGCGCGCGGCTGGTTCGAGGCGCTGCGCAACGACATCTGCGCGGCCTTCGAGAAGCTCGAGGACGACGCCCCGTCCACGCTTTATCCCGGCGCCGCCGGCCGGTTCGCGCGGACCCCCTGGGACCGCACCGACCACACCGGCAAGCCGGGCGGCGGCGGCGTGATGTCGATCATGAAGGGCCGGCTGTTCGAGAAGGTCGGCGTGCACTGCTCGACCGTGCACGGCGAGTTCGCCCCCGAATTCCGCGCGCAGATTCCAGGTGCCGCCGACGATCCACGATTTTGGGCGTCGGGCATTTCGCTGATCGCGCATCTGCGCAATCCGAATGTGCCCGCCGTGCACATGAACACCCGCTTCGTCGTCACCACCAAGGCGTGGTTCGGCGGCGGCGCCGACCTGACGCCGGTGCTGAACCGCCGACGCACCCAGGAGGACCCCGATACGGTCGCCTTCCATGCCGCGATGAAAGAAGCGTGCAGCGGGCCGAACGGCGTTGCCGACTACGACAAGTACAAGACATGGTGCGACGAGTATTTCTATCTGCCGCACCGCAAGGAAGCCCGCGGCATCGGCGGCATCTTCTATGACTGGCACGACAGCGGCGACTGGGAAGCCGATCTCGCCTTCACCCAGGACGTCGGGCGCAGCTTCCTGAAGATCTATCCCGACCTGGTGCGGCGCAATTTCGCGGCCGCCTGGAGCGCGGAGGATCGTGACGAGCAGTTGGTCCGCCGCGGACGCTATGTCGAGTTCAACCTGCTCTATGACCGCGGCACGATCTTCGGCCTGAAGACCGGCGGCAATGTGGATTCGATCCTGTCGTCGCTGCCGCCGGAGGTGAAATGGCCGTGATGAACCTGCCGCGCGCGATGCTGATCGACATGGATGACACCATCCTGTCGGCCTATGGACGCCCCGAGATCGCCTGGAACACGATCACCACGGAGTTCGCCGCGGAGCTGGCGCCCCTGCCCCCGGATCAGGTCGCGACGGCGCTGTTGGCCTACGCGAGGCAATTCTGGTCGACCGCCGAGCCGATCTGGCGGATCAAGCTCGGCGAGGCGCGGCGGCTCACCGTGAAGGGCGGCTTCGCGGCGCTTGCGGCGGCCGGTCACCGCGCGCTGCCCGACGATCTCGCCGACCGCATCGCCGATCGCTTCACTGCCTACCGCGAGGAGGAGATGTTCGTCTTCCCCGGCGCGCATGAAGCGATCGATGCGTTGAAGGCGCTTGGCATCAAGCTCGCGCTGGTCACCAACGGCGCCGCCGACATGCAGCGCGCCAAGGTCGAGCGCTTCGCGCTCGGCCATCGTTTCGATCACATCCAGATCGAGGGCGAGCACGGCTTCGGCAAGCCGGAGGAGCGCGCCTACCTGCACGCGATGGAAGCGCTCGGCGTCACCGCACCGGACACCTGGATGATCGGCGACAATCTCGAGTGGGAAGTCGTGGCGCCACAGCGGCTTGGCATCTACGCGATCTGGATGGACGTGCACGGTGTCGGGCTGCCGCCGGGATCGACGGTGAAGCCGGACCGCATCATCCGCTCGCTGGGCGAACTGGTTCCGGCCGCGCGGAAATAACACAGCGGCTGATTTCACAGCAAATCCACTGCGCCAGGCGCCGGCCGTGATTTGACTGTCATCACCGGTCGCTAGCCTGCCGTCCGCGTCATCCAGCGCGGAGGAAAATCATGGAACTGAAACCAGGCGATGTTGTCATGCTGAAGTCCGGCGGCCATCCGATCACGGTCGTCGAAATCGACGAGGACAAGGTCGCGTGCCTGTGGATGGGTACGGACGGCGATCTGTTTCGCGAAACCTTGCCGCTTGTCGCACTCGAATCGACCGAGCTCGATCCGGAGGACGATGAAGAGGAAGACGACGAAGACGAGGACGACGCGGAAGAAGAAGACGACGAGGACGAAGACGACGACGGCGACCGCAAGAAGAAGCGCAAGGCGGCGTGAGATCCGTTGGCGCGATGCTGACTGGCGGATGCCGGCAGCATCGCCTCCATGCGACGTTCGACCGATCGTCGTTCAGCCAATCGTCACCGTGCCGCCGCTGACCACGGCGGCATCGAGACGTCGGCAAGAAAACTCAGAGAAAATTCAAAGCCGATGGTCGCGGGTGAAACGGGCCGCAGTCTGGTCGGCGATATCAGACAGCATCTTCGGCTCCAGCGGAAAGTTCGCGGCCAACCAGGCATCCTCCGCCAGGGTCAGGACATGTCCGAGTGCCGGTCCCTCGGCAATGCCGCGCGCGATGAAATCCGACGCCCGCAACGGAAAGTGCGGCGCGCGCCAGCGCTCCGGCAGCGTGGCGAGCGCGCGCCATTGATCGACATCCTGGTCCGCGCCGGTTCGCGCCCAGGCCAATAGCACCCGGTCGCGATACGGCTCCTCGTCGAGCCGGTAGAGCCTGCGCCTGGCATGCGCCTCGTCCATGCCGGGCAAGCGCCACCAGCGATGGCCCATCGAATCGAGCGCCTTGGCCTCGGCGTTGGAGAGCCGCAGCCGGCCAGCGATGCGCCGCGCGTCCTCGGTCACGGCGACCGTCAGCGCGGCGAGCCTTCGCATCGCGCTCGGCGCGAGCTTCATCAGCCGCTCGATCTCGATCATCGCCGCAAGCGGGCCGGTATAGGCGACGCCGCCGAACAGCGGCTGCAGCAAGCCACCGTCACCCATCGCGACCACTGCACTTGCGGCGCCGTTCGCGACCACGAGCTTGAGCATCTCCATGCGGATCCGCTCGGCGGAGAGGCCGGCCAATCCGGCGCGCCCGCCGATGCAGGCGAGATAGCCGGCGCGATCGACCTCGCCCGCGCCATAGGCGGCATGGAAACGGAAGAAGCGCAGGATGCGCAGATAGTCCTCGGCAATCCGCTGCGCGGGATCGCCGATGAAGCGCACGCGCCTCGCCTCGATGTCGGCGAGGCCGCCGACGTGATCGTGCACGACGCCCGAAGCGTCGACCGACAGGCCGTTGATGGTGAAGTCGCGCCGCTCGGCGTCACGCACCCAGTCGCGCCCGAACGCCACCCTGGCCTTGCGGCCATAGGTCTCGGTATCCTCGCGCAGCGTCGTCACCTCGAAGGGCTGGCTGTCGACGACCAGGGTCACCGTGCCGTGCTCGATACCGGTCGGCACGCTCTTGATGCCCGCCCGCTTGGCGCGGCGGATCACCTCCTCAGGCAGCGCCGTGGTGGCAATGTCGATGTCGGCGAGCGGAATCCGCATCAAGGCGTTGCGCACGGCCCCACCGATCACTCGGGCTTCCTCGCCGTCGGCGTTGAGCAGGCCGAGCACGCGCGCCGCAGGCCCGGAAGCGAGCCATGGCGCGTCGGACAACAGGCGCACCTCGCTCATTTCTCAACTCCCGGCACCAGCTTGCCGTTTTCGATATGGGCTGGAACGTAGGTCGAATTCGGCGGCGCGCCAGTCAATTCGGCCAACAGCACGAAGCTCACGATGACCATCACCAGCGCCACCAGCGTCAGCTTTGCGATCATGTCGAGCGGCCATGACGCCGGCAGCGTCACGCCGGACCGCGTCGCGATGAGGAAGATGGCATAGACCGCGAACGGGACCAGAAAGATTCCGATCTCGGTCAATACCGTGCGGATCATGACAGATAGATCCGCTCATACAGCACGCGCAGAATGCCCGCGGTCGCGCCCCAGATGTAGCGCTCGGCGAACGGCATCGCGTAATAGGACCGGTCCATGCCGCGGAATTCCTTGGTGTGGATCTGATGATTCTCGGGATTCATCAGGAAGGCGAGCGGCACCTCGAACGCATCGACCACCTCCGCCTCGTTGATCGCAAGCGTGAATCCCGGCTTCACCTTCGCGACCGTCGGCAGAATGCGGAAGCCGAACGCGGTGCCATAAAGGTCGAGATAGCCGACCGGGTCGATGAATTCCCGCTTCAGCCCGACTTCCTCGCAGGCCTCGCGCAGCGCGGCATCGAGCGGCGAAGCGTCGGTGGCGTCGATCTTGCCGCCGGGAAACGAGATCTGGCCGGCATGGCTCGACAGATTGGGCGAGCGCTGCGTCAACAGCACGGTCGGCTCGGAATGATCGACCACCGGGATCAGCACCGCGGCCGGCCGCACCGGCTGCTCCTGCGCCACGATCTCGAGCATGCGGTCGTTGCCGGAATCTCCGGTGCGCGGAATGATATGCGGATCGACCAGGCCCGGCGGCACATCGAAAGTGAGCCGCGTGCGGGCCCGCGCGAAGAATTCCGTCGAGCTGATCGTCGCCGGCTCCACCTTCAGCAACGGCTCGTTCAAAGTGCGTCCCTCACCTGACTGGCATCGGCCATCGCGAAGAACTCGCCGCCGGACTCGATGCCGAACATCTCCTGACCATCGACCATCCGCTGCTCGCCCATGTCAACCAGATCGTAATAGAGCGCGCGGGTGACCTTGGCCCACAAATCGGCGCGGACGTGCAGATAGGGCGTCAATCCGCCGTCCTCGGCCGCCTCGAATCTGAGGCCGTGGCCTTTCTCGCAATCGACCCAATCGTCGACATTGGTGCGGAACCTGAGCAGGCGGCCGCGCGCGTCTTCCCCGGCCTGCATTTCCACGGCAAGGAACGGCGCGTCATCGACGCGGATGCCGACCTTCTCCACCGGTGTCACGAGAAAGTGCTTGCCGTCCTCGCGCTTCAGGATCGTGGAGAACAGCCGCACCAGCGCGGGGCGGCCGATCGGCGTTCCCATGTAGAACCAGGTGCCGTCAGGCGCGATTCGCATGTCGAGATCGCCGCAGAATGGCGGATTCCACAGGTGAACCGGCGGCAGGCCCTTGCGTCCGGCCGGACCCGATGTCGCAGCTTGATTGGCGGCCGTGGTGAGCCCTTCGAGACCCTTGCTCCCGAGGCCCGTAGTTTCCCTGCCGGAATCGCTCTGCCCTTGCTTCGCCATTGTTTGCCTTAAGGTTTCCTACCTTCAATCTGGCACGTTTGGTGCACATATCCTGAGATGTGATCGGGATGTCATTCTCGCCACATCGTGATGCCGTTCATACCCTGAAACACCGATAAGGTGGGGATAGTTTAATTCAACGAATACATGGCCTTCGCTCAGGTTTAGCATGAGGGCCGAGATGACGACAGATGATGACGACGCGCCGATGTGCGCGCATCGTCAAAAAGGAGCGGATCGAATGGCTGGTGCAGACAGCGTCGAGAAACTGGAGGATGTGATCGTCCGTTCGGCCGAGCAGGTCGCGGGCCAGATCAAGGCCGCCAAGGAAGCGGTCTCCACCGTCATCTTCGGCCAGGAGCAGGTGATCGAAAACACCCTGGTGACGATTCTGTCGGGCGGCCACGCGCTGTTGATCGGCGTGCCCGGCCTCGCCAAGACCAAGCTGGTCGAGACCCTCGGCGTCACGCTCGGCCTCGATGCCAAGCGCATTCAGTTCACCCCCGACCTGATGCCGTCGGACATTCTCGGCGCCGAAGTGCTCGACGAGAGCTCGGCGGGCAAGCGTTCGTTCCGCTTCATCGCAGGTCCCGTGTTCGCGCAGTTGCTGATGGCCGACGAGATCAACCGCGCCAGCCCGCGCACCCAGTCGGCGCTGCTGCAAGCCATGCAGGAGCAGCACATCACCATTGCCGGCGCGCGGCATGATTTGCCAAAGCCGTTCCACGTGCTCGCGACGCAGAACCCGCTCGAGCAGGAAGGCACCTATCCGCTGCCCGAGGCGCAGCTCGACCGCTTCCTGATGGAAATCGACGTCGACTATCCCGATCGCGACGCCGAGCGGCGCATCCTGTTCGAAACCACCGGCGCCGAAGAGGCCGCGGCCAAGCCGTCGATGGACGCGGAGACGCTGCTCACCGCGCAACGCCTGGTGCGCCGCCTGCCGGTCGGTGATTCCGTGGTCGAGGCGATCCTGACGCTGGTCCGCGCCGCGCGTCCCGGCACCGAGGGCGGCGAGGCCGGCAAGCTGATCGCATGGGGCCCGGGTCCGCGCGCCAGCCAGGCCTTGATGCTCGCGGTGCGTGCCCGTGCATTGCTCGACGGGAGACTCGCGCCGTCGATCGACGATGTGCTCGATCTCGCAGAGCCCGTGCTCAAGCACCGCATGGCGCTGACGTTCTCGGCGCGCGCCGAGGGCCGCACCATTCCCGACGTGATCAAGCAACTGAAGACCCGGATCGGTTGATGGCCGCAGACAACAGGCACCAGAACGAGGAGATCCTTGCGGTTCGACGTGCCGATGGCGAAAGCCGAACGCTCGCCGCATCGCTGCCGCGTCTGGTGCTTGAGGCCCGCCGTGTCGCTGCCAACGTCATCCATGGCCTGCACGGCCGCCGCCGCGCCGGCTCGGGCGAGAATTTCTGGCAATACCGCCGCTTCGTCTCCGGCGAGCCGTCGCAGCGCGTCGATTGGCGCCGCTCGGCGCGCGACGACCATCTCTATGTCCGCGAGCAGGAGTGGGAAGCCGCGCACACGGTGTGGATCTGGCCCGACCGCTCGCCGTCGATGGCCTTTGCCTCGCGCGAGGCGCGCGACAGCAAGCTGGAGCGCGGACTGATCGTAGCCTTCGCGCTCGCCGAGCTGCTCGTTGCGGGCGGAGAACGCGTCGGCATTCCCGGCCTGCTGAACCCGACCGCAAGCCTCAACGTGATCGACAAGATGGCGGAAGCGATGTTGCACGACGAGACGACGCGCGCGAGCCTGCCGCCGTCCTTCGTGCCATCGTCGCTGGCCGAAGTCGTCGTGTTGTCGGATTTCTGGTCGCCGATCACGGAGATCACGGCGATGCTGGCCGGGCTTTCCTCCTCCGGCGCGCACGGCACCCTGATCCAGGTCGTCGATCCCGCCGAAGAGACCTTCCCCTATTCCGGCCGGGTCGAATTCGTCGAGCCGGAGATCGGCAGCGTCATCACCGCGGGCCGCGCCGAGAGCTGGGCGAGCGATTATGTCGCCCGGGTCGCGCTGCATCGCGACCAGATCCGCGGCGAGACCAATCGGCTCGACTGGCTGTTCTCGACCCACACCACCAGCCGCTCCGCGGCCGAGCTGCTGCTGTTCCTGCATGCCGGCATGATGGTGAGCAAGGGCGGTGGCCGCTCAATAGTCAAGGCGGGACGCAGCGCATGATCGCAGGCCTCCCCCTCTCCTTCGCCGAACCGCTGCTGCTGCTGGGGCTGGTCAGCCTGCCGGCGCTGTGGTGGCTGTTGCGCGTGATGCCGCCGCGGCCGCGCCGGATCGAATTCCCGCCGACGCGGCTGTTGTTCGACATCGCGCCCAAGGAGGAGACGCCGTCGCGCACGCCGTGGTGGCTGACGCTGCTGCGGCTCGCCGCCGCCGCGCTCGTCATCTTCGCCGCTGCCGGCCCGATCTGGAATCCGCAGACGCGGCGTTGCCGCCGGTAAATTGCCGCTGGTGATCCTGCTCGACGACGGCTGGAGCGCGGCCTCGAGCTGGGACGCGCGGATCAGGGCCGCCGACGAACTGATCGCCAACGCCGACAGCGACCGCCGTGGCGTCGCGCTGGTGCCGCTGTCCGAGCCCGCGCGCGACATCACGCTGATGCCGGCCGGCGCCGCGCGCGTCGCGCTGCGCCAGCTCGCGCCGAAGCCCTACTCGGTCGATCGGGTTGAAACTCTCGGCGCGCTTGGACGTTTCCTCAAGTCGACCGGCGACTGCGACATCGCCTGGCTGTCCGACGGCGTCGACACCGGACGCGGCAGCGAATTCACCGAGGGGCTCGGCAAGGTGATCGAAAGCCGCAATCTGACGATCTATGCGGGCGGAGCGCAGTCGGCGCAGGCGCTGGTCGCGGCCGAGAACGCCGCCGCCAAGATGACGGTGAAGGTGCTGCGCACCGAGAGCGGCATCGCGGCGGGAACGGTGCGCGCGGTCGACGCCAAGGGCTCGCCGATCGGCGAGGCGCGCTACACATTCGGACCGCAGGATCGCGAGACCGAAGCCGCCTTCGATCTTCCGGTCGAGTTGCGCAACGACATCGCACGGCTCGAAATTTCCGGCGAGCATTCGGCCGGCGCCGTGCAGCTGCTCGACCGGCGCTGGCGCCGCCGCGCCATCGGCGTGGTCTCGGGTGCGAGTAACGACACCGCGCAGCCGCTGTTGGCGTCGACCTTCTATCTCTCCCGCGCGCTATCGCCATTTGCCGATGTCAGGCTCGGCGATCGCGGCGCGCCACAGCAGGTGATCGGGCAATTCCTCGACCAGCGGTTGCCGATGATCGTGATGGCCGACGTCGGCACGCTGTCGCCGGAGATCCGCGACCGGCTCAATGCCTGGATCGAGCAAGGCGGCGTGCTGGTGCGCTTCGCAGGTCCGCGCCTCGCCCAGGCCGATGACGACCTCGTTCCCGTCAAGCTCCGCCGCGGCGGACGCACGCTCGGCGGCAGCCTGACCTGGGAGAAGCCGCAGCACATGGCCTCGTTCGCCGCCGATGGCCCGTTCTCGGGCCTCACCGTGCCGAAGGACATCACCGTCAACCGCCAGGTGCTGGCCGAGCCCGACGCCGTGCTCTCGACCAAGAGCTGGGCCTCGCTGGAGGACGGCACGCCGCTGGTCACCGGCGAGCGTCGCGGCAAGGGCGTGGTCAGCCTGTTCCATGTCGGCGCCGACATGCGCTGGTCGGATCTGCCGATGTCCGGCACCTTCGTCGAGATGCTGCGCCGGCTGATCGACATGTCCGGCTATACCTCGAAGCCCGGCCCGGGCGTCGCCAGCGATCCCAATGCCGAGACGGTTGCGCCGCTGCGCACGCTCGACGGCTTCGGCGTCTTCGGCCCGCCGCCCTCGAGCGCCAAGCCGATGTCGGCGGACTATCGCGATCGCGGCACGGCCGACCATCCGCCCGGCTTCTACGGCACTGCCGAGAGCCCGATCGCGGTCAACACGCTCGCCTCCGCCGATCGGATCGCGCCGCTCGACACCTCGGCCCTGCGCGCGACGCGTGCGAGCTACACCAACGCCGAGCCGCGCGATTTGAGAGGCATCATGCTGTCGACGGCGCTGGCGCTGTTCCTGCTCGATGCGATCGTGGTGGCCATGCTCGGCGGCGGCCTTGCCGCGCTGATCCGGCGGCGCGCGGCACCGGCCGCGCTCGCGTTGGCCTTCATCCTTGCGACCACGATGGTGCCCTCGCCGAGCCGCGCGCAGAACGCCAGCAGCGACGACTTCGCCATCAAGGCGGTGTCGCAGACGCGGCTGGCCTACGTCGTGACCGGCAATGCCGATGTCGATTCCATCGTCAAGGCGGGGATGTCCGGACTGACGCTGTTCCTCGGACAGCGCACCGCGCTGGAAGCCGGCGATCCCGTCGGCATCGATCCCGCGCGCGACGAGCTGGCTTTCTTCCCCCTGATCTACTGGCCGATCGTGCCGGGCGCGCCGAAGCCGCCGCAGGACGCCATCAACAAGATCGACGCCTACATGAAGCAGGGCGGCACCGTCATCTTCGATACCCGTGACGCCGTCGAAGCGCCGCCGGGGGACAACGGCTCATCGCAAACGCCCGGCATGCAGACGCTGCGCGAATTGCTGTCGACCCTCGACGTACCCGAGCTCGAACCGGTGCCGCGCGAGCACGTGCTGACCAAGACGTTCTATCTGCTGCGCGACTTCCCCGGCCGCTTCAACTCCGGCCAGACCTGGGTCGAGGCGCTGCCGCGCGAGGACGACGACGAGGCTGCGCAGCGCCCGGCGCGCGGCGGCGACGGCGTCTCGCCGATCATCATCACGTCGAACGACCTCGCCGGCGCCTGGGCGATCCGCCCCGACGGCCAGCCGATGCTGCCGCTAACGCCGGGCGAGCCGCGCCAGCGCGAATTCGCCTTCCGCGCCGGCGTCAACATCGTGATGTACACGCTGACCGGCAACTACAAGGCCGACCAGGTGCACGCGCCTGCCTTGATCGAGCGGCTGGGACAATAGAGATGCAAGTGCTTCAGCTGCCAACACCGTCATTCCGGGATGGTCCGAAGGACCAGACCCGGAATCTCGAGATTCCGGGTTCGATGCTTTCGCATCGCCCCGGAATGACGGAGTGACGTCATGAACTATGGTATCGCGTTCACACCGCTGGTTCCTTCGCTCGTGCTGTGGCTTGCGCTCGGCGCGATCGTCGTCATTGCCGTGCTGCTCCTGGTGTCGCGCGCGCGGGGCGCCGCGGTGCGGGTCGCGGCGCTGGCGCTGATCCTGCTGGCACTGGCCAATCCCTCCTTCACCCGCGAGGACCGCGAGCCGCTGTCCTCGGTCGCTGCCGTCGTGGTCGACAAGAGCCCGAGCCAGAATTTCGGCACGCGCAACCAGGAGACCGACAAGGCGCGGCAGGCGCTGGTCGACAGCCTGAAGCAGATCAAGGGCCTCGAGGTCCGCGTCGTCGAGGCCGGTCAGGCCGATGGCGAGACCGACGGAACGAAGCTGTTCGGGGCGCTGACGTCGGCGCTGTCGGACGTTCCGGTCGAGCGCGTCGCCGGCGCCTTCATGATCACCGATGGCCGCGTGCATGACATTCCCGCCAACGCCCAGGCGCTCGGCTTCCAGGCGCCGGTGCACGCGCTGATCACCGGCCGCAAGGACGAGCGCGACCGCCGCATCGCGATCACCGCCGCGCCGCGCTTCGGCATCGTCGGCCAAACCCAGACCATCACCTTCCGGCTCGACGACCAGGGCGTCACCGGCGAGCGCGCCAAGGTCACGATCCGCCGCGACGGCGAAGTGATCAACGAGCGCACGCTGACCAGCGGCCAGACCTCGAGCGTCGACATCGACATCAAGCACGCCGGGCCCAACATCGTCGAGATCGAGGCCTCGCCGCTCGAGAACGAGCTGACGCCGGTCAACAACCGCGCCGTGGTCGCGATCGACGGCGTGCGCGACAAGCTGCGCGTGCTGCTGGTGTCCGGCGAGCCGCATTCCGGCGAACGCACCTGGCGCAACCTCCTGAAGTCCGACCCCAGCGTCGATCTCGTTCACTTCACCATTCTGCGTCCGCCGGAGAAGCAGGACGGCACGCCGATCAACGAGCTGTCGCTGATCGCATTTCCGACCCGCGAGCTGTTCCAGCAGAAGATCAACGAATTCCAGCTGATCATCTTCGACCGCTACGCCCGCCAGGGCGTGCTGCCGATCGCCTATTTCGACAACATCGCGCGCTATGTCCGCGCCGGCGGCGCGGTGCTGGTCTCCGCCGGCCCCGACTACGCCTCGACCACCAGCATCTGGCGCACGCCGCTGGACTCCGTGCTGCCGGCCGAACCGGTCGGCGTGACCGAGAAGCCGTTCTACGCGCATCTGAGCGATGCCGGTAAGCGCCATCCGGTGACGCGCGGGCTGGAAGGCTCGAATGCCGAGCCGCCGCATTGGAGCCGGTTCTTCCGCACCGTCGATACCCGCAACGCGATCAATCCGCCGGTCATGACCGGAGCCGACGGCAAGCCGCTGCTGCTGCTGTCGCGCTTCGGCGAAGGCCGCGTCGCGCTGCTGCTCTCGGACCACATCTGGCTGTGGGCGCGCGGCTACGAGGGCGGCGGCCCGCATCTCGATTTGTTGCGGCGGGTGTCGCACTGGCTGATGAAGCAGCCCGACCTCGACGAAGAGGCGCTGCGCATGCAGGTGCAGGGCAAGGATCTCATGGTGGTGCGCCAGACCATGGCCGACACCGTCTCGCCGGTCACCGTGACGTCGCCGAGCGGCACCACGCATGAACTGACGCTCACCGCCGGCGATCCCGGCGAGTGGCGCGCGACGCTGCCCGCCAACGAGCTCGGCCTGTGGCAGGCCACCGACGGCACGCTGAAGGCGCTGATCAATGTCGGCCCGACCAACCCGAAGGAATTCTCGGAGGTCACCTCGACCACCGACATGCTGAAGCCGCTGGCGCAGGCGACCGGCGGCGATGCACGGCGCATCGTCGACGGTTCGAGCCTCGATATGCCGCGCGTCGTGCCGGTGCGCTCCTCCTCGATCTTCCGCGGCGACGGCTGGCTCGGCGTCAAGATGCGCGACGCCAGCGTCGTCAAGGGTGTCGGCGTGCTGCCGATGTTCGGCGGCCTGGTCGGCCTGCTGCTGTTGCTCGGCGCATTCGCGGCAACATGGCTGCGCGAGGGACGCTGAGCCCGGCCGGGCTCACGTCTGCGTTGCATCAAGCACACACAGGCAATGCATCGACACGGTTTGTCTGAACGCCGGTTGACATCGCGGACGCCATCCGATGTTATAATGTAACATCGGGGCGCTGGGGTGTTGACGCGCTCCCGATTGGGCGGGCGTCATCAGACATGCAGTGGTTCCGGCGACACATCAAGACTGGCTCGCGGCTTGCGCTGTTCGCGCTCGCCGTCCAGTTCATGCTGTCGTTCGGGCATTTCCATCCGATCGCGGCTGCGCAAGCGGCACCCGCAGTCCAGACCGGGCTGTCGCTGGTCGATCTCGCCTATATCGGGACCTCGGCGACGCCGGACCTCGCGGTCCAGGTGACCGGGACGACCCAGCCCGCCAATCACGACAACGAGCGGCATCCGGCCGACAATTGCGCGATCTGCGCCGTCATCTCGCTCGCGAGCAGCATGCTGTTCACGGCGCCGCCGGTGCTGTTGCTGCCGGAAGCCATCGAGCTTCTGTTCCGCACTACCAATGCCGAATTCGCCCATCTGAAATCGGCGCCGGCGGCCTTCCACTCCCGCGCACCTCCCCTGTCCTGACATCGACTGATTGCTGCACGCCCTGAGCGGACGGCCGCGCCACATTCGCGACCTGCGCCGATGGGGCAAATCGGAATCGATCCGTCATTTCGACGGGCCTGGATCGGGACAATGACACTTCAGAAGAAACGAGCACTCCACATCGGGAGCGTGAGCTGGCTATTGCTGGGCGCGATGAGCCACAATGCCCTGGCCGACGACACGCCGACGCAACTCCCTGACATCACCGTGACGGCACCGAGCCCGATCCAACGGCACCGGACGGCGCCAACGCGCACGCCGAGCCATATTGTCCGGGCCGCGCCGGGCCGCAATCGCGAACGCGCCGCGGCCGCGCAACCGGCGCCTGCGGCGCCCGCACCGGCACCGCAGCAAGGCGTGCTGCCCGTGGTGACCGATCAGTTCGCCACCGTCACCGTGATACCCAACGAGGAACTGCGGCGCTCCGGCAGCGCCACGCTTGGCGACCTCCTGTTTTCCAAACCCGGCATCACCGGTTCGAGCTTCGCGCCCGGCGCGTCGAGCCGGCCGATCATCCGCGGCCTCGACGTCAATCGCGTCGGTATCGTCGAAAACGGTCTCGGCGGCGGCGGCGTGTCGGATCTCGGCGAGGATCATTTCGTCCCGATCGATCCACTCTCGACCAACCAGATCGAAGTGGTGCGCGGCCCGGCCGCGCTGCGCTACGGCTCGACCTCGATCGGCGGCGTCGTCAGCGCCACCAACAACCGGATTCCCGATGCGATGCCGACCTGCGCGGCGGCGCCGTTCCAGAGCTACGGATTGCCGGTAAAGGCGCCGCTGGCCGACGCTGGCGCGCCGGGTTGCCTCAATGTCGAGACCCGCACCTCGGTGAGCTCGGTCAACCGCGGCGTCGAGGGCGGCATGCTGCTGGACGCCGGCGGCAACAATGTCGCCGTGCATGCCGACGTCTATGGCCGCACCACCAGCGACTACAGCATCCCGAGCTATCCCTATTTATTTGTGCCCGGCCAGCCATTCAACGGCCGCCAGCCGAACTCCGCGACGCAGTCGGACGGCGCGTCGGTCGGCGCCTCCTATTTCTTCCAGGGCGGCTATATCGGCGCGGCGATCACCCAGAACGACTCGCTCTACCACATCCCCGGCACCGACGGCGCCGATCACCAGACCCGGATCGACGCGCACCAGACCAAGATCGCCGTCAAGGGCGAGTATCGGCCCTATACTGCTGCGATCGACGCGGTGCGGTTCTGGGTCGGCGCGACCGACTATCGCCATAACGAGCTCGGCCTCGCCGATCCGACCGACCCGTTCAGCGACGGCGTGCGGCAGACCTTCACCAACAAGGAGCAGGAAGCCCGCGTCGAGGTCCAGATGATGCCGTTCAACGCGCGCTTCGCCACGGTGACGACGGCGTTCGGCGTGCAGGCCGGGCATCAGGAGCTGACCGCGCCGAGCCCGGACGATCCGGGCTCGCTGTTCAACGGGCTGTGGAGTCCGAACAACAACAACCGCGTCGCGGGTTACGTGTTCAACGAATTCAAATTCACGGATTCGACCAAGGCGCAAATCGCCGGCCGCATCGAGCATGTCGACCTGCACGGATCGATGCCGAATTTCCCGGCGGACTATCTGCCTGACGGCGTACCGCAGAGCTCGATCGCACGCAATCCGTCCTACACGCCGGTCAGCGGCAGCATCGGGCTGCTGCAGAACCTGCCCGGCGATCTCGTCGGCAGCATCACCGCGCAATATGTCGAACGCGCGCCGAAGCCTGCGGAGCTGTTCTCGCGCGGCGCGCATGATGCGACCGCGACATTCGACATCGGCAATCCGAACCTGACCATCGAGACCGCGAAATCGGTCGAGATCGGCCTGCGCAAGGCGACCGGACCGTTCCGCTTCGAGGCCACCGCCTATTACACCCGCTTCAGCAACTTCATCTATCGCCGCCTGACCGGGGTGATGTGCGGCGACGATTTCGACTCCTGCGGCAATGGCGATCCCAACAATGAGGCGCGGCAGGCGGTTTATTCGCAGCGCGACGCGATCTTCCGCGGCGCCGAATTCCAGAGCCAGTTCGACATCGGCCCGCTCAACGGCGGCATCTGGGGCATCGAGAACCAGTTCGACGTGGTGCGCGCCACCTTCACCGACGGCAGCAACGTGCCGCGGATTCCACCGGTGCGGCTTGGCGGCGGCTTCTATTGGCGCGACAGCAACTGGCTGACCCGCATCAATCTGGTGCACGCCTTCGCGCAGAACGACATCGCTGTCATCGGAGAGACCCCGACCGCGGGCTACAATCTCCTCAACGCGGAGATCACCTACAACACCAAGCTGAATTCGTCATGGATCGGCGCGCGCGAGATGACGCTTGGTCTGGCCGGCAACAACCTGCTCAACCAGAACATCCGCAACTCCGTTTCCTATACCAAGGACGAGGTGCTTATGCCGGGCCTCGGCGTGCGGGCGTTCGCCAATCTGAAGTTCTGAGCCAAGCGTATCCCTCTGCCGCCAGCGGCAGAGGGATCAAACTCTAACGCTTGTGTCGTCAGTGGCCGACGACGACTTCGCTGATCTGGATCACCGGCTGCTGGTCGGTGTAATTCGGGATGTCGCCCATGATCTCCTGGGCGTGCTTGCCCATGCCGGCCGCGAAGGCCTCAACCGAGTCGCAGAAGATGTGGCACATTCCGACATAGGTTGCAGGTTGCCCCGGCGCGCCCCCGGCGAGACCCTTGTCGACGGTGTAGTATTTGCACGCGTCGCCGAGGCGCGCCTTCACCAGCGGCATGTGCTTGTCGCGATAATAGTCGTGATCAAAGCGTGCGCCTGGATTGTTCGGATACATCACACTGACTTTGATCATGGCGCGCACTCTCCCTGTTGATATGACATGCGCCGGTCTTGTCCCGGCGCTTGCCTCAACTGTGCTTCAGTTTCCGATGGTGCGCAACCGTTCCGGCACCGCTCGCGCGGAGTCAGATCGCCTTGCTCCAGTCCGGCTGGATCGGCCCGGACACGCCCTCGGCCGCGCCGTCGACCAGTTCCATGACAAGCAGGCGACTGTAATCGACCGGGCCGGGCATGGTCATTCGTCCCTTCGGGACCGGCTTGAAGCCGACCCGTGCGTAGTATGGCTCGTCGCCGACCAGCACGATCAGCCGATGGCCCTTGGCGCGGGCGTCGTTGATCGCACGCTCGAGCAGCGCACGGCCGACGCCGCGGCTGCGGAACGGCGGCTCGACCGTCAACGGCCCAAGCATCAGGGCCGGCGTATCGCCGATCGTGACCGGCAGCTGGCGCACCGAGCCGACCAGCAGCGTGCCGATCCGCGCCGTGAAGGAGACATCGAGCAAATGATCGACATGCTCGCGCAGCCGGTAGGCGCTGAGCACGAAGCGGCCAGGCCCGAAGGTGCGCTCGTGCAGACGCTCGATCGCCTGGGCGTCTTTCGGGGTCTCGGGCAGGATGGTCAGGGACAATTCGGTCATTGTGGGGCGCGGGATAGCATCTGGCGCGGGCGCGGTCCATCACCGCCATGTCGCCGTCGGCGGCTTGCCCTCGAGCACCTCCGCGATCCGCAGCCGCGTGCCCGGGGTGGTCTCGTCAGGCAGATCAGCCGGATCGAAGAAGCCGCAGGCCACGATCTCGCGATTCGGCTCCGGCAGGCGGTCCTGCCGGTAGTTCCTGACGACGTAGACCGCGACATGATCGCGCGGCGAGACGTGGCTGTTGTGGAAGATGCCATGCAGCACCGGCTCGCCCTTGAGCTCGATCCGCCCCTCCTCCTCCAATTCGCGCCGCAGCGACTCGATAAAACTTTCGCCGACCTCGACCCCGCCGCCGGGCAGATACCAGCCGTGGACGTAGCTGTGCTTGACCAGGAACACCCTGTTGTCGGCATCGAGCACGACGGCACGGACCCCGAGCGTCATGCTGCGGACAAGCCGCCAGTAGAAATGAAACACCCATCTGATCTGCGGCTCGTAGCGCTTGCGTAAATCGAGCAGGACCGTCACTGAACCCTCGACATCATGGTGCTTGATCCGTGCTTTGATCCTTGCGCGCCTGCGCGGCTCTTGCCAATACAGGGCAGGACGTTCGGGATAGCACGACATGACCGGCTGCCGGCCACTTTTCGCGGACGATCCGAAGGGAATCGCATGATGGCGGCGTTCCGCCTCGCGCATCTGTCGGACCCGCATCTGCCGCCGCTGCCGGCGGCGCGGCTGCGCGATCTGGCCGGCAAGCGCGCCTTCGGCTACCTGAACTGGACGCGCAACCGTCATAAATATCACCGCCGCGACGTGCTCGATGCGCTGGTGTCGGACATGCAGGCGCAGCAGCCGGACCACATCGCCGTGACCGGAGATCTGGTCAATTTGGCACTGGATGCCGAGTTCAATCCGGCCCGGCAATGGCTGGAGGAGGTAGGTTTGCCTGCCGACGTCACCGTGGTCCCCGGCAACCACGACGCCTATGTGCGCGCGACCCGGCATCGCTTCGTCAGTCATTTCGGCGACTACCTGCGCGGCGACGCCGACGGCGCGGCAACGCATTTTCCGTTCGTGCGCCGCCGCGGGCCGGTGGCACTGATCGGCGTCTCCTCGGCGGTGCCGACGCCGCCGCTGATGGCGACCGGCTGGCTCGGCCATCCCCAGCTCGATGCGCTTGATGCGATCCTCGCGCAGCTGTCGCGGGAGGACGCCTTCCGCGTCCTCCTGGTGCATCACCCGCTGCACTCCGACGGCCGCGCCAAGCGGCTGACCGATTCGCATCAGCTGCTGGCGCTGCTCAGGCGCCACGGCGTCGAGCTGGTGCTGCATGGCCACGACCACATCCATTCGACGATGTGGTTCGACGGCCCGGAGCGGAAGATCCCGGCGATCGGCGTGCCGTCGGCATCGGCGCTGGCGCGCAAGCACTATCCGGCGGCGGCCTACAATTTGTTCACGATCGAGCGTGACGGCAATGCGTGGCGCTGCGAGCAGACCGTGCGCGGGCTCGGCGAGCACGCCGGCATTCGCGAATTGAAGCAAGCACGACTTTCCTAATCGCCGCCCCCGCCGCCGCCACACCCACCGCCGCAGCCGCCTCCGCTGTCGCCGCCGCCACCACCGCCGTCACCGCCATCGCCGCCGCCACTCCCGTCGCTGCCGGCATCGCCGAAGCCGGCTGACGATCCGTCGATCGAGGAGTCGGAGAAATCGCCGCCGCAATAGGGACTGCTGCCGCCGATGCCGCTGCGGCGCAGCGCCTCGCAGTCGGTGTGATAGATGAAACCGTTCGCGATGCTCAGCTTGGCGTCGAGCGCGAACAGCAGCGGCAGCCGAGTCGGCCTGACCGGATCGATGTTCTCGTATTTGCAGCAGTACCACCAGACCCGCCGCAGCCCCTCATTGCTCCTGCGCCGTTCCTTCACCAGGACGACCGCGGGGGTGTGATGCAGGAAGCTGCCGAAGGCGCGGCGGCAGAACGCGTCGTATTCGCGGGTGTAGAGAATGAATTCGTGCCAGAGGTCGTCGGCCGCCTGCGACGGCATCGAGACGTAGCGCTTGCCGCTCATCAGATAGGCGAGGAAGAACTGCCGCAGGCCGCGCGAGACCAGCGCACTGTCCTTGCGGGTGAAGCCGGGGTGACGCTTCTCGAGCCGCGCCAACAGGCCCGCCGGCCAGTGAAAGGTGCGGATGTATTCGGCGCGCCGCAATGTCTGCCACTTGCCGAACAGCACCGCGCTGCCGACCACCGCGGCTGCCGCCAGGACGCCGAAAAATGCCGAGGCGGGTGTTATGACCACGATGCCCCGCCCCTTGAGCGGCTAGAAGTTTTGCAAGCTCGCATACAGCGCGAGACCGAACAGCGCGAGCGCGCCCATGACGAAGCCGAACACGAACATGCCGATCCCGCCGCGGCGCCTCGGCGCCACCGGCACGGGGGGCGGCGCCGGCGGCTCGGCAACCGGAAGCGGCGTTGCCACCATCGCATGCTCGCGCTCGATCAGGCGGCGCGCGACATAGTCGGTGACGGCATCGACGATCGCGGCCACGTCATGCGATTCGGCGAGCACGATGCGGCCGAACCTCGTGTCCTGCACGAAGCGGTAGATCCGCTTGTCGCGCCCCATCAGCACATGCGCGACGACGTCGATCCACAGCCGCGGCGTCTCGCCCTGGCTGATGCCGCGGTCGAACAGATCGACCTTGTCCGGCACCTGCGCGAACAACGGATCGAGCGCATCGTTGAGGATCTCGAGCCGCGCCACCTCGGCGTCGCGCAACTCGACGACGACGCCGGTGCGATCGGCCGCCTCGATCCGCGCCCGCCGCAGCGCCTCTCGCAGCGTCGGCCGCATCTCGCGCGCCTCACTGCCGGTGTTCTGCGGATCGGACATGCCTTACGGTCTCGTGGTGACGGGTTTCCTGCGCATTAACCTATCAGCAACCAAGATGTCCGCAAAGGGCGTTGGTTCCCAAGCACTTAGGCGGCCACTTATCCCCAGATCAAAGACCTGACGCTGTCCCAAAAGCGGTCGACCCCACCCGGATGAACCGGATGGGGCCGCCGTCCTTGGACGTTTTCTTAGCTCTGAAAATTCTGGCGCTCAGGCCGAAACCCGCGACGGCTCCTCGACGATGGAGAAGCGCACGCCGGCCTTGTGGCGACTCTCTTCCGAGACTTCCTTCCAGCACTCTTCGGCTTCCTTGCGGGTCTTGAACGGACCGCGGACCTGGGCCGAGCCTTCGACGAGCTTGTGGAAGTTCATCGACCCGAACTCGCCGCCGATCACCCAGAAATTGCTGCCCTTGCTCATCGTCAGTCTCCTTCAAAAAATCGGGCTGCCTTTGCCCAGCCGCCTGTACCTTAATTCCCGCAACCTGCTCGCATCGACATTCTTGACAGAGCATTGCGAACCGCGTGTCAGGAGATAAACGCGAAAACAAGAAGTTCGTACAGATGCCTTGTTTTTTATTGGTGATGTCATGTAACATCTGAACTTGTAATAAATGTCGATTTGTAAATTCTGTCACAAAATAGGTCAGGAAGCCTGCCATGCCCGCCGGTTTTTCTTCTCCCTCTCCCCGTTCTTACGGGGAGAGGGTTGGGGTGAGGGGCTGTCTCCGCAGCGAGACTCGCGGAGAGTCCCCCTCACCCGGATCGCATCTGGCGATGCGATCCGGCCTCTCCCCGCGCGCGGGGCGAGGCGGTCAGAATTTGCTGCGGCAAGCGAGACCAACCCGTGCCCGGTGAATCCGGAAAGAAGCTATTCGTGGGTCCGCGCTTCCGGCGGATCCGCCAGCAATTGGGGCTGTCGCAGACCCAGATCGCCGAGGGGCTAGGCATCTCGCCCTCCTACATCAACCTGATCGAGCGCAACCAGCGCCCGGTGACGGCGCAGATCCTGCTGCGGCTGGCCGAGACCTACGACCTCGACTTGCGCGACCTCGCCACCGCCGACGAGGACCGCTTCTTCGCGGAACTCAACGAGATCTTCTCCGATCCCCTGTTCCGCCAGATCGACCTGCCGAAGCAGGAGCTGCGGGACCTCGCCGAACTCTGCCCCGGCGTGACGCATGCGCTGCAGCGGCTCTACGCCGCCTACACCGAGGCGCGCCGCGGCGAAACGCTGGTGGCGGCGCAGATGGCCGACCGCGAAGGCTCGCAATTCGACGCCAATCCGATCGAGCGGGTGCGTGACCTGATCGAGGCCAACCGCAACTATTTTCCGGAGCTCGAGACCGCCGCGGAGAATTTACGCGACGAGCTCAACGTGCCGACCGAAGGCCTGTTCACGGCGCTGACCACGCGCTTGCGCGAAAAACATTCGATTCTGACCCGCGTGATGCCGGTCGACGTGATGCGCGAGACGCTGCGCCGTTTCGATCGGCATCGCCGGCAGCTCTTGATCTCCGAACTCGTCGACAGCTCCGGCCGCAGCTTCCAGCTTGCGCTGCAGATCGGCTTTGTCGAGTGCGGCGCCGCGATCGACGCCATCGTCAGCCGCGCCGGTCCGCTCGACGATACCGCGCGCCGGCTCTACCGCATCACGCTCGCCAATTACTTCGCAGCCGCCGCGATGATGCCCTATCAGGCGTTTCATTCCGCAGCCGAAGCCTTGAGCTACGACGTCCACGTGCTGGCGCAGCGCTTCAACGCCGGCTTCGAGCAGGTCTGCCACCGCCTCACCACGCTGCAGCGGCCGAACGCGCGCGGCGTGCCATTCTTCCTGCTCCGCGTCGACAATGCCGGCAACGTGTCGAAGCGGTTCTCCTCCGGCACCTTCCCGTTCTCCAAGTTCGGCGGCACCTGCCCGCTCTGGAACGTGCATTCGACCTTCGACATGCCGGATCGCCTGCTCAGCCAGGTGATCGAATTGCCGGACGGCACGCGCTACTTCTCCATCGCGCAGATGGTGCGCCGGCCGGTGGCGCCCTACCCGCGGCCACAGCCGCGCTTTGCGATCGGGCTCGGCTGCGAGATCCGTCATGCGGCAAAACTCGTCTATGCCACCGGCATGGATCTGGAAAAGGTCGAGGGCACCCCGATTGGCGTCAACTGCCGGCTTTGCGAGCGCGAGAATTGCAGCCAGCGCGCCGAGCCGCCGATCACGCGCACCCTGATCCTGGACGAGACCACGCGGCGCGTGTCCTCGTTCGCGTTCTCGAATGCGCGGGAGTTGTGAGCCAAGGATCAATCCACCGATCAATCCACCGCGGCAAAAGCCTTGCACCAGCCGTCCTTGCCGATCGCGCCCTCGACCACCTTGCAGCCATCGGGTGCGACGAACAGCGTGCACATCTCCTGCACGAGGCGCTGGTCCGGCGCGGCGCCTGGCCGCCGAAAACGGAGGAGGATTCGACCGAGGACGACGTGCGCTAAAGCATGATCCGGAAAAGTGCGAAGCGGCTTTCCCTCGCGACAACGCGTTTGCGCGAATCACACACCAAACTAAAGCGCGATGACGATTCGACCCAGCGCGTGTACTCGACGCGACTAATCCGTTGACGTCGTCACCTGACCGCAGGTTCACCCAATGAAAACGGCGGGAGGAACTTTCGGTTCCGCTGCGAGTCATATTTGTGACGCGATGTGGCCTGGACCGCCAAGGGAGAGACCGAGGGAGAGATCATGTCAAAGTCCCGCCTTGGAATGGCTGCGGCCGGCGTTGTAATTGGCGTTCTGGGAGCGCTGCCGAGCGCGGCCGAGGCGGGTTTCCGCCTGCGCGTTGGCGGCCCCGTGGGTGTCGCGCGCTTCGCGATGGCCGGCGTGCTGTCGGTCGCAGGTCTCCGCCACGCACGCATAGCGGCGCGCCACAGCCGCGTCCGCATGGCTGCTCTAAGACCGCAAGATCTTCGCCCCGCCGCCGAGTCGATCGGCCCGAGTGAGCGCGCGCAGCTCACTGCCGTCGCCGCGCTGGCCGGCTGGCAGGGCGGCCGAGCTGCGCAAGGCTGGTGGCAGCACTCCGACGGTTCATACGGCTGGGTCGGTCCGCTCTTCTGGCCGTTTGCCTATAGCGATCTCTATGACTACGCGCTTCTCAATGATGGCACCGGCTTCTGGGCCTATGGCTACGGCGATCTCTACGCCGCGATCTTCTCGCCTTACGCTGCGAGCGATCTCTCAGCGTTTGCGGCCGAGCGCCCCGCCGGGAGGCGGCATCGCAAAGCGCCCTCGGTGCAGGAATTCTGTAGCGGCGACACCGCCGAGACGACCGGCCTTCCCCTCGAGCGGATCGGCCTGGCGGTCGCGGCGAACGAGGCGCAGCGCGCAGCCTTCGACGAGCTCGCGAGCGCCTGGATTTCCGCCGGCAACACCATCCGCGCTTCCTGTCCAGCACAGACCGCAACCACCGCGCTGGAGCGATTCGCGGCCATGCAGAGCCGCGTCAACGCGATGCTGAGCGCAGTTGCGACCGTTATGCCGCCATTTCAAAAATTCTACGATCTCCTAAGCGATGAACAGAAGGCCCAGCTCAACTCGCCCGAACGCGACCGCCGCGCTAACGCTGCGGCCGCGAAGCTGAAGGAGATGCAGGACGCCGCCTGCCAGGCGAGCCGTGAACCGCAAGACGAGCAACAGGCCGAAAAGCAATACCGCCAGCTCGTCGCCCAGCAATGGCCCCTCGACGACATCGTCGCCAGCCTGAAACTGAACGATACGCAACGCGCAGCGCTCGAAGTGGTGCAGGATACCACGATGGGCACCATGGAAGCCTTAAACCCATGCCCGCCAAAGGACGCGCTCACCCCGCCGGCCCGCCTTAAGGCCGCAAAGGCGCGGTTGGAAGCGATGAGAGAGGCGATCATCAGCGTGAACGACGCGGTCGACGATTTCCGTTGGAACCTGAGTGACGAGCAGAAGACGCAGTTCGAGGGGCTCGGTCTGAAGAAGCGGGGGGTGTGATTTTCCATCCCCAAGCGGCGCTGGTCGGCCAAGGCGATACTTCGCATCCCCTGTCGCATTTGCTAGTCGTCCGCTAAGAAGGGCTGGACATGCGAGCATGCGTTATAGGGGCGGGCTCTAAGTAGTTCGGTCGCGCGACCGAGACGCCGTTCAACATGAACTTTGAGGCCCGCACGTAGTCAACTGAACTTCTTTGGATGTTGCTTATTGGCCCAAGGCCGACATACGGCGATGTCGGCCTCAACGTCAGCTTCCGAGATCAAAGCGGACGCGAAGAATTCATGAGTACACGCCCTGATCTCATCGCGCCTTAGCGCGTACTGCGCTCGTCTTGCTGAAGCGGAGGCCGAGCGAGGCGGCGGACGTCATGCGACGGCACAACCGGCCGGGGCTGTGGCCGGCATGCACGTAGCCAGGACATCCGCCTGAGCTGGTGCCCATCCGTTGACGCCCCGGATCAGCGGCGCGCAACGGCCCTCGCCTCCGCGCGGGACGCCAGCAAGCGCCGCCGCGCGAGAGTGACACCGGCCATCAGATCAATCTGCGCCGTCTTGGATCGCTCGGTCTGCTAGCCACCGGGCGGCGTGTAAGCGGTCTTGAGCTTGGTCGCGTGCTGACGCACCACCTTGATCTCGTCCTGGGTAAAGAGCCGGACCAGCCTCACGTTCTGCATGGCGCCGGCCGCAACCACCACGCCGCTGATCGCGGGCGCGAAGCTCGGATCCGGCACGTCGAAGATCACCATCACGCCGGGGCCATCGGTCGCCGTGCTGTACATCGAAATCAGTTTCCCGCCGGCGGCCTCGATCAACTTCTTCGCGGCCTCGTATCGATTGGTCGTCGGGTTTTCCATGATGTTGTTCAGGGAACGCGGGGTGTATTCACCAGAGAAGCAGAAATGCATGGCAATCGCTCCGTTTGGTTGAAATGAAAAAAACTTTCACCCAGGCGCGCGGCCCGGGCAGAGCATTTCGTACTGAAAAATGAGAAGAAATGGCCTGCCGATGGCCAGTCGCGCTGCCGCTCATTCTCCGGATTTCGGCGCAACCGGTGGCAGCTCGCCGCGCAATCTACATCAGACCCGCGGCAAATAAAATCGCGTTTCTGCTCTGCGACAGAATCTCTTCCTTAGTCGATGCAGCGTCGAGGGGCAGCGTGCCTGACCTGACCGACGAGCGGTCCCGATCCATCCGCGTCCGCCAAGCGCCTGCCAGGCGGTTGCGGCACAACGCCTTGCAAACAAGGGCGATCTGCCTCAGTGTCCGGCGCCCGCTATCAAGAACAAGCGAAAGAAAACTCATGAAGCATCGCGCGCTCGGCCGCTCCGGCCTCACTGTCCCTCCCCTGTGCTTCGGCTGCAATGTATTCGGCTGGACCGTGGACGAGACGTCGTCGTTTCGCCTGCTCGACACCGTGCTCGATCAGGGGCTGACATTCCTGGATACGGCGGATGTCTATTCGCGCTGGGTGCCGGGCCACAGCGGCGGCGAATCCGAGACGATCATCGGCAAATGGATGAAGGCGCGCGGCAACCGCAACCGCGTCATCCTCGCCACCAAGGTCGGCATGGACATGGGCGGCGGCAATGTCGGGCTGAAGCCGGACTACATCGCGCGCGCCGTCGAGGACTCGCTGCGGCGGCTGCAGACCGATTTCATCGACCTCTACCAGTCCCACAAGGACGATGAGACGACACCGCAGGAAGAGACGCTCGCGGCCTATGACAAACTGGTCAAGGCCGGCAAGGTCAGGGCGATCGGCGCCTCGAACTTCTCGGCGGAGCGACTCCAGAGCGCGCTCGACATTGCCAAGGCGAACGGCCTGCCGCGCTACGAGAGCATGCAGCCCGAATACAGCCTCGCGGAACGCTCAAGCTACGAACGCGCGCTGCAACGCGTCTGCGAGGCGAACGACGTCGGCGTGATCACATTCTTCTCGCTCGCCGCCGGATTTTTGACCGGCAAATATCGCTCGGAGAGCGACTTCGCCAAGAGCCCGCGCGGGGCACGCAGCATTCCAAAATACATGAACCCGCGCGGCATGCGCATCCTGGCCGGTCTCGACGAGGTCGCCGCGGAAACCCGCGCCGAGCCGGCCGCGGTCGCGCTCGCCTGGCTGATGGCAAAACCCTCCGTCACCGCGCCGATTGTCAGCGCCACCAGGCCCGAGCAGGTCGCAACGCTGGTCGCGGCGACCAAACTTGAGCTGAGCAAGGATCAGGTCGAACGGCTGGACGCCGCGAGCGCGTAGCAGCTGCCTTCACTTCACCTCGCCCCGCGTGCGGGGAGAGGTCGGAACGCATCGCTAGATGCGTTCCGGGTGAGGGGGAGCTTCCGCGAATGCAGCTATCGCCGTATTTGCGGAGACAGCCCCTCACCCCAACCCTCTCCCCTAAGAACGGGGCGAGGGAGCACACCGCCTTCGCGGCTACGGCTTGGTCTCACCCTACCCCCACGGGCCGCGCTGGCCGGATCCGCCCCACGGGCTGCGCGGCGGATAGCTTCCACCGGCCGGGCGCGGCGCGGTCTGGGTGCCGAGCTCGGCGGCGAGCTGCTGCAGCGCGGCGATGCGGTTCGCGGTCGAGGGGTGGGTCGCGAACAGGTTGTCGACGCCGTGGCCCGACAGCGGGTTGATGATGAACATGTGCGCGGTGGCCGGATTGCGCTCGGCCTCCATGTTCGGCACCTGATGCGCGGCGTTCTCGATCTTCGCGAGCGCGGAGGCAAGCCACATCGGCTGGCCGACGATGCGTGCGCCATAATTGTCGGCGGCGTATTCGCGGGTGCGACTGATCGCCATCTGCACCAGCATGGCGCCGAGCGGCGCCAGGATCATCATCGCGATCGATCCGACAATGCCGGGGCCGTTGTTGTTGCGGTTGCCGCCGAAGAACATACCGAACTGCGCCAGCATCGAGATCGCGCCGGCGATCGTCGCCGTGATCGTCATGGTGAGCGTGTCGTGATGCTTGATATGCGCAAGCTCATGCGCGATCACGCCGGCAAGCTCCTCGCGGCTGAGTTGCTGCATCAGGCCCGTGGTGACGGCGACCGCCGCGTTCTCCGGGTTGCGGCCGGTCGCGAACGCATTGGGCTGCGCCTCGTCCATCAGGAATACGCGCGGCATCGGGAGAGCGGCGCGCTGTGCGAGCTCGGCGACGAGATTGTAGAGTTCGGGCGCCGAGCCCGCATCGACCTGATGGGCGCCGTACATCGACAGCACCATGCGATCGGAATTCCAGTAGGTGAACAGATTTGTCGCAGCCGCGACCATCAGCGCGATCACGGCGCCGGTGCCGCCGCCGATCAGATAGCCGACTCCCATGAACAGGGCGGTGAGGCCGGCAAGCAGGAGCGCGGTGCGGAAATAATTCATCGTTGTTCCCTCACGGCGAGCGGAATGCTGCCACAACTGACGTCGCTGAGGTAGGGATTTTGCCGCGGAAGCCGCAAGGGGAACCAGTGCGTCGCAGCGACGCGGCGCGGGTTAATGATTGGTCATGTGCGGCGCCGTCCGTAGCCCGCATGAGCGAAGCGACATGCGGGGGCACCGCCCCGGATATCGCTTCGCTCATCCGGGCTACGAGATCGTGCCTACGCCGCCGGTTCGGAAGCACGCTACGCCGCCGGCTCCTGCGCGATCACCACCCCCTCCTCGCGCAGCGCGACGCGCAACATGCGGGCGAGCTCGGCGCGGCTGTAGGGTTTTGCCAGGAACAGGATGCCCTGCACGAGTTTGCCGTCCTGGTCGATGGCGTCATCGGTATAGCCCGACGTGAAGAGGACGCGGAGACCCGGGCGGCGCTTCCGCGCCTCGGTGGCGAGGTCGCGCCCGTTCATCGCGCCCGGCATGATGACGTCGGTGAACAACAGATCGATCGGCGCGCCGCTGTCGAGCACGGCAAGGGCTTCGCGGCCATTATTGGCCGACTGCGTGGTGTAGCCGAGGCTCTCGATCTGGGTCAGCACATAGGAGCGCACCAGTCTGTCGTCCTCGACGACGAGCACGATTTCCCGCGCGCCGCGCGCGTCCGGCTGCCGCTGTTCGGGCACTGCTGCCGCTGAGACCACTGCCGCGCGCGGCAGATAGAGCATCACCCTGGTGCCGCGACCGATCTCACTGTCGAGCACGACGTGGCCGTTGGATTGCTTGACGAAGCCGTACACCATGCTGAGGCCGAGCCCGGTGCCCTTGCCGACGTCCTTGGTGGTGAAGAACGGCTCGAACACCTTGGCCAGATCGACTTCCGCAATGCCCCGGCCGTTGTCGGTCAGCGCGATCGCGACATAGTCGCCGGCGGCAAGCCCGTCATGGCCGCTCACGTCCGATGGCTTGAGCTCGGCCGTGCGGGTCTCGATCGTCAGCCGGCCGCCCTTCGGCATCGCGTCGCGCGCGTTGAGCGCAAGGTTGATGATCGCGGTGACGAGCTGGTTACCATCGACCAGTGCGCGCGGCAGATCGGGTGCGGCGCGAAAATCGATGTCGACATGGTCGCCGATGGTCGGCCGCAGCAGCTCTATGGTGTCGACCATCAACGCGTTGACGTCGACGTCGCTCGGCTGCAGCGGCTGCTTGCGCGCGAAGGCGAGCAGATGCCGCGTCAGCGATGCGCCGCGCTCGGCGGCGTCGCGGATCAGCGCGGTGATCTCCGTGAGCTGGCGGTTGTGAGTGACTGCCTCGGCCAGGATGTCGATCGTGCCGGTGATGACGGTGAGGATGTTGTTGAAGTCGTGCGCAATGCCGCCGGTGAGCTGGCCGACCGCTTCCATCTTCTGCGCCTGACGGATCTTGCTCTCATTCGCCTCGGCCTCGCGAAAGCGCTCGAGCAGGAATTCCGAGCGCTGGCGCTGGCGTCCCTCCTCGGCGAGCGCGACATGGGCCTCGCGCAACTGCTCTTCGGTCGGGATCGCGAGAATCCGCGGGATCAGCGGCCAGAGCAGCACTGCGGTGAAGATCGAGGCGACAGCGGTCAGTGCCTTGAGCAGGCCCTCGAGACCGTAGATCGGCACCCACAGCGTGTAGATCGAGAACACATGGGTCAGGCCGCAGGCGAGGATGAACGCGGCGAACGGCCAGGCCATCCAGCCGAACTGGAAATCGCGCCGCTTGGAGACGAGGATCGCCAGCGCAAACGGGATCGAGAAATACGAAGCGGCAATGATCGCGTCTGAAATCACGTGGAGCCAGATCAGCTCCGGCTCCCACAGCAGGCAGATGCCGTGCGGCGAAAACGTCGACGAATCCAAAAGACGCTCGAGAAAACTCCACATGGGTCCCTCCGGGCGTGATCGATCCGCCGGCACCCCTGCCCGCGAATCACCGGCCGATCATAGCGGCGGCGGCTCAACCTACCTCAGCCCAATTGGTCTAAGAGCGGCACCCCCGTTGTTGCCCGGTGTCGCCCTGGTGTATGCAGATTGGACCTCAATTCCCCTTTTTCCAGCCGGTGACATCGATGCCAGCCTCTTCCCTCCGCGCCCCGATCATGATCGCAGCGATCGCGGGGGCGCTGGCGTTCACTACCTTCGCCTCGGCGCAGCAGCCGTTGCCCAGCCCCTTGAATCCCGCGTCGGTCAGGCCGCGTCCTGCCGCCGTCGCCTCGCCGAGGGCTGCGTCCTGCAACAACGGGCAGAACTTCGATCGCTTCCTCGCCGAGCTGAAGCAGAAGGCGGCCGCCGCCGGCGTCTCGCAGCGCACGATCGCGGAGGCCGCGCCCTACCTGATCTACGACCAGGGCATCGTCAACCGCGACCGCGGCCAGCGCGTGTTCGGGCAGATCTTCACCCAGTTCGCCGGCCGCATGGCCGCGAACTATCGCATGCAGCAGGGCCAGCAATACATCCGGACTTATGCCGCGGCGTTCGCGCGCGCCGAAAAGGAATATGGCGTGCCGCCGGCGGTGATCGCCGCGTTCTGGGGACTTGAGAGCGATTTCGGCGTCCAGATGGGCAATTTGCCGACGCTGAAATCGCTGGTGTCGCTGGCCTATGATTGCCGCCGCTCCGAAATGTTCCAGGGCGAGACCATCGCCGCGCTGAAGATCATCGAGCGCGGCGACCTGACACCCGACGAGATGATCGGCTCATGGGCCGGCGAGCTCGGCCAGACGCAATTCTTGCCGACGCATTATTTCAATTACGCGGTCGACTATGACGGCGACGGCCACCGCAATCTCCTGCAAAGCGGCCCCGACGTGATCGGCTCGACCGCGAACTACATCGCCACCGGATTGAAATGGCGGCGCGGCGAGCCGTGGCTGCAGGAGGTGCGCGTGCCGCAGGCGGCAAACTTCCCGTGGGACCAGGCCGACCTCACCATCAAGCTGCCGCGCTCGAAATGGGTGGCGCTCGGCGTCAGCTTGACCGACGGCAAGCCGTTGCCGAATGACAAGATGCCGGCCTCGCTGCTGCTGCCGATGGGCCGGATGGGTCCGGCGTTCCTCGCCTATGCGAACTTCGCCGCCTACACCGAGTGGAACAACTCGCTGATCTATTCGACCACCGCCGGCTATCTCGCCGGCCGCATCGCGGGCGCACCGCCGATGCAGCGGCCGCACGGTCCGGTCGCGCAATTGCCGTTCAATGAGATCAAGGAGCTGCAGGGACTGCTCGCGCGCGCCGGCTACGACGTCGGCAAGATCGACGGCGTGCTCGGACAGGCAAGCCGCAGCGCGGTGAAGGCGATGCAGATGAAATACGGCCTGCCGGCGGATTCCTGGCCGACCGCGGAGCTCCTGGCGCGGATGCGCGGCGGCCGCACCCAGCCTGCCGCCGATGCCGCGGCACCGGGGATGCGGTAGAGCAAACGCCCATTTTCCGTAGCCCGGATGCGGCGCAGCGCAATCCGGGACAAGCCCCGATGCGCCTCCCCGGATTGCGCTGCGCTCCATCCGGGCTACGCAGACTCTGGCGATCCGTCATCCTGAGGTGCGAGCGGAGCGAGCCTCGAAGGATGAATCGGCCACACTGGGGCCGTGCATCCTTCGAGACGCGCTTCGCGCTCCTCAGGATGACGGGATCAAGAATGCCGCCCGCGGGAAATATTTGACCAAGTGTTACAGCTCCCCGCAGTTGTATTCTTCCCCTTGCCGCCCCACTTGCAGCATCGCCGTTCGGTAACATCCGGATTTCATCAGAACAGGGAGCATCACATGTCCTTTCATGACGCCGTCGTCCCCGCCTACCTGCAGATCCTCAACAGCCTCACCGGCGAGCTGACCAAGGCCGAGGCGCATTGCGAGGCCAAGAAGATCGCGCCCGAGGTGCTGCTGGGATCGCGGCTCTATCCCGACATGCTGCCGCTGACCAAGCAGGTGCAGCTGGTCTGCGATCACGCCGCACGCGGCTGTGCGCGGTTGACCCATAGCGAGGTGCCGTCGACGCCCGACACCGAGAAGAGCATCGGTGAACTGAAGCAGCGGCTCGCCAAGACCATCGACTATGTGAAGTCGTTCAAGCCGGAGCAGTTCGACGGCGCCGACGCCAGGGACGTCACCTTCCCGATCGGCCCCGATCGCACGATGACCCTGAAGGGTCAGCAATTCCTCAGCGCGTTCTCGTTCCCGAACTTCTATTTCCACGCCGTGACCGCGCACGACATCCTGCGCCACAACGGCGTCGAGATCGGCAAGCGCGATTTCCTCGGCGTCAGCTGACGCGCTTCGGCGATCCATATTCCCCGCGACGGGATTTTCGCTTCACGCCCTCGCCCGTGCTACTGCTCCCTGACAACAACAAGACGTCAGGGAGCACGCCATGTCGACCACAACCCACGCACCGAAAGCCATCGATCCGTCCGCTTCGCTGCATGCCGAAGCGCTCGGACTGGCGAAGAACCACGGCCGCCTCGCCGGGCGGCGCGTCATCGTGGTCGGCGCGGGACAGCGCACAACCGTGGATGAAGCCCCGCCGATCGGCAACGGCCGCGCCATGAGCGTGCTGTTCGCGCGCGAGGGCGCGTCGGTCGCCTGCCTCGACGTCAACAAGGACGCCGCCGACGACACCGTCGCGCAGATCACAGGCGAAGGCGGCAAGGCCTTCACCGACGTGGTCGATGTCGCCGACGTCGCGGCGATCGCGCCCGCGGTCGAACGCTGCGCGCAGCGGCTCGGCGGGCTCGACGGGCTGGCGCTCAATGTCGGCATCTCCTCCGGCCTGTCGCTGCCCAAGATGACGGCCGAAGCCTGGGACCGCGACTATGCCGTCAATGTGCGCAGCCACATGCTGTTCGCGCAGAAGGCGCTGGAGGTGATGGCGCCGGGCGGCGCGATCATCCTGATCTCCTCAATGGCGAGCCAGCGCGCCGGCGGCCGCAACCCGGCCTATGAATCCTCCAAGGCGGCGCAGATCGCGCTGGGGCGGGCGATCGCGCGGGCCGGCGAGGACAAGGGCATTCGCTGCAATGTGATCGCGCCCGGCTTCATGGACACGCCGATGGGGCGCGACGCCAGCCGCAGGCGATCGGACCGCGCCGTGACAGTGCCTTTCGGCCGCCAGGGCACCGGCTGGGAGGTCGCCTATACTGCGCTGTTCCTGATTTCGAATGAATCCTCCTACGTCAACGCGCACACCTTGTTCCTCGATGCCGGCCACATGGGCGGAATTGTGCGCGGCTAGTCTGCGGAGCGCGAATGCCTCGGGCATTGCGCTCGTCGCGGCAATGCACAATTGTCCTTCATCAGTCATTCTCTGGAACATTTACATGAGCCAATCGACCAAACTTCTCGAGCCCTACAAGCTCGGCGCGCTGACGCTGCCGAACCGCCTGGTGATGGCGCCACTGACGCGCAACCGCGCGGTGCCGCCCGGCATGGTGCCGAGCCCGCTCGCGGTGGACTATTACGGCCAGCGCGCCTCCGCCGGCCTTCTGATCACCGAGGCGAGCCAGGTCTCGCAGCAGGGCCAGGGCTATCAGGACACGCCCGGCATCTATTCGAAGGAACAGGTCGAGGGCTGGCGCAGGGTCACCGATCGGGTGCATGAGCGCGGTGGCCGCATCTTCATCCAGCTCTGGCATGTCGGCCGCATCTCGCATGTCGCACTGCAGCCGAACGGCGGCGCGCCGGTGGCGCCGAGCGCCATCAAGGCCAAGACCAAGACCTTCGTGAACGGCACGTTTGCCGACGTGTCCGAGCCGCGCGCGCTCGAATTGTCGGAAATTCCCGGGATCATCGAGGACTTCAAGCGCGGCACGGCGAATGCGCTGGCGGCCGGCTTCGACGGCGTCGAGATCCATGGCGCCAACGGCTATCTGCTCGACCAGTTCGCCCGCGACGGCACCAACAAGCGCACCGACGCTTATGGCGGCGGAATCGAGAACCGCGCCCAGCTGATGCTGGACGTGTCCAAGGCGGTCGCCACCGAGGCCGGCGCCGATCGCACCGGCATCCGGATCTCGCCGGTGACGCCGGCCAACGACATCACCGACTCCAATCCGCAAGCGCTGTTCGACTACATCGTCGACCAGCTCAGTGCGCTGAAGCTGACCTATCTCCACGTCGTCGAGGGCGCAACCGGCGGCCCGCGCGATATCGCGCCGTTCGACTACGCCTCGCTGCGCAAGCGCTTCAAGCAGGCCTATGTCGCCAACAACGGTTACGACTTCGCGCTGGCGGAGAAGGTGCTGGAAGCCGGCGCGGCTGACCTGATCGCGTTCGGCAAGCCGTTCATCTCCAACCCCGATCTGGTCGAGCGGCTCAAGACCGGCGCGCCGCTCAACGAGTGGGACAAGGCGACCTTCTACGGCGGCGGCGCCAAGGGCTACACGGATTATCCGACGCTGAAGGCGACCGAGGCGGCGGAGTAGGGAGCGCTCCTCTCTCCACATCGTCATTCCGGGGCGATGCGAAGCATCGAACCCGGAATCTCGAGATTCCCCGGTGCGCAGTTGCGCACCTGAGGTCTGGTGCTTGCGCACCATCCCGGAATGACCTGGCAATCAGCAAAAAGGCCGGGATCGCTCCCGGCCTTTCGTCGTCTTCGGATGGCGTGGGCTGGTACGCCTTTGCTTGCGCCTTACTTCGCTTCGGCGCGCTTCGGCGGGTTGGCCGGCCACGACTTGATCAGCGTGTCGTAGTCGATCGTCTCGCCCTTCGGCTTCTCGTTCGCGAGCTTGCGCTGCGGAGCGATGGTGCCGTCCTTCTCGGCCTTCTTGTACCAGAACTCGGCGGATTCCTTCTTGTTCAGCTTCGGTCCGCAGGCGCCCTGCACACCGGACTTCTCAAGACGCTCCATCACCGAATCCTGGGCCGCGGCCAGCGCGTCCATCGCCTGCTGCGGCGTCTTGGTACCGGACGACGCATCGCCGATGTTCTGCCACCACAGCTGCGCGAGCTTCGGATAATCGGGCACGTTGTTGCCGGTCGGGGTCCACTGCACGCGCGCGGGCGAGCGGTAGAACTCGATCAGGCCGCCGAGCTTCGGCGCACGCTCGGTGAACGACTTGTCCCAGATATCGGACTCACGGATGAAGGTGAGACCGACATGGCTCTTCTTCAGCGACACCGACTTCGAGATGATGAACTGCAGATAGAGCCAGGCTGCCTTGCGGCGATCCGGCGGGGTCGACTTCAGGAGCGTCACGGAGCCGGCGTCCTGATAGCCGAGCTTCATGCCTTCCTTCCAGTAAGCGCCGTGCGGCGACGGAGCCATACGCCACTTCGGCGTACCGTCCGCGTTCATCACGGCGATGCCCGGCTTCACCATGTCGGCGGTGAAGGCGGTGTACCAGAACATCTGCTGAGCGATGTTGCCTTGCGCCGGCACAGGACCTGCTTCCGAGAAGGTCATGCCCTGGGCCTGCGGCGGGGCATACTTCTTCAGCCAGTCGAGATATTTGGTGATCGAGTAGACCGCGGCCGGGCCGTTGGTGTCGCCACCACGCTCGACCGAGGAGCCGACCGGACGGCAGCCTTCCATGCGGATACCCCACTCGTCGACCGGCAGGCCGTTCGGGATACCCTTGTCGCCGTTGCCGGCCATCGACAGCCACGCGTCGGTGAACCGCCAGCCGAGCGAGGGATCCTTCTTGCCATAGTCCATATGGCCGTAGACCTTGACGCCGTTGATCTCCTTGATGTCGTTGGTGAAGAACTCAGCGATGTCTTCATAGGCCGACCAGTTCACGGGCACGCCGAGCTCGTAGCCATACTTGGCCTTGAACTTGGCCTTGTACTCGGGGTTGGTGAACCAGTCGTAGCGGAACCAGTAGAGGTTCGCGAACTGCTGGTCGGGCAACTGGTAGAGCTTGCCGTCCGGCGCCGTGGTGAACGACTTGCCGATGAAGTCGTCGACGTCGAGCATCGGGTCGGTGACCTCCTTGCCCTCACCCTTCATGTAGTCCGACAGGATGATGGTCTGGCCGTAGCGGAAGTGTGTTCCGATCAGGTCGGAATCGTTGATCCAGCCGTCATAGACGTTCTTGCCCGACTGCATCTGGGTCTGCAGCTTCTCGACGACGTCACCTTCCTGGATGATGTCGTGCTTGAGCTTGATGCCGGTCAGTTCGGAGAACGCCTTGGCCAGCGTCTGCGATTCATATTCGTGCGTCGTGATCGTTTCCGAGACGACGTTGATCTCCATGCCCTTGAAGGGTTCGGCGGCCTTGGCGAACCACTCAAGCTCCTTCTTCTGGTCTTCCTTCGACAGCGTCGAGGGCTGGAATTCCGCGATCCACTTCTGGATCACGGCATCGTCGGCGGCGCGGGCCGGCGTGGCGACCGCGAGCGAGGCCGCGATCAGCGCGGCGGCGCTGGTCATAGTCAAAAGACTATCCTTTGTCGTTCTCAAATGTCGCATTATGATTCCTCCGGTTGCAGCGACAAACAAAACCCCAGGCCCGGGTTGACCCCGGATCTGCTCTTCTTCGCTTTCGTCAGACGGTGCGAAAGATCGCCACGGCTGAAAGAAGCGAAATCAGCGTTGCGAGCCACAGGCTCGAAATTTCCACGCCCTCGCCGATCGGCAGGGTGAGGATCGGATCGGTGCCGACGAGGCCGATCCACACCAGGTGGATCACCGCCGCCAGCACCAGCGAAATGAACAAACGATCGCCGCGCGTGGTCGGGATGCGCAGCACGCCGACCCGCTCGGCCTCGGGATAAACCGCCGCGAGCCAGGTCATCACGCCGAGCGTCGAGGCCAGCAGTACGAAGAAGATCGCGGTCGGCAGCGTCCAGGCCATCCATGCGATGGATTCCATGATCGCCTCCTAGACCCGGCCGAGCGCGAAGCCGCGCGCGATGTAGTTGCGGACGAACCAGATCACCAGCGCGCCCGGAATGATGGTGAGCACGCCGGCGGCGGCGAGCAGGCCCCAGTCCATGCCGGCCGCCGAGACCGTGCGCGTCATGATCGCCGCGATCGGCTTGGCCTGCACCGAGGTCAGCGTGCGCGCGAGCAGCAGCTCGACCCAGGAGAACATGAAGCAGAAGAAGGCGGCGACGCCGATGCCGCTTGCGATGAGCGGCACCAGGATCTTGATGAAGAAGCGCGGGAACGAATAGCCATCGAGGAACGCGGTCTCGTCGATCTCGCGCGGCACGCCGGAGACGAAGCCTTCGAGGATCCACACCGCCAGCGGCACATTGAAGATGCAGTGCGCGAGCGCGACCGCCCACGGCGTATCGAACAGGCCGATCGCCGAATACAGGTTAAAGAACGGCAGCGCGTAGACCGCCGCCGGCGCCATGCGGTTTGACAGCAGCCAGAAGAACAGATGCTTGTCGCCGAGGAAGCGGTAGCGCGAGAACGCATAGGCCGCCGGCAACGCCACCGCGATCGAGATGATTGTGTTGAGCACCACGTATTCGAGCGAATTGATGTAGCCCGAATACCAGCTCTCGTCGGTGAAGATGCGCTTGTAGTGCTGCAGCGTCGGCGTGTGCGGCCACAGCGTCATCGTCGAGACGATCTCGGCGTTGGTCTTGAAGCTCATGTTGACGAGCCAGTAGATCGGCAACAGCAGGAAGATCAAAAACAGCGCCATGATCAGGCGGCGGCCGGGGATCGAATGCATCACGCCGCTCCTTCCTTGGCCGGACGCTCGGAGCCGGCATTGACCATCACGGTGTAGAATACCCAGCACACGATCAGGATGATCAGATTGTAGACCAGCGACAGCGCCGCGGCCTTGCCGAGGTCGAACTGGCCGAGCGCAATCTTGACGAGCTCGATCGAGACGAAGGTCGTCGAATTGCCGGGGCCGCCGCCGGTGACCACGAACGGCTCGGTGTAGATCATGAAACTGTCCATGAAGCGCAGCAGCACCGCGATCAGCAGCACGCGGTTCATCTTCGGCAGCTGGATCGCCTTGAACACCGCCCAGCGCGAGGCGCCGTCGATCTGCGCCGCCTGGTAATAGGCGTCGGGGATCGACTTCAGCCCGGCGTAGCAGAGCAGCGCGACGAGGCTGGTCCAGTGCCAGACGTCCATCACGATGACCGTGACCCAGGCGTCGACCTCATTGGACACGTAATTGTAGTTGAGGCCGAGGTGGTTCAGCACATAGCCGAGCAGGCCGATATCGGGCCGGCCGAAGATCTGCCAGATGGTGCCGACCACGTTCCACGGAATCAGCAGCGGCAAGGCGAGGATGACGAGGCAGGCCGCGACGCTCCAGCCTTCGCGCGGCATCGACAGCGCGACGATGATGCCGAGCGGCACCTCGATCGCGAGGATCACCGCAGAGAAGAACAGGTTGCGGCCGAGCGAGGCCAGGAAGCGCCCGCCGAGATCGGTCGATGGATCGAGCAGCTCCTTGAACCAGCCGACCCCGTTCCAGAAGAACTGGTTGTTGCCGAAGGTGTCCTGCATCGAATAGTTCACGACGGTCATCAGCGGCAGCACCGCCGAGAACGCCACCACCAGGAACACCGGCAGCACCAGGAACCAGGCTTTTTGGTTGATCGTCTTGTCCATCAGGCGACCCCCTCCACCAAATGGCTGTCGGCATAGACGTGGACGTGCGCGGGATTGAAGATCAGCCCGGCGGTGTTGCCGGAGACCGAGAAGCCCGGCGGCACGCGCGCGGCGAATTTGGTATCGCCGACCCGCACGCGGGCGAACTGGATGCGGCCGAGATCGTCGATCCGCTCGATGGTGGCCGACAGCAGCCCTGACGCCGGCGACGCGATATCGACGAATTCCGGCCGCACGCCGATCTCGATCTTCTTGCCAGCAGGCAGCACACCATAGTTTCGATGCAGGCCGATGACATGGCCGTCGACCCGCGCCTCGTGACCACTGACCTCGGCGGGCACGATGTTCATGCCGGGCGAGCCGATGAAATAGCCGACGAAGGTGTGCGCCGGCTTGTCGAACAATTCGGCCGGCGTGCCGCTCTGCACCACGCGGCCGTCGTGCATCACGACGACGGTGTCGGCGAAGGTCAGCGCCTCGGTCTGGTCGTGGGTGACGTAGATCATCGTGAGGTCGAGCTCGCGATGCAGCGCCTTCAGCTTGGAGCGCAGCTGCCACTTCAGCTCGGGATCGATCACCGTCAGCGGTTCGTCGAACAGGACGGCCGCGACGTCGGAGCGCACCAGGCCGCGACCGAGCGAGATCTTCTGCTTGGCGTCGGCGGTGAGCCGCGTCGCCTTGCGTTTGAGATAGGGCGTGAGGTCGAGCAGATCGGCGATCTGCCTGACGCGCGCGTCGACCTCGGCCTTCGCGACGCCGCGATTCTTCAGCGGGAAGGCCAGGTTCTGGCCGACCGTCATGGTGTCGTAGATCACCGGGAACTGGAACACCTGCGCGATGTTGCGCTTCTGCGTCGACAGCGGCGTGATGTCACGGCCGTCGAACAGGATCTTTCCGCGCGACGGCGTCACGATGCCGGAGATCAGGTTGAGCAGCGTGGTCTTGCCGCAGCCGGACGGCCCGAGCAGCGCATAGGCGCCGCCCTGCCGCCAGGTCATGGTGACCGGCTTCAGCGCAAAGGATTCCTGCGGCGCGTCGTTGCCGCCGTAGGAGTGCGCGAGATCGACGAGGTCAATGCGGGCCATGAAGCATCTCCCTCACTTGCCGTTGCCGGCTGACGCGTTTGCAGCGCGCGCACTGCGATGCACGTTGCCCGAAAACGAGGTCGCGGGCGATGCGACGAGGCGGTCGGCGGCGTCGAACACGAAGATGTTGTCGGGATCGAGCGCGGCATCGAGCACCTGCCCGGGTTCATATTCGTGCACGCCGTGCAGCACCGCGACCCAATTCGAGCCGTGGACATGGACGTGCACAAAGCTCTCCGACCCGGTGATCTCGGTCACGGTCACCGCGGCGGAAAATTTGTGGCGGCCGGCCGCGACATTCCCGACCTCGAGCTGGTGTGCGCGGAAGCCGGTCCGGTAGCGGCCGTCGGGCAGATTGGCATAGAGGCCGGCCGCGGGCGCCTGCTCGCCGCCGGCATAGATCACTTGCGCGCCCTTCTTCTCGATGCCGATGATGTTGAGCGGCGGATCGGAAAACACCTGGGCAACGCGCAGCGTGTCGGGATGGCGGTAGACCTTCGGCGTCGCGCCGGTTTGCAGCGCCTGGCCTTGCCACATGCACACCGTGTCGCCGCCGAGCAGCAGCGCTTCCGACGGTTCGGTGGTGGCATAGACGAAGATCGCGCCGGAGGCCTCGAAGATGCGCGGCAGCTCGGCGCGCAGCTCCTCGCGCAGCTTGTAGTCGAGATTGGCGAGCGGCTCGTCGAGCAGCACGAGGTCGGCGCCCTTGACCAGCGCCCGCGCGATCGCGGTGCGCTGCTGCTGGCCGCCGGAGAGTTGCAGCGGCGTGCGCTTCAGGAACGGCTCGAGCCGCAACAGGCCGGCCGCTTCCGCCACCCGCCGCTCGATCTCGGCGCGCGGCTTGCCCTGCACGCGCAGCGGCGAGGCGATGTTCTCGTAGACCGTCAGCGAGGGATAGTTGATGAACTGCTGATAGACCATCGCGACCGAACGCTGCCGCACGTCGGCGCCGGTGACGTCCTTGCCGTCGACCAACACGCGGCCGGTGGTCGGCTTGTCGAGGCCGGCGAGCAGCCGCATGATCGAGGTCTTGCCCGACAGCGTCGGCCCGAGCAGCACGCTGAGCGTGCCACGCTCCAGCGTCAGCGACACGTCGCGGATGGTCGGAATGCCATCCACGGTTCGCGTGACATTCTGCAGTGTGACGCTCATGCCCGTCCTCCCGCTTCGCGGAGGGGACGTTCACCGGACACGCGGTTGGCGAGCATCCACTCGTCGAGCGCGGCGATTTCACCCGCCGTCATCCGCAAGCCCAGCTTGGATCGCCGCCAGACGACATCGTCCGCAGTCCGAGCCCATTCGTTCGCCATCAGGTACCTGACTTCGCTTTCCGTCAAGGTGGCGCCGAAGGAGCGGCCAAGATCGGCCGTCGATGTTGCATTGCCCAAGACTTTGCTGGCGCGCGTGCCATAGGCATGCGCGAGACGATTGGCGTGCGATTGCGCGAGAAACGGATAGGTGCGGATCAATTCGGCGCTCAGCGCCGCGACCGCGGATACATCCATGTCGCCGCCGGGCAGCGGCGCCTTGCCGGTCCAGCCCTCCTGCGCCTTTGTGCCGCGGAGATAAGGCGACAGCCGCTCCAGCGCCTCTTCGGAGAGCCGGCGATAGGTCGTGATCTTGCCGCCATAGATCGACAGTAGCGGCGCACCGCCGGGCGTATCTAGCTCGAACACGTAGTCGCGGGTCGCGGCCTTGGCTTCGCTGGCGCCGTCGTCATAGAGCGGACGCACGCCGGAGTAATTCCAGACCACGTCCTCGGGCTTCACCGGCTTGGCGAGATACGCGCTGGCGGACGCGCAGAGATATTCGATCTCCTCCTGCGTCGCCTTCACCTTGGCCGGATCGCCGTCATAGTCGCGATCGGTGGTACCGATCAGCGAGAAGTCGTTCTGATAGGGAATGACGAAGATGATGCGGCCGTCGGCGTTCTGGAAGATGTAGGCACGGTCGTGGTCGTAGAGCTTGGGCACCACGATGTGCGAGCCCTGCACCAGGCGCACCTTGGCGCGCGCGTTGACGCCGGCGCCCGAGGCCAGGACCTGTTCGACCCAGGGACCGCCGGCATTGACCAGCACGCGTGACTGGATCGTGTCGCGGGCACCCGTGACGCTGTCCTCGACCGTGACGTGCCAGACGCCGTCGACTTGCCTGATCTCGACCGCGCGGGTGCGGGTGCGGATCTCGGCGCCGCGATCGGCGGCATCGCGCGCGGTCAGCGCAACCAGCCGGGCATCGTCGACGAAGCAGTCGGAATATTCAAAGCCCTTGGTGTAGCGGCCCGGGATCAGCGGCTTGCCGACCGCGTCGCGCGTCAGATCGACCGAGCGCGTCGCCGGCAGCAAATGCCGGCCGCCGATATGGTCGTAGAGGAAGAGGCCGAGCCGCAGCAGCCAGGCCGGACGCAGGCCGGCGTGGTGCGGCAAAACGAAACGTAGCGGCCGAATGATGTGGGGCGCGATCTGCCAGAGGATTTCGCGTTCGATCAGCGCCTCGCGCACCAAACGAAACTCGTAATATTCGAGATAGCGCAGACCGCCATGCACGAGCTTGGTCGACCAGGACGACGTCCCGCTAGCCAAGTCATTCATTTCACAGAGGAAAACAGAGTTACCCCGGCCCGCCGCATCGCGTGCGATGCCGCAGCCATTAACGCCGCCTCCAATGATGGCGAGGTCGTAAATCTGGTCCAAAGAACGCTTCCCCCGGCAACCGCCTTCGCTTTGACGGTTTTACTTTCGTATTGGAGTAAATCACAACCAAAAACGAAAGCAAAGTGAAAATGGGGAACTCGGGCTGGGGATTCTTTGGGCGGAGTGCCCGTGGTCAGGGCTTTTGGAGGGACGGGACGAGCGACGCTTGGCGTGACGCCAGGCAAGGCGGTGGCGGACGGTCAGGGACGCTGTGGCGATCGTCCGACGCGCAATTCCGGCAGAGCCTTTTCGGGATCGTAGGTACGGTGAACTTCACCGCCTACCCGCTTGGCGCAAGCTCGGCTGTCGCGCACAAAGTAGACGGCGAGCAAGAGCACACCGGTCGACGCGACGAATGTGTGACCGCTGGCGAACAGGACGTAGAAGACCAACGATGCGACGAAAAGGATCGCATACCATTTGAGCGCGAAGCGGAGATAGATTCGCCCGATCGAGCGAGCCCTGTTCATCGGATCGCCCGATTGCCTGGCAGCGACGCCGACAGCACGAGAAAGAAAAGCGGAAAGAACACGAAGATCGCGACATAGGCCCAGAGGTGTCCGCCGCCGAGCGCGACTTGCAGGGCGCTATATCCCGATGATTTTCGGTGCGCCAGGAGTGCCCAGAATGCAAAGCAGAACAGCGGCATCGTGAGATACTTCCACTGCTCTCGCCATCGCGCAGGATGGTCGCGAGATCGCCAAGCAATGCGATCAGGAACAGGGAAAACGTGACGGCGTAGAGCGCGACCAGCGGCAGGAAGAGGTGCTCGAACCTCACCCCCGCGATTGCTTCAGCCGACATCGGGATGCCATCCGCAAACAGGCTCCCGAACGGCGGGATTGCGAACAGCCGCATGTCAAAGCCCATCGCCTGGCCAAGCCAGAACAGGACGATCGCCACCAGGCCGATTACCGACTGCGCGAGGAAGCCCCCGCTCGCGATGCGCTGACACGGCGATCCCGAAAGGAAGATCCGCGACAGTCCGTAAAGCAGTTTCCTGCCACGGCCGTTCTGCTGTTCCAGTTCCGAAAGCCAGGCCTGGCGGCTCTCGCTGCCGAGGCGAAAGATGTCGGCACGGACGCTCTTCGATGGCGGCTGGGTCTCACCATCGAACGCACGCATGACCACAAGCGCAGAAACAGCGCCGGCCAGCGCCGTCGCGCACGCGGATGCGACGTTAAAGCCAAGGACAAACGAGACGACGCCGAACATCGCCGCCATGCCCAATGCCGTGACGATCTTGAATTGCGTGCTGACCAATGAACCGCTCCACCTCAGGCAGGCTACAACAGCGGCCGAAAGGCATCCGAAACAGGTTCGCTAAAACTTGAGAGATCAAGCGCCTTGCGCGCTGCGCAGCGCCGCGGGTGCCGCGTCGGCGGCGTTGTCGTCGAGATCGACTTGCGGCTTGTCCATCGCGACGACCACCTCGATACCGCGGCTGTGGCAGATATTGGCGAGGCCCGCAGGAAGCGGTGAATCGGTCACGAAGGTCTGGATCTGGCTCATATGGGCGATCCGCACCGGCGCGCTGCGGCGCAGCTTGGTCGAGTCCGAGACCAGCATCACGTTGCGCGCATTGGCGATGATCGCCTGCGCGACCTGCACCTCGCGATAGTCGAAGTCGAGCAGCGCGCCCTCCTCGTCGATGGCGGATGCGCCGATGATGGCGTAGTCGACCTTGAACTGGCCGATCAGCTGGGTCGCGGTGGAGCCGACCACGGCGCCGTCGGCGCGGCGCACCGTGCCGCCGGCCACCACCACCTCGATGCGCGGATGGCGGTAGAGCAGCATCGCGACGTTGAGGTTGTTGGTGATGACCAGCAGGTCCTCATGCGAGGTCAGCGCGCTCGCGACCTCTTCCGTGGTGGTGCCGATATTGATGAACAGCGAGCAGCCGTTCGGAATCCGTGCCGCCGCGGCAGCGCCGATCGCCTTCTTTTCCTCGGCGGCGACGAAGCGGCGCGCCTCGTAAGCGAGGTTCTCGACGCCCGAGGCGATGATCGCGCCGCCATGGATGCGGGTCAGCGAGCGCTGGTCGCAGAGATCGTTGAGGTCCTTGCGGATGGTCTGCGCCGACACCTCGAACCGCTTGGCGAGGTCTTCGACCATGACCCGGCCGAACGCGCGCGCGATGTTGAGGATTTCAGTCTGGCGATGGGAGAGTCCGGCCACGGCGGCCCCCTTGAAACGGCGAGTCGCCCATGGTGCGACCGTTCGGCACGGAGGTCAACGTGCAGTGCCGGGTCAGGGAAGGCCTGGGCGAAGGTGGACGCTTCGCCCGGGCCATGCGCAATGACGCGAAGGCGTTCTACGATGCCATCTGCATGGATTGACCGGCGAGCAGCCGGCGCGCCGCGCGCTCGGCCTCGCGCGCATTGCGGAAGATCTGGCCTTCAAGGCGGTCAAAAAGGTGCGATGCAGCAAAGAACTGATAACCACGCGTATCGCGCACCACGATACCCGCCGTCTGCGAACTCACTTCGATCACGTAACTGTCGGACATTGTCAGCCTCGGTTTGACTTCGGCCCGACAACGGAGTCGCTGGCTGTTTGTTCCTCGATTATTTTGCGCGGCGAAGCGCCAAAAACTCCGGGTTTTTGCAATCAAACCACGCTCCGGACTCAGTTTCGACGCGTTTCCTTTCCCACCGAATCAGCGGCACTGGCGCGCGGAGGATGTCAGGTTTCGATCGTCGCGCCGTCGCGCTGAATCGGTTGCGGATGGCCCTGCTCGTCGATCGAGACATAGGTGAAATTGCCGTCGGTCACGAGGATCGACTGCTGCTCGCGGCGGCGCAGCACCCAGGCCTCGAGATGCACCGTGATCGAGGTGCGGCCGATGCGCACCAGATTGGCGTGGACGGAGACGAGATCGCCGACATTGACCGCCTTGCGGAAGTTCATCGCGTCGATCGCGACCGTCACGGTGCGCGACTTCGCCACCTTGGAGGCGAACACGCCGCCACCGAGATCCATCTGGCTGAGCAGCCAGCCGCCGAAGATGTCGCCATTGGCATTGGTGTCGGCCGGCATCGCCAGCGTGCGGATGCAGAGATCGCCCTTCGGCTCGGCGTCGTTGCTCAGCGGCGCGTGAGCGTGGGCGTCGGTCACTTGCGAGCCGGTCACTTGCGAATCGCTCACTTGAATGCCTCCCAGCCGGGATCCGGCGCAAATCGTCCGCCGAACTTGCGCATCAAGGCCTGCATGGCCGACACCACATCGTCGACGCCGCGGCTGCGCGCATAGTTGAGCGGGCCGCCGCGGAACGGGGCATAGCCGGTGCCGAAGATCATCGCGCCGTCGACCATATCGGGATTGTCGACGATGCCTTCGCGCAAGGCCGCGACGCAGACATTCGAGATCGGCAGCACCAGGCGGTCGATCATCTCATCGGTGACCCGGGGACCGGTCTCCGGCAGCGGCGCCTTTTCCGCCTTGCCGTCCTTCCAGGTGTAGAAGCCCTTGCCGGTCTTGCGGCCGAGCTCGCCTTTGGCGACTTTTTCACGCAACCACGCAGGCGTCGGCGGCAGCGTGTCGCCGAACTTCGAGCGCAGCATGTCGCCGACATCGAGGCAGATATCGAGGCCGACCTGGTCGGCGAGTTCGATCGGCCCCATCGGCATGCCGAACTCGACGGCGGCTGCGTCGATCAGGCGCTGATCGGTCTTCTCGTCCAGCATCATCATCGCTTCCAGCATGTAGGGCGTCAGCGCGCGATTGACGAGGAAGCCCGGCGAGCTCTTCACCGGCAGCGGCAGGCGGTCGATGGCGCCGACGAACGCGAGCGCCTCCTTGAGCATCGCCGCATCGGTGCCGTCATGGCTGACGACCTCGACGAGTTGCAGCCGCGACACCGGGTTGAAGAAGTGCAGGCCGAGCAGCCGCTCCGGCCGTGCCAGCGTGGTGCGCAGGTCCTGCAGCGGGATGCTCGAGGTGTTGGTGGCGAGGATCGCGCCCGGCTTCAGCTTCGGCTCGAGGCCGGCATAGACCTTCTGCTTCAGCTCGAGCTTTTCTGGCACCGCCTCGATGATCAGATCGGCATTGCGGACGCCCTCGCCGTCCATGTCGGGGATCAGCCGGTCGAGCGCGTCGCGCTGGTCGATCCGCTTGCGCATGATCTTGCCGAACAACTCCGCGGCGCGCTTCATCGCGCCCGCAATTGGCTCGGCCTTCATGTCGGCGAGCGTCACCCGCATGTCCTGGTTGGCGCACCACGCCGCGATATCGCCGCCCATCGCGCCGGCGCCGATGACATGGACGTGCGCAACCTTGTTGCCGCTGCCGGCGAGCTTCTTCATCTGCTCTCGCAGGAAGAACACACGGATCAGGTTCTGCGCGGTCGGTGTCACCATCAGATTGGCGAACGAGGCCTTCTCCGCATTCAGCATCGCCGCGCGGTTGCCGGCGTGCTTCTCCCACAGATCGATCAGCGCATAGGGCGCCGGGTAATGCTTGCGCGGCGCGGCCTTCTCGGCCTCGCTGCGCATCCGCGAGGCGAGGAAGCCCCTGACCGGACCAAGATTGAGAATCGAGTTGAGCGCGCCCGGCCTGGCGCGCTTCAGCCGGCCGAACACCGCATCCTTCGCCGCGTTGCGGACATGGCGCTCCTGGGTGACGGCGTCGACCAGGCCGAGCGCCTTGGCGCGGCGCGCGTCGATGGTCTTGCCGGTCAACATCAAGGTCATCGCCTGCATCGGGTTGACCAGCTCGGTGAAGCGCACGGTGCCGCCAAGACCTGGATGCAGGCCGAGCATCACCTCTGGGAAACCGAACCTGGCATCGTCGATCGCGATCCGCATCTGGCAGGCCAGCGCGACCTCGAGGCCGCCGCCGAGGCAGAAGCCGTGGATGACGGCGACCGACGGCACGCGCAGCGCCTCGAGCCGGTCGATCACCGCATGGGCGCGACCGATCGCGGTCTCGACCGCGCTGGAATCGCTGGCGCCGCGAAACTCATTGACGTCAGCGCCGGCGATGAAGCCGCTTGGCTTGGCCGAGCGCACCACGAGACCCGCCGGCCGCTGGTTCTCCAGCGCCGCGACGATGGCATCGAGCTCCTCGAGTAGATCGGCGGACAGCGTGTTGGCGCTGGCGCCGGCGCGGTCGAACAGCAGCCAGGCGATACCGTCGTCATCGCGCGTCAGCTTGAAATTCTTGTAGGGACTGTCGGCGGCAGGCTTCGGCCCGAGTTCGAGCACGCGATCGGCGAGAAGGTCCATGATCCGTGAATCCATGATCACACCGTCTCTATCAACATCGCGCCGCCCTGCCCGCCACCGATGCATTCGGTGGCGACGCCGCGCCTGGTGCCGAGCCGCTTCATCGCATTGACCAGATGCAGCACGATGCGGTTGCCGCTGGTGCCGACCGGATGGCCGAGGCTGATCGCGCCGCCGTCGACGTTCAACTTCGCGCGGTCGATCTCGCCGGCCGCGCCATCGAGCCCAAGGATCTCGCGGCAGAATTTTTCGTCGTTCCATGCCGCGAGGCAGCCCAGCACCTGGGTGGCGAAGGCCTCGTTCAGCTCCCAGGTCTCGACATCCTGCAAGGTCAGGCTATTGCGCTTGAGCAGCGCGCTCGCCGAGAGCACCGGGCCGAGGCCCATGATCGAGGGATCAAGCGCCGACCATTGGCTGTCGAGGATGACGGCCTTCGGCGTCAGCCCGTGCTTGGCCGCCGCCTTCTCCGACGCCAGGATCACCCAGGAGGCGCCGTCGGTGATCTGCGAGGAATTGCCGGCGGTGACCTGGCCCCACGGACGCTCGAACACCGGCTTCAGCTTTGCGAGCGTCTCGGGCGTCGAGTCCGGTCGGACGCCGTCGTCATGGTCGAAGAACTTGCCGTCGCGGGAGAACGCGGTCTCGACCTCGCCCTTGAGAAAGCCCTGCTGCTGCGCGTTGGCCAGCCGCTGATGGCTCTCGGCGGCATACGCATCAGACTGCGCGCGCGTAATGCCGAAGAGATGACCGACCTTCTCGGCGGTCTGCCCCATGTTGAGCTCGGTGATCGGGTCGGTCAGCCCGCGCTCGAGGCCGATGATCGGCTTGAAGTAACTCGGCTTCACCTTCAGCGCCGCGGCGATCTTGGCACCTAGCCCCTTGGCGCCGGCGAAGCCGGCAAACCAGCGCACGCCCGAATTGGGCCAGACCAGCGGCGCGTGGCTCAAGGCTTCGGCACCGCCGGCGAGGATCAGGTCGGAGATGCCCTCGCGGATGTAGCGATAGCCGGTGTCGATCGACTGCATGCCGGAGCCGCAATTGATCTGCACCGTGAAGGCGACCATCTGTTCGCCCATACCGAGCCTGAGCGCCGCAACCCGTGCCGGGTTCATCTCGTCGGCGATCACGTTGACGCAGCCGAGGATCACCTGGTCGAAGGCGGTGGGCGCGAAAGGCTGCCGTGCCAGCAGCGGCCGACCGCATTGTACGGCAAGATCGACCGGGGTGAACGGGCCGGGACCGGAGCGCGCCTTCAGGAACGGCGTCCGGCTGCCGTCGACGATAAAGACTGGTCGCGCCATCAGCTCGCCGCCCTCTGCTCACCAAGTTCCTGGAAGAACTGATGCACGTCGGCGGATTTCTTGTAAATCGGGGACAGCGCCTCCGGCGCAAAATCATCGACCTCGATGACTTTGGCGACGGCCTCGTGGGCAGCGGCAAGCTTCTCGCCGTCGGCCTCGGTGATGACGCCCTTCTTGACCGCCTCCTTCCAGTCATGCAGGCGCGCCGCGCGCAGCTGCTTGGCGGCATCCTCGGCCTCGGTGACGAGGCGGAAGGCCTTCTCCAGCCTTGCGATGCCGCCGTCGTCCTCGACAAAGGCGAGGTCCGGCGTCAGCCGGTCGCGCGCCGCTGACGGCGACAGCACGAGCTGCGCGCATTGCTGCACGACGCGGTCCGTCGGGCCGGTGACGCGGGCACCGAACGGCTGGACCAGGAATTTCAGCAGCCAAGCCACCGGGCGGTTCGGCAGATTGGCGAAGATTTCCGCAAAGCGGTTCTCGATGGTCTTGAAGCCGGACGCCATGCACCATTCGAGCGCGGGAAGATCCTCCTTCTGTCGGCCCTCGTCCTGCCAGCGTTTCAAAGCAGCGGAGAGCAAATACAGCTCGGACAGGATGTCGCCGAAGCGTGCCGAGAGCATCTCCTTGCGCTTCAGCGCGCCGCCGAGGGTGAGCAGCGCCATGTCGGCGCACAGCGCGAACGCCGACGAGTAGCGCGACAGCTGGCGATAGAACTCGGTCGCATCGCCGGCATCCGGCGCCGGTGCGAACATCCCAAAACTCCAGCTGCGGCCCCAGGCGCGGAACATGGTCGCGAAGCTGTGGCCGATATGTTTCCAGAACGCGGTGTCGAACGCGGTCAGACCCTTGTCGCGGTCGGTCTCGCCGAGCGCGTTCATCTCCAGCAACAGATATGGATGCGCGCGGATCGCGCCCTGCCCGAACACGATCAGATTGCGGGTCAGGATGTTGGCGCCCTCGACCGTGATGCCGACCGGCACCGAGCGGTAGAGCCCGCCGAGATAATTCTGCGGCCCGTCGATCACGGCCTTGCCGCCATGGATGTCCATGGCGTCGTCGATCGCGATCCGCATCCTCTCGGTGGCGTGCAGCTTCATGATCCCGGAGATGACGGCGGGATGATGCCCCTCGTTCAGTGCGGCGCAGGTCAGCCGTCGCGCGGCGTCGAGCAGATAGGCCGTGCCGGCGATGCGGGCGAGCGGCTCCTCGATGCCTTCGAATTTCGAGATCGAGATGCCGAACTGCTCGCGGATGCGGGCATAGGCGCCGGTGGTGCGCGCGGCATAGGCAGCGCCGGCCGCCGACAGCGACGGCAGCGAGATGCCGCGGCCGGCGGCGAGCGCCGTCATCAGCATCTTCCAGCCATGACCGAGCCGTGCCTCGCCGCCGATGATGTAGTCGAGCGGGATGAAGACGTCCTTGCCCCAGTTCGGGCCGTTCTGGAACACCTGCATCGCCGGCAGATGGCGGTGGCCGATCGACACGCCCGGCAGATGGGTCGGGATCAGCGCGACGGTGATGCCGAGCTCTTCCTCGCTGCCGACGAGGTGATCGGGATCATAGGCCTTGAAGGCAAGGCCGAGCAGCGTCGCGACCGGGCCGAGCGTGATGTAGCGCTTGTGCCAGTTGAGCCTCAAGCCGAGCACCTCACGGCCTTCGAAATTGCCCCTGCAGATGATGCCGGTGTCGATCATCGAGGCGGCGTCGGAGCCTGCCTCCGGGCTGGTCAGGCCGAAACATGGAATGTCCTGTCCGGAGGCGAGGCGCGGCAGCCATTTGTCCTGCTGCTCCTTGGTGCCGAACCGCATCAAGAGCTCTCCGGGCCCGAGCGAGTTCGGCACCATCACGGTGACGGCCGCGGTCAGCGAGCGCGACGAGATCTTGCGCACCACCTCGGAATGCGCGTAGGGCGAGAAGCCGAGGCCGCCGTATTCCTTCGGGATGATCATGCCGAAGAATTTCTTGGCTTTGATGAAGGCCCAGACTTCGGGCGGTAGGTCGCGCCATTCCCAGTTGATCTTCCATTCGTCGAGCATCCTGCAGAGCTCGTCGACCGGACCGTGCAGGAAGGCTTGCTCTTCCTCGGTCAATCTGGCCGGCGCGAACGCCAGCAATTTCGACCAGTCGGGATTGCCGGTGAAAAGATCGGCGTCCCACCAGACGTCGCCGGCTTCCAGCGCCTCGCGCTCGGTGTCCGACATCGTCGGCAGCACGCCACGCGCCCAGGAGAAGATCGGTTTTGTCATATAGTCGCGGCGGAAGCTCATGGCGGATCCCTCATGAAACGGCGGCGCGGATGGGTGATCTTATCGGAAAGTGCCGTTCACCGGTGAACACTTCGCTTCGCAGATAAAGCGAAATTGACGCGGCCCAGGCGCCATTTTGTTAACGGCACGCCACGCGTTCAGTTCCGAAAGCTGAGCTGCGACAATCAGGTAGCCGGGGATGGCGCAGACGCCATCCCCATGCAGGACGAGCTAGGCGGGTCCCGCTCCCTGGGTTGCGGTATAGACCGCGTAGAGCGACTGGCTTGCGGCCATGAACAGGCGGTTGCGCTTGGGACCACCGAAGGTGATGTTGCCGCAGACCTCGGGCAGCCGGATACGGCCGAGCAGCTTGCCTTCCGGCGACCACACCGTCACGCCGCTGTAACCGACCGCGCGGCCGGCATTGCTCGAGCACCAGACATTGCCGTTGACGTCGCAGCGGATACCGTCCGGTCCGCACTTCACGCCGTCGATCGTAAAATCGCTGAACCGCTTGCCGTTGGAAAGCTTGTTGTCGGCGCCGACATCGAACACGAAAACGTCACCCTTGCCGCCGGGTCCGCTATCGCCCGGTCCCTTGCCGGTCGAGACCACGTAGAGCTTCTTGTAGTCGGGCGAGAAGCAGAGGCCGTTCGGATCCGGCACCTGGTCCTCGCTGACCACGAGATCGACGCGGCCCGAGGGATCGATGCGGTAGCAATTGGTCGGCAGTTCGCGCTTGGCCGGGACGAAGCCCGCCGGCTGGCCGATCCGGGGATTGAGCTTGCCGGCCGGATTGCTCGGGCCGCCCGCGGCATCAGGCTCGCCCTCATAGAGCTGGCCGCCATAGGGCGGATCGGTGAACCAGTAGCTGCCGTCCGGATGCGCGACGACGTCGTTCGGCGAGTTCAGCCGCTTGCCCTGATAGTTGTCGGCGAGCACGGTCGCGGTGCCGTCATTCTCGTAGCGCGTCACGCGGCGGGTGAGATGCTCGCAGGACAGCTGGCGGCCCTGGAAGTCGAACGAATTGCCGTTCGAGTAGTTCGACGGCATGCGGAAGACGCTGACATGGCCGTCATCTTCCGACCAGCGCATCTGCCGGTTGTTAGGGATGTCGCTCCACAGCAGATAGCGGCCCTGCGAACTCCAGGCCGGGCCTTCCGCCCACAACAGGCCGGTATAGAGGCGCTTGATCGAGGTGTTGGGCTGGGCAAGGTCGTTGAAGGACGGATCGACCGCGATGATGTCGGGGTCCCAGAAATAGGTGGTCGGCGCACCGCGCGGACTGAAGTCGCGCGGCGGGCTGGTGATCGTCGTCGGCGGCCCGACCGGCGCGGGCGCGTTCTGGGCCAGCGCGTTGCCGATGCTAGCTACGGCAGCGGCGGAAACCGCAAGTCCCTGAACCAGCGTGCGCCGTGAAACATTCGGATCGCGTTGTTCTTCGTTCGGATCGCTCCGCTCGTGGCGTGTCATCGCATCCTCCCACTCTGTTGGCCGGCCGTTGATCCGGCCTGGCGGGTGGAGGTTAGACTGCTCTCGGAGAGGTTGCGAGTGACGGTTTTTCATCCCCGCGCGCGGAAATTTCACATTGTTGTGGTGCGGGCCGTCGTTGCGGAGCGCACGAATCCGCAGCGGAGCAACGTCCCTTACCTCGCCCCGCTTGCGGGGAGAGGTCGAAATTCAAGCGCAGCTTGAATTTAGGGTGAAGGGGTACAGGTCTCACGACCATCACAACTGGTGGAAGCAGCCCCTCACCCTACCCTCTAAGAGCGAGCTTCGCTCGTCTCGACCCCGTGAAGAACGGGGAGAGGGAGGATAGAGCAGCACTCAATCCGGCCGGATCATCTCGAACATGTTTTCCGGCTTGATCTCGAAGTAGTCGCCGCGGCGGCCGGCGCGGACGATCGGGCGCGCGAGGCCGGTCTGGTAGACGCCGTCCTTGATGAAGGCCTTGTCGATGTGGACGGCGACGACCTCGCCGAGCGTCAGCCAGGCCTCGGCCTTCTTGCCGTCGGCGCCCTGGAGCTGGACGATCTGGCTCACCTTGCATTCGAACGACACCGGGCTTTCGGCGACCCGCGGCACGTTGACGAGCTTGCCGGCGACCTGCGTAAGCCCCGCGAGCCTGAATTCGTCGACATCGCGCGCGACATGCGCCGCGGTCGCGTTCATGTGTCTGGCGAGATCCATCGTCGCCAGATTCCAGACGAACTCGCCGGTGTCCTGGATGTTGGCGACGCTATCCTTCCAGTTGGTGGAGGAGAAGCCGATGATCGGCGGCACATAGCAGAACGCGTTGAAGAAGCTGTAGGGCGCGAGGTTGACGTTGCCGCCCTTGTCGCGCGAGGAGATCCAGCCGATCGGCCGCGGCGCGACGATGGCGTTGAACGGGTCGTGCTTCAGGCCGTGGCCGTTCTTCGGCTCGTAGAAATGCAGGTCTTTGACGGTCACGATTGCGTCCTCGTCATTCCGGGATGGTCCGTAAGGACCAGACCCGGAATCTCGAGATTCCGGGTTCGATGCTTACGCATCGCCCCGGAATGACAAGGAAGTCAACTGACGAAAATGTCAGCCCTGGCGCTCAATTGGCGCGGCCGCGCGGCGACAGGCCGGCGATCACGAAATCGATCATCTGGTCGATGGTCGGGCCCGGCTTGGTGGCACATTGGGCGATCATCTGGGGATGGAAGAACCGCATCATCGCGGTGCAGGCGCACAGCGAGGCGAGCTGCAGGTCCTTGATCTCGAACTCCCCCGACGCGGCTCCTTGCGCGATCACCTCGCCGATAATGGAGGCGATACACTCCATATGGGCGACGCAGACGTCCCAGTCCTCCTGCATCGCGATCTCGACCATCTCGTGCATCTTGGAATCGCCGACATAGCGCTCGGTGTTCATGCGATTGATGGTCGTCATCATCTGGCGCAAGCGTGGCGCCGCCGGCCCTTCCGAGCGCGCGATGCGCCGGGCCTCGATCTCGACCTCGCCCATCAGGCCGCGGGCCACGCCCTCGTGGATCGACTTCTTCGAATCGAAGAAGCGGTACACGTTGGCGGGGCTCATCCGCAGCTCTTTGGCGATGTCGGCGACCGTCGTCTTCTGATACCCGATCTGCCGGAACAAGCGCTCCGCCACCACGAGAATCCGCTCGCGGGTGTCGGTTTCGCTATGTTCCGAGATCAGTGTCATGTTGGCCTGCTCAATCTTCAATTATTCGGCCGCCTCAGCAAGCGGAAATGCGCGTTGCGCATCGCCGGCATGCTGCGGCGCAGTATTGGTTTGCTCGGAGCCGCTTTCCTCGAGGGTCTTGCGGAACCAGAGGGCGTAAAGGCCCGGCAGATACAGCAAGGTCAGGAAAGTCGCAACAAACAAACCGCCCATGATGGTGATCGCCATCGGGCCCCAGAATGCCGAGCGCGACAGCGGGATCATGGCGAGGATGGCGGCCAGGGCCGTCAGCACCACCGGCCGGGCGCGCCGGACGGTGGCTTCGACGATCGCCTCGCGCCGGGTCAGGCCGGACGCCACGTCGCTCTCGATCTGGTCGACCAGGATCACGGCGTTGCGCATGATCATGCCGGCGAGCGCGATCAGGCCGAGCAGCGCCACGAAGCCGAACGGCTGGTTGGCGACGTTGAGCCCCAGCGAGGCGCCGACGATGCCGAGCGGCGCGGTCAGGAACACCAGGAACAGGCGCGAGAAGCTCTGCAGCTGGATCATCAGCAGCGTCAGCATCACCATCACCATCACGGGGAAGAGGATGAAGATCGACGCATTGCCCTTGGCGGATTCCTCGAACGCCCCGCCCGGCTCGATCCGGTAGGCTGGCTCGAGATGGGCCTGGATGTCCTTCAGCTTCGGCGAGATCTGGTTGGTGACGTCGGGCGCCTGCACGCCGTCGACGACGTCGGAGCGCACGGTGATCGCCATGTCGCGGTTGCGCCGCCACAGGATCGGCTCCTCATGCGCATATTCGATCTTGGCAATCTGCTGCAGCGGGACGGCGACGCCGTTGCGCGTGGTGATGGTGAGATCGCCGACGCGGCCGAGATCGAGCCGCTCGGACGGCACCGCGCGGGCGACCACGCCGACCTTCTCGATGCCGTCGCGGATCGTGGTGACCGGCGCGCCCGAGATCAGCATCGCCAGCGCCTGCGAGACGTCCTGCGGGGTCAGGCCGAGCGCACGCGCCCGATCCTGGTCGACGGCGAGCTTCAGGTAGGGCGACTGCTCGTTCCAGTCGAGCTGGACGTCCTTGACGTTCTTGTTCTGGCGCATGACGTCGCGCACCTGGTAGGCGATGTCGCGCACCTTGTTGGCATCGGGGCCGATCACGCGGAACTGGACCGGGAAGCCGACCGGCGGACCGAAATTGAAGCGGTCGACCCGGACCCGCGCCTGGTTCAAAGCGCCGTCGGCGGCGGCCTGCTCGATCTTGGCCTTAACGCGCTCTCGCGCCTCGACGTTCTTGGCGAGGATCACGATCTCGGCAAACGCCTCGTTCGGCAGCTGCGGGTTGAGGCCGAGCCAGAAGCGCGGCGAGCCCTGGCCGACATAGGCGGTGTAGGTCTGGATGTCGTCATCGCCCTTCAGCAGCCCTTCGGCCTGCTTCACCGCCTTCTCGGTGACGTTGAAGGCGGTGCCCTCGGGCAGACGCAGCTGCAGGAACAACTCGGGCCGCTCCGACAGCGGGAAGAACTGCTGCTGGACGTGGCCGAACGCAACGATGGAGGCAACGAAGACGCCGACGGTCGCCGCCACCACCTTGATGCGGTGATCGACGCACCACTGCACGACGCTGCGCAGGCCGCGATACATCCGCGTCTCGTAGATCGCGTGCGGATCGTGGTTCTGGTGCACCTTGATGTTGGGCAACAGCTTGACGCCGATATAGGGCGTGAAGATCACCGCGACGAACCAGGAGGCGACCAGCGAGATCGCCACGATCCAGAAGATGCCGCCGGCATATTCGCCGACCGCAGAATTGGCAAAGCCGATGGGGAGGAAGCCAGCGGCCGTGACCAGCGTTCCCGTGAGCATCGGAAACGCGGTGGATTCCCAGGCAAAGGACGCCGCCTTCATGCGGTCCCAGCCCTGCTCCATCCTCACCACCATCATCTCGACCGCGATAATGGCGTCGTCGACCAAAAGGCCGAGCGCAATGATCAGCGCGCCGAGCGTGATACGGTGCAGGTCGAGCGACATTGCGTTCATCACGATGAAGACGATGCCGAGCACCAGCGGCACCGACAGCGCGACCACGATGCCGGTGCGCCAGCCGAGCGCGACAAAGGAGACGAACAGCACGATCGCGAGCGCCTCGACGAAGGAGTGCACGAACTCGCCGACGGCGTGCTCGACCACCTTGGGCTGGTCGGCGATCTGCTGGACATCGACGCCCTGCGGCACCGCCTTCAGGAACTCGGCGGTCGCCTTCTGGACCTCCTTGCCGAGCTCGAGGATGTTGGCGCCCTTGGCGGTGACGACGCCGATGCCGAGCGCCGGCTTGCCTTCCTGACGCACCTTGAAGCTCGGCGGATCGACATAGCCGTGGCTTACGGTCGCGATATCGCCGAGCCGGAACACGCGGCCGTTGCTCTCGACCGGCGTCTCGGCAACCGCCTTGACGCCGTCAAGCGCGCCGGTGACGCGCAGCGGCACGCGCTGCGATGAGCTCTCGACGGTACCGGCCGGGGTGACGTTATTCTGCTTGGCGAGCGAATCGAACAGCGCCTGCGGCGTGATGCCGAGCGTCGCCAGCTTGGCATGCGAGAACTCGACGAAAATACGCTCGTCCTGGGTGCCGTAGAGATCGATCTTGGTGACGCCCGGCACCTTGAGCAGGCGCTGGCGAAAACCCTCCGCGACCTTCTTGAGCTGCGCATAATTGGCGCCGTCGCCGGTCATCATATAGAGGATCGAATCGACGTCGGAGAATTCGTCGTTGACGACGGGACCGAGTATGCCGGAGGGCAGCTCGCCCTGCACATCGACCAGCTTCTTGCGCAGGAGATAGAAGAGATAGGGCACGTCCTTCGGCGAGGTCGAATCCTTGAAGGAGACCTGCATCGCCGTGAAGCCCGGCTTGGAATAGGTCTGCACCTTGTCGAAGAACGGCAGCTCCTGCAGTTTCTTCTCGATCGGATCGGCGACCTGCATCTGCATTTCCTGCGAGGTCGCGCCCGGCCACATCACCGAGACGTTCACCACCTTGACGGTGAAGAACGGATCCTCGGCGCGGCCGAGCTTCTCGTAGGAGAAGAAGCCCGCGGCGGCGAGGATGATCATCAGGAACAGGACCAGCGTCGGATGGCTGACCGCCCAGGCCGAAAGGTTGAAGCGCTTCATCGAACTCTCCAAGTTCTAGACCAGTCCCAGAACCGTTTCCGCTGCTATGCGAGGGTTAGAACGACAGCGACGACACGACCCGCACCTTCTGGCTCGGATCGAGTTTCTGCACACCGAGGGCGACCACCTTGGCGCCATCGTCGACGCCGCCGGAGATGACGACGTTGTTGCTCTCATAGGCCTTCACCTTGACCGGCTTCAGCGCGATGTCGCCCTTGTCGTCGACGATGTAGAGCGAGGGATCGCCGCCCTGGCTGTACAGCGCCGACAGAGGCAACTTGGCCACCCGCTCGCTCGCCTTGTCGGCGAGCGTCAGCGTCGCGGTCATGCCGAGCGAAACCGCCTCGTCGGCGTCCGGCAGCGAGAATTTTGCGAGATAGGTGCGGGTGGCGGGATCGGCCTGCGGCGCGACCTCGCGCAGCCTGGCGGCATAGCTCTTCTTGGCGTCCGACCACAGCGTCACCGTGGCTACGCCCGACCTGGCACGAGCAAGAAGCGTCTCTGGGATCGCGACGACAGCTTCCTTCTCGCCAAGTCGGGCGACACGGATCGAAGCCTGGCCCGCGGCAACCACCTGGCCGGGCTCGATCATGGTCGCTGTGACGACACCCCGGGTGTCGGCCACCAGCGTTGCATAAGAGAGGGAATTCCTGGTCAGCTCGACCGAGCGCTCGGCACGGTTCAGCCGCGCGCGGGCCTCGTCGCCGGCGGCCTTGGCGGAATCGAGTGCCGCGTCGGTGGTCCAGCCCTTGGCCTTCAGATCCTTGGCGCGCTGCTCGGCGGCGCCGGCCTGCGCGAGCACGCCGGTGGCGGCGCGGAATTCCGCCTCCGCCTGCTCGGCCTGCAGCTTCAGGTCGACCTCGTCGAGGGTGGCCAAGGGCTGGTCGACGTCGACTGTCTGTCCGACCTCGACCAGCCGCTTGGCCACCTTGCCGGCGACCCGAAAGCCCATATCGGCTTCGATACGGGGCTTGATGGTGCCGACAAAGCTGCGCTCAGGGGTTTCAGCTTCATAATGGACGGTCGCCACCAGAACGGGGCGTCCCGGATCGGCGTTTTCAGCCGCCTTTTCATTGCAGCCGGTCAGCGCGAACACCGCGAAAGCCAGCGACGCTCCGGTTAAGAGCTTGTAATAGCTCGAGAAAACGGAACGAACGAACATCTGAAATCTCCATCGGGCTGACGACTGATGAAGAGTATCGATTTATCACTGATAAATGTCAATATTCGTCAGTGATAACCAATTCGTGAGCGGGATCGGATTTGGCGGGTGCGGAGTTCGGAAAATGCGTAGCCCCGGGTGAAGCGGAGCGAAATCCGGGACCTCACCGGTGGCGGGAGGGTCCCCGGATTGCGCTGCGCTCCATCCGGGCTACGGGAGCACGTGATTTGAGGGCGAGCTACTTCGCCCCCGCGAACTCGGTCTTGGTCTCATGGCTACCGAGGAAAACCAGCAGGCCCGCCGCGAGCGGCAACAGCGACAGCACCAGCAGCCCGGTCGACGTGCTGCCGGTGGCTTCCTTGACCCAGCCGATCAGATAGGGCCCGCCGAAACCGGCGAGGTTGCCGATCGAGTTGATCAGCGCGATCGCGCCGGCGGCAGCGGTGCCGGAGAGCCAGGCGGTCGGCAGCGTCCAGAACACCGCGAAGGTGCAGAACACGCCGATCGCGGCGACCGTCAGCACCACCATCGTCATGACCGGATCGGTGATGTAGCTGGAGACCGCGAGCGCCAGCGCGGTCAGCAGCAGCGGCGCGCCGACATGGAACACGCGCTCGCGGGTGGCATCGGAACGGCGCGCCCACAGGATCATCGCGACGGTGCCGAATGCGTACGGGATCGCGGTGACGAAGCCGGTCTGCGCGTTGGTCAGACCGAACGCCTTGACGATCTGCGGCAGCCAAAACTGCATGCCGTAGAGCGAGGCGACGAAACCGAAATAGATCGCGCTGAGCGCCAGCACCTTGGGCGAGGACAGCGCCTCGCCCAAGGTGAAATGCTTCGCCGCCTGCTTGGCCGCGACCTCGGCGTCGAGCTTCGCCTTGAGCCACGCCTTCTGCTCGGCCGAGAGCCACTCGGCCTTCTCCGGCCGGTCGGTCAGGTAGAACCAGGTGACGATGCCGAGCAGCACCGAGGGAATGCCCTCGATGACGAACAGCCACTGCCAGCCCTTCAAGCCCATCACGCCGTCGAGGCCGAGCAGCAGGCCGGAGATCGGCGCGCCGATCACGGTCGAGATCGGCACCGCGAGCGCGAAGGCGGCGAGGAAGCGCGCACGATACTCGGCCGGGTACCAGTAGGTCAGATAGAGGATGATGCCGGGGAAGAAGCCGGCCTCGGCCACCCCGAGGAAGAAGCGCAGCGCGTAGAAGCTGTGCTCGTCATAGACCGCCGCCATCAACGCCGAGAGGATGCCCCAGCTCACCATGATGCGGGCGATCCACTTGCTGGCGCCGAACCGCTCCAGCGCCAGGTTGCTCGGCACCTCGAAAATGAAATAGCCGATGAAGAAAATGCCGGCGCCGAACGAGAACACCACCGGCGAGAACTTCAGCTCGCTGTTCATGGTGAGCGCGGCGAAACCGAGATTGACGCGGTCGAGATAGGAGAAGAAGTAGGCCAGGATCAGGAACGGGATCAGCCGCCAGGAGATCGCGCGGATCGTCGACGTCTCGATCTCGCTGCGGACGCCGCGATCGGGCGCGATGGTTGCTGTCTGGCTCATGAGCTTTCCCCGGGTGTTGCTTGCCGTGAGGATTATTGGCTGGCTCCGCTTTGAGCAATGGCAAAAACTCATAGCTCACAGCGCAAACGGGAACCCCAAGCGACAAACGGACGACCAGCGGCGACAGTGCTGAAGCGCGATGCGGTTAGGTGGAATCGGGTCCCGCGGCGAACTCGCTGCACCTCTCCCCCTTGCGGGGGAGGTCGGTTCGCATCGACAGATGCGAACCGGGTGGGGGCTCTCTCCGCGATACGACTCGTGGAGAGAGCCCCCACCCTAGCCCTCCCCCGCAAGCGGAAGAGGGAACGCAGATGCGATGCTGATGCTTACTCAACGCAATCTGATCATCGATGGAAGCTAGTCCGCGAGCTGGAAGCGCTCGAAGCGGTCGAGCTCTTCCTCGATGCGCCGCTTCAGCTCCTTGCGTGCCGCCTGCTTCTTGCCGTTGCCGACCCAGCTCCATTTCTGCATCAGGAGCTTCTTGCTCTGCCGGTCGGTCTTGAGGTCGAGGGCGGCGACGATGTCGTCACCGACCAGCACCGGCAGCGCGAAATAGCCGAACAGGCGCTTCTCCTTCGGCACATAGGCCTCGAAACGGTGGCCATAGCCGAAGAACAGCTCGGTGCGCTTGCGCTGGATGATCAGCGGATCGAACGGCGAGAGGATGTGAACCAGGGTGGGATCACCCTCGCCGGTCGCGTCCAGCACCTCGGGCCGTGCCCAATGCTCCTGCTTGCCGGCGCCTTCCAGCGCGACCCGGACCAGTTCCTTGCGGCGCAGGCGCGCCTCGATCAGGCTGCGTACCGCCTTCTTGCTCGGCGCATCGAGATGGCAGATCGAATCCAGGCTGACGATGCCCTGCGAGCGCAGCGCGCGGTCGAGCAGATAGGCGGTCCGGGCCGAGGCCGGGGCCGGCTTCGGCGGCTTGTCCCAGCCGAAGTGCCGGGTCATCAACTCATAGGTCTTCAGCATGCCGGCGCGCTCGCTGATCGTGACCACGCCGCCGTAGAAGGCGAGCTGCAGCGCGCGCTTGGAGGGCTTGCGGCTCTGCCAGAGATGCTCCTTCTCGGTCAGCACGTCGTCATCGATGTCGCGGATCGTCAGCGGACCGGCACGAAGCAGCCGCAGCACCTTGCGCGTATCCGCCGGGGTCACCGACGAGAACCATTTGTGGCCCTCGCGCTTGTGCGCCTTCATCGCCGGCAGGAAGAAGCCGATGTCCTTGGACGGAATGTAGGACAGCGCGTGCGTCCAGTACTCGAACACGCTCTTGTCCCGGCTCTGCGCCTGCTTGAGGTCGGCGCGGCGGTAGTCCGGAATGCGGCTGAACAGGATGTGGTGATGGCAGCGCTCGATCACGTTGATGGTGTCGATCTGCACATAGCCGAGATGATCGACGGCGGCCGCCACCGCTGACGCCCCCTCGCCGAACGGCACCTTTGTATCGAGCCGCTGCGCGCGCAGCCAGATATGGCGGGCGGCAGCATTGTTCAACAAAAGGGGTTCGGCGGCGCGGGACATTGCCCCAGCAATGTAGTGAGATTCGCGCAGCTGTGGAGAGCCGCGCGGCGGAAATCAGCTCCGCATCATTCGGAGCGGCTACGTCGATCCGACGACCCGCCGCAACCACGGAACGTCCCTGGTCGCCGCCGCGAGCGCGGCGCTTTCTCCATGGAAGATGCGGGACGAATGCCCGCCAACCGGAAACCAGCCGCGGCCATCTTCGGCGTCCCGCCGATATTCCTCGAAGCCGATGGTGCCGTCCGGGCGAAGGAAGATATCGACGTAGCGCGAGGCGGCTTCGTCATTGATCGAGCGGAGGACGCGATTGACGTGGGCCATGATGTCCTCGCTCTCCCGCCTGCCCTGCCTGGCGCAAGGCGGGGCGGCACACCCAACCGTGACCCAGATCACATTCCGGGCTTTGAACCGGTCCTATTCTTCCAGCATCAAAACGACAGCAAGCCGGATTGGCTAGCCCGACATTTGAGGACGAAAACCATGACCCGCTCTTTTTCCTTGTCTTTTCTGACAATCGGCGCCGCGCTGTCGATGACGGCGGGCGTCGCACTGGCCGGCAGCGAGGCCGTTCCGGCCGCACAGATTCTCAATGCGCTGAAGCCGAAGTCGGCCACCCGCGGCCTTTCCGCCGGCACGCAGGTCGACCTCGCGGCTTCCGCCAAGGAGGCAAGCTTCCTCAACACCGTCCGCAACCGGCAGACCCGTTCGTTGTCGCGCGTTGAACGCCAGGAGATCGCCGACATCGCGGCGAACAAGCCGAAGATCGATCTGGAGATCCACTTCGACTACAACTCGGCCGACATCAGCAAGGGCTCGACCCAGGCGATGCAGGAGCTCGGCAAGGCACTGTCCGATGCCAGCATGAAGGGCTCGACCTTCGTCGTCGCCGGCCACACCGACGCGATCGGCGGCGAGGCCTATAACCAGGACCTGTCGGAGCGCCGCGCCGACACCATCAAGAAATTTCTGGTCGAGCATTACGGCCTGAACGGCTCGGATCTCGTGACGGTCGGCTACGGAAAGACCCGGCCGAAGGACCCGAGCGCGCCGATGGACCCGACCAATCGACGCGTGCAGGTCGTCAACATGGATACCAAGACCGCCTCGCAGTAACCTCCCGCAGCCTCGATCCGCCTGCCATGCCCGGCAGGCGGATCACTTTGCTTTAAAGACCGTCATATCCAGCCCTGAAACAGCATCAACCGGTTGAACGTCGCCATCGACGTCTCGATGACAGCAGCCGTGACCGGCAGCATCGCAACAAACCCTGCGCATCCAACCGCAACGAACGCCCACAGCAGCCAGCGCGGCGCACCCTTGCGCGTCAAGGCGTAGACCAGCACGAAACTCGCGGTGGTCGCCGCGGGGAGATAGTAATAGATGAAACCGAGCGTGCGCGGCAGCAGCGCCCAGGCGAGATACGGGCCGAGGTAGAACGCCAGCACGAGAAATGCATCACGGCCGCGCCCGACGATCCAGTCGCGCAGCGCAATGATCAGCGCGATCAATGCCGGCCACAGCACCAACGGGTTGCCGAGGAGCACGATCGCGGCGAACCTGTCATCACCGACCTTCTCGAACAGGTACCAGACAGGGCGCAGCAGGAACGGCCAGGACGGCCACGAGCTCATATAGGTGTGGCCCGCGATGGCGGTCGTGGTGTTGTCGGCAAAGATGCGGCGCTGCGCCTCGATGATATCCGTGAACGAGAGGCCGCAGAGCGGCACGAAGGTCGCGAGATAAACGGCCGCCGGGATCAGCACGAAACAGACGATGAAGTGAGGAAGACGAAAATCCGGCCATAGCTCCGGCCGGTACCAATCCTCCGCATTGCCGTCGGCAAAGCGCGTGCGCCAGCCTTGCATCAGGCGGATCACAGCGACGATCGCGATGCAGGTCGCGAGCACGAACAGCCCGCTCCATTTGCAGGCACTGGCAAGCCCCGCGAAGAGGCCCGCCAACGCAAAGGCGGATTGCGGCTGCTTTTGCCTGAAGCCGTGGACGAACGCCGCGATCGCGAACAGGCCGAAGGCGAGTGCGAAAATATCCAGCATCGCGATCCGCGACTGCACGAACAGCATCTGGTTGAAGAAGGCGAGCAGCGCGGCAGCGATCGCGCGTTGCTGCGACGCGAACAGCGCAAGCCCGCCGAGATAGACGCCGACCAGCGCCAGCGCACCGAACAGCGCCGCGGGATAGCGCCATCCGAGCGGCACGTCGCCGAATGCCTTGATCGAGAGGGCGATGATCTCCTTGGCGAGCGGCGGATGCATCGGGTTGAGGATCGCCCCCTCGCGCACCGGCAGCAGCATCTGCCGCGCCGCCGGCACGTAATGCACCTCGTCGAAATAGAGCTTGTCCGGCGCCGTGATCCCGAGCAGCAGCACGACATGGGCGACGATGAAGACGATTGCCGCGACGATCGCCGTGCGCGCGGCGGGACGTCGCGGAACAGAAGGAGATTTGGATACGATGTTCAAAGGGCAAGCACGGTGCGAGGGGAACGCAGCTTGCGACAAATATACGATATCAGCTGCATCCGCGATCCGTCGCCACGGTCATGTGACGGAACCATCGTGCCGACAATTGGCAACCAGGGCTGGTTCGATTGTGGCGGCCGACTTGGCTTCCGCGTCACAACGGCTGGATCACCGACCCGTTCCTTGGACGGCACCGCCGGGCCGCAGCCGGGTTCACGGTGGCAGGCGCACTATCATGCCCCGCTTCATGCGGGGCATCCAGTACGCCGCGTGTCGGCGGAGCACCGAAGTCTCTGGAATGCTGGATCGCCCGGTCCCGTCTACGCCAAGGCTTCGACGAGGCCACGAATCCCTGACGCGCCGAAGCTTTAGCGAAGGCGGCGCGCCGGGCGATGCCAGCGAAGCCTTGCCTTACGCCGCCGCCTCGCCCTGATAGGCCCGGCGCAGACCTTCGATATCGAGCTTGATCATCCCGAGCACGGCTTGCATCACACGCGCGGCGCCGGCGGCGTCGGGCCCGCCGAGATATTGGCGGACCGCCGCCGGCACGATCTGCCAAGCGACGCCATAACGATCGCGCAGCCAGCCACACTGCTCGGCGGTGCCGCCGGCCGCGAGCAGCGCATCCCACAGGCGATCGACCTCGGCCTGGTCGACACAGTCGATCGCGAACGAGACCGCGTGGGTATGCTCCATCCTCATCCCGCCGTTCAGCGCCATGAAGCGCTGACCGGCGAGCGTGAATTCGACCAGCAGCACCGTGCCGGCCTTTCCGCCGGGGCTGTCGATGACGTTCTTCTGGACCGTCTCGATCCGAGAGTTGGGCAGCAGCGAGACGTAGAGGTTCGCGGCCTCCTCGGCCTCGCCGTTGAACCACAGGCAGGGAGATACCTTGGACATGCTGAGCTCCTCGTGATGACGGGATGCGATCAGGCGGTCGCCGCGGCGGACTGCGCCTTCATCGCCGCCTCGACGTCCATCCACATCACTTCCCAGATGTGACCATCGGGATCCTCGAAGCTGCGGCCGTACATGAAGCCGTAATCCTGCTGCGGCGACGGATCGGCGCTGCCGCCCGCGCCCTTCGCCTTGGCGACGTAGCCGTCGACCGCGTCGCGGCTGTCGGCGGACAGGCAGATCAGCACTTCGCTCGTGGACTTGGTGTCGGCAATTTTCTTCGGGGTGAATTCGCGGAACTTGTCGTGCGTCAGCAGCATGACGTGAATCGTGTCGGAGATCACCATGCAGGAGGCGGTGTGGTCGGAAAATTGCGCGTTCTTGGTCGCGCCGATCGCCTCATAGAAGGCGGTCGCGTGGGCGAGATTGCTGACCGGCAGGTTGACGAAGATCATTGTCGGCTTGGCCATGAAAGGCGCTCCTTTTCGCGGGGTTGTGCCCCGAGGACGAACCGCCTCGCCGCGTCCCGACATCACCGCGCCGATTTTTCTTGCGGCGTCCTGCCGCAGGGTGACGTCAGGTCACAATCGGTGTCGGCATGGTCAGGAATGCCCGCGTCACATGCCAGAACAGCTCCCGATTGGTGGCAAGCGCCACCGAATGGGCGGTGCCGGGCAGGATGATGAACTGCCGATCGCCGTTCGGCAGCTTGTTGAAGAACTCCTCGAGGTCCGGAACCGCGGCGATGCCGTCATATTCGCCGCGGACCAGCAGCACCGGCGCCAGCACCTTCTCCGGATGCACCACCGGCAAATTGGCGGTCATGTCCAGATAGGTGCCGGTCGGGATCTGGTCGCCGAACTGCATCTCGACATCGGCCAGCAGCTCGACCACGGCGGGGTCCGACGTGCCGGGCCTGTCGCGGGTTGCGATTGAGCGGATCATGTCGCGGTCGCGCTTGCGCATGTTGTGGCTGCGATAATATGCGAGCTGCTCGGCGCGCTTTGCCAGCGTCGGCGAGCCCTCGCCCTTGTAGGTGAAGGCCGCGAACACCAGGCGGTCGATGCGCTCGGGTGCGGCCATTGCGAAAGCGCCGGCCCGCAACGCGCCGGAGGATTCGCCGACGAAGTGGTATCGCCCCTGCCCGGTCTCGCGCGCGATCACCTCGACCGCGGCCTTCAGATCCTCGACGCCGCTCGCGATATCCGCATTGCCCGAGGTGCGGCCGGACTTGCCGTAGTTCTCGTGGTCCATGGTCCAGCAATCGAAGCCGTAGCGGGCAAATGTGTTCAGCAGCGAATACTCGCCCTTGCCCGGCACCGTGAGGTCGAACACCCGTGATGTCACCGACGAGCCGTGGACGAAGAACACCACCGGCCGCGCGGGCTCGCCCGGCTTCGGCGCACCGATCCGCTTGCGGAACATCCACAAGGGGATGTCACCCTTCTTCGCCCAGTATTCGTTGCTCCATATTTCTCCTTCGACAGGAACCGCGGGCACTGCCTGTGCCGACGCTGCGCCGAACACGCCGGCGGCCGTTGCAATGCCGATGGCTTTGATCATGCTGCGCCGCGAATGGTCAGATGACATCATGGTTCGCTCCCTTCCGGATTTCTTCGTCCGATCCGGTGCGATCGAGCATAGCAGCGCGCATGTCCGGTTGCGCGACGGGCGCATCTCGCGTCCGCCAATCCGATGCACGATTTTGTGAATGCGGTTTCCGGCAAACGGCGCGGACGACGGGCGGACTTGGTCCTAGTCTCCGCGATCCGACCGGAAAAATCCGGCGAGAAGCGGGAGCGAAGAATGAGCAGCAATCTCACCGACGATGAACTTGCCGCCTTGATGCCCTCCGAACTGTGCCAGCACCAGACGCCGATCCCGACCCAGATCGTCTCCAGCGACGAATTCTATCCCGACCCGCAGAACGAACGTCAGCGCGAGGTCGAGGCGCGGCTGCTCGCGATGGCCGACGATCTCGGCGGCAAGCAGGGCCTCGATCGCCGGAGATTCTTCCAGACCGCGGCCGGCATGGCCGCCTCCTTCGTCGCGATGAACCAGGTTTACGGGGAGCTATTCGTCGTGACGCCGGCGGAGGCCGCGACACCCGCAATGGCGCAGGAGCGCGCCAACTCCCTGAAAGACCAGTTCATCATGGACATGCACACGCATTTCCTGCGCGACGACACCCGCATCATGGGTTTTGTGGAAATGCGCAAGGCGGTCGGCAAGGCCGGCTGGAACAAGGAGCTCAACGATCACGAGCAGACCATCGAGGATCTCAAGTTCGACAACTACAAGAAGGAGATGTTTCTCGATTCCGACACCAAGATCGCGCTGATCTCCTCGGCGCCGTCGGATATCGAGCAGGACTGGTTCCTGACCAACGAGCAGATGGCCGACGCGCGCAAGAAAATGAACGACGAGGCCGGCTCGCGGCGCGTGTTCTGCCACGCCATCTTCACGCCCGGGCAGCCCGGCTGGCTCGACAAGCTCGACGCCGCATTGGCGCTGAAGCCGGAATCCTGCAAGGGCTACACGATCGGCGACAACACCCACAAGGAGATCAGTCGCTACCCCTGGCGGCTTGACGACGAGAAGGTCGCCTACAAGGGTTATGAGAAGATGGTGAAGGCGGGCATCAGGAACGTCTGCGTCCACAAGGGACTGTTTCCGCCCGGGATAGAGAAGCAGTATCCGAATCTGCGCGGCTTCGCCGACGTTGCCGATGTCGGAAAGGCCGCCAAGGACTGGCCGCAGCTCAACTTCATCATCTACCACTCGGCCTATCGCCATGTCGGCGGCGATCCGAAGGTCGCGCTCGCCGAGTTCGAGCGCACCGGCCGCATCGCCTGGACCTCGGATCTCGCCGACATCCCGGCGCAGTACGGCGTCAACAATGTCTATGGCGATGTCGGGCAATTGTTCGCGACCACGCTGGTCGCCGAACCCAATGTCTGCGCCGCGCTGATGGGGACCTTGATCAAGGGGCTCGGCGCCGACCACGTCTGCTGGGGTACCGATGCGCTGTGGACCGGCGCGCCGCAATGGCAGATCGAGGGCCTGCGGCGGCTGGAGATCCCCGAGATGATGCAGAAGAAGTTCGGTTACGCACCGCTCGGCCCCGCCGACGGGCCGGTGAAGACGGCGATCTTCGGCGACAACAACGCCCGGCTCTACAACATCCAGCCGAAGCGCGCGATGCTCGACCTCAAGGGCGATCGCTTTGCGATGATGAAGGCGCAGTATGAGAAGGCTGGCGTAGAGCCGTCGAACACGCGTTACGGCTATGTGGTGCCGAACGGTGTGATCGATCACCGGGTGTTTGCCTAGGGGTTAGGCCCCGTCATTGCGAGCGCAGCGAAGCAATCCATATCTCCGCTCGGGGACAGATGGATTGCTTCGTCGCAGCGCAAAATTGCTTGCAATTTTGTCGCGAGCCCCTCGCAATGACGGAAAAGGTCATCGCCCCGTAAATCTCGGCTTGCGCTTCTCGCTGAACGCCCTGGCGCCTTCCTTGAGGTCGTCGCTGTCCTTGATGGCGTCGAGCTGCCGGCGCACCTCCGCGACCGTCTCCAGCGGCCCCTTCGGCATCGCGTCACGCGCGAGCTTCTTGAGCGCCTGCACCACCAGCGGCGCGTTGCCCGCGATCTTGGCCGCCAGCTCCTGCGCCGCCGCAAGGTGCTGCCCCGGTGGCGTGATGCGGTTGACGAAGCCGATCTGGTAGGCCCGCTCGGCCGACAGCTCCTCGCCGACGAGCAGGAACTCCATCGCGATCTTGTGCGGCATGCGCGCCAGCACCGAGGAGACGCCGCCGCCGGTGGTGCCGATCTTGGCTTCCGGATAGACGAACCGCGTCGTCTCCGAGGCGACGCAGATGTCGGCCATCTGCACCAGAACGAAGCCGCCGCCCACCACCCAGCCCGACGTCGCCGCGATCACCGGCTTGTCGAGCTCGACACCGAGCCCGGGCACCGCCTGCCACATATTGGCGGGGAAATCCCGGACGTCAGCGCCGACACAGAAGTACTTCTCCTCGGCCGAGGCCAGCACCGCGACGCGGTCATCGCTGTCGCGAAAGCGCCGCCAGGCATTTTGCAGCTCGTCGCACAGCGCATTGTTGAGCGCGTTGTGCGAGGAGACGCGGTCCATCGTGATGGTCGCGACGTGGTCGGCGCTCTCGTAACGCACGAGCGTCATGCTGGCCTCCTCCCCTGGACTGTCATTCCGGGGCACGCGAAGCGTGAACCCGGAATCTCGACGCAAATGTCGCGGCTATTTCTTCTCGTCGGGATGGCGGTGCACCGGGTCGACCCACAGCACGGTCTCCGGCTTCTCGATCGGCTCGATGTCGAGATTGATCGCGACCGCCTCGCCGTCGGAGCGCACCAGCACGCATTCCAGCACCTCGTCGCGGCTGGCGTTGATCTCCTGATGCGGCACGTAGGGCGGCACGAAGATGAAGTCGCCGGGGCCGGCCTCGGCGGTGAACTGCAGCTTCTCGCCCCAGCGCATCCGCGCCTTGCCCTTGACGACATAGATGATGCTTTCGAGATGGCCGTGATGATGCGCGCCGGTCTTGGCATCCGGCTTGATGCTGACGGTGCCTGCCCACAATTTCTGCGCCCCGACCCGGGCAAAATTGATCGCGGCCTTGCGGTCCATGCCGGCGGTCGACGGCACATTCGGATCGAGCTGGTTGCCGGGAATCACGCGGACGCCGTCGTGCTTCCAGCGCTCGTCGTCGTGATGGTGATGGTCGTGGGAATGGGTGTGATCGTGGGAACCGCTCATCATTCTTGCTTTCGTTGGCCTGATTTCGTGCGTGGAACGCTAGCGAAAAGCAGCCGCGCAGGCGAGCGGAAAATCGGAACCTCGCCGAATCGGAACATCGCCATGTTCCGGCGCGTTATCTCAGCGTATTCGAAGGAGTAATTTCATGGGTAGCACGACCGATAGGATCAAGGGCACGGCCAACGAGGCGATCGGCAGGTTCAAGCGGCGTCTTGGCAAGGTCACCGGCTCTCCGGCGATGCAGGGCAGAGGCGCGATCCTGGAAGCCAAGGGCAAGGGACAGAAGGCACTCGGCGGCATCAAGAGGATCGTCGGCAGGGTGACCTCAGCGGCTCACTGGCCTCGCTGAACGAGAGATGACACGGCCGCCCCATCGAGCCGGCCGATCGAGCATGAACGACGCTGCTCAGCCGCGCGGGCGCGGATGTGCCAGCACATCCGGGTTCACGACATTGGTCGGCGTACCCGCCGCGTACGCCAATATCTGGTCGAAAATGTCGGTGAACTGGATTTCGTACTCGTCGCGCGAGACGTAGCCGAGATGCGGCGTACAGACCACATTGTCCATGTTGAGTAGCGGGTCCGCCGTGTCGCGCAGCGGCTCCTTCTCGTAGACGTCGATCGCGGCCATCCCGGGCCGGCCGGCACGCAGCGCATTGACCAGCGCGCCCGGCTCGATCAGCGGCGCGCGGCTGTTGTTGACGATCAGCGCGGTCTGCTTCATCCGCGCGAGGTCTTCCGCCTTGACGATGCCGCGCGTCGCGTCGACCAAGCGCATATGCAGCGACAGCACGTCGCAGCGGGCAAAGAAATCCGCCTTGCTGACTGATGTCTCATAGCCGTCGGCGCGCGCCTTCGCCATCGCCGGCTCGCGCGCCCAGACCAGCACGTTCATGCCGAACGCCTTGCCATAGCCCGCGACCACGGCGCCGATGCGGCCGTAGCCATAGATGCCGAGCGTCTTGCCGCGCAGCGTATGACCGACGCCGATCTGCCACTTGCCCGCCTTCAGCGCCGCCATCTGTTGCGGGATCGCGCGCATCGCCGCGAGGATCATGCCCCAGGTGAACTCGGCGGTGGCGTAGGACGGCGTATCGGCATGCTGGCTCGACGACACGATGATGCCGAGCCGCGTGCAGGTGTCGATGTCGATATGCGGATAGACGCTGCGCTGGCTGATCAGCTTCAGCTTCGGCAGACGTTCGAGCAGCGGCGTGCGGATCTGGGTTCGCTCGCGGATCAGGACCAGCGCGTCGGTATCGCGCAGCCGTTCGGCGAGTGCATCGACGTCCTGGACGTGATCGTTCCAGATCTTGACGTCATACCCGTCGAGCTTGCGGTAGCAATCGAGGGTGCGCAGCGTGTCGAAATAATCGTCGAGGATCGAGATCTTCATCGCTGCGCCCTTGTTGTTGTGAGCCGGTTACTTGACGCCCATCGGCTTATTTGACGCCAAGCAGTTCGACGTCGAACATCAGCGTGGCGTTCGGAGGGATCACGCCGCCGGCGCCGCGCGCGCCGTAGCCGAGGTTCGGCGGGATGATCAGGGTGCGCTTGCCGCCGACCTTCATGGTGGCGACGCCCTCGTCCCAGCCCTTGATCACGTGACCCTGGCCGATCGGAAACTCGAACGGCTCGTTGCGATCGACGGAGGAGTCGAATTTCTTGCCCTTCTGGCCGTTCTCGTAGAGCCAGCCGGTATAGTGCATGACGCAGGTCTGGCCGGTCTTCGGCGAGGCGCCGGTGCCGACCTTGCTGTCGATGATCTGGAGGCCTGAAGCTGTGGTCATGGGCTTTCCTGCAGTTTGGGCCGTTGCTGTCCCGCTGACAACGGACGTGGAGACTGCCGCCGCAAGGCCGGCAAATGCAGTCTTGATGATCGTGCGTCGGGAAGATCGCATCTTGCACCTCTCGTGAAGGACGGCCGTCTCTAGCCCAGTGCGGGTCGAATCCCTAGCCATTTTTCAGTGACCGGCCATGCCGCCGTCGCGGTCCAGCGCAAAATCGCCGATCAATGGCGACGACGCGCCCGCGATGAGATCACCGATCAGTTGCGCCGCCAGATATGAGTAGGTGATGCCGGTGACGGGCTTCCGCGGGGCAGGACTAGCACCATCCCCGCGACAACACCTTGTTTCCGGCGGCCCCTGATCGGCCGCGACAATCAGTAGCCGAGCGCGCAGCCGTCCTTGCGCGGGTCGGAGCCACCGGTCAGCGTCCCCTTGTCCCAATCGATCCAGATGCCCTGGCCGCCGCCGAGCGGCGCGACCACGCTGGTGGTCTTGTGACCGATCTTCTTCAGGCCTTCGACGATCTCCGCCGGCACAGAGTCCTCGAGCTGGTAGACGCCTTCGTAGTGCAGGCCGCGCGGCATATCGATGGCTTCCTGAATGTCGCAGCCATAGTCGAGCATGTTGGTCAGCACACGGGTCTGGCCGACCGGCTGGTACTGCCCGCCCATCACGCCGTACGGCATCAGCGCACGGCCGTTCCTGGTGACCAGCGCCGGGATGATGGTGTGCAGCGGACGCTTGCCCGGTGCGATGCAATTCGGATGTCCGGGCTGGATGCGGAAGCCGCCGGCGCGGTTCTGCAGCAGGACGCCGGTCTTGTTGGAGACGATCGCCGAGCCGAACGAATGCGCGATCGAATTGATGAACGAGCAGACGTTGCGATCCTTGTCGACCACCGTGATGTAGACCGTCGACGGATTCATCGGCGGCGCGACGTTCGGCAGTTCGAGCAGCCGGTCCATCCGGATGTTCTTGATGTGCTCTTCGGCGAATTCCCTGGCGAGGATGCCGGCAACGTCGACATGCACGTGCTGGGGATCGCCGATATGCTGCTCGCGCATCATGTAGGCGATGCGTGCCGCCTCGGCCTCGAGATGGAAGCGCTCGATGCTGAGCGGCTTGAACTTGGTCAGGTCGAAGCGCGACAGGATGTTGAGCATGACCAGCATGGTGATGCCGGGGCCGTTCGGCGGGCACTGCCAGACGTCGTAGCCCTTGTACATCGTGCCGATCGGCGAGGTCGCCTCGGTCGAGTGCGCGGCGAAGTCCTCGAGCGTGTGCAGGCCGCCGATGCCGCGCAGCGTGTCGACCATGTCGGCGGCGATCTCGCCGCTATAGAAGGCGTCGCGGCCCTTTTGCGCGATCGCGCGCAGCGTCTTGCCGAGCTCGGGCTGGCGGATCACGTCGCCGGCAACCGCGGGCCTGCCGTGCGGCAACAGATAGCGCTCGGTGTTGGTGCCGTTCTTCAGCTTCTCGAAGCCGTTCTTCCAGTCGAAGGCGATGCGCGGCGCGACCACGTAGCCCTCTTCGGCGGCCTTGATCGCGGGCTGCAGCAGCCGGTCGAAGCCGAACTTGCCGTGGTCCTTCAGGATCACGTCCCAGGCATCGACCGCGCCGGGAATGCTGACCGCATGTGCCGAGGTCAGCGGCACCGAATGGATCTTGCGCTCGAGATACCAGTCGGCGGTCGCCGCCATCGGCGCCCGGCCGCTGCCGTTATAGGCGGTGATCTTGCCTTCCCCCCTCGGCTGGATCAGCGCGAAGCAGTCGCCGCCGATGCCGGTCGATTGCGGCTCGATGACGCCGAGCAGCGCACAGGCTGCAACCGCCGCGTCGGCGGCCGTGCCGCCCTCGCGCATCACCTCGATGGCCGCGAGCGCCGCTTCCGGATGCGACGTCGCCACCATCGCGTTCTGGGCGTGGACCGTGGAACGGCCGGCGAAATGGAAATTCCTCATAACGGAGTGCTCGCTTGATCGTGATGGTCTGATGCGGCTGCGGCGGATGATGCCAAGGGAGTACAAAGTACATGGCACACTCATCCCCGGCTGAGCAATGCCTGGCATGCCAGGGGAAATATCCCGACAATGCATGGCTTTGCGGGTTTCGCCGGCTTGGCCGGCCTGATAAATCCCGGCGATGCCCTTCAAGGTCGCCGCCTTCTACCAGTTCGCCGCGCTGCCGGACTTCCGCGCGCTGCGCGAGCCGCTGCGCGCGTTCTGCGCCGGGCTCGATCTCAAGGGCAGCGTGCTGCTCGCCCATGAGGGCATCAACGGCACCATTGCCGGCACCGACCAAGGCATCGATGACTTCGTTGCGGAGCTCAGGTACGGAACGCTGTTCGGCGGCCGCCTCGACAATCTCGAGCTGAAGTTCTCCGAAGCCGCGCAAATGCCGTTCCAGCGGCTCAAGGTGCGGCTGAAGAAGGAGATCGTCACGCTCGGCGACACCACGGTCGATCCGACGCGGCAGGTCGGCACCTATGTCGATGCCGCCGACTGGAACGAGCTGATCGCCGCGCCTGACATCGTGGTGCTCGATACCCGCAACGCGTTCGAGGTCGCGATGGGCACGTTCGAAGGCGCGGTGGATCCCAGGATCGCGAGCTTTGGACAATTCAAGGAATTTGCGGCGAGAAACCTCGATCCGGCGAAGCACCGCAGGATTGCGATGTTCTGCACCGGCGGCATCCGCTGCGAGAAGGCCAGCGCCTATCTGCTCGCGCAAGGTTTTGCCGAGGTCTATCACCTCAAGGGCGGCATCCTGAAATATCTCGAGGAAACCCCGCAGCAGGACAGCCGCTGGCGCGGCGACTGTTTTGTGTTCGACGAGCGTGTTGCGCTCGGCCACGGCCTGCGCGAGCGTGCGGGTGCGCGTTCGAGCGACGCGGAGCGCGAGGCTGCCCCCTGCGAGGCTGCCGTCCATGAATGACACGGCCAAGCTGAGCGAGCGGATCGATGCGCTGGAGGTTCGCCTGACCTATCAGGACGAGGCCATCGAGACGCTGAACCAGACCATCACGGCACAATGGAAGCAGATCGACGCGCTGACGCGCCAGATCGCCGAGTTGCGCGACCGGCTTCAGGAGGCCGAACGCCCGGCGCCCGGCCCCGCCAACGAACGCCCACCGCACTATTGATCGGTGCCGCCGGACCGCGGCAGCACCGGCTACATGTTGCTCACCTGACGCATCGGCTTCGCGCCGCTGAAGAACAGGCTGGACAACCGCTGCACCATCGCCGTGGCGCGGCTGCCTTCGAGACCAGGGCGAACGCACAGCAGGCGCTTCTGCAACGGAAGCTCCGGAAGATAATAATCCTTCGCCGAGATCAGCGAGGACGGGATCATCCGCTCGGGGCACGCCGTCAGGCCGTACCCGGCCCGGGCGGCTTCCAGTCGCAGCTGGTGGTTCGGGCTCCTGAACACGATCTTGTACGTGATGTTGTGCTTGGTGAGCGTCCGGATCATCCAGTCGTCACCAGGCCAGGCCAGGATCGGGATCGGGGCGCCCGGCCGCAGCACAAAATCGCGCGATCGCACCCACACCGACCGCTCCTCGGCTTCGGCGGCGATCGTCACCTCGTCTTCGTTCTCCTGCGAAGGGTTGCTGTAGACGAACGCGATGTCGATGTAGCCGTCGATCAACCCCCTGATGACGGCCGGTGACATGTCGGCGTGCAGCAGAACGTCGGCGAGTGCATCGGAGGGATGCAGCTTCAGGAATTCCTCCGCGAGCATCGTGCTGATTCCCAGCCGCAACGGCTGGGGTCCTTCATGATTGCCGCCGAGCCGAAGCAGTTGATCGTTGGCTTCGAGGATGCGCCTCGCCTGCTGCACGGCGACCTTGCCGAGCTCGGTGGTCGTGGTGCCGTTTGCGGTTCTGACGAAGAGTGCGCCACCAATCAGGCTTTGCAGGCGCTTGACCTGCGAACTGATCGCCGGCTGGCTGAGGCCGAGACGCTCCCCGGCTTTCGACAGGCTGCCTGTCTCCGCGATCGCAACGACGGTGCGAACGATTTCAGTAGGAATATTCAAATGCTGACGCGGTCTATGCATCGCGAGCCCTCCAGTCTCAGCACGGGACGCAATTCCAATCTCCACAGTATGTGATCAGGCTATACTAACATTTGGTTGCACTTTTGTTTAGCTACAATTACCCGCCAAGGCACTGATATTGCAGGCCATATGTATTGTTACGTGCATTGCTCCGCGTATCACGGTATCCAACAACTACATCTCCACACGCTGCAGCACCTCAACCGCACCACACCCCGGGTTTTTGCGGATATCGCATCAAATATTCTGATCGCCCCATAACGCTTCACTGACCCGATAAGTCTGAATTGCGGCCGCTGATTCGCGGAAGCGTTTTCATAGTTTTCCTTAATCAAAGCCTCGCAACGTGACGTCGTCGTTGGCGTTTCGAGGTGTGTTGCAATGACCAGGTTTTTTCGCTGCCGAAACGGTGCGTCCGCTGTCGAATTCGCGCTGATGCTGCCGCTGTTTCTTGCCTTCATTTTCGGCATCATCGTCTTCGGCTCGTATCTCGCCATGGTGCATGGCGTTCAGCAACTCGCCGCCGAAGCGGCGCGGTCATCCATCGCGGGAATGACCGACACCGAACGCAACAGCCTCGCGACGAGCTACGTCACCGCCAACGCGTCGACCTATCCATTGCTCGTCCCCGGCAATCTCACGGTCAATGCCGCGCCGTCTCCATCGAATGCCAACGTCTACGTCGTGACGGTCAACTACAACGCGGCCGGCAACTTCATCTACAAGCTGCCCTTCGTCCCCGCCCCGGCGAGCACCATCGTCCGCTCCGCGGCGATTCAGTACGGGGGATTCTAGGATGAGAGGCGTCCTCATACTGATGCGGCGCTTTGGCGCCGACGAACGAGGAAACTTCGCGATGATCAGCGCCGGCCTGATGACGCTCCTGATCGGGTGCGCTGGTCTTGCCATCGATCTCGGCACGATCTTCGCCGACCGGCGCAAGACGCAGAGCACCGCCGATCTCGCCGCGATCGTCGCCGCCGCCAACCTGAACAATCCGGTCAACGCCGCCACCGCGACGGTGACGCAGAACAAGTACCCGGCCAGTGCGCTGGTCAAGGTCGAGACAGGAACCTACACCGCAAACAGCGCCATCGCGCCGCAGGCCCGTTTCGTGACCCCGGCGGTCGGCACTCCCAACGCCGCGCGGGTCACGCTGAACACCCAGACCCCGCTCTACTTCGCGCGGTACCTCACCGGCGCGAGCAGCTTCACCATCAAGACGACCGCCACCGCGACATCGACCGAAATGGCCTCGTTCGCGATCGGGTCGAGGCTGCTCTCGGTCAACGGCGGCGCGCTCAATGCGCTGCTCGGCTCGATGCTCGGCACCACGCTGTCGCTCTCGGTGATGGACTACAATGCGCTGATCAGCGCGAAGATCGACGCACTGGACTTCCTGTCGGCACTGGCGACCCGGGTCAACCTGACCGGCGTCACCTATAGCGACCTGCTGAGCAGCAACATCAAGGTCGGCGACATCGTCGCGTCGGCGCTGACCACCCAGCAGATCACCAACGGCGCCAACGCGGCGACCACCGCGCTGTCGACGATCTCCCAGGCCGTCACCGGCTCCACCACCAAGATTTCGCCCGGCACGCTGGTCGACCTCGGTCCCTTCGCCAATCTCACGGTGGGGCAGAAACCCAAGGTCGGCGCCAGCGTTTCGGTGTTCGACCTGATTTCCACGGTGGCGCAGATCGCCAACGGCAACCATCAGATCGCGACCTCGATCAATCTCGGCCTGCCCGGCATCGCCAACGTCTCCGTGATCGCAACGATCGGCGAGCGCCCGGTCGGCTCGAGCTGGATCGCGATCGGCACCCAGGGTGTGAGCGTCCACACCGCGCAGACCAGGATCCTGGCGACCATCAATGTGCTCGGCTCCGGCACCGTGTCTGCGATCAATCTCCCGGTCTATGTCGAGGTCGCCTCGGGCACCGCGACGCTCAACGCGGTGTCCTGCGGCCACCCCAACATCAACACCTCGCAGGTCACGATCGGCGTGACGCCTGGGATCGTGGATGCATGGATCGGCAACGTCACGGTCGCCGACATGACCAACTTCACGACCAAGCCCAATCCGCCGCCGGCGACACTGGTCAACCTTGGTCTCGCCACCGTCACCGGCCTCGCCCATGCCGGCATGGGCAACACCACGCCGACCAATGTCAATTTCAGCTACAGCGACATCCAGTCGGGCACCAAGAAGACGGTGACGACGACCAACTTCCTTTCATCGCTGACAGGAAGTCTGCTCGGCGACCTCTCGCTGACCATCAATCTCGGCCCGCTCGGGCTGCCGATCCCGGGATTGGGGGCGCTCGTCATGAGCATCCTGAACGGCGTGACGAGTTCAGTCGATCAGGTGCTGGCGTCGCTGCTCGCGACGCTCGGCATCGGGCTCGGCCAGGTCGACGTTTGGGTGCTGGGCATCCGCTGCGATGGCGCCGTGCTGGTGAACTAGAGCATGATCCGGAAGAGTACGAAGCGGTTTTCCCTCGCGACAAACGCAAAGCGTTTGCGCGGAGATCGTGCTCGAACAAGAAGCGAAAGCGCGACCATCGCGCTTGAGGGGACCGATCGCGACGGGCATCACATCGGGGGAGGAGACTGCCGTGAGCACAACGATAAGATACAAGACCGACAGCCAACGAACGATCCTGCTGAAGCGCGGGACGATCTTCTTCCGCAACAGCAGTGTCGGATGTCTTGTGCTCAACCTCTCGACCGGCGGCGCGGGGCTCGCCGTGGAAAGCGACGTCGCAATCCCGCTCGCGTTCGACCTCGAGATCGAGAGCGAACCGATCCGGCGGCACTGCATTGTGGCCTGGCGCCTGGAGCGCCGGCTCGGCGTGACCTTCGAATCTGACCGGATGCAGCGCCCCGCAAGCGGCCCCGTCTAGACTATCCCGGCGATCACGGTATGCGGACGGGCCCGGTGCTCCGGGCCATCGCTCCGCGGCGAATAGTTCGCCGCATGTGGAACTCTCTTGGCATCGTGGTTAGCAGCCGCTGGCATACACCAGCTAATTGTCCCGATTGCCGTCGTGCTTTGACGGCGCGGGCTGCGTGGCGCTGACCGGATCGGAGGCCGGGAAGGTATCCTCGAGCCCCTCCTTCAGCCGGGTGCGGGCCTTGCGGTCGGCAGCCTGCGCCTCGTGCGGCTTCTCGGCATGCTTGTCGTGCGGGGCAGGATCGAATTTGTCGGCCATGTCGTCCCTCCATTCGGGGGACAACGCGGCCGCGCAAAGGGGGGTTCCAGAACCGCCTTGGCCCATTGCGCTGCAGCGTGTATCAGGGGCGCAAATTTGACCGTGATCAGGAACTATCCGCGTGCCCCAGGATCCCACCAAGAAGCCGCTCATCGACGTGCTATCGGGCCACCGCCAGGCCGTGCCGCCGCTCTGGATGATGCGGCAGGCCGGCCGCTATCTGCCGGAATATCGCGAGCTGCGCGCCAAGGCCGGCGGCTTCCTCGATCTCTGCTTCACGCCCGAATTCGCCGCCGAGGTCACGCTGCAGCCGATCCGCCGGTTCAACTTCGACGCCGCGATCATCTTCTCCGACATCCTGGTAATCCCCTACGCGCTCGGCCGCTCTGTGCGCTTCGAGGCCGGCGAAGGACCGCGGCTCGATCCGCTGGCAACGCCCGGCGAAATCGCGACGTTGGCAACCGATGCCAACTTCGACACGCTCGAGCCGGTTTTTGAAGCACTGCGCCGCGTCCGTCGCGAACTCGCCCCCGAGATCGCACTGATCGGCTTCTGCGGCGCACCGTGGACGGTTGCGACCTACATGGTGGCCGGACAGGGCACGCCGGACCAGGCACCCGCGCGGATGCTTGCCTACCGCCATCCGGATGCGTTCGCCAAGATCATCGACGTGCTGGTCGAGAACTCGATCCACTATCTCGTCGGCCAGTTGAAGGCCGGCGCCGACTGCCTGCAGATCTTCGACACCTGGGCCGGCGTGCTGCCGCCGCGCGAGTTCGCCCGCTGGGCGATCGAGCCGACCCGGCGCATCGTGGCCGGGGTGCGCAAGCAGGTCTCCGATGCCAGGATCATCGGCTTCCCGCGCGGCGCGGCAGGCATGCTGCCGGCCTATGTCGAGCAAACCGGCGTCGATGCGGTCTCGATCGATTGGGCCACCGAGCCGTCGATGATCCGCGAGCGCGTGCAGAGCCGGGTCGCGGTGCAGGGCAATCTCGATCCGCTGGCCCTGATCGCCGGCGGCGCCGCGCTCGACCGCGCGGTGGACGATGTGCTGGAGAACTTCGGCAAGGGACGGATGATCTTCAATCTCGGCCACGGCATTCTCCCCGAGACGCCGATAGCCCATGTCGAGCAGATGGTCGCGCGGGTGCGCGCGTATAAGGGCTGAGACCTTGTAGCCCGGATGGAGCGCAGCGCAATCCGGGACTCTCTCCTCCGTCGCTAGACTAGCCCCGGATTACGCTTCGCTTCATCCGGGCTACGGAGCTTCCCTCACCGTCACCCTGAGGAGACCGCGCAGCGGTCGTCTCGGAGGGTCGACGGCCCAGGTCTGGCCACGAGTAAGGAGGGCGACGCGTCGAAAATATCGGGGCCGTGCATCCTTCGAGACGCGCGCGAGAGCGCGCTCCTCCAGCGACAAAGGCGAAGCCTTTGCGCGGGGATGACGGAACTGAGGACTCCTACCGCGCGTCCTCCAAAATCATGTCGGACGCCTTTTCCGCGATCATGATCGTCGGCGCATTGGTATTGCCCGACATCAGGTCCGGCATGACGGACGCATCGACCACGCGCAGACCTTCGATGCCGCGCACCTTGAGCCGCTGGTCGACCACCGCGAGCGGATCGTTGCCCATCCGGCAGGTCGAGGTCGGATGATAGACCGTACTGCCGGTGCGCCGGCAGAAATCGAGCAGGTCGTCGTCGCTGACCACCGTGGCGCCGGGATCGACCTCGCCCACTGAATAGGATTTCAGCGCCGGCGCGGCCAGGATCTTGCGCAGGATACGGATGCCGTCGATGAAGGCGCGGCGATCGGTCTCGGTCGCCAGATAGTTGATGCGGATTTCCGGCGGCACGCCCGGGTCCGCGCTCCTGATCTTCAGCGAACCGCGGCTCTCCGGACGCAGCTGGCAGACCGAGGCCGTGAAGCCCGAGAACGGATGCAGCTGCTCGCCCATCTTGTCGGTCGAGAACGGCAGGAAGTGGATCTGGATGTCGGGCGAGGCCAGCCGCGGGCTGGTCTTGAAGAACGCGCCGGAGGTGCCGGCGGCGATCGTCAACGGTCCCTTGCGCAGCGCGGCGTAGCGGAGGCCCGCCATGACGCGGCGCACGGGATGATTGATGACGTCATTCAGCGTGACGGTCTGCGCGCAGCGCGTGACGATGCGGACCTGCATGTGATCCTGCAGATCGTTGCCGACGCCGGGCGCATCGAGCACGATGTCGATGCCGTGCTGCTTCAACAGATCGGCCGGGCCGACGCCGGAGAGCTGCAACAATTGCGGCGAGTTGTACGCACCGCTCGATACCAGCACCTCCTTGCGCGCCTTGGCCTTGCGCAACTGACCGTCTTGCTTGTAGGCGACGCCGCTCGCGCGCTTGCCGTCGAACAGGATGCGCTGCGCCAGCGCCGAGGTCTCGACATGAAGATTGCCGCGCGTCAGCGCCGGCCGCAGATAGGACCGCGCCGTCGAGGCGCGCCGGCCGCGCCGCGTCGTGGTCTGGAAGAAGCCCGCGCCCTCCTGGGTCGCGCCGTTGAAATCCGGATTGGTAGGAATGCCGACTTCGGTTGCGGCATGCACGAAGGCTTCCGACAGCGGATCATGATGCCGCCAATCCGACACCGGCAGCGGGCCGCCGGCGCCGTGATAGGTGTTGGAGCCGCGCTGCTGATCCTCCGCCTTCCTGAAATAGGGCAGGACGTCGTCATAGCCCCAGCCGGCATTGCCGCGCTGTCGCCAGCGGTCATAGTCCTCGTGCTGGCCGCGCACATAGAGCAGGCCGTTGATCGAGCTGGAGCCGCCGAGCACCTTGCCGCGCGGCTGGAACACCTGCCGCCCGTTCAGGCCCGGCTCGGGCTCGGTCTGGTACATCCAGTTGACGGATTTTTCCTTGAACAACTTGCCGTAGCCGAGCGGGACATGGATCCAGATGTTGCTGTCCTTCGGTCCGGCCTCGAGCAGCAGCACCGAGTGCTTGCCGTCAGCGCTCAGCCGGTTGGCGAGTACGCAACCGGCCGAGCCGGCGCCGACGATGACGTAATCATACTCTGCCGCATCGTTGTTGTTGTTCACTGGTTTCCCCCGGAATTTCTTTCTTCCGGTGGTACAGACAAAGCGGCGGCTTGAAAAGACTAGCGCCCTGCGCTGAGGTTCTGGAGCAGTTGCTCGACAAGCATACTGAGCTCGCCGGCATTGCGCGCGGCGCCGAAGACGTAGCGGTCCGGCCGCACGATGACCGCCGCGGAGTCATGCTGCCGCATCCAGTCCGCGAACAAACCGTCGCGTTCGATCACGGTCAGGATACCGCCTCGATCGGCAGTTTCGTCTGATGTGGCGATGACGACGCGCTCACCCGACAGACGCTGCCAGGCGGCAGCGAACGCGTCCGACAGCCACGCCATCGGAGCCGCCGCGGTCGTCACGATCGCGAATTCCGGTTGCAGCAGATCGTCGAGCCGGCAGGTCCGCCCATCCGGCGCGCGCACATGCGGCTGCACGAACAGCCGCCCGGCAAGCGCGGCATCGCGCGCGATCAGGCCGGAGACGAGATCGGGGATGAATTTTTGCCTGATGGTTTCGGCCTTGCCGGCCTTCAGGTCGGCGCGCAGCCGCATGTCGCGTTCGACGGCGGCCACCGGATCGAGCTCGCCGATGATCTTGCCGAATTCCTTGGCGCTGGCGACGACGGCGCGGACATGCGGCTTGCGCTCGATCTCGTAACTGTCGAGCAGCGCATCGCCGGCGTCGCCACGAAGAACCAGCCGCAACTTCCAGGCCAGGTTCACCGCATCGCGGATACCCGCGCACAGCCCTTGCCCGAGGAACGGTGGCGTCTGGTGCACGGCATCGCCCATCAGCAGCACGCGGCGGTCGCGCCAGCGCCGGCCGAGCAGCGCGTGAAAACGATAGACCGCCGAGCGCCAGATCGTGAGGTCCGAGATATCGGTGAAACGCTTGAGCAGCTTCACGACGTTGTCGGGCGTGCCGGCCGCCTCGGGGTCCTCGCCGGGCAGCAACTTGATCTCCCAGCGCCGCAAATTGCGCGGGCCCGGCACGAAGGTGCCGGGACGCGACGGCCAGCAATACTGAAAACTCCTGGCCGGCCGCCTGGCGGGATCGCTGGTCAGCGTGTCGACCACCATCCACCATTCATCGAAGGCGAGGTCGTCGAGGCCGATACCGAGCTGCTTGCGGACGAAGCTGTTGGCGCCGTCGCAGCCGACCAGATAGCGCGCGCGGATCAAGAACTCCTCACCGGACTCGCGGCGCGCCGTCAGCATCACCGCGCCATCGTCCTGCTGCAGCGCCACGCCCGTGGCCGCAAGGAAAATGTCGGCATGCGGATAGTCGGCGAGCTTGTCGCGCAGCGCCTGCTCGACGTCCGGCTGCACGAAGGTCACGTTCGGAATCCAGCCGAGCGGAAACGGCGGCGGCATCGGATCGAAGATCTTGATGATCTCGCCGTCGACGCCGAGATAGTGCGAGCCGTTATGCGGGGCGATCGCCTGCTCCATGAAATCGCCGAGCCCGATCGCCTGCAGCACGCGCAGCGCCTCGTGGTCGAGCGTGATCGCGCGCGGCTTGTCGTAGATGTCGGCAACGCGCTCGACGATGGCGACCCTCAAGCCGGATTTCGCGAGCAGATTGGCGAAGATGGCACCGACCGGCCCGAGACCGACGATGGCCACGTCATGGATGGGATAATCGGCTGACAATGACATGCTACTTCGCGAGGTAGCTCTCGAGCGTCAGCGGCTTCGGCTTCATTTGCGGCTCGCGGATCGCGACACCTTCGAACGGCGTCGCCTCCTCGAACCAGGCCTGCCGCGCCGGCAGTCCCCACGGGAACGAGATCGTGTGGTCGGACGGATCCCACCCGACCGGCTCGTTCTCGATGTCCATGATCTGGTAGTGCGTGTTGAACAGCTCGACGCGATGCCCATCGGGATCGCGCATGTAGACATACATCGCGTGTCCCGGCCCATGGCGCCCGGGGCCGCGTTCAACGGCCGCGCCATAGCCGAGCTCGCCGGCGACATCGCAGGCGTTGAGCAGATGGTGAACCTCGGGCGCGAGAAACGCGAAATGATGCAGCCGCGGTCCGGCGCCGTTGAAGAACACGATGTCGTGCGGATTGCCCTTGCGCTGCAGGAATACGCCGCGCAGATCCAATGTGCCCACCGGCGCGATATATTCGCTGAGCCGGAAGCCTGCCGCGGTGTAGAACTCGCATGCCTTGCGCACTTCGGGCGTCAGCACCTGGTAGTGATCGAGCCGCAGCGCCGAGCCGCCGGCATGGCGGGTGAATTTGGTGATCATGCGCGGCTCGACCGGCATGGTTGCGCAGAACTCCAGCGGCGTGCCGGCCGGATCGGTCGCATGCAGGGTGCGGCCCTGATGCGGCACCTCGGCCCAGGCGGCCCGGCATCCCTGCGCTTCGAAGAAGGCCTTGAGCCGGTCGAGGTCATCGTCCTGAAAGACCCGCAGGCCGAGCCGTGCGCAGGCGGCGCCCTCGCCTTTGCGCAACACAAGGCTGTGATGACAGGCCTCCTCGACGCCGCGGAAATAGAGTGCGCCGCCCTCCTCCGCGGTCAGGATCAGCCCAATCACCTTTTCGTAGAACTGCCGGCTCGCCGCAAGATCACGAACGCTCAGGACGACATGGCTGGCCCGCGTGATACGGAACCCGGGATCGTGGTTCGTCATCGGGAGACTCATGCGCACCTTCTGGTTTTTGCCGTTCGCGGGAACCCGACTCATTGCGAAAAACCCGCGGGGGATCAAGCAGCGCGGCCCGCGGCAAGCTTTGCCGCTCCGTGACCTCGCGTCACGCATTTGTATCGATTTGTTAGCAATGCCTGCCGGTGGAACCGAAGGAGCGGCCGGCCGCGGCACGGTCCGTTCCAATAGTTCATAGTTTGTCAAAGGTTTGCAGAGAATTCTTCGCCACTGCGCCATGGCCAAACCGGGCAGGCAAGTAGTGATGCGGACCCATCTGAGATCATATTTCGCGACCCTGTTCGCGGGCGACCTCGCGGCCTTCGGTGCACCACCGACGGATGAAGCGCTTGCCGGCCACATCCGCGCCGAACAGGTCTCGCTGGTGCTCGGCTATTCCTTCGGCATCATGCTGGCCAACGCCTGCAACGCGATGGTGCTGGCGATTGCGCTGTGGCAATCGCCGGACTGGGCCTTTGCGCTGGTGTGGGCGGCCGCCGTGGGCAGCGCGGCGCTGTTCTTCGGCTTGCAGGCGCGGGCATCGCGCCGCATCGCCAAGCCGCAATTCGTGTCGCGCCGAACCATGTACCGGCTGGTGCGCAATGCGCTGGCGCTCGGGACGGCCTGGGGCGTCGTCCCCGTCGCCTTCTTCGCGAACGCATCGAGCGGCGCCCAGCTCGTCATCACCTGCCTGTGCGCCGGAATGCTGGCCGGCGGCGCCTTCGCGTTCTCCACCATCCCGATCGCCGCGATTGCGTTCACCGCGCCGATCTTCGTCGGCACCGCGATCTGCCTCGGCCGGGACGGCGATTTCGTCTACCTCCTGATGGCCGTGCTGGTGCTGGTCTACGGTTCGGTGCTGCTGCGCGGCGTGTTCGTCAACGCGTTCGAGTTCAGGCGCCGGATCATCGCCCAGCACGAGGCCGAGCGGACGGTGAGGCAGGATCCGCTGACGCATCTGCCGAACCGCGTCGCCTTCAATGAGGCGCTCAACGGCGCACTGAACCGACTGGCGCGGTCGGGCGAGGAATTCGCGGTGCTGCTGCTCGATCTCGATCGCTTCAAGGAGGTCAACGACAGGTTCGGCCATCCGGCAGGCGACGAGTTCCTGGTGCAGGTGGCGGCCCGGCTGCAGCGCTGCACGCGCGCGGCCGAACATGTCGCACGGATCGGCGGCGACGAGTTCGCGCTGATCATGTCGAATCTGACGCGGCCCGAGGACGCGCTGGCGATCGCCGAACGGTTCGTCGCGGCCTTTGCCGAGCCGTTCCCGATCGATGGGCTGGAGGTCAACCGGACGATCAGCATCGGCATCGTGCTGGCGCCGCGGGACGGCAGCACGTCCCACGACCTGCTCAAGCATGTCGACATCGCGCTTTACCGGGCGAAGAAATCCGCGCCCGGCACCATCTGCTTCTTCGAGGCCAGCGACGACCGGTCGGCGCGCGACCGCCGTGCCCTGCAGCGGGATCTCGAGCACGCGATCGAGGCGGACGAGCTGTTTCTGGTCTACCAGCCGTTCCTCGACATCCGCAAAGGCCGCGTCACCGGCTTCGAGGCCCTGCTGCGCTGGCAGCATCCGACGCGCGGCCTGATCCCGCCGACCGTCTTCATCCCGATCGCCGAGGAAAGCGGACTGATCCACCAGCTCGGCGAGTGGGTGATCCGCCGCGCCTGCACGATGCTGTCGCGCTGGCCGGACGACATCCGGATCGCAGTCAATTTCTCCGCGGTCCAGTTCCAGAACGTCGGCATCCTGCAGACGATCGTCGACGCGCTGGCCGAGGCGAACGTCGCGCCGAACCGTCTCGAGATCGAGATCACCGAGTCGATGCTGATCTCGAAATACGGATCGGCGCCCGCGATCCTGCACGCGCTGCTCGAGCTCGGCCTGACGGTCGCGCTCGACGATTTCGGCACCGGCTTCTCGTCGCTGACCTATCTGCGCAAGCTGCCGTTCAGCCGTATCAAGATCGATCAATCCTTCATCCGGGACATGCTGACCCAGCCGGACTGCGCCGCGATCGTCAAATCGGTGATCGGCCTCGCGCAGGAGCTGCAGATCGGCGTCGTGGCCGAAGGCGTCGAGACCGCGGATCAGCTCGAATATCTCCGCCAGACCAGTTGCGACGAGGTCCAGGGCTATCTGATCGGGCGGCCGATGTCAGGCAGCGAGATCTCCGCACTGCTCGATCACGATCCGCAGCACTCGGTGCACGCGGCGTAGCGCCGCTCGGCTCGTCAGGGCGCGTCCGACCGATGCAGGGTGTCGACCGTGATGGTGCCGCGGGCACGCGAGACGCAGGCGCAGATCTTGCGGCTCTCCCGCTTCTGATGGTCACTGAAGAAGACGTCGCGATGGTCGATCTCGCCGTCGACATCGACCACGTCGAGCGCGCAGACCCCGCATTCACCGCGCCGGCAGTCGCTCATCACCTCATGACCGGCTTCGTTGAGCACGTCCAGCATCGACCGGTCGCGCGGGATGACGAACTCGGTCCCCAGCTCAGTCCCCTCGCCCCTGAGCCGCACGCGGAACGGCTCGGTCGGCAGCAGCCCGCTCGATCCAAAGGTCTCGTAGCGCAAGTCGGAGAGCGGGCGGCCGGATGCCTCCCAGGCGCGCCGCGCCGCGTCCAGCATCCGCATCGGGCCGCAGAACAGTGTCATGGTGTCCTGCGGCAGCGCCGCAAAGACGCCGTCGAGGTCGAGCCGCCTGCCTTCGTCGCCGGCATGAACGGTGAGGCGGTCGCCGAGCGCACGCTCAAGCATATCGAGATAGACCGCATCGCCGCGCGTGCGCACGGCATAGTGCAGCGTCACGCCGGCGTCGCGGCGGGCGAGCGCCTGTGCCGCACCGACGATCGGCGTGATGCCGATGCCGCCCGCGATCAGGCAGAACTGCCGCCGCGTCCAGTCGAGCTGCACCAGCGAGGTCGGCAGCGTGACGGTGAGCCGCACGCCCGGCGCGAGCGACCACATGTAGCGCGAGCCGCCGCGGGAATCCGCTGCGCGCCGAACTGCGATCCGGTAGCCCTGCGGATCGACTTCGCCGACCAGCGAATAGGAGCGGGTCTGCGGCTGGCCTTCGATGGTGACGCCGACATCGATATGGCTGCCGACCGGATAGGGCGCACCCGTAAAGTTATCCGGCCGCAGCAGGAATTCACGGATGCCGGGCGTGAGGTCGCGCACGGCGAGCAGCGTGGCGGATGTCCAGGTCTCGATGAATCGCATGGCGTTCTCCGCTCAGCCGGCTGCCGAATTGATCAGCGCCAGCGCCGGCAGCAGATCGAGATGGCTGCGATTGCGCAGCGCCAGCCGCAGATTGCGTGCCGCAAGCCTTGCGTGCTCGCGCATGATCGCCTCGGCGCGCGCGCCCTCGCGGTTCTCGATGGCGTCGACCACAATGCGATGGTGATCCTGCGCGATCAGCAGGATCTGGCGCGCCTCAGGCAACGCCGATTGCGCCATCACGAAGCCGCTCGGCGAGGCGAATGGCAGCGCCGAGGCGCGGTCGATCTGCCGGATCAGCGGCGGGCTGCGCGACAGCTCGGTGAGCAACGCGTGGAAGCGCGCGTTGAACGCGACATAGGACGAAAAGGCTTCGACCGAAATCGGATCCTGCCGCACCAGGCCGTCGATCTCGTTGAGGCATTCCTTCAGCGGCTCGAGATCACGCGACGAGACGCCGCGCTCGGCGGCGAAGCGCGCGGCCAGGCCCTCCAGCGTGCCGCGCAGCTCGATCGAATCGAGAATGTCGCGCTCGGAAAATGCCTTGACCATGAAGCCGCCGGAAGGGATCGCCTCCAGCAGGCCTTCCTCCTCCAGCCGGACCAGCGCCATCCGCACCGGCGTGCGCGACACGCCGGTGAACTCGACCGCCTGCAGCTCCGAGATCCGCTCGCCGGGCCGCAGGCCGCCGGAGAGAACGAGGTCGCGCAGCGCAAGCTGCGCCCGCACGGTCTGCGACACTGAACGATCGGTCTCGCGTTCCGCCATGGCTCGCCCCTCGCCTACTCGGCAGCCTGCAGCTGCTGCGGCGGATTTTCCTTCGCCACCATGCGGTCGATGACGCGCCGTGCCCACATTGCGCCGGCGTCGATGTTGAGATTGTAGAACACCCGGTCCGGATTCTCGTCCATCGCCCGCTGCTGCGCTTCCAGGATGATCTCATCCTCATGGAAGATGCCGGCGACGCCGTCGCGGATTTCCGAGGTCAGCCGCTGCTCGGTGATGCGGTGATTGCGGACGAACGCCCAGAAGTAATGGCAGGTCTTCTCGGTCTCGGGCGTGATCGTGTTCAGCACATAGCCGTTGACGCCCTGCGAACGATCGCCCTCCGGCGCGCCCGAACCGGCCGGCGCGACGCCGACGTCGATGTTGACGGTGCACGGCGCTTCGAAGCGGATGATCTGCCAGCGATCGACCGGGCCCGGCTTCTGCAGCTGCCTGGCCCAGAACGGCGGCGCCTCGATGCCCTTCATCCAGCGCGTCACGGTGACCGTCTTCTCGCCATGGGTGACGTCGAACGGCGCCTCGGCGACCGCATCATTGCCGATGCTCGAGCCGTGCACGAAGGTCTCGTGCGTCAGGTCCATCAGATTGTCGACAACGAGGCGATAGTCGCATTTGACGTGAATGGTCTTGCCGTCGCCGGCCCAGGCCGGATCGTGATTCCAGTGCATGTCCGGCACCAGCGCGGGATCGGCCAGTGCGGGATCGCCCATCCAGAGCCAGATGAAGCGATGGCGCTCGACGACGGGAAAGGCGCGGACGCAGGCCGACGGATTGATCGTCTCCTGCGAGGGCATGAAGGTGCAGCGGCCCTGCGCATTGTATTTCAGGCCGTGATAGCCGCAGACCACGGCATCGCCATCGAGCCGGCCCTTGGAGAGCGGCACGAGGCGGTGCCAGCAGGCATCCTCCAGCGCCACCACCTCGCCGTCGCCCTTCCGGTACATCACGACATGCTTTCCGCAGATCGTCCGCGGCAACAGCGCGTGCTTGATCTCGGCATCCCAGCCGGCCGCGTACCACGCGTTCATTGGAAAGGGTTTTGGCACTGGTCCGCCTCTCAGCGTTTATGAATACGCTATGTATACATCGTATCCGCAAAATAGACAATTATGAGGTATCAGGGTATTCATGTCCGATTTTCGGTATACATAATTGCACCGTGTCGGTGGAGACAATCAAGCCGGCGCCGCCTCCAGGGAGAGCTGGCGACAACGTGGTGCGATTTTCCGAGACGATGGAAGAAGCAGCCAGGCCGCGCTGGAGTCGGTCAGCGGATCGAAGGCTGGACTCTTCAGGAGCCTGCGCAATTTGCCGGAGGCGCCGGCGCGCGGCCTACGAGTTCGACGCCGCGCGGGTCGAGGCCGACTGAACATCCTTGATGTTGATGACGACGGCGATGCGCTTGATCGTGCCGCTGCGGTAGGCCTGCAGGAACTTGTCGTAGTGCTTGACCGAGATGCAGCCGTTGGAGTCGCCATTCGGTCCGAGCATGTAGCTGTGGACCAAGAGGCCAACGCGCCCGAACGTGTCGCTGCCATCGACCGGGGTCATGCGCAGCGCGGGCACGCCGTGGAACAGCTTCTCGCGCGGCTTCATCTCATAGATGCCGGGCGGCGTCGCGCCTGCGTTGCGGGCATTCACGTGTGCCGGGTCGTCGAGCAGATTGCCGAGGCCTGAATGCGCCTCGAACTTGGTGCCGTCGGGCATGTACACGATGCGGCCGGTGATGTCGTAGACCGCCGTCGTGCTGTCATAACCGAGCTTGCCGAGGTCGGGGCTCGGACCGGACAACAATCCATCATTCGGATCGAGCGAGGCCAGCTGCATCTTGCCCGGCATCATGTCGGCAATCTTCTGCAGGAACGTCCGATTGTCGCCCTGCTGCACCGGCGCCTGTGGCGGTGGCGGTTGATCGTTACGCGCAAGCAGATTGGCCTCGGCCGGCCGCGACCGCGGCATCGGCACGGTGGACGTCGTCGCTGTGGTCGTGGCGGCGACGGAGGCCGTCGCCGACTGGCTGGTCGGCAGTTCGGTCTGCGTGTCGCGCAGCTGGCCGGACAGCGCGTCCTCGATCTGGCCGAACTCGGAATTGAAATCGCCGCGGCTCGAACGGAACCCGCGGCGCAGTGGATAATAGAGTGAGGCCGAATTGATCGTGGAGCGCGAGCCGAAGCGATCGTCGAAGTTCAGCGAGGCTGAGGTGTTGGCGAGCGCCGGACCGTGAAGCCAAGCGGTGGGGTCGATGCCGACCATCCAGGCGGCAAGGCCAGACGAAAGGGCAAGCGCGCTCACGGCAAACGCCGTGCTGCCCACCAGAGACATGCCGCGGCTCGACTTACGCCGGGCAGGTTTCGTCGTTCGTTGACCCATCAATCCCCAAGTTCGGTGCTCTGGGGCCTGTTACCCGGCCCACCGGGATTCACCGATCACTCATCATATCAGGGAATTAGAGTAAGGCATAATCGAGACAAAGCGCACAACGAGAGGTTTTTTAAACGTTTTTCGGATGGAAAGTGCCAGAGAATCAGCCTTGGGCGGGCTGAATTGACCGAAAAGGTCCCGATTCGGGACGATTTCGGCAGCTCAGGCGATCTTTTCTTCCCAGAGAGTGAGCACCGGGACCGGCTTCCCGATGGCGTAACCCTGGGCGTAATCGACCCCGATCTGGCGCAGCTCGTCCAGGATCGCGAGGTTCTCGACGAACTCCGCGACCACCTGCTTCTGCATGATCTTCGCGGTCTTGGTGATCATCTCGACCATCGCCCGATCGACCTTGCTGTTCAGGATCTCCTTCACGAACGAACCGTCGATCTTGATGATGTCGACCGGCAGGTGCTTCAGATAGGCCATCGAGGACATGCCGGTGCCGAAATCGTCGAGCGAGAAGCTGCAGCCGATCTCGCGCAGCCGCGCGATGAACTTCTGCGCCTCGTCGAGGTTCGAGATTGCGCTGGTCTCGGTGATCTCGAAACACACCGATGCCGGCGAAACGTCAAGCTGCGCGAACAGCCCGGCGACGAAGTCGACGAAGTCGCTGTCGCCGATGGTGGCGCCGGACAGGTTGATGGCGTAGCTCGCAATCTTGCGCGGCTGGTGCTTGCGCTCGGCGATGATCTCGAAGGCGCGGCGAACCACCCAGCGGTCGATCAGCGACATCAGCCCGTAGCGTTCGGCGGCGGGCAGGAAACTGCCGGGCGGCACCAGCGCGCCGCTCTCGTCGCGCAGGCGCAGCAAGAGCTCGCGCCGGTCGTTGCCCTTCAGCACGCCGTTCACCGGGCGGATCTCCTGCTCGTAGAGGCAGAAGCGCCCCTCATCCAGTCCCTTGCGAATGCGATTGACCCAGCTCATCTCGGCAACGCGCACGGCCATGCCGGTGTCGGACGGGCGGTGCTCCTGGACGCGATTGCGTCCCTTGTCCTTGGCAAGGAAACAGGCAACGTCGGCAAGCCGCAACGCGTCCTGCACGCCGGCACTGTCGGCCAGCCCGACCAGGCCGATGCTCGCGCTGATCCGGAAGCTCGCCCCCTCATAAATGAAGCTCGACTGCTCGATCACCGCCCTGACCCGCTCCGCAACGTCGGCAGCGACGTCGTGCGTCGCGGAGCCGTCGTCACGCAGCAGAATGCCGAACTCGTCGCCGCCAAGACGCGCGACAAGGCCGCTGCTGCCGACTTCGGTCGCCAGCAGCCTCGCCACCTGCTTCAGCAACCGGTCGCCCGCCATGTGGCCGCAGGTGTCGTTGACGATCTTGAACTGATCGAGATCGATCAGCATCAGGTCGGCGCCGACGGCCGGCGAGCCCGACATCGCCTTGTGCAGTTCGAACTCGAACTGCCGGCGGTTGGCAAGGCCGGTGAGCGCGTCATGCGAGGCAGCCCACGCCAATTCCTCGACCAGCCGCCGCTCGGCGGTCATGTCGTGAATGATCATGACGCGGCCGGCCGGTTCTCCGGCATGCACGATCGGGGTCTCGACCACCGAGACCGGCACGCTGGAGTGGTCCGGCCGCACCAGGAGCTGTGGCCGGCTTTCGTCGGCGGCGTCGAACGATCCGCGCACCGGCTGCTCGGCAATGTTGAACAGCGACGCTAGCGGCCGTCCCGTCACCTCCTGCCCTGCCGCGATGAGCCGCTGCGCGGCGGCGTTCATGTAGTCGACCCGATCGTCCTGCGTCGTCACGATGACGGCATCGCCGATCGACGCCAGCGTGAGCTGGGCGCGCTCCTTCTCGACCGCGAGCGCGGTCTCGGCAAGCCAGCGCCGCCACAGCATCCGCCGCGTGTGGACCAGCACGATGCCGGCAAGGCAGGCCGCGATCACGAAGTTGACCAGCAGCAGCAGCGCGGAGACCTGACGCGACGCCTTGCCCAGATGATCGGAGAAATCGACGGCGAGCGTGCTCAGCGCCGCATCGACCGTACCGATCCGTTCGGCCCAATGCCTGATGGTCGCAGCCGACGGATCGTGCAGCGCGACGTCGCTCGCCGCCTCGTTCCGGATTTCAATCAGCTGATCGAGCAGCGCATCCGAATTGCGCCATGCCGTCACCGCGCCGGCCACGTGGTGCATCGTGCGGAAATATTTGAACAGCCAGATCAGGCCGCCGATGTCGTCATCATGATTACCTGCCCTGGCGAAGCCGGCCCTCGCCACCGCGTCATTGTCGCCCGGCGCTTCCAGCGCGCGCCGCGCCGTGCGATCGGCCAGCGGCACCGCGATCGCGGCATCGAACTTCTGCAGATAGAGCGGCGCACCGGTGCTGACATAGGTCTGCAGGTAGTGGATGGCGTCCTTCTGCCCCTTCGACCACATGCTTTCGCCGGCCACATAGGCCCTGACCGCGGACATCACCTGCAGGCTGCCCGCCGACAGGCCGCCCAGCAGCAACACGATGGCCAGCAGCGGTCCCACCACCCGCCACAACGACCGGCTTCGAAACGAAAAGAACATGCCCAAATGCGCCCGCCCCTGAAATTATCGGGTGAGCCTAGGAACCGTGACTTAACCTCACGTTGCAAAACGCGATGAGTTTGAAACGACTTGGCTGCAGCACAATTACGTCAAACTTTACGCACCCCGGCGACCGGCGACGACGCTCACGGGTGCAATGTCGGCGACGTGTTCGGCGCGGGCGCCTGCTCCATCTCGGCCTCTTCGGGCAGCTTGTCGGCATGGACGGCGAGCGGCGTGCCGATCCAGAGCGGATCGTCGTGGTGGTCGCGGCGCGGATTGGTGGTGTTGGGATGGACCAGGATGCTCAGGCTGCCGTGGTTCAGCATCAGCCACGGCACCAGGGTCGGAAACAGCTCGGCCGCAAACGCCACCTGATACATCGCCTGATCGTGCGGGCCGACCTTGACGTCGTGCCAGCGTCCGAGCGTGACCAGGAAGCGCTCGCCGATCCAGTTGCGCAGCCGCTCCGCCTCGTCCCGGCTGGTCGCGGGGTCGTAATAGACATGAGCGTGATAGCTCGCGATCTCGCCGATCGTCCGTGGCGCGTCCGTCATCTCAGCTCTCCTTCTGGCCGGTCACTTGCGCCGCAGCACACTGAACTGGAATGACTGCGTCGCGCCCCAGGGCGTGACGTGCCGGTGCGCCTCATGCGCGATCAACTCGAATGCCGGACCAATGGTCCTGCTGAGCGTCGCGGGGTCATAGCGCTGCACCGGCAGGCCGCTGCACTTCTCCGGGCCGTCCAGCGCGAAGGTGCCTATCACGGCGTGCCCGCCTGCTTTGACGCCGCGATGCAGCCGGTCGAGATAAGCTGCGCGGTCTGGTTCCTCGACCAGGAAGTGAAACGCCGCGCGATCGTGCCAGATGTCGAAGGTCTGCTGCGGCTGCCAGATCGTCGCGTCACCTACGATCCAGCGCACCGCGTCACCTGCTGCGCCGATCCGTTCCCGCGCGCTCGCCAGCGCCGCTTCGGAGAGGTCGAGCACCGTCAGATCGTGGAAACCGCCCGCAAGCAACGCATCGACGAGGCGCGAGGCCCCGCCGCCGATGTCGATGATCGACGCGTCGCGGCCCGGTGCGATCGATTCGATCAGACGCAGCGATGGCTGCGGATCGGCCTGCGACCAACTCACCTGCTGCTCTCCCTTGGTCAGATAGACGGTCTGCCAATGCGATTGCCGATCAGAAGCGGTCATGGCGATAGGTCCCGAAAGCGGCAACAACCTGCGTTGCGCCATTAACCATCAGCTAGGCGCGGCGGTCTCTCGCGTCAACCGGCAGCGGCGGGCACGCACGGCGGCGCAGCAGCAAATGCCGCATTTGCTTCGCCGCATTTTCCAACTAACCTGATAGCCGGGTTGAGATCGGGGCGTCCGGGGATGGCCAATTTCGGCTGGACACGCGGCAACAAGCCTGCACAAGCGGAAGACGCCGCCAGCGATTTGCGCGGCCTCAGCGATCCGGCGGCGTTTCTCGCCGCGCTCGACAAGGTGGTCCCGCGCTATCTCGATCTCGCCGACAATGGCGTGCTGGTCTATCCGGCCTGCAAACGCAAGTCCGGCGATCTGCTCGGCGACATCAGCGCCATCTGGGAGCACACGCGGCTCGAGGCGATGCGCTATGTCCCAATGGTGCCGCGGCAGGACATCTCGCTGCTGGTCGATCCGGCCCGCCAGGCGGAGATGATCGATGCTTTCCTGCGCCAGCGCGCGCACGACAAGACCGTCGTCGATTTCACCGGCACCGCGATCGAAGACTACGGGATTGCGATCTACGCTGGCCTGAACTGGCTGAACCATTGCGGCGCGCTCGTGGGCGCGGATCCGCAAAAATTTTCCGGCACGTTGCGGAGCTTCCGCAGGGTCATGGTGGTCGCCCAACAGTGGTGGGCGATCGACGGCGCGGCCGAGCGCTGCCGGCAACTGCTGGAAGCGCGCGAACGCCCGCCGCTGGTGTTCTTCCTGATGTGGGCCGAATGCACCAATTTGGCGCGCGAGATCGCGATCGCGGCGGCCGGTCCAAATGCAACCGAGGACACTATCTCGCGGATGCGCGCGGCCGAAGATCCGGACGAGCTGACGTAATGCGCGGATCGGACGCGCGGCCGCAGACCAAGGTGCGTACTCATAAATCCGGGATGTCCGCTTTCGAGAGGTAAAGCGGACTCGCGACCCCGACCACGCGGATGTCGCCTTCTGACCCTGGCTGTGTGAAAACGCTGGGCTGCTGTTATGATTCTCCTGTGATTCTTTGGGGGAATCGATGAGGCGCTTCGTTGAAGAGGCGGATCGTGGACAGCGGTCGCTGTTGCCCGAATGCCTCGATGACTTCATTGACGAGAGCAACCCTGTTCGCGTGATCGACGTATTTGTCGATGCGCTCGGTTTGGCTGAGATGGGCTTTGAGGGTGTGGAGCCGGCGGCCACCGGTCGGCCGTCGTACCATCCCTCGGTGCTCCTGAAGCTTTACATTTACGGTTATCTGAACCGGGTACAGTCGAGCCGGCGGCTGGAACGAGAGGCCGGGCGCAACGTCGAGGTGATGTGGCTGCTGGGTCGGCTCGCTCCCGATCACAAGACGATTGCGGACTTCCGCAAGGACAACGGCCTGGCGCTGCGCAGGGTATGTGCGCGCTTCGTCGAACTCTGCCGAGAGATGGGTCTGCTGGCGACGGCGAGCGTCGCCATCGATGGCAGCAAGTTCAAGGCCGTGAACAACCGGGACAGGAACTTCACGCGCGCGAAGATGGAGCGACGGCGTGCTCAGTTGGAGGAGAGCGTCGCGCGCTATCTGAGCCAACTTGACACGGCCGACCGCCAGGAGCCGACCGAGGCCCTGGCCACGAAGGTGACGAGGCTTACCGAGAAGCTGACGAAACTGAAGGAGGAAATGGGCAAGCTTGCCGTCTACGAGAAGCAGATGCTTGCGTCACCCGACCAGCAAATCTCCCTGACCGACCCCGACAGCCGCTCGATGGCGACGAGCGGGCGCGGCTCTGGTGTTGTCGGCTACAACGTACAGGTCGCCGTAGACACCGAACACCATCTGATTGTGACGCACGAGGTGACGAACAGCGGCTCGGATCGGGCACAACTTGCCAATATGGCCAAGCGGGCGAAGGCTGTTCTGAAGACTGAGACGCTCGAAGCTGTAGCCGATCGCGGCTACTTCAACAGCCCAGAGATCCTTGCGTGCCACGAAGCGGGCATCACGGTAACTCTGCCCAAACCGCTAACGTCCGGCGCTAAGGCAGACGGACGCTTCGGTAAACAGGACTTTGCCTATTTGCCAGAGGAGGACGTCTATCGCTGCCCGGCCGGGGAGCGGCTATCATATCGCTATACGAATGAAGAAGACAGCAAGGTGCTGCGGCGCTACTGGACCACGGCCTGTCAAAGCTGTTCGCTCAAGACCCAATGCACGCCTGGGTCAGAACGGCGGATTACGCGATGGGAGCATGAGCATCTGCTCGAGGCTGTGCAGCAGCGCCTTGATGCAAGCCCGCACGCCATGCGTCAGCGCCGCGAAACTGTCGAGCATCCGTTCGGCACCATGAAGGCCCGCATGGGAGCGACACACTTCCTCACCAAAACGCTTCCGAAAGTGGCGGCCGAAATGGCGCTCTCCGTCCTGGCCTACAATCTGACACGGGTCATGAACATCGTCGGGATCAAGCCGCTGATGGCTGCGATCGCGGCATGACACCAATCCAGTCCCGACTGCCTCGGGACTGGCGTTTTTACACGACCAAGACCCGGAGCAGACATCGGCCTGGCCATTTGGCAAGGGATAATTCTGGCTATACCCGCCCTTCCAGAATTGTGGCCTGACCCTATAAGATGCGCCTCCTGACCCCCAGGGTAAGATATGGCGCGGCCGTCAAAAACGAGAGGCAAGAGGAGCGCGGCGAAAACCCGCAAGGCGAACTCTATGGGCGACCACAAAAAGCCCATTAAAAATAAGCGCGGCATTTCTCCGATCTCCGATGTGACCAAAGAGTTGCAGGAGGCCCGCGAGCAGCAAGCGGCTACGGCCGAGATATTGAAGGTCATAGCCAGTTCGCCTGGCGAGCTTGGGCCGGTGTTCGAGGCCATGCTGAAAAATGCCGTGCGCATCTGCAGCGCCAGTTTTGGGACGCTGCTCCTATACGAAGGCGACAGGTTGCGGCGGGTAGCGCGAATGGCCGCGCAAAACGTGCCGCAATCGTATGCGCCCGACCAAGAAACGCCGCCACACTTCATCGCGCCGTTTGATGGGGCGCCTTCGCTGGGGCGCCTCGTCGAGACCAAGGCGCTGGTTCACATTGCCGATATTGCCACCGAGCATCCCGACGATCTGATCTACAAGGTCGCCGCAGCCCGCACCGTTCTGATTGTGCCGATGCTCAAAGAGAGCAAGCTTGTCGGCGCCTTTGCCGTCTACCGCAAGGAGGTGCAAGAATTCAGCGACAAGCAGGTCGAGTTGCTGGAAAATTTTGCGGCACAAGCCGTGATCGCCATCGAGAACACGCGGCTGCTCAAGGAACTGCGGGAGCGCACAGATCAAGTAGCCGAGCTTAATCGGGGCCTCGAAGCGCGGGTCGCCGAGCAAGTCGAGGAATTGGGCCGCATCGGACGTCTGAAGCGCTTCCTCGCTCCACAACTGGCCGAACTGATCGTCTCGCAGGGAAACGAGAAGATCCTCGAAAGCCACCGCCGCGAGATCGTGGTCGTGTTCTGCGATTTGCGCGGCTATACTGCCTTCACCGAGAGCGCCGAGCCAGAGGAGGTGTTGAATTTCCTGCGCGAGTATCACGGCGCGCTCGGGCCGCTCGTCAGCCAGTTCGAGGGGACGCTCGACCAGTTCTCCGGCGACGGGATCATGGTGTTCTTCAACGACCCCGTACCGATCCCCGACCCGGCTCTGCGCGCGGTCGATATGGCCGTCGCGATGCGCGAGGCTGCGTCGTCGCTGACCGCGGCCTGGCGCGAGCGAGGCCGTGAGTTGGGATTTGGCGCCGGCATCGCCCAGGGTTACGCGACCTTGGGCCAGATCGGATTTTCCGAGCGCTTCGGATATACTGCGATTGGCACCGTGTGCAATGTGGCGGCACGGCTGTGCGGCGAGGCTAAGGACGGCCAAATTCTGCTCAGCCAGCGCGTCAACGTGGCTCTCAAAGGAAGCGTAGCGACTGAACATCTTGGCGCACTTTCGTTGAAGGGTCTCACCCAGCCGATCGTGACCTACAACGTGCCGCTCACGGCTAGCCAACCGGCGCTCCGTGTTATCGATGGGGGTAATCATTGAACGGCCAGTCAGCGGGGGAGTCCGGCCTTGGCCCGTTGCGGACATTCACTTAGGCGTCCGTCGATGTCTGCTTTGGAGGACAACTCAGACCTCGCTATCTCCGCACGCGCGTACCAGATTTATGAGTACACGCCCAAGTCTAGGCGACAGGGTCCGCGTCGACCGAGACCACCTGCAGCTCCTTGGATTTGCGCGAGATCATGCGGGCCAGCTCGCTCTGCTTGTAGGTCTCGACGAACTTGATGGCGAAGCCGTTCGGCAGATGCCGGACCACCCGCCCGACGCAGGCGCCGATCGCCAGCGGCATGCCGACCGGCGGCTGCGCCTCGGAGGAGACCGCCGCGCCGGACAGCGACATATCGATGATGAAGCAGCTCTGCATGGTGCCGTCCGCCAGCGTCAACATGGCATGCGGCGCGACGGGAACGAAACGCGGGTTGTTGCGCGCCTCGCGGATGCTCGGATCCTTTTGCTTCTTCTCGATCCAGGTCAGCTTGTCGGCGAACTTCTCGCGCATGGCATGCGTCATCTCGAGCTCGAGCAGGAAGCTGCCGCTCATCGTGTCGGTGATGCAGCCCTCGAACTTGCCGAACTCCTCGAAATACGAAGTCAGCCGGTCGCCGACCTTGCCGACGACGGGCACGTCCACGATCATCCGGAACGGCGAGACGCGCGTGGTGCGGCAGGCGAAGGTGCGCAATTTGCCCTGGGCATCGTACCAGTTCGGCAACGTGTAGCTGCCGTTGACGGTGATCTTGACCGCGCGTTGCTTGAGAAACTTTTCGACGGACACGACTGAACCTCGCCCGAGGCGATGTGAATGCACGGAGGTCGGGATTGACCGGCTTCACTGCCGGTCCGGGTGGGGAAGTCCGCTACCGACGCGATGGTAGCGGGGAGCTGCGGCACGCATTCCAGCGCGTGGCCGAATGGTCCTGGCGCGCAGGTGCGTACAGCCATACCGTCGAAAAACTAGGAAAAAGTTAAGCCGGGACGGAGCGCCGGCGGCGCACTCTATGGCGCAACCGTTGCCCGGCAGTTTATTTTGCGAACCGTACAACTACCGGGAGAGTTGCTACCCGGCAATGCAATCGCGCCGTGCTCCAAACCGCCTGCCCCGGCTGTCGGCCGGGTGCTAGCCTTCGCTCGATCAGTCCGGACCCTCATAGGCTCAACATGTCAAACAAATCGCTTGCCGACGGCAAGATCCTGCAGGACGTCGTCGACGGCGTCGGCGTCATCACCTTCAACAATCCCGACAAGCGCAATGCGATGTCGCTGGAGATGTGGGAGGGGCTCGGCGAGGCGCTGACATCGTTGCGCGACGATCCGGCTGTCCGCGTCGTGATCCTGGTTGGCGCCGGCGACAAGGCCTTCGTATCGGGCGCCGATATCAGCCAGTTCGAGAAGACGAGGCACAACGCCGAGGCCTCCGAGGAATATTCACGGCGCAGCGCCGCCCAGCGCGCCCTGCTCGCCGACTATCCGAAGCCGACCATCGCCTGCATCCGCGGCTTCTGCCTCGGCGGCGGCATGCAGGTCGCGATGCTGACCGATATCCGCATCTCCGGCTCGAGCGGCCAGTTCGGCATACCCGCCGCCAAGCTCGGCATCGCCTATGGCTATGACGGGCTGCGCCATCTGGTGTCGCTGGTCGGGCCGTCCTGGGCGCGGCTGATCATGTATACGGGCATGCGGATCGATTCCGCCGAGGCGCTGCGAATTGGCCTCGTCGATCGCGTGCTGCCGGACGCCGAGCTCTGGGACGCGACCATGGAGATCGCGCGCACCATTTCCGGCAATGCGCCGCTGGCGATCAAGGCCGCCAAGATCACCATCGCGCAGGTGCTGAGGGATCCAGCCGACCGCGACATGGCGGCGATCAAGCAGGTCGGCATCGAATGCATGGACAGTGCGGACTTCCGCGAAGGCCGCAGCGCTTTCATGGAGAAGCGCAAGCCGCAGTTCAAGGGCCGGTAGCGGCGTCCTCATCCTCACCGGTCATCGCCCGGTTCAACTGGGCGATCCAGTCCGCGGCGGCCCATCGGCTCAAGCACGACCGCCTCTGGAATACTGAATCACCCGCATGCGCATGCGCGGGTGATGACGCCGGATGGCGATCGCACGATTTCTGAATAATGGAATAATAGCCCCGATTTGCCCGGCGCGTCAAGTCGCCTGGTCGAAGGCCGGCCGCCGGCCGGCTCCTTTGCATGGGGTTGTTTTCGATATTTTGGCAGTGTGCTCGCGATTAAACCTGCCCGCTACTTCTTCTCGCTGACCGGGACCGTGTAGTTCAGGATCAACCGCCCGCCGTCGGGATAGATGGTCTGGCCGGTGATGTAGGAGGCATCGTCGCTGGCCAGGAATGCCACGACGGCAGCGACCTCGCTCGGCTCGCCGCAGCGGCCGGCCGGCGTGCGCGACAGCACGCTGCGCCGCGCATCCTCGGACGAGAAGATCGCCGTCGCCACCATCTCGGTCAGGATCGTGCCGGGTCCGACCGCCACGACGCGAATGCCGTGCGACGCCAGCGCCACGGCGGCGACCGAGGTGAGCTGCTTCATCGCGCCCTTGGACATCGCATAGGTCGCGAGCGAGGGGATCGCGAGCAGCGCGTTGACCGAGGACATGTTGACGACGACGCCGCCACCGCCCTGCGCGATCATCTGGCGCGCCGCAGCCTGGACGCCGAAGAACGCGCCCTTGAGGTTGATGCCCATCACGTCGTCGAATTCGGCCTCGCTGATGTCGAGGAAGTCGCGGTTGCGCGCGACGCCGGCATTGTTGACCATGACGTCGAGCCGGCCGAATTCCTTCACCGCGGTCGCGACGATGCGGTCGACATCGGCGCGCTTGCTGACGTCGGCCTCGACGGCCCGCAACTGATCGATATGTCCGAGCTCCTGGGCGGTGTGGACAAGCCCTGCAGCGTCGACATCCGAGATGACGACCCTGGCGCCGTCGGACAGGAAGCGCGCCGCGCAGGCCTTGCCGATGCCGCGTGCCGCCCCCGTGATGGCGACGACCTTGCCGGAATTCTTCATGGGAGTGCCTCCAGAACAAACTGTTCATGGAGCAATAGCGCATTGCGCGTCGGCAGGGAACGCGGCGGATTCTCCGGGCGAGACCTCAGGACTTGATGCGCGCGAGAATCCGGTCGGCCTCGGTACGCCAGTCGGCGCTGCGGGCGAAGTCCGGCGTTCCCTTGGCTCCGAACACGCCCTCATCGGCAAGGTCGGCGATCCAGCCCTGCCGCTCGGCGGTGCCGGAGGCAGACCATGGCGTCAGCCCGGCCTCGCGCACGGTCTCCGCCACCTCGCGCACCTCCTCGGCGCGCCGCCGGCCGTGCTCGATCACCCGCTGAAAGAAATAGGCGCCCTGCTTCTCCCAGTCGATCGACGGAAAGGTCTCCTTGAGCGAGGCGAGCACCGCATCCTCGACGCCATAGGCGCGCGCGGTGGTGAAGCTCTCGATCACCATGGCCTCCAGCCCCTTGATCATGATGCTGCGACACATCTTGACTGCAGAGGAGACCCCAAGCTCGTCGCTTGCGACCTTCGCCGCAAAACCGAGCGCGACCAGCAGCGGCGCCAGCTCCCGCGCGCCTTGGCCGCCGAGCAGCAGCGGCACCCTGATCCGGTACGGCGGCAGCGAAGTCATCACCGCGCCCTCGACATAGCGGCCACCGGCGCTGTCGATGTACGCCGCCGCGCGCTGCTTGGCGCCGGGCGAGGCCGAGTTGAAATCGAGAAACCAGACCCCGCTCCGGATTGCAGGTGCGCAGGCCGCGGCCACCGGCACCGCCTGGCTCGCCGTCACCGCCGAGATGATGAAATCGGCCCGCGCCGCAAGAACGGCATGGGATTGCGCGAGCTCGACGCCGATCTCCGCCGCGTGTGCGCGCAGCGCCGCGCCCTGCCCGCGGTCGAGCTTGATGTCGTAGGCCGAAACCCTCACGCCCTGCTGGCGCAGATCCTCGGCAAGGATGCGACCGACCTCGCCATAGCCGAGCATGCCGACCTGCCATTGCCGCGGATCGCAGGAGATTGTCATCAGTTCAGGTCCCGTGTTGTGTCGTCGAACAGCTCGTCGACCGTGACGCGCCGGCGGATCAACGCCTGCTGCACGCAATAGTCGATCATCAGCTCGAGCGGCTTGCGGTTCGCCGCAACGCCGAACGGCAGCAGGTCCGGCATGCCGGGCGGGCCGGCCGCTGCCTTGCCGCGCTTGAGCAGCTCGTACAGGCTCCGCACCACGTCCGGCCGCGACGCCGCAAGCCGCGATGTCACCACCACCAGATGATTGACCGGCACCACGCCGTGCCGCGCATACCACAGGGACGCCTCTGCGGCTGGATCGGCGAACAATGGCTTGAATGCCGGATCGCTGGAGGTCTCGCCCAGCACGGCATCGAGCTCGCCGTCCCTCAGCATCTGGACGATGGTCTTGCCCTTCGGCGCACGCTCGGTGCTGTCGACATATTCCGCGACATGCGGATCCTCGAACGTGACCCAGTTGATCCTGTCGAGGTTCACGCCATGGTCATTGGCAAGGATGCCGCGCATCCATGCCCCGGTCGTGGTCGTGAACGAGCGGATGCCGACCCGCGTGCCTTCGAGATCGGCAGGCACGAGCGTACCGAGGTCGGCGCGATAGAGCGCATGGCCGTGCTGGAAGCGGCCGACCATCGCCGCCGGCAGCAGCACCAGCGGCTTGCCGTGCGCCCTTGCCATCAGATAGGTCACGATCGCCATCTCGCAGACGTCGAAGGCCTGCTCGCGCACCATCGGCTTGAACGCGGCGTTGGTCGGCGTGAATTCGGTGAAGTCGAGATCGAACAGGTCGGAGCGAAGCTCACCGTTCTTCATCGCCCGGATGTGCGGATGATTGCCGAGCACGGCGCGTAGCCGAAGTTTCTCCATCGCGACAAGCTCCGGACGTTCAGGTCACCACTCGCCCCGGATTTGCGCCCGGGATCTTGCGCGGCGCCCCTTCGTCGAGCGGCGCGGCCTGCAACGCGGCGACGGTGGCGCGCACCAGCTCCTCGATGGCGTGGCCGGCATCGGTGCCGTCGGCGCTGCCGCGCGACAGGCGCGAGACGCGCTCCGGCGTCACCAGCGTGTAGTAGAGCGCGCCGAGCAGGAAGTGGCTGCGCCAGACCAGATCGGTACGAGGAATATGCGGCAGGCTTTCATGAATCGCGTCGATGAAGGCGTGACTGGTGTCGTCGAAGGTCTGCGCAATGATCTTGCGCACGACCTCATTGCCCTCGGCCGACATGATCGCGCGCAATCGCGTGAACCGCGTTCCGCCGCCGGCAAGATCGCTGCCGGACGTAAAGGCCGGCAACACATAGGCGCGCACGATCGCCTCCAGCCGGTCCTGCAGATCACGCACCCGCCGCGCCGCGGCCAAGAGCTCGGAGCGCCGCCGGTTCATCGGGCCGCAATGGCGCCGATAGATTTCCAGCAGCAGGCCGTCCTTGGTCCTGAAATGATAGGTCACGCTGCCCGGATTGGCGCCGGCGGCCTGCGCGATGTCGCGCACCGAGACGGCGTTGAAGCCGTAGGTCGAGAACAATTCCTCCGCCGCGGCGAGGATCGCCTCGCGCATGTTCGGCTTGCGGGTGCCGGCGGCGGCCTTCACGTCAGACCTGGCAGGTTTGCGGACCATATTTGTACTATCGTCCAAATAATCCGGTCGCGTCAACAACGCCGCGCTGCGTCAGGATAGTTTGACGTCAGGCTCGGCCCGACCGCGCGCGGCGGCCTCGAGCAGGAACGTCCTGCCATGCTCGGGATCGGCCGCACGCCGCGCCTCATCCATGTCCTGCCAGGCCGTGGTGACCAGCACGCGCGAGAAGTCGCGGCCGACGAACGCCGGGTAGCTCGATTGCCTCGCCGGTACGCGTAGCGAACGCAGATGCCGGCCGGTGGGATCGTAAACGTCGACGCAACCGCCGCCCCAGCGCGCGTTCCAGATCATCCCGTCGGCATCGACGATCGCGCCGTCGAGCCCGCCGCGGCCTCGATGCCTGATCAATTCGGTGGCCTCGCCGACCGGCAGTCCTGTTGATGGATCGAGCGGCACGCGATGCAGCACGTTGGTCGCGGTATCGGCGAAATAGCCGATGTCGCCCGCGGGCGAAAAGCAGATCGCATTCGGGATGGTGATCCCCGGATACAGCCGCACGATGCGGCCCTGACGCAGCGCATAGATCGCGCCGGCACCCTGCTCGGCATGGCGCCCCATGGTGCCGAGCCAGAACGTGCCCGACGGATGCACACGCGCATCGTTGGAGCGCGTCAGCGGATTGTCGGCCTCCAGCGCGGCGAACAGCTCGAGGCGGCCGTCGGCAACGTGCCGTACATAAAGTCCATCTTCGGTAAGGATCAGCTGTCGCTCGCCGTCGATCCGCGCCAATGCACTCGCCATTTTCGGCAGTTCGTGAATGACGGTGCGGCCACCTGCAAATCGATGCTCGAACAGCCGGCGCTCGCGGATATCGAAACCACCAGGCGGTGTCGGTCGCCGCATCATAGGTCGGGCCTTCGCCGAGATGGCAACGCTCCGCCGACAGCACCGATGTCGGCACCTCTTCCATCAACGGCTCGGCGGCACGGTCGGTCATGGCGTCACTCACGCGGTTGAGAAGCGGTAGACGATGCTGCGCCGATAGAACTGCCCCGGATCGAGCCGCGCCGACGGGAAGTCGGGCCGGTTCGGCGTATCAGGCCAGGCATGCGGCTCGAGACAGAGCGCGTCGGATTGCCGGTAGAGACGATCGCCCTTGCCAGCGGTCGAGCCGTCGAGGAAATTGCCGGAATAGAACTGCAGTCCCGGCTGATCGGTGAGCAGCTCCATCACACGGCCGCTGTGCGGCGCCTCGAGGCGCGCAGCGAGACGAAGGCCCGCCCCCGAAGCCAGACAGAAATTGTGGTCATAGCCGCGCCCAAGCTGGAGCTGCTCGTCATGCATCCTGATCCGCGCGCCGATGGCTGTAGGCTTGCGGAAATCGAACGGCGTGCCGTCGACCGGCCGCGGCGGCTCGTGGAGCGGGATCGCCGTGGCATCCACCGCGAGGAAATGGTCGGAGACGATCGTCAGGCGGTGATCGAGGATCTGCATGCCCGAGCGCGCGCCCTCGAGATTGAAGAAACTATGATTGGTGAGGTTGAGGCAGGTCGGCCGGTCGGTCGTCGCCTCGTAGGTGACCGAGAGCTCCATCGGACTGCGCACGCGATAGGTCACGCGCGCCGCGAGATTGCCCGGATAGCCCTCCTCGCCATGCGGGCTCTCGCGCGCCAGCACCAGCGTCGGTTCCGGTTCATCTGATAGTTCGACGATCCGCCACAGCTTGCGATCGAAGCCCTGCAGGCCGCCGTGCAACGCATTGGGGCCATTGTTGGCCTCGAGCGTGACCGTCTCGCCATCGAGCACGAAGCGCGCGCCGGCGATCCGGTTGGCATAGCGCCCGATCGTCGCGCCGAAGAATTTGCGCTGTGCGAGATAGCCGTCGAGCCTATCGTGGCCAAGCACGATGTCGTCGCAATGCCCGTCACGATCCGGCGCAAGCAGCGCTTGCAGCGTGGCGCCGAACGGAAGGATGGCGGCCTCAAAACCATGTTCACCGCGCAAGATCACGCGCTCGACCACGGTGCCGTCGTGCAATTTGCCGAAGGGAGCGCGACCAATGCTGGCTGATGTCATTGTCAGTCCTCGAACGCCTCGACGAGGCGCCGTCGCCCGAGCATGAAGCTATCGGCGACAAGCCGCAAGGGCGCGAGGTCGACATCGGATTTTCCTTCCGAGGTCAGCGCGACGAAGCGGCGGTACAGCGCGGGATATTCCTCATCCGGCGCATCGACCACCAGCCTGCCGCCATCGCGCAGCTGCCTTCCACCTTTCGACAGCGTCACGGGCCCGGCCTCGGTCTCGCACAGGATGTCCCAGCTCGGCGATCCGGTCTGGCGGAAATCGAATTCGGCGTGAATTGGCAATCCGCCCGCGTCGGCAAGTTCGATCTCTGCCGCAATCGGCGCCTCCCGATTGGACGGAAAGTCCAACGCCGCGCTCCTGATAAAGACCGCACGCGGCAGGATCTCGGTCAGGATCGACAGCGCGTTGATGCCGGGATCGAACACGCCGAAGCCACCCGCCTCGAAGATCCAGGCCTGGCCTGGGTGCCAGACGCGCACGTCTTCCTTCCAGATGATGGTCACCTTGTTGATGGTGCGTCTCGCGAGCAATTGCCGCGCAGGACCGACCGCGGCCGCATAGCGTGAATGCCATGTGGCAAACAATGTCCGGCCCGCCTCCTGCGCGGCCGCGATCAGCGGCGTGAGTTCGCTTAACGTCGTGCCCGGCGGCTTCTCCAGCAGCACATGCTTGGCCGACGCGAGTGCGGCGGCGGCCTGCGCGTGGCGCACCTGCGGTGGCGTACACAGCGCGACCGCGTCGATCTCCGGCCCGTCGCGCAACAGCTCCTGCATGTCGCGGAAATGCGGCAGGCCGGGCGGAGTCTTCACGGGATCAACCACCGCAACGAGAGCCACGCCTGACGTCTTCGCGATCGCAGGCAGGTGCTGCCGGCACGCGATCTCGCCAAAGCCGACAATGGCGATGCGAAGCAGGTCACTCATGGCCGTCCTCGCGTTGCTGTCCACCTGGCCGGCTGAAGCCGCCAGGCAGAATCATAAGCCAGCGCCGAATACCAACGGCATGATGTGATTTTGGTTGCGGACACGCAAGTGCACGACGCTCTGTTGCGCGCCTCGCGGCCGGGGCGTCGGCTTTGATCAATCAAGGCCGATGCTCCAGAATCCTGTTTTGACAGGCTTTCCTTGCGCGGACCGGTCACCGCCTCGCCCGAGACCGCGCTAGCGTGCGGCCTCAAACCCGCCGAGCACCGCCGTCAGATTGGCGCCGAGGATGTCGGAGAGATAGCCGCCCTCCTGCACCAGCACCGTCGGCAATCCGAAGCGAGCCAGCCCCTCGCCGATGCGACGGAAGCCGTCGGTGGTGACGGCGAGACCGGCAAGCGGGTCCTTCTCGGAGGCGTCGAGACCGAGCGCAACCACGAGCGCGGTCGGGGCAAAGGAGCGGATCGCCTTCTCCGCCACGGCAAGCGCCTTCATGTAGTCGTCGTCACCGGTGCCCTTGGCGAGGGGAATGTTGAGATTGGTGCCGAGGCCACCTGCGGCGCCGCGCTCATTCGCATAGCCCCAGACGAAGGGGTAGAAGAACGACGGATCGGCGTGGATCGAGACGGTGAAGACATCCGGCCGCTCGTAGAAGATGCCCTGCGTGCCGTTGCCGTGATGCACGTCGACGTCGAGGATCGCGACGCGCTCATGCTTCTGGCGCAGATGCTCGGCCGCGATCGCGCTGTTGTTGAGGAAGCAGAAGCCGCCGGCGAGGTCGCGATAGGCGTGGTGGCCGGGCGGGCGGCACAGCGCGTAGACGGCATCCTCGCCGTCCAGCACCATCTGCGCGGCGGTGACCGCGACGTCGCTCGAGGCGCAGGCGCCTGCCCAGGTCCCGGGACCGATCGGAGCCGCGGTGTCCATCGTGTGCCAGCCGAGCTTGCCGACGATATGAGCAGGGTACGTGCCGGCATTGCGCACCGGATGGATGTTCGCGATCATCTCCGGCCCGGCATTGCCGAGCGCCGACCATTCGTCCCAGGCGTCCGCGAGAAAGCTCAGATATTCCGGACTGTGCACGCGCGCCCGCGGCCCCTGCCCGAACCTGGTCGGCTCGATCAGCGTGTGCTTGCCGGCCTTCAGGCCCGCCAGCAGGCGGTCGGCGCGTTCGGGCTGTTCGGTGGTACGCTGGACCACACCGCGGACCAGGAAGAATTGCGGATCATGGCTGCGGTGCAGATCACTGTAGACGGCCTTCACGGGGACACTCCTGTTCGATCGGCTGAGCTGGACAGAGCGAGGGCAATGTGCCGCACGCAAGCTTTGGCTTGCGCGTTGTACACTATCAGCGTCGGCGACGATCTGAAACCGAGCGCGATTTCATGCTATGCCCGCATGCAGCGCAATGATTGAAAGACGCGGGACGCGAAGTCCGGCCATGGCCAGCGGCAAGACGGAAACAGAGGAAGCGGCAACGGGGCGGCGCGGGCGGCCGCGCTCCGCCGCGACAACGGCCGCGATCCTGGAAGGCGCCTATCAGCTGATGGCGACGACGGGCCTCGCCGCGACCACCATCGACGCGATCGCCAAACATTCCAACGTCTCGAAGATGACGATCTACAAATGGTGGCCGTCGCGCGAAGCGTTGCTGATCGATGCCTTCCTCGACCAGGCCTCGCGGGCCGTGCCGCTGCCCGAAACCGGCAGTCCGGTGGCCCGCATCCGCCGCCACGTCGCAACCTATGTCGAGGCGTTGCAGGGCGAGTTCGGCCGGGTGCAGCTCGCCGTGATCTCGGAATGTATCTCGAAGACCGGCACGGCGGAGCTGTTTTACGAGCGTTACCTTGGCCTGCGTCGCAGCAAGATGCTGGAGATCATCTCCGCCGGCCAGAAGGACGGCAGCATCGACGCACCGGGCGTCCCCGCCGATATCTATGATGCGATCTATGGCAGCCTGTTCTATCGCTACGTCTTCGGCATCAAGCCGTTGACGCCGGCCTACGCCCGCAATCTCGTCAATCTGGTGCTGCGGCCCCGCGCGGACGCTTGACTATCAAGCAGAGCGTTGGCGCTGACGGCGGAACCAGACCCAGGTCTCGCGCGTGACGGCCCGGTAACTGCTGCCGCGATACACGATGTGGCCATCGACGATGGCGTTCAGCTTCGGCAGCGCATGGAACGGCACCGTGGGATAGGCGTGGTGCTCGACATGGTAAGGCATGTTCCAGGCGAACCATTTCATGATCCTGCCGGTCATCGTGGTGCGCGTATTCTCGAACGCGCTCCGCGTCCGCTCGCAGCCGGTGTGCTCGGCATAGAGATAGGGGCGCAGGATGAGCTGACCGGCCAGGAGCGGCACGATCCACACCCAGAGCAGGATCGCACTGTGCAGCGCGAACGAGGCCGCGAGCAACAGCAGATAGCCCGCGAGATAGAGCCTCGCCTCCAGCACGATCGAGGCGCGCTTGTGCTCCGGAATCCACGGCACGACCACCTTTCCGGTGAGTGCATGCCAAAACATCAGGCGGATGCGAACCAACACCTGCAGCAGTCCCGAATAGGCGATCGCCAGCTGGGTGTCCGACGCGGGCTTGGGGCCGACGATCAGCTCCGGGTCTTTCTCCGGATCCTGCGTGTAGCGATGATGGTCCCAGTGAAACAGGCAGTAGTACTGGTAGGGCAGTCCGATCATGAAGGCGGACAGATTGCCGACGACAAGATTGAGCACTGGACTGCGGAACGCCGTCTTGTGCGCGGTCTCATGCACCACCATGAACAGGAATGCGACGAAGTAGCCCTGCACGGCAATCAGCGGCAGCGCCCATGGCAGACCGTAGCGCGATGAGACCAGAGAGATCAGCGCGCCGACGATGACGATCATCCCGTAATGGCTTGCCGCGCGCACCGCGCCGGCAAGGTTCGACTTGGTCGACAAATCGCGCAAGGTCAGCGGGCTGAGCGGCTTCAGGCGGGGTCCGGCGTCACTGGTCTCTGCGGTGCTCATGTCGTCTCACCTGTCAGCGTTGCAGCAGCGCCGAGATTTCGGCGTTGATGAAGGCGCGGTCTTCGGCGTTGTTGGCGGGATTGCCGGCCCGGTGCCCGTGGATCGACGGAATCGCATGCAGCGCGGCCGAGCGCGCGTTGACCAGGCGGCCGAGTTCAGCCTCGTTGTCGCGCGGGTCGAAATAGCGATCGGTACGCCCCGGCATCAGCAGGACATGCGCCTTGATCGCGGCCAGCGCCCGGTCGAAGTCGCCGCCGAATTGATCGCAACGGCTGATATCGCCGGCCTGCCAGATCGCGATCTGCACCATCAGATCATTCGCATCGCGCCGCGCGAAGGCACCGTCCCAGGATCCCGCGAGGTAGTCTTCCAGCGAGTTAAAGCCGGCCGCGCGCCAGACTTCCTCGCGATAGAACTCATGCGACATCGCCCAGCCGGCGTAGACGCGCCCCATCGCACGAAGGCCCGCCGCGGGCTTGCTGACGAAGCGGCCGTCCCGGTAGGCCGGGTCGGCGGTCAGCGCGGCCCTCACGCCTTCGAGGAACACATGATTATACGGCGAACATCGCGCGCTGCCGCAAACCACGGCTGCGCGCTCCACCATGTCGGGATACCGCGCGGCCCAGTGATAGGCCTGCATGCCGCCCATCGACCAGCCATAGACCAGCGCGAGCTTTGTCACGCCGAACCGCTCAACCAGCAGCCGCCGCTGGATCGCGACCGCGTCATGATAGGTGAAGGCAGGAAACGGCGCGCCGCCGAGCACCTCGGCCGAATTCGACGGCGAGGACGACAGGCCATTGCCGAACAGATTCGCGATGACGATGAAGTAGCGCTCGGGATCGAGCGCGCCGCCCGGCTGTACCAGCCATTCGATGTCGGTGTGCCGTGCGGCGAACGACGTCGGATAGAGGATGACGTTGTCCCGCGCCGCATTCAGCGTGCCATAGGTCTTGTAGGCGAGCCTCAGTTGCGGAAACACGGCACCGCCCTGCAGCGTCACATCACCTGCCTCGAACACCTCATAGTCGCGCGGCGTGGTCATCAGCATTCGACCTCGAGCAGCCGGGCGCAACGCTGCGCCCTTAATAACTGTACTATTGGTACACTAAATACGAAACCCTGGCAATAGCGGCAAAGGTGGAATGACACCGGGCCGATCCATTCAAAATCGGTATGGATCAATACCCGTTTCGGCTTGGACCCATTGTCGTCATGTCTCTAGGACAGACCCCGAGGAAATTTTCGAGGAGGCGCTAATGAGCGCAATTGTGTCCGCCGCAGACACGCGGCGATCCCGCGTCCGGCTCTTGATCGTGACGATGCTGTTTCTCGTCACCACCGTGAACTATGCCGATCGCGCCACGCTCTCGATCGCCGGCCCCGCCCTTTCCAAGGAACTGCATCTCGATCCGGTCGCGATGGGCTACGTGTTCTCGGCGTTCGGCTGGTCCTATGTGGTCGCGCAGGTGCCGTGCGGCTGGCTGCTCGACCGCTTCGGCTCCAAATGGGTCTATGCGATCAGCATCATCGTCTGGTCGATCTTCACCGCAACGCAGGGCCTGGTCGGATTCCTCTCCGCGGGCGCGGCCGTGGTCCTGCTGTTTGCCCTGCGCTTCCTGGTCGGCATCGCCGAGGCGCCGTCATTCCCGGCCAATGCCCGCATCGTCGCCTCCTGGTTCCCCGGCAATGAACGCGGCACCGCCTCGGCCTTCTTCAATTCGGGGCAGTATTTCGCCACCGTGATCTTCGCGCCGCTGATGGGCTGGATCGCCCATGAGTATGGCTGGCGCCATGTGTTCTACGTGATGGGTGCGCTCGGCATCGTCACGGGCATTGCCTGGATCAAGACCATCTACGAGCCCAAGGAACACCCCGCGATCAACGAGGCCGAATTCGACTACATCAAGCAGGGCGGCGCGCTTGTCGACATGGACGCGGCGAAGGCTGGCAAGACTCAGGACAGCGGCCCCAGCTGGGACCACATCCGCCAGCTGCTCGGCAACCGGATGATGCTCGGCGTCTATATCGGCCAATACTGCATCAACACCCTGACCTATTTCTTCCTGACCTGGTTCCCGGTCTATCTGGTGAAGGAGCGCGGGCTCTCGATCCTGCAGGCCGGCTTCGTCGCGACCTTGCCGGCGCTGTGCGGCTTCATCGGCGGCGTGCTCGGCGGGGTGATCTCGGACTATATCCTGCGCCGCACCGGCTCGCTGACCATGGCGCGCAAGATCCCGATCGTCGGCGGCATGCTGCTGTCGATGTCGATCATCGCCTGCAACTATGTCGACGGCCAGGCGCTGGTGGTCGGCTTCATGGCGCTCGCCTTCTTCGGCAAGGGCATCGGCGCGCTCGGCTGGGCGGTCGTCTCCGACACCTCGCCGAAGGAAGCCGGCGGCGTCTCCGGCGGCTTGTTCAACACCTTCGGTAACCTGTCCTCGATCACGACGCCGATCGTCATCGGCTACATTCTGGCCGCCACCGGCTCGTTCAACGGCGCGCTGGTGTTCGTCGGTGCCAACGCGCTGGTCGCGGCGATCGCCTATCTGTTCATCGTCGGCGAGATCAAGCGGGTGCAGCTCAAGGCGGCGTGAGCGCGCTTCACCTCTCCCCGCCTTCCGCGGGGAGAGGTCGAAATTCGCACAGCGAATTTCGGGTGAGAGGCGAAGCAATACGTCTCCGCAGAGACAGTCCTTCCGACTCGTTCGGATCGCGCGTGCACATCGAGGCGGCCGTTGCGCAGAGAGAGCCCCTCACCCCAACCCTCTCCCCGTAAGAACGGGGAGAGGGAGCAGAAAACCAAACGGCGGCTTCGGCCGCCGTCTTTGTCTGCTTGTTTATCTGCTTTTTTGTCTTCTTGGCCAGTGGGAGGCATCGATGCTAGAACGTACAAATCCCCGCGCGATCAATTCCGGGCTTGCATCGATGTTCGACCTGAGCCAGCTCCGCTGCTTTGTCACGGTGGCCGAAGAATTGCACTTCGGCCGCGCCGCGGCGCGGCTCAACATGACGCAGCCGCCGCTGAGCCGGCAGATCCAGGTACTCGAGCACATCATCGACGCGCCGCTGTTGGAACGCACCAGCCGCTCGGTGCGGCTGACGCCGGCCGGACGCAGTTTCCTGCCCGAGGCGCGGCGCATCCTGAAGCTGGCGGAATCGGCCTCGCAGGTGGCCCGCCGCATCGCGCTCGGCAAGACCGGCTCGCTCAAGATCGGCTTCACCGCCGCGGCCGCCTACGGCTTCCTGCCCGACCTGATCGCGGCCTGCCGCTCGCGCCTGCCCGAGGTCGATTTTTCGCTGAAGGAGATGGTCTCCGGCGATCAGTTCGAGGCGCTCACCACCGGGCAGATCGATGCCGGCCTGCTGCGCCCGCCGATCGCGCGGCCGGAATTCGCCAGCCGGCGCGTCGTGGCCGAGCCGTTGCTCGCCGCGATCCCGAAGAAGCATCCGCTGGCCGCGGCCGAGACCGTCAGCATCAAGGATTTCGACGACCAGCCCTTCGTGATGTATTCGCCCTATGAGGCGCGCTACTTCCATGATCTCCTGGTGTCGATGTTCACGCGCGCCGACGTGCTGCCGCGCTATGTGCAGCATCTCAGCCAGATCCACTCGATCCTCGCCATGGTGCGCGCCGGGCTTGGCGTTGCGATCGTGCCGGAAGCGGCCGCCAGCCTGAAGATCGCGGAGGTCAAGCTGAAGCCGCTGAAGCTGCGATCACCCGTGCCGGTCGAGCTGTTCATGGTTTGGCGGCGCGATCACGAGAACCAGTTGCTGCCGCCGCTGATCGAGATCGCAACCGAAATCGCAGCGCCGCATCTGCGCGGCGATTGATGCAGAGTTAGCATCGCTCGATACCGCGTTTGGCTTGGACGCGCATCGAAGCATTCCCTAGAAATTCCGCCATGGACGCGCGCTGCTCGCGCATCCCGTTCCCAGAAACATTCAAGGAGTGGCGCCATGAGCAAGATGACCCCTCAGGAGATGGCCGCTAGAATCGGTGGCGGCCTCCTGTCCTTCCCCGTGACCCCGTTCAACGCGGATTATTCGTTCGACGAGGCGACCTATCGCGCCAACATGGACTGGCTGTGCGGCTATGACGTCGCCGGCCTGTTCGCCGCCGGCGGCACCGGCGAGTTCTTCTCGCTGACGCCAAGTGAAGTTCCGCACGTCGTGAAGATCGCGGTCGACGAGACCAAGGGTCGCGTTCCCGTGCTGGCCGGCACCGGCTACGGCACCGCGATCGCGCGCGAGATCGCTGTCGGCGCCGAGAAGGCCGGTGCCGACGGCCTGCTGCTGCTGCCGCCCTATCTCACGCATGCCGAGCAGGACGGCCTCGCCGCCCATGTCGAGGCGGTGTGTTCGTCGGTCAAGATCGGCGTCATCGTCTACAACCGCGACAATGCGATCCTGCAGCCCGATACGCTGGCGCGCCTCTGCGAGCGCTGCCCGAACCTCGTCGGCTACAAGGACGGCATCGGCGATATCGAGCTGATGACCCGCGTCTACACCCGGCTCGGCGATCGCCTGACCTATATCGGCGGCCTGCCGACCGCGGAGACCTTCGCCCTGCCCTATCTCGACATGGGCGTGACCACCTATTCGTCGGCGGTGTTCAATTTCGTGCCCGAATTCGCCACCAATTTCTACGCCGCGGTGCGCCGGCGCGATCATCAGACCATCCATGCAGGCCTGAAGGATTTCATCCTGCCGCTGATCGCGATACGCAACCGCAAGAAGGGTTATGCGGTGTCGATCATCAAGGCCGGCATGAAGGTGATTGGCCGCTACTCCGGCCCGGTGCGGCCGCCGCTGACCGATCTTACCGAGCAGGAGATCGCCGAGCTCGCGGCGCTGGTAGCAAAGCTGCCGCGGGCCGCCGCGCAGCAGGCGGCAGAATAAGCTGAACGGCCGCGAAAACAGCAAAGGACGAAGGGGAGGAGCAGATGATCCAGGACACGATCCGCACCGGCTTTGCCGGGGCACCCGTTGTCACGGCGATGGAGGTGATCCCGGTCGCCGGCCGCGACGGCATGCTCCTCAATCTGAGCGGCGCGCATGCGCCGTTCTTCACCCGCAACCTCGTTATCCTCACCGACAACTCCGGCCACACCGGCGTCGGCGAGGTGCCGGGCGGCGAGAAGATCAAGAAGACGCTCGAGGACGCAAGCGGCCTCGTCGTCGGCCAGACCATCGGCGCCTGCAACAACATCCTGGCCTCGATGCGCCAGGCCTTCGCCGATCGCGACGCAGGCGGCCGCGGCAAGCAGACCTTCGACCTCCGCATCACCATTCACGCGGTCACCGCGGTGGAATCCGCGCTGCTCGACCTGCTCGGCCAGCATCTCAATCTCCCGGTCGCGGCGCTGCTTGGCGAAGGCCAGCAGCGCTCAAGCGTCGAGACGCTCGGCTATCTCTTCTTCGTCGGCGACCGCAGGAAGACCAACCTTCCTTACGTCGAGGGCGAGACCGGCAAGCCCGACTGGTTCGATCTGCGCCATCAGGTTGCAATGACGCCGGATGCCATCGTGCGCCTCGCCGAAGCGACGCAGGCGCATTACGGCTTTGCCGATTTCAAGCTCAAGGGTGGCGTGCTCAGGGGCGAAGAGGAGATCGAGGCCGTCACCGCAATTGCAAAACGCTTCCCGAAGGCGCGCGTCACGCTCGACCCGAACGGCGCCTGGTCGCTCGACGAGGCGATCCGGCTGTGCAGCAACATGCATGGCGTGCTCGCCTATGCCGAGGATCCCTGCGGCGCCGAGGCCGGCTTCTCCGGCCGTGAGATCATGGCCGAGTTCCGCCGCGCCACCGGGCTGCCGACCGCGACCAACATGATCGCGACCGACTGGCGCCAGCTCTCGCACGCATTGCGGCTTGGCGCAGTCGACATTCCGCTCGCCGATCCGCATTTCTGGACCATGCAGGGCTCGGTGCGGGTCGCGCAGACCTGCCGCGACAACGGCCTGACCTGGGGCTCGCACTCGAACAACCATTTCGATATTTCGCTGGCGATGTTCACCCATGTCGGCGCCGCCGCGCCCGGCAAGGTGACCGCGATCGACACCCACTGGATCTGGCAGGACGGCCAGGCGTTGACGCGCCAGCCGCTGCAGATCAAGGGCGGCAAGATCGCGATCCCGGATCGGCCGGGCCTCGGCATCGAGCTCGATCGCGGTGCCATCGAGGCCGCGAACGCGCTATACAAACAGCATGGTCTCGGCGCCCGCGACGACGCGCTGGCCATGCAGTTCCTGATCCAGGGGTGGACCTTCGACGACAAGCGTCCCTGCCTCGTGCGCTAACAAGAAAGGTTGGAAACATGACCGCTCACCAGAAGAACTTCATCGCCGGCGAATGGGTCGACGGAACAGGCATCACGCGGGACATCAACCCCTCCAACACGACCGATGTCGTCGGCGAATACGCCAAGGCCGACAAGGCGCAGACCGAAAAGGCGATCGCCGCCGCGAAGGCCGCATTCCCGGCCTGGGCGCGCTCGACGCCGCAGGAACGCTTCGACGCGCTGACCAGGATCTCGGTCGAAATCCTCGCCCGCAAGGAAGAGCTCGGCCGCCTGCTCGCCCGCGAGGAGGGCAAGACGCTGCCGGAAGGCATCGGCGAGGTGGCGCGCGCCGGACAGATCTTCGCATTCTTCGCCGGCGAAGCGCTGCGGCTGCTGGGCGAGAAAGGCGCATCGGTGCGCCCCGGCCTCGACGTTGAGATCACCCGCGAGCCCGTCGGCGTCGTCGGCATGATCACGCCATGGAATTTCCCGATCGCAATCCCGGCGTGGAAGATCGCGCCGGCGCTTTGCTACGGCAACACGGTGGTGTTCAAGCCGGCCGAGCTGGTGCCGGGCTCCGCCCATGCACTGTCCGAGATCATCGCGCGTTCCGGCATTCCGGCGGGGGTCTTCAACCTCGTGGTCGGCTCGGGCTCGGTGGTCGGCCAGACCCTGCTCGATCATCCCGATGTCGCAGCGATCTCCTTCACCGGCTCGGTGCAGACCGGCCGCAAGATCGCGCAGGCCTGCGTGCTCTCCAACCCCATGAAGAAGTTCCAGCTCGAGATGGGCGGCAAGAACCCGCTGGTCGTTCTCGACGACGCCGACGTGAAGGTCGCGGTCGAGGTCGCCGTCAACGGGGCCTATTTCTCGACGGGCCAGCGCTGCACCGCGTCCTCGCGCCTGATCGTCACGGCGGGAATTCACGACCGCTTCGTTGCCGCGATGACCGAGCGGATGAAGGGGCTTTCGGTGGATGACGCGCTGAAGAGCGGCGTGCATGTCGGCCCGGTGGTCGACCAGAGCCAGCTCGACCAGGACCTCCGCTACATCAAGATCGGCCAGGATGAAGGCGCCCGCCTGCACTGGGGCGGCGAATTGTTGAACCGCGAGACGCCCGGCTTCTATCTGCAGCCGGCGCTGTTCACCGAGGCGACCAACCAGATGCGCATCGCCCGCGAGGAGATCTTTGGCCCGGTGGCCTGCGTGATCCGCGCCAAGGATTATGAAGAGGCGCTGGCGATCTCGAACGACACCGAGTTCGGCCTCGCCTCGGGCATCTGCACGTCAAGCCTGAAATACGCCTCGCACTACAAGCGCAACAGCGAAGCCGGCATGGTGATGGTCAACCTGCCGACCGCCGGCGTCGACTACCACGTCCCGTTCGGCGGCCGCAAAGGCTCGAGCTACGGCGCACGCGAACAGGGTGCCTATGCCCGCGAGTTCTACACCACGGTGAAGACGGCTTACACGTTCCCGGGCTGAAGCAGTTGGAACAGAGTGCAGCCTCGTAAGACGCCGCGCCCCCTCTCCCGCTTGCGGGAGAGGGTCGGGGTGGGGCTCTCTCCACGAATCATACTGTGGAGAGAGCCCCCACCCGGATCGCATCTTCGATGCGATCCGACCTCCCCCCGCAAGCGGGAGAGGTGAAGTGAAGCCAGGAGGAATACGGCATGGACCAGTCGATCGGCGCGCAGGAGCAGCCCCGCTACATCAAGCTCAACGAGCGCGACAATGTCGCGATCGTCGTGAATGATTTCGGGCTGCCCGCCGGCTCCCGCTTCGCGTGCGGCCTGACGCTGCGTGCTTTCGTGCCGCAGGGCCACAAGACCGCGCTCGAAGACATCGCCGAGGGCGCGCCGATCGTCCGCTATGGCGAGGTGATCGGCACGGCGCTGTCGCCGATCCTGGCCGGTGAGTGGGTCGACGAGGCACGCATCCGCATGCCCGAGGCGCCACCGCTCGATCAGCTCGAGATCGCGACCGCGGTGCCGCCCGCGCTGCCGCCGCTCGAAGGCTTCACCTTCGAGGGCTATCGCAATCCCGACGGCTCGGTCGGCACCAAGAACATCCTCGGCATCTCCTCCTCCGTGCAATGCGTCAAGGGCACGATGGAATATGCCGTGAAGCGCATCCGCGCCGAGCTCTTGCCGAAATATCCCAATGTCGACGACGTCGTGCCGTTGACGCACGCCTATGGCTGCGGCGTCGCGATCACGGCGCCCGACGCCGTGGTGCCGATCCGCACCCTGCAGAATCTCGCGCTCAATCCGAATTTCGGCGGCGAGATCCTTGTCGTCGGACTCGGCTGCGAGAAGCTCGCGCCCGAACGGCTGGTGCCGGAGGGCGTCGGCGATGCCATCGTGCGGATGCAGGACGAGGCGTTTGACGGCTTCGGCGCCATCGTCGACGCCATCATGACCCAGGCCGAGGCCCGGCTGAAGGTGCTCAACGCGCGCAAGCGCGAGACCTGCCCGGCCGCTGACCTTGTGATCGGCCTGCAATGCGGCGGCAGCGACGCGTTCTCCGGCGTCACCGCGAACCCCGCGGTGGGCTTTGCCGCGGACCTCTTGGTGCGCGCCGGCGCGACCGTGATGTTCTCGGAAGTCACCGAGGTGCGCGACGCGATCCAGCTGCTGACCCGCCGCGCCGTCAACGAGGATGTCGGCCGCGCCCTGATCCGCGAGATGGAATGGTATGACGGCTATCTCGCGCGCGGCGGCGCCGACCGCAGCGCCAACACCACGCCGGGCAACAAGAAGGGCGGGCTCGCCAACATCGTCGAGAAGTCGCTCGGCTCGATCGTCAAGTCGGGCTCCGGCCCGATCGCGGGCGTGCTGTCGCCGGGCGAGAAGGCGCGGCAGAAGGGCATGCTGTTTGCGGCGACGCCGGCGAGCGACTTCATCTGCGGCACGCTGCAGCTCGCCTCCGGCATGACCTTGCAGGTGTTCACTACCGGCCGCGGCACGCCCTATGGCCTCGCCGCCGCGCCGGTCATCAAGGTCGCGACCCGCAGCGAGCTGGCACGACGCTGGAAGGACCTGATCGATTTCGACGCCGGCTGCATCGCCACCGGCGAGAAGACCATCGAGGAAACCGGCTGGGACCTGTTCCGCCTGATCCTCGACGTCGCGAGCGGGCGCACCAAGCCGTGGTCGGACCGCTGGGGCATCCACAACGATCTGACGCTGTTCAACCCGGCGCCGGTGACCTGAGCAACCGTGCCTCCTTAACCACCCGTTAGCCACGTCCTGACCGGCCGGGGAACGTCGCAATTCGATTCAAATTGTCCGGGCATGGAGGCACACATGACCCGGACCATCAATGATCTCAGAGATCAGGCCGACCGCGCCGAGCGGCTGGCACGCACCGGCATGGACTCGTTGACGGCCGAGCGCCTGCGTGCCTACGCAGAGGAATGTCGCATCGAAGCGGCCGAGCGGGAGAGGCAGTCGGGGGCATCACCAGCAGCATAGATGTCCGAGGTTCGCCACCACACGCTCGTCAAAATTTCTGGAGTCCTCGCACTTCCTTCGCGGCGACCTTGATCAGCGGCTTGACCGCCTGTTCCTCTCGGCCAAGCACAACGCCCGAGGCAAAGGCGCTGGCGCGCTCTTTCCGATGCGGGGACTTCAGCGTCGCATCGACCGCCAGCTTGCGGTGCGCGACAAAATCGTTGAGCGAGCCAAGCGCATCCTGGACCCGCTTCAGGTGCCTGGACAGCCGCGCGAGTTGCTTGCGTTCACCCTTGCGCGGAAACAGGCTTTCGAAGAAATCGATCGCGTATCTGAGCTTCTTGGCCCTGATGCGCACCTTGTGCCGCTCCCGGGCCGACAGCTCGTCGAGACGCCGGCCATCCTTGCGCAGCTTCCTGATGCGGCGATGCAGCAGCGCGGCGGCGAAGTCCTCGATCGGACCGCCTTCGTCCTCCGCGGCAATGGTCCGCTTTGCCTCGATCCATTGCAACGTGTCGATCAGCATGGAGCGATAGCGCCGCGAATTGACCGCGTGCCTCGCGCCGGCAAATGCACGATCGCGGCGGCCGGAAAACTCCTGCCGGATCGCTTTGCCGCCGCGCCGCAGCAGCGCGTCATGCGATGCTGGCTCGATATCTTCCTTGACGAACACATCAAGCTCGCGCGCCGGCGCGAGCGCGTTGGTGAGCCATTTCAGCTGCGTCTTGATGTCTTCCGTCGGGGCTACGGTGAGGATCTTCGAGAACAGCGAGATCGCGGCGCGCAGCCGCCGCAACCCGACCCGCATTTGGTGAATGCCTTCCGCCTCGCTCTCGCGGACGGCATCGGCATTCGACGAGAAATGACGAAGCGCGGCGCGCGCGATTACCCGAAACGCCGCGCCGGCGGTAAGTCCGGCGTCGAGCACGATGCTCCCGGCGGAGACGACGACATGCTCCTCGCCATCGGCAAGTTCATAGCCGTGTTCGGCTTTCGAACGCAGATCGAGCTCCGCCGCCGCCTTCCGCTCCAGCGCCCTGGCGACCCGGAACAGGTCGAGCGGGCGGCCGCTCTTGAGCTCGAGTTCGACCTCGTCGATTCGGCGCGAACGGTGCCCGGCCGTGGTGCAGCCGCGATCGATCGCGAGTTCGATCTCGCTGCGTTTGGTCCGCAGCGGCACGGTGATACGCCGCACCGACGTCTCGAACACCGGCTTCAGCTTGCGACCCAGCCTGCCAGACGCGAGGTCTTCGAGCGGCGTGCCTTCAGCCTTGTCGAGGTTGAGGTTTCCGTTCGCTAGGTCAGTCTCCCATTCGCCCCGTTCAAACTGCGGACCCGCTCCCGACTTGATAGTCTGAACATAGTTGCCGCCATCCCGCCGCACGCGCAACGTCAGTCCGTGCCGCTTGAGCTTGTGCTTCGCGGTGTCGAAATAAGTCGAGACGAGATCGCTCTCGGATGGTGCACCGCTCTTGCTGCCGGCGACCAGCGGTTTCTTCAGTCCCTTGAGCTTGCGCGCGGGAACGTGGAATTTGAGCTCCGTCTCGGCCGCCATCGTCGCTCCATGCCTGGGGCACCAAGCAAACGTCCGCCGTGACGAGGTCAGCGACGGACGTTCATGCTCACACAAGATCGCCTGAGTTGGCGTCAATCGTCGTCGTTATGGATGACGGTCTTGCTGCGATTGCCGAATTCGTCCCGCTTCTTGATGACCGTGGTCCGGTCATGGCGCGGCTCACGCTCCCTGATCACCGTGGTGCGATCACGATCGCGATCGCGATATTCGGGTGCCCGACCAACCGTTACGCCTGCGCCGACGGGACCTGCGCGGACACCGATATCATCGGCGAACACAGGCGATGCGATCGCGGTCACCATGGCCGCGGTTAGCAGATACGTCCTCATGCCGTCTCTCCTCCTCCAGTTGCGACGTGAAGGAGGAACGTCGAGTGCGACGCACCGTTCCTGTATCGACCGTGCTGCAATTGCTCACGCTCAGTCGCGAAATATCGCGCCGGGAACTCGCTGAACAGGCATTCATCTGTGTGGCGAAATACCCATGTTCCACGCGTTGAATAGCCTGAATTGATGTCCCACGTCCTTAACTAATAGGAGGACGTTCCATGAAACAGTCACAGCACTTCCGCGACAATGCGGAGAACTGCGCGCAACTTGCCGAGCGTGCCGACGACGGGCCGACCTACAATCGCTTCAAGCGAATGGAAGCGGCTTGGCGCGCGCTGGCAAAGGAACAGGACTGGCTCGACGGCGAGACCTCGCCATCGGAAAATGCAGCCTAGATCCAGCCCGGCCGTGGCGGCAAATGCGACGTCGCCACGGCCCGCGGCCTACTCGGCGCTGCGCTGCCGCTGCCAGCGCAACAGATAGGCCTGCAGCCGCCAGATGATCGCCGACAGCACCACGCCGACCAGCATCAGCACCACGACCGCAACCATCATGCCCGAGGCCTCGCCGCGCGCCTCCGATTCGATGATGAGGCGACCGATGCCGCGCTCGGCGCCGATGAACTCGCCGACGATCACGCCGATCAGCGCGAAGGAGATCGCGGGCGTCAGCGAGGCGAACACCCAGGCCATGGTCGAGGGGATCACCACCGTCCTGGTGATCTGCCACTCGCTGGCACCGAGCAGCCGCGCCGCGTTGGTGAAACCCTCGTCGATCGAGCGGGCGCCCTCGAATGTGTTGAAGAACACCAGGAACACGACGACGATCCACGACGTCACGATCTTGGACATGTCGCCGATCCCGAATGCCAGCACGATGATCGGCGCCAGCGCGATCCGCGGGATCGAATTCACCGCGGTGATGAAGGGCTGAAAGATCGCGCTCAGCCGATCGGATCGTCCCAGGATCAGTCCGGCGACGAAGCCGCTGACCACGCCGGTGACGAAGCCGAAGAAGGTATTCTTCAGGGTAATGGCGGTCGCGGCCCAGAGGTTGTTCTCGTTGCGCGCCAGGCACTTTCCGAAGTCGCCGTTGAACCAGCTGTTGAAGGCGCCGAGCTTCGAGGTCAGGCAGCTCTGGATCAGGAAGTTATCGAAGATCATCGACGGCTTCGAGATGAAGTAGGGATCGAGCAGGTCGGGCACCAGCCAGGGCAGTTTGGTGCGGAGGTCGTAGCCCCATTGCCAGACTGACAGCACGACAACGCAGATCAAGACCTGCCAGCCGACCGTGCCGAGCGTGCCGTACCGTTTCATGTGCTGCGGCCCTTGACGAATTCCTCGCCCAGCGAATGCCAGATGTGCTGGAACATCTCGGCATAATGCGGGGTCTCGCGCACCTTCACCGCATCGCGCGGGCGGTCGAAATCGACCTCGAACATGTCCTTGATCCGGCCCGGCCGCGCCGAGAACAGGATGATGCGGTCGGCCAATGTCAGTGCCTCGCCGAGATCGTGGGTCACGAACAGCACGGTCTGCTGCTCGCGCTCCCAGATCCGAAGCAGCACCTCGTGCATGTCGATCTTGGTGTGGGTGTCGAGCGCGCCGAACGGCTCGTCCATCAACAGGATCTGCGGCTCGACGATCAGCGTCCGCATCAGCGCCGCGCGCTGGCGCATGCCGCCCGACAGCGCCGACGGATAGGCGTTCTCGAATCCCTTCAGGCCGGCCTGCGCGACGCATTCGGCGATGCGCTCGTTCCGTTCGTGAGCCGGCACGCCTGATAACTCCAGCCCGTAGCCGATATTGTCGCCGACGGTCCGCCACGGAAACAGTGTGTCGCGCTGGAACACATAGCCGACATTGGGCGTCGCCTTGCCGGCGACGACGCGCTTGCCGTCGATCAGGATCTCGCCGCCGGTCGGGCGGATCAGCGAGGCGATCATGTTGAGCACGGTGCTCTTGCCGGAGCCCGACGGCCCGAGCAGCGCGACGAACTCGCCGCGGCGGACGTCGAAGGTGACGTCGCGCACGGCCTCGATCGTGGTTTTGGCGAGCTGGAACGACTTGCTCAGGCCCTTGACCTCGACGCGGCGATCGGCCGAGGCGCGCGGCGATACGGTTGCGCTTGTCTCGAGCGCGCTCAACCCGGATAGGCCTTTCGCGCCGCTTCGATCAGGTTCGAATTGACCACATCGGCGATCTTGAGCGGCTTGATGCCGGTCATCTCGCGGAACCAGACCTTCTCGCCGCGAGCGAAGCTCGCGGCGTCGATCGAGCCCTCATAATCCGCGACCTTCTGGATCGACGTGATCTCCAGCAGATTGGCCTCGCGCGAGGTGCTGCCGACATAGGGCTCGATGGCGTCGTAGACCTCGGTCGGCTTGTGAGTCTTGATCCACTGCGAGGCCCGCCACAGCGCGGTGACGTAGGCCTGCATCTTGGCCGGGTCCTTGTCGATGGTGGCTTGCAGCGTGAAATGCGCCGTGACCGGCACCTTGCCGCCGATATGCTTGTTCCAGATCGCCTCGTCGGTGCCATCGAACAGCAATTCGCCCCAGCCCTGCTGCTGTGCCTCGTTCAACAGCGACAGCGAGCTGACGAGGATATCGACCTGCTTCGACTTCAGCGATCCCAGCATGGTGTCGACATTGCCGGTGCCGATCCAGGTCACCTTGTCGTCAAGCCCCATGGTTTCCATGTAATAGGACGACCAGACATGGTTGGTGCCGCCGAGCGAGGAGACCGAGACGATCGGCTTGCGGCCGTCGGGCCGCTTCCATTGCGTGAACGCCTCCAGCGAGTTGATGCCCTGGTCCTTCAGATCCTTGCGGATAATGAACATCACCGAGTTCGATCGCGTGTCGACCGGCAACAGCACGCGCGCGGCGCGGCCGTGATTGGTCAGCTGCATCGGATGGGTGACGTCGCCGATGCCGATATCGCCCTGCGACGAGGCGATGATCTCGCGGGTCTTCACGCCGCTGCCGCCCTGCACCAGCTTGCAGTCGAGCCCGGCCTCCTTGAAGTAGCCTATACGGTCGGCGACGAACTGCGTCTGATAGACTGGCACCGCGACCGGATAGATCGCGCGGCCCGCGGCCGCCTGCGCCCACGCACGCCCGGTCGCCAGCGCGGCGCCGCCGGCGGCGATGACCGTCAGCGCCGATCGCCTTGAAATGTGGGGCATGGTGAGGCGCGCCATCACGCGTGCTCCTTGGCCGAGATCCTGTCGAGTGCGCCGAGCACCGCATCGCCCATCTGGACGGTCGACAGCTTTTTCGCCCCGGCCTCGGCGATATCGGCCGTGCGGGCGCCGGAGGCCAGCGCGGTCTGCACCGCCTTCTCGAGCAGGTCGGCGTCCTCGGGCCGGTTTAGCGTCAGGCGCAGCAGCATCGCGACACTCAGGATCGAACCGAGCGGATTGGCGATGCCCTTGCCCGCGATATCGGGCGCGCTGCCATGCACCGGCTCATAGAGCGCCTTGCGCCGGCCGAAGCGATCGACCGGGCCGAGCGAGGCCGACGGCAGCATGCCGAGCGAGCCCGAAGCCATCGCCGCGCAGTCCGACAGGATGTCGCCGAAGATGTTGCCGGTCACCATCACGTCGAACTGCCGCGGTTCGCGCACGATCTGCATCGCGGCGTTGTCGACATAGAGATGGGTCAGCTCGACGTCGGAGAACTCCTCCTTGTGCAGCTTGATCACCTCCTCCCGCCAGACCACACTGGTCTCCAGCACATTGGCCTTGTCGACCGAGCAGACCTTGTTACGCCGGGTCCGCGCCAGTTCGAAGGCCGAGCGCGCCACGCGGCGGATCTGGTTCGTGGTGTATTGCTCGGTGTTGAAGCCGCGGCGCTGGCCGTCGGGCAGCGTCTCGATGCCGCGCGGCTCGCCGAAATAGATGCCGCTGGTCAATTCGCGGATGATGACGAAATCGACGCCGTCGAGCACCTCGGCCTTGAGCGGCGCGGAGGCCGACAGTGCCGGGCTCGCCACGATCGGCCGCAGATTGGCGTAGAGATCGTATTTGCTGCGCAGCCCCAGCAGACTGCCGGCCTTGCGCGCGGCCGCGGGCACTTCGGTGGTCTCCGGCCCGCCGGTCGCGCCCCACAGGATCGCATCGGCCTCGTCCATCGCCTCGGCGGTGTCCTCGGGCAGCACCTTGCCGGTCGCCAGATACGGGATCAAGCCGTATTGCGCCTCGCGCAGCGTCATCGGCACGTTACGCTTCGCCGCGAACCAGTCGAGCACGCGACGCGACTGCGCGGTGACCTCGGGGCCGATGCCCTCGCCGCCGACGACGGCGACCTTGACCATGTTGGATTGCGTGCTCATGCCGGTGTCCTTGAAGCGGGTGTCGTTGTCGAATGAATCCATGGCCGCGCCGCGCGGTCGGAGGCCTGGAAGGCGTGGATTTCGTCGTCGCGCTGCAGCGTCAGCGCCACCTCGTCGAGCCCCTTCAGCAGCCCCTCGCGCCGCCGCGGATCGATCTCGAACGAATGCCGCGCGCCCGACGGCGAGACGACGGTCTGGGCCTCGAGGTCGATCGAGACCTTGCCCGCGCCCTGCGTCGCCTCGATGTCGGCGGCAAGCTGATCGACCACCGCCTTGTCGACGATGACGGGCAGGATTCCGTTCTGGAAGCAGTTGGCGAAGAAGATGTCGCCGAAGCCGGAGCCGATGATGGCGCGGATGCCGCGCTCCTGCAGCGACCACACCGCGCCCTCGCGCGAGGAGCCGCAGCCGAAATTCGGCCCGGTCACCAGAATCTCCGCCTCGCGGTACGGCTCGCGGTTCAGGATGAACTCCGGATTCTCCGAGCCGTCGGGCAGATAGCGCAGCGAGCCGAACGCCCATTTACCGAGCGTGCCGCGGATCGAATTGCCCACCAGCCGCTCGATGCGGATGATGACGTCGGTATCGATATTGCCGCGCATGATCGGCGCGGCGGTTGCGGTGAGCTTGTCGAACGGTTTTGGCATACTCTAGCGTCCCATCATCCTGACATCGGCGATCGCACCGGCAATGGCGGATGCTGCGGCACTCGCGGGGCTCGCCAGATGCGTCCGCGCGCGCGGCCCCTGCCGGCCGACGAAATTGCGGTTCGAGGTCGAGACCGAGCGCTGCCCGGGCGCCACCACCTCGCCATTGGCGGCAAGGCACATCGAGCAGCCCGGCTCGCGCCACTCGAAGCCGGCGTCGATGAAGATCTTGTCGAGCCCTTCGGCGACCGCCTCGCGCTTGACGTTCTCCGAGCCTGGTACCACCCAGGCGCGGACCCCGGCCGCGACCTTGCGGCCGCGCGCAACCTCGGCCGCGGCGCGCAGATCGCTGAGCCGGCTGTTGGTGCAGGAGCCGATGAACACCCAATCGACCGGCGTGCCCGCGATCGGCGCCCCGCCTTGCAGGCCCATATACTCGAGCGCAGTCTCGATCGCGGCGCGCCGCAAGGGATCGTCGACCGCCTTCGGGTCGGGAATCACGCCGTCGACACCGACGACGTGCTCGGGGCTGATGCCCCAGGTCACCTGCGGGATGATCTTCTCGACATCGATCACGACCTCGCGGTCGAACACCGCGTCGGGATCGCTCGGCAATTCGCGCCACGCTTTCACCGCGAGATCCCACATCTCGCCTTGCGGCGCATAGGGACGGCCGCGGAGGAATTCGAACGTCTTTTCGTCCGGCGCGACCATGCCCATCTTGGCGCCGAGCTCGATCGAGAGGTTGCAGATCGTGAGCCGGCCCTCGATCGGCAGCGCGCGGATCGCACTGCCGGCATATTCGACCGCATAGCCGGTGCCGCCGGCGGCGCCGATATGGCCGATCAGCGCCAGGATCATGTCCTTGGCGGTGACGCCGAGCGGCAGCTTGCCCTCGAAGCGCGCGCGCATCGTCTTCGGGCGGCGCTGGATCAGCGCCTGCGTCGCCAGCACATGGGTGAGCTCGCTCGATCCGATGCCGAAGGCGAGCGCCCCCAAGCCGCCATGGGTGCAGGTGTGGCTGTCGCCGCAGACGATGGTCGCGCCTGGCAGGCTCAGGCCGAGCTCCGGACCGATGACGTGGACGATGCCCTGGCCGGGCTGATCGACGTCGAACAGCGTGATGCCGCTCGCCGAGGTCTCGACCCGCAGCGCAGCCAGCAATTCCAGTCCGATCTTGCTGGTTCCGGCGCGGCCCGGCGCCGTCGACAGCGCGTGATCCGGCGTTGCAAAGGTCAGTTCGGGATTGTGGACCTTGAGGCTCCGGCTCTTCAGATCGAGCAGGCCGCGCGAGCCACCGAGATCGTGCAGCAGATGGCGGTCGATATGAAGGAGGTCTGTGTCTTCGCTGAGGCGAGCAATGACATGCTGGCCCCAGATCTTCTCGAGCAAACTTCGGCCGGGCATCCGCCTTCCCCTGCTCTCTGCGTTTCCATGCGGCTTGATCTTATTGGCGCCAATCTGGGCCAAAGTTGTCGTCAAGTGAAGCAGTTTTGCCCTAACATCACATATGTGATGGAGGTGCGGTACTTGACCCACCGAGGAGCCAGCCATGCCGAATCCGAATAAGACGGCCATCGTCAAATCGGCCATGCGGACGTTTGCAGTTCTGGAGTTCTTTCGGAAAACAAAGCGGGCTGCTTCCGTGACCGAAATATCGTCCGCGTTGGAGATGCCGCAATCGAGCACGTCAATGTTGCTTCGATGTCTCGTCGAATTGAACTACCTGGAATACGAGCGAAAGACCCGGCTCTTCATCCCCAGTTACCGGGTCAATCTGCTCGGTGACTGGATCCGTCGTTCCCCGTTCCGTGATACCAAGCTCACCGATCTGATGGAGGAACTCTGGACCGCGACGGGCGGCGAAACCGTCATGCTCGGACAACAGGCCGGCGCGGCCGGGATGCAATATCTGCACGTGGTCCCTGGCGGCTCTCAGCTTCAGTACACGGCACAAGCCGGTCAAATACGACCGATGGTGCGGACCGCGCTCGGACATGTGCTGCTGAGCCAAATGCCGAACACCAAAATTCGCGGCATTATCCGGCGCAACAACGCCGAGGAGCCGAGTCAATCGGCGCGCGTTCGCGAATCCGCCTTTCTCGAGGAGGTCGAGCGCATTCGCCGCCGCGGCTATTCCGAGTCAGGCGGCCGCACGACGCCGGGCGCAAACACAATAGGCATGCTCGTTCCTCTGCCAAAGCGACGCGCTCCGCTGGCTATCGGCATCGGCGGCCCCATCGAACGTATCGCGGCAAAGCGCGCGCACATCATTGATGTCATGCAGAGCCGGCTGAAAGAATTGACAGATGAAGCCGGGCCAAGATTCGTTGAGAAATGACCTCTTGGGACGCATAACGCGTCGTGCGGATGACGGAGCCGTAGCCCGGATGAAGCGAAGCATTCGGACTAAATATCTGTCTTCTCCTTCCCCCTGAAAGGGGGAAGGTCGGGATGGGGGTCAGCCGCAGGCGACGCTCTATGTGGAGAGAGTTGATCCCCACCCGCTTTGCTCTGGCGAGCAAAGCAACCTCCCCTTTTGAAGGGGAGGTTGGGACCCGCGCTGCAGTTAGATCTTTCGAATTTCCTACGACGCCAGCGCTTCTTCCGGCATCACGGCCGACAGATGCTGGCTTTCGGCCACGGCGCGGTTGGTGATGCGGCCGCGATGCACGTTGAGGCCGGCGCGCAGATGCGGATCCTCGACCAGCGCGCGCAGCCCCTTCGATGCCAGCGCCAGCCCGAACGGCAAGGTGGCATGATTGAGCGCGTGGCTCGAGGTGACCGGCACCGCGCCCGGCATATTGGCGACGCAATAATGCACGATGTCGTCAACGAGGTAAGTCGGCGCCTGATGCGTGGTCGGCTTCGAGGTCTCGAAGCAGCCGCCCTGGTCGATCGCGACGTCGACCAGCACCGCGCGGCGTTTCATGCCTGCAAGCTGCGCGCGCGACACCAGCTTTGGCGCGCTGGCGCCCGGCACCAGCACCGCGCCGATCACAACATCAGCCGCGAAGACCTCCTGCTCGATCGCTTCCAGCGTGGCGTAACGGGTGCGGACGCGGCCGAGGAAGAGGTCGTCGAGCGCGCGCAGCCGCGGCAATGAGCGGTCGAGAATGGTGACTTCGCTGCCAAGGCCTGCCGCCATCCGCGCCGCATGGGTGCCGACCACGCCGCCGCCGATGATCGCAACCCGCGCCGGCGGAACGCCGGGCACGCCACCGAGCAGCTTGCCCATGCCGTCGGCGGATTTGCGCAGCGCGACGCCCGCGGCCTCGATCGCGAGCCGCCCGGCGACTTCGCTCATCGGCGCGAGCAGCGGCAGTCCGCCATGTGCGTCGGTCACCGTCTCATAGGCCACCGCCGTGCAGCCGGAGGCGATCAGACCCGAGGTCTGCGGCACGTCGGGCGCGAGATGCAGATAGGTGAAGAGGATCTGTCCCTCGCGCAGCCTGATCCATTCGGTCGGCTGCGGCTCCTTCACTTTCACGATCATCTCGGCGACGGAAAACACTTCTTCGGCGGTGTCGGCGATGCGCGCGCCGGCCAGGGTGTAGACGTCGTCGCCGGCACCGATGCCGTCACCGGCGCCGCGCTGGACCACGACCTCGTGGCCGTGCGCCACATATTCCCGCACCGAGGCAGGCGTCAGCCCGACCCGATATTCCTCGACCTTGATTTCCTTGGGCACGCCGATGCGCATGGTCCGCTCCTTGAAGGATTCGTTTCCGCCGCCATCAAGGCTATGCCCCGTCACATGGCGTTTCTCAGCGATTTCCGGCTTGCTCACAGCCGAATACGCCCATATCCTTCGCTTCCAGCTCAGCCCTTGAAGGAAATCTGCGTGGACGGTCTCGATCGTATCGACCTCAAAATCCTCGCCGAGCTGGTCGCTGATGCCCGCGCCAGCCAGATCGAGCTTGCCGAGAAGGTCGGGTTGTCGCCGACCGCCTGCGCGCGACGCATCCGCCATCTCGAGGAGATCGGCGTGATCCGCGGCTATCGCGTCGACCTCGAACCATCAACGCTTGGACTCGTGACGACCGTCGTCGTCACCATCACGCTGGAGAAGCAGAGCGAGGATTATCTCGCAGCCTTCGAGGCGGCGATCGCACGCTGTCCCGACGTCGTGTCCTGCCATCTGATGTCGGGCAGCGACGATTATCATCTGCAGGTGATCGCCCGCGACATCGCCGACTTCGAGCGCATCCACAAGCAGCATCTGTCGCGGATGCCGGGCGTCGCCCGCATCCATTCCAGCTTCGCGATGCGCGAAGTGGTCCGCCGCACCATTCCCGAGACCGCGCTGCGCGGCTGACGGTCACGCACCACCACGCACTGTCACAATCGCGCACTGTCACAATCGGACACTGTCACAATCGGGCACTGTCACAATCGGATCTGCCCGGCTCGCTCCCACACGCAATTTTTTTAGTTCGTGATTCGCCGCCTTCTATGACAGAATTGCTACAGTTCAATATCAATTCGGTTACACGCGGAGCGGTGAATGAGCATGGAGTGGCGGGCACGGCCGGTTTCGCTGGCTTGGTCAAATCCAGTGGTCCGGTGGTGGGGCTTCTTGAGCCTCGTCAGCGCCGCCAACATCGCGGTCTGGTTCGCGCTCTACCGCCAGTTCAATGAACAGGCCAATGGCAGCTTCAGCAACACCTCGGGCATCGGCCTGATGATGCTGCTGTGCGCGGCCTATGTGTTCGGCTGTGCTTTCCGCTCGGTCCTGCCGCGCGCCGACGTGCAGCGCATCTGCCTGTTCGACACCTGGCTGTCGAGCGTCGTGGTCGGCCGCACCGTCGCCACCGTCGCCGAGGTCTGCTTCGCCGCGCAATGGGCGATCATCCTGCATCAGCTCGGCACCATGACCGGCGCCGAGACCACCGTGAACATCGCCTGGATCATCGTGCCGCTGATCGTGATCGCGGAATGCTTCTCCTGGTATGCGGTGCTGACCACCCATTATCTCTGCAACGCGATCGAGAACTCGATCTGGGCGGTGGTGTTCTTCCTGGTCGGGATTGCTCTGTGCCGGCTGCTGCCGGAGTTTCATGGCCCGGTGCGCTGGGCCTTCATCGTCGCGATCGTCGGCATCGCCGGCTTCCTCGCCTTCCTGATGACCGTCGACGTCCCGATGTATCTGAATCGCTGGCGCGCCAACCTCGCCGCCGGCGGCACGCTGCTGCATCCGCTGGAAGGCCTGCGCGACGTCAGCCGGCGCTGGGTCGTGACCCATGACATCGCGGAATGGCGCGAGGAGATCGCCTGGATGTCGCTGTATTTCAGCATGGCGGTCTGGTCGAGCCTCGCGCTCTGCGTCGGCTACTCGCTCGAGGATCAGCTGCCGCGCTACCGCACCGAGCCCGTGATCGTCGCAACGACGCCGGCGCCGACAGCGCAGCACACCGCCACGATCGACGCGGCGGTACCGTCGCGGAATTGATCGGCAACCGCCCACGCGCAGCTTGTCGCCATTGGCGCTTTCGGAGTAAAGGCTGAGGCGTCCCCGCTCATCCGTCAGCGCGTTCCATGCCCCGCATCACCATCATCGAAACCGGGCTCGTCAACCCGCAAGCCCGCGAGCGCCACGGCAGCTATCCGCAGATGTTTCAGCGGATGGTGGCGACCGCCGATCCATCTGTTGGCTGCGACGTCGTCAGCCTCGCCAATGGCGAGACGCTGCCGGATCCGGTCGCATTGGATGCGATCCTGATCACGGGATCGGCCGCCGGCGTCTACGACGACGTCGCGTGGATCGCGCCGCTCGAAGCCTTCGTGCGCACGGCCCATGACAAGCGCATTCCGACTGTCGGCGTCTGCTTCGGCCATCAGCTGATCGCGCAGGCGCTCGGCGGCACGGTGCGCAAATCCGAGAAAGGCTGGGGCATCGGACGCCATGTCTATCGGATCGCGCCGGACAACGGACTGATCGACGGCGAGACGATCGCCGTCGCCTGCTCGCATCAGGACCAGGTGGTCGACGCGCCCGCCTCCGCACGCACCATCCTGTCGTCCGCGTTCACGCCGCACGCCGCCCTGCTCTACGCCAACGGCACGACGCTGTCGGTGCAGCCGCATCCGGAATTCACCGCCGACTATGCCGGCGCGCTTTGCGACCTGCGCCGCGGCCTCGCGCCGGATGCCCTGATCGAAGCCGCCAAGACTTCGCTCACCGAACCGCTCGACCACGCCACGCTTGGCGGCGTGATCACGCGCTTCCTCGTGCGCCGTAGCAACTAGACATCGTGTTCGCTTGGCGGCCGCAACGGAACTGCGCTCCCTCGCCCCGTTCTTACGGGGAGAGGGTTGGGGTGAGGGGCTGTCACCACGTCAACGGAGCCAGAAAAATTCGCGGAGGCTCCGCCTCACCCGCATCGCATCTTCGATGCGATGCGACCTCTCCCCGCACGCAGCAGGGGTGTCCGGGGAATGATTCACTGTGTCGCGGTGCATGCTCGGCAGGACCGAGGCAAATCGGTCTTTTCTGGTTGTCGAGACACAGAGGGCCGAGCATGCGATATCGCGGTAGCATTTTTGGAAGGCTGCTTGAACCGATCAATCGACGGCAGTTTCAGACGGTTGTGGATCGTCTGGACGGGGATGCCTACGACAAGTCGTTCAGGAGCTGGGATCATCTGGTGGCGCTGATCTATGCCCAGCTTAGCGGCAACAGCAGTCTGCGCGGGGTGGTGACTGGCTTCAACGCCAATTCGCAGCATCACTATCACTTGGGAACCGGCAAGCTGTCGCGCTCGACGTTGTCCGATGCCAATGCCCGCCGTCCGATCGGCATTTTCGCGCAAACCTTTGCGGCGCTGTCGGCGATGGCGCGTCGCCAGCTGCGGAGTGAAGGCATGGAGATGGTGCGTCTGATCGACGCCAGTCCGATCCCGCTCGGCAAGGTCTGCAGTTGGGCGACGTGGAACGGCCGCATCCGCGGCATGAAGCTGCATGTCGTCTACGACCCAAGGAGCGATGTCCCGACCTGCGTCGAGATGACGGCCGCGAACGTCAATGACATCGAGATCGGCCGACAGACCCCAATCCAGCCCGCCACCACCTATGTGTTTGACAAGGGCTATTGCCGTTTCGACTGGTGGCAGAAGATCAATGATAGCAAGGCTTTCTTCGTTACCCGGGCGAAGACGAGCATCCGTCTTCGCTCGCTCAGGCATCGCGCCATCCGCAAGCGTAACGGGGATGGCTTCGAAATCCTTGCCGATGACGAGGTGAAGCTCACCAGCAAGGGCGATTCGCGCCTTCCAATCCCGCTCCGCCGCATCAAGATCAGACGCGAGAAAGGCGGCAAGATCACACTCCTGACCAACGACCTTGCCCGTAGCGCCGTCGAGATCGCCGCCCTCTACAAGAGCCGATGGCAAATCGAGCTGCTGTTCCGCTGGATCAAGCAGCATCTCGATATTCGCAAGTTCCTCGGCGCCAACGACAACGCGATCCGCCTTCAGGTGCTCGCTGCGATGATTGCCTACCTGCTGCTGCGCATCGCCGCTCACACCAACTGCATCAAAATGCTCCCGCTCAGGTTCGCCGAACTCGTCGGCCAGCTCCTGCTCACGCGTCGATCCCTCGCTGCCATCGACAAACCTCCGCCCATCAACCCCAGCCGTCGGAAATCAACCATCTCACCTGACCAGATGGAGCTCCGCTATGCCTGAATTTCCCCGGACACCCCTGCGCACGCAGGGGAGAGGTGAAGGAAGCGCTTGCTTCGCTGTAAAGCCTTCATTCGCAGCTAGCCCTTGTGCCACTGCGCGGCGGCGTCGCGGGCGAAATCGCGATAGGCCCGCGGCGCGCGGCCGAGCAGCTTCGTCAGGCGTGCCAGCTCATCGGCCGTCGCGACCGCGCCGTCGCTCTGGTACCGGCCGAACATGAGGCGCATGTCGAGCGCGAGCCATGCCGGCATCGCTGCCTTGAAACGCTGCTCCATCGCCGCGAGATCGTCCCCGCCATAGCTGACCGCGCGGCCAAGCTCATCGCGCCAGATCGCAGCCGCGCCCTCGCCGGTCACGACGTCGGGGCCGACCAGCGCGTAGGTCTCGCGGCCCAGCGGTGCGGACGCGCGCTCGCGGCGCAGCAACTCGATCGCGGCCGCCTCGCCGATATCGCGGATGTCGACCATCGAGATGCCCTTCGCGCCGATCGGCATGCCGTAGGCGCCGAAGTTCAGCAGCGGCTCCTTCAGCCGAAGATCGTTCTGGATGAAATAGGACGGACGCAGGATGGTCGCGGGAAGATCGAGCGCCTCGATCATCCGCTCGACCGTGTGCTTGCCGGCGAAATGCGGCACGTCCGCATAGGCCACGCCCTTGAACACCGAGAGATAGACGATGCCCTTGACGCCGGCCTCGCGCGCGGCGGTCAGCGTCAGCATCGCCTGCGTCAGTTCGTCGGCGGCATTCGGCACCAGCAGGAACAGCGTGCTGACGCCAATGAGCGCCGCGCGGACCGAATCCACGTCGGCAAGATCGCCGCGAACCGCCGTCACGTGCTGCGGAAATTGCGCCTTGCCGGGCGAACGCGTCAGGGCCCGAACCTCGACGCCCTGACCGGCGAGATGATTGAGAACCTGGGTGCCGATGGTGCCCGTGCTGCCTGTCACCAGAATGGTCATGTCGCATACTCCTCTTTTGGGGCAGACCGTCTGCCGTTGCGGAGAAGCTATCTGTTCCAATTTTCCTTTGGAGATGGCATTATCTGAACACATCGTTTCGAATATGGAACAGTTCGATGGACCTTCAGGCACTCGCCGATTTCAATCTGGTGGCCGCTCATGGCGGGCTCGGCCGCGCCAGCCGCGCTTCCGGACGGGCCAAGGCCACGCTGTCCCGCCGCGTCGCCGAACTGGAACAGAGTCTCGGCGTCCGCTTGATCGAGCGGGGTTCGCAGAGCCTGCGATTGACCGATGAGGGCCGCGCGCTGCACGAGCGCACCAGCGGTCCATTGTCCGACATCGCCGAGGCCGGCGAAGCCGTGGTGCTCGGCGCATCGACACCGCGCGGCCGCTTGCGGGTCAGCGCGCCGGTCTTGCTCGCCCATGTCGCGTTCGGCCGGATCGGTGCGCGCTTTGCGCGCGCCTATCCCGACGTCCAGCTCGAGATCGTCGCCGAGGATCGCCTGGTCGATCCGGTGGAAGACGGCTATGACCTCGTCATCCGTATCAACCCGTCACCGGATGAACGTCTGGTCGGCCGCCGCTTCCTCAGCGACGAGCTGCTGGTCGTGGCGCATCCCGATCAGCAACGACCGATGACCGCCGCGCGCGATCCCGATGGCGTCACCGTCGATGCCGTTCTGATGTCGCCGACGCCGCCCGATATGGTCTGGCGCATCCGGAATGAACGCGAAGAGATGATGCTCAGGCCGCGGCCAATGCTGCGTCTCTCATCGATGCTGATGATGCGCGATGCGGTGCTCGCAGGCGCGGGCGCGGCCCTGCTGCCGAAGCTGCTGGTCGATGACGACATTGCCGCGGGTCGGCTTGCCTATTGGGGAACAGATGCCAGACCTCCGGTCGAGATCTGGGCACTGCAGAGCTCGCGACGGCTGGTCGGCGCAAAGGTTCGCGCGTTTCTCGACGTCGTCGAGCAGGCATTCCCGAACCGGGTGTTCGTCCCGCCGGCCTGAGTTGCAGCCCGTACGATGCGGCTCAGGTCATGCTGCCCGGCATGAAGCAGCGCACGCGCGGGTGGCCGTCGATATAGTGCTTCCACACCATGGTGCGCCCGACCTTGTTCGGCTCGGTGATCACCGCCTCGTTCGGCACGACAACCCATTCATTGTCGATGAGCACGCGATAGTGGCCGTGATCCGACTCCCAGTCGGGATCGGCGACCACATAGCCGTCGGCATCCGAGCAGCATTGTCCATAGCCGCTGCGCAGGCTTTCGAACCAAGGCTTCAGCGGTGAATTGGCGTAGCGGCCGTCGTCTCGCGCCAGGGTCGGCGATGTCAGCCACATCGTCCCGAGCAGCAGTGCCGCACGCGTGATGGCGTGCATGTCGTCGTCTCCGTAAGTGTCGATCCAGCTGCGGGCGCGCGTCACAGACTGCTCGTCTGCGACGCTGCCGCCGCAGGCGAGAACACGACACATCCGCGCCCCAGCACCTGACATTGAACGATGCAAGAGCAGGGCCAGACGGGATGCCGGAAGACTACGGTCGACGAAAGTATAGGGCGTGAAGCACGATCAACGACTCATTGCTGCGACCTCGGGGACGAGCGGCGGTGCGCTGCGCGACGCCGCCTGCAGCGCGCATTCGACGAACCGGCGCGGCAGCAGCGAAGCGTTGGAGCGCATCGCCACCAGCATGCGGCTCTCCGCATCCGGCGTGTCCAGCGGCTTCGCCACCACATTCATCACGCCGGCCTGCTGGTAGCAGGACGGCAGGATCGAAAGCCCGATCCCGGCCGCGACCAGGCTGAGCACGGTGCGCAATTCATGCGCCTCCTGCACCACACGCGGGGCAAAGCCCGCCCGCCGGCACAGCATCGCGGCCTGATCGCCGACACCGCAGCCGCTCTCGGCCATACCGACGAATTCATGCTCGGCAAGGTTGGCCATCTCGAGCGCGCCCTTCGCGCCGGCCAGCGGATGATCCAGCGGCAGGAACACCATCAGCCGGTCGCGCCACACCAGATGGACCTGCAGATCGGCCGCCGGCCTGAAATCGAGCGGCGGGCGCATGATCGCGACATCGAGTTCGGCGTCGGCAAGCGCGCGCAGCTGCGTTGCCGTCGACATGTGCCGGAGCTCGATCTTCACCCGCGGATAGCTGGCGCGAAAGCTGCGGAACAGCTCGGCGAACATGTCGAGCATCGGGACCGAGCCGGTGAAGCCGACCCGGATCATCCCGGCCTCGCCGCGCGCCGCACGGCGCACCGTCTCCGACGCCAGATCAAGCTCGCTGACCGCACGCCGCGCATGTTCCAGCAGCAACTGCCCGGCCTGCGTCAGTTCCACCGCGCGCCGCGTGCGCGCCAACAGGCGCGTGCCGAGTTCTTCCTCCATCGCCTTGATCTGCGTGCTCAGCGGCGGCTGGCTGACATGCAAGCGTTTGGCGGCGCGGCTGAAGCTGAGCTCTTCGGCTACCGCGATGAAGTAACGAAGCTGCCTGTAATCCATCGCTTATTCCGATTCCCTATAAGTCGGGGGTCAACAAGGTATTTGACCTCACGGGGCCGTTTCCCGATCTTCGCGCGAAATCACCAGTCCTCCAAGGGAGAAGCGCGCGAAATGCGTCAGGTTCAGGCACGACGGCGCGGCGCTCGCAGCGGGTCAGCCATGCAATATCGCAGCGGACGATAGAAGATGACCGTTCCGTTTCGCGTTCTCGTCACCGGCGACAGCCTCGCGCCGGCTGCCGTCAATGTCCTCAGCGAGATCGGTGCAGATGTCGTGCTGATGCGCGATGCCGTCACGCCCGACCGTCTCGCGCACGAGATGGCGCGGGCGCCGACGCAGGCGATCCTGATGCGCGGCAATCCGGTGTTCTCCGCCGCCACCATCGCCGGCAATCCGCACCTGCGCGTGATCGCAAAGCACGGCGCCGGCGTCGACAGCGTCGATATCGATGCCGCAACCGCCAGGCGCGTGCTGGTGATGGTCGCGGGCGATGCGAATGCGCCTGCGGTTGCCGAGCACACCATCGCGCTGATCCTCGCGCTCGGGCGCGACGTCGTCAGCTTGAACGCGCGAACCCATTCCGGCGCCTGGAACCGCGCCACCTATCGCGGCCGCGAAATCCGCGGCCGCACAATCGGCCTGGTCGGCTTCGGCCGCATCGCCCGGCACGTCGCGCGCGCGGCGGCCGCGCTCGGCATGAGCGTCGTCGCGCTCGGCCGAACCAGAGGCCGCGTCGATCCGGCGCTGGCGCGCGAAGCCGCCGATCTCGCCGAGCTGCTCGCGGTCTCCGACATCGTCAGCCTGCATGCACCGCTGACCGATGCGACGCGCGGCATGATCGATGCCGGGCGGCTCAACGCCATGAAGCCGGGCTCCCTCCTGATCAACACCGCGCGCGGCGCGCTGGTCGACGAGGACGCGCTGTGCGCGGCGCTGAGAAGCTGCCATCTCGCCGGTGCCGGCCTCGACACGCTGGCGGAGGAGCCGCCGGCCAAGGACAGGCCGATCCTGCAGGCACCGAACCTGATCGTGACGCCGCATATCGCAGCCCAAACCGGCGCATCGATCACGCGGACCGGCGTCGAGGCTGCGCGCAACATTGTCGCGGTCCTCACGCAACGCGACATCGATCGCGCGAATGTGGTGAACCCGGCGGCACTCGACGCACCTTAAATCTCGCAGAAACGGCCCAGCAAGAGGCCGCAACAAGAGGAAACGAACATGGATCTGGGGTGGCTGTCCAAGCTGTCCGCCGTCGAACGCAAGACCTTCTTCGCCGCCTTCGGCGGCCTTGCACTCGATTCGATGGACACGACGATCTACGCGCTCGTCACGCCGGCGCTGATCGCAACGCTGAGCCTGTCGCGGCCTGACGCCGGCATTCTGGCTTCCAGCTCGTTGATCGGCACCGCCCTGGGCGGCTGGGTCGCCGGAATTGCCGCGGACCGGTTCGGCCGGGTGCGCGTGCTGCAATTCACCATCCTCTTGGTCGCGGTCTCGACCTTTGCCGCCGCCTTTGCCGACGGCTTCTGGTATCTCTTGGTCGCACGCGCCGTCCAGGGCATGGGCTATGGCGGCGAGGCCGCGGTCGGTGCCGTGCTGGTCGCCGAAGTGGTTTCGGCCGGCATGCGCGGCCGCGTCGCCGCCGCGATCCAGAGCGGATACGCCGTCGGCAATGCGCTGTCGGTGGCGCTGTTTCCCGTCATCTTCGGCTGGCTGTCGCAGAACATGGCCTGGCGCGTGTTCTTCGCGATCGGAATCCTCCCCGCGCTGCTGGTCTTCTTCGTCCGCCGCTTCGTGCCGGAATCCACGATCTTCGTCGAGGAGAAGGCACAGCGCGCCGCCTCGCCGACGCACAGCTTCTGGACCATCTTCACCGGCGAGCATCTGTTCAAGACGCTGGTCGCGACCTTCTTCACCACGGGCACGCTCGGCGCGGCTTATGTGATGATCACCTGGCTGCCGACCTATCTGCAAACCGGGCTGCATCTGCCGGTCACGCACACCGCCGGCTATCTCGCAGTCAACATCTTCGGATCGTTCGTCGGACCGATCGCCTTCGGCCTGATCGCCGACCGCATCGGCCGCCGCAAGGGTTTCATGCTGTTCCTGGTCTGCCAGGCACTGAACGTCGTCGTCTACACCCAGGCGCCGATCGGCCAAGGCATCACCATCATCCTCGGATTCTTCCTCGGCGCGCTGCAGGCCGGCCTCGCCTCCGGCCTGATGCCGACCTTTGCCGAGCTGTTTCCGACCAGCATCCGCGCCAACGGCGCCGGCTTTGCGCTGAGCGCAGGGCGCGGCCTCGGCTCGATCGTGCCGGCGACCGTCGGCATTCTCTCGACGCGAATGCATCTCGGCGACGCAATGGCGATCTGCGCGATCTGCGGCTACACCGCCGCCTTCTGCGCGGCATTGCTGCTGCCCGAGCAGCAGGGCATCGACCTCAGAACAATGGCAGCGGGCGGCGCGCCGGACGGGGCCGAACGCCTGCCGCACGAACGAGAGACCGGACAGCCCAACAACATCCGAAATGGCGTCGCGACCCAATGAACGCCATCGCAATGAACGGGAGGATTTCAGTGACCGCATCTTCTGTCAGCGAGCTCGAACAGCAGACCATCCACCGCGTTTATTGGCGGCTGATCCCGATCCTGTTCGTGATGATGTTCTTCAACTATCTCGACCGTATCAATCTCGGCTATGCCGGGCTGACGATGAACAAGGATCTCGGCCTCAGCCCCGCGATCTTCGGCTTCGCGGCCAGCATCTTCTTCCTCGGCTACATGGTGCTCGAGGTGCCGAGCAACCTGATGCTGCACTGGCTCGGGGCCCGGATCTGGCTGGCGCGCATCCTGATCACCTGGGGCCTCGTCGCCGCGCTGACCGCCTTCGTCTGGGATCCGCTCAGCCTCTATGTGATGCGGTTCGGCCTCGGCGTCGCGGAAGCCGGCTTCATGCCCGGCGTGGTGCTTTACCTCACCTACTGGTTCCCGGCGCGCTATCGCGCCCGCGCGGTGGCGGGATACATCATCGCCGGCTCGTTCTCGGCGGTTTTGGGCGGGCCGATCTCGACCAGCATCATGACCTGGTTCGATGGCACTGCCGGTCTCCACGGCTGGCAATGGATGTTCCTTGCCGAGGGCGTGCCGACCATTCTGCTCGGCCTGTTCACGCTCTATTATCTCACCGACCGCCCGGCCAAGGCGAGCTGGCTCACCAAGGAACAGGCGGCCTGGCTGGAGGGCGAACTCGCCGCCGAGCGGGCCGAGATTGAACAACAGGGGCAGCACAGGTTGATCGAATGCGTGCTCGATATCCGGGTCTGGCTGCTGGCGGCGCTGTTCGGCTGCGCACTGGTCGGGATCTACGGGCTCTTGCTGTGGCTGCCGCAGATCATCAAGGGCATGGGCAATCTCAGCAACATCCAGGTCGGCTTCCTCTCGGCAATCCCGCCGCTGCTCGGCGTCATCGGCACCATCGTGGTCAGTCGCAGCTCGGACAAGACCGGCGATCGCAAGTTTCATCTCGCGGCGGTCTATCTGCTGGCCGCGGTCGCGATGCTCGGCAGCGCCTATGTCGCGAGCCCGGTGCTGGCCTTCGCGTTCCTGTGCATCGTCGGCTTCAGCCTCAATGCCGGCAACCCGCTGTTCTGGAGCATCAATGCCTCGCTGCTGACGGGCGCGGCCGGCGCCGCCTCGATCGCGCTGGTCAACACGCTGGCGCAGTTCGGCGGGCTGATCGGGCCGTGGTGCATCGGGCTGATCAAGGACTCCACCGGAAGCTTCTCCTGGGCGCTGGTCGGGATCGCCGGCTTCCTGCTCGTCGCCTCCGCCATCGCCGCCACCATGCGCGTCAAGCCGCGCGAGACGGAATTGACGGACGCGATCCCGTCATCCGTCGCCCACTGACACCCCTGCCAAGGAAGCAACCATGATCATCGATTGTCACGGCCATTACACCACCGAGCCGGCCAAGCTGCAGATCTTCCGCGACAAGCAGCTCGCGGGCCTCGCCGACAAGTCGCGCCGGCCGCTCACCACCAATCTCGGCATCACCGATGACGAGATCCGCTCCAGCGTCGAGGGCGCGCAGCTTCGCCTGCAAAGGGAGCGCGGCACCGACGTCACCATCTTCTCGCCGCGCGCGGCCGGCATGGCGCATCACGTCGGCAAGGAAGCGACCAGCCGCGAATGGACCACGATCTGCAACGACCTCGTGCACCGGGTCTGCACGCTGTTCCCGCAGAACTTCGTCCCCGTCTGCCAGCTGCCGCAGAGCCCGGTCGTCAAGCCCGCGAACTGCATCGAGGAGCTGGAGCGCTGCGTGACGCAGCTCGGCTTCGTCGGCTGCAATCTCAACCCCGATCCCGCCGGCGGCTATTGGTGCGATCCGCCGCTGACCGACGAATGGTGGTATCCGCTGTATGAGAAGATGGTCGAGCTCGACGTGCCGGCGATGGTCCATGTCTCCTCGTCCTGCAATCCCTGCTTCCACGGCACCGGCGCGCATTACCTCAACGGCGACACCACCGCCTTCATGCAGTTCCTGACCTCGGACCTGTTCAAGCGCTTCCCGACCCTGCGGTTCATCATCCCGCATGGCGGCGGCGCGGTGCCCTATCACTGGGGCCGCTACCGCGGCCTGGCGCAGGACATGAAGCTGCCGCCGCTGTCGGAGCATCTCTTGAAGAACGTGTTCTTCGACACCTGCGTCTATCACTTGCCCGGCATCGAGCTGTTGACCAGGGTGATTCCCGTCGAGAACATCCTGTTCGCGTCGGAAATGGTCGGCGCCGTGCGCGGCATCGATCCTGAAACCGGTCATCACTTCGACGACACCCGGCGCTATATCGACGCGCTGCCGCTGAGCGCGGCGGACAAGGCCAAGATCTTTGAAGGCAATGCCCGCCGCGTCTATCCTCGCCTCAACGCCCATCTCGACCGCCGCGCGCATTGAGCGAAGCGATCGATGTTTACGGCCCCGTCATTGCGAGGAGCGTCGGCGACGAAGCAATCCATCGCTCCGCATCTGCGGAAGCATGGATTGCTTCGCTTCGCTCGCAATGACGGTGATGGTCCTACAAGCAAGATATTTCCGTCGTCCCGATTGCAAACGTACAATCACGCCCAACACACCGGAGAAAACCGATGGCCATAGGATTTGCTATTCACAAGGCGAAGCGGAAAGTGTCGCCCGATCTCGTCGCGCGCTACCGCACCCTGCCGGTCGCCAATATCAGCGATTCGATGTCACGGATCGCGGGCACCAACCGGCTGCGGCCGATGCACGCGGGCGGCTGGCTCGGCGGCCCGGCGCTGACGGTCAAGACCCGGCCCGGCGACAATCTGATGGTCCACAAGGCGATCGACCTGGCCCAGCCCGGCGACGTCATCGTGGTCGATGCCGGCGGCGTGCTGGTCAACGCCATCATCGGCGAGATCATGTCGACGCTGGCCGAGAAGAAGGGCGTCGCGGGCTTCGTGATCGACGGCTCGATCCGCGATGCCGGCGCGATCCGCGCCGGATCATTCCCGGTGTTCGCCGCCGGCGTCGCCCATCGCGGACCCTACAAGGACGGCCCGGGCGAGATCAACTGCGCCGTCTCGATCGACGGCATGATCGTCGAGCCCGGCGATCTCGTCGTGGCCGACGACGACGGCGTGCTCTGCGTGCCCTATGACGACGCCGAGGCGATCTGCAAGCTGACCGAGGCCAAGAAGGCGACCGAGGAAAAGGCCATCCAGCAAATCCTCGCCGGCACCAGCGACCGCCGCTGGGTCGACGAGGCCCTGCTGCGCCTCGGCTGCGAGTTCAAGGACTAGACGATCGGCGGTCCCAAAAGGCGGCGATGCCCACCTTTTGGGCAGCAATTTGCGCCAAGTCGGCCGGAATCATCCGGCCCCTATTGGGCTCACGTGCCCGTCCATCAAAATCGGGAATTTTTCCCGATTACAGTTGGAAAAGAATCCCGGCCTTCCGGGACTGATGTTGTTTGCCAAAGCCACGCCGCTCCCGCAGTCTCCGAGCCAAGGTTCGTTGGGGATCAAGCCGAACCGCGGCTTAGGGGTGGGCGTCATGGCTGGTGCGTTGTTGCGTGCGGCAACACGGTCTTTGTCTTCTTCGGTCTATACGCACGGCGCTGCGGCCGTGCTGGCCGTTATTGGCTCTGCACTGCCATCGACTGTCCTGCATGCTCAGACGGCCGATCCGGCCCCCACCGAACTGCCGCCCGTCAACGTGATTGCGCCCACACCGCTGGCCGGCACCCGCAGCGCAAGGCCGGCGGCACGGCCGGTGGTTCGGACCACGCGAACCGCGCGAACCCGAACCGGACCTGTTGCTCCGGCAGCGGGACCCGATGTCGGCACCGCTGCACCCAGCCCCTCCGACCGCGACTCCACCCTGATTGATCGCGACAAGGTCCCGTCCAACACCGCGGTGATGACGACGCAGGATTTCAGCCACAACTACTCGACTAACTTCCTCGATGCTGTGAACCGCAAGCTGCCCGGCGTCACGCTCGGCGACCAGACCGGCAATCCGTTCCAGCGCAATCTCGACTACCGCGGCTTTACCGCCTCGCCGGTCCAGGGCACGCCGCAGGGCATCGCGGTCTATCAGAACGGCGTGCGCATCAACGAATCCTGGGGCGACGTGGTCAACTGGGATTTCATCCCGGAAAAGGCCATCGACAGCGTCGCATTGTTTCCCAACAATCCGGTGTTCGGCCTCAACGCGATCGGCGGCGCGCTGAGCATCCAGATGAAGAACGGCTTCACCTATCAGGGCTCCGAGGCTGAACTGTTCGGCGGCTCTTACGGGCGCGTGCAGGGCAGCGTGCAGGCCGGCGGCCAGAGGGACAACATCTCCGCCTACGCTGCGTTCGAATCCGCGTATGATCGCGGCTGGCGCGACTACGCCAATTCGTCGCACATCAACCGCATGTATGTGGACGTTGGCGCACGCAGCGACGACACCGAATTTCATGTCAATTTCACCGGCGCCAGCAACCTGCTCGGCAACGTCGCAGCGACGCCGGTGCAGATGCTTAATCAGCGCTGGTCGAGCGTCTACACCTGGCCGCAGACGACGCTGCTTCAGCTCGCCTTCGTCAACGCCACGCTGAACCATAATTTCTCGGATACCTGGTCCTTCCAGGGCAATGCCTATTTCCGCGGCTTCCGGCAGACCCATGTCGACGGCAACGGCACCGACGTGCATGCCTGCGACGCGGGAGACAGTTTGTGCATCGGCGACGACCTGCCGATTTTCGGTCCGGCGGGAGGTCCCTCGGTTCCGAACACGCTGGGCAACGCCTTCCTTGGCGAAGTCGACCGCAACCGGGCCGCGACCAACAGCTTCGGCGGCACAGCCCAGCTGACCAACTCGGACAAGCTGTTCGGACACGACAACCACGTTGTGATGGGCGTCAGTGTCGACCACGGCAACACGAAATTCACGGCGACCAGCGAGCTCGGAACCATCGATCCGAACAACCTGTTCGTGACCGGCACCGGCATCTTCATCAACCAGCCCGATGCCGGTCTCGCCCCGGTCGACCTGCGCGCAACCAACACCTACACCGGCGTATATCTCACCGATACCTTCGACGTGACGAACAGGTTCTCGGTCACTGCTGGTGGACGATTCAACTATGCCCAGATCGATCTGCAGGACCAGACCGGGACAAATGACCAGCTCAACAGCAGCAACCGATTCCAGCGCCTCAACCCGGTGATCGGCGGCACCTACAAGATCACGCCGAACCTCACCGTTTATGCCGGCTATTCAGAGGCCAACCGCGCGCCGACGCCGCTCGAGCTCGGCTGCTCCGATCCGGCCCGCCCCTGCGTCATCGATTCCTTCCTGGTGTCCGATCCGCCGCTCAAGCAGGTGGTGTCGCACACTATCGAGGCCGGCTTCCGCGGCACCTGGGGCAACGATGCCAGGACCGGCATGCTGAGCTGGGGCCTCGGCGCGTTCCACACTCTGTCCGACGACGATATCATCCGGGTGCAGAGCCCCATCGGCACAGGTAATTTCGGCTATTTCCAGAATGCGGGGCAGACCCTGCGGCAGGGCATCGAAGCCAAGCTCGACTACCGCGTCAATCGCTGGAACGCCTATGCCAACTACACCTTCATCGACGCGACCTATCGAAGCGCAAACACGTTGCCGGCTCCCGACAACCCGAACGCCCTGACCGACCCGAACAACGATGACGTCCGGTTCATCAACGTCAAGCCGGGCGACCAAATCCCGGGCATTCCGGCGCACCGCTTCAAGGCAGGTGTCGAGTACCTCGCCACCGACGCATGGAAGGTCGGCGCCGACATCAACGTGGTCGGCAGCCAATGGCTGATCGGCGACGACACCAACCAGAGCCAGAAGGTCCCGGCCTACGCGGTCGTGAACCTGCACACCTCCTACAAGATCACGCCGAATATCGAGGTGTTCGGCCTGATCAACAACGTCTTCAACCAGCATTATTATCTCGGCGGCGCGTTCTACGAGACCGGCGGCTTCGCCAGCGCCGGAGCTGCGCCCAACCTGATGGCGCAGCTGACCGATCCGCGCACCTTCGTGCCCGGCATGCCGCTCGCGGCCTATGCCGGCATCAGGGCGAAGTTCTAAAGCGCGATGAGATTAGGTTGAATCGTCATCGCGCTTTAGCTCTTTGTTTGAGCATGATCTTTTCGGAAAACCGCTTCGCACTTTTCCGGATCATGCTTTAGGGCAATTCCTGGAAGACGCTACGCCACCGTCCCGCCGTCGACCGGCATCGCGATGCCGGTGACGAACGACGCCTTGTCCGACAGCAGGAACACCGCGACCTCCGCGATCTCCTCGGGACGCGCGGCGCGGCCCATCGGATTGCGGGTGACCGCGGCCTTGATCAGCTCCTCTGGATCGGCCTCGTTGTGGCCCGGCTGGTCCGGCCGGTTGACGAACACCCGCAGCATCGGCGTGTCGATCGCACCGGGGCAGATCGCGTTGACGCGGACGCCGTCCTTGGCGTGGCGCTTGGCGAGCGCGCGCGCCAGCCCGATCACGCCGGCCTTGGCCGCCGAATAGGTCGGACTCCACGGCGAGCCGACCAGGCCCGAGGTCGATGCAGTGAACAGGATGCTGCCCTGCCGCCGTGCGGTCATCTGGCCGAGCGCCGCGTTGGTGGTGATCAGCTGCGAGCGCAGGTTGAGATCGACGCTGAGATCCCAGCCTTCCAGATCGTCGATCACGGACGGACCGGGAATGCCGAGGTGATTCCACACGCAGTCGAGCGCTCCAAATTCCTTCACGGTCGCCGTGACGATGTCGCGCGCAAAGCCGTCGTCGCGCAGATCGCCGGTCAGCGCCAGCGCGCGCCCGCCGCCCTTTTTGATCTCGTCGACCACCGCCTTCGCGCCAGCCTCGTTCTGGTCGACCACCGCGACCGCCGCGCCCTCGCGCGCGAGGATGCGTGCCCCGGCGCGGCCCGCGCCGGATGCCGCGGCGGTGACGAGTGCGATCTTGCCCTGCATGTCCATGTTTCGATCCTGACTGTGCCCGTGACTTCGAGCCTTCTTGGGTTCTGAAGTTTTGGTTGAATCAGGACCGCGGCGCTGCCGTCTTGCGCTGACGCGCTAAAGCATGATTCGGAAAAGTGCGAAGCGGTTTTCCGAAAAGATCATGCTCAAACAAAGAGCTAAAGCGCGATAACGATTCAGCCTAATCTCATCGCGCTTCAGCGCCCGCCGAACAGGACCGGAGACTGGCCGGGCAGCAGCTGCGAATGAATGTCGCTGTCCATCCGCTCCGCCCCTTGCTGGGTGAAGCTCGCGCCGAAGGACAGGCTGAGATTCGAAGTCGGCCGGAACTCGAGTCCCGCGCGCGCCGAATAGCCGGCGTTGACACCGGGATTGCCGCTGAACGGCGCCAGCGGCCCGCCGGCACCGGGCGGATTGTATTTCAGGGTGTCGAAGCCGGCGAAGAAGGTCACGGGCGTATTACCGACACCCCTGAAATTGTAGCCGAACTGCGCGCCCTGATATTCCAGCGAGCCGAACGCCGCCGATTGGCCGAGCGCGTTCCAGCCGACGCGACCGCCTTCGCTGCCGGCGAACCAGCCGTCGGGCCGGCCGTTCAGATACGAGAAATCGCCGCCTCGCGCGCCGGCGGCGTCAAAGCTCGGAAAGTTTCCGTAGGTATCTGCCTTCTGGCCGTCGGCGAGACTGCCGCCGAAGCCGAACAGCGAGCCCGGCGTCCAGTAGCGCACCGGGCCGGCTTGGGCATTGGCCTGCTGCTGGCCGCTCAGGCACAGCGCCAACACTGCGATTGCGGGGCCGAGTTTGCTTACCAAAGTGGTCATCAGATTACCGTCACGAGCACCGAGATTATACGTCCCGACGACCGGGAACGCCAGCCTGCGCCCCTACTCCACCGCGAGCAGCTTCTGCTTCAGCAAATCCGTCAACCAGTCGGCAAACACCTGCAGCCGCCGCGACAGATGCTGACGGTGCGGATAGAGCAAGGTCATCGGCATCGGCGCGGCGCGGTGCCGCGGCATCAGCTCGACGAGCTCTCCGGCATCGAGGTGCCGCTTCACGTCGTAGGCGGGAATCTGGATCAGGCCGAGGCCGGCGAGGCAGCAGGCGATATAGGCCTCGGCGCTGTTGACGGTGACGCGGCCGCGCATCGCGATGCTGCGCGTTGCGCCCTGCTCGCACCACTCCCATTCCTCGATGCGGCCGGTGGAAGGCGAGGCGTAGTTGACCGCCCAATGCGCGCCGAGATCGTCGGGCGTTCGCGGCGTGCCGTGGCACGCGAGATATCCGGGGCTTGCGACATTGATCAGCGTCAGATTGCCGAGCGGCCGCGCGATCAGACCGGAATCGCTGAGCGGGCCGACGCGCACGACGCAATCGGCGGAATCCTCGATCAGGTTGATAGCGCGATCGGTGACGCCGAGATCGATGTTGATCTGCGGATAACGATCAAGGAAAGCCGGCAACGCCGGCGCGATGATCAGGCGGCCGATCCGCCCGGGCACGTCGACCCTGAGCCTGCCGGACGGTTCGGCGGCGGCGTGCCGAAACAGGGTCTCGGCCTCGTCGACATCGGCAACGACGCGCAAGGCTCGTTCGTAAAACGCCGCGCCGTCATGCGTGGGCGACACCTTTCGCGTCGTGCGATGCAGCAGCCGCGTGCCGACGCGCTGCTCCAGTTCTGCGACCGCTGACGAGACCGACGAGCGCGGCACGCCCAGCGTATCGGCCGCCCGCGTAAAACTCGCGCACTCGACGACGCGAGCGAAGATGCGGAACAGGTCGATGCGGTCCAAAATCGTCCCCGATTGTTCGCCATTCCCGACAAGTGATATCAGGATGCATGGCTTTATCGGCAAATTCCAGACGATATTGTCGTCTCCAGAAAGCGGCCGCAGGGCGCGGCCGCGAGACCTGGAGAGGCGAACGCCATGACCGACCACAGCATCAAGGGCAAAACCGTCATCATCGCCGGCGGCGCCAAGAATCTCGGCGGCCTGATCGCGCGCGATCTCGCCGCCCACGGCGCCAGGGCGATCGCGATCCACTACAACAGCGCGGCCACCAAGGCCGATGCCGACGCGACGGTGGCGGCGCTGCAGGCCGCAGGTAGCAAGGCGGTCGCCTTCCAGGCCAATCTCACAACAGTAGGCGCGATGGAAAAACTGTTCACCGACGCGGTCGCCGCGATCGGCCGTCCCGACATCGCGATCAACACCGTCGGCAAGGTGTTGAAGAAACCGATGGTCGAGATCTCGGAGGCCGAATATGACGCGATGAGCGCGATCAACGCCAAGTCCGCGTTCTTCTTCCTCAAGGAGGCCGGCCGCCACGTCAACGACAACGGCAAGATCTGCACGCTGGTGACGTCGCTGCTCGGCGCCTACACACCGTTCTATGCGGCCTATGCCGGCACCAAGGCCCCGGTCGAGCATTTCACCCGCGCGGCCTCGAAGGAATTCGGCGCGCGCGGCATCTCGGTCACCGCGATCGGCCCCGGCCCGATGGACACGCCGTTCTTCTATCCGGCCGAAGGCGCGGACGCGGTCGCCTATCACAAATCGGCGGCGGCGCTGTCGGGGTTCTCGAAGACCGGGCTCACCGACATCAAGGATATCGTGCCGTGGATCCGCCTGCTGGTGTCGGACGGCTGGTGGATGACCGGCCAGACCATCCTCGTCAACGGCGGCTACACCACGAAGTGAGGCGCGATCTCGGTCGCCATTACCATTCGAATCGCGTGCCGACTCCGACGGATGTCGAGCCCTTCGCATCGACATCCGACTCGACGCGGATATGGCGCGTCACGTCGACATTGGCCGACACTCCTGACTGGCTGGCGCTCGCGCCCGTCCGCACGCCCACGCTTAGCCTGTCGCCGATCGCGCGCGAGGCACCGACCATCGGACCGCCCGCTCCGGCGCCCACATCCAGATTGTCGACCCCGAGCGAGCGGCGCATGCGGTCCACCGTTCCCTCGCCACCGCTTGCGAACTGAGCCGCGGCCCCTGCGAGCTGCACGGCCTGCGAGGTCGTCAGGCTGCCCGAAGCTTTCTGAAAGAGAATGCGCGACAGGATCTCGTCCTGCGGCAACTCGGGCTGCGAATGGAAGGCGAAGACCGGCGCGGCCGCCGGGCCCGAGATTCCGACCTGCGCGGTGATGTCAGAGGCCTGTATCTCTGCCGCGAAATCGAGCTCGGGCGCGAGATCACCATTGAAGGAGAGATTGCCTTTGGTGAAGGTCAGCGTCTTTCCGAGCACCACCAGCTTGCCCTGATAGAGTGAGAAGGCTCCCTTCGGAACCGGCGCGTTGCTCGTACCGCCGACATGAACGGAGCCGCCGAGTTCCGCGGTTACCCCGCGGCCATGGATGAAGACGTGGTTCGGCGCCGAAACTGTCACGTCCAGCGCGGCGTTGAAGAGCGCCGGACGCTTCTTGTTGCCTTTCGGCGTTTCGGCCTTGCGCGCAGCTGCAAGCCGTACAGCGGCCTGTCCCGAGGCGTTCACATGGTTGATGCCGTCGATCGGCTTCAGCGTCGACGGCAGGCGATCCGGAATATCGACGTTGACGCGAGTCAAGTCGACGCGACCGACGATCCGCGGATCGCGCGCCAGGGCGCCTGTGACGTCGATAGCGAGATTGGCCTGCGCGGTCGCCAGCGCGCTGGAGGCAAGCGTCGCCTGCTGACCGCGAATCAAGACCGTGCCTGGAAAACCTGCATCCGGGGCGACCCGTACCTCACCGGAGCCGGACAACGTACCGCCGTTGGGCGTCACCGCGGTCAGGCGCTCCACGACGATGCGCTCTCCTTCGGCGGTGATTTTCGCCTCGACGGCATCGAGGCGCGTACCGAGCATGCTGTCACGGAAGGTACCTCCGCTCATGGTGGCGACACCGCCGATCTGTGGCCTGGTACGCGTGCCGCCGACACGGGCATCGAGCGTAACGCTGCCGGACACGGTACGGCCGGAGGCGGAAAGCGCGGCATTGGCGATGGCGGCATCGAGGCGGCCCTTCGCGGTCAGCGCGATCGGACTCGTGGCGTCGAGCGGCACCGTGCCCGACGCCGCGATCGCACCGGCTCTTCCCGCGGCAATTGTGGTGTTCAGGCTCGCGCGGCTGCCATCGAGCCGTCCGTCCGCGGCAACGTCGATCGGCGGCAGGCCGGCGCTTCTGGTCTGCGGCGCGGTGAGCTGCTTGACCGCGACCTTGTACTGGCCGGTCGGCGCGCTCATGGAGCCCGCAATGGCCGCTGACGCGTCGAGGGTCCCGCTCAGGCCCAGACCGGGTATCGCGACATCGGCCTCGCCGAGCGGGATCGCGCTGGCCATGGCCTTAAGGTCGAGCACCTGACCGGCTTTGCCGTCCACCGTGAAGCGGCCACGTCCAATCCCGAGCGCCAGATGCTCGATCAACACCGTGCCATCGTCGAGCGTGAAGCCCGCGGGGCCCTGCAGCGCAATCGCTTTGGCGCCACGGCGCGCGGTGAAGCGGTTGAGATCGAACCGCACCCGCTCCCTGGTGGTCAGTGCACCCGCGGCATCGAGATCGAATCCGGCAGCCTTGGCGGACAGGCCGATCGTGCTCGCATCGGCATTGCCCGCGGCCGCCAGCGTGACGTTTGAGACTGTCTGACCGCCGAACTCGGCACCATTGACCTGCGCATCAGCATTGAGCACCGGATGGCTGTAGAGATCGGCGCCATCGGCGCGCAGATCGAAACTGCGGACGGCCGCACCCGCGGCACGGATTCCCGCGCCCTTGCCGGCAAGCCGGATCGACTGTTGGCCGCCATCGGCCGAAGCGGCAAGGTCGAGTGAGGCCGAACCGGCGAGCTCTGTAAGGGCAAGCGGCGAGAGATCGGCGAGCGCCCCGGCTGCGAAGCGAATCTGCCCGCTGGCGAATCTCTGGGCGTCGATCGTTGCTGCCCCCTTCAGGGATACCGATCCGATCGCGATGTCGATGGTCTTTGCGTGCCAACCGGCAGCGGCGGGAGCTGCGCGATCGTCGGGCTCCGACGATCGACGGCTCACCTGAACAATCCCGCGCGCTGGCTTGCCGTCGACGGAGCCGTCGAGCTTGACCTCGACAGCACAGACTCCGTTGATGTCGTTGACCGTCGCGGCGAGCGCCAGATGCGGAATCGGACGCCGCATCGCGGTGGCGCGATCCACCGAGGCCGCGAACGAAACCCCGGGATGTGCGAGCCCGCCGGTCAGGCCGACGTCGACAGCTCCCGCACCGGTGAGGCGCGCATCGGCCGCCGAGAGATCCGGCAGGTCCACACGCGCCGACAGGTCGCTCGAGTCGCGCGTCACTGTTCCTTTGGCGCGAACCGCAACACGGGCACCATCGATCGACGCGTCGCGGACCGTGTAAGTGTCGCGACCATCAGCAGAGATGTCGGCTGCGAGTGCGAGCCGCGCCCCCGCAAGCCCATCGAGCGCCGCAAGTCCCGTCGCAAGCTTCTCGCCGGCACCTGACATTCTGATATCGAAGCTGCCACGCTGTAAATCCGTGTCGAGATCGAGGCCGAACGCCACCGAGCCCTTGAGCTTCAACCCGGCAAGGTCGGCAAAGGCGCCGAGGTCGGGCACGGTTCCGGTTGCCCGGCCATTCAGGCGATCGGCGCTGACATCGCCTGTATAGGTGGCCTGAACCGTTGATGTGCCGATCTCGAGACGCTCGATCCTGGCGCGGCCGCCCAGGTCGGTATCGCCGTGGAGCACGAGCGACGCGGTGTTGCCGATCGCGGCCGCCAAACTCGCGTCGCGTGGCGCGATGCCGGAAGCACGCAGGTTCGCGTCAAGGATGATGCGCGTTGCCGGATCGCCGGCCTCGGCACGAGGAACGGCCGTGATCGAAGCATCAAGCGTCTCGATGTCTCCGTCCGGCAGATGAGCACCCGACAGCGCGAGCTTGACCGATGCTGTGGGAGCCTTGATTGGGCCGTTGACGCGGCTGTCGAAAACGAGGCTGCGGATCGAGCCTTGGTCAGTCTCGGTCACGTCGCCGTTGCTTGGCAAGGAGCGGATCGAAGCCGCAAAATCCACGACCTTGTCGGCTCCGAGCAAACCTTTCGCGTCGAGCCGTGCGAGACGGCTCGTCAGCGTCAGCCCGTCCAGGGCGATGCTGCCGTCGTCACCAAAATGTGTCGTACTGTCGAGATGGGTTTCGCCGGCGAAGACCGGCGCGGCGATCGCCGGCAACAACGGTTCGAGGTGACTGGCAAGGCGCGTTGCGAGCACTCGGGCCGCGCCGTTTCGGTCAAGCGCAATCGTGCCGGTCGCATCGATCGTGGGGCCGGCCTGCAACTTCAGGGCACCGCGAAAGCTGTCGAGCGTGCCCTTGCCGCCCAGTGCGAATGTGACGGGCGGCTCGCCCGGCAGATGGCCGAGCTTCGACATGAGTCCGTGGGCTGGCTCGTCGAGCGTGACGTCGAGGGTAAGCGCATTTCCCTGCGGAACGTAGGCGAGAGCGGCCTTGAAGTGGCCCGGAAAATCCTTGCGGGTGGCATCGAGGTTGAAGACGAGCCCTTCCGAGGGCGAGCCGAGCTCGGTATTGCCGGTCGCCGCGACACTCAAAGCTTCACCCAGAATCGACTGTCCCAGCGTCAGGGCCCGCAGGTCGAAAGCCTTCACCTGCACCTTCACCGGAAGGTCAGGCAGGATCGGCTGATCGGACTCGGCGGCAGGCTGATCGGACGGAAGCGGCTTTCGCTTGATCTCAAGCGTGCCGATCTCGAGACGGTCGATTTCCAGCCGCCCCAGCAACAATGCGCTGCGTCGCCAGACGAGGCGCGCCTTGTCGAGCGTCAGCCAGACACCGTCCTTGTCGGTGATGCTAACGTCGCGGACCGTTGCATCCGAGGACAGCACACCATCGACGGCGCCGACATGGACCTGGGTCGCCGGCGTCGAGAGCGTCCGCGAGACGAGACTGGCTAGCACATCCTGCTGGTTCTCGCCGCTACCGCCCACCATTCGGTAGAGAACGACACCAAGCACCGCGACAGCGATGAGACCCAAGGCCGCGACGGCGGAACCGATAATGAACAGCCGTCGGATGCGCATCAGAAGGCCTGCCCAATGCTGACATAGATCGCGTAACGGCTGTCGCCGGGGCGAGGGTTCAGCGGTGTCGCAACGTCAAGGCGGATCGGGCCGACCGGCGTGAGATAGCGCAAGCCAAGTCCCGCGCCGTAGCCCACATAGTCGTCGAAGCCTGGCAGGGACGATCGGGAGGCGGTGCCAAAGTCGAAGAATGGCACGAGGCCGATGGTGGGAGTGATCCTGACCCGCACCTCGGCGGAGCCCTCGATCAGGCTGCGACCACCGGTGATTTGACCGAACATCATCGGCGAAATGGTGTTGAAGCCGTAACCGCGTACGGATCCGCCGCCGCCAGCGAAGAAGCGATGTGCGTCCGGAATCTGGTCGAGCGGCGCGCCCGCAAGCAAGCCTGCGGCCAACCGACCCGCCAGCACGTAGTCGGCCTGCTCGTCGAGCGCATAATAGGCCGAGCCCGCAACCCGCGCTTCGAACAGATCGATCGTGGAACCCATCAGCTTCGGATAGGCATTGACGGTCGCCGAGAGGCGCACACCGCGCGTGGGGTCGAGCGGATTGTCTGTCGTGTCGTAGCGGCCGGTCGCCGTGAAGCCGATCAATGTCGCATCGACCCGCCCCAGCACGTCCTGCGATTTCGATTGCTCGACCTGGAGACCGGCCTGCAGCGAAGCCGCCTCCGAAAGGCGATGGATCACGCCGAATGTGCCGCGCACCGTGTCGTCAGTGTAACCGCCGAGGTCGTTGTTGCCGACACGCTCGCGGAACGCAGTGGCCTCGATCAGTAGATCGTTGGCCGTACCGAACAAGCCCGGCTTGATGAAGGTGCCGGTAAAGCGTGCGCCGAAATCCGAGCCGCTCAGATTATTGAAGCCGGTGAAGGACGTGCCGTCGATCCGTTGCAAAAGCGAGGCGGACGCTTCGAGCCTCAGGCGCTCGCCGCCGCCGAATATGTTCCGATCCTCGTAGTAGCCAGCAATGCCGGGACCATCGACGGTGGAATATTTCGCCGAGAGGCCCACCGCGTGCCTGGGCCTTTCCGTCAAATCGATGAAGACCGGCAGATTGCCATTCTCATCGAGCTGGTCCGCCTCGCGGACGCGAATTCCCCCGATGGCCGGGATCTTTGCGATCGAGGTTTTCGCCAAGGCGAGCCGCTCTGGCGAATAAGGCTCGCCTTCCCTCAGGTAGACGTGCGTGGCCACCACTCTCGGATCGACGTCTCCGCCCGAGATCGTCACGGCGCCGATGCCGGCCTTGGGGCCCGCTTCGACCCGCAGCCGAAGGTCCATCGCGGCGGCGCCATGATCGACGGTGGCCTTGACGTCGGCGACCTTCGCGAGCGGATGTCCGTTGCTGCGGAACCAGTCGACGAGCTTCACCTGCGCGGCGCGCAGGTCGGCAGAGATCGCGGGATCGCCGGACTTCAGCGCAAACGCGCGGCGCGGCAATCCCTGCGGCGCTTGGTCGCGCGGATAGTCTACATCTACGGCGCGCAGCTTGAACAACGGACCAAGTCGCGCGATGACCTTGACGGGCACAACGGTCCGATTGCGAAAGCTGTCGGCCCGACGCGCCGCCGCGGCCAGCCCGATCTCGTCGAGGGAGATTGGAACTCCATCTATCGTCACATCGATCTGAGCGTTGTAGCGACCAAGCCCCCAAAGGGCATCGAGCAGCGGATTGATATCTGCCTGCAGCCGGCGCGCGAGACCTTCCCCGTCCGGGGGCGGTTCCTGTCGAAGGCGATAGGTGCCGGCGGCATCGCGCAATGCCTGTTCGGCGTCGCTATCGTTCTTGCCCTCCGGCGTCTTGGCTTCGATCTCCAACCGATAGGACAGCGTCGTGGCGCTGACCGGCGGCGGATCGTCGGAACCGAACAGACCAAAGAAGTCGAGCGCGTGAGCCTGCTCGCACAGCGAGCAACCGACGACAGCGACGCACGCTGAACGCAGAACGCGTCGCGCCGCAGCAATGAAATACCTTCGCCTTGCCCGCCCCGGCAAAGGCGGCGGGCATCGTTGCACCACGATTTGCTTGATTGTTCCGCTCCGCCTGCCTGTTGACGCGACCCGAGTCTCTGCACCTCAGGTTCCGGCGATCCCCTGTCTCCGCATTCAACAGGCACCACACGCGAAGTTGATAGACTCATGATGGACAATGTTGGGCAAACGTAGGGGAACTTCGACGTTCGTCCCAATTATCGAAATTTCCGACGCTCGCTGCGATCGGTTCCGGCAACTGCGCTTTGCGAACAATCCGCCACGCGCGTCGCGCCATCGTTTGGCCTGATGCTCGAACCGTCGGCAGGTCAACCGAGAGCTGCGTCATCGGGCCGCGTGTTGTTCCAACGCGTGATCGAGTTCCTGCTCAGCTTGCGGAAGAGTGCCAGGATCATCCTTCGACGGCGGTCTCGCGCACGGCTTTCGGCAGCGCCTCCCAGATCCGGATGAGGTCACCGATCGAAGACGCCTGCAGCTTGCGCATGACGTTGGCACGATGCAGCTTGACGGTCACCTCGCTGATCCCGAGCTCGAAGGCGATCTGCTTGTTGACGCCGCCATGCGCAACCCTGTGCAGCACCTCGCGCTCGCGCGGTGTCAGCATCCTGACGCGTTCGAGATAGCCCTTGACGACCAGGGCCTGCTGCCGGCGCGCCGCATCCATCGTGATGCCGGCGAGCACGGCGTCGAGCAACGCCTGGTCCCGCACTGGCTTGGTGAGGAAGTCGATGGCGCCGGCCTTCATCGCCTGCACGGTCATCGGAATGTCGCCATGTCCGGTCAGGAAGATGATCGGCTTGGGATTGCCGTTCTGGACCAGATAGGCTTGCAGGTCGAGACCGCTGGCGCCCGGCATCCGCACGTCGAGGATGAGACAGCCGGGGCGTTGCAGGACATCCGCCTCGAGCAACTCCCTGGTGGAAGCGAAGCCGATCGACTGGAAGCCGACCGACAGGATCAATTCGGACAACGCCTCCCGCACCGACGCATCGTCATCGACGATCAGGACGACCGGTTGCGCAGCATTATCGCCCGGCAGCGGCCGGGCTGACGGCAGGCGTCGTTGCAGCGGCGCGTCAATCCTCATGCTTCCCCTCCCTTCCGTCACGCAGGGCATCATCCACCGCGGCGAGCAGCGCCTGGCCGTCGAACGGCTTGCGGAAGAATCCGCTCAATCCCTGGGCACGGCTCTGATCCGCCACCTCATGGCGACCGCTGATCAGGAACACCGGCAGGTCCGGCCGCTGCTTCAGGGCGCGCCTGCGAAGCTCGAAGCCATCAACCCCGGGAATGCCGACATCGGTGATGAGCACGTCCACATTGGCAAAGCCGGCAGCGAGCAGCGCCTGCGCCGACGAGAAGCAGCATGTCTGATAGCCTGCGGACTCCAACAGCTCCGCCAGCGATTCAACCAGCCTCGGATCGTCGTCGACAACAGCGACAACCCTCTTACTCACGGTCGGTCCCTCCGCCGCGCCGGGAGTGGGTGACGGGAATTTGCAGCCGCTCCGCGCTGCGCACGAGGTCGGCGAGCGACGCCGCCGCCATTTTCTGCATCACATTCCTTCGATGGATCTGAAGCGTCACCTCGCTGATGCCGAGTTCCGCTGCCGCCTGCTTGTTCATGAGGCCGCTGACCACGAGCGGCAGCACGTCACGCTCACGCGGCGTCAGGCTGAGGTAACGCTGCCGCAAGCCGGAGAGTTCGGCGCGATCCGCCCTCCTGACCCGGTCCTGGTCGATCGCCGCCCGGATCGCGGCCATCACGTCGTCATCGCTGAACGGCTTGGTCAGAAAATCCAGCGCACCATGCTTGATGGCACGAACCGACGACGGGATATCGCCATGCCCGGTGATGAACACGATCGGCGGATGATCGCCCTGCGCGATCTGCCGCTGCAGATCGAGCCCGTTGATGTCGGGTAGCTCGACGTCGAGCACCAGACAGGCCGGCACGTCCGGCTTCCCGGCGTCGATATACGCCCCGGCGCAGGCGAACGTCGCGGTCTCGACGCCATGCGAGGCCAACAGCTCGCTCAACGCCTCGCGAGTGCGCTCGTCGTCGTCCACGATTAAGACAATCTGCTCCTCGGCCGTCATGTCGCCCTGTTCGCCTCGATCGGCAATGTGAAAATGAAGCTGGCGCCGTGCGGCTCATTTTCTTCCGCCCACAAATGCCCACCATGCGACTCGACGATCGAGCGGCAGATCGCAAGGCCCATGCCCATCCCGGACTCCTTCGTCGTGAAAAACGGCTGAAACACCCGGTCTGGGAATTCGACGCCCGGGCCACGGTCGCTGATCCGCACCCGAACCGCATCCTCGATCCGATCGAGGCGGATCCGGATCGATCTGTCGTCGATGGCCCGCTCCATGGCCTCCATGCCGTTGCGGATCAGGTTGCTCAGAACCTGCTGGATCTGAACGCGATCGACGGTCACGGGCGGTATGGCGGATTCGACATCGATATCGAGCCGGATGCGGGCGCCGCACGGCTTCTTCGGACATCAGCTCGCGCACCTCGGCGATGATGCTGCCCAACTCCGCGCTGCTTCGCTTGTCGAGCGATTGCCTGAACAAGGCGCGGATGCGGCTCACGACATCGGCGGCGCCATTCGCGTCGCGGATGATGCGCTCGACCGTCTTGCGCGCCCGCTCCAGGTTTGGCGGGTCCGCCGTCAACCAGCGCTGGCAGGCATGCGAATTGGCCACGACGGCGGCCAGCGGCTGGTTCACCTCGTGCGCGATCGATGCCGAGAGCTCGGCAAGGCTCGCCGCCTGGCTTGCGCCGGCAAGCTCGGCCTGCGCCATCCGTAACTCTTCCTGCGCCCGCACCTCGGCGTCGATGTCCAGACAGATCACATTCCACTGCACGATGGCGCCATCGGCGTTGCGCATCGCGCCGGCGCGGGTCTCGACCCAGCGATACTCGCCGTCGAAACGCCGCAGACGGTGCCTGCGGGCATACGGCTCGCCCGACGCCAATGAGTGCGCGTATCGCTGCTTGACGCCGTCAAGGTCGTCGGGATGGACACCGGCGTCGAGCGTCGCTTCGAGGCGCCCCTTCTCATTGCCGTCGAGCTCCTCGAGATCGTATCCAAGAAACTCGCGGAGCTGACGGCTGCGATAGATCGGCTCGCCATCCGGCGCGGCGCAATCGATCATGGCCGGCAGCGTCTCGACGAGTTGGCGCAGCGATCGCTCGCTCTCCTTCACCGCCTCCTGGGCCGTCACCAGGTCGTGGATATCGACGCTCACGCCGTACCACTGGATGATATTGCCGGCATCGTCGCGCAGCGGCTCGGCGCGGGTCTCCGTCCAGTGGTAGGCACCCCCGGCGCGGAGCTGGCGATAGATCATGACGTAAGGCTCGCCCGTCCTGAACGAGTGGGTGATCGCCGCAATCGCGGCCGCCCTGTCGTCCGGGTGAACGACACTCAGCGACGGCGATCCGTCGGGCGCGGTGATGTCCTCGAGGGAAGCACCGGTTGCGACCTTGAACCGCTTGTTGACATAGGTCGGCGTTCCATCCGGCGTCGTGCTCCAGATCAGCGCGGGCACCGCGTCGATCAGTTGCTGAAGCTGGCGTTCGCTCTTGCGCAGCGCGTCCTCCGCCTGCCTCTTCGCCTCGATATCGATCATCGTGCCGTACCAGCCGGCCAGTTCGCCCCGCTCATCGCGCGACAGCGAACCGAACGACCGAAACCAGCGATAGGTTCCGTCCGAGCCGCGCACCCGATACTCTGCATCGAACGGAATGCCGGTCTTCAGGGAATGGCGGCGGATCTCCATCACCTGCGCATAGTCGTCGGGATGGATGGCACGCCGCCAGCCGGCATTGTCCAGAACGTGAAACAGCCCGGTCTTGTCGGCGAGCTCGCCGAGATAGGCCAGCGTACTCGCACTCACATGGGTGATGTGACCATCCGGGCTCGCCGACCAGGTGTAGGCCGGCATGCTCTCGATGATCCGCATGGCCTGCACCGCATCGGCGCTCAGCTTTACCGATGACGGGATCGCGACGATCTCGCCGATGCAAAGCGCGAGGATGGCAAACAGCGCCAGCGATAGCGCGGCGCTCTGGGGGTCGTGCGCATGGAAATGCGCGGCAATCGCGCCGACGAACGCGACGGCCCACACGACCCGCAGGAGCAGGGCTGCCCGTCGGTCGACATGGAGGTATAGGGCAGCCACCACGGCCAGCAGGCCGAAGGGCGATTTCGTGAGCCAGCTGGCGGTAATGCCGGCGAGGCAGGCTGCGATCGCCAGGAAAGCGCGCTGGCGGGGCAACGCTGGCATCGTGCTGGGCTGCCTCGCCCGCGAGCGATCAGCCTTGCGGTCAATCTTGGCGTCAATCTTGGGAGCAGCCTCAAGATCGGCACTGTCGTGTTTGGCGCTATTGGTCAAATGAGGGCCGGAGTTGATCAAGCTGGGCGGTTTACGCCCCGATTGTAACCCCGCCACGTCCCGGCCGCACCTCATGGAAACCCATGTACGCCGGCGTCCCGTTCGCAGCCGGATGGATCGCCGCAGCGGAGGACGTGGGATGACCTGACGACCGGCGAACAGAGGCTATCCCGCGGCACAGTATCGCCGTCTCGGAAACCGTGCCTTTTTTCCCGCATCGCGGCCAGCTGGCATGCCGGCCGCGCACTCATGATCCGGGAAAGCCGTCATGCTCGATATCAGTGGCACCGTCAGCGGCGCGAAGGCAAATCCATGAACAAGCCTGTCCTGCATGATCTTCCGAACGATCGGCCGGCGACACCCGACGACCGCCCGGATGGCCCGCCGCTTCCCGGCCAGCGCTCGGCCAATACCGAAATGGCACGCGTGCTGAAGACGAGGCCGGTCCGCTTCGCTCTGGAGCCATCCGGCGGCTCGATTGCCTACTGGCAACACGATCCCGTGCATGAGATCGTCAAGCCGATGGCCGACCACGTCATCATGGCCTATCCCGCCGGCATTCAACGGCTCGAGCGGCGGAGCGGAAAATCGGTTGCGATCGGCACCGCGCGGCCGGGGGTGGTGACGGTCATTCCCGCCGGCGCGACCTCGCGGTGGGATGTCGTTGCGGCCGGTTCGGCGGGCCGCGCAGATTCGCCTCAACTCTTGAATCTGATCCAGCTTTATCTTCCACACGCCACGCTCGAGCGCATCGCAAGCGAAGCCGATCTGGGTGCTCTGGCAGATCTGACCGAACGGATCGGACATCCCGACGCCATCACGGCGCGATTGCTGACCAGCGGGGCTGACCTCCTGGAGAACAACACCGCGTTGGATACCCTGTTCAGGCAGCAGCTGACGGACCTGTTGGCGACCCGCCTGCTCGTCGCGCATTCCGGCTCGACCATCAATGTGCCGCCGGCGGTCGGCGGGCTGTCGCCTGCGGTGCTTCGTCGTGCCATCGAGCGCCTGCGCTCGGACAGCGATGCGGACGTCTCGCTCGCCGCGCTGGCGTCGGATGCGGGGTTGTCGCGCTTCCACTTCTGCCGCGCCTTCAAGGAGAGCACCGGGCTCTCGCCGCATGCTTTCCTGCGCCAGCACCGACTCGAGCAGGCCATGAAGATGCTGCGCGATACCGACGCGTCCGTCGTCACGGTGTCGGCCGCGCTGGGCTACGCCTCCCAGACCGCGTTTGCCGCGGCCTTCAGGAGGTTGACCGGAGATACGCCGAGCAATTGGCGGCGCCGCATGCGCTAGCAGCAATTGCGCTGCAACGGTCTCAATCGCTCTGGGGCAGCGGCGCAATTGACGGCGTAAACCATCAGCATGCCCACGCTAACAACAGGAGACAAGCAAGATGGCCTGGAACAACTCGGTCGCCCGGCTCGCACGGACGTCGCGACGAAAGCTGCTCACGGCTTCGATCATGTCGGCAATGTCGCTGACAATCCGCTCGACATCCGCCGTCGGCAAGGAAACAAAAGCTCCGACCGGCGCCGGCGACACGGTGCGTCCCGTCACCTCGATCACGACAACAGATGGCGTGCACATCTTCTACAAGGATTGGGGACCGAAATCTGCCCAGCCGATCGTCTTCCACCACGGCTGGCCGCTCAGCTCCGACGACTGTGATGCCCAGATGCTGTTCTTCCTCGGCCGCGGCTACCGCGTCATCGCCCATGATCGACGCGGTCACGGCCGATCGAGCCAGGTCAGCGACGGGCACGACATGGATCACTACGCGGCTGATGTCGCGGCCCTCGTCGAGCATCTCGATCTTCGCAATGCCATTCACATCGGCCACTCCACCGGTGGCGGCGAGGCCGCGCGTTATGTCGCGCGCCACGGCAAGAATCGTGTGGCGAAGCTGGTCCTGATCGGTGCCGTGCCGCCGCTGATGTTGAAGACCGAGGCCAATCCCGGTGGCCTGCCCATCGAGGTCTTCGACAGCCTGCGCAATCAGCTCGCCGCCAACCGCGCGCAATTCTACTTCGATTTCGCATCCGGCCCGTTCTACGGTTACAATCGTCCCGGTGCCGAAACATCGCAGCCGGTGATCTGGAATTGGTGGCGCCAGGGCATGACCGGAAGCGCCAAGGCGCACCACGACTGCATCAAGGCCTTCTCGGAGACCGATTTCACCGATGACCTGAAGGCCATCACCGTTCCCACGCTCGTTCTGCATGGTGGCGACGACCAGATCGTGCCGGTCTCCGATTCCGCCCTGCTGTCGGCCAAGCTGCTGCAGCACAGCCAGCTCAAGATCTATGACCTGCTGCCGCACGGCCTCTGCACCACGCAGCCCGGCATCGTCAATGCCGACATCCTCGCGTTCATCTCGGCCCGAAGGGCCTGATTTTGAATCGAATGATCGAGCCCGGCTTCAGCCTGGCTCTCCCCGATGGGAAGAGGTGAGCCTCTCTTGCTGCTCGCGCTCGACCTCACCTCAATCGCAGTTTCGTAAAGGACGATCACATGAAGAACGACAAGGTCATCATCCTGACCGGCGGCACCTCCGGCATCGGCCGCGCGGCCGCCCCTCGCCTTCGCACGGCAAGGCGACAAGGTGCTGGTCACCGGCCGCCGGCCCGGCCCCCTCGAGGAAGCGGTTGCCGAGCATCCGAACATCACGGGCCTGATCGCGGATGCCGCCTCCGCCGATGATGCGCGGCGCACGGTCGCCAAGGCGATCGCGGCCTGGGGCAGGCTCGATGCCGTCATCAACAATGCGGGCGCCGGCGCGATCCTGGCGCTGGAAGATGCGACGGCCGACCGGATCACGGACATCTTCGCGGTCAATGTGGTCGGGCCGAGCCTGCTCGCCGCCGCCGCGCTTCCGCACCTGACGGCGACGCGCGGCGCCATCGTCAACGTCTCCAGCACCTACGGACACAAGCCGGCGGCAGGCCTGTCGCACTACGCAGCGAGCAAGGCGGCGCTGGAGCATTTGACCCGCTGCTGGGCGCTCGAGCTTGCGCCGCTCGGCGTGAGAGTGAACGCCGTTGCGGCGGGGCCGACCGAATCCGGCGCGCTCACCGGCATGATGGGTCTCAGCGACGAGCAGGCGGCGGCCGTAAAGGAGCAGGAACGCACACGCATCCCGCTTGGACGACGCGGCCTTCCGGACGACGTGGCCGAATGGATCGTGCGGCTCGCCGGTCCCGCCACGCAATGGATGACCGGTCAGATCATAACCGTCGACGGCGGACTGGAGCTGGCATGAGCGTGCCCCCTGCCACTGATTTGCCCGACGGCGCAAGTCCCCGCAGCAAAAATATTTCGCTTTATCCGAAGCGTAACTCAGTGTATAGAAACGCCCGTCTCACCCGATCGAGGGGCGCTGCGCATCGTCACGGGTGTTGCGGTGAGATGCGGTGGACGCGACAAGCGCAACTGACGAGTGCGCATGAAGCGGACGGCGAAATCGTGCAGGCCTGACGCCCTAGCGGCAGGTGTCCTCTCGCAAAGCGCGCAAGCGTTTGCGAGGGCGGTGACAAAAAAGCCCAGTCTCGCCGGGGAGAGCATGTATAAGCCGTAACCCATCGCGCAGGAAAGCCGGGTTGTTTCCGGTTACACCTGTGGTCCTACCCCCGAGCTTTCTACCCATTGCTCGGGGCCCATGGGTGCGATCGGCACCCGGCTTTCCCTGCGCCCTCTGTTCAAGAGAGGGCGGAAAGAAGAGCAAAGCTCGGACAAAATATGTCGCGAGAACGCAAACGGTATGACTCACAAGTCGCGCAACAAATTGAGTGTCGTCCCGGCGAAGGCCGGGACCCATAACCACAAATTCCGATTGTCAAGCATCGCTGGAACGACGTGTCCTTACAACAACGTCCGCCGCGGCGTATGGGTCCCGGCCTTCGCCGGGACGACGCGAAGGAAGCTGCCTGCTCGCATTCCTCTCCGGCGTCGTCATCCGCGCATCCAGTACGCCCCAACCTCTCGGCTCCAGCACCGCCGTTTCTCGAATATACTGGATCACCCGCTTTCCCGGGTGACGACACCGAACAAGCTCCGCGGCTTTGCGCCGCGAGCCGCGCTGCGGCGCAACAATCAAAATGAGACTGCCCGTTAAGCCACCCCGCGTCGACGACATCCGCGCCGCGCCTGCCTTCGGCTAGCTTTGCCGGCAACAACCGGACGCCCATCAGCCTTCGCACGGCAAGTGGACGCCGGCGACAACGCAGAGGGAGGAGCGCGATGTTGAAAGGCAGTTTGGGACTGATTGCGTTGAGCAGCCTGTTGCTTTCGGGCACGGCGTTCGCTCAGGAGAAGATCAAGGTCGGCGTCACCGCGACGCTCGAGGGCACCTACACGGTGCTCGGCGAGGACGGCATGCGCGGCTTCCAGACGGCGCTCAACGTGCTCGGCAAGAAGATCGGCGACAAGGAGCTCGAATTCGTCGTCGCCTCGACCGACGCGACGCCCGACTCCGCGGTGCGCGCGGTGCGCAAGCTGATCGAGCAGGACAAGGTGCAGATCCTGCTGTCGCCGCTGTCCGGCGACGAAGGCATCGCGGTCAAGAACTTCGCCAAGACCCATCCGGAGCTGACCTTCGTCAACGCCGCCTCCGGCGCGCAGGAGACGACCTATGTCGATCCGGCGCCGAACTTCTTCCGCTACAACATGGACGGCGCGCAGTGGCAGGTCGGCCTCGGCAAATACGCCTACGAGACCAAGGGCTATCGCAAGATCGCGACCGTCGGCGAGGACTACTCCTTCATCTACACCCAGGTATTTGGCCTGGTGCTCGAGTTCTGCGGCGCCGGCGGCCAGGTCACCAACCGACAATGGGTGCCGCTCGGCACCAAGGACTTTGCCTCCGTGATCGCCGCGCTGCCTGACGACGTCGACGCGATCTATCTCGGCCTCGGCGGCGCCGACGCCGTCAACTTCCTCAACCAGTATCAGCAGGCCGGCGGCAAGGCGCATCTGATGGGCGGCTCGATCATGATCGACCAGACCATCCTGTCGTCGAAGGGCAACGCCAAGAACGCGCTGATCGGCACCATCGCCGCGAGCGGCCAGGCCGATACCTGGGAGGATCCGGGCTGGCAGAAATTCGTGAAGGCCTATCAGGATGCCTTCCCGCCGGCCAAACGCTTCCCGAGCCCGTCGCTGCTCGCGACCAACTATTACGGCTCGACGATGGCGCTGATCCTGGCGCTGCGCCAGGTCAATGGCGATCTCTCCAACAACCAGGCCAAGCTCAAGGACGCGCTGGCGAAGATCGAGATCGACGCGCCGAACGGCAAGATCAAGCTCGACTCCAACCGCCAGGCGATCGGCACCAATTTCGTCACCGAGGTGGTCGATGACGGCAAGGGCGCACTGTTCAGCAAGGTCGTCAAGGTGATCCCGAACGTCAACCAGACGCTGGGCTACGATCCGGCGGTGTTCGCCAAGATCGGCCTGCCGAGCCGCACGGTCCCGGAGTGCAAGAAGTACTGACGTATTTGTTGCAGTGCAGGCTGAACGGCCGGGGCATGGTGCGCGGTTGCATCAAGAGCCCTGCTCGCCCTTGCTTTCCGCGGGCGGATGATGAACGCTTGTCGAAAAGACAAGAACATCCCGCGGGAGGGGAGGCATGAGCAGGGCGCTTGCCGTCTTCCACGGCCGGTTCGGTCGCGCGACGGTCTATCAGTTGAACCGTCCCTTCAACGTGCATGCGCACCGCGAGGGGCATCTGATCTTTCATGTCGGCGGAACGCCGGCGCAGATCGACGTCTCGGAGCAGCGGCTGCTGCTCAAGGACGACACCGTCGTCGCGGTCAACCCGTGGGAACCGCACAACTTTCTGCCGACCGACATGGATCACGGCGCGATCTTCTTCGTGCTCTATGTCAACGCCGAATGGTTCGCGCCGCAGCCCGCGACGGCACAGGGCCTGCGGTTCGGCCGCACCTTCTTTCCGCGCACCGAAGCGCTCGACCGGCTGATCCGCCGCACCGCAGCACTAGTGTGCGGCGCGCCGTCGCTGCGCAGCCTCGATTGCGAACTCCGGCAGCTGATCGACTCCTGCTACGAGGAGAGCTGGCAGGCCGCGCAGGATGCGCGCGCGGCGGCCGCGGTGACCGATTTCAGGGTGCGCAAATCGATCAAGCTGATGTCGGAAAGCCCCGGCGCCGAGATCGAGCTCGATGCGATCGCGCGCGAGGCCGGGCTGTCGCGGCCGCATTTCTACCGGCTGTTCCGCACCCAGACCGGCGTCACCCCTCACCTCTACATGAACACGCTGATCATGGAGCAGGCGCTCGATGCGCTGGTGGCGACCGAGACGCCGATCGCCGATATCGGCTTCGACCTCGGCTTCTCCTCGCAGAGCGGCTTCACCCGCTTCTTCGCCGCCAATGTCGGCATGGCCCCGACCGACTATCGCCGCGCCGCCAAGGTGTTGCGGCCGTGAAGGAGTTCCGGAGCGCACGATAAAAGATACTGTCGATCAAATCCTGAGCTTACGCCCTCGGTAGGATACTGGACACGCGGCCCGGCAGACGGTCGCGACCAGTGAGGGAACGCGACGGAGATGGCCAGGTTCATCGAACGCCATCCGGCCTGGGCGCTGATCGTGATCATCGCGGTCGCGGTGCTCGCGTGGCTGGTGTTCGCGATCTGGCCGCCGGGGCTGGAGGCCGCGATCGGCCGCAAGCGCGTGTTCCTCAACGCGGTGCTGAACGGCATCACGCTCGGCGGGCTCTACTTCCTGGTGGCCAGCGGCTTCACGCTGATCTTCGGCCTGATGCGCAACGTCAACCTTGCGCACGGCTCGCTCTATCTGTTCGGCGGCTATGTCGGCTACGCGATCAGCAGCTGGACCGGGTCGTGGCTCCTCAGCTTCATCATCGCCTTCATCGCGGTGGCGCTGGTCGGCGTGATCCTGCAGCTCGTCGTGTTCCGACGCATGGAGGGTCAGGACCTCAGGCAGACGATGGTGACGATCGGGCTGTCGATCGTGTTCGCCGATCTGATGCTCTGGGTGTTCGGCGGCGATTTCTACCAGATCCAGACCCCGAGCTGGCTGATCGGCCCGATCCAGCTGCCGCTGCTGACCGCGATCAAATCAACGGGCGAACCGGTCTATCTGCAATACCCGCTGGTGCGGCTGGTGATCTTCGCTGCGTCCGTCGTGATCGGAATCGCGATGTGGCTGGCGCTCAACCGGACGCGGATCGGCATGATCGTGCGTGCCGGCGTCGACGACCGCGACATCCTGGCCGCCACCGGCGTGCGGATCCAGCTGGTGTTCGTGCTGGTGTTCGCGCTCGGCGCGGGCCTTGCCGGCATTGCCGGCGTGGTCGGCGGCACCTTCCAGTCGCTGTCGCCGGGCGAGGATACGCGGTTCCTGCTCGCCTCCCTCGTCGTCGTGATCGTCGGCGGCATGGGCTCGATCCCGGGAGCGGCGCTCGGCGCCGTCATCATCGGCCTCGCCGAGCAGCTCGGCTCGGTCTACATCCCGACCTACGCCATCGTCGTCACCTTCCTGATCATGGTGCTGGTGCTGGCGCTGCGGCCGCAGGGCCTGCTCGCGAGGCGATGACAGATGTCGCTGCTCCAGAGCACCCAGTTCCGCCCCGATCCATCCGCCAACGCGGCCCGCCGAGCCTTCATCCGTGCCTGGCCGGAATTCCAGAACCCGGCGGCCTGGCTGGTCGCGCTGATCCTCGTGATCATGCCGCTGATCGCCAACGGTTTCTTCCTGATCGAGATCTTCGCCACCACGCTGATCCTCGGCATCATCGCGCTCAGCCTGATGTTCCTCGCCGGCTATGGCGGCATGGTCAGCCTGATGCAGCTCACCATCGCGGGCTTCGCCGGCTACATGGTCGCGGTGTTCGGCATCAGCGGCAACGCCAATATCAGCCTCGGCTGGCCGTGGTGGCTGGCAACCCCGATGGCGCTGGCGCTGGCGACGCTGTTCGGCACGCTCGGCGGCGCGCTCGCGGTGCGCACCGAGGGCATCTACACCATCATGATTACGCTCGCGATCGGTGCCGCGTTCTACTACTTTACCAACCAGAATTGGGCGATCTTCAACGGCCACACCGGCATCAACACCGTCGCGACGCCGCAGTTCTGGGGCGTCGACTGGCGCGCCGATATCGCCTTCTATTATGTCACGCTCGGCGTCGCCGCGATCTGCTACTTCGCCGTCCAGTATGTCTCGCGGGCGCCGTTCGGCCTCGCGCTGCAGGGCGTCCGCGACAATTCCCGCCGCATGGCGGCGCTCGGCTTCAACCCCAATGCGCACCGCATCGCGGCCTACGCCTTCGCCGCCTTCATCGCCGCGCTCGGCGGCGTGCTGCAGGTCTGGAACTACCGGCAGATCTCGCCCGGCTCGGTCAGCGTCGGCGCCTGCATCGACGTCCTGATCATCGCCGTGGTGGGCGGCATCACGCGGCCGATCGGACCCTTCATCGGCGCGCTGATCTTCGTGCTGCTGCGGACTTTCGCGCTCGACGTGCTGATCAAGTTCGGACTCGACGGCAACCGCTTCCGGCTGCTGATCGGGCTCGGCTTCCTCGCCATCGTGTTCTGGTCATCCGACGGCGTGATCGGCCTGTGGGAACGCTGGCGGCGGCGCAACGCATCCTCGACGCAACGTTCAGGCGGAGGTCGCCATGGATAGCGTCGCGCAGCGGCTGTCCGTGGTCGGCGCTGGCGCGGCGCTCGAGCTGCGCGGCGTGACCAGGCTGTTCGGCGCGCTGGCGGCGCTGACCGACGTCACCATCACGGTGCGGCCCGGCGAAAGGCGCGCGGTGCTTGGCTCGAACGGCGCCGGCAAGACGACGCTGTTCAACTGCATCACCGGCGACTTTGCGCCTTCCTCCGGCACGATCCGCTTCTTCGGCGAGGATATCACCCAGTTCCCGCCCTATGAGCGGATCCGCCGGGGCTTACGCCGCACCTACCAGATCTCGGCGCTGTTCCCCGGCCTCACGGTGCAGGACAACGTCTACCTCGCCTGCCGCGGCGTCTCGCGCGACCGGTTCTCGTTCCTGCGCCCGGGGCAGAACGATGCGCTGATGCACGCGACCGAAACGCTGGTACAGGCGGTTCACCTCAGCGGCGTGAAGGACCAGCGCGTCGCCGAACTCGCACATGGCCAGCAGCGGCAGCTCGAGATCGCGCTGGCGCTGGCCGGCGCGCCGCGCTTCATCCTGTTCGACGAGCCGGCAGCGGGGCTGTCGCCTACCGAGCGGCGCGAGCTGATCGAGATCCTGACCTCGCTGCCGGCGCATATCGGCTACATCATCATCGAGCACGACATGGACGTCGCGCTGCGCGTGGTCGAGAGCGTGACGATGATGCACAACGGCCGCATCTTCAAGGAAGGCCTGCCGCGCGAGATCGAATCCGATCCCGAGGTGCAGGAGCTCTATCTCGGAGGCGGCCATGAATGACCGCCGAGCAGTGCCCGCGCTCGAGGTGAAGGGCCTCGACGTCTATTACGGCCATTCGCATGCGCTGCAGGGCGTCGATCTCACGCTCGAGTCCGGCGTGTTCTCGGTGGTCGGCCGCAACGGCATGGGCAAGACCACGCTGTGCAAGGCCATCATGGGCCTCGTGCGCGCCAGCGGCGGCTCGATCCGGATCCGCGGCGAGGAGGTCACGCGGCTCAATCCGGCGCGGATCGCCCGGCTCGGCGTCGGCTATGTGCCGCAGGGCCGCCGCCTGTGGCGCTCGCTGACCGTCGACGAACACCTCGCGCTTGCCGGCGGCCTGCGGCGCGGCGCCTGGACCATCGAGCGAATCTACGACACCTTCCCGCGCCTTGCCGAGCGCAAGAGCAATGGCGGCAACCAGCTGTCCGGCGGCGAGCAGCAGATGCTCGCGATCGCGCGCGCGCTGCTGACCAATCCGCATCTGCTGATCATGGACGAGCCGACCGAAGGTCTCGCGCCCGTGATCGTCGCCCAGGTCGAGGACATGCTGCTGCGGCTCGGCGATGAGGGGGACATCTCCGTGCTGGTCATCGAGCAGAACATCGGTGTGGCGACGGCGGTGTCGCGCAACGTCGCCATCATGGTCAATGGCCGGATCAACCGGATCATCGATTCCGCCCGCCTTGCAACCGACCGCGAGCTGCAGCAGCGGTTGCTCGGCGTCGGCACCCATGGCGCCGACGAGACCGACGCCGAGCCAGCACCGGCGAAGGCCGAAGCGGTCGGTGCCCCGCAGCCGGAACGCAAGGGGCCGACCCGCATCTACGTCTCCAATCCCGTGCTGCCGACCCGCTGGTCGCAGCCGGTGCCGATCGCCCGCATCGAGGCCGCCGCGCGGACGCAGTCCGCCGGGGTCACGCGGCTCGAGGAAACAAGTCGCTCGCGGCGCGAACCGGCGACGTCCAGAACGTCGGGGCCACCCGTCGTGCTGGTCGTCGGCACGCTGGACACCAAGGGCGCGGAACTGCGCTTCATCCGCGATATCATCGCCGGCAGCGGCCTGCGCACCCGACTGGTCGATGTCTCGACCAGCGGCAAGGCGGCGAGCTGCGACGTCACCGCGCAGGAGATCGCACTCAACCACGGCCGCGCCGGTTCGGGCGTGTTCGGCGCCGATCGCGGCGCCTCGGTGACGGCGATGGCGGAGGCGTTCGAGCGATGGCTGCGTCGCCAGGGCAATATCGCCGGGATCATCTCCGCCGGCGGCTCCGGCGGCGCGTCGCTGGTCGCGCCCGGCATGCGCGCGCTGCCGGTCGGGGTGCCGAAGCTGATCATCTCCTCGGTCGCGTCCGGCGACGTCGGTCCCTATGTCGGTCCCGCCGACATCACCATGATGTATTCGGTGGCCGACGTGCAGGGTCTCAACTCGATTTCGCGCACGGTGCTCGGCAACGGCGCTCATGCGCTGGTCGGCATGGTCAAGGCGCGGCTCGATGAGCAGGCCGGCAAGCAGCGCGATGCAGGCGCGAGCCTTCCGGCGATCGGCATCACCATGTTCGGCGTCACCACGCCGGCCGTGCAGAAGATCGCAGCCGACCTGCGCGAGGATTTCGAGTGCCTCGTCTTCCACGCCACCGGCGTCGGCGGCCGCTCGATGGAGAAGCTGGTCGAGTCCGGCCAACTCGCCGGCGTGATCGACCTCACCACGACCGAGGTCTGCGACCTCCTGATGGGCGGCGTGTTCCCGGCGACCGAGGATCGCTTCGGCGCCATCATCCGCAGCCGCGTGCCCTATGTCGGCTCGGTCGGCGCGCTCGACATGGTGAACTTCGGCGCACCCGACACGATCCCGGAGCGCTATCGGCAGCGCAAATTCCATATCCACAATCCGCAGGTCACGTTGATGCGGACCACGCCGGAAGAGAACGAGCGCATGGGCCGCTGGATCGGCGAACGGCTCAACCAGATGGACGGGCCGGTGCGCTTCTTCCTGGCCGAGGGCGGCGTCTCCGCGCTCGATGCAGCCGGCCAGCCGTTCTGGGACCCGGAGGCCGATGCGGCGCTGTTCCGCGCGCTGGAGCGCACCGTGCGCCAGACCGGCAATCGGCAGATCATCCGCATCAAACGCAACATCAACGATCCCGAGTTCACCGCCGCCATCGTCAGCGCGTTCCGCCCCTTGCTTGGACGCGCCGGTGGTCGGCGGAGAGTGGCGAGGTGACCCATGGCCAGGTTTGAACGCACGGCGCTGTTGAAGAAGTTTCACGCCATGATCGCACGCGGCGAGCCGATCGTCGGCGGCGGCGCCGGCACCGGACTGTCGGCGAAATGCGAGGAGGCCGGCGGCGTCGACCTGATCGTGATCTACAACTCCGGCCGCTACCGCATGGCCGGCCGCGGCTCGCTCGCCGGACTGATGCCCTATGGCGATGCCAACGCCATCGTCGTCGAGATGGCCGGCGAGGTGCTGCCGGTCGTGACCAGGACGCCGGTGCTCGCCGGCGTCAACGGCACCGATCCGTTCCGCGACATGGATGTGTTCCTCGACCAGCTCAAGGCCCTCGGCTTTGCCGGCGTGCAGAACTTCCCGACCGTCGGCCTGATCGACGGCACCTTCCGCGCCAATCTCGAAGAGACCGGAATGTCGTATGCGCTCGAGATCGACATGATCGCGAAGGCGCATGAGAAGAACATGCTGACCACGCCCTATGTGTTCAGCGAGCAGGAGGCCGCCGCGATGGCGATCGCCGGCGCCGACATCATCGTCTGCCATATGGGCCTGACCACCGGCGGCACGATCGGCGCGCAGACCGCGCCGAAGCTCGCCGACTGCCCTGCCCGCATCGAGGCCTGGGCCGAGGCCGCGCTCAGCGTCAATTCGAACATCATCGTGCTCGCGCATGGCGGTCCGATCGCGGACCCCGCCGATGCCGATTTCATCATGAAGCAGACCCGCAACTGCCACGGCTTCTACGGCGCCTCCTCGATGGAGCGCCTGCCGGTCGAGCGGGCGCTGACGGATCAGGTTCGCAAATTCAAGGCGATCGGCGCGCGCTAGCCGCCGTGACCAAGGGAGGAAGAGATGTCGGGGATGCTGGTCGGTGAATTGATCCTCTGGCTCATCGTCGCAATCGTCGCGATCGTCATCATCGTCTATGTCGTGAACTGGCTGTATCACCGCTCGTCGAAGGAGGTCTCCTTCGTCCGCACCGGTTTCCTCGGCGAGCGCGTGGTGATCAATGGCGGCGCCTTCGTGCTGCCCTTCATCCACGACTACACGCCGGTCAACATGAACGTGCTGCCGATGGGGATCGTGCGCTCCAGGCAGGACGCGGTGATCACCCGCGACCGCATGCGCGTCGACATCGAGGCCGATTTCTACGTCCGGGTTCAGCCGACCCGCGAAGCGGTCTCGATCGCTGCCGCCACGCTCGGCCGCCGCACCATGGAGCCCGAGCAGCTCCACACCCTGCTCTCCGGCAAATTCATCTCCGCGATCCGCTCAGTCGCCTCCGAGATGACGATGGAGCAGATGCACGAGCAGCGCGGCGACTATGTGGCGCGCGTCAAGGCCAATGCCGCCGAAGCACTGGCGCAGAATGGCCTCGAACTGGAGTCGGTCGCGATCACCGATCTCGATCAGACCGACCTCGAATATTTCAATCCCTCGAACCGCTTCGACGCCGAAGGCTTGACCCGCCTGATGGAGGACATCGAGGCCAAGCGCAAGCTGCGCAACGACATCGAGCAGGACTCGATGATCAAGATCCGCTCCCGCAATCTCGAGGCCGAGCGGCAGGCGCTGGAGATCGAGCGCGAAAGCGAGACCGCCCGCCTCGAGCAGGAACGCGACATCGAGATGCGCCGCGCCCTGCAGCGCACCGAAGTCGCCCGCGAGCGCGCGCTGCGTGAGACCGAGTCGGAGCAGGCCCAGATTGCGGCGCGCGAAGCCATCGAGAAAGCGCGCATCGCCAACGAGCAGGCGATCACCGAAGCACGCATCGCCTCGGAGCGCGAGACCCGGCACAAGGAGATCGAGCGGACGCGGGCGGTCGAAGAGAAGGAGCTGCTGGCGCGCGAGGAGATCGAGAAGGTCCGGATCGCCAACCAGCGCTCGGTCGACACCACCCGCATCGCCTCCGAGCGCGAGGTGCGCCAGCGCGAGATCGAGCGGATGCGCACGGTCGAGGAAGCCGAGATCGCCGCTCGCGAGGCGATCGAGAAGGCCCGGATCCAGCAGGACCGCGTCGTCACCGATGCCCGCATCGCCAATGAGGAGGAGACCCGGCGCCGCGAGATCGAGCGCACCCGCGCGGTCGACGAGGCCGAGATCGCCGCGCGCGAGGCCACCGAGAAGGCGCGCATCGCCCAGACCATGACGGTCAATGTCGAGCGCATCTCCTCGGACGAGCGCACCCGCGCGCTGGAAATCCAGCAGGTCCGCACCATCCAGGAAGCCGAGATTGAGGCGCAGAAGGCGGTCGAGGCCGCCCGCATCGCGCGCGAGAAGATGCTGGCCGCCGAGCGCATCGCCGCCGACCACACCACGCGCAAGCTCGAGATCGAGCGCAACCAGGCGGTCGAGATCGCCGGGATCAGTGCCCGCGAAGCCACCGAAGCGTCGCGGATCGCCCAGGAAGAGCACGTCCGGGCGCTTGAGATCGCCCGCACCCGCGCGATCGAGGAAGCCGATATCGCCTCCCGCGAGGCGATCGAGGCGGCGCGGATCTCGCAGGAGAAGTCGGTCGCCGCGCAGCGCATCCGCGCCGAGCGCGAAACCCGCGGGCTCGAGATCGCGCGCACCGAGGCGATCGAGGCCGCTGAGTTGAAGCGCCGCGACGCCATCGAGCGGCAGCGCATCGATGTCGAGCTGACGCTGGAGAGCGAGCGGATCGCCTCCTCCAGGACCCGCGAGGTGCTCAACATCGACCAGAAGAAGGCGATCGAGCTCGCCGACGAGGAGCGCGTGATCGCGCTCGCCGCCAAGCGCTCCGAGCGGATTGATGCCGACCGGCAGGTCCGGCAGGCCGAAATTGTGGCACGCAAGGACATCGACACCACCGACGTCTCGCGCGAGCAGGCGCTGGAGGCGGCTCGGATCGAGCGGCGCCGTGCGATCGAGCAGCTCGAGGTCGCCCGCAACCAGTCGCTGCAGGAGGCCGAGATCGGCGCCCGCGAGGAGGTCGAGCGCGCCCGCATCGCCTCCGACCGTGGCCTCGACGAGGCCCGCATCGGCCGCGAGCGCGAGCTGCGCAAGCTCGAGGTCAACCGCGAGAAGGATGTCGAGACCGCGCTGATGGAAAAGGCCATCGCACTGCATCAGAAATCACTGGAAGAATCCGCGGCGCGCGCCGCGGCCGAGGACGCCCGGATCCACGCCACCGAAGCGGCCGAACGCGTCGTCACCGCGCGCGAAAGCGAGATCGCAAAGCGGCGCAAGACCGTCGAGGTGCTGCTCGCCGAAAAGCAGGCCGAGGAAACCAGGATCGCAGCCGGGGCCGAACGGGTCCGTGCCACGGTCGAGGCCGAGGCGCAGCGTCTGCTTAACGAGGCCGAGAACGTGCTGACCGATCAGGCGCGCTACTCGCTGTTCCGCCGCAAGCTGCTCGACCGCATCGAGGGCATCGTCCGCGAGAGCGTCAAGCCGATGGAGAAGATCGAGGGCATCCGCATCCTCCAGGTCGACGGCCTCAACGGCAATGGCCATGGCAACGGCACCGGCCGCAGCGCCACCGACGAGGTGATCGACTCGGCGCTGCGCTACCGCGTGCAGGCGCCGCTGATCGACTCGATCCTCTCGGATATCGGCGTCGAGGGCGGCAGCCTCGCCAAGATGCCCGGCCTGATCCGCGAAGCCCGCGACATGCAAGGCATCAAGGACTCCGCGCGCAAGAGCGGCGGCGAGGCCAAGCCGGCGGCGCCCGAGGGCGGCGGCGAGCCGGCGCGCCCTGAGCGCACGCCGCGCAAGAAGGACTGAGCTGACGCCATGGCACGGGTTTACGTCTCCACCGTCGTCAACGCCCGCAACGACCGGGTCTGGGCCCGCGTCCGCGATTTCAACGGGCTGCCGAACTGGCATCCCGCGATCGCCGAAAGCCGGATCGAGGGCGGCGAGCCCTCCGACAAGATCGGCTGCGTCAGGGATTTCCGGCTGCGCAACGGCGATCGCATCCGCGAGAAGCTGCTCGGCCTGTCCGACTACGACATGTTCTGCACCTATTCGATCCTGGAATCGCCGATGGGCGTCGAGAACTACGTCGCGACCTTGCGGCTCACGCCGGTCACCGACGGCGACCAGACCTTCCTGGAATGGACCGCCGAATTCGACTGCGCGCCGGAACGCGAGGCGGAGCTCGTCAACAACATCGGCGGCGGCGTGTTCCAGGGTGGCTTCGACGCGCTGAAACGGGCGTTCGGGGGATAGGCCGTGCCGCATATCGTCAAGAGCACGATCCTGGATGCACCGACCGATGCGGTGTGGGCCGTGCTGCGCGATTTCAACGGCCATGACCGCTGGCATCCAGCGGTCGCAACCAGCGGCATCGAGCGCGCACAGCCGTCCGACAAGATCGGCTGCGTCAGGCGCTTCAAGCTGAAGGACGGCGCCGAGCTGCGCGAGCAATTGCTGGCGCTGTCCGATCTTGAGCAATCGTTCAGCTACTGCCTGCTCGATACGCCGATCCCGATGTTCAATTACATGGCGCATGTCCGCCTGCTGCCGGTCACCGATGGTGACCGCACTTTCTGGCACTGGGAGTCGCGCTTCACGACGCGGACCGAAGACAGCGAGCGCATCACGCAGATGGTTTCGGAAGACATCTACCAGGCCGGCTTCGACGCCATCCGCCGGCATCTGAAGGAGGCCGCGTAAGCGGAGAGCACCATCATGCCAATTACGGTGAAGACCTTCACCAGCACCCATGACGCCGCGGCGGCGCTGTCCTCGGATCGCAGCGCCCGCTATCTCGGCGGCGGCACGCTGGTGATGCGGGCGCTGAACGAGGGCGACATCTCGATCTCGACCATCGTGCGCGCCAGCGACCATGCTATGACACGGATCGATGCCACCGGCTCGCGCATCACGCTCGGCGCCGGCGTCACCTTCGCCCGCATCCTGGCCGAACGCGACCTCGCCTTCCTGCACGCCCCGGCGCGCTCGATCGGCGGGCCGGCGGTGCGCAACATGGGTACCGTCGGCGGCAATCTGTTCGCGCCAGTGCCGTATGGCGACTTCACGGTCGCGATGCTCGCGCTTGATGCCACCGTGTCCGTCCAGGGCGGCCTCGGAGGGCGCGAGATCCCGATCGAGGAGTTCCTGCAATCGCGCGACCGGCAGGCCGGATCGCTGGTGCTGGCGATCTCCTTTGCCAGACCCGGCAGCACTGAGGCCCTCCGCTACCGCAAGATCGCGCGGATCAAGCCCAACGGCGGCGCGGTGATCACGCTCGCGGCGCACCTGCCCGTTAACGGCAGCCGCATCGTCGGCGCCCGCGTCGCGCTTGGCTCGATGGCGCCGACGCCGATCCGCGCCCGTGCCGTCGAGCGCGCGCTCGAAGGCCGCGCGCTCGACGCCTCCACCATCAGCGCAGCTGCTGCGGCAGCCGTTGAGGGAACGTCACCCGGCGACAATGCGCTCGCCAGCGCCTGGTATCGCCGCGAGATCGTCGGCGTGCATCTACGTCGTCTGTTGTCCGGTCAGGAATAAATCGTGATGGCCAAGACTGCCCTTCAATTCCAGCATAACGGCCGTGACGTCGCGATCTTCGTCGACGGCGGCACCAACCTTCTGGTCGCGCTCCGCGAACTGATCGGCGACATGACGCCGAAGTTCGGCTGCGGCCAGGGCGGCTGCGGCACCTGCAGCGTGCTGATCGACGGCGAGCTGCATCTCTCCTGCCTGACGCTCGCCGAAACGGTCGCCGGCCGCTCGGTCGAGACGCTCGACGGCGTCAAGGACGGCCCCAATCTGCACCCGCTGCAGCGCGCGTTCGCCGACAATTTCGCCGCGCAGTGCGGCTACTGCACGCCGGGCATGCTGATGGCCGCGAAGGCGCTGCTCGACCGCAATCCGCAGCCGAGCCGCGCCGAAGTGGTCGAGGCGATCTCCGGCAACATCTGCCGCTGCACCGGCTACGAGCCGATCATCAACGCCGTGCTATCAGCCGCTTCCGGCGGCCGGGCGCGTGCGTAAGGGAATAGTGCCATGCTGGAATTGCGCAAGGACATCTTCGCCGACGAGCGCGACGACAATCTGAAGGAGATCGGCAAAGGCACGCAGCGCCAGGATATGCTCGGCCATGTCACCGGCACCTCGTCCTATTTCGATGACCACAAGCTGCAGGGCATGCTGCATCTGAAGGTGGTGCGCAGCGCGCATCCCCACGCAAGACTCCGCCGCATCGACACCTCGGAGGCCGAGCGGTCGCAGGGGGTCCGGCGCGTGATCCGCGCCTCCGACGTGCCGCGCAACCTGAACACGCTGCTCAGCCTGATCAATTTCGGCAAGGACGACGAGCCCTCGCTCGCGGTCGACAAGGTGCGCTACAAGGGCGAACCCATCGTCGCGATCGTCGCCGACAGCCCGCGCGAGGCCTATGAGGCCATCGCAAAGGTCAAGATCGACTATGAGCCGCTGCCGGCGGTGTTCGATGTCGAGGACGCGCTGAAGGCGGGCGCGCCCGTGGTCAACGAGGTCTATCCCAAGAACACCTTCACCTATCACGAGACCTATGATCACCAGCAGCTGCGCTTCGGCGACGCCGACCGCGCGCTCGCGACGGCCGACCATGTGCTGGAACAGCGCTACCAGATGTCGCCGATCGAGCACGCGCCGACCGAAACCAACGGCTCGATCGCAGCTCCCGACACCAACGGCCGCTACATCGTCTACACCTCGACGCAGGCGCTGTTCTTCTCGGTCGACACCTGCGCGAAGATCCTCGACGTGCCGTCCAACACCTTCCATTTCATCGGCGGCACGGTCGGCGGCGGCTTCGGCGGCAAGGTCGATACGCTGACCGAACCGCTCTGCATCCTCGGCGCGATGCTGACCGGTCGCCCGGTGCGCTACGTGTTCGGGCGCGAGGAGGAGATGCAATACGGGCCGCCGCGTGGCGCCGAGCGGATCTACATCAAGGATGGCGTGATGCGCGACGGCCGCGTTGTCGCCCGCAAGGTGCGCGCCTATTTCGACAGTGGCGCCTATACGCGGCTGTCGAGCTATGCGGCGGTGAAATGCGCCGCCCATCTGCCCGGCCCCTACACGATCCCGAACGTTCATGGCGACGTCTACTGCGTCTTCACCAACCGGACGCCCGCGACCGCGATGCGCGGCTTTGGCGTCACCGCGATGGATTTCGCCATCGAATGCCAGATGGACAAGCTCGCCCATCTCGTCGGCATGGACCCGATGGAGTTCCGGATCCTCAATGCGTATCGCGACGGCGACATGAAGGCGCACCGCCGCGAGGCCAAGAACACCGCGCTGATCGAATGCGTGCAGGTCGCAGCGGAGAAGGCCAAGTGGCCGCTCCGCGAAGACTTCAAGCGGATGTCGTCGCGCAAGGATGGTGGCGGCGCGCGAGCCGCCGTGACGCCGACCCCGCGCGAGCCGCATGCACCGCCGGCCTCACCATCCCAGCAGCGCACGACGTATGACCGCGCGCCGGCCGCGACCCGCGAGCCGCCGCCACCGCCGCCCTCTTCGCCGCCACCGTCGTCTCCGCCGCCGCGGCCGGGCGCGCCGTCGCACGGCGCCACCCGCTTCTCTTCCGTCTTCGGTACCAGGAGGCGCTGACCATGACCCGGCATCGCGGACGCGGCATCGCGTCGGTCAACTATCCCATCGGCATGAACCTCGGCGGCGATCCCAGCCAGGCGCTGGTGCATTCCAACCCGAGCGGCAAGTTCACCGTGGCGCTGTCCTCGATCGACCTCGGCCAGGGCATGAAGTCGGTGACGCGGCAGATCTGCGCCGAGACGCTCGGCGTGCCGGTCGAGGACGTCTATGTCGACACCGCGGATTCCGACACCGGCCCGCACTGCATGGGCTCGTTCGCCTCGCGCGGCACGCATCGCGTCGGCAACGCCGTGATGGCGGCGGCGCGCGAGGCGCGCGGTGTGATGATGGAGGCGGCGGCCGAAGAGCTCGAAGTGAATGCCGCCGATCTCGAGACCGACGGCCGCGGCAACATCCACGTCAAGGGCGCGCCGCATCGCTCGATCTCCACCAAGGACGTCGCCATCGCCGCGCAGTTCAAGCAGGGCAAGACGATCTCCGGCCGCGGTATCTTCCTGGTGCCGCTGTCCGACGTCGACCCCGAGACCGGCGAGATGTCGCCGGCGACATGCTACGCGCATGCCTGCCTGGTTGCCGAGGTCGAGGTCGACGACGAGACCGGCGAGGTCGACATGGTCCGGATGGACTCCGCCTATGAACTCGGCCGCGCGCTCAATCCACGGCTGGTCGAGCAGCAGCTGGTCGGCGGCGCCTGGATGGGCGTCAGCCACGCGCTCTACGAGACGCCGGAGCCTTATTATCCGGAGCCGGTGCACGGTCCGCGCGACTTCGTCGAATATCTGATGCCGGGTCCGGGCGACATCTGCCCGCACGACATCGCGGTGCTGGAACGCCCGGCGCCCGACGGTCCGTTCGGCGCCAAGGGACCGGGCGAGATGTGCGCCAATCCGGTGCTTCCCGCGGTCGCCAATGCGATCTTCAACGCGGTTGGGGTGCGGATCGACGATCTGCCGATCACGCCGGAGAAGGTGCTCCGCGCGATCAAGGCGCAGGGCGGCGCGCGGCCGCAGCCACGGCGCTGAGGTTTCTCCATGCCGGTCCGCAGCAAAATCGTCGGCATCGACAGCCCAGAGGCGCTGGAAAAGGCGCTGCGCGCGGCCTATTACCTCGCCGACGACGGCATCGCGACCGCCTCCTATCTCTCGCTTGCGCTGGGCAAGCCGCTGTTACTCGAGGGCGCGCCGGGTGTCGGCAAGACCGAAGCTGCAAAAGCGATCGCCGCCGTGCTCGGCCGCAGGCTGATCCGCCTGCAATGCTACGAAGGCATCGACGCCGCCGCGGCCCTCTACGAGTGGAACTACCCGCGCCAGATGCTGGCGATCCGGCAGGCCGGCGAGGAGAGCATCGACATCTACGGCGACGCCTTCCTGATCGAGCGTCCGATGCTGGCCGCGCTGCGCGCGCCCGACGCGACGGTGCTGCTGATCGACGAAATCGACCGCGCCGATCAGGAGTTCGAGGCCTTCCTGCTCGAATTCCTCTCCGACTTCCAGATCTCGATCCCCGAGCGCGGCACGGTGCGCGCTGCCGAGCATCCCGTCGTGGTGCTGACCTCAAACCGGACGCGCGATCTGCACGAGGCGCTGCGGCGGCGCTGCGTCTACCACTGGATCGATTATCCGAATGCCGAGCGCGAGGCACGCATCGTGATGATGCGCGCCTCCAGCGTCGCCGAGGCCACCGCCCGCGCGGTGGTCGCCGCCGTCGGCCGGCTACGCCGCGAGCCGCTGAGCAAGGCGCCCGGGATCGCCGAGGCGGTCGACTGGGCGGAGGCCGCGACCCTGCTCAACAAGGGCGGCGCGCGCTGGCCGGACGCGTTCAAGCGCTCGATCGGCGTCGCGCTGAAGGACGAGGAGGATCTGCATTTCATTTCACCGCGGCTCGATGCGATCATCGCGGAGGCGGCCGCGTGAACGACGACCTGCAGCTGCCGCGCGCCGCGCGGATATTTGTTTCGTTCGTCGCGCTGCTGCGCGCCAACGGCTTTTCGGTTGCGCCGGAGCAGACGACGAGCTTCCTCGCGGCAATCGAGCTGCTCGGTCCGCGCAGCCTGGAGCACATCCGCCTGGCCGGGCTCGCGACATTGGCGCCGCCGCCCCAGTGCCGGGCGACGTATGACCGGCTGTTCGACATCCACTTCCGCGGCGCCGAGGCGATCGAGCAGGCCGAGGGTGAGGACGAAGAGACCGTTCGCCTGCAGGAGGAAGGCCGCGGCGAGGACGAGCCGCCGCTTGCCGACGAGGCCAATGAGTCCGGCCTCACCGCGGCGCGCGCCGAGGCATTGGTCGAGCGCCGCTTTGCACAGGCCGTGACCAGCGATCCGCTGCGAAAACTGTCGCGCGAGGCGGCAAGGCGACTTCCCCGACGGCGCGGCCACCGGCGCCGTCGCGCACGGAGCGGCCCGTTCGCCGATCTGCGCCGCACGCTGCGCGACAGCGTGCGCAATGACGGCGAGGTGCTGCGGCTCGGGCGGATGCGCCGCCGCCAGCGCCCGCGCAGGATCCTGTTCCTGATCGACGTCTCCGGCTCGATGAAGGCGCGCACCGAGGAGAACATGAAGCTCGCGCATGTGCTGGTGCAGGCGGCGGGCAATGTCGAGGTCTTCACCTTCGGCACAAGACTGACCCGCGTCACGCCGGCGCTGCGGTTGAAGCGGCGCGAGCAGGCGCTGAACGCGGCGTCCTTCCTGGTCAGCGACTGGGACGGCGGCACGAGGATCGGCGATGCGCTGCAGGCGTTCCTCGCCGTGCCCCGGTTCGGCGGATATGCCCGCGGCGCCGCGGTCGTGATCGTCTCCGACGGCCTGGAACGCGGCGATCCGGCTGCGCTGCGCGATGCCGTGGCAAAACTGTCGCGGCGGGCCTGGCGCCTCAGCTGGCTGACGCCGCTCGCAACCTCGCCCGACTTCACGCCGCAAACCGAGGCGCTGATCGCGATCCAGCGCTTTGTCGACGATCTCGTGGACGGCGGATCCAGCGCGGCTGTCGTCGCGCATCTGCTGTCGCTTGGAACAAGGAGAGCCGCGTGACTGGCGTTGTCGACGGACATCATCACATCTGGCGGCAGGCCGATCTCGCCTGGCTGTCCGGCCCGATGCAGCCGCGCATCTTCGGCCCCTACGAGCCGATCCGCCGTGACTATCCGATCGAGGAGTATCTGGACGACCTCAAGGGCACCGGCGTCACCCGCTCGGTCTATGTCCAGACCAACTGGCCGAACGGCCAGTTCGAGGACGAGGCGGCCTGGGTGCAGCAGACCGCGGGCCAGCACGGCTGGCCGCACGCCCTCGTCGCCTATGCCGATTTTTCCGTCGCCGACGTCCGGCCGCAACTCGATCGGTTGAAGCACTATCCGCTGGTGCGCGGCGTGCGCATGCAGCTGCACTGGCACGAGAATCCGCTCTATCGCTTCGCCGCCCGTGCCGATCTCTGCACCGACCCCGTGATCCGGCGCAATGTCGGCCACCTCGCCGACTATGGCTGGAGTTTTGACCTGCAGGTGTTCGCGTCGCAGATGGCCGATGCGGCCGGCCTTGCGGAGGCCTGCCCTGACGTGACCTTCATCCTGCAGCATGCCGGCATGCTGGAGGATCTGTCGCCGCAGGGCCGCGCCGCCTGGCGCACCGGGATGACGCGGCTCGCGCGATGCCCGAACGTGGTGTCGAAATTGTCCGGGCTCGGCACCTTCATCCATCGCAACGATGCCGCGCATATCGCCGGCGTGGTGACCGATACCGTCGCGATCTTCGGCGCCGACCGCTGCCTGTTCGGCTCGAACTTTCCGATCGAGAAGCTGTGGACCAGCTACCGCGAACTCATCGCCGCTTTCAAAGCGGCCGCCGGGCGGCTGAGCCCCGAACAGCGCGATGCGATCTTCAGCACGACGGCGGCGCGGGTCTATCGGCTACAGCCATAGCCGCACCGCGGGGTCGAACATAACAACGAACACGAATTGGGAGGGAGACAGATGCCGCTAGAGATCAAGATTCTGGACTATGGCGATATCGAGCTGGAATCGAGCTTCCTCGTGCTCGGGCACAATTGCGGCCGCACTCGCCGCGTGCTGACGCTCGGCTTCCTGATCCTCGGCGGCCCCTACCCCGTGCTGGTCGACACCGGCTATCGCTCCAACCAGATCATGGAGACGCTCGGCATGCGCGGGCTCCAGTTCCACGAGAACATGATCGAGAACCAGCTCGCCCGCCACGGCGTGCGGATGGGCGACGTCCGCTTCGTCTGTCACACCCACCTGCACATCGACCATGCCGGCAAGGACGATCTGTTCCCGATGAACACGACCGTCGTGCTGAACCGCAAGGAGCTGGAATACTCCGTCTCCGGCCTGATGCACCCTCAGTATCCGGCGCCGGACATCAAGCACCTGATCGACCGCCTGCACACCAAGAGCGCGCTGCGCTTTCTCGACCTCGAAATCACCGGCCCGGTCGAGCTGATGCCGGGCGTCTATTGCGACGCCGCCAACGCCCACACCGAAGGCTCGATGAACATCCATGTCCACACCGCCGACGGCATCGCGACGATCTGCGGCGATGTGATCTACGATTTCAACGACCAGATCGTGAATCCCTTTAACGAGATCCACGACGCCGAGCCGCGCACCACCGGCAACCACGGCACCAGCAAGCGCGCCGAGAAGGCCGCGATCAAGAAGCTGCTCTCGAGCTCGCGCTATCTGCTGCCGGTGCACGATCGCCCGGCCAAGATCGAGGGCGGCATGGTGGTCGGCCGCCTGCATGACCAGGTACCCGGGCCTGTCGTGCAGAGCCTGCCGCAGCGCAACTGGTTCCCGGCGTAGAGGATCGAGGCGATGACGCATGTCACGCTGCGCGGCGAGTTCGAAGACCTGATCGATCCCTACGCGCCGGTCGGCCAGGTCGGGACCGGCTTCGATTTCACGGAGGGACCGATCTGGCATCCGGCCGATCATTTCCTGCTGTTCTCCGACATGCCGGGCGATGTGCGCCGGCGCTGGGATGCGCGGCGCGGCGTCGTCGAGGTCAGGCGGCCATCGAACAAATGCAACGGCATGACCTATGACGCGGACCTCAATCTGATCGTCTGCGAGCACGCGACGTCTTCGCTGATCCGCGAGCGGCCCGACGGGCGGCGCGAGGTGCTGGCTTCGCATTACGAGAACCAGGAGCTCAACAGTCCGAACGATGTCTGTGTGCATTCCTCCGGTGCGATCTATTTCTCCGATCCCTGGTACGGCCGGATGCCGGTCTATGGCGTCGAACGGCCGCGCCAGCTCGGCTTCCAGGGCGTCTATCGCGTGCCGCCCGGCGGCGGCGCGCCGAAACTGCTGGTCGACCGCTATCTGTTCGAGCAACCGAACGGGCTGTGCTTCTCGCCCGACGAGCGCATCCTCTATGTCAACGACACCGTGCAGGCGCTGATCTGCGCCTTCGACATCACGGCAGACGGCTCGCTCGGTAATCCGCGCGTGTTCGCCTCCGGCATCCGCTCCGAACTCGAGCCCGGCCTGCCCGACGGCATGAAGTGCGACCAGCGCGGCAATGTCTGGGTCACCGCGCCCGGCGGCGTCTGGGTCTATTCGCCCGCCGGCGACCTGCTCGGCAAGGTGCGCCTGCCCGAGCTCGTCGCCAACCTCGCCTGGGGCGGCGCCGACTTCCGCACGCTCTATCTGACCGCCACCCATTCGGTCTATGCGATCCCGACCAAGGTCGGCCCCCGCCACGAACCCTATATGAGCGGCAAGCGCGGCGGCGCGGGTGCCGCTTCGTCCACGCCTGCGCCGAATCTCGCCGCCGGTGAGATGCAGCTCGATCCGCAACGCTGCGCGATGATCATCCAGGACATGCAGAACGACGTCATCATGGACGGCGGCGCGTTCGCCGAGTCCGGTGCGCCCGCACACGCCCGCCAGCAGCATGTCGTCGAGAATGTGCGCCGCGTGGCCGAGGCTGCGCGAGCGCGCGGCGTCGTCATCATCCATGTCTGGTTCGTCGTCGAGCCGGGCGCGCCCGGCGTCACGCTCAATGCGCCGCTGTTCGAGGGGTTGGTCGACAGCAAGGCGATGGTGCGCGGCAGCTGGGGCGCGGCACCAGTCTCGGGACTCGAGCCGCGCCCGGGCGACTTCGTGGTCGAGAAGATGCGGATGAGCGCCTGGGAAGGCACGCGGCTCGAGACCATCCTGAAGGCAACCGGCCGCGACATGATTATCAATACCGGAGCCTGGACCAACATGTCGGTCGAGCACACCGCGCGCACCGGCGCCGACAAAGGCTATTTCATGATCGTGCCGGAGGATTGCTGCTCGACCATGAATGCCGACTGGCACAACGCCGCGATCAATTTCGCGCTCCAGAACGTCTCCGTCGTGACCAACGCCGACACCGTGATCAAGGCACTCGGCTAGGGAGGCGCGGTGCCGAAGCTGCTGCACCTTAACTGCTCACCGCGCCCCGATTCGGAATCGGCGGCCGGCGCGCGTGCCTTTCTCGATCGCTTCCGTCAGGCGCGGCCGGACTGGGAGATCGACTCGATGAACCTCTGGCGCGAACCGCTGCCGGAATTCGAGGGTTATTTGCTCGAGGCCAAATACGCCCGGATCGGCGGCAAGAGCTTCACCAGTTCGCAGCACGACGCCTTCGCAATCGCCGAGCGCCTCGCGCTGCGGCTGTCGCTGGCCGATCGCGTGCTGATCTCGACGCCGATGTGGAATTTCGGCATTCCCTACAAGCTTAAGCAATGGCTCGACGTCATCATCCAGCCCGGGCTGGCCTTCCGCTTCGATCCGGCGCAGGGCTATCTGCCGCTGTTCAACGACCGCCCGACGGTCGTGATCCTGGCAAGCGGCAGCGACTTCGTCACCGGCATGAACCGCGGCCGCATCGACATGGCAACGCCCTATCTGCGCGAGGCGCTGCGCTTCATCGGCATCAGCGACGTGCGTTTCGTGCCGATCGGCCCGACCACCGGGCCCACCGAACCGATCCGCGCCGCCCGCGAGGCGGCGCACCGGCGGCTGGTGGAGATGGCAGCGAGGTTTTGACCTGCTCTCACCACATCGTCGTCCTGGCGAAAGCCAGGACCCATAACCACCGAATCTGAATGTAAACGAGATCGTGGCCCCAGCGCAGCATCACAATTGTCATTCGGGGTGATGGGTCCCCTGAGTTCACAAACGAAGTGCAACACTTCCTTGAGGAGGTGTTGCCATGGGGCGGACTTACAAGCAGCTCTCTCTGGACGACCGATGCGAGATTGCCTGCCTATCGGCCAATGGCAGCTCGGTCCGGCAAATCGCGGCAGCTCTGGATCGCTCGCCATCAACGATCTCGCGGGAACTGAGGCGCAATCGGGGGAGCCAGGTCGGCTACAAGCCGAGCTATGCCCAGCACCAGATGCGAGCGCGGCGCTGGACGGGCGGACGCCTCGAACGGGAGCCCGGCCTGCGCCGCGCGGTGTTGCAACGCCTTCGCCGCGGCTGGTCGCCCGAGCAGGTCGCTGGCCGGCTGGCCCGCGAGCACGGGCGCAAGGTGATCTCCCACGAGACCATCTACCGCTTCATCTATGGCCAACTCAGGCGCACCACGGACTTCAACTGGCGGCGCTATCTGCCGCGCGCCAAGAGCAAGCGCGGCTGCCGCGGCAAGCGGGGCGGCAGCCCCGCAAGCTTCATCGAAGGCCGTGTATCCTTGGCAAATCGGCCGCTCGAAGCGGCCGACCGCAGCGTGCCCGGACACTGGGAGGCCGACCTGATGATGTTCTCGAAATACGGTCAGGCCGTGCTGACCGTGCACGAGCGCACCTCGCGGCTGCTGCTCGGCATCCGCCTTGCCAGCAAGGTCGCGCGCGGTGTCGCCCGCCATCTCGTGGGCTTCTTCGCGCCCCTTCCACAAGAGCTGCGCCAGAGCGTTACCTTCGACAACGGCACCGAGTTCGCCGGTCACCTGGCGCTGCACCGCCTCTCGATCGCGACCTTCTTCTGCGATCCCCATGCCCCCTGGCAGAAGGGTGGCATCGAGAACGCCATCGGCAGGATGCGCCGCTTTATTCCCCGCAAGACGGATCTCGTAACCCTCTCGACCGCCAGGTTCCGCCAGTTCATCGCCGTCTACAACAACACCCCGCGCAAATGCCTTGACTACCGCACGCCTGCCGAGTCCTTTGCTCAAGTGTTGCACTTCGAATGTGAATCCACCTCCTGGCTTTCGCCAGGACGACGACGTGTGTTGACTGAGGTGTGAGCCGTGCATCGGCACCCAGGGGTAGAACCACAGGCGCCCTCGGCCATCCCTACGTTTCCGCGGCGGGAAAGACCAGCCTGCACAACAATCCCGGCGCATTGTCGCGCATTTCGATCCGTGCGCCGTGCAGGCTCGCGACCGCCGCGACCAGGCTGAGGCCGAGGCCGTTGCCCGGCGTGTAGCGGCTCTGCTCGAGCCGGTAGAACCGCTTGAAGACGCGGTCGTGCTGCTCGGCGGGTATGCCGGGGCCGTCATCGGCGATCGAAATCACCGCGCCTCGCTCATCGTTGTCGCAGGTCACCGTCACCCGCCCACCTGGGCGGCCATGCTTGATGGCATTGTCGACGAGATTGGCAATCGCATCGAACAGCAGGTCACGGTCGCCGGTGACCAGCACCGCCCGATCGCCGGCAAGGTCGAGCCGGGTGGTAACCTCCTCAGCCGCGGCATCGTAGAGCTCGACCACCTCGGCGGCGATCTCGACGAGATTGACGGTGCGAAACGCACCCTTGCGGGCTCGCGTCTCGATCTCGGAAATCCGCGTGATCGACGCGAACATCCCGAGCACCGCGTCGAGATCGGCGATGGTGTCGCCGATCAGCGCAGCATCCCCCTCGCCGCTCCGCGGGGCGTGATAGGCCTTCTCGAGCCGGCCGCGCATCCGGGTCAGCGGCGTGCGCAGGTCGTGGGCGATATTTTCGCTGACCTGCTTGACGTCCCCCATCAGGGTCTGGATCCGGTCCAGCATCAGATTGAGATTCTCGGCGACGCGATCCCATTCGTCATGGCTGCCGCGAAGCGGGATGCGCTGGTCGAGGCCGGAGAGCATGATAGCGCGACTGGTCGCATTGATCGACTCGATCCGGCCGACGGTTCGCCGCGTGACGCCGATGCTGGCAGCAGCCGCAAGCCCGATGATCAGCACGACGACGGCAATGCCGGCGGCCCTGATCTGCGCCATGAAGCCGTCGAGATCGCTGATGTCATGGCCGACCAGCAGCCGATCGCCGTTTGACAGGGTTTCCGTCACGCCTCGCAGCAGGGAGGGGCCCGAGGAAAGCTGTGGCAGGGAGGCACGAAATTCAGCCCATCCCTTCTCGGCAGCGCCCGCCGGCCACTGTCTGAGATTTCCCGCCAGCACGGTCGATCCGGGACCGACCAACAAATACACATGATCGGCAAAGCCCTTGTCCGCGACGCGTTGCGCGATCAACGCGGTCAGTCCATCGCGGCCGGACCGCGCATAGGCATCATCGAGGCTCGCCTGCTCGGTCATGATCGCGCGGTCGGATCTGTCGCGCACATAGGACAACGTCGACCAGTAGACATAGGCGAAGATCGCGGAGACGATCAGGCCGAAGACACCGATGGCGATCAACGCCAGGCGGAACGTCGACGACTTGAGGGTCTTAGCCAGGAGCACGGAGGCAGTACCCGATGCCGCGGATCGTGTGGATCAGCGGATAGGCTTGCTGGTCGTCGACCTTGCGGCGCAAACGTCCGACATAGACGTCGATGATGTTGGTCGAGGGATCGAAGTGCAGGTCCCACACATGCCGCAGCAGCATGGCGCGCGACACCACGCGGCCCTCGTTGCGCGCCAGGTATTCGAGCAGCTGGAATTCCTTCGGCAGCAGCGGAATCCTGCGGCCGCGGCGGCTCGCCGTCCGCGAAATCAGATCGATCGCGAGATCGCCGACCCGCAGGATGGTCTCCTTTGCAACGGTCTCGCTGCGGCGGCCAAGCGCCTCCAGCCGCGCTAGCAGTTCGACAAAGGAGAACGGCTTGACAAGATAGTCGTCGCCGCCGGCGCGCAAGCCACGCACCCGGTCGTCGATTTCGCCGAGCGCGCTGATGATCAGGAACGGCACTGCGATGCCGCCGTCGCGCATCTGACGCATCACCGTGATGCCGTCGATGTCGGGCAGCATGCGATCGATGGTGATCACGGCATAGTCGCGCGCCGCACCCTGGCTCAGCGCCTCGCGGCCGTTCGCCGCCAGATCCACATCATAACCGCTGGTGGTGAGCTCCTCGACGAGCTGATCCGCGGTTTCCGGATCGTCCTCGACGACGAGAATGCGGCGGTGAGCACCGGTCATATTCCTGAACTCTCCGAGGTGTGTCGAACTCTCCGAGTTCTCAAACTCTCCGAGCGGCCGCCCCGCGACGATCGCCGCCAGACTATCCCATTCCGGGGCAGGATGGAACGTCTGGCGACGACCGCGACAACGGTGCGGTTGGTTGGGCTATCACCAATAGTCCCCGCACACATTGACCCATTGCAGACCGTAAGCCGTCCATACCCTGCGGTAGCAGCCGTAGTCATAGCCGGCGTAGAGATAGGGCGCGCCGAAGAATGCGAAGCGATGGAAGCGGTGGTGGCGGAAGAAGCCGCCATGATGGAAGAAGCGCGAACCGCGGAATCCGGCGCCGGCAAACCGCGGGCCGATTGCCGGTGCACCGACGAAGCGGGGACCACCAACGTGCCCGCCCGCGAAATGCCCGCCGCCGCCCATGGCGGCGAACGCCGCGCCACCGCCACGCATTCCGCCGCCGAAACCACCGCCATGCATGCCGCCGCCAAAGCCGCCACCGTGCATGCCACCACCCATGGCACCCATGGCACCACCGTGGCCGCCACCGAAGCCACCTCCGCCATGTCCGCCACCACCACCGCCGCCTCTGGCGAGGGCAGCGGGTGCAAGCGCAACGCTGACAGCGAGCGTCGCTGCCGTGAGACACGTGAGAAGCCTGTTCTTCATGAAACCCTCCCTGATTGGGACCGCGGCGAACTCGTATCGCCGCACGCGAGCATGATCAGAAGACGCAAGCCGATGCCCGACTTCAACTGACAAATGCGCCAGATTCTGACACCGGATTTAGAATTCGCGTGCCGGCATGCCGAGCGGCAGTTGCCCGGACCGGCGGCCACGATGGCGTTGGCCGGGATCGACGGACATTTGGCTGGAATCGGCGGATAGCGCTCGTTGAATCGATCGGCCGCGGTTCTTAATCCTGCAGCTGTCGGAGAACAACGACGGCGTCGAGGGATCGCAGACCCGCTTCACAATTTGTCGATCACCGGGCTCTCCCTTCCTCGCCGGCCGTCATCCATCCGCGATGCAATTCGCCTTTCGCCTGGCGTCCCCTCGGGCGCCGGGACGGCGAAGTGCTGACCTTCAGCAAGGAGCTTTCGATGAGCGACGAGACCAAAAGACCGTTTCTGACCCACGCCTCCGGCGCCCCCGTTGCCGATAATGTGAACATCCTGACGGCAGGGCCGCGCGGACCCGCATTGCTGCAGGATGTCTGGCTGATCGAGAAGCTGGCGCATTTTCACCGCGAGGTGATCCCGGAGCGGCGGATGCATGCCAAGGGCGCCGGCGCGCGCGGCACCTTCACCGTCACCCACGACATCACGCGCTACACCAAGGCCAGCATCTTCTCGGAGATCGGCAAGCAGACGCCGATGTTCGCGCGGTTCTCGACGGTCGCCGGCGAGCGCGGCGCGGCGGACGCCGAGCGCGACATTCGCGGCTTCGCGCTGAAATTCTACACCGATGAAGGCAATTGGGACGTGGTCGGCAACAACACGCCGGTGTTCTTCTTCCGCGACCCCTTGCGCTTCATCGACCTCAACCACGCCATCAAGCGGCATCCGCGCACGGGGGTGCGCGACCCCGACATGAACTGGGATTTCTGGACGCTGCTGCCGGAAGCGCTGCACCAGGTCACCATCGTCATGAGCGAGCGCGGCATCCCGAAAAGCTTCCGTCACCAGCACGGCTTCGGCAGCCACACCTACAGCATGATCAATGCCGACAATGAGCGCGTCTGGGTGAAATTCCATTTCCGCACCCGGCAGGGCGTTCAGAACCTGACCGATGCCGAGGCCGAGGCGCTGGTCGGCAAGGACCGCGAGAGCCACCAGCGCGACCTGTTCCAGAGCATCGAGCGCGGCGACTTCCCGCGCTGGACGCTGTTTATCCAAGTGATGACGGATGCACAGGCCAAGGCATTCCCGTTTAATCCGTTCGATCTGACCAAGGTGTGGCCCAAGGCGGATTATCCGCTGATCGAGGTCGGGCATTTCGAGCTCAACCGCAATCCGGAGAACTTCTTCGCCGAAGTCGAGCAGGCGGCGTTCACGCCGGCGAATGTCGTGCCAGGCATCGGCTATTCGCCGGACAAGATGCTGCAGGCCCGCCTGTTCTCCTATGGCGACGCGCAGCGCTACCGGCTCGGCGTCAACCACCACCAGATTCCGGTCAACGCGCCGAAATGCCCGTTCCACAGCTATCATCGCGATGGCGCGATGCGCACCGACGGCAATCTGGGCGCCACGCTGACCTACTGGCCGAACAGCCATGGTGAGTGGACCGACCAGCCGCAGCTGAACGAGCCGCCATTCGAATTGTCAGGCGCGGCTGCGCATTGGGATCATCGCGTGGATGACGACCACTGGCAGCAGCCGGGCGACCTGTTCCGCAAGATGAATGCCGCGCAAAAGCAGGCCCTGTTCGACAACACCGCCCGTCAGGTCGGCAATGCATCGAAGCACATCCAGGAACGGCACGTCGCGAATTGCAGCAAGGCCGACGCGGTTTACGGCAAGGGCGTCGCGGATGCGCTAGCGAGGTTTGCTGCCGGAGAGTTGTAGCCGGGACGGCCCCCTTCGGCCCCGTCATCCTGAGGTGCCCGCGGAGCGGGCCTCGAAGGATGAATCGGCCAGAGATGGGGCCGTGCATCCTTCGAGGCTCGCAAGAGCTCGCACCTCAGGATGACGGGGACAGCTTAGGCAACTCAGCCAGAGGCGTCAGGTGGCCGATTTCGAACAGGGCGGCGAACTCGGCTCGCCGCCCTCCTCCGCGGCTCAGGTCGGCTTGCCGCGTCCGTTCTTCTCGGCCGCGCGGCGCAGCGCGTCGGCGAGCGCGCCGCCGCCGGACTGCTCCTGCGGCCGGCGCGGAGCCGACGACGTCATCTTGCCGGAGCCGCGGGAGAAATCGCGCGACGGCGCCGCATTGTCCTTCTTCGGCCCGATCTCGTCGTCAAGCCGCAGCGTCAGCGCGATGCGCTTGCGCGCGACCTCGACGTCCAGCACCTTGACCTTGACGATGTCGCCGGGCTTCACGACCTCGCGCGGGTCCTTGATGAAATTCCGTGACATCGCCGAGATGTGCACCAGCCCATCCTGGTGCACGCCGATATCGACGAACGCGCCGAACGCGGCGACGTTGGTCACGGTGCCCTCGAGGATCATGCCCTTCTTTAGGTCCTTGACCTCCTCGACGCCTTCCTTGAACACCGCCGCCTTGAACGCCGGACGCGGATCGCGGCCGGGCTTTTCCAGCTCGCGCAGAATGTCGGTGACGGTCGGCAATCCGAATGTATCGTCGACGAAGGATTGCGGCTTGAGACCCCGCACCACGTCGGCATTGCCGATCAGCGCCTTGATGTCGCTCTTGGTCGCCTCGAGGATGCGGCGCACTACCGGATAGGCTTCCGGATGCACGCCGGATGAATCGAGCGGATCCTCGCCATTGCTGATACGCAGGAAGCCGGCGCACTGCTCGAACGCCTTCGGGCCGAGCCGCGGCACCTCCTTCAGCGCCTTGCGCGACTTGAACGGGCCGTTGGCATCGCGGTGCTGCACGATACTTTGCGCCAGTCCCTGGCCGATGCCCGACACCCGCGCGAGCAGCGGCACCGAGGCGGTATTGGCATCGACGCCGACCGCGTTCACGCAGTCTTCCACCACGGCATCGAGCGAGCGGGCGAGCTTGGCCTCGCCGAGATCGTGCTGGTATTGGCCGACGCCAATCGCCTTCGGATCGATCTTGACCAGCTCGGCCAAGGGATCCTGCAGGCGCCGCGCGATCGAGACCGCGCCGCGAATGGTGACGTCGAGGTCGGGCAATTCGTTCGAGGCGAAGGCCGAGGCCGAGTAGACCGATGCGCCGGCTTCGGAGACCACGATCTTGGTCATCTTGCGCTCGGGCAGCCGCTTCACGAGCTCGGCGGCGAGCTTGTCGGTCTCGCGCGAGGCGGTGCCGTTGCCGATCGCAATCAGCTCGACCCCATGCTCGATCGCGAGCTTGCCGAGAATGGCGAGCGCCTCATCCCAGCGCCGCTGCGGCTCGTGCGGGAAAATCGCCGTATGCGCCACCACCTTGCCGGTCGCATCGATCACCGCGACCTTGACGCCGGTGCGATACCCGGGATCGAGCCCCATGGTGGCGCGCGCGCCGGCCGGCGCCGCGAGCAAGAGGTCGCGCAGATTCGAGGCGAACACGCGCACCGCCTCGGTCTCGGCCGCCGTCCACAGCCGCAGCCGCAAATCGATGTTGAGGTGGATCTGGATTTTGGTGCGCCAGGCCCAGCGCACCGTCTCGGTCAGCCATTTGTCGCCCTTGCGGCCCTGGTTGGAGATCGCAAAGCGGTTCATGATCTTGAGCTCGTAGAGGCCGGGCTGGCCTACGACCGGCTCCTGCGCCTCCGGCTTGATGGCGAGGTCGAGGATCTCTTCCTTCTCGCCGCGGAACAGCGCCAGGATGCGATGCGACGGCAACTTCGGCAGCGGCTCGGAGAAATCGAAATAGTCCTTGAACTTCTCGCCTTCGGTCTTCTTCCCGGTGCGGACGGTTGAGGCCATGATGCCGTTCGACCACATCTCCTCGCGCAGCGCGCCGATCAGGTCGGCATCTTCGGCGAAGCGCTCGACCAGGATCGCGCGCGCGCCGTCGAGCGCCGCGGCGACGTCGGCGACCTGCTTCTCGGCATTGACGAAGGGCGTCGCGGCCTCGTTCGGATCGCTCTCGGGCTGCGTCAGGAGCTGATCGGCGAGTGGCTCGAGGCCGGCCTCCTTGGCGATCTCGGCCTTGGTGCGACGCTTCGGCTTGTACGGCAGATAGATGTCCTCGAGCCGGCCCTTGCTGTCGGCGGCCATGATCTGGGCCTCGAGCGCGGCGTCGAGCTTGCCCTGCTCGCGGATCGAATTGAGCACCGCGGTGCGGCGCTCCTCGAGCTCGCGCAAATACGTCAGCCGTTCTTCCAGCGTGCGCAGCTGGGCGTCATCAAGCGCGCCGGTGAGCTCCTTGCGGTATCGCGCGATGAACGGCACCGTAGCGCCGCCGTCGAGCAGCGTCACCGCCACCTCGACCTGTTCGTCGCGAACCCCCAGCTCCTGCGCAATCTGATGATGAATCTTTGCCACGCCCGTCTCTCTGAAATTCCGTTGCGCCGCCGGATCACCGATGGCGCGGAGGCCGCTTATGAACCATCCCGGATTGATTCATCAAGGCGCGCTGTGGATCAAATTGGGCGCGGGCCGCAATCTATTTCCGGGATGTTGGCCGTCCGCGGCTTGACAAATAGATGCGCGCCGCATTGCCGCCGAAAATCGCGACCCTAGCGTCACTTGACAAATCAGCCAGCAAGGTCTCCGCCGCCGCGAACCAGTGCGCATAGCCGCCGGCGAGATTGACGACGGGCCAGTCGCTGCCCCACAGCATCCGCTGCTGCCCGAAACATGCCAGTGCATGATCCACGGCCTCGCTGAGATCGGCAACCTGCCAGTTCGGTGCCGCCTCGGTCGCAAGGCCCGAGAGTTTGCAGACGACGTTGGATCGTGTGGCGAGGCTTGCGATGTCGTCCTTCCAGGCTGCGATGTCGCCGGTCGCAAGGTGCGGCTTGCCGAAATGGTCGAGCACGAATTGCAGGTCCGGATGGCGATCGACCACCTGAATGAGCCGCGGCAAATGGCGCGGCAGCACCAGCGCGTCGAAGACCAGGTCATGCCGCGCCATGGCCTCGAGCGGCGCCGCCAGTTCGGGGCGCAGCAGCCAGTCGTCATCGGCGATGTCCTGCACCATCGGCCGCAGACCGACCAGGAGCTCGCGCCCGGCAAACGCGTCGATCCGCGCCGCGGCATCGGCGGCGTCGAAGTCGACCCAGCCGACCACGCCGCGCACCTGCTCGGTCCCTTTGGCGATATCGAGTAGGAATACGGTCTCCGCTTCAGTCGGTGCGGCCTGCACCAGGATGGTGCCTTCAATCCCAGCCGCGGCGAGATGCGGCGCGAGATCGGCCAGGCCGAAGTCGCGGTAGATCGGCCCGCGCTCGGGCGTCAGCCAGCCGTAATCCGCGCGCGCCAGGGTCCAGACATGGTGATGGGCGTCGATCCGCATCATGCCGGCACCGGCGCATGCTGGTCGAGCAGCCCCTCATTCTTCAGGTCGCGCCACAGCGCGGCAGGCACGGGCGACGACAACGCGGCGACGTTGCGCTCGACCTCCTGCGGCGTCTGCGCGCCGAGCACGAGGCTTGCCACCGCCGGATGGCCGAGCGCGAAATGCAGCGCCGCGGTCGGCAGCGCTACGTTGTGGGCGCGGCAGACGCGATCAATCGCCGCCACCTTCCGCATCACGTCCGGCGGCGCATCCTTGTAATTGTACTTGGCGCCGGCAACCGCGCCGGTCGCCAGGATGCCGGAGTTGAAGACGCCACCGAGCATCATGCCGATGCCCTTTGCTTGCGCCAGCGGCAGGAATTCGGCGAGTGCGGGTTGCTCGAGCAGCGAGTAGCGGCCGGCAAGCAGCATAGTGTCGAACGTTCCGGCCTTGGCGAAGCGCACGCACATCTCGGCCTCGTTGACGCCGATCCCGATGCCCTTGACCACGCGCTCGGAACGCAACTTGTCGAGCGCGACATACGCGCCCTCCATCGCCTCGCGAAACCGCGCCTCGATCGCGTCAGCTCCGTGGGTCCAGACGTCGACGTCGTGGATCAGCAGCAGGTCGATGCGATCGGTGCCGAGCCGCAGCAGCGACTGCTCCACCGAGCGCATGGTGCCGTCATAGGAATAGTCGAACACCGCGCGATGCGGCGCGCCGCCGGCGAAATTGGAGCCGTCGCCGCGGCCGTGGAACGGGTCCATCCAGCGCCCGACCTTGGTGCAGACGACGACGTCGTCGCGCGCCACGCGGCGCAGCGCGGTGCCGCTGCGGTGTTCGGCGAGGCCATGGCCGTAGAGCGGCGAGGAATCCAGCAGGTTGACGCCCAGCGCAAACGCCCGCTCCGCTGCTGCGATCGCAGCAGTGTCGTCGAGCCGTGCGAACAGGTCGCCGAGCGGTGCTGTGCCGAAGCCGAGAATGGAGACATCGAGCCCGGTGCGGCCGAGCCTGCGGCGTGGCAGTGCCGGGGAGCCTAGATCGGAGGATTGTTGTTGGGTCATTATGGCCTCCCGCCTGCGTTTCTTGTTAGCCCCTCATCAGACTAGCGTCGTTGACCGAGATCGTGAAGAGACCTTGGCGGCCGACGCCGCGGTGTGGTCTCTCATCGCGCACGCACCACATCGCTAAAATGCAATGCACAGCTTCACGTTGCCTATCGGCGGGAAATAGGCTATGGGACTGCTCCGCAACTTCAACGCAGGAGGCGACGATGTTCAGGTCTGTGCGCTTCCCGGGTTCGCCGCGCGATATTTGACGCGCGTCCCGGGATCGGATCCCGGGTGAAATCGCAACACCCACACGCAATCGAATCTGCCGCGGGCCTTCGACTCCGCGCTTGCGGAACTTTTGTCATGACCTCGACGCTTCTGGTGGCCTCTCGCCGCGAGGCCACACGCCCCGTGCTGCTCGAACATCAGCTGCGGAGGTATCATCCGCACGTTCAGGCAAGGGTCCGCGCGCTGGCCATGCGGCACACGCGTCTTGCGGACCTTGCCGCGAGCTTCCCTGCGCTGCTATTCGCGCTGGCGGTCCCGCGAGCCGGGATCGCTTCGGCGCGCGCACGCGCATGCGTCATCGACGGCCGCTCGCTCGCGGACGCCGCGGCCGCGGCGGGCATTCCGCTGTGGCTGCGAAGATTGCCGCCGGAGGCATTCACCGCTCCGATCAAGGGACTGCCCGATGACGAGCTGTTTCGCCGACAGATCGCGAACCACCTGCCGCCATCACCGAAGCTCGCGCCGATCTGGCTGAGATCCGTCGCGGCGGTTGCCGAGCTCGCACATGGACCGGCGGCGGTCTGGATCGCGCGCGAGCTGGTCCGGGCGCCGCCGCGCACCGATCCTGCGCGATTGCGGCTCGTCGGCCTGTGGGCGTGGTTCTCCACGCAGCCGGCGACGCTGGGACATACGCTGATCGACCGGAGGTGGACGCCGAGCATGCAGATCGGCTCGGCGCTCGCGGCCGCCGATGCGTGGCGCACGATGATCGCGCTGCATGTCAGCCTCGGCTCGGAGAAGATCGCGGATATGTGGCTGCGGCCGGGCCGCGTTGACGGTTACGACTTCATCCCGCTGAACTCGACCACGGATATTTCGGAGGAGGCGGAAGCGATGCAGAATTGCCTGCGCACCTACGGTCCCAACCTCGCCCACAATCGCTCGCGGCTGTGGAGCGTCAGGCGGAGCGGGCAACGTGTCGCCACCCTGAGAGTTGCGGCGCGTTTTGAGGGTCCGTTGCCAGGTATCGCCGAGCTCACCGGTATCCGGAACGCCGAGATGCCGCGCGAGGTCTGGTGGGCAGCGCGCCAATGGCTGCATAGCCACGGCCTGTTGCGGATGGAGGTCGAGCAACGCAGATGGGGCACCGCGCCTCTCGACCGCCCGACCTGGCCCGCGATCTGGCGTCCGTACTGGCTCGCCAGGCGGCAGATTCCGGAATGGCTGCCGCTCGCTCCGTCGCGCAAGGCGCTCAATGCGCTGTGATGCGCATCCGCCACCGCCGCTTCGTTGCTAATCGTCGGCAACAATCTGCTGGGCAAGGTTGTCGACCACCACAGGACTCTCGAAATAGGTCACGATCGGATCGGCGCCATATTTCTCCCGTGCGCGGGCGCGCCACGCATCGGTGTACAGCGCTTCCGCCTCCACCCTCGAGTTCCAGAAATAGATACCGCCGGCCGTCATCCCGTCCTCGGACAGCAAATAGGTCTTTCGGAACAGCCCCTGAATGCCGCGATAGATCGGCGCGGTGCTCAGGAAGATGCTGCGGGCTTCCTCGCGCGTGATCGGCTTCGGCAGCTTGAACGTCGTGACAGCGGTAATCATCCGGATCTCCTCGGGTTCATTCTTGACATCATTGTCAATATTGACGATTGTGTCAACAATGACCCGATGGAGTGGATCGAATGGTGGGCGTGCGTCAGTTCGACGAGGACGAGATGATCGCAACCGCGCTAGACGTGTTCTGGCGCAAGGGCCTGCACGATGCGACCATGCAGGACCTCGCGGCCGCGACCGGCGTCCAGCGCGGCAGCCTCTACAACGCCTATGGCGACAAGGAAGCGATCTTCCTGCGCGCCTTCGATCAGTATGCCGCGCAATTCCTGGACGCGGCCGGCAGCGCGCTGGCGCAGGGCGATACCTCGGCGAGACTGAGGGACTTCTTTGACATGATCATCGTCAACATGACGAACGGCACGCCGCAGCGGGGCTGCCTGACGACGCGCACCGCGCTGGACGCGTCCGTTTCGAGCGCGGATGTGCGTCAGCGCGTGCAGGACGTGCTCACCCGGCTCGAGCAGCTGGTCGGCAAGGCCATCAGCGCGGCGCCGAACAGGCGCAGCACGGCCGACGCGAACCGGCTGGCGCGCGTCATCGTGACGTTCACGCGCGGGCTCGCCGTGATGGAGCGCGCCGGATACAGCCGCAAGCAGTTGAGGGAGTCGGCCACCACATTCATCGATGCCGTGATTGGCGACGCCTGAGGCGGCGTCCTTGTCGCGGCGACGGCGTCATCGAATGGGAGAAACCAGCATGCAGGAACGGAACGGCGGCTGCCTGTGCGGCGCGGTGCGTTACACGCTCAAGAGCGAACCGCGGAGCATCGCGATATGTCATTGCACACATTGCCAGCGGCAAAGCGGCAGCCTGTTTTCATTCAACCTCGTGATCCGCGAAGCCGACTACCAGCAGTCGGGCGAGACGGTGGTGTTCGTCGACAAGGGCGACAGCGGCCATCCGGTCCATCGTCATTTCTGCGGGCACTGCGGGTCCCCGCTGCTGGCGAAGACCGCATTGATGCCCGGCAAGGTCGTGGTGAAAGCCGGTACGCTCGACAGCATGGAGGGATTGCAGCCGCAAGCCGAGATCTATACCGATCGCGCCGTCGCATGGCTCACGCCGATCCCCGGCGCTGTACGCTTTGCCCGGAACGTGTGACCGGATGCGCCGGTCACGGGCGCAGCGGGAAACGATTCAGCCTGGCCAGGGTTGCCTCCGTTCCGATTGCATCGGAACAGAGGCTCTTGATTTTGCTTTGACGCGTTTTCTTCACGCGAACCGGTATCCGCTTCGCTCGAAAACGCTCTGGCGATCATTGACCGGCCGGCAGTTCGGCGTAGTTGCCGTCCTTGTCGCGGCGGTACACGACGTAGTCGATCAGGGTGATGTCACCCTTCGGCGTGTAGCTGATCTTGCCGAGCACGGTATCCCAGCTTCCGGCCTTGATGGCCGCCGCGACCTTCTTGGCGTCCGTGGTCTGGGCACGGGCTGCGGCCTGGCTCCAGATCTGGAACGCGGCATAGCTGTAGAGCGTGTAGCCGTCGGGATCGATGCCCTTGTCCTTGAACTTCTTCAAGGTCGCGGCCGCGGTCGCCTTCTTGCGCGGGTTCGGGCGAGAAGGTGAACAGCGAGCCTTCGGCGAGCGGACCTGCGATCGCGGCGAACTGCTTGTCGACCAGGGCGTCGCCGCCCATCAGCACCGCATTGACGCCCTGCTCGCGCATCTGGCGCAGGATCAACGCTGCCTCGGCATAATAGCCGCCGACATAGACGAAATCGATCGACTCCTTCTTGAAGCGGGATACCAGGGCAGCAAAATCCTTGTCGCCCTTGGTATAGGCCTCATAGAGCTTTTCCTTCACGCCCGCGGCGTTGATGGCGTTCTTCGTTTCGTCGGCAAGGCCTTTGCCGTAGGTCGTCTTGTCGTGGATGATCGCGACGTTCTTGGTCTTGTAGTTCTTGATAATGTAGGCGGCCGCAACCGTGCCCTGCTGGTCATCCCGGCCGCAGACACGGAACGTGTTCCACAACCCGCGCTCGGTGAATTGCGGATTGGTCGAGCCCGGCGTGATCTGCAGCACATTGCCCTCTGCATAGGCGTCCGACGCAGGGATCGAGGTCGATGAGCAGAAATGCCCAACGACGAACGGAATCCTCGCGCCTGCCATCTTCTCGGCAACCGACACCGCCTGCTTCGGATCGCAGGCATCGTCGCCGACCTCCAGCTTCAGCTTCTTGCCAAGCACGCCACCCGCCGCATTGATGTCGGCAATCGCGAGATCAGCACCGTTCTTGAACTGCTGGCCAAAGCTCGCCTCGGAGCCGGTCATCGGCCCGACCACGGCAACACTGATATCCTGTGCCATGGCGGCGCCGGACAAGGCCAGGCTCGCGCCGAGCGCAAGAAAATATCCTCGAAGTGCAAACTTCATCACATTCTCCTCGATGGTCTCAAGTCGCCTCAATGCATCGCAGTCGACGAATCCGCCGATTGCAACGATCACCGGGGGGCTGCCTTTTAAGCGCGAGACGATTGGCAGGCTCGGACTGAGGCGACAGGGGATTGGACATATGCGACATCGGGCAACAATGTGAAACACGTTGTCGTGCATTGACGTCTGAAATCGCCCGCAGCGGACGTGATTGGGCGGCGATGTTGTGTGCGCGACAGCACACAGGCTGGCGGAGAGCGCTGTTTGCGACGTCGCCCGAGATCGACCAGATGCCGGACGACGGCGCCGCGCAGCTCGGGCGTCGCGAGCTGGTAGCTGTCGTCAAGCTCCCTGATGTAGAGCGCCGGCAGACGCATCGCCTCGGTGTTCGCGGGCAACGGCCGGTTCAGCATGTCCTCGGGATCGCGGACCAGCAGTGCCAGCGCCTTGCGCGGCAGCCTGAGACCGACGAAACGGCTCGGCGAGACCGGGACCACTATGTTGCCGACCTCCGCGCTCGACTCCAGCACGGCCTGCCCCGGGCCCAGCTCGATGTCGCGGCCGCGCTGCGACGCGCGGGCGTTGCCGCTCGTGATGATCGTCAGCACAAGGTCGTCATTGCCGTCGAGCAGCTCGCGCGACCGTGCGATCTTGAGGTTGCTGCACGCCCAGGATCCGATCCCGAGCCCAGGCAGCTCGCGCACATTGGCTTCGGCATGGAACGCGCCGACGCTCAGTGGCTCCGGATCGAGCTTCACGATCATCCGCCCGATCTGCTCGCGAAAGATCGGCAAGCGGTCGCGCTCGCCGAAATCCGCGGCCGAGAACCGAAACCCGGCGATATCCGGCGACTGCATCGTCATCGGCCAATCCTCATGGCGGCGGGAGGTCGCCGGTGATATGGGGCCGATTTGTGGCAGCATGACACCGCTCGAGTGCACGGGACCGTGCTTACGCGTCGGCACTTTTGCTGCAGACAGGCGATGCTCGCCGGATCATCCTGACGCTATTGCCGGATCTGAAATCGCAACCGAGACCGAAATCGTGCTCGCTCGATATTGCCCGGTGTCGTCATCCCAAGCCGTTACGCGGATTATAATTGACTGACCGGACGGTCAATAGTAATCCAAGCGCACGTCACGCAACCTTCGGCCACCAGAAGCCGCAACGGGAGGTCATCATGGTCAGCGATTTGGTGTTGACCGATATCCGCGCCGAATATCGCGTCGTGACGCTCAACGCCTTTCTCGAAAAGCGCGCGACGCGCTTTGTCGGACGAGCCAAAGCTTGAACGTTCGGATTGAACATTCCGCCGTCAAGGCGAGACGCATCATTGATCACAAGTCAGAAGGTCCAATTGCGATGACACAGCCTCAATCCAGTGGTGCACGGACGGCGGGCAACGTCATGAAGCTCGACAGCTTCGTGCGCGGAAAATGGTCCGGCCCGGGCGAACCGGCAGCCGAGATTCACAGTGCCGTCACCGGCGATGTGGTGGCGGTCACCACCAGGAGCGATCTCGACATGCGCGAGATCCTCGCCTATGGCCGCGCGATCGGCGGCAAACATCTCAGAAAGCTGACGTTCCATCAGCGCGCGGGCCTACTGAAGGCGCTGGCCGACTATCTGACCCAGCACAAGGACCGGCTCTACAAACTATCGTTCCATGCGGGCGCAACCCGCACCGACGCTGTCATCGACGTCGACGGCGGCATCGGCACGTTGTTCGCCTTTGCCGGCAAGGGACGCCGCGAACTTCCGAACAGCAAAGTCCTGCTCGACGGCAATGTCGAAGGGCTCTCCAAGGGTGGCGCATTCGCCGGTCAGCATATCGTGACGCCGCTGCACGGCGTCGCCGTGCACATCAACGCATTCAACTTTCCGTGCTGGGGCATGCTGGAGAAGCTGGCGCCCGCGCTGCTGGCCGGCGTGCCCGTCGTGACCAAGCCCGCGACGGTCACCTCCTATGTCGCCCACGAACTGGTCCGGATCATCACCGAATCCGGCGTGCTGCCCGAAGGCGTGCTGCAATTCATCGTCGGATCGACCGGCGACTTGTTCGACCATCTGACCTGCCAGGACGTGGTGTCCTTCACAGGCTCGGCCGACACGTCGCAAAAACTGCAGCGGCATCCGGTCATCGCGCGCGAAGCGGTCAGGTTCATCGCCGAACGGGATTCGCTGAACGCCGCAATCCTCGCTCCGGACGCAGTGCCGGGAAGTCCGGAGTTCGACCTCTTCGTCAAGGAAGTGGCGAAGGAGATGACGGTCAAGGCCGGCCAGAAATGCACCGCGATCCGTCGCGCGCTGGTGCCGTCGGCGCAGCTCGATGCCGTGATCACGGCGCTGCGCGACCGTCTGGCCAAGGTCACGATCGGCAATCCCGAAAACGACAAGGTCAGGATGGGGCCGCTGGTCGGGCTCGGCCAGCGCAGCGATGTGCTTGCCCATGTCGCGAAGCTTCGCGCCGAAGCCGAACTGGTGGCCGGCGATCCCGGCAACTTCGGGCTGCTCGATGCCGACGCGAAGCGCGGCGCCTTCGTTCCGCCGCTGCTGCTGCATTGCGCCAAGCCGCTCGCCGCATCCGCAGTCCACGAGATCGAGGCGTTCGGGCCTGTCAGCACCGTGATGGGTTACGACGATCTGGAGCAGGCGATCGCGCTGACCAATCGCGGCGGCGGCAGCCTCGTCGCATCCATCTACACGCACGACATCCCGGCTGCGACCGAACTGGCATTTGGCATCGGCAGTTTTCACGGCCGCGTCGCGATCATCGACCGCGACTGCGCGAGCGAGCACACCGGACACGGTTCGCCGATGCCGCAGATGGTTCACGGCGGCCCCGGCCGGGCCGGCGGCGGCGAGGAACTGGGCGGCGTCCGCAGCCTCCAGCACTACATGCAGCGCACCGCATTGCAGGGATCGCCGGCGATGCTGAGCGGCGTCACCGGCCGCTGGTTCAAGGGCAGCCCGATGCTCGAAGGCGACCTGCATCCGTTCCGCTATCACTATGACGATCTCGAGATCGGCCGCACGCTGGTCTCGAAGTCGCGGCAGATCACGCTCGACGACATCGAGCACTTCGCGCATTTCACGGGCGACACCTTCTACGCCCATATGGACGAGGAAGCGACCAAGGGGCATCCGTTCTTCCCAGGCCGCGTCGCGCATGGCTATCTGCTGCTGTCGTTTGCGGCCGGCCTGTTCGTCGATCCCGACTACGGGCCGGTGCTGGCGAATTACGGCCTCGACTCGCTGCGCTTCGTCAAACCCGTCCAGCCCGGCGAACAGATCCAGGTGCGGCTGACCGCGAAGGAGAAGATGCCGCGCAACAAGCAATATGGCGAGGTACGCTGGGACGTCGAGATCACGACCGGCACCGGCGAAACCGCGGCGACCTACGAGCTGCTGACGATGAATGCGATGCGGGCTTAACGGCCCGCGTCAGAGCAACTCGGCCTGCCGGCTGCGGCCGGCCGATTTCGCCCTGCCGCGCGGCCGGGTGGCGGCGGCCGCGGCATCGTCGGCGCCGGCCAGCACGAGTTGCGCGACGAAACCGGCATATTCGGCGCGGGTCATCGGCCCGCCCTCGCGAAACCACATGTAATGCCAGTTCAGCATGCCGAAGACGCTCATCGTCAGCGGCTTGAGCAGGCGCTTGTGCTTCGCCGCCGGCACGGCGGCGGCGAGTGCGTCCGACATGATCCCAACCAGGATCCGCTCGCTTGCGAGCAGCGGCTGTTGCTTGTCCTTCGGCAACAGCTTGAGACTTGAGATCTGGACCTGATGTTCGGCGTCGGCATGCCGGTAGAGCTCGAGCAGGGTCGCAACGATCGTCCTGAAGCGCGCGACCGGATCGCCGGCCTGTGCGCTCGCCTTGCGGACCGCCGCCACCAGCTTCGCGAGGTGCGACGACAGGATATCGAACAGGATCGCTTCCTTGTCGGGATAATAGTGATAGAGCAGCGCCTTCGAAACCCCGCAGGCATCGGCGATGGTGTTCATCGACGTGCCGACATATCCCGATGCGGCAAACAGCTCGGCCGAACGATGCAGCATCGAGAGGCGCTTGTCGTCATAGTCCTTGGCGCGCGATCGGGCCATGTCTTGTCCGTTTCACCAGGCGGCCGTTCGGCCATCGTCCAAAGATGTTAGTCAATAGTCGCAAGGTTCCGGGACCACAGCCCCGCCTCCGAACCGCTATTTATTGACCATCCGGTCGGACAATTCCATAAGCCCGGCGATCGGGCAACATTGCCCGGAATGAATTTTCCTGGCGCCGCATCGCGAGAGCATCTCTCTGCTGCAAAACGCCTCGCCATGCGCGTCTGATTGCAAAGTTCGCGGCGCCGCCGAGTTTCGCGCGCGTCCCGAACAGGAGCGTGTTATCGTTCATTGAACGGCTCGGAATGCGAAGGAGGCTCTGGGTGCGGACATCCTCTTGGCTCCACGTCCTTCGTCGCGCGGCCCGTCGGCTGAAGAGATGGCAGCGGCGGCTGGCCCGCGCCGCCAACCCCGACGGCAAGGACATGTACGAACTCTTTCTGTTTGGTCCTCACGGCTGATCGCTCGTTGGCGCGACGCATGCCCAGTCGAGACCGCAGCAGATGTGATCCATCGCCACGCCGACGTCAGTCTGCCCACGCCGCACATGTCGTGCGGCAGGATCACACACAGAGCGATAGCATGACAGCGCCCGCTCTACCGGTTCGCGCCGACGAGGAACGGCGGTCGCATCCTTCGCGCGCGTCTAGAGCCCCGTTCCGATGGAATCGGAACGGGGCTCTAGATTCTAGTTTTTGACGCGCTTTCCTGCCGCGAACCGGCGTCCACTTCGCTCGGGAAAGCTCTAGCTGCCGAAGCCGGCCGGAATGAACGCCGGCAGCTTCTCCTCGATGAAGTGCTTGACCTCGGGTGAATTGAAGACCTGGATGAAGGCCTTCAGGCGCGGATCGTCCTTCTTGTCCGGCCGCGCGGTAAAGCGCAGCACGAGACCGTCATCGACCGTGCGGTCGATCACCAGCGCCGATTTTGGATCACCGCCGGCCGGTATCAGATAGGTGATGTTGACGAGCGCAAGCGTGACGTCATCGAGCGACCGGTAGGTCTGCGCCGGATCGAGCTCGACGATCTTCAGGTTCTTGGGATTTTCGATGATATCAAACCGATTGACCGAAAAACCCTTGCCCGGCGCCAGCTTGATCAGTCCGGCGCGTTCGAGCAGGATCAAGCCACGCGCGCCGTTGAGCGGCTCGTTCGGGATCGCAACGCTGTCGCCGGACTTGATCTCCTCGAGCGACTTGATCTTCTTCGAGAACAGCCCGACGGGCGCGATCACGCCGACCTTGTCGACCTGGACCAGGTCGAAGCCGCGCTGCTTGTTCTGGATCGCGAGATAGGTGGCGTGCTGGAACAGGTTGGCGTCGACGTCGCCGCTGTTCACCACCTCGTTCAACGCGACCCAGTCCGACAGCTCGACGATCTTGACGTCCTGTCCCTTGTCCTTGGCGAGCTTGGCGGCAAAGCCAGCCAGCTGACCGACCGGGCCGGCGCTGGTCGCGATCTTGAGAGGTTCGTCCGCAACGGCGGCCGCAGTCATGGCAAGCAGCACGCCAGCCGCCTGCGCCAGGCGCAACAATGTCTTCATGGTCTCGGTTTCAACTCCGTCTTCAGGGATCGATCAGGCCGCCTTGCGGCCGCTGCTTCCCGCCTCAGCATCAGTCAATGCCTGGGTGAGGTCGGCGAGGATGTCGTCGGGATGTTCGATGCCGACCGAAAGCCTGATGTAGCCGGGCGTCACGCCTGCCGCGAGCTGCTCTGCGCCGCTCAGTTGCTGATGGGTGGTCGATGCCGGATGGATCGCCAGCGAGCGCGCATCGCCGATATTGGCGACGTGATAGAACAGTTTCAGCGCATCGATGAAACGACGGCCGGTCTCGACGCCCCCCTTCAGCTCGAAGCCGACCAGCCCGCCATAGCCGCCCTTCAGATAGAGATCGGCGCGGCGCCGGTCCTCCCCGCTCTGCAGTCCGGGGAAGATTACGTGCGAAACGGCGGGATGTCGTGCCAGGAAATTCGCGACCTTGATCGCGTTCTCGTTGTGCTGACGCAGCCGCAGGGGCAAGGTCTCGAGTCCCTGGATGAACTGAAATGCGTTCTGGGGAGCGACCGCGGCACCGAGATCGCGCAGCAGCTTCACGCGTGCGCGCAGGATGTAGGCGATCGGACCGAGCGGCTTGGCTGCCTCGGTCCAGATCGCCCCGTGATAGGCATCGTCCGGCTGCGTCAGCAGCGGAAAGCGCTCGGCGTGCGCCGCCCAGTCGAAATTGCCGCCATCGATGATCGCTCCGCCAATCGACGTGCCGTGGCCGCCGATATACTTTGTCGCGGAATAGACGACGATCGCTGCGCCGTGCTCGAACGGGCGCGCAATGAGCGGGACGGCGGTGTTGTCGAGAATCAGCGGCACGCCGAGCGAACGGCCGATATCCGCGACTTCCCTGATCGGGAAGACGTTGAGCTTGGGGTTCGGCAGCGTCTCGGCGAAATAGGCCCGGGTCTTCGCATCGGTCGCCCGGCGGAAGTTTTCCGGATCGGCCGGATCGACGAAGCGAACCTCGATGCCGAACTGCTTCAGCGTCTGCGACAGCAGCGTCCAGGTGCCGCCGTACAGATCGGTCGATGAGACGATATTGTCGCCGGCTTGCGCGATGTTGAAGATCGCGTAAGCCGTCGCCGACTGGCCCGACGCCACGGCCAGCGCGCCAACGCCGCCTTCCAGCGCGGCCAGGCGCTCCTCGAACGCGTCAGCCGTCGGATTCTTGATCCTGGTGTAGATCTGTCCGATCGCCTCCAGGGCGAACAGCCGCGATGCGTGATCGGTATTCTCGAATTGAAAGGACGTCGTTTGGTAGATCGGAACGGCGACGGCGCCGGTCGCCGGGTCGGACCGGTACGATCCGCCATGCAAGGCGAGCGTCTCGACATTCTTGGTTTCGATCGGCATCTCGAAATTCTCCTGAAATCCGCGGACCCAGCATCAAAAGGCAAGGAATGATGCGCAGCAGCGTCCGCGACTGTCGAGACATCGGAGAAAATAGCGATGAGCGTGCTGGCGGCGCGTCTGATGGCGTCGCTAATTTTTCAGCCGCGGCGCCTGTCGCGTAACATTTGTTTCACTGCTCCGCCGGTTTGAACGGCTCAGTGGAGCTGATGAGTCATCTGCCGATCGCGCCTGCAAATCAGTACGCAATGTCGTGCATACCGTCATTTCGAACAGCACGACGACGTCGAACAAACGAATCTCTGCTGCGCCGGATCGAAGACAAAGCACGATTTTGATCCTGTCTTTCCATATAGAAAATAAAGCCGCGCAGCTGACGTGATAAATCACCTCTCAGTCCTCAATTAGCGGAATTGCGCAGTGACCAGACCAAAGGAACTTCGCTTCAACGCGTTCAACATGATGGCGCCGAGCCACAACTGGGCCGGTCTCTGGTCGCATCCGCGCGACACTTCACTTAACTACAACTCGCTCGACTATTGGGTCGACTACGCCAGAACCGCCGAACGCGGCCTGCTCGACGGCATCTTCCTCGCCGACGTCTTTGGTATCTATGACGTCTACGGCAGCAGTCCTGACACTGCGCTGCGTCACGCCGTTCAATTGCCGAACGCCGAGCCGACCCTGCTCGTCTCCGCCATGGCTTACGCAACGAAGCATCTCGGCTGCGGCATCACATCCAACCTCACCTACGAGCATCCCTACCAGTTCGCCCGCCGCTTCTCGACGCTCGATCATCTCACTCGCGGGCGGATCGGCTGGAACATCGTCACCGGCTATCTCGACAGCGGCGCCCGCGGAATGGGCCTTGAGGCCAACCGCGCGCATGATGAACGCTACGAGGCGGCCGAGGAGTTTCTCATTGCGAGCTATAAGCTATGGGAAGGCAGCTGGGAGGACGGCGCGGTTCGCCGTGACCGGACAGCGCGCGTGTTCACGGATCCGACAAGGATCCACAATGTGCGGCACCAGGGACTTCATTACCAGGTCGACGGCATCCACCTCGCCGAACCCTCGCCACAACGCACACCGTTGCTGTATCAGGCGGGAACCTCGAAGCGCGGCCGCGCCTTCGCGGCGAGGCACGCGGAGGCGATCTTCCTCAACGGCCAGACCAGGCCCATTCTGGCTCGTGCCGTACGCGAGATCAGGGAAGCGGCCAAGGCGTTCGGACGAGATCTCTATGATATCCGCCTGTTCGCCGGCGCGACCGTGATCGTTGCCCCGACGCGCGCGGAGGCCAACGATCTGCTCGAGGAGTACGCAGGGTATGTCGATCAAGCCGGCCAGCTGGCTCTGCTCTCGGGCTGGACCGGCATCGACTTCTCGAACTATCGTCCCGATCAGGCGGTACAATATGTCGAGAGCAACGCGATCCAGTCGATGGTCGAGAATTTCACGTTGCGGAGCGAGCGGCCGGTCAAGGTCGGTGATCTCGCGACGCTGAGCCGGATCGGCGCACGCTCGCCATTCGTGGTCGGCTCACCCCAGGACGTGGCCGATGAGCTGATCGCCTGGGCCGACGAAACCGACGTCGACGGCTTCAACCTGTTCCGCCTCGTCGCGCCGGAATCACTGACGTCATTCGTCGACCTCGTCGTGCCGGAATTGCAGTCACGCGGAGTCTACAAGACAGCCTATCGCGAAGGCACGCTCCGCGAGAAGCTGTTCCCCGGACGCGGACCCTATCTTGACGCCACGCATCCCGGCGCCGGCTTCCGCCGCGCCTCGACGGCAGCGCGCACCGAAGCCGCCGAATAGATCGGCCTGGAAACCTCCCGGCGATGGGCGGTCAACGCCCGTCACCAGGTTGCGATGTAGGTGCCCTTGAAGCGTTTCTCGAGGAATGCCTTGACCTCCTCGGAATGGTAGGCATCGATCAGCTGCTTGACCCAGGGCTTGTCCTTGTCCGCCTCGCGCACGGCAACGATGTTGACCCACGGGCCATCGGCCGCCTCGCGGGCAATTGCATCGGTGGCGGGATTGAGCCCGGCCTGAACCGCATAATTGTTGTTGATCGAGACCAGATCGACATCTTGCAGGGAACGCGGCAACTGCGCGGCATCAAGCTCGACGAAGCGCAGATGCTTCGGATTGTCAGTGACGTCGGCAATGGTCGACGCGACGTTGTTGGGGTCCTTGAGCTTGATCACGCCGTGCAGCGCAAGGATCATCAGGCCGCGCGCGCCATTAGAAGGATCGTTGGCGATCGCCACCCGCCCGCCATCCGGAAGATCGGCCAGCTTCTTGTATTTCAACGAGTAGACACCCTGCGGCGACGCAATCGTGTTGGCGACCTTGACGATCTTCCAGCCGGTCTTCGATATCTGGTTCTTCAAATAAGGCTCGTGCTGGAACGAATTGGCCGCGAGATCCCCGAGCGCGAGCACCTGGTTCGGGATCACGTAGTCCGTGAATTCGACCACCTTGATGTCGAACCCATGGCCCGCAGCCACTTTCTTGACGACTTCGAGGATCTCGGCGTGTGGTCCGGCCGTGACGCCAACGCGGACCGTCTCGGCCCTCGCGGTGCCGACCAGGAGCGTTACCGCGGCAACCGCCGTCATCAGAATACGCATCATCATCCTTCAGCAATTGGGGCGGCAACTACCAGCCGGGCAGCACCGCGCCCTTGAACTTGGTCTGGACGAATTCCTTGATCTCGGGCGTGTGGTAGCTGTCGACCAGGATCTTGACCCACGGCTTGTCCTTGTCGGCGGAGCGAACCGCGATCAGATTGACGTATGGCCCTTTCGGATCCTCGCGCAGGATCGGATCCTTGACCGGATCGAGACCGGCCTGTGTCGCATAGTTGGTGTTGATGACCGCCGCATCGACATCGTCGAGCGCCCGGGGCGCCTGGGCTGCGTCGACCTCGACGAATTTCAGGTTTTTGGGATTGTCGGCGATGTCGATAACGGTCGGCTTGAAACCGACGTCGCTCTTCAGCTTGATTGCGCCCTTGTCGCGCAGCAGAAGCAGCGCCCGGCCGCCATTGGTCGGATCATTGGGAATTGAGACCTTGGCTCCGTCAGGAACGTCGGCCCAGTTCTTGTGCTTGCGCGAATAGACGCCGATCGGAAAATTGACCGTCAGTCCCACCTGCTCGATCTTGTAGCCGCGATCGGCTTTCTGGTTGTCCAGATAAGGCTGGTTCTGAAACGAGTTGGCCTGGATGTCGCCGGCGTCGAGCGCCGCGTTCGGAACGACATAGTCGGAGAACTCGATAAGCTGAAGCTCGAGCCCGCTCTTCGCCGCGATCGGTTTCACGGCCTCGAGGATTTGTGCATGCGGCCCGGGCGTCACGCCGATCTTGATCGTTTCTGCCGCGGCGGCCGTCGACCAGATCGCAACAGCGCCTGCAAGAGCGAAAATGGATCGAAGCAACATCTTTGTCTCCATGGAACTGAACTCGCTATCAAGTTCATCGCTCGCGCCAGGGACGAAATCAATGAAATGAGAATCCAAATTTTTCCCGATGACGAGTCGCCGCTGCTGTGGCCGCGATGAAAAGAGAATGGAGCCGGCCGGGCATCTTGGCGCAGCGAGCGACTTATCTGCTGATGCCAGCTGCAACGCGCAGAAAAAAATGCTTTTCTCGCGGACTTCGCTTGCAGAGAAAATTGCACTCGTTCGGACGACTTCTCCGCGATTGCCTCCGGCGCACCGATTGCACACAAATGGCAACAGATCGAACCGGCTAAGGACAACTTGCCATGCCCATCTTTGCCCGCCTCATCCCGCCAGCGCAGGCCGCATCATCGGCGACTGCGATGTCGCGCCGTCTTGCTGTCGCCGCCATCGGGCTGCTTGCGATGACCTCGCTGGTTCGGCCTGCGGCCGCCGAGGAAATCCGGATCGGCTACCAGAAATCGTCGACGCTGACCGCTATCCTGAAGACCAACGGCGCGCTGGAGAAGGCGTTGGCGCCGCTCGGCATCACCGTGTCGTGGCACGAGTTCACAAGCGGCCTGCCGCTGCTCGAGGCCATCAATGTCGGCAGCATCGATTTCGGAGCCGACGTCGCCGACACCGTGCCGATCTTCGCCCAGGCCGCCGGCGCCAAGCTCGCTTACGTCGCCGAGGAAGCCGCTTCTCCATCGGCGCAGGCGATCCTGGTGCCGAAGGATTCCGCGATCAAAGCGCCGGCCGATCTCAAGGGCAAGAAGGTCGCGGTCACCAAGGGCGCGGGCAGCCACTTCCTGCTGCTGGCGGTACTTGCCAAGGCCGGACTGTCCTTCAAGGACATCACACCGGCCTATCTGACGCCGGCCGATGGCCGCGCGGCATTCGTCAGCGGCAATGTCGACGCCTGGGTCGCCTGGGATCCGTTCCTCAGCAGCGCGCAACGCCAGTCCAGCACGCGCATCCTGACCGACGGCAGCGGCGGGCTCGCCAACTACAAGCGTTACTATCTTGCCTCGGCCGCGTTCGCCGAAAAGCGGGCCGATGCACTGAATGTCATCTTTGCCAGGTTGGTGGAAACCGGCACCTGGATCAAAGCCAATCCGAACGAGGCCGCGGCGCTGCTCGCCGGCCTGTGGGGCATCGACGCCGCCACGGTGGAGGAGGCCAACAGCCATCGCTCCTACAAGGTCGGCGTGGTCACCGCGGCCGGCCTTTCCGAGCAGCAGAAGATCGCCGATACCTTCACGGCGGAAGGTCTGCTGCCACGCAAGGTCGATACCGGCGACGTCAGGATCTGGGCACCGAAGGGATCGTGACGCCACCGCACCTTTAGCGATGACGCAGGCGGCGGTTGACGCGGCGCGCCAGATAGTCGCCGGCGGTCTGCACGGTCTGAACCAGCGCGATCAAAACGACGACGACCGCCAGCATCATTTCGGGCATGAAGCGCTGATAGCCATAGCGAATGCCGAGGTCGCCGAGGCCGCCGCCTCCGACGGCCCCGACCATTGCGGAGTAGCCGAGCAGGCTGACCACCGCGAGCGTCAGGGCCAGCACCAGGCCCGGCAAAGCCTCCGGGATCAGGACCTTGAACACGATCTGCAGCGGGCTTGCACCGAACGAGGACGCCGTCTCGATCAGACCGGCATCGACCTCGCGGATCGCCGCCTCGACCAGACGGGCAATGAACGGCGTTGCCGCGATGGTGAGCGGCACGATTGCCGCGCCCGATCCGATCGAGGTGCCGGCAATCAGCCGCGTGAAAGGAATCATCGCAACCACCAGGATGATGAACGGCGTCGAGCGGGCCGCATTGACGATGACGCCGAGCACGCCATTGGCTGGCGGCGCGGCGAACAGCTCCCCTTTCCGGCTGGTCGCCAGGAAGACGCCAAGCGGAAGGCCCAGCGCGGTCGCAACCAGCGCAGCCACCGAGACCATGAAAAGGCTCTCGCCCGTGGCCTGAACGATCAGGTTGATGAGTTCACGCGACATAGCCGAGACGCTCCACCAGAATGTCATGCTGAGAAAGATAGGCCAGGGCCTGCCTGGCCGTGGCTTCACCGCCGGGAATGCCAAGGATTAGCGAGCCCACGTGCTGGCCGCCGATCTCATCGATGCGGGCCGATAGCAGCGCCACGTCATGGGACAGTTCGCGCGAAAGCCGCGCCACCACGGTGTCGCCGGCTTCAGTACCGCGCACCTGCACGCGAAGGACCGTCTGCCCGCCGGCAACCGGCTGTGGCGAAAGGCGGCTCGCCAGCGAGACCGGAACACAGTCCCCGATCACCTCGGAAAGGAACGCCTGCGTGACCGGATGCTGCGGATGCGTGAAGATTTCCGCGACATGGCCGCGTTCGACGACCTGGCCGCCGTCGATCACCGCGACTTCCTTGGCGAGTTGGCGGACCACCGACATCTCGTGGGTGATCAACACGATCGTGACCCCGAGTTCACGATTGATGTTGGCCAGCAGGTCCAGAATCGCGCGCGTGGTCTGCGGATCGAGCGCCGACGTCGCCTCGTCGGACAGCAGCACATTCGGCCGAGTCGCCAGCGCGCGGGCGATGCCGATGCGCTGCTTCTGGCCGCCGGACAATTCCGAGGGATAACGATCGTATTTGTCGGCAATGCCGACGAGCTCGAGCAGCTCGGCTACACGGACGGCGATGTCGGCCCTGGACCAGCCGGCGATCTCGAGCGGCAAGGCGATATTGTCCGCCGCCGTCCGCGACGACAGCAGGTTGAAGTGCTGGAAGATCATGCCGATCGAGCGCTGCGCCAGGCGCAGCTCGCGACCGGCAAGCGCCGAGATCTCGCTGTTATCGACGACGACGCGGCCGCTCGACGGCTTCTCAAGCCCGTTGATGAGGCGGACGAGGCTCGATTTGCCGGCGCCGGAGCGGCCGATCACGCCGGTGATCGAGCCGCGCGGGATCGCGAAGTCGATCGCCTGCAAGGCATGCACGCTCGGCTTGCCGCGATAGGCCGGATAGACCTTCGAGACCGCCTCGAAGCGGATCATGGCTTCGCTCGCGTTGGAAGCGAGCGGAATCGACGGCAGCGGCGCAACAGGCTGCGCCGTCGTCAGGGATTGATGTACATTCATTCAGTCGGTCCAATTGGGAAATCGCTTCGGTCGCCGGGCACAGCCCGGGCTCAATGACCAAAGAGCAGATAGCTGCGGTCGATGCCGCGGAGATCGCGCGTCTCGTCGGTCCAGCCGACCGCGCGGCGGTAGCTGCCCAACGCGGCAGTCTGCCGCAACGCGACCACGTCGGTCGGGCGAGGCTCCTCCGCATAAGGCGACACGTAAAGCGCGTCCTCGGGACAATACAGTTCGCAGAGGAAACAGGTCTGGCAATCGCCCTGACGGGCGATCACCGGAATCCCCTCCGTCTTGTCGAAGACATTGGTGGGGCAGACATTCACGCAGATGTCGCAGCACGTGCAGCGCTCGGCGTCGATCACCTCGATCATTCCGCGGCCTCTGCATAGCTGGCCTCGGCATGCGGCCGCACCGTGGTCCAGACCTCGTCCAAACCGCCGCTCGTCACGTAATGGCGTTGGCGGTCGTCTTGATCGGGATAGTCGTCGCGGCGATGCATGCCGCGGCTTTCGTTCCGCGCCAGCGCGCTGCGGTACATCCAGCGCGACGTCGCCAGCATGGCCGCGCTCTCGCGGGCGCGCAGCAGATCGTCCTTGCTCGCCGCATCGGCCGATGATGCATTGACCCACGCCGCATCCAGCCGCTCGAGGGCGCCTTCGAGACGCGAGGCATGCCGGAAGTAGTTCAGCTCAAACGGATAGACCTCGTCCTGGACCGCCTTTGTCAGCGTGGCGGGCTCAAACGCGCGACCCGCCTTGCTTCGGAACGCGACGGTACCGGCGGACGCCAGTCGTCGTTGACGTGCCGGGCCCAGCTGCCTTGCATAGCCGGCAGCGCCCCATCCGGCCCAGGTCCCCGATGACATCGCCCAGGCGGCATTGTGGCTGCCGCCGCCGGTGAAGCCGCCGCAGATCAATTCGCGCGTCGCTGCATCACCGGCGGCATAGAGTCCCGGCACGCTGGTGGCGCAGCTATCGTCGACAATGCGAAGGCCGCCGGTGCCGCGCACGGTGCCTTCGAGCCGCAAGGTGACGGGGAAACGCTCCCTGAAGGGATCGATGCCGGTGCGATCGAACGGCAGGAAGAAATTCGGCTGCGATGCGCGCATGTGACGCTGCACCTCGTCGTCGGCCTTGTCGAGGCGCGCATAGACCGGTCCCTGAAGCAGCGCGCGCGCAATCGCCGATCGCCCGCCCTTGGATGCCGCACCGGGAACGACGCTGCCGTCCTCGTAGCTGAAGGTCGCCCAGCCATAAAACAGCGTCTTGGTCACGGAGCCGAACGCCGGCGAGATCGCATAGGGATTCGAGAATTCCATGCTGCTGAACTCGGCCCCGACCTCCGCGGCCATCAGATAGCCGTCTCCGGTCAGCACATTCGATCCCAGCGTCTTGCTCAGGAACGCGCAGCCGCCGGTCGCCATGACGACAGCCTTGGCGCGCACGATCCAGCGATCGTGCTTCTGGCGGCGCACGCCGCTGGCTCCCGCAACCGAGCCGTCGTCATCCACCAGCAGCTCAAGCGCCGGACTGTGATCGAGAATGGTGACGCCGGCCTGCTTGGTGCGCTTGCGCATCAGGCGCATGTATTCCGGCCCCTGCAGCGAGTTGCGCTGCGATGTGCCGCTGTCGTCGACCGGGTAAGGGTAACCCCAGGCGGCCAGACGATTGCTGTCCTCGTAGGTCTGGTCGAGCACGCGCGCCATCCAGCGGCGATCCTGCAGGTGCCCGCCCATCTTTTCGCGATTGGCCATCGCGGCCTTGCGCAGCGCCGGATTGGGATCGACATACCAGACGCCGGTGCCGGCAGCCGCGGTGGCACCCGACGTGCCGCAAAATCCCTTGTCGGCGAGCACGACGCGTGCGCCGCACTCGGCTGCGCTCACCGCGGCCCACGTGCCTGCCGGTCCGCCGCCGATCACCAGCACGTCGGCGTCGAATTCGACCGAACCGCCTGGCGCGGTTCGCTGTTCGGCGCGTCGCTCGTGGACTGTCATCGTTCAGTTCTCCGGGTGGCACCGATTGCTTGCAACGCGCCGCAACAGCATCGTTACGCGCGCAGGCTGCCCTGGCAATTTCAGATATTTGCGCAGACTTGGACGAAGCTTCCCCTGCCGCGGCACGTGGCAGAATATTCATGCGGCGGCGGAGGGGATGTTCCGCTCATCGCAGAAGATCGACACCAGATTTGTTCGCAGATCGCGCAGCGGAGACGGATATTTCTTTTTGCATGCACGCGCCGGCCGTTCGTTTTCATGTGGCCTGACAGGCGATACTTCGTGAGTCGTCTCACCTCAATGCGGGGTCGCCATGTCCGATCGTCAGCTTCATCTCAATGTCAATCTGCTGCACTCCGGCGTCTATGCGTCGGCGTGGCGGCTGCCCGAAAGCGATCCTCGCGCCTGCTTCGACGTCGGCCATTATGTGCGCGTGGCTGAGATCGCCGAGCGCGGCAAGCTCGATGCGATCTTCCTTGCCGACACACCGGCGATCACCGACCGCATCGACTACCGCTCCTTCATGTCGATGGAACCGACGATCGTGCTGGCATCGGTGGCCGCGGCGACCAGCCATATCGGGTTGATCGCGACCGCCTCGACCACCTACAACGAGCCGTATAACATCGCGCGCCGCTTCGCGACCCTGGATCTCGCGAGCGGCGGCCGCGCCGGCTGGAATGCGGTGACCACTGCCGACGCGTCGGCCAGCCGCAATTTCGGCCTCAGCAACGTGCTGGAGCACAAGGCCCGCTACGAGCGCGCCAAGGAGTTCGCCGAGGTCGTCCATGCGCTGTGGGACAGTTGGGAGGACGACGCCTTTGTCGGCGACAAGTCCTCGGCGCGATTTGTCGATACGTCGAAGGTTCATCCGATCGCGCATCGCGGCGCCCATTACGCCGTGGCCGGTCCGCTTAACGTGCCGCGTTCGCCGCAGGGCCGCCCGGTGACCGTGCAGGCCGGTGGCTCGCACGACGGACGTGATCTCGCTGCCGCGCAGGCCGAAGCTGTGTTCACGCTGGCGCAGACGATCGAGGAAGGCGTCGCCTATGCGCGCGATCTGCGCGCCCGCGCCGCGACCTACGGCCGCGCCGGCGACTCCATCGTCATCCTGCCGGGCCTTGCCACAGTGATCGGCAGCACCGAAGCCGAGGCGAGACGGCGGCAGGATGAGCTGTGGGAGCTGGTTCCGATCGAGTACAGCCTGGCGCGTCTCGCGGGCACATTGCAGGTCGATCCTGCGATCCTTGAGCTCGACAAGCCGCTACCCGATCCGCTGCCGCTGCCGGCCAACGCCAACCACACCATGTTCCAGGGCACGGTGAACCTTGCGCGCCGCGGTAACCTCACCGTCCGGCAGTTGTTGCGCGCGCTCGGCGGCGGGGTCGGACACCGCATCATCGTCGGCACGCCCGAGCAGATCGCCAACGACATCGAGGCCTGGTTCAAGGCCGGCGCGGCCGACGGATTCAATCTGATGCCGGACGTGCTGCCGACCGGGCTCGAGGTCTTCGTCGACAACGTGGTGCCGATCCTGCAGCGCCGCGGTCTGTTCCGAACCGATTACGCCGGCACCACCTTGCGTGAGCATTTTGGCCTGCCTCGGCCGATCAGCCGCTTTGCGCGTCAGACGGAAGCCGCCGCAACCGCGTGACGCAGTTACCGCGAGCTCGCCAGCAGTGGTGGGGTGTCATTCGCAGCAGATGACGCTGCGCGGACGCGCGGGATGATCTCCTTCGCAAAGCGCTCCATCTCGGCCTCGAAAGGCTGGAACTGCAGCATGAACAACTCGATGCCTGCGGCATGGAACGCCCCGATTCGGGCGGCCACGTCATCATAGCTGCCAACCAGCCCGGCAGCGGTGCCGCCGTTGCTGCCGATCCGCTCCGACTTCTGCATGGTCTGCATCATCACGACCTTCGGGTCGGTGTTCTGTCGCTGGATCACCTTCATCGAGGCGTCCTTCCGCGACAGCTCAAGCAGCCGCTCATAGGCGGCCTGGGCCTCGGCCTGCGTCTGGCGCGCGATGACGAAGGCGGACAGCCCGAAGCGAAGCGGCGCCGACGTCCGCGGCCGCGCCGCCACGTCGGCAATGAGGCCCGCGACATCCTCGAGCGGCTGACCATTGATGAACCAGACGTCGCCGTGGTCGGCGACCAAAGCGCGCGCCGGCTCGGATTCGCCGCCGACATAGATCAATGGTCGCGGTCGGTAGAGGCTCGTCGGCCGCAACAGATAATCGCGGACGTCGAAATGCTCGCCCTTGTAGGTCAACCGCTCGCCCTGCATCAGGCGCGAGACAATCGTGATCCACTCGCGGCCATAGGCGTAACGGGCATCGTGCTCGGCAAAGCCGATGCCGGCCTTGTCGAGTTCGGGCCGGTTCCAGGCATTGACCAGGTTGATCGCGAAGCGTCCGCGGCTGATGTTCTCGATCCCGAGCGCGAGCTTGGCGAGAACCACCGGATGATAGAGATAGGGCTTGATGGCCGCGATGATCTCGATCCGGCTGGTCAATGCCGCAACGGCCGCCGCCGCGCTCCAGGCCTCGAGCTGATCGAAATCCTCCCGATGCGGATTGATGGTGTGCTGCGCGATCAGCGTGGAATCGTAGCCCAGTGCCTCGGCGGCAAGCACGAGGTCGCGATTGCGCTCCCACGATGCGTCATACGGCTCCTCCGGATCCTGATAGGCCGCGCGCGAACCATGGACCAGCGCCCAGATGCCAAAGCGAAGCGGTCGTGTCGACATGCCGTCTCTCCGATTTCCCTGACGTTACGTCGGCGTGTTTTCAAAGAAGCACGGCGACAGATCAAGCAGCGGCGCATCAAAAGATTTTCCTTGCCGCGCCGCGCGCGCCGATAAACCAGAAAACTCCGGACGCAGCGACAATTGGAATACGGCTCTATTTCTGTTCGAGAAAATTCGTGGGACAGTTTGCGCGAGATAAACAACGCCTTCTTTCGTGCGGCGACGCGCCGTTCATCGAGAGAACGGCGAACCATGCCGCGCGCGATCAATGATGCTCGCGCGCAATGTTAGACGAGGACAGAACAGACTTGAGCAACCTCGAACAGGCTGCGTCATCGATCGCGTTTGATTCAACGCCGCGCAGCGTTCAAACGGCATCGCCGTCCCGGAAGCCACGAGTAGAGATCGGCCGGCGCGGCATGCTGCTGCTGTCGTGGCTCGCCCCGGTCGTGCTTCTGATCGTCTGGGAATTGCTGGCGCAGGCCGGCTGGCTCTCGCCGCAGGTGCTGCCGGCACCGAGCAAGGTCGTCCGCACGGCATTCAAGCTGGCGACGTCCGGAAGCCTGCTGAACGATCTCGGCGTCAGCCTGCTGCGCGCAACGGCCGGTTTTGCGATCGGCGGCAGCGTCGGATTCGCGCTCGGTATCCTCGTGGGCTTCTCGCGGATCGCGGAGGCCGCGATCGACCGCAGCATCCAGATGATCCGCGCGATCCCGTTTCTCGCCGCGCTGCCGCTGGTGATCGTCTGGCTCGGCGTCGGCGAAGCCCAGAAGGTCTTCCTGGTCGCGCTCGGCGTCGCCTTCCCGATCTACATCAACACCACGCTGGGTATCCGGCAGGTCGACCCGAAGCTGCTCGAGCTCGGCCGCGTCCAGGGCCTCGGGACACTCGAGCTGATCCGGCGCGTCATCCTGCCCGGCGCCCTGCCCTCGATCCTGACCGGTGTGCGCTATGCGCTGGCGACCGCGTGGCTGGCACTGGTGGTCGCGGAGACCATCGGCGCCCAGTCCGGCATCGGCTTTCTCGCCATGGATGCGCGCGAGTTCCTGCGCACCGACGTGATCGTGCTGACGATCGTGATCTATGCGCTGATCGGCGTCGCCGCCGACGGCATCGCGCGCGCCCTGGAGCGACGGCTATTAGCCTGGCATCCGAACTATGGGGGCGCGCGATGACGCTGCACGCCGTGCCCTCACCGGCCGCGATTGCGCCGGCCGTCCTGGTGACGGGACTGCATCGCGCCTATGGCAGCCGCGTGGTGATCGAGAACCTCAACCTGCGCATCGAGCGCGGCGAGTTCGTCGTCCTGCTCGGCGAAAGCGGCTGCGGCAAGACCACGCTGCTGCGGGCGCTGGCCGGCCTTGATGCGATCGACGGCGGGCGCATCACGGCACCACGGCGGCCGGCCGTCGTTTTCCAGGAGCACCGGCTGCTGCCGTGGGACAGTCTGTGGCGCAACGTCTCGCTCGGCCTCAATGCGAGCGACGCCCGTCAGCGCGCCGCCACCGCGCTCACCGAGGTCGGACTCGGCGGCCGTCTCGATGACTGGCCGCGCAACCTCTCGGGCGGACAGGCGCAGCGCGTGGCGCTGGCGCGCGCGCTGGTGCAGGAGCCCGAGTTGCTCTTGCTCGACGAGCCGTTCGCAGCGCTCGATGCGCTGACTCGCATTCGCATGCACGATCTGGTGCGCGAGCTGGTCGCCGTCCATCGGCCCGGCGTGCTCCTGGTCACCCACGACGTCGACGAGGCGATCGCGCTCGCCGACCGCATCCTGGTGATGCGCGAGGGCCGGATCGCGTTCGAGCATCCCATGAAACGTAACGGCGCAGCGCCGATCGCCCGCACCGACCTGCTGGCCGAGCTCGGCGTCGACACCTCTCACCCCATTCCTGCCTGAGGACCACTCAATGTCTATCCCCCGGTTCACCAACCCCACCCGTCGCAGCTTCCTTGGCGGCGCCGCCTTCGGCATCGGCGCGCTTGCCGGCTTTGACCTGTCCGAGCCGGCGCATGCGGCGACCGGCCGCGTCACCGACACGGTGCGTCTGACCTGGGGTTTGAGCGGCCTCAATTTGATTGTCAAGGAGCGCGGCGAGTTCGAGAAGCTGCTGGCCAGGGACGGCATCAAGGTCGAGTGGCTCGGGCCGTTCCCCAATCATGCGCCGACGCTGCAGGCTGTGACCGGCGGCAGCGCCGATTTCAGCTTCGGCGGCAGCACGACGCCGGCACTCGCCGCGATCATCGCCGGCTCGCCGCTGGTGTTCACCCAATTCGTGGTCTACGAGCCGCGCACCACTGCGATCATCGCGCGGGATGACTCTGGCATAAACAAGGTCGAGGATCTCGTCGGCAAGTCGGTGGCGGTGAACCGTTCGGGTCTCGGCGAATTCCTGCTGGTTGCCGCGCTCGAGAAGCACAAGGTCGACCGCTCCAAGGTGACGTTCGTCTATCTCAACCCGCCGGACGCAGCGCCGGCGCTGGCCTCCGGGAAGGTCGACGCCTGGTCGATGTGGAGCCCGGGCGTCGATATCGCGCGGCTCGAATACAAGGCGCACGACATCTTCCTGGAAGGTCGCGATCTCGAGTTCCAGATCGACTACACGTCCTACCTGACCACCCGAAAATTTGCGACCGACAATCCTGCGCTGGTCCGGGCCGTCAACGATGCCTTCCGCGCTGAAGGCAAGTGGATCTCCGCGAACAGCAAGGATGCCGAATACATCGCGCAGAAGGCCGGCAAGTACAGCGACCAGGTCCGCGACCAGTTCATCGCGCTGAACCGGCAGTATCGCTACTTCGCCGCCAACGACGAAAACTTCCTCGCCGAGCTGCAAAGGGCCGCCGACTGGCTGGTCGCGCGCAAGGTGCTCCCGGAGCCGATCAAAGTCACCGACCACCTGGCCCAGCTCTGATCAGTAGCCGTCATATCAATCAACGCCATTTGGGTGATACCAATGAACAAGCCTCTGTCCGCCACCTCGCTGGAGCCTTCCGACCGCCTTCACAGCCGCGCACCCGATATCGACGCGCTGCTCGGCCGCATCGCGGAAGGCGCCGCCGACCGCGAACGCGAGCGCGTCCTGCCGTTCGCGCAAGTCGATCTCATTCGCAAGGCCCGCCTCGGCGCGTTGCGGCTTCCGATCGAAGCCGGCGGCGCCGGCCTGTCGATTCGCGCATTGTTCGAGATCGTCATCGGTCTCGGCGAGGCCGACGCCAATGTCGCGCATATCCTGCGCAACCATTTCAGCGTCGTCGAACGCCTGGTGCGCCGGCCGAAGGACGATCAGCACAGGCAGTGGCAGAAGGCAGTTGCCGACGGCGCGATCATCGGGCTCGCGGCGACCGAGCTCGACACGCCGAAGGTCGGCAATCTCACGCCGAACACGACACTCACTGCCGACGGCGACGACTACCTGCTCAACGGCACGAAATACTATAGCACCGGCACACTGTATTCGGACTACGTCCTCGTTCGCACCGCCGACACATCCGCCACCAATGCAGCCGTGCTGATTCCGGTGAACCGCGAGGGCATTGAGCTGATCGACGACTGGGACGGTCTCGGGCAGCGGCTGACGGCGACCGGCACCACCCACTTCCGCAACGTGCGCGTCAAGCGCCAGGAGGTCGTGTTCGATGCACCGGATACCGGCTACGGCATTCCCTACTCCAACACATTTGCCCAGCTGTTCCTGACCGCGATCAATGCCGGCATCGCGCGCGCCGTGCTGCGCGACGCCAGCGCCCTGGTGCGGACCCGCAAGCGGACGTTCTATTACGCGCCGAGTGAGGTCCCGGCGGACGACCCGCTGCTGCAACAGACCGTCGGTCAGATCGCCAGCAGCGCATTCGCCGCCGAGACCGTGGTGCTTGCGGCCGGGGAGGCGCTCGATGCCGCCACCGACGCCTTCGATGCAGGTGACGAAAGCGCCGTCGATGCCGCGCACAAGGCCGCGCTGCTGTCGGCCAAGGCCAAGATCGTTGCGGACGAATTCGCGATCCGGAGCGGCAGCCTGCTGTTCGATGTCGGCGGCGCATCGGCCACCAAGAAGGCGACCAATTTCGACCGCCACTGGCGCAACGCGCGCACCCTGGCGTCGCACAATCCAAACACCTTCAAGGCGCGCTCGATCGGACAATACGAGATCAGCGGCACGCCGCTACCCGCCAAGGGCTTCTTCTAGAGCCCCACTCCGATCGAATCGGAACGGAGCTCTGGATTGTTGTTTTGATGCGTTTTCTTCACGCGAACCGGTATCCACTTCGCTCGAAAACGCTCTGGCGAGGTCCAATCCGGCGAGGCAATGCAAGGGAGAATCCCGATGAGCAAGCCGGATATTCATCTTGTGGATGCCGACCACGAGATCGAGCGTCAATTTCGCCTTGTCATGCGCCGCCTCCCGGGCGGCGTTTGCATCATCACCGCAGGACAGGGTGAGGACATCACCGGCATGACGGTGACCTCGCTGACGTCGCTCAGCGCCAGCCCACCCCGGCTGCTGGTCAGCATCAACCGGCAGGCATCGTCCTTCGCACCGATCGCCCGCCATCGGCTGTTCGGCGTCAACATCCTCGGCTCCGACCAGCAGGCCCTGGCCGAGCGCTTCAGCAATGGCCGGCTGAAAGGCAGGGAACGCTTCGAGGGCACCGACTGGACCCATGGAGCCTCGGGCGTGCCGTTGCTGCAGCGTTCGCTTGCGATGATCGAATGCCAGGTCGAGGAGATCATCGAGCGGCATTCCCATGGCATCATCGTGGGCCGCCTCGCCAGCATGGAATTGTCGCATCGGCTGTCCGGCCTCACCTACTGGAATGGACAGTATGTCCAGATCGATCACGAGGCCGATCTCGACCTATTGGCCGAAGTCAGCATTCCTCTGGCGCATGTCCGTTAGGGCAGAGAAAGGGTGCAGCATGAAACGCGAATTGCCGCCAGCATCGCCTCCGTCAACGGCCAGCCCGGTCAGCAGACCACCGGGCCGCTGGCAGCTCGACCGGATCGTGGCCGAGCTGCGCACCTCCCGCGAGGAGACCCATAGCATCCGGCGCGACGGCGAGGCACGCCGCGCGCCCTCGCGGGACGCGCTGGAGGCGATCCTCGACGGCCTCACCGAGGCGCTGTTTCCGCGCCACTACGGCCAATCGGACCTCGACGGCGAGAACATCGACTATTTCGTCGGCAACACGCTGAGCACAGCATTGGATTCGCTCAGCGCGCAGATCCATCGCGGCGCGCTGTTCGTCGGCGACGAGCTGGAGCCGGGCTTTGTGCATGAGGAGGCGATCGAGCTGACACGCGCATTCGCCACCCATCTGCCGCCGGTCCGCGGACTTCTGATCAACGATCTGCGGGCGGCATTCGTTGGAGACCCGGCGGCGCGGAATTTTCCCGAGATCCTGATCGGCTATCCGGGGATGACCGCCATCATCCACCATCGTCTTGCACATCTGCTCTACCAGATCGGCGCGCGGCTGGTGGCTCGCCTGATGTCGGAGATCGCCCACACAAGGACCGGCATCGATATCCATCCCGGCGCCCGGATCGGCTCCGGCTTCTTCATCGATCACGGAACCGGCGTCGTGATCGGCGAAACCGCCATCATCGGCAACAACGTCCGGATCTATCAGGCGGTCACGCTCGGCGCGCGGCATTTCCCGACCGACGACGAGGGCCATGTGATCAAGGGCGACGCCCGCCATCCGATCGTCGAGGATGACGTCGTGATCTACGCCGGCGCAACCATACTCGGCCGGATCACGATTGGCCGCGGCTCGACCATCGGCGGCAACGTCTGGCTGACCAAGGACGTGCCGCCGAACAGCATTGTGACGCAGGCCACCGCACGAAACAGCCCGAGCGGCGCCTGAACCACGATCTCATCACGCCGCAACCTGTGCCTTCCATCGCATCAAGCGCCGTTCCAACGCCTCCAGGACCGCATTGAATGCCAACCCGATCACGGTGATCCCGATTATGCCGAAATACATCTGCGGGATCAGGAAGCTGTACTGGCTGTTGATGATGAGATAGCCGAGACCGGCCTTGGCGCCGACCATCTCGGATGCGACCAGCACCAGCATGGCTGACGCACTGGCGAGGCGAATGCCGACAAAGATCGTCGGAAGCGCCGCCGGAAGGATCACCTTGCGGAACAGTTGCTGTGGGGTCGCGCCCATGGTCCGCGCCGACTTGATCAAGAGCGGATCGACCTGCTTCACCGCGGCGATGGTGTTGAGCAGGAGCGGCCAGGCGCAGCTATAGACTACCATCGTGACCTTCGAGAGCTCGCCGATGCCAAGCAGCAGGATGAACACCGGCAGGAGCGCGAGCGGCGCGGTATTGCGGCAAATCTCGATGAACTGGTTGAGCAGATCGCCGAGCCTTGTGTACCAGCCGACGGCCAGCCCGAGCGGGACGAACAACACGACCGACACCAGAAACCCGCTCAGGGCGCGGAGCAGGCTCGCGGAGGCGTCGTCATAGAGCTCGCCGGTTTGCGCGAGCTGCCAGCCTGCGGCGATGACACCAGAGAATGGCGGCAGAAACACCGCGTCGATCAAGCCGAGCCTGGGCGCGGCCTCCCAGATCGCCAGAAGGGCGATCAGCAGCAGGGAGCGGCGCCCGAAAGCTGCCAGACCGCGGGTCGCGGCGCGGGCCGCGCTCACCAGCGGTGACCGCGCCGCCGCCGCTTGCTCGTCTCGCCGTTCATGCGCGAGCTCCAGCAATGTCAGCATCTCCAGGCTAGACATGAGCGACTTCCTTTACTTCACGCTCGACACGGCCTGCGCTGACCCTGCCCGCCGATTGCCCCTGCTGCGCCTTCTGCACCTCCTCGCGGAGCAGGCTCCAGATCTCATGGCGCACGCGGCCGAATTCCGGCAGCGAGCGCACGTCCTCGGCTTCGCTGCGCAAGGCCGCGGGGATATCGACAATCTCCTTGATCCGCCCCGGACGCGACGTCATGACCGCCACGCGCTGGCCGAGCACGATCGCCTCGTCGATGCCATGGGTAATGAAGATGATGGTCTTGCCAGTGGCACGCCAGATCCGCAGCAGCTCGCCCTGCAGCGTTTCGCGCGTCTGGGCATCGAGCGCGGCGAACGGCTCGTCCATCAGCAGCACTTCCGGATCGTAGGCCAGGCTCCGCGCAATCGCGACACGCTGCTTCATGCCGCCGGAAAGCTCGTGCGGGTAACGGTCGGCAAAGCCGGACAGCCCGACCAAGTCGAGGAAGTGCCGCGCGATCTCTCCGCGCTGCTTCGGCTTGAGGCCGGCAATGTCGAGCCCGAACTCGACGTTCTGCACGGCGGTGCGCCATGGAAACAGCGCATATTGCTGGAACACGACACCGCGGTCGCGTCCGGGACCGATGATCGGCCGGCCATCGAGCAGGATGCGGCCGCTGGTCGGCGTTGCGAGCCCGCCGAGCAGATCGAGCAATGTCGACTTGCCGCAACCGCTTGGACCGACCAGGGCAAGGAATTCGCCGGCGCGGACGTCGAACGTGATGTCCTCGAGCGCGGTGAAATGGCCCGCCGGCCGGCCTCCCTCGCCTCGGGTGACGAACTCCTTGCGGACCTTGTCAAAGCTGATCTTGACCGACGTCATCGCGCCTCCGCCGTCTTTCCGGGACGGAAATAGTTGAACTCGTTGGTGTAGGTGTCCGAGGCCTTGATCTGGCCCGGCTTGAGCAGGCCATCCTTGACCAGCCAGTCGACCCAGACCTGCAGCTCAGCATCCGAGATCACGCCGCCCTTGGACGCGACGCCGGTGCTCTTCCAGTACTTGATCGAGGAGGCGTCCTCGTTGCGCTTGCGCTCCGCGATGATCCGGTTGAAGCGAGCCCGCACTTCATCGGGCGGCGCCGTCTGCGCCCACTGGATCGCGCGCGAGATCCCCTCAACCAGCTTGCGGGCGGTGTTCGGATTGTCCTTGATGAACTTCTCCCGCAGCACATAGGCACCGCCGGTGAACTGTCCGAACAGATCGGTATCGTTGAAGAGCGAACGGATCCCGCCACGCTCCAGCGCCTTGTCGCGCAACACGCCGCTGAGCGCGCTCACCTCGACCTGCCCTTGCCGCAGCGCCTGCTCGCCGGTAACGGGTGGGACCGCCACCAATGTCACCTGCTTGGTCTCGCCGGCGCTAAGACCGTTCCGCGCCAGATACTCACGCAGCACGAACTCCAGATGGGCGCCAAGCGTATTGACCGCGACCTTCTTGCCGATCAGGTCACGGGCCGTCTTGATCGGACTGTCATCCTTCACATAGTAGCCGTAATAGGTGTTCGCGTCGGAGCCGTAGTAGCCGACCACCGCCTTGATCGGTGCCTTGGCCGCGATCAGCTTGATAATCGCGCCATAGAAAGCGCCGCCGACGTCGATGTCGCCGGTGACGACGGTCTGGATGTCCTGCGGTCCGCTGATGGTGTTGCCGACCCATTTGAGCTTGAGCGGCGCGAGGTAGCCGAGGTCCTCGGCGAGCTCGGTGAACGTCACCTGCCCGGCCCAGCCTTGATAACGGATCTCGGTCTTCTCGAGCGGTGGCTCGGCGAAGGCCGAAGCGATCAGGCCCAACGCAAAGACGCCGGCCAGCAGCAATCGCGCCGCCCGGCGCGCAGCGGCTCGCCGCGCGCGCAGAATTCGAATGATGGCATTCATTGTGTTGCTCCAATAGGCGACATGCTCAGGCTGCCTTCGCCGCTTGCGGCTTCGGCGATTTGATCCGCGTCACGCTGTGGCGGCCGTCGACGCTGACCGGAACCTCGCCGTCGATGGTGGCGCGGCGCACCACACGATGCTGATCGCCGTAGTCATTGACGGCGTAGTGCTGGGTCGCGCGATTGTCCCAGATCGCGACGTCTCCGGCCCGCCAGCTCCAGCGCACGGTATTCTCCGGAGCCGTGATGTGGGACTGGAACAGATCGAACAGCTTCTGGCCGTCATATTTCGGCAGGCCGACAAAGCGCTGGACGAAATTGCCGAGCACCAGCGTGTGCTCGCCCGTTTCGGGATGGACGCGCACGACCGGATGCTCGGTCTCATAGATCGTCCCGGTGAATACCTCGTCGAAATGCTTTCTGTCGGCGTCGGTGGCGCGAGACTTCACCGCGTAACCATAGGCATTGCTGTGAACCGCCCAGAGCTCGTCGGCGAGCTTGCGCAACGGCGGAGGCAGATCGAGATAGGCGGCCGCCGTGTTGGACCAGACGGTGTCACCGCCATAGGGCGGGATCACCACACCGCGCAGCACCGAGATCTTCGGATAGGCATCGACGAACGTGACGTCGGTATGCCATTGGTCCGCGCGGCCGCCACCACGCCCCGAGTCCAGCTCGAGGATCGACGACGTACCCTTGCTCGGGCCGACGGTCGGATGCGGCACCAGTTTGCCGAGCCTGACCGCGAAGCGCTCCTGCTCGGCGTCGTCGAGGTGCTCCTGGTCGCGGAAGAAGATCACCTTGTGCTCGAGCAGCACCTGGTTGACAGCACGGATGACCGCGTCGGGAAGGTCACCCGACAGCTTCACATTCTTGATCTCGGCACCAAGCCGGGCGGCACGCTTGACGATGTCGGCGCGCGGAATGACGTTGTCGATGGTGGTCGTCTTGCTCATGATGTTGGTCTCGTCGCCGCGATCCCCTGGACAAGGCTCCGCCATGCGCCGGTCGCGGAAACGACGGCGGAGATCAATGATGTGGTCGTGATCCTCGCTATTCCGCCGCGACGGGCTGCGGCGGTCGCCAGACAGCCGGTGCATAGAGCTCGGCGGTGAAATCCTCCGCGATCTCTCCGTTGATGCGCGCCTCGTGAGATGCAAGGTCGGCCAGGAACAGATCGCGGCTGACCCTGGCCGTGATCCCCGGAATGTCGCGCTTGAAGCTTGGAACGTCGCCGATCGGCAGGCCGAAGCTGACAAATGCTGCCGGGTTGAAGACGTGAATGTCCTTCAGATACGGCGCGCGGCCCGGAACTTTCTCCAGATACTCGTGCCCGGACCCGAGATAAGGATAGGCCGCCAGGCGATCGTCCTTTTCGTCGTCAGGCGGCACGAAGCGATCTCGCCACAGAAGGATTTCGTCGGCGAAATCGCCGAGCTCTGACTGCGCGCCCAGATCGACGGAATAGCCAGTTCCCGCAATCGCGAAATCGAACGCGAACTCGCCCTGCGGAGTGATGGCGACCGGCCGCACCCCCTTCAATTGCGCCGAGGTCCAGGGTGCGCCCAGGTGCAGATGAAAATTGGGGAAGGCTACCGCGCGCGAGATCGCATCCGGCGGCGGGGTCGACCCAGCCTGCCTGAACCGAATCGCTTGATGCCAGCGCACCGCGTCGGGCAAGCTGCCATAGTTGTCATAGGCTCCCGGGTAGCCGCGGATCCGAATGACCGGCAACGCGGCCAAGGTTTCCCGGCGTGCAAACAGATGAACATCACGCGCTCCGGCCTCAAGGGCTGCGGCCGCCGCATCGAAGGCCGACGCAGCACTCCCGATCACCGCAACGGAAAGACCTCGCAGCGTCCTGAAATCGATCTTCTCCGATGTATGCGCACGGAATCGTTTCGGCAGGACACGCAGCGCGTCGGGGACATAAGCGCCCCCGCTACCCGCAAAGCCGGTTGCGAGCACCAGCTTGCGCGTGGTCTCGATGGTCGTGACCCCGCTCCGCTCCAGATGTAACCGCAAATGATCGGCTGCAGGCTCGATGCGGAGCAGCCGCGTACCGTAACGAATGCCGGCGCCTGTCACGCGGCGATACCAGTCGAGATAGGCCGCCCAGTCGAGCCGCGGAATCCGATCGAGCGCGTCGAAGGCCGCCGCGCCATGGCGCGTTTCATACCATGCTTGGAAACCGAGACCGGGCAGACCGAGCTCCGGACCTGGAAGCGTCTTCGGGGTGCGAAGCTTGTGCATTCGCGCGCTCGTCAGCCACACGCCGGCCTTGCTGGCGTCGGCGGCGGCATCGATCACCGAGACCTTGCCGATCCCGGCGCGCCGAAACGCAAACGCGAAGGCCGCGCCGGACTGGCCACCGCCGACCACGACGACGTTGTGATCGATTCCGTCGCGATCAGGCACCCAGTTCTGTGGGTCGGCCCCGATCAGCCGGAGGGCCTCGCGGGCGACGCTGTCGGGATCGGATTGCGGCATGAATGACCACCTCGCTTTGACGTTACAAATCGTAAAAGCGATCGACATTCAGTCAATGAAACGAAACCAGCTTTGTTTTTGATAGCAGGCAATGTTCGCGTCGTGGACAACGCGGGCATTGAAATATTTGCGATGATCGCCGCCTGACCGATCATCTCATGTGCATTGCGACGTGCGGGATCGGCGCGATCGATCGGGAGAACTTCCCAAATCATACGTCGCCGGGATCGGCGCGATCGCAGTCATCTCCGGTGAACGACGAACTCGTCACGTTCATGCTCGCTTGCCGTGCAACAACGCAAATTCATTTCACCGCCGCCGACATAGAGTCTGACGCAGCGCACGCGCCTGACGTCGACGCGCGGCGAGCAACGATGGATCTCTCGAAATGCCGCGAACTGCTGGCAACATCAGCCTTGAACACGATACCCCGGAGCTCGCCCGCTCCTATGATGAAGCGGGACTCGTTCAATTTCGCCACGGCAAGTTCCTGATCGGGCCGCTCGCCATCAAGACCGGCGAGCACGTGCTCGACATCGGGACGGGAACCGGCCGACTTGCGGAATTCGTCGCCGGACTGGTCGGTCCGGACGGCCGCGTGATCGGTATCGATCCACTTGCCGGCCGCATCGAAATTGCGCGCCTTCGGCAAGGGGATAACCTCCAGTTCGCCACCGGGCGCGCCGAAGAACTGTCGCGCTTCGACGACGCGCAGTTCGACGCGATCTATCTCAATAGCGTCTTCCATTGGATCTCCGACAAGGATCGCGCGCTGCGGGAGATCCGGCGCGTACTCAAGCCCGGCGGCCGCCTCGGGTTGAATGTGCAGGATCCGTCCAGGCCGCACCAGTCGCGCCTGCTGCTTCGTCGCGCCATCATCGAGGCGGGTCTTGCCGGCGATCGCCAGGACTCGAACCCGGTGCTCGGATCGACCGACGAGGAGCTCAAATCGCTGTTCGCGGCACACGGCTTCGCCGGCTACCGCAGCGAGCTGCGCGCGCTGATCGATATCCACGACGATGCGGCATCGCTGCTGCAGTGGTCGGAAGCGAGCGCATTCGGAAATTTCCTCGAAGCGTTCACCTCTCACGAGCGCGAACTGGTGCGCCGCACCTTCGCGCGCCTTGTCGAAGAACAGCGCACGCCCGAAGGTTTGAAGCTGGAGCGCTACCTGCGCTTCGCGTTTGCGCACAAGGCGCCGTCCCACCAATAATAATCAGCAAAACTCACGAGATCCGAGATGAGCAAACGACAGCTTTCCCTTAACCTCTTTATTTATCCCGGCGGCCATCACGAGGCGGCGTGGCGCTACCAGGGGTCTGCGGCGGATCGCATCCTTGACGTCAGCTATTACCAGGAGCTGGCGCAGCGTGCCGAGGCGCAGAAATTCGACGCGATCTTCTTCGCCGACGGCCCCGCGCTCGCCGACAATGTTCGCTACGCACAACGCTTCCGGTTCGAGCCGATCACCTGGCTGGCCGCGATCGCCGCCGCCACGAAACGGATCGGCCTGATCGCGACCGCGTCGACGACCTATACCGAGCCCTACAATCTGGCCCGCCTGTTCGCCTCACTCGATCACCTCAGCGGCGGCCGGGCCGGCTGGAACATCGTCACGACCAGCACGGCACAGGCGGCGCAGAACTTTGGCTTGCCCGAGCATCCACCTCACCACGAGCGCTACGAGCGGGCGCGGGAATATATCGATGTCATCACGCGGCTGTGGGACAGCTGGGAAGACGACGCCGTGGTGAACGACCCCGCATCCGGCATTTTCGCCGATACGGGAAAGATCCATCCGATCGATCACGTCGGAAAGCACTTCCGGGTGCGCGGTCCGCTCAACATCTCGCGGACACCGCAGGGACGGCCGGTCTATGTCCAGGCGGGTTCGTCTGATGACGGACGCGCCTTTGCCGCGCGCTATGCCGAAGCGATCTTCACCGCGCATCAGACGCTGGCGAGCGCCCAGGAGTTTTATGCGGACATCAAGCGGCAGGCACGCGCGTTCGACCGCAGCCCCGATCAGGTCAGGATCCTGCCGGGCATCAGTCCGTTCATCGCCAGCACGCAGGCCGAAGCCGACCTGTTGCAGGACGAGTTCAACGAGCTGATCCAGCCGGAATACTCGTTGACCCAACTTCGCCAGATGATCGGGCTCAACCTCTCCGGCTTCGACCTCGACGGTCCCTTTCCGCGGCACCTGATCGACACCGGCAGCGCCCGCGGGGTCGCCAGCCGTTTCAAGCTCGTGGTCGAGATCGTCGATCGCGAGCAGCCGACCATCCGCCAGCTCGTGCAGCGTCTCGCCGGGGCGCGCGGCCACTGGGTGATCGCGGGCCCGCCGGAGAAGATCGCCGACAACATCCAGACCTGGTTCGAGAATGGCGCGGCCGACGGCTTCAACGTGATGCCGCCCTGGCTACCCGGCGGGTTCGATATCTTCGCCGAGCAGGTCGTGCCGATCCTGCGCAAGCGCGGCCTGTTCCGCGACGAGTACAGCGGCACGACGCTGCGTGACCATTACGGACTGAGCCGGCCGCAAAGCCTATTTTCCGGATCGATCAAGGCGATCGCCTGACGTGATCGAAACCGCCGACCCCGCGTCGGCCGGATCGCTATTTGCCCACAGCCTGAGGATTTGAGAATTCAATGACCACTGCGCGCGTCCTGTTGCTTTCGACCCTGCTCATTCTCGGTGCTCTGACCGGCGCCGCCCTGCACGCGGAGACATCAGCCAAATCCGATCTGAAAGTCGGCTTCGTGCCGGGCCCCTACATCGACGAATTCAAGGTTGGCGTCGCGCCGGAACTCGAGAAGAAGGGCTACCGTATCCGCTATGTCGAGTTTTCGACCGGGCTGGAAGCCAATAATGCAGTGTTCAAGGGCGAGATCGACGCCAACGTCATGCAGCACACGATCTTCCTGAACTCGTACAACGAGCGGCAGCAAACCGACCTCGTCGGCATCGTCCACGTCCCGACGCCCCCGATGGGGCTTTACTCGAAGAAGCACCCGGTCGGCTCGCCGATCAAGCCCGGTTCGACCGTGGCCGTGCCCAACGATCCCGTCAATCTGCAGCGTGCGCTCTGGATCCTGCGCGATCTCGGCCTCGTCGAGATTCGCGACTCCAAGCCGGTCGATGTCAGCGAACTCGACGTGATCAAGAACCCCGGCGGCATCAAGATCGTGCCGCTGGAAGCGGCACAGGCGCCGCGCGCGCTCGATGACGTTGATTTCGCCGCCATCCAGGGCAACTTCGCGATCTACAGCGGCTTGAAGCTGACCAATGCATTCGCCCTGGAGAAGATGACGACGCCCTATATCAATGTGGTCGCGGTGAAGCAGGCCAATGCGGGCTCGCCGTGGGCGCAGGACATCGTCGCCGGCTACAAGTCACAGACATTCAAGACCGCGATCCTGTCCGACCGCTTCTATGACGGGTTTACCTTGCCGGATTACTTGAAGCGCTAGACCCAGCCACCATCCACGATATGGCTCTGGTTGGTGCAGGCACCGCTGTCATCGGCGGCAAAGAACAGCACGACGCGGGCGATATCATCAGGCACGAGTTTGCGCTTGAGGCATTGGCGCTGCATCAGCTCGGCCACGCCTTCAGACGTCAACCACAGATCCTGCTGCCGCTGGGTCATGATCCAACCGGGCAGGATGGAATTGACCCGTATGTTGTGCGGCCCGAGATCGCGGGCCAGCGCACGGGTGAGGCCCTGAACGGCTGATTTGGCCGTTGTGTAGCAAGGCATGTTGCCCTGGCCGATCACCCAGCTCACCGAGCCGATGTTGACGATCGAACCGCCCCCTGCCTGCTTCATGTCCGGCGCGACCGCCTGGGCGCTGAAAAACTGGTGCTTCAGGTTGACGGCGATCCGCTCGTCCCAGAATTCCGGTGTGACGTCCTCAATCGCGTGACGGTCGTCGCGGGCCGCATTGTTGACCAGGATGGTGACCGGCCCGAGCGCCTCGCGGATGCCGGCGACCGCGCGCCGCAGCGCGCCGATGTCGCGCAGATCGGCATGTTCGAAGTGCACGCGGGCTTGTGCCCCGAGATCGGACAGCAGCTGCTCCGACGACGTCAGATCGATATCGATGAATCCGACCCGCGCGCCCTGGCCGATGAACCGGCGGACGATCGCCTCGCCGATGCCGGAACCGCCGCCGGTGACCAGTACGGTCCGGTCCTTGAGACTTGGATAGATGGCGCCCTGCATTGGCATCCTCTCGATATTGGCGCCTGAAGGCGTCGGTTGCGTTGCTGCGGCTCAGGCAAAAGGGCCACAGATTCCGAGGTTCACTCGGTTGTCTCCATGAGGCTGCGGTCCACGACCCGCAGCGTCCGCCGCACCATGCCGTCGACGATGGTCGCCGACTCGCTTGGACGCACATATATTGCCGTGGACTTGAGCAGCCACGGCAGCACCGCCTGGTCGAGCCTCTCCTCATAGGCACTGCGCATCATGTCGAATGCCTGCAGGCCGGGACCTGCGAGGATGACATGATGCGGGCGCAGCACCGATATCGTCGTGGCGACCGCTTCGGCAAGCGCGTGACCCGCCTGCTGGAACAAGTGCTCGAGACGGGAATCGCCGCTCCGCGCCCGATCGCGCAACAGAGCCATCTGCGCCTCGGACGGTTGCTGCGACGCCGCCGGCGGCAGGTCGAGAAAGGTGCGGGCATCGCGGTAAAGCGCATAGTCGGCAAGATGGGCCTCGATGCAGCCGCGCTGACCGCAGCGGCATTGCGGGCCGTTCAGCGCCAATTTGACATGACCGATCTCACTGCCCGCGCCGGCACCCCAGCGCGCTTCACCGTCGACAATGATGCCCATGCCGACGCCGTGGCCCACCATGATCGTGGCCGTGAGGCCCTGCGCCAGTGCCGGTTCGGCGGCAGCGAGGGACAGCGCGACCGCGACCGCGTCGTTCGCCATCACGACTTCGACAGCGAACGCCTGGTGGATCGGCTTGGCAAGATCGACGTCGGTGATCGACAGCGCCGGGCTCCACAGATGCCGGCCGGTATCGCCGTCGACGATGCCCTGCAGCGCTATTCCGATTCCGAGCAAGCGATGTCGCGGCGTGGCGGTCGCCTCAAGCATGGCGTCGATCTGTGCGATCACGAGCTCGCATAGTGCGCTTGCATCGAGCGCGCGCGTCGCGAGTTCAAGTCGCGATTGCGCCAGGGCGGAGCCGCTGAAATCGGCGATCAGTGTCTCGACCAGATTCATGCGCAGCGAGACCGCGATGATGCGGCCAAATTCGGGATTCAGCGTCAGCAGGACTGCCGGCCGGCCGCGGCGACGGCCGCCATCCGCGTCCTCTTCGTCGGCGTCGTCGGGCCACAGCGTCGCCGCATCTGTCTCGGCTTCGCACAGCAGGTCCTCCGCCATCAGCTTCGACGTGATGGCCGAAATGGCGGGGAAGCTCAGGCCCGTGCTGCGTGCGAGCTCGACCCGCGGCAACGGCCCCTGGCGTCGCAGTACCTCGACGAGACGGCCGGGGTTCGATCCGCGGGCCAGGCTCGAAGCACGTCTCAACGGCTCGGGCTGTTCGTTCATATTGCGCTTTTTAATTCGCTTGATGAAATTATTCAACGCAGGCTGCTCGTTTGTGGGTCAAAAAGCGCGGATAGCGACTGAAAAATATCACTCCCATACTACTATTGGCTGAAGGCGTGATCATGAACTTCCTTGACTGGACATTTTGTCGCGCTAATTTATTAGTTACGTGAATAAAATAAGGCGTGAAAAGCGCCGGGCGTGAAATCCCCTCACCGGGGGTGTCGACAGGGAGGTGCATATGAATGTCTCAACCAGAAAATTGATCGTGCCGCTCATGGCGGGCGCTGCCGCGCTCGCCATGGCGACGGGGGTAGCACAGGCACAGCAGAAAAAGACCATCGCGCTGGTGACCAATGTCGCGGCCGACTTCTGGACCATCGCGGGCCGTGGGCTTGAGAAGGCGCAGAAGGAGCACCCGGACTACAATATCGAATTGATCGTCACCAATGAAGGGACGGCGGCCGGCCAGCGGCGCGAACTGGACGATCTGCTGGTGCGCGGCGTCGCCGGTATCTCGATCTCGGTCGACGATGCACCGCATGCAACCGAAGAACTCAACAAGGTTGCGGCCAAGACCGTGCTGATCACCACGGACAGCGACGCGCCGCAGAGCAATCGCCTCGCCTATATCGGCACCGACAACGTCGCGGCGGGGCGACAAGCCGGCGAGGAGATCAAGAAGGCGCTGCCGAACGGCGGCAAGATCGCACTGTTCGTCGGAACGATGGACGCCGACAACGCCCGCGAGCGGGTGCAGGGCATCAAGGAAGCGATCGCCGGCACCAAGGTCGAACTGGTCGACGTGTTCACCGACCAGGTGGACTTCGCCAAGGCCAAGGCGAACATGGAGAACGTGCTCGTCAAATATCCCGACATCGCGCTGCTGTCCGGCCTGTGGAGCTACGAGACGCCGCTGATCTATGACGCGGTGAAGGCCGCGGGCAAGGCCGGCAAGGTGAAGATCGTCGGCTTCGACGAGGATCAGCGGACGCTGCGCGGCATTTCCGACGGCACGATCGAATCCACGGTCGTGCAGCAGCCCTACGAGTTCGGCTATCTCTCCGCCACCAACATCATCAAGACGCTGAACGGTGACAAGTCCTGGATTCCGAAGGACAGCAAGTTGATCGTGCCGACCAAGGTGATCAGCAAGACCAACGTCGCGGAGTTCGCCGCACATCTGAAGGAACTACTCAAGAAGTAACTTCAGTCGGCTTCAACGCCCGGCCGCCACAGGCCGCCGGGCGTTGTGCAGGAGGACATGCCGAATGGCGGAAACGCTGCTGGAACTCAGCGGAATCAGCAAGACCTATCCCGGCGTCAAGGCGCTCGACGACGTCAATCTGCGCGTCAATCGCGGCGAGGTGCTGGGCCTGATCGGCGAGAACGGCGCCGGCAAATCGACGCTGATGCGCGTGCTGGCCGGCGTGATCGCGCCGAGCGCCGGCGTGATCCGCATCGGCGGCACCGAGCACGCCCGGATGACGGTGACCGAGGCGACGCGATGCGGCATCGCCTTCGTGCACCAGGAGCTGAACCTGTTCGAGAACCTCGACGTCGCGGCCAATGTCTTCATCGGACGCGAGAAGCTGGCCGGCGGCCCGCTGAAGCTGGTGGACAATGCGCAGATGCACGCCCGCGTGATGCCGCTGCTGGAACGGCTGGGCGCCGATTTCACGCCAGGCACGCTGGTCGAGAATTTGTCGATCGCGGAGCGCCAGATGGTGGAGATCGCCAAGGCGCTCTCGATCGACGCCCGCGTCATCATCATGGACGAGCCGACCTCCAGCCTGACGATTTCGGAGACCGAGCGGCTGCTCGAGGTGATTGCCGACCTGAAGACGCACGGCATCTCGGTGATCTACATCTCTCACCGGCTCGGCGAGATCATGAGCTGCGCCGATCGCGTCGTGGTGCTGCGCGACGGGCGCACGGTGGGGGAATTGGCACGCGACGAACTCAGCCACGCCGCCATGATTAGGCTGATGATCGGCCGCGACCTGAAGGCGCTATATACACCGCCGTCCTGCACGCCGCAGCCCGGCGGCTGCGATATCGCCGGCGTCGTGACCACTGCCTTTCCTGACCGGCAGATCAATCTGTCCGTGCGGCGCGGCGAGATCCTCGGCCTCGCCGGGCTCGTCGGCGCCGGCCGCACCTCGCTTGCCCGCGCGGTGTTCGGCGTTGACCCGCTGCTGGGCGGCGAGATCCGGATCGACAACGCCCCGGTCGGCGTCGCCTCGCCGCGTGACGCGATCAGGCAAGGGATCTACCTGGTGCCGGAGGATCGCAAGAAATCCGGTCTGGTGCTGGAACTGCCGATCCGAGAGAACATGACGCTCCCGAGCCTGCTGGATCATGCGCGGATGTGGCTGGTCGACGGCGCGGCCGAGCCCAGAATCGCCAAAGACCAGGCCAGGCGGCTGTCCATCAAGGCGCCGAGCATCGACATCGAAGCCGTGACGCTCTCCGGCGGCAACCAGCAGAAGGTGGTGCTGGGCAAGTGGCTCTCCATGCAGCCGCGCGTGATGTTCTTCGACGAGCCGACCCGCGGCATCGATGTCGGCGCCAAGAGCGAGATCTACGCGCTGATGCGCAGCCTCGCCGACCAGGGCGTCGCGATCGTGATGATCTCCTCGGACATGGAGGAAGTGATCGGCGTCTCCGACCGGGTGGCGGTGATGCATGAAGGCAGTGTCAGCGGCGTGATCGAGCGCGACCAGTTCAGCGAATACAACGTGTTGAGGCTGGCGGTCGGCCAGGCGCTCGAAACCATGGAGGCCGCTGCGCCATGATGAAGAAGGAACTCGGCCTATTCTTGCTGCTGGCGGTGATCTCCGCCATCACCGGCGCGATCAATCCGGCCTTCCTGTCGTTCGTGAATCTGCTGAACATGGCCAATCTGATCGGCCTGTTCGGCGTGTTCGCGCTGGGTGAAGGCCTCGTCATCATCACCAGCGGAATCGATCTTTCGCTCGGCTCGATGTTCGCGCTGCTCGGCGTCATCTTCATCGACCTGCTGACGACCTATCAGGTGCCCTGGCCGTTCGCGCTGCTGCTGGTCCTGATGGGCGGGCTTGCGCTGGGCGGCATCCAGGGCTTCCTGATCACGCGGCTGAAAATGCAGCCCTTCATCGTAACGCTGTGCGGCCTGCTGATCTATCGCGGCGCCGCGCGCTATTACACCAGCGATTCGACACGCGGCTTCGGCTACGGTGACGAGGCGAGCACGCTGAGCAACATCGCCTCCGGTAATATTGCGGGCATCCCGAACACCTTCATCTTCCTGATCATCCTTGCGCTGATCCTCGGCGTGCTGCTGCACCGCTCGGTCTACGGGCGCTGGCTTTATGCCGTGGGCAAGAACGAGGAAGCGGCGCGCTTCTCCGGCATCAACACCAATCTCGTGATCGCCACCGCCTATGTCATCAGCGGCGGGCTCGCCGGCGTCTCGACCGTGATGTTTGTGTTCTACACCAACTCGGTTTCTCCGAGTTCCTTCGGCAACTTCTACGAACTCTATGCGATCGCGGCGGCCGTCCTCGGCGGCTGTAGCCTGCGCGGCGGCGAGGGCTCCATTCTGGGCATCGTGCTCGGGACGGCGTTGCTGCAGGTGCTGCAGAACCTTGTGAACATCCTCGGCATTCCCAATTCGCTGAACTTCGCGGTGATGGGGACCGTGATCCTGATCGGTGTGCTGGCGGATCAGCAATTGCAGGCCCGTCGACGGCGCAAGGCCGCGCTGGCAGGCCTCGCCCGCACTGCGCCAAGATCGAAGGAAAGCACAATTCTGCAGGGCGCAGCTCCGCATAGCGCGGCTGCGTTGCCGACGACGACGGGCGATCAGGCATGACAACTCGAAAAGGAAGAACCCGGACCGGGAATATGGTCGCGGCGGCTTGAGTAGAGGAACGAGGGGAAGGAGTTCGAGGCGCAAGATCGATCAAGCTCGCGGCGCTCGTATCCAATTTGGCGCAGCAAGCCTGGCCCAGTGAGCCGCAGGCAGACCCTCGCGACCGTCTCGAAGGGCTTTGCGTGCGCATTCTATCTCTGATTGATAGAGCGATGAACTGAAACTATCGCGTTCCCCGCTGAAGGGCTTTGGGCGAGAACGTGGCACAAAAAATAGACAAAGCCGGGGACGCTGGGAGTGCAGAAAATGTCAGTTAGGTCTGTAAACACCGCGCGGGCGTGCGGCGTGGGGATGGCGTTGTTATCTCTGTTCAGCGGCGGCGGCGCGCATGCGGCCGATCTCATGACGAAGGCTCCGCCGGTGCCTTACACCGAGACCGATGATTTCTGGACAAGACCATATCTGTTCGGCGATCTCGGCAGGACGCAACTAAAGGAGCGAGGGATCTCGCTGGCCCTGACGCTGGGCGACGAAGCCGTCGGCAATTTGTCGGGCGGCAACAGGAACACCGCGACCCAAGCCGGACAGCTTTTCTTTCAGGCCAAGTTCGACATGGCAAAACTTGCCGGCATCCATGGCGGCACGGTTGGCCTCACGCTGGTCGACCGCTTCGGCCGCAACCTGAATGACGAGGCGGGAATTCCGGCGCTGCAGCTGACCAACGAAGTGTTCGGCCGCGGCAGCATTCTTCGCCTGACCGAACTCTACTACTCGCAGAAGCTGTTCGATGATCGCCTTGAGCTCAAGGGCGGCCGTCTTCCGGTCGGCTCCGACTTCTTCTTTGGTCTCTGCGAGTTCATCAACCTGACCTTCTGCGGCGGCCAGCCCGGCAACATCCAGGGTGGCTACATCTACAATTGGCCGGTGAGCCAATGGGCCGGTGTGGTGCACTACAACTTCGCCAAGGAATGGCAGCTCTCGGTCGGCGTCTACGACGCCAACCCGAACTACCTGACGACGTCGGACTCCGCGACTTACTTCCTGCCGGGTGTCCCCGGCTCTAGCCCCGCCTCGGGCGTTCTGGTGCCGGTCGAGGTGGTCTGGGCACCGAGCGGTCCGTTGAACGGGACCTGGAGATTTGGCGGCTGGTATGACAGCGCATCGACAATTGATGGCGGCCTGCCGGGGATCATTGCGATCTCTCCGGGCACCGGCGGCGTCTCGGACCAGAATCTCGGAGATTCGCGCGGTCGTTATGGCGTCTATGAATCGATCCTGCAGCGGCTGACGGTTGAAGGTCCCAAGGCACAGGGCTGGTACACCTTCCTCAATACGACCGTCGCCGACCACCGCACGTCGTACCAGGATTACCAGATTGCATTCGGCTTCAGGCACACCGGAACGTTCGCCTCGCGCCCGGAGGACGAAGTCGGCTTTGCGGTCGGTACGACCCATGTGAATACCGCTGCGCTCACGCCCAACGCCGGAGGAAACGAAGTTCCGATCGAAGCCTGGTACGGGTGGCAGGCGACGGGCTGGATGAACCTGAAGTTCGACGCCCAGTATGTGATGCATCCTGGCGGGCGCGGGTACAATGCCGCCGGCGTGAAGACCGACAACGCCTGGATTCTCGGTCTGCGCACGCTGGTGCACTTCTGAGCGGAGGTGGCCAGCATGCTTGAGCAAAGCCAGCCATGGTAACCCCTCACGACGCCGGGCTAGCAGTCCTGGAGTTGAAGGGCATCGGCAAGGAGTTCGGCGCCATTCGCGCGTTGCATGGCGTCGACCTCCGCGTGTCGCCCGGCGAGGTGGTCGGCCTGATGGGCGACAACGGCGCCGGCAAGTCGACGCTCGTCAAGATCATTGCCGGCAACTTTCCGCCAAGTCACGGCGAGATCCGCTTTGACGGCAAGGCGGTTCATTTCGCCCGTCCGATCGATGCCCGTGCGGTCGGCATAGAAGTGGTCTACCAGGACCTCGCACTCGCCGACAATCTCACTGCGGCGGCCAATGTCTTCCTCGGCCGCGAGCTCAAGCGCAAGCTTGGTCCATTCGCCTTGCTCGACCACAAGGCGATGGCAGCGCGCGCGCTGCAGCTGTTCGGCGAGCTGCGCTCGGAGACCCGCCCGCACGATCTCGTCAAGCAGATGTCGGGCGGCCAGCGCCAGGCGGTCGCGATCGCGCGGACGCGGCTCTCCAACGCCAGGCTGGTGATGATGGACGAGCCGACCGCCGCGATTTCGGTTCGCCAGGTCGAGCAGGTCCTCGGCCTGATCCATCGCCTGAAGGAACAGGGCGTCGCGGTCATGCTGATCTCGCACCGCATGCCCGACGTGTTCGCTGTCTGCGACCGCGTCGTCGTCATGCGGCGCGGCGAGAAGCGCGCCGACAAGGCGATCGGCGACACCAGCCCCGAGGAAGTCACCTCCCTCATCACGGGAGCGAAGGAGGCTGCGTGATGGCCACGCCCCTGGAATCTCCCCTCACCTTCACCAATGTCGGCAAGGCCAGATGGTGGCGCAGCGGCCTGTTCGCCTCGCAGACCGGCTACGTCCTGCTGGCGCTGGCGGCGCTGTTCGTGCTGATGAACTTCGCCAGCCCCTATTTCCTGACCGCAGGCAACATACAGAATGTGGCGAAGAACTTTTCCTTCATCGCCATCGCCACGCTCGGCATGACCTTCGTCATCATCACGGGCGGCATCGATCTCTCGGTCGGCTCCGTGATGTGCTTTTCAGCGATGACCACCTCAATAGTGATGACGCACGTCTCGACACCGGGCATGCCCGGCGCGGAGTGGTTCGTGCATTTAGCCCCTGACGGCAAGACCGTGATTGCCAATATGCCCGGCTTGATTCTGCTCGTCTCGGTTCTGGCGGGGCTCGGCGTCGCGCTGATTGTCGGCCTCGTCAATGGCTTCTGCATCGCGGTGCTTGGACTGTCGCCGTTCGTCACGACGCTCGGCATGCTCTCGATCGTGCGCGGCCTCGGCTACGTCGTCTCCAACGGCCGCGGCAGTTTTCCCGGCGGCCCCGACGCCGAATATTTCTACACGCTGACATCCGGCGTTGTGTTCGGCATGCCGGCGCCGTTCATCTATCTCGTGGTTCTCGCGCTGGCGATGGCGGTCGTGCTGCATCACACTGGTTTCGGCCGCCACGTCTTTGCCGTCGGCGGCAACGAGAAGGCGGCCGCGCTGACCGGCATCTCGGTCGTCCGGGTGAAGATCGAGATCTACGTGATCTGTGCGCTCGCGGCGGGTCTGCAGGGCATCATCGTCTCGGGCTGGCTGGGATCGGCGCCGGCGAACATGGCCACATCCCATGAGCTCAACGTGATTGCGGCCGCTGTCATCGGTGGCGCCAATCTCGCGGGCGGCGCCGGCGGCCCGCTCGGGGCCATTGTCGGCTGCGTGCTGCTCGAGGTGATCCGCAACGGCCTCGTGCTCGCGCAGGTCAACTCGTACTGGCAGCAGACCCTGGTGGGCGTGATCATCATCGCCGCGGTGCTGGTCGATCGTCTCCGCTCGCGCATGGCCTGAAGAGTTCGTCCTGGAGGATCATGGATGTCCGCCTATCCGCCTCCTGGAGCCGCAGATTTGAACGGATAGGCACGATAAGAAATGTGGAGGGAAACAATGAGAAAGGCACTTCTGGCCGCTGCGGTCCTCGCCATGATGGCAACGCCTGGCCTGGCCCAGGGCTACAGATTCGTGATCGTGCCCAAGGCCATGAACAACCCGTTCTTCGATTTCGCGCGCGACGGCTGCCAGAAACGCGCCAAGGAGCTCGGCAACATCGAATGCATCTACAAGGGTCCTGTCGAGCACGAGCCGGCGACGCAAGCGCAGATCATCCAGGATTTCGTCACTCAAAAGGTGGATGGCCTGGCCATCTCGGTTGCGGACGTTGCCGCGATGACCAAGTCGATCGAGGCGGCAAGTGCAGCCGGCATTCCCGTCATCACCTTCGACTCGGACGCGCCGGGCTCGAAGCGGATTGCCTATATCGGCACCGACAACAAGGAGTTCGGCCTCGCGCTCGGCAAGCAATTGCTGAAGCTGCGGCCTGATGGCGGCAGATACGCGATGATCTCCGGCGGGCCGGGTGCGGAGAACCTGGCCGAGCGGGTCGACGGCGTGCGTGAGGCACTCAAGGGCTCGAAGTGGACCGAGGTCGGGGGCTCGCCGACCTTCTGCAACGACGATCCCGCGCTCGGCGTTCAGCAGATGACCGATCTGCGCACCGCTGCTCCCGACCTTGCAGCCATCATCCCGGTCGGTGGCTGGCCGATGTTCGCGCCCGAAGGCTTCAAGGCGTTCGCCAGCAAGAGCAAGAAGGACATGGACGCCGGCAAGTTCACGCTCGTCGTGGCCGACACCCTCAAGATGCAGCTTGAGCTTTTGAATGAGGGTTACGCCAATGCGCTGATCGGCCAGCGCCCGTTCGAAATGGGCGAGAAAGCGATGGACACGCTGCTTGCCATCAAGAAAGGCCAGAAGGCGCCGCCGATCATCCACACCGGTCTCGACGTTGTGACAAGGGACAACGTCGCGGCGATGCTGAAATAGGCGCGCAGGCAGCCCGAGCGGAACGGCATGGATCCGGACCTGTGCTCGCGGCCGACCGACATCGGTATCCCGCCGGGCAGATCCCGGCGGCCATCATCAATGGCGCCGCCATCGCATCTGACGAGCGCTAGGGAACAATGTGGGTCCCGGTCTCGCCGGTCAGCGCGCCCATTGCGCAATTGAGATGGCTGATGATCGCGCGCTTGCCACCACCTTCGAGAAAGCGGATGGCGGCATCGACCTTGGGCCCCATGCTTCCCGGCGGAAAATGGCCCTCGCGATGATAGGCCTTGATCTCCGCCAGGCTGACCTGATCCAGCTCCCTCTTGTTGGGCTTGCCGAAATTGATCGCGACGCGGGGCACCGCGGTCAGGATCAGCAGTTCCTCGATGCCAAGCACGTTGGCGATATGGGCCGAGGTCAGGTCCTTGTCGATCACTGCCGGCACGCCGGTGCGCACGCCCCGTTCGTCGCGGATCACGGGCATACCGCCGCCGCCGCCTGCGATGACGATGGTGCCGCGCTTGACCAGCGCGTCGACCAGCGAAATGTCGCAGACATGTTTGGGTTTCGGAGACGGCACGACATGGCGCCAGCCACGCCCGGAGTCCTCGCGCATTTTCCAGTTCAACTCGGCGCTGATGCGCTGGGCTTCCTGCTCGGTGAAAAACGGTCCGACGAACTTGGTCGGATTGGCGAAGGCGAGATCGTTGGCGTCGACCTCGACCTGGGTCAGCAGGCTGGCGACGTGCCGGCCGTTGCCATGCGCGCGCAAGACGTTCTCAATCGCCTGCATCAGAAGATAGCCGATGCCACCTTGGCTGTGCGCGACGCAGATGTCCATCGACATCGGCGGGATCCGGCTCATCGTCAGCATCTGGCGCATCATGATCTTGCCCACCACCGGCCCGTTGCCGTGGGTGATCACCAGTTCGTTGTCGAGTTCGGCGAGCGGCAGCAGCGCCTCGGCAGTATGCTGGGCGACGGCTTTCTGCTCGTCCGATGTGCCGCTGATGTCTTCGGGGTGGACGGCATTGCCGCCGATCGCGATCACGAGACGGCGCGGGACCTCATTGAGTGTTCGCATAGCGCGGCATCCTGACGTCGTTGACGGAAAAAGCGAGAGCAAGGTCGCAGGCCTGGGCATTCGACGGCGCGACCACGATGCCGGCGTCCTCGAGCAGCCTGATCTGCGCCGAACGCAACTGGCGATCGAGCTCGGTCCCCGTCACCGACGCAACCAGGACCGGCGCGTCATCCGCGCGGCCCGCCACGACAGCCGCAAGATGCGCTGCCGGATTGTCATGTGCGCCGTATCCGATCACGAGATCGAGCAGGATGACGGCGACCGCGGGATCGGCCAGCGCCGCCCGCAACGCATCGTCGCGCACCGAGGGATCGATCATCGGATGCGGCCGGCCCTGGGTATATTCGTCGGCCCCGAGGTCGACGATGCGGTCCCTCCCCTGCGCCTCCGGCTCACCGAAATGCGGGACGCCGGGAATAGCGGCGTTTGATGCCACCTTGCGACCGCCCGCGGCAAGGATCACCTGCGCCTCGGCGCAGAGCGTGCCGCCGGCGAACAGCCCTTCGATCCGCTGCGCCGCCTTGCGTCGCTGCGGCAAACGCGCAGCCACGGCGGCAGCGTCGAACTTGCCGCCAATGCTCCGGCCGTTGCCCAGGACTTTTTCGGCCGCTTCCCTCAATGTAGTCGCAAGGCGTGCATTTGGCGGCAGGTCCGCCGCGGCGGCGCCGATGAAGCACACTGTGTAGGGCTTCGAGCTCCGGCCGATCCGGCCAAGCACGGCCCTGGCGACGTCCGGATGCGGCGGCTTGGAGATGAGCACGACGCGATCGGTCTCGGGATCGGCATCGAGGGCGTCGATCGCCATCAATGTCGTGATGCCGCCAATCTCCTTCTTCAAATCCCGTCCGCCGACGCCGATGGCGTGGGAAATTCCTTCGCCCGCCTCGGACAGCAGGCACGACACCTCCTGCGTACCGGTCCCCGATGCGCCGATGATCCCGATCCTCCCACGCTTCAGCCGGTTGGCGAAGGCGAGCGGCGCGCCGCCGATGATCGCCGTGCCGCAGTCCGGTCCCATCATCAAGAGGCCCGCTTCGCGCGCCTGCTGCTTCAGCGACAATTCATCCGCAATCGAGACATTGTCGCTGAACATCAGGACATGAAGTCCGCGGTTCAGCGCCTTGCGCGCTTCTGCCGCGGCGAACTCGCCGGGAACGGAGATCAGGGCGAGGTTGGCGGCGGGTGCGGCCTTGACGGCCGCGGCAATGCTGCGCGGCCGCCACGCCGCTTCGCCCGTGCTGCTCGTCTTGGGGCGATCGAGCGCCTTTTGCGCTTCGGCAAGCGCGACGCGTGCCGCCGCTTCGCTCTCGGCCTTGATCGCGAGGATCAGATCATTGCCCTGCGCGATCACCTCACCATCAAGCAATCCGGCGTTGCGCAAGATCGCCTGGTTGGACGGCGTGCCCATCATCAGCGCGGCTTCGATGACGCCCGCCGCCGACGCGATCTCGCGCGACAACCGCATCAACGCCACCGAGTCGAGATAGAAGCCCTTGCGAATTTCGTTCAGGACAAACGCGCTCATGACACCCCCAGATCTTCCGCAATGGCGAGAACGACCTGCCGGAAGCAGGCCATCGGCGCCCGCACCACGCCGGCGCCGACCTGGCCGATGCCGGGCTCGCGATGCGCGATGCCGGTGTTGATGACCGGTGCAAGGCCGGTCTCCACCACCAGGCGAACGTCGATGCCGGTCGGCACGCCGGCAAAGTCGAGCGCGGGGATCGTCCATTCCGGATTCTGCCCGACAGTGATTTCGCTCATTGCCCGCGTGAAATTGCCCGCCGACGACGGCGCCCCGGCGCCGATGAATCCGGCAACTGCCGGAGCTGCTGCCATCGCGAAGCCACCAAGCCCGACCGTCTCGACGATCGCGGAGTCGCCCATGTCGGGATTGGCATCCGTGCGCGAATAGCCCGGGAAATAGAGCCCTTCCGGCATTTCCACCGGCGCCGTGAACCAGCGATCGCCCAATCCGCTGACACGGACCCCGAAGTCGGTTCCGTTGCGGCACATCGCGGTCACCACCGTCGAACCGCGAATCCCGCTGGCGGGATCGGTCAGCGCTTTGCCCATCGCCATCGCGATGTTGAGAAAGAACTGATCGTTCTGCGCGATGAAGCCAATGCAGCTTGCGAGAACCTCGTTGTCCGTCGAGGTGCGCGCCAGCGCCGACCCGATCTCGCGCAGGAACACGCTGGAGCAGGCCAGGTTGCGCTGGTGCATTTCATCGCCCATCGAGAGTCCGCGCGCGATGATCGCCTTCAGGTCGATCCCGCCATGCGCGCGGATCGCCCTGGCCAGCACCGGCCCGAATACATCACGCAGCCAGCCGAGGCGGGCCAGCACGCTATCGTCATTGCCGCCGAAGCGCATAACCTTGCCAAGGCCCTCGTTGATGGCGCAGTAGGCGCGGTTGCCATATTTGACGTTCTCGACGACGAACACCGGCATGGAGACCGTGGTCATGCCGGTCATCGGACCGACCGCGCCGAAATGATGGTTGGGGTGGAAGGCGACGCCGCCGCCGGCCGCGAGTTCGAAGGCGGCTTCAAGATCCGGAGCCCAGCCTTCGAACACGATGGCGCCTGCCACCGCGCCACGCATCGGACCCGCACATTCGGTCCCAGGTGATCGGCGGCCCGGCATGAAGGATCATGCGTTCCTTCAACCCTTCCAGCACGTCGCGTGCCGGAACGATATCGATCAGCCTGGGCTCACCCTCGAGGATGCGGGCCAGCGCCTGCTTGTTGGCGTCTTCGATCAGCTTCATGGCCGCGCTCTCACGTACCGAGCTTGGCGAGCAGTGCCGCCATTTTGGGATCGCCGTCGGCGGGCGGCGTCCAGTCGACCTGCACGACCTCGATATCGCAGTCCCGCAAGTCCTTCACAAAGCCTGCCAGCCCGACGTTCACCACGCTCGGCTTGCTCATCAACAAACGCCCGCTCGGCGTCCCTTCCTGCTTGGTCACCACTTGCGGCCTCCCGAGATCCGATGCATCGATCTTAGTAAGAAAATTTTTACTTTGTCAAACACGCGCGACCTGTCGTCCGAATTCCCGTTGTGTCGCATGATCGTTTAGGCCCCTGCGATTGATCGCGTCGGCGGGCCGTTGCCGGTGAGGCCGGCATGATGCAGCGCGCTGTCGTTGAGCAGCCGGCACTCGATCGCGCGCAACACCATCAGCGCACCTGCAAACGCATCCAGTCCAGAGCTTTGCCCGATCCGCGACAGCGCCGCGACCGCGGACTTGATACGATCGACCCGTCCGCCAATCGTCGCGTCGATGGCTTCATGGAGCGCCGCCGCCGCGAAGCCGAGCACGGCACTGTGCAGGTGGGCGGCACTGATCTGATTGGTCCGGCCGAGATGCGCGCGACAGGTCTTCCACAGCGCGTCGCGCGTCGCGAGACGGCCGAGGTTGGCGAGCGCGACCAGCGCGCCGCCGATCAAGTCGTCGCCGGATGGCGTGAGCCCGGGACCAAGTCCGATCAATTCGACGATCTCCGGGTAGTCACGCGGTACGCATCGCTCTCCGCGAAGCCCGGCCTCGATCAATTGCTTGAGCGCGGCGAGCGCCGGCGCCGCGGCAGCGAGCACCCGCGACGGCCTTGTGGGCGGCTCCGCGCCACCCGAGGCGGCCAGCCCCTGCTCGACCGGCAAGCGACGCCAGACCTGATCGACCATCGCAAGCCCTACCCGCAAACTGTCGAGCGTCCATTCCGGCGAAGGCGGCGGCGCCCATACGGAGGCCGTCTCGAAACCGGCAAACCGCATACCGTCGACGAGCAGCATCGTGTCGACGATCGCAACCTCTTGTCCGGGAACGAGCAGCCGCGGCTCGATCCCGGTGCACCGAAGATGCAGCGGGCCGGAGCCGAGGTCTTTGACACCGATGCAGATCCAGCAATCGTCGAGCACCGCATAAAAGCTGCGCTCGAACACCGCCGCAATACGGCCGCGCCGTCCGCTGCGCAGCGCGCGGCGCGCAAGCACGCCGACCTCGATTACGGCACCGCCGTCGAATCGTTCAGACACGGGCGCGCCGGGTAGGTCGCGAAACGTATTGCCTGGCCGCATCACACCGATCTCCTGCTGCGCAACCATGGCGTCAGGACGTGAGCACGGCGGTTCGCGGCACGCTACTCCCGTGGGCCTCTCCGCCGAGATAGGCGGCTTCAAGCGAGGGATCCTCCGCGATGATTTCGGCCGCACCGCTCTTCAGGATGGTGCCGGTCTCAAGCAGATAGGCCCTGTCGGCAAGCGCAAGGGCTTGCCCGGCCATCTGGTCGACCACGATCAGGGTCATCCCCTCGACGCGAAGCTGCTCGAACGAGGCGAACAACTCGTCGACGACAAGCGGCGCCAGTCCAAGCGACGGCTCGTCAAGCATGAAGACCTTGGGCGCGGTCAGGAGCCCACGCGCGACTGCGAGCATCTGCTGCTCGCCGCCCGACAAAAGGCCCGCGCGATGGTTGATACGCTCCTTCAGGCGCGGAAAGCGGGCAAACATCGCGTCGATCTCCGCGTCGAGTTCGAGACCCTTGCGTGCGAAAGCGCCGAGCTGCAAGTTCTGCCGCACCGTCAGCTCGGGAAACACCTGCCGTCCTTCGGGTACCAGCACGATGCCGGCCCTGGCGCGGATATGCGCCGGCATCTTGTCGACGCGGGCGCCGGACAGCCGGATCTCGCCGACCGACCGCGGTGGTTCGAGACCGGCAATCGAGCGCATCAGGGTGGTTTTGCCCGCTCCATTGGCGCCGAGTACGGCGATGGCCTCGCCGGGCGCGACGGCAAGGTCGATCCCACCGAGCGCCCGCGACAGGCCATAGAAGGCATCGAGCGTGCGGACTTCGAGCGCCGTGCCTTGTTTCGCCGGGCGCGTCGCGCGGCGCCGCTCACCCGACGGCGCATCGCCGAGATAGGCCTTGCGGACCAGCGGATCGTTGCGGATCGCCGCCGCATCGCCGATCGCGATGCGCTTGCCGCCATCGAGAACGACGATGAGGTCGCTTAGCGACATGATCATCGGCATGTCGTGCTCGACGATGATGACCGCGATCCCGGTCTCCGCGATGCGACGGAGCAGAACCGTCAGCCGCTGCTTGTCGCCCTTCGAAAGACCCGCGGCCGGCTCGTCGAGCAACAGGACCTTCGGACGCAAGGCGAGCGCCCTCGCGATCTCGACCAATCGCTTCTCGCCATGGGGCAGCGCGTCCGCGCGTCTGCTCAAATCGCCGTCGACACCCGCAAAGCGCAACAGCGACCGCGCAAGGCGCTCCTGCGCGTCATTGTGCAGCGCGGACACGATGTTACCGAGCTTGCCGGCCGTCGCCGCCAGCAGGACGTTCTCGATGATCGAGAGCGAACCGAAGAGCTGCGTCGTCTGGAACGTTCGCGCCACTCCGACACGCGCAAGCTGGTGCGACGGCAAGCCGGTGACGTCGCGGTCGCCAAGCTTCACGGTGCCGGATTTCGGGCGGTAGAAGCCGCAAAGCAGATTCAGCGCGCTGGTTTTCCCCGCACCATTGGGGCCGATGACGCTGGTCACTGTGCCGGGTTCGGCGGTAAACGAGACGTCCTGCACGGCGCGGACACCGCCGAACGAGATCGAGAGGTTTGCGACGTCAAGACGCGACACGCTGCTGGTCCCGATGCCGAGGTCGGCGACCGGTTCGACGCCCACCGCGCCCGTATCGGCCTTCGATCCCGTCGGCAGGAACCTTGCCGCGAATTGCTCGATCAGCCCCATGATGCCCGAGGGCGCGACCCGCAGCACGGCGAAGAGCAGCACGCCAAAGGCAAGCAGACGATACTCCGCGAGATCGGACAGCATTTCCGGTAGCAGCACGACGAGCGCCGCCCCGATCACCGGCCCCAGCGCCGAGCCGGCGCCGCCGACCATGACGCCGAACAGCAGCAGGATCGATTGCAGAAAGGGAAACGAACTCGGACTGATATAGCCCTGGAGGGGCGCAAATAACGCCCCCGCCAGTGCCATCGCTGCGGCCGAGATGATGAACGCCACGGTGCGGACCCGCACGAGATCAATGCCGATCGAGCGCGTCGCAACCTCGGTGTCGCGGGCGGCACGCATGGCGTAGCCCCAGCCGCTGCGCTTCAAGCACTCGAACAGGATGAGGCCGGCGAACACCAGCACGATGCCCGCGATCGCCAAATGCCGCTCCGACAGCGGAAAGCCGAACACCTGCGGCGGCGCGGTCAGGATCAGGCCGTTGCCGCCGCCCGTGAGGTCGCGCCACTCGATCGTGCCGTGCTCGACGATGAAGCCGAAGGCGATTGTCACCATCGCGAGATATGGACCTCGCACACGCAAGGCCGGCATGGCGAGCAGGCCACCGACGACGCTGACAAGAGCAATCGCTGCAGCCGTCGCCGCAAGATAGGGCCACCCTGCCTTCTCCATCAGGAGCACGGTCGTATAGGCCCCGATCGCCATGAAACCGATGTGGCCGAGCGAGATCTGCCCTGCGAGACCGAGCAGCACGTTAAGGCCGATGCAGGCGATCGCCGTCAGCGAGATGGTCGCGACCAGGAACACGCCGTAGCTATCGGCAACGGCGGCATAGAGGATGGCGGCCGCGAGTGCCGCGACGGCGGCGAGAATGGAGACGCGAGAGGTCATACCTTTTTCACTCCGGCTCGGCCGAGCAGCCCGTGGGGGAGGACGACAAGAATCGCGATCACCGAGGCGAACGTGATGATCTGGGTGTAGACCGATCCCAGATAGTTGGTCGCGAACACCTCGATCAGGCCGAGACAGAGCCCGGCCAGCATCACGCCCCAGGCGCTGCCGAGGCCGCCGATGATCGCCGCAGCGAAGGCCTTGATGCCGAACAGCGTGCCCATTTCGGAGGACACGTTGAACAGGGGCGCGATCAGCAGCGCCGCAACCCCGGCCAGCATCGCCGAGACCGCGTAGCTTGCCGCGATGGCGCCGCTGACGTTGATGCCCATCAGCCGCGCTGCGTTCGGGTTCTGGACCACCGCGAGCATGGCGACGCCGTGACGCGTTCGGCGACTGAGTAGATGAAGTGCCAGCGCCAGCAGCAATCCGACCACGGGAATCAGGAGCTGCAACGGATAGACCCCCGCGCCCTCGACGATCTGGATCGGCTTGGCCGCCAGGACGGACGGAAAGCTGCGCGGCTCCTTGCCGAAGACGAACATCATCACGTTGTCGACGATGATGCCGACCGCAACGGTCGCCATCAGCCAGTTGTCGGAGCCACGCTGCACGAACGGCCGAACGGCAAAGCGCTCAATCAGCAGGCCGTAGACCGCGCAGACGAGCAGAACGGCGGGAATGCCGGCCGCGGCCGGCCAGCCCCACAGCACGAGGAAGAAGTAGCCGGCAACGGCTCCCAGGGTCATCGAGCTGCCCTGGGAGAAATTGACCGTGCCGGAGACGGCATAGGTGACGTGGAAGCCAAGCGCAAGCAGCCCGTACATGCTCCCGAGCGCCAGTCCTGTTATCACCGCGGGAAGAAATGACATCGATGACTACCCTGCTTGTTTGTCGGACGATCTCGCGCGGTCAGTTCCGCGCGAACGGCATGATGTGGTTGTCCTCGAACCGCGCCCAGATGTAGTCGCCCGCCGTCAGCGCATCGTGCTTGTCCTGCGCGAACGGCTTCTCGTAAGTCTTGATCAAGCCATCCACGCGATCGATGGCGTAGAAGCCGTCACGGACGGCGGTCGGTTCGGTGTCACCGGCCTTTTCGATCGCTCGCGCAATGACCAGGATGGAGTCGTAGGCGTTGGCGACGCCAACCGCCGGCGTCACGTCCGCAGGCCCCTTGATGTCCGAATACTTCGCCTGCAGGGCCGACATCACCCGCTTGCCGACCGGCGACAGGTTGCCGAAGAAGCTGTAGGTCTGGACGAAGATCACGTTCTCCGCGCTCGGCCCGGCGAGCTCGGTGAAGCGGCCGCCGGCCGGCCCCCAATGCGAGACGATCGGCGGCGCCCAGCCCATGCGGTCGAGCGATTTCACCACCTGGGAGGACGGTCCGACATTGCCGACCAGGTAGAGCGTATCGGCGCCTGCCTGCTTCAGGCGCGACAGTTGGGAAACGACATCGACGTCGTTGCCTTCGAACTTCTCGACGCCGGCAGGCTCGATTCCTGCGGCCTTCAATGCCGCCTTCAGGCCATGCTCGTTCGACTCGCCCCAGGGATTGTTGACCAGGATGAGCCCGGGCTTCTTCGCATTGTAGGTCTTGCGCGAAAACTGGACGATCGCCTTGTCGACCTCATCGTCCATGGCCGAGACGCGGAACACGTAGTTGGACGGCGCGCCGTTCCGCGTGATGTTGGTCCCGGCGGCCCACGGCACCACGAACGGCACCTTGACGTTGTTGACGAACGGCACGATGGCAAGCTCGACCGGCGTGTCGAGGCCGCCGACCAGGACCGCGACCTTCTCGCGCTGAATCAGCTCGCGTGCGGCGATCAGCCCTTTGGCCGGATTGCTCTCGTCGTCGCGGCGGACGAGCTCGAGCGGACGTCCAAGCACGCCGCCCTTTGCATTGATTTCCTCGATGGCGATCGTCGCTCCGCGGGTGAGCGCCTCGCCGGCGCGCGCCGACTGTCCCGACAGGGCGGTCACCAGGCCGATCTTGATCGGTTCGGCCGCGCGCGCGCCGGACGCGAACGGCAACGCGGCCAGCAGGATCGTCGCTGCGGCGCGCCAAGCCGGCCAACGACGCGCAGGTCCGGACGAGACTATGCTCCTGAAGTTCATGTTCGGTGTTCCTCCGCTGATGGCGGCCTCGGCATCGAAGCCGCCAGTTCCTCCGCTGCCGCTTATGCGCGGACTTGACGGAAGTAAAAACTTTCTTCAAAAATATTCCGATGTCAAGCGAGCGATCAACCGCGCGGGGAAAATTCCGATGGACCCAAGGAATGTCGAGGCCGGCGACGTGTTGATCTCGATCGCGGAAGATGGCGACCGCCTGTCGCGCAGGGAAGCCGTGCTGCGCTCGGATTCTGTCGGACCGGTCCTCGCCGCTCACGGACGCTATCGCTACAGCGCGATCGGGCAACGCCCGGATTTCAATTGGCCGCAAGGGCGGCGGCTTGCCGTCTACGTCGGTCTCAACCTCGAGCATTTCGCATTCGGCGACGGGCTCGGTGCCGAGCTCTGCCCCGGCGGTCCGCATCCGGACGTCCTCAACTATGCCTGGCGCGACTATGGCAACCGTGTCGGCGTGTGGCGCCTGATCGAGCTGTTCGACGAGCTGAAGCTGCCGCTGTCGGTGCTCGCAAACAGCAGCATCTATCACTACTGCCCTGAAGTCATGGAGGCATTTCGCGCCCGCGGCGACGAAATTGTCGGTCACGGCCGCACCAATTCCGAGCGCCAGGGTGTGCTTGCGCCCGACGAGGAGCGGCAATTGATCGCGGAAGCGACCGATGTCATCGCGCGAGCCGAAGGGCGGCCGCCGCGCGGCTGGCTGGGGCCCTGGATTTCGCAATCACAGGTCACGCCCGATCTGCTGGCCGAAGCAGGCTACGAGTACCTGCTCGACTGGTGCATGGACGATCAGCCGGTGTGGTTCTCGACGCGGAACGGCGGCCGCATCCTTTCAGTGCCTTATCCGCAGGAGTTGAACGATATCCCTTCGATCGTCGGTCGCAAGGACTCCGGCGAGCAGTTCGCCGCCATGATCACCGAGACGTTCGAGGAGATGCTGGCACAGTCGAAAAGGCAATCGCTCGTCATGGGAATTGCGTTGCACCCCTATCTGGTCGGCCAGCCGCACCGCCTGCGTCCGCTGCGGCGCGCCCTGCAGACAATCCTGGCGCGGCGTGACGAGATCTGGATCACCACCGCCGGAGGTATAGCCGCATTCTCGCGCGCGCTGCCCGATGGCATCGTCCCAACATGATGAAAACAAATCGGGCCCCGATCGCTTCGCCGTTGCGACGAACCGGAGACGACCAGTGAGCACTGCCGACACGCTGTTTCGAAACGCCCGATTGGTCGATGGGCGCACCGTCGATATCGCCGTGCGCGATGGCCGCATCACCTCGATCGCGTCGCAATCGCCGGTCGCGGCCGGCGAAACCCTTGATCTGGCCGGACGCCTGGTGTTGCCGGGGCTGGTCGATGGTCATATCCACCTCGACAAGGGCTTCGTCGGCGACGATTGGAAGTCCCACCGCCCCTGCACCGCCGGTTTCAGCGTGCGCGAGCGCGTCAAGTTCGAGAAGGAGGCGCTTGCCGGCGCGAGGCCGATTGCGGTGCGGGCGGCCGCGCTGATCGACCTCTGCGTCGCGCACGGCACGACCCGGATGCGCAGCCACGTCGATATCGACCTTCAGGTCGGGTTGCGCAATCTCGAGCAGGTCATGGCGGCGCGTGACGCGCACCGCGACAAGGTGTCGGTCCAGATCGTCGCCTTTCCGCAAAGCGGCATCGTGACGTCGCCGGGCGTGGCCGGATTGCTCGACGAGGCGGTTCGCGCCGGCGCGGACCTGGTCGGCGGCCTCGATCCGGCGGGTTACGATGCAGACATCGACGGGCATCTCGACGTCATCTTCGGCATTGCCGACCGGCGCGGGGTCGGCATCGACATTCACCTGCATGACGGCGGCTTGCTCGGTATCTTCGAGATCGAGAACATTGCACGCCGGACGAAGGCCCTCGGGCTCGGCGGCAAGGTCACGATCAGCCATGCCTATGCGCTCGGCGAGGTGCCGCGTGACGTCGTTCAGCGCACCGCGCAGCTGCTCGCCGAGGCCGGGGTCGCGATTTTGACCAACGCGCCCGGAGCGCATGCGTTTCCGCCGGTGTTGCTGCTGCGCGATGCCGGCGTCAATGTGTTCGCTGGCAATGACAACATCCGCGATTCCTGGTGGCCCTACGGCGACGGCGACCTCCTGGAGCGCGCCATGATCGTCGGCTACCGCTCCGGCTTCAGCACCGATGCCGACCTGGCGGCGGCCTTCAACATGGTGACCACCAACGCCGCGCAGGCACTCGGCCTCCCGGACTATGGGGTGGCCGAGGGCGCGGCGGCGGACTTCGTCGTGATCGACGCCCAGCACGTGCAAGAGGCCGTGGTGGCCCGGCCCAGGCCGCGCGACGTCTACAAGAATGGGCGCCTCGTCGCGCATGGCGGCACGGTCGTGACGTCGGCGCGTTGATGTGGATGTGGAGACCGGAACATCGGGAAGGTTACCCCTTGACGAGCCACCGCAATAGCGATCTCAATCCCGCGAGCCTGCACGGCAGGGCCCCGCATCCCGTTGAACATGATGGGCGGGGGCATATTGTCCGCGCTGGGCTCGTACAACCTGAGAAAAGCTTGTCCCGTGACTGAAACGACAGCATCGACCAACCCGGCCCGCAGCGCCACACGCGGCAGACGGGCACGCGATTCCGCGTTGACCAAGGAAGCGATCCTGCAGGCGGCGACGTTCGAATTCTGCCGCAACGGCATTGGCGGAGCTCGGGTTGAAGCCATCGCGAAGCGCGCCAAAGCCAACATGCGGTTGCTGTACGCCTATTTCGGCGACAAGAACGGCCTTTATCTCGCCGTGCTCGAACACGTCTACACCGAGATCCGCGCGGCCGAACAGCAACTCAAGCTCGACGACCTCGATCCGGTCGCGGCCATGCGCGAGCTGATCAACTTCACGTTCACCTTTTTCGGAGCGCACCAGAACTATATTGCCCTGATCAACAATGAGAACCTGCAGCGTGGGCGTAACCTGCGCAAATCGCGCAAGATCGCCGACCTCACGCTGCCCTTGGTCGCGAGCATCGAAAATATCCTTCGCCGGGGCCTTGCGGTCGGGCTGTTCCGCAGCGACGTCGATCCGGTTCAGCTCTACGTCACGATCACGGCCATGAGCTATTTTCATGTCTCCAACCGCTACACGCTGTCGGCGATGTTCGACAAGGATCTGGGAGAGCCCGACTGGCTGGAGAAGCGTCGCCATCACGCGCTTGACGTGATCATGACCTGGTTGACGGCGACGGCGGCCGCAAGCGAGGGAAAACGGAAACCGTCCGCAGCCAGAACACCGGCGGGCGCCGCACGCTAGCTCACGCGCGGCAAATTCCGAACAGCCTGCGGGTGAGCGCTAGGTGCTCGCTTCACCGGGCGGCGACAACGCCGTCGCTGCGGGGATCGCTGGCACCCTCGAGCAGTCCATCCGGGTGCCAGACGATTGCGCCGGCGTGGCCCATGAATTCCTCGAACGCCCCGACCATCTGGATGTCGTGGCCGAGCGCCCGCAGCGCGTCGATGACGGCAGGATCGAAACGCGATTCGATCTTGAGATTGTTGTTCTCCTCGCCCCATGTGCGACCGAGCAGCCAGCGCGGCGCGGTCACTGTCGACTGAAGGTCCTGACCGTGCAATGCGTAGCGTGTGAAGATCGCCGCCTGGGTTTGCGGCTGCCCTTCGCCGCCCATCGTGCCGTAGGACAACAGCCGGCCATCGCTGAGTTCAGCCATTGCGGGCTGAATGGTGTGGAACGGCAGCCGCCCAGGTTCCAGGCGGTTGATGTCGGCCTCGGCGAGACCGAAGCTCGTCCCACGGTTCTGCCAGGTGACCCCGCTTTGGGGCAGGATGATGCCCGAGCCGAACTCCCAATAGATGCTCTGAATGAAGCTGACGCTAAGGCCGTTCCGGTCGGTCGCAGCGAGCCAGACCGTATCGCCCTGGGCCGGCGGGTCAGGCCAGCGCGCTGCATGATCGACGGCGACGGTCTTTTCGAGCGCCGCAATGGACTCGTCGGTGAGAAACTCGGCCGCCGACCGCGCCATGTAGTCGGGATCGGTCACGTAGCGATTGCGGATGCGGAACGACGCCTTCGTGCTCTCGACCAGCCGGTGCAGATGATCGACCCCGTCCGCCTCCTTCGCCATGCGCCGGGCATAGAGCGCAAGAATCAACAGCGAGGCCAGGCCCTGCGTCGGCGGCGGCATATTGAACACCTTGTGCCCGGCCACATCGACCGACAGCGGTGTCACCAGCGCGGCTTGATGCTGCTCCAGATCGGATAGGTGGAGCGGGCTGCCGAGCCGTTCGAGATCAGCGGCCATCGAACGCGCCAGGTCGCCGCGATAGAAATCGGAAAGGCCGGCTTGCGCCAGCTGCCGCAACGTGGCCGCGACGCGCGGCTGCCGCAACCGTGCGCCGACTGCAAGCGGATTGCCCTGCGGCAGATAGACCTCGGCAAAGCCAGGCACATCCTGCAGTTCAGCGCGCTTCTTCGTGGTGTTGTCGTGCAGGGTCTGGGTCACGGCGACGCCATCGGCGGCATAGCCGATCGCAGGTTCGAGCAGCCGCGCCAGCGGCATGCGCCCCCCATGGCGATCGCGGCTGAGCTCATAGGCCTTCTGCCAGCCATCGACGGTCCCGGCGGCGGTGAGTGCCGCGAGCGGTCCGCGGCTTGGGATGGTGCTGCAGCCATGCTCGCGATACCAGGCGCGGCTGGCGGCCTTCGCCGACCGTCCGCACGCCTGGATTCCGACAGGTGCAGAGCCCGCCCGGCCGACCAGCCAGAAGCTGTCGCCGCCGAGGCCGTTCATATGGGGATAGACCACCGCGATCGTGGCGGCGGACGCAATCATCGCCTCGACCGCATTGCCGCCTTCGGAGAGGACGGCGAGCCCGGCCTGCGCCGCAAGGTGATGCGGCGCGGTCACCATTCCGCTATAGCTTCGCTTGGTCTGCAGCATCAACGCGTTCTCCGAAAGCAGCAGCTTGTAATAATATTCTTACTTACATTGTCAAGCGACCGTCGCCTCGCCGCGGCGGCGCGAACGGCTGGCGGAGGTGCCGCGCGAGGTGGATCAAGGCGAAAGCGGAAATCGGTCGCGCAAAGCTGCGCGTCAGCGGCAGCGGGGCGGGTCGCCGAATTCCCGGAGGCCCTGAATCTGTTCCGAAAAAGATGCAAAAAATGTAGTCTCCCGAACCATGGCGACGATCCACGAATTCGGCCCCTACCGCCTCGACGCGGAAGCCGTGATGTTGTTTCGAGAGTCCGAACCGGTCGCGCTCGGGCGGCGCGCGGTGACGCTGCTTCGCCTGCTTGTCGAGCAGGCCGGAACGCCGGTTTCCAAGGACACATTGATGCAGGCGGCGTGGCCGGGGCTTGCGATCGAGGAGAGCAACCTGACGGTGCAGATCGCTGCTCTGCGGCGGGTATTTGCCGACGTCGAGGGCGGTGCGACCTGGATCGAGACCCTGCCGCGCCGCGGCTACCGTTACGTCGGGCCACTGGTCGCTGCCGAATCCGGCGCCGGCCTGCCCACCTCGCCGGCACCGACGGTGCCGGATGGGCCGTCGCTTGCGGTGCTGCCGTTCTCGAATCTTAGCGGCGATGCCGCGCAGGAATATTTTTCCGACGGAATCACGGCAGACATCATCGCCGAACTGTCGCGCTTCCGCTCGCTGTTCGTTGTCGCCCGCCACTCCAGCTTCGCCTACAAGGGCAAGACGCCCGAGATCAAGCAGGTCGGCCGCGAACTCGGCGTCAGGTACGTGGCCGAAGGAAGCGTGCGCAAGATCGGCAGCCGGATGCGGGTGACCGTCCAGCTTCTCGATGGCGCCAGCGGTTACAATCTCTGGACCGAGCGCTACGACCGCGAACTCGAGGACGTCTTCGCCCTGCAGGACGAGATCGTCCGCGCAATCGTCGCAGCCCTTCCGGGCCGGCTCGAGGACGCCGGCCGCGAGATCGCCAGACGCAAGCCGACCCCGAGCATCACCGCCTATGACCTGGTTCTGCTGGGCAACGAGCGGTGGCGTCAATTGACGGTGAAGGGCATGGCGGAAGCCAGGCAGTTTTTCCGGGACGCCGTCGCGCTCGATCCGCAATATGCCCGCGCTCACGTCAACATAGCCTGGACGATCGTCTGCGACGTGTTTCTCGAATCGCCCGGCACGGCGAAGCTCGACGACGCGTTGAGCGAGATCGAGACCGCGCTCGACATCGACGGCGGCGACGCCTGGGCCCATGGCGTCTTCGCGCAATTGCTGTTCCTGCGTCGCGAGGACGCCAAGGCCGAAATCCATTTCAGCCGGGCTCTCGCGCTCAATCCAAACGACGCCGACGTCGCCGCCGTTTTCGCGAACATTCTGGTCTACTGGGGACGGTGGCGAGAGGCCCTCACATGGATCGGTGCGGCCAAACGACTGAATCCCTTCCCGCCCAATCTGTACCACTGGTACCACGCGCTCGCGCTCTATTCGGGGCGCCAGTACGATGAAGCAGTCAAGACGCTGATGGAGGCACGATCCCCCGACCGCTGGTCGCACAGTCTGCTTGCCGCCTGTTATGCGCAGATGGGTCGGCTCAGCGAAGCGCGATCCGAAGCCGAAGCGTTCGTCACGGAACGTTGTCGAGAAATGAGCGCGAACGGCGCAACGCCGCCAGCGAACACCCTCGATCTCGTTCGAGCACGGGCCGAAAGGTACAGAATTTCTGCCGAACGCGAGCACTTCCTCGACGGCTTGCGCAAAGCCGGCCTATCGGGCTGAGCCGTAACGAGGATCACAACAGGCTGTTCGAAATTGACCGACAGCGGTGCTCCGCCTCGGCTTGCTTCAACCTCAAATTTCTGAGCCGCCGCTGCTGTCCGGATTGTGCAATGGTGGAGGATCGACGCTTGGCGTGGCGAAATTCGTAGCCCGTGGTAGCGGGGGAGCGCTGCCGCCATTCCCAACACTCAGAAAAACGCCTCCAATGCGCGCTGTGCGGAAGCAGCTCTTTATAGAGGTCGAGGACGAAGGGCGTCCCCGCGGAAAACCGCAGCCTCCGATCTTTGAATCTTTTGGATCTGGCCTGGGATCAGCTCAATCTGAGGAGATCGAGCATTGGAAAACTCCATGAAGGCGTCTGCGGTTTCGAATATTTGATTCACGAGCCCGCGATGCTCTGGTTCAATGATGGAGTAAATGTCGGGTTTGTCGCACCTCCACCATCCTGACCATAGTTCCGCTTTCTTCTCATTGGGATCAAAAATAAGGATGAGCGCCCCTCCGTCTTCATAGATAAGCTCGGCGGGCACGCAGCCGTGTTTGATCAGCGTTTGCAGAACGTGGCAGAACTCATACCCAAATACGTACACATCAGGCTTTAGCTTAACGACGATGGGTTGGTCTGCGTTATCGTACCCGAAGGAATCGGTACTGCTTGGCGGTTTAATCACTTTGATGCTTCCCGCGCTTGCGCCATGAGGCTAATCGCTGAGCTGCCTGCTTGGGTCAGTGATCCTGGTTGGTCAGCCGATACATCAGGCGCTCACCTCGATACCCTTGAGGGCATTAGCCGACCGTGCCCGACGCTCTGAGATACGTCGCTCTATGCCGCGCCGGCGATCGGGCATCGGAAGCTGCGAATCCCGCACGTTGCTCCTTCGCCTGACAAGAATTCGCCGATCAGCTACCCTGCGTTCCGTACCCACTTTTCGGTCGTCTCTCCGCACCACGCTTGCCGATCCGGCGATCGCTCTTCCCGGACGGGCGGCGTAAGCCCTGCGCGCCACCACTTCGCGGAGCGCCAGCCAGATGAACTCGCTGTTGGTGGAAAGATATCGCCGCCATAATTTGCGCGGCTCCATCATCAGGCGCCAGAACCACTCGAGACCGAGCGATTGGAATAGCCGAGGAGCGCGCCTGATAAAGCCGGCCAAGACGTCGAAGCTGCCGCCGACCCCCAGGATGACGGGAACTTGCAGCCGATCCCGATAGCGTTCGCTCCATACCTCCTTGAACGGGGACGGCAAGCCGATAAAGAGAATGTGGGCGCCGCTGGCTCGTATCTCATCGACGATAATTTCGTGCTCGTCCGGACCGAAGTAGCCGTTCCGAAAACCAGCGATCTTCAGCTGCGGAAAGCGCGCCTCGCAGACGCACACGAGCTTTTCGACGACTTGCTGGTGCGCCCCTAGAAAATAGACACAAAGTCCGTTGGACGCGGCCCCCCTTAAAAGTCCTTCCATCAGATCGATGCCGGCCACGCGTTCCGGCATGTGTTGACCTGACGCTCGTATTGCCCAAACCACCGGCATACCGTCCGCCACCGTCATATCGGCCGCGGAACATGCGTGCGCCAACTCCACGTCTCGCCGCATCATGCAGAGATGCGACGCATTGATCGTCATCACGACGTGAGAACTGTTCGAGCGGCGACAGATATCGACACAGCGCTGCGCCGCCTGATCGAGCGTAACCGCATCAAATTCGACGCCCAATAGGCTCGCGTGTTGCTTCATCTGCTCAACTCCCCTGCGGCGATTGCCGGCTGGCTTGCCACCGAGCCACTTGCTCGGCGTCCAGGCGAGCCGTGGCAGCTCGTTTACCCAGTCTCAGGCACGCGTGCTGATACGTACGAAGAAAACGTCTGAACTCGGGGTCGTTATAGCGCGGCAACCCCTTTGCCCAGCTGCTGAAATAACCCCAAAGCATCGCGATGCTTCCGATGAACATTGGGTGCGCGCGAAGACGGGAAGCCGCCACCGCCAGATAGTAAAACGGCGAAGTGCCCATGAAATACTGACCGAAGCCAGCACGAATTCTGCCTGCCCAGATGCTCTTCTGGCTGGCCCCTTGCGGACGAAGGTGGACGAATCGAATTGGCTCTGAATCGACGCTCTCCGCGATCCAGCCCAGCATTCTGGCGCGGTGGCAATCGATGCCATCCCACATGACTTGTCGCACGAATCCCCCGATCTGCCCGAAGCACTCAACCCGATAGAATTTCGTCATTCCAACCGACATTTCGTCGCCGCAGACCTCGGGCACGAGATCGCCAGTTTGGGGATGGACGAACCAGGGTTTGCCTGAGGTCGTCCCGATACGTGGATTATCCTCCATTCGCTGCATCAGCAGTTCGAAGTAGCGAGGCGGCAGGTCGAGATCCATATCAAGCTTGCACAAATAGCCGAAGTCGCCGAGCGACACTTGATCGAGACCATCATAAAACGCCTCAATCACGCCGGGCCCTACCCGCCGATGGCCTCGGTCCTGGCGGCGCACGACGCGCAGATAAGGCAACCGCGCCACATACTCTTCCAGAATCCGTGGCGTATCGTCGGTGGATCCATCGTCAACGACGATCCACAGCGCTGGCGGCACCGACTGTGCAGCCACGCTGTCCAGCGTGCGGCGGAGATAGGCTCCCTCATCGCGGCAGGGCGAAATCAACACATACCTGCGCGGCGTGGCGCTGTGCGGAACACCTGAAGCGCGACTGTCAAGCTCGTCCACAGGTCTACTCCCGGTAATATCCTTCGGACCTGACGCCATTTCTTGCCTCGATGGTTCTAAGCTCGACGGGATCGATCTGGTTGAGCACAATGGTCGACACGCGCTCACGGATGAGCTGCGTTACCGACAACGCTTCGAGCACGCTCGTACGCTTGGTCTGACCGCATTCCACAACGAAGACGAACTCGTCGATGAAGCGCTCGATCAGCCTTGCATCGACGACCGACATGATCGGCGCCACCTCTACCACAATGTAGTCATAGGACTTCCGTGCCACGGCGAGCAGGTTTTCCATTTCCCGCGAGCCCAGGAGTTCAGCAGCGTTGGGAATCCGAAGCGCGCAGGCATTCGGCAGGACATCCAGCCCCGAATGCGGTCGCTTGCAAATAAACTCGCCAAGACGGGAAGGATCTTCCAGCGCTTCGAAAAGCCCTACCTTCGCATCGGGGGACAGTGCAGTCGTGAGGTTCCGGAGATGAAGGTCGGCATCGATCAACAGCGTGCGCGATCCAGAGGACGACAATATGAGCGCGGCAAGATTGGCGGCAACGACAGTCTTTCCCTCTTTCGAAACCGCCGACACGACGCCGATGACTTTGCCCCCGGTCGAGGCGGACGAACGATCGAGCATCGCCTTCACATTGCGAAGACCTTCCGCGAAGCGCGAGAAGGGGGCAGCAAGGACATGCTCCTCGATTGGCAATTGACCAGCATAGACGAAGGGCAGTCCGATGCACCGCGTCTCGGTCACCTGCTCGACGGCCTTGGGCGTACGGAACACATCCGCCATCCATTCACGTCCGAAGGCAGAGCCTATGCCGAGAAACAGACCGAGAAAAATGCTGCCTGCCGCCACGACGAGGGTTTTCTTGGAACTCTTTGTCAGCGGCGGCACTGCTCTCGTGATGATCTGCGCACTTTGGGCCGGAAGCGTCTCCGCCTGCGCCGCCTCGATCTCCTTATGCTTTTGCAGAAATCCGCTATAGAGATTGCGCAGCGCCTCTGCGGCGCTCTCGAGTTCGCGCAGCTGGCTTCCGGTTTCCGCGGAAAGCTTCGCGGCGGTGTCTTCGAGTTCAGTCTGTCGTGCCCTAGCGACTTCGTATTCGCTGGCGTAGGAATCGGTAATGCGCCCCTCGTCGGACCGAATGGCGGCGTCAACGCTGTTGAGCTGCGCACGAAGCTTGACGACAGCCGCGTGCTTGCGACCGACGCGAGCTTCCATCTCCGCAAGCCGAGACGCAAGATCGCGCTTTTGCGTGCGGAGACGTGCAAGTTCGCTGTTGTTGAGCGCGAAGTTGATGACCGCCGCTCGCTTGTCGTTGAATAGCGCGTCCGTCGACACGGCCGACGGAATCCCGTTTGCCTCTGTCCGCTTGATCCGGTCGAGACGCTCCTTTGCTTCGACTGCCGCGAACTTGGCATTCATCAGCTGGGTATTCAGACTTGCCAGGAGCTCGGTATCCTGAGCGCCAGTGCTGCTGAGATTGTTTGCCGTCTTGAAGTCCTGCAGCGCCTTGTCAGCATCGGCCACCTGCTTCTTCAGCTCGATCAGCCGCTCCTGCAGCCACTTGCTCACCTTCTGCGTTGATTTCAGCTTTGCGTCCTGCAGGGACGCGAGATAGCTATCCACGATTCCGTTGGCGATCTTCGCGGCCTTCTCCGCGCTCTGCGACTCGACCGTTACGTTGATAACGTTCGCGACATCCTCACGTGCAACAGTCACCCGCTTCAGCAGAGATTCGAGCGCCGCTCGTTCAGCGGCTGCAGTGGCTTCCGCCGTGCTGGAGTTCCCGTCTGTGGCGCTGCCAAGTGCAGATCGCCCGGCAAACTCGCCATCACTGGCCAGACCCAGCGAGCGAATAACCGGAAGCAGGACCCTGTCTGATGACAGTACGTAGAGCTGACTGCCGACCTCCACTTCATCCATCGTCGGCTGATCTACGATCTTGTTCGTCTGCAGATAACGATTCAGACTTCGATCGATGAGGATGCGCGCACTGCTCTTGTAGGGCGCCTTCATGACCACAACGGAAGCCACGGCAACCGCCAGCCCAATCAACAGTCCGATAACGGGCAACCGCCATTCGCGGCGCAGAACGTCGATGATGTCCCACAAGCCGAAAGCGGGACGGCCCGCCGCAGGCGGACCGTAGTCTTCCGCAAGCGGCTGGCCATATTCCTGAATAGCCAATTGATTGGTTCTGGTGTCCATGGCTTCGTTTGATCAGTGCGCCGGTTGGGAGAGCGGTGGCGTCGGCCGCGAATGCATCTCGGCATTCGGAAAACCATTGACGCTCGTGATGTGATCAGTTGGACGTTGCGGCCGACGGACGTTCAGAAGATCCCGCACGATGAGTTTGCTGGCTCGCCCGTCACCGAATGGATTTGCACCGAGAGCCATGGCTTCGTGCTCCGCTGGTACATCAAGCAGGCGCTCGACGCCTGCAACGATGCGAGCCGGGTCGGTGGTGACCAGGCGAGCTACGCCGGCGTCAACGGCCTCCATCCGCTCGCTGGTATCTCGCATGACGAGCACGGGCTTCCGAAGCGCCGGTGCCTCCTCCTGAATTCCACCGGAATCGGTGAGGATGAGATACGAGCGCGTCATGAGGTAGACGAACTCGGGATAGTTCAGGGGTTCGATCAGGAAGATGTTCGACGCATCGCGCAGATGGTCGAACACCGGCCCGCGCACGTTCGGATTCAAATGGACGGGATACACGATCTGAATATCGTCCCGCCGACTGATCGTCTTCAATGCCTCGCAGATTTGCCGGAACCCGGATCCAAAGCTCTCGCGCCGATGTCCGGTCACGAGCACAAGTCGCTTCGACGTATCGAGCCATGAGTATTTCGCTTCAAGCGACCGACGAAGCTCGCCCGGTTGAGAGATATTTGAAGCCATACGAAGCAGTCCGTCGATCACGGTATTGCCGGTGACAATGACAGCGTCTGGCGGATACCCCTCCTTCAGCAGGGCAGAACGCGCACGCAACGTCGGTGCATAATGCCTCGTCGTAACGACAGCAGTGACCCGCCGATTGGCTTCCTCCGGCCATGGACTCATGAGATTGCCGGTTCGCAATCCCGCCTCGACATGCCCGACACTGACCGACCGGAAGAACGCGGCAAGTGCAGCCGCCGTACTGGTTGCAGTGTCGCCCTGTACAAGAACGTAGTCCGGATTGTAATCGGCGATGACCGGATCGATTCCGGTCATGACCGCGCTGAACACTTCACTCAACGACTGGTTCGGTCGCATGATGTTCAGGTCGTAGTCAGCCTTCAACGAGAAGGCCGACATCACATCATCGAGCATCTGACGATGCTGGCCCGTCACGCAGACGCGCGTATCAATTCCTTCTGCTTCGCCCAGCGCAAGCACAAGCGGTGCCATTTTGATCGCCTCTGGACGAGTACCAAATACGCTAAGAATACGCATGAACCCCGACGCCGCCTGTGTTCAATGATTTGCCGTGTTGAATATTTTTGTCGTTTCGAAATGATGCGGCACGCTACCGGATTTTCCCGACGCGTTCATCGCCAACGTTGGCTCGGCACATGTTAAATGAAATTTATAGCTAATTCTCGGAGTTGCCGCAGAGCGCGTTGCGCATCATCGAAGCCGGCTGTTGTCAGGCGGTTCCAGATTTAACCTTTTCGGGTTAACGCGCACTCAGTCATTGTCCGCTGACGTTCTTCGCTACTGCCAGCGAGTTCCAGATTTAACTTCTCCAGGTTAACGCGGATTCGCTGTACCATTCGCAAATCTTCGCCGATGCATCCTCGTGCTTGCATTCGCAACGGCACGGCGGGAATGCCAATGCGCGTGCAATGAACTCCACAGGCTCGCATTATCCAATTTCGGGAAAACTTGTACAAAACAAGATTAAATAGCGTATCTGGACTAGCGTTGATTGGCGCCATTGCGCGCATCGTGACGACGATCAACGCGCAACTCGCTCCTGGTCGAGAGATTCCGGAAGTCGTGTGGCCGGCACTTTCCGGCATTTGATAGGTCGGAGGCAGCGCCTCGTGGAAGGCAAGGTTTTACTCCTCTCGCAGCGTCGGATTTCCGATCTTGTTGCATTTTGCCTCAGCTATGAGTTCGAAGACAATTTGGCGGCGATGACGCGCGCCGATCGGTTCGATGTTCAAAATCGCGCTGCGCTGGAGTTCTCGCGACGGGTCTACAAGTGGACGCGCCTTGCATCAGGATCGACCAAACTGGCAGGTGTGCTGGCACCCTCCCCGCCGCAACTGCGGCTGCAACGTGATTACGAACTGTTCTTCCCGATCTTCAGCAATGCGTATCAACTTCACTCGCTCGCCGCGATTCCCGACTGGCGCAAACGGTGTCGCAAGGCCGCATGCTTCATCACTGAAGTCTGGGCAGACGACATCCCGGAGTATCTGGTCGAGCTCCTATCCGGATTTGATCATATATTCGTCGGCCTGCATCACTGCGCACCGCAGATTGCGCGAATAGCAGGTCGACCGTGCAGCTATCTGCCGCTGGCGGTCGACGTGGAGCGGTTCGCGCCGAGGCCCGAGCAGCAGCGATCGATCGCCGTGTGCAACATCGGGCGTCGTTCGGCGACGACCCACGCCGCGTTGCTGGCCGGCGCCGAGAGAGAGCGCTTCTTCTACTACTACGACACTGTGGCGGCGAGCGGTTCGAACCGAAAAGAAAGGACGTTCCGGGTCGACAATCCGGAAGAACACCGCATCATGATTGCGAATATCCTGCAGCGCAGCCGCTATTTCATTGCCAATCGCAGTCACGTCAACAACCCGGAATTCACGGCCGGCCGTGATGAGATTTCCGCTCGCTACTATGAAGGCGCTGCAGCCGGGGCGGTGATGGTTGGAGAAGCGCCGCGCACCGAAGAGTTTGCACGGCAGTTCGACTGGCCCGACGCCGTCATTCATGTACCCTTCGATTCGCCCGACATTTGCCAGATCCTCGAAGCGTTGGACGCAGACCCGGCGCGACTGCGAGCGGTTCAGAACGCAAACGTCCGGGAAGCCGCGCTGAGGCACGATTGGCTCTACCGCATACAGACGGTATTCGACATCCTCGGTATTGCTCATACCGATCAGATGCGCGCACGAGCCAACCGTCTGCGCCAGATCGCCGGATCCTTTGAGCTGCCAGCGGCCGCCTGAAATCGTCACCTCGCGCAGTGCGGAGCAATGCGGCGTTTCCGCCGGTTTATGGTTAACGGCCTGTTAAGCGGCGGCTGCTACATCCCGGCAGGTAGGCGATCCTTTTCATATGATCGCCAGGGTGTCGCGAACGTCCGCAATGGCGGACAAACGTCAAGCTGCGTATCCAGGCATGAAACGGTCCAGTCAGCTCCCCTCGGCTCAGGCGGCCATCCTCAATGCGCCGCCCTTGCCACGTCAGGCAGACAGGCTTGCTGCACCTCTGCGACGGCGTGGCGCCTGGACGCAATTCGTCGAAGCCCGCCTGCGCGAGCCCGTAAATCCGGAACGAAATCCCGCCGAGCCGCCGCCAGACAGTCCGACCGACAAGCAACCGACGATCCTCGGCGACAATCCGAGCTTGCCAGGCGGTGGGCCGACGAATGAAGCCCACCCGGTCCCCGACTTGGAACACCTGCAGCCGATCGTGCTCCCGCAGGATGAGGTCAGTCTGCGCCTGAATGAGGCCGCGGAGAACATCGGCCGCTGGACAAATGTGGCTCCGCCTGATGCCGGACCAGACGACGGGTCCGTCTCCTCTGCGGCCGATCCAAACGATGCTTCAGCGGAGGAATCCGACAACGACACGCAGCCAGCGCCACCGGACTCGCATGCCGGCTCGGCCGTTGCCTCGTACACGCCTGAAGCAGATGAAGGAGAGGGATTCAGTCCGGCCGCGGACCCAGGTCCGAACTCGGTACCGCCGGCGTCAATCCGTCCAGCAGTGCAACCGCCCGTGCACACCAGCACTGCCGAGGCGAGCGTCGCGGTGCAGGAACAGCGGATCATACTGATCGACAAGCTGATCGCGGAAGAACTTCAGAGCTCGCCGCGGGACCGACGTTCCGTCACCAGCGAATGGAAGGTGCGCAACTTTGTCTGGTTCCTTGCTCCGACAACGGTTCTGCTGGCGATTGGGACCGGAATGCTCATGCGGGGCAATGTTGCATCCCTGTTCAGCACAGCATCCCAGGTTGCCAGCCATTCGAACGCGACGCCCGTTCAGTCGCCGCCGCAAAGCAGACGCAAGTTGAAACCGGCAGTTGCCACGTTCGTACATCGTGCTCCGATCGATGCAGCCGCGCCCGCACCACCCGCACGTTCACTGCCGACGACATATGGGATTTTTGCGTCAAGCAACGGGCGGATGATCCGGCTCGAGCCGATGAACATCCGCCTTCCCGACAGCCGGATCGCCGTGTCGGTATTGACCACGAAGCCGGGCACGGTTGTGGTGCCGCACGGCCCGCTTTCGTTTGTCGCGTATCAGCGCGAGCTTATGACAAGCGCGCCCGACAACGCACAATTGCGCATTCTCGCCCAGGTGGCACGAACACCGTCGTCACCGGCAGTCGCTACGGCCAACGATGCCTGGGCGATCCGGTCCGTTTCCGTCGACCTGACCGTAGCGCCGGTCCCTGAAAGCCGCGAGATGGTCGAGCTGCAGCCAGTGAACCCCGATCTCGTCCTCTCACCCGGCCGTTACGTGCTGGTCTTCAAAAACCAGGCCTACGACTTTGTCGTAGCCGGCAAGGCTACCGATAAGGCTCATTGCCTCGAGAAGGCGGAAACGCCGGACGGCGACAGGTTTACCGAGTGCCGCAGGCTCCCGTAATGTAGGGCGGCCCGGTCCTAGGGCGGCGTCGACGCGACCGCGGCCGGCGGTAACTTCGTCGCTTTCGCAGTGGCGGGACCGACGCTGAGCTGACCGGTCCTACGCCAAAGCAGCAGCCCTGCTCCGCCGCCGATCGTACAGATCACAAGCAGCACGATTTCCCCGCGCCCCAATCCACCAGAGATCAGTGCGTAGGGCAGCATGCCCAGCCCCATCCAGAACAGCTTTTGCCACTGGTAGGAATCGTACCTCTTGCCAAGATTGCGACGCTTGAACCACAGATCTTTCGCTTCGCGCGAAAACGGAAGAACACGCCGGCACACGGCCGGCACAAGGCGAAGCGCGAGCAGCAGGGCGAGAAACATCGTCAACGCGACGACGATACGATCGTCGCCGCCGGACAGCAGTCGGAACACCGGCAGAATGCAAAGGCCGAGGCCGATCCTCAGGAATGCCCCGGCGGGCCACGTGTCCAAGTTAATCAGGAAGCGCTCAACGGAGGTCATGGGCGTAATCCAGGATCAGGAGTTGACTTGCAGTCGTACAATGCCGAAGTCGCGTAGCAAGGACCACGCGAGTTGCAACGGCCGTGTGATCCTGAAGACCCCGACCACGACGGTCAGGTAGGCCGTCACACAGATCACGCTCGCGACCGGGATTCGTAGCAACCGCGGCAATTCCTGCAGGAATGCCTCCTGTATCGAGAAGGCGACCGCTACGGCGACCAGCGCAGCAATGGTCTGCGGCGCTGTCGCGCGCAGGACGTCCCCGATGCTGATCCCGACCGGCTTGCCGGCGTAGACGAGCGCAGGAACGAACAGCACGAACATGGTGACCGTGTAGGCGATCGTCACTCCGATCACGCCGAACGGCAGTCCAGCTGCAAGCGCAACCAATTGGCAGATTGCACTGAAGATGCCCCATCGCATCCACCGATCGGGACGCCCGACCGCGACATGGACCCAACCGAGAGTTCGCTCGATGCAGTCGGCAATGCCGCGAATGGCGAGGATACAGAGCAGGGGGCCCGCGGGAGACCATTTCTCTCCGAGAAGCACGATCACGATGTCATGAGCGCTCACGGCCAGGGCGGCGAAGGCGGGCCCCGAAAAGTAGCAAAGCAGTGACAACGCGCCTTCCCAGGAGCGCTTCAGTTCAGCCGCACTGTGCTGGAGCTTGCTCAGTCCCGACACCGCGATGTTGTGCAGCGGCTCACTGAGAATCGACAGCAGGTTGTTGTAGATCGTGAAGGCGTTCTGAAAATAGCCAAGCGGCCCTGCACCGAGGAAATAGCCCATCGCGATTCTGTCCGCCGAACGAGCGAAGTAATCCGTCATGGTGAAGCCGGTCACTCCCAGCCCGAACCTCAGCAGTTCCTTGACCATTGGCGTAAGTCTGGGCCTGCCCGGTATCCATCGACAGGCGGTCCAGGCTCCCACGACGGTCAAAGCCGACGTTATGATCGGCTTGGCGATCAGCGCCCAGTAGCCCCAGCCCGAAAGCGCCATTCCGACGGCTGCCGCGCTTCCGATGATGTTCGCCGATATGTCGATCATCGCGATGCGGCGAAACTGCATTGCCCGACGCATCAACGCATAGTGCTGCGTCGACAAAGCCATCATCAGGAAGGTCACCGACAATGCCACCGCCATGCCCGCGAGCGATGGCTCGGCGAAGGCACGCGCTATCCACCGACCGGACGCAGCCAGCACGACAGCCAGCACGACGCCGATCAGAACATTCAGCCAGAACAACGTGCTGACCTCGGCGCGTGAGATGCTGCTCCGCTGGGCGGAGGCCTCGCTCATCCCGAGATCGACGAAAAGGGGAGCAAAGCCGATCAGGGCCAGCATCATGGCCACCAACCCGAAATCATGCGGTCCGAGCAGTCGCGCCAGTACGATCGTGGAGGCCAACTGAACGAAGATATTCAGTCCGCGCGCAGCGATGAACGCCACGCCGCTGTGCAGCGACCTGCGGCCAAGGCCAGAATATGGCTTGTTGTCCGCAAAATACTGATCGGTGCGTTCGTTCCGATGCACGCGTCGTTCCCGCTCAATTCGCCGGATTCTGGCTTTGAGGTACCCGCTCAAGCCAGATTTCTCGCCAATAGGGATAGATGGCGCGCGGGCAGAAGCGGCGGCAGATCGCATAGCGCGCCTCACACACGACATCCTTCAGGATGATCGCGTCCGTCTTGAAACGGACCATCTTGCACGAAGCTTCGTCGATGATCTGCTTTTGACGCCTCTCGACCTCGTACTCGCGTTCCGTGAACGGTACCATCTCCGGATCAAAATACAGGCCGCGGTTGCGGTAATTGCAGTCCAGCGTCTCGAGGATGTCCTTGTACGGCTTGACTCGCACGACGTCGCCCACCTGCAGATCAAGCCGGGACTGCGGGGCCTTGCTACCCTCTGGCACACCGAAGGGCCTGATCGGATAAGGCACGCCACCTCTCATGCGCTGGAACGTGTCGTAGATCCAGCGCATCGCGGTGCCGATGCCCAGCCCCGCTTCGGTGACCGTACGCCAGACCGAGAACGTCAATCCGGCGACGAGATCCTGCAGCCGAACGTTACCCGAAGTGTAGTCCTCGACATACTGACGCGGATCCCACCACTTCAGGGGTTGCGTGGCGAATTTTACCTGTGTGTTCTGGCAAACGTAGGTCGGCTCGGTTTCGCCCACCTTCGGCGGATGCTTGATCGTGCTCCACAGCGTTTCCTCGCTGCAGCCGCCAGACCCGAAAGGCTTGCCCGCGCCATTTGGCGACGGCCCTTTCTCGCCCGCCGGCTTCAACCAGGCGTCCTTCCAGAATATCAGACAGGCCGCCTCGCAGCCGTCATGAGCCGCGCCATTGCAGCGAATGTTCTCGAGATGCACCGTGTTCAGCATCTTGCGACCGCCGATACCTAGCGCGGGATCGCAGGTCTTGTGAGCTCGCTTGCCGACGCGAAGCGTCTTGCCGCAATGCTTCAGCATCTCGGGCATGAAGGGCATTTCCTCCAAGCGGCCGTTGGCATCCAACGTCGCGAGGATCTCCTCCTTGCTTCTGACCTCCACCAGGTCACCAGCGCGAAAGATACTTGAGAATAACGTGCTCATATCGTGCGCCTTGAGATAAATCCTGCAATCAGAACTTGCACCGGCTGCGTGACGTCCGCGCAACCATCGTCAGATCAGTGTCAACTTTCGCCCGAAAAATGCCTCGGCGAAGCGTTCCGTAGCCCTGCACTCCATGCCCCGAATCCGTGCGAGGCCACGAAAGGTGTCTGCATCGAACCACTGCTTGGATCGCTGCGTTCCGAAATGCTTGAGCAGGAGTTCAATCTTACGATCGAGCGCCGCCGCCGACACCGGCATGTAAACGTTGGGTTGACCGAAGTCGCCATCCCACTTCGGGATCTCATATTCCAGAATCTGATGATCACGAAACGTGTTCCAGGTCAGGCGGCAGACCTGGCGATGGTCCTGATGAGCATCATCCCTGCGATGCGTCAGAATGACGTCGGGCTCGACCCGCCGCTTCAGCGATTCAAACCATTCCTTGATGGCTTCTCCCCTTTCCGGGAAAAATCCGTCGGAAAACGACAGCACCTCGACCTTCGCGGACGCAGCCTCGCGCAAGAAGTCGGCCGCCGACGCTCTCGCCTCAGCCTCCCGTATGGCGCCACCGCTTAGAACGCACCAATGCACGTCCAGCTTGATACCGCGCTCGATCAGCTCCAGCAGCGTCGCTCCCGCGCCGATTTCAATATCATCCGAATGGGCGCCAAGGCACAAGATCGACAGATGGTCTCCGGGCCTGGCAAGCTGCAATGCTCTCATTCCGGTTACGCCGCGCTGGCTACCGACGAGTGATTCAGCCGCCACGGCGTGTCGCCGCGCTCCACCATGTCCTCCAACACTTGTCTATCGCGCAGGGTATCCATGGCGCGCCAAAAACCCTCATAGCGATAGGCCATGAGGTGACCGCCCTCGATCAAACGGTTGAACGGTTCCTGGACGAGTTCTTCTCCCTCCTTGATGTAGTCGAAGATTTCGTTGCGGAAGATGAAGTAGCCGCCGTTGATCCAGATCTCGGACTCCTGGCTCGAGCGAATCCGCTGCACCGACCCCTGGGCATCAAACTCGGCAAGGTGGAAGCTGATCGGTGGATGGATCGCCACGAAGCAACCGATCTTTCCGCTTTCCTTGAACTTCTGGATCATGTCAGGCAGCGGCGCGTCGGTCAGCCCGTCGCTGTAGTTTGCAAGAAACATCTCCTCGTCCTTGACGAGATGGCGGACGGCCAGCAAGCGCTGCCCGATGTTGCGCCATGTCCCCGTATCCACCAGCGAAACCCGCCAGTCCGGCTGATGTTCGCCGATCAGCTCGACCTTTTTGCCGTACTCTGAAATCACGCAGTCGCTGTTCGCAGTCGCGCGATAATTCAGGAAGTAATCCTTGATCACGTTCGCCTTGTAGCCAAGGCACAAGATGAAATCATTGTGATTGTACTGGCTGTAGTACTGCATCACATGCCAGAGGATCGGCTGATGGCCGATCGGGACCATCGGCTTTGGTATACTCTCCGAATACTCGCGGATCCGCGTACCGAGACCGCCGCAAAAAAGGACAACCTTCATGGCGCAACCTCACGCGGATCAATGATTTCGACGTTAGGAATCGGAACGATGAACTTGCAGCCCCAGTCCGCGACATGCCGCATTTGCGCGACGATTTCCCTCTTCAAATTCCAGGGAAGGATGAACAGGTAGTCGGGACGAGCCTCGTCAATGGCTTCGACTGGGAGGATCGGAATGTGCATTCCCGGCGTATAGCGGCCGTGCTTGTAGGGGTTGCGGTCCACGGTGAAGTCGAGAAAGTCGGTTCCGATGCCGCAGTAGTTAAGCAGCGTGTTGCCCTTGCCGGGAGCGCCATAGCCGCAGATCCGCGCCCCCTTGTTCTTGCTCTCAATGAAGAACGACAGCAATTCGCGCTTGGTGCGATGAACACGCGATGTAAATTGCTCGTACTGACCTATGTCTTCCAGGCCGATCCGACGCTCATGGGCCAGCAGTGCGGTCACCGCGGTCGAGACGGCGTGGATCGCGTCGGCGCGGCAGAGATAGACGCGAAGCGAGCCGCCATGCGTTGGGATCTGCTCGACATCGAAAACCTTCAGATCATGCCGCCGCGCGAGACGGTCGATCGTTACCAACGAGAAATAGGAGAAATGCTCGTGGTAGATGGTATCGAACTGATTTTCGTCGATGAGCCGCTCAAGATGCGGGAATTCGAGCGTAATCACGCCTTGCGGCGCGAGCAGGCACGCCATTCCGGCGGTGAAATCGTTTAGATCGGGAACCTGTGCCAGCACGTTGTTGCCGATAATCAGATCGGCGCGCTTGCCATCTGACACCAGCTTCTGCGCCAGCTCCAGGCCGAAGAACTCGACCATTGTCGGGACGTTCTTCTGCCTAGCAACTTCGGCCACGTTGGCCGCCGGCTCGATTCCCGTGACCGGCACCCCGAGCGGCAGGAAGTGCTGCAACAGGTAGCCGTCGTTGCTCGCGATCTCGTAGACGCGGCTCTCGGCACCAAGGCTCAGCCTGGCCTTGATCATCTCACAGTAGCGCCGCGCATGTTCCACCCACGACGTCGAGTAAGACGAGAAGTAGGCATACTCGGTGAAGATATGCTCCGGTTTGACGTATTCCTGGAGTTGCACCAGGAAGCAGGACCCGCAAACCACGGTGTGCAGCGGGTAGTACGGCTCCATGGCGTCGGTCTGGTCGGCTGTGAGAAAACTTTCGCAGAGAGGCGACATCCCCAGGTCGACAAACGTCGATTTCAACGTCGCGCCGCACAGACGGCAGTTACCGTGAGAGGATTTCGACCGAATTGATTTGAATCTCGAGTGAGCGTTCATTGGGCCGTACCATGAATATAGGATTGCCGAGTATGAGATTGCCGGCGCTTAAATCGGGCTCGTTAGATTGAATTTTATCGTATGAAAGCGAACAATATGAAGCGATATCGAACAACAAGGTAAACCACGCAGTTGCTGAAAATTTTAGTAAAATTGTATAGAACTGGTCGTCGACAATTGGCCTCTCGGCCGGGAGTGGATACGTCCCATGCGCTTTGAAGCAACAGGACTTGACGGAGCGTGGCTCGTCAAAGTCGAGCCTGCACACGATGAGCGCGGCTTTTTCGCGCGCACGTTTTGCGAAGACGAGTTTCGTGCACACGGGCTCGTGACCAGATTTCCCCAGCACAGCATCTCGAGCTCCTCGCGCAAGGCAACATTGCGCGGAATGCACTTTCAGAATGAGCCGCACGGCGAGGTTAAGCTCGTGCGCTGCTTGAACGGATCGATTTGGGACGTCATCATCGATCTGCGTGCGAGCTCGCCGACCTTTCGTCAATGGCGCGGCTTCGAGCTTTCAGCGGAGAACGGTTCGCAGCTCTACATCCCCAAGGGGTTCGCACACGGCTTTCAAACCTTGAGCGACAACGTTCAGGTCAATTACCTGATTTCGGAGTTCTACGAGCCTTCGGCTGCTAACGGCGTCCGATACGACGACCCGATGTTCGGCATCAGCTGGCCTCTGGCCGTCAGCACGATCTCCGATAAAGACTTGAACTGGCCGCTTCACGGTACCTGAGCGCTTACCGCACAGGCGCGAGAAGTCCGTGGCGCTCGAGCACTTTTGCTGTCTTCAGAATGACCGGGAATGGCAGGTCGGCACGCCTGGCGATATCAAGCAGAGAATGATGTCCGTCGGACAGATTTAGAATCCACAGCATCGCCATGTTGGCTGCAGCGGCGTCCTTGTCGCCGCCGATCGCACCATAGAGTCCGCGTCTACCCAGCTGCGGTTCGCCTTTCGGCGACGTGTTGTAGTAGCTGCGGTTGCCTTCGAGCAGGTCGATGACTTCGGAAATGATGCGGAAGGATTCCCCGAGGTGCTCCGGCCGAATGAAGCTCAGGTCGTCGGCCGAGGTATGATACTGAGGGATGGCACCGAAACGGCTGCGCTGAAACAATCCCACCGGCAGGTTGAACCCGGGCGAGCAGTATTGCCGCTCATCATAGCCGTAGGGCGAAAACTCCAAAATCGTCGGCGTCAGTTTGGAATGCTGCAGCGTGTGTATCATTGCACGGTCGATCTCGGCATCGCCCTGCCTGCTCTTCTTGTATGTCGGACCGGCGCCGTCTCCGACCATTGATACCACGAGGCCGTGCTTGATATGAGACACACGATGCTCATTGCGGGCGAGCCAGGTGATCGCGCCAATCGTTCCCGGCGCAAAGAGAAACCGATAGCTGTATCGCGTTCGCATCTGGGAGATGCGGCTTGCGAGCTCCGCAAGCAGGGCCAGACCGGAACAATTGTCATTGGCAAGCGAGGGATGGCAAACATGCGCCGACAGAAGCACCTCGTCGTCTGACTCTCCCCGGTGAAAATACTCACCATAGCTCAAATGCCCGTCGGCGAGGGTCGAGTCGATCACGACCTCGTAGCTATCGTCCCGCAGTTGCTCCAGCTGTCGGTGGGCCATGCAGAAAGCCCAGTTTTCCTGGTAGTAAGACGTTCGGTAGGGGACCAGGTCCGGCTGATCGGGTAATGTGAAGATGTGGGACTTAAGCTCGTCCAGCGACATGGTGCGGCGCACCGGCACGCTGTAGCTCATGACGTGCAGGTTCGATTCGCTGAAATCCACGACCTTCCGGCCCCGCGGGTCCTTGATGTACGCGTCCCGGATGTTCCACTCGCGCGGCACGACCCAGTCGAGAACGGGTGTACCGGTCGGCACCTCGTGGACATCAAGGGAGATGTGCGCACCGATCTCCCGAAGGGTCTGCCGCACACCGTTACCGGTAATGCTGCGGCAGATCGGGTAGATCTTTTGGGCAAGCGCAAAGATCTTTGCGCCTGAACTTGTGACATCGTCTGCCGCCGACACGCCGTCCTCCTGGTGTGTCAAATCGATCGGCGCGTGTATTAGTTCGCGGCGAGAGCCGATTGCCCGACGCTCTGCCTCGACTTTACATGGCGGAGATCCGCATCGAGCACGCCGTCCGCCAGCAACTTGTTGACGTGGCTGATGCGCTGATACCGGGGACCTTCGAACTCTTCGAGCGTGATGCCCGAGACCCGGTAGGCCTTATAGAGCTGCTCCGCGCCCATCTTCGCATCCCATTGCGGCTTGAACTCCGGCAGCCTGGTTCGAATCTTTTCGAAGCTCACGCGATAGGACCGCGTGTCGGGACCGGCGCCATCGGCAAATTCGATCTGACAACCGGGGACAACATCGGCGACGATCTTCGCGAGATCGCGGATCTGGTAGTTGTGCGCCGTCTGGCCGACGTTGAAAGCTTCATTGAACACCGCCGCCTCGGGAGCCTCCATCGCCGCGATAAAGGCGCGGGAGATGTCCTCGATGTGAACGATGGGCCGCCAGGGCGTGCCGTCCGACTTCAAGAGGATCTTCCGCGTTGTCACCGCCCAGGCAACGAGATTGTTCAGCACGACATCGAATCGGAGCCGGGGAGATACGCCGTAAGCCGTTGCGGGTCGCAGGTAGACCGGGCAAAATCCGTCACCGGCGAGGCCGGCAATATCGCGCTCCGACTGCACCTTGGATTCGCCATAGGCAGTCACCGGGTTGAGCGCTCCGGTTTCGTCGATCATGCCCTCGCCCGCCTTGCCGTAGTTGCTGCAGGAGGACGCGAACACGAACCGTCGCACACCGGCTTGCTTGGCCAGTTGCGCGAGGCGCACGCTGGCTACATGATTGATCTGGTCGGTAAGGCCGGGTCTCAGATTGCCGAGCGGATCGTTCGACAGCGCGGCAAGATGCAGGACCGCATCAAAAGCCTTCAGGTCCGCAAGTTCGATGTCTCGCGTGTCCTTGCAAAGGGCCGGCACATCCACGATCGACCCGCCTTCTGCAAATGTGCAGCGAGAGTACAGATCGCTGTCGAGGCCCACGACTTCGTGCCCGGCACGCCGTAGCATCGGGGTGAGCACTGTTCCGATGTAGCCGAGATGTCCGCTCACGAGAACGCGCATCTAAACGCCTCCAAATTTATTCTGTTTCTATCTCGCCTACTTATTTCAAAATCGCCCGCTGATGCACGTGTTTGTAAAACCTTAGTTAATGGCGCGCCTGAAATTGCGGGAACGATCCGCTCAGGACGACGGAAAATGGTTGAGCCGTACCCCATGATCGTTGACGTCGCCGGTAGCGGCGCCAGGCGAGAGACGCCGCAGCAGCGCTTGGGGAACTCTGCGTAGTTGCCGGTGAAGCCGGTAACGTGTGGTGGAGCGGCTGACGTCGAAGCGATTGGCCAGTTCTCCGCCGAACGCCACAACGAATTTGTATCGCGCCTCGTTTTCGATTCCGCCATCGAAATCGAAATGAAGGCCCCGCTCGTGCGCCAGCTCGATGCCACTCCAGAGGAGCAGACTTACTGCGCCTGGATGCGCAATGCTCCTGTCCCGCGATGACAGGAAATAGTGCACGAACTTGTGGTCCCAGACGAAGAAGACCTGGGCGTGGACGTTGTTGTTCGAGTCCACCGCCGCGAGGATCTTGCATTGCTGTCGCTCGCTCGCGGCGGCATAGACAGCTTCCAATCGAGAGAGGTCGAAATACGATTTCGCGCCCTCCAGGTTGGCCTGGTAATACTTCACGAAGTATTTTGGGGACGTGACTTCGCGAATGGCGAGCCGTTCCCGCGCGCGTCGTATCACGTTCTTTGTCTTGTCGCGCAATCCCGACCAGAGCTCGTCTCGGGGGATCGTGCATTTCAGCATGAAAGTCGGATGCGCGCGCACCTCGTAGCCGCACGCGAGGAACGCGGCCACATCGCTAAACCCGGTATCGAGCGTCATCTCGACGTGATCGAAATCCGCGACCTGTTTGAGCAGGTCAGTGATGACCGCATGCGCCAACCGCATGCGCGCTTCCGTCTTGCCGGACTGCAGCGTGACCGTCGGCCCGAGAAAGCGCGTGATTTGAGGCATCTCACATATGTTCATCCCGCCTTCAGTACGCGTGACGAACCGGAGAGAACCCACGACGCGCCCGCCACGCGAACAAGTGACTTCGCGCCAGCCACCGGGAGCCAGCGCATCCAGCCACCAATCCTCGTGAAAGACCGATTTGCGCATCAAATTCCTCTTCCGGAGACTAACCGGATAGCGAATCGGCAATCTGATTAAACCAAAACGTGCAGAAATGCCCAAGGTCCGCGCGGATCAGAAGGCCTTAGCTTCTATTGTAGTTAACGACGTCTGCAGCATTTAAATCGGGGCGCTCGCCTAGTTAGCCTCTGAGCTCGGCGTCGGTCAGGTGACGCATTGACGCAATACCGCGCCTGTTCAAAATATATTTAATCATTGCCCACGAGGCGTGTGCTCACTGCGAACTTTTGCGTGCCGATCCATCCAAATTCGGCTGCACGAACGGCGTGCCGGCGTCATAGCGTGCTTTGGCCGGAAGCACATGAAGCTTCGTCTCTCCGACCGGGTCCACCCAAGGCCACTCGTATCCGCGCCCGGCGTCGAAGAACGGGGGGCGGCTTGTGAGGTACATGGAAGCAGGCAAGGCGCGATCCTCGCTTCCGGAATCCCAGTGCGTTTTGTTGGTGAGGTAATCAAAATTGCCATATCGAATCGTGGACGTCGCAACCTTTGCGTCCGTCGGATATGGCTTCACGGCGTCCCAGCCGAGCATCCAGACGCCGGGCTTTGCGTCGGTAAAACGGGTTTCATACGACCAGCCGTCCATCTGACCGGGAACCCCGAGCACGTTTCCTATGAAAGACATCCAGTAGGAATACGCCATCAGACCGGCGGCGCGACGCGGCCCATTGCGGGGCTGCGACACATCATCGATCGTCCCGCCAGCCTGATTGTCGAACGCTGCCCGGACGCCGCGCAGATAGTTGCGGAAAAACGTGTGATAGATGCTGTTGCCGTGAGTGTCGTCGCTGTCGGCGTTCTGAGCGTAGTTGCCCTCGAACAAGACGTGATGGGCGCCCACCATGTGGCTGGCGTTGAGCCCGGTCTCGATCCAGGCTCCATTCGTATTGATGTAGCCCATGTCCATGTAATTATAGCCGACCACGGAGCCCGCCCCGGCGGAACGCGCCACCACCAGCTTGTTGGCCCTCACGGCAATTCCATTCTCGATCAGAACTTCCGACGATCCGGCGGAAAGGCTAATCGCATATCCGCCTCCGCCGGGTTGAGCCCAGGCCGCGTCGTGCACGTAGAACTCGCGCAGTTCGACGCGGAAGGAGCTGTGAATTGCAAAGCCTTCGCCGTGCCAAACCGAATTGTCGACGTTCTTCGCCCACGAAGAAGCAGCCCAATTGAAGCGAAGATTGCCCGCGTCGCCTCCCTTGAGCGCCAGATCTTCGACGCCCGCGTGCTTCACATGCGGCTGCGCGAATCGCGACAGTTGAGCTGCGTTTGCTTTCCGATAGCTGATGTGAATTGGAGTCGTGAAGGTGATCCTGGAACCGGAGACGGCGCTGATCTCCTTGATCTCGGCGACGGGCCGATCAGGTCTCCCGAACCACGATCCGGCGCTTTGCGGCGTCGACGGAAACCCATCGGGTGCAAAGTCATCGACAAACTGAATTGCGGGCTTGTGCTTTTGCCAGACAACCCTGAAATCTTCCGACGCCCAGATCTCCCCTCGCCCCTGCGGGTCGACACGCCAATCAGCGGCCGACGCCTCGTCGAGCAGCACGATCTGTCCAGGCACAAAGCCCGCAGCGTCGTCGACCTCGACCGTTCTTTCGCCCTTTATTGCATCATTCCGAAGGTTCGCCGACCGCACGGCATTGACCGTATCGCTCGTGCTGGAGAAAAGCGACGGTCCCACCACGACCAGCGGAGATGGCCGGGCACCGACCGCGTCGTTGAAAGGTTTCGCGCCATCTTGCTTTTCGAGCATCGTCCGGCCCGGACCGGAGCCGCGCAGGGTAATTGCCTTGTTGAGCAGCAGGAAATTGCCGCCATTGATCAGAAACCGTCCCGCGGACAGTTGCACGACCTGCCCTACCGGACATGCGTTGATTGCGCCCTGGATTACCGCAGCGTCATCGAGTGTGCCGCCACGAGGCGACAGCGTCGCGCAGATGGTTTTTCGAGAGGGTATACCACCCTCGGCCGTCAGGCCGGGTTGCCAGGTGGTCGCGCGATCTGAGGGCAGTATCTCCATCGAGTCGAGAGCAAATGCGGACGAATGGCTTGAGCATGCAACGAAGATCATCGTTGCAGCCAAACATCGCCAAGGCCGCCGCCGCGGGGCCGCTCGCAGCGTCTCGTGACCAGGGTTGCGCCGCGTCGCGATGACTTTCCGGTTGAACATACATCCTCTGACTTGCGGCGCAGAACCCGCTGGCTTCGCGCCTGCTAGCGTGACCTCACGACGTTGATGGGAGTGGACGGCGGCCTGAGCCGCGGTCCGTGGATGCGCCGCATTGCTGGACGCCTGGCTATTCGCAAGCTGGCCGCGGGATACGCCTGCCCCCAATATCTGGCAGCTTCAACCGCGGCTATGACGAACACGACCCACAGCATTTCGAAGCCGCGCATCCATGTGCTCTCGAGACCGTTTGTGATGGCAACGTAGAGAACGATCGACAGCAGGATCCGTGCCCGCGAAAGATCAAAACGCGCCAGGCGACCAATGCCGTGTATCGTCGCAAGGATGAACGCGACAAGCAGGAAAAATCCCGCATAGCCAAGTTCGAGCAACGTGTCTTCATACCCATTGTGGGCGTTGGGCATCTCCTTGACCCAGCCCGGCGCTTCCACGATGCTCGGCGCGTCGGGTCCAACCAGCCAGAACGACTGATAACCCCAGCCCAGCAGCGGCTTCTTTGCGATTTGCATATTTGCAAAATCCCAAATGATGGTACGGCCCGTGAAAGTCGAATCGCCGTACAGCATGTACGACACGCGATTCATGCTGAAGCCGGTAACGAACGAAAAGACCATCCAGCAAATCGGTATCGATACGACAATCACCCACACCGGAACGCGGGTAGCCCTGGAAAGCTTGAGCAAGGTCCAGGCGAACGCCGGGACAAGCACCGCAAGAGCAAGCGCCGTCTTTGAATTGCTCAGCAGCAGCAGCGCAACAGACATGAGCGCGGTAACGATGCCGAGAACCCGTCGCCGTCCGGGATGAAGCAGCTCATGGAGCGCAAGCAGGAATGCAACGGCAGCGCATTCACCTAGATAGTTCTTGCCCGAGAAATAGCCGGGGTAGCCCCATGTGGCGAACTTCACGTCGATCGGCGGCCTGCCCATGACGAACAGCATGTTCAGCACGGCAGCGATAAAGAAGCACCAGAACAGGCCGCGCAACAGGTCGGTCGATCGAGTTGCAACGATCGCCGGGAGCGCGATCGAGGCGATGATCATGGCCTGCTGCGCAAACCTGATCCCCGAAGCCTCCGGCTTGAATGCCCAGGCAACGCTCGCCCCCGCCAGCGCAAGATAGGCAAACAGTATGATCAGGATCGGCGGAAAGCGGAGTCGCGACCGATTGCGCAGCGCAACGACGAGCGCGACTGCGGACAGGATCGGCCAAAAGATTTTGCTCTCTGGTCGAGCTTCCAAAAGACAAGCCGAGTCCGTCGGACTACAGGTCACGAGGATCAGGGGAAAAGCAATCGTGGCGTAGACACAAGCCAGCAGCGGGATGATCGCGTATCTATCGATTACCCGACCGGAGGGAGCCGCCAAGCCTGGTCGCTGAGAACGCAATACGGCTTCGTGCATGCTCGGTGCCCGTCAACTCCAGTCGCCAAGGCAGCACGCTGATCGTTAATCGCCTGCCTTGCCCGATCGTGGGGCCGCGCAGCGATACGATCAGCCTCTCAATGGCACTGGCGCCAACACGTACTCAGACACGGCTGCGAACACCAACGATAAGTCAATCTTTCCTGAATTTTTATAGTGAACGCTTCGTTAACGCTTGTCCCCTAGCGTGGCGCACAGGGCGGGCGGGTGTTTCGCTTGGTCGATTGATATTCCGGGAAATTGTGGATGCCGCGTAAGTACATGTTTACTCGCGCAAATTTCTTCCGAGCCTCTGTCCGGCAGTACGGCAGTCGATGCCGGACGGCGACGACCGCAAGCGGCGCGCAAACAAGCGCGAAGAGGAGACCGGCGTTTACCAAGACTGCGTTCGTTAATCTTCGTTAACCAGGGTCCAATGTCGTGCCGAGAAGTGCAGGCAAGAGTAGTCAACGAACGCCGCGCCTGACCACTCGTGAAGTGGCGCCGGCGCATTCGGCTGGCAATTCCTCGCGTCTCAGTGGCCGCCTGTTGGGCGCCCTGGCCATCACAGCGACAATCGCGCTCGCTGGCTGCTCGACCATGCCGACCTCGGGACCGGCGAGCTCCTATGTCCGCGCGGGGCAGACCGACCCTGAAAGCGTGCACTATGCTTTGGTGCGCCTGACGGCTGACACCGAGAGGGTCCTGGTGCGCAACTCCAGGCGGATCGACCGCGTTTTCACGGATCGCCGCGGCCCGCCCGAGATTCGCTTTGGCATCGGCGACACGGTCAGCGTGACGCTGTTTGAATCGATGGCCGGTGGCCTGTTTACTCCGACCGAAGCCGGCACGCGTCAGGGAAACTATGTCACGTTGCCCAATCAGGCCGTGAATTACAAAGGCAACATCACAGTTCCGTATGGTGGCTCGATCCGCGCTGCGGGCCGGACGCCGGAGGAAGTCCAGAATGCGATCGTGAAGTCCCTGCAGGACCGTGCGATCGAACCACAGGCAGTGGTTGCGCTGGTGGATCAGAAGGCAACGTCGATCAGCGTATTGGGCGAGGTCGGAACGCCTGCACGCTTGCCTGCAAGCGCCAGCGGCGAGCGGCTGCTCGACATCATCACACGCGCGGGCGGCCCCAAGAATCCCGGCTTCGATACCTGGGTGACCCTCGAACGCGACGGCCGGCAGGGTACCGCACCGTTCGGATCGCTGCTCAGCCAACCGGCAAACAACATCTTCGTTCGCCCCCAAGATACGGTCTACGTATTCACGCAGCCGCAAACCTTCCTCGCGATGGGCGCTTCCGGGCAACAGGGGCAGTTCTCGTTTGGAGCCTGGCGCCTGACACTGGCCGAGGCCATGGCGAAGGCGGGCGGCCTCAAGGATGATCACGCCGACCCTGGATCCGTGTTTATCTACCGAGGAGAGCCACGCGAAGTTGCCAAGCAGCTCGGCGTCGACTGCACTCGCTATAGCGGACCCCTTGTCCCCGTTATCTATATTCTCGATTTGAGAGATCCCGGCGGCTACTTCATCGCGACAGAATTCGAGATGCGGAATAAAGATGTCATCTTCGCGTCCAACGCAAATTCTGTCGAAGCGACAAAGTTCATGACTTACCTTCGGATGATCGTCGGCACAGTGAGCGATCCAATCGTCGCCGGGATCGATGCCTACACGCTGAAGGGACTCGCCAACGGCAGCATCTCTGGCGCGACAACCATCGTTACGTCGTCCCGATGACGACAATTGGCCTGGCGGAATCGGCTCGCGCGGCAGGTATGCTGCCGGCAACCGAATCCGCCGAGGCAACAGTCCGCGACCGGTGGCCACGCCTTCACGGACACATTCCTGCGCTCGACGGCGTGCGGGGACTTGCCATCGTCATGGTGATGCTACTGCACTTCGTCGGCAATACGTTGCCGACCAACGCTGTCGAGAAGATCGTCGTCGGAATCACCAACTACGGCTCCTATGGCGTCGAGTTGTTCTTCGTCCTGTCCGGCTTTCTCATCACCGGAATCCTCTATGATTCACGGGAGGACCCGAACTTCTTCCGCAATTTCTATATACGGCGAGTGCTGCGCATTTTTCCGCTCTACTATGGCGTACTCGCACTTGTCTTCTTCGTCGCTCCGCTTGTGAGCCCGCTGCGTGGTCCGACCCTCGACTATCTGATAGATCGTCAGGCCTGGGCCTGGCTGTACGGAGTCAACGTCTACATCGCATGGAACGGTGACTGGTCATTCTCATATCTGGAGCATCTCTGGTCGCTTTGCATCGAAGAACATTTCTATTTCTTCTGGCCGCTCGTCGTATATCTGGTCGCGAAGCAACCGAGAAAGTTGATTGCGGTCAGCCTCGGCCTATCGGTCGCTGCGATGCTCGCTCGCCTGGGCGGCTCCTTGGCCGGACTTAGCTGGTGGACAACCTACGTGTTGACACCGTTTCGCCTGGACGGTCTGGCCCTTGGCGCCTTTCTCGCCGTGGTCGTCCGACAACCGGGCGGACTTCAGCGACTTGTGGGCGCCCTTCCGTACGCTGCGACCACTGCATTTGCCTTGCTGTCCCTGACTTTCATCTGGACGCGCCTGGTGACCGACCAAGGCAACGCTTTCGTCCTTCCGGTTCGGTCTTCCATCATCACCGTGCTGTTGGCTTGTCTCCTCATCTGGGTGCTTGTTGCGCGAAAGCATTCCTTGGTATCGCGCCTCTTCTGCAGCCGACCCTTGATGCTTCTCGGGACCTATAGCTACGGCCTGTACGTCTACCATCACTTCATATCGTACTACCTTGTGACTCATCGAACCGAACTGACACTCGGCGAATGGCTTGGCTCTCACAGCGCAGCCGTGGCAATACAGGCGACAGCGGGCGCGCTCGTCTCGCTGCTAATCGCTTATCTGAGCTATGAGTTCGTCGAAAAGCGTTTCCTGGAACTGAAGCGGTTCTTCAGCGCTCGACGCCCCGTTGCTGCTGGCGACGCATTGGCGCCTTCTCATCCGTACCGCAACTGATGGCGAGTCTCGTTCGGTAGAAGCTCTCGAGAGCGCGAGCTGCTGAACTCCAGGCATACTTGCTTTCAGCCAATTGCCTTGCGGAACGTCCGAGATCCGCAGCACGATCGGCATCGCCCAGCAAGCCGCTGACACGGGCGGCAAAGCTCTCGACATCGTCCGCGATCATGATGTCACGATCCGGCACGGCCTCGATCCCCTCGGCGCCCAGGGTTGTCGAGACGATTGCCTTGCCCATCGCCATAGCCTCGACAATCTTGAGCCGTGTCCCGCCTCCCAATCGCAGAGGGACGACGACGACCGCCGCCTCGGCAAGATGCGGTCTCAAATCCGGCACGAAGCCGGTGAACTCGATTCGGGGACCTGCCAGCGCCAACAGGGCGGAGGGCGGCGAACCGCCAATGATCTTGCAACGCGCATCTGGATGGCTGGCCGCGATGCGCGGCCATATATCATTGATGAAGTGGATGACACCGTCGACATTCGGTGCATATGACAAAAGACCAAAGAACACGACAGTGCGCCCGTCGGGCTTCGGATCGTCGGCACGCGGGCGATAGAACTCGATGTCCGCGGCATTGGGAATGACAGTAGTCCTGGCTTCCGGCACTTCTTCAAGCAGCCGTCGTTCGTCAGTCGCGCTGCATAGATAGACGCCGTCTGCGTCACGATAGGTCCCAAGCTCCTCCTTCCGAAGCTTGCGCCAATTGACTTCGGAATAAAGGCGACGAAACAGGCTGTCGCCGCTTTGGGCGTACTGGCGGGCAAGGTCATAGTCGATGTTGTGAGAATCCACGACCAATACCGGAAGCTTCTCTCCTGCCGGCGCCTTGCGCAACTCGTAGTGACCAAGGAACGTGAACTCGAGATTAACCACGTCGAAGCGCGTGGACCCAAGCAAGTCGTCCAGCGTCTGCCGCACTACGTCTGCCGTGATTCGCAAACGCTCGAAGCTGAGGGGCGACACCAGGGAGCGCAGTTGAAGCAAGCGCTTCGGCATCCCATCGCGACCGAACGGGTTACGCACGAGCACCACCTTGCGGCAATAGGCCTGCATGGCAGTTCGGCATTCGTCGATGTCGTGCTCGTCATCCACGAGCATGACTGCCGTCAGGTCATGGCGCTGAGCCAATTCCGTCATCAAACCGTGCATGCGTGCCTGCGCGCCGATCCGCGGCGGGCTCGCAGGCATCTGTGACACGAAGAGAATATTTAGGCGGTCTGAGTGCATCGATCCAAACCTGCCTGCCGACATCGACAGGTACTGAGATGCTCGCTAAGCCCACATTTCACACAGCTCGGCTTACTCAATGCTTAAGCCTGAGCCTTGCGTTAATAGTTGCCTCGTTCCTCTTAACGAAACAATGATAGAAAGGCGCCGTATCCATTTATCCGCTTGGATTTTCGACGTAGAAGCATTGCCGAAGCAGTCTTGGTAGGTTCTCCGCAACGTTACCTCGTGCGGTCCAGCTCAAGCTCAAGCCCCGGAGGCGACGATTGAATGTGCGGTATCTCGGGTATCATCGGCCGGCTTGACGAAAACAACCGGGCCGCGCTCGCTCGGATGAGCAAGGCCATGATCCATCGCGGGCCGGACGGCCATGGCTCGTGGGCTTCGACGCCGGATGCCCGCGGCTGGGGTGTCATGCTCGATCACCGCCGCCTCTCGATCCTCGATCTGTCGTCCGCCGGCGCCCAACCGATGGTGGACGATACAACCGGGCACGTGATTTCGTTCAACGGCGAAATCTACAACTATGTCGCCCTGCGCAAACGCCTCGAGAGCGAAGGGCAGTCTTTTCGGTCCAGCGGCGACACCGCCGTCATGCTGCGGGCACTCGGCCTGCATGGCCTGGAGGCAGTTGGATGGCTGCGCGGCATGTTCGCATTCGCAAGCTGGGATCCGCAACAGCGACGACTTCTGCTTGCACGCGACCAGCTCGGCATCAAGCCGCTGTATATCGCGCAGTCCAGCAATCCGAACACGACGTGGTCGCTGATATTTGCATCCGAATTGCGTGCATTGCTGGCCTCAGGCTTGCTCGGAACGCCGCGTCTTGATCCGCAGGCGGTTGCGAGCAACGTATGGAACGGGTTTGTTGTCGGCCCCTGCACCGCCGTTCAGGGCGTTGAACTTCTTGCGCCGGGTCACTACGCCGAGTTTGACGGGACAGGCCGTAGAATAAGCGAGCGCGATTTCTGGCGCATTCCCGGAGAGTCGCCAAAACCGACAATGGACGAAGCGACGCTTGCCTCGATCCTCGACGCAGGGATGAGGCTTCACCTCGCCAGCGATGTGCCGCTCGCCGTTTTCCTGTCGGGCGGCATCGATTCCTCCGCGATGGCAAATCTCGCGCAACGGACCGCTGACGCCCCGGTTCATACTTTCACGCTCGCGTTCGAGGACCAGCAGTTCAACGAAGCGCCGTTCGCAAGGCAGACCGCTGCGGCAATCGGCACTCAGCATCATGAGGTGGTGTTGTCCGAGCAGCGGTTCGTCGACAGTCTGGACGACGCCCTCGATAGTCTCGACCAGCCAACCTTCGATGGACTGAACGCCTATTTCATCTCCCGGGCTATTCGCGAAGCAGGCTTTACCGTCGCGCTGTCAGGAACCGGGGGTGACGAGCTGTTCGGCGGGTATCCGACGTACCGCGATCTTCCGATCTTGCAGCAGTGGTGTCATCGGGGCCGCGCATTTCCCAGAAAATGGCAAGCCAGGGCTGCAGCTTTGTTGACTTGGCCCCTGCGACGATCCTCGCATCCCGTGCCGCCTCAAACGCGCTGGGCGAAGCTTCCGGATATGGTCGATCGTAGCGAGGATCTGCTGGCGTTATACCAGATGGCCTACGCGCTCTTCCTGCCTGGATTTCAGGGTGAATTGCTTGCACCGGATTTCGCGGGCGCGCTCATGGAAGGCCTTCCCGACGCGATGCGCCGGCGGCTGACGGCCGAAACGGCCGGCCGTACCCCTGTTTCCGCTATTAGCGTGATGGAACAACGTCTCTTTTTGGGTGAACGCCTCCTGCGCGACAATGATGCAGCAAGCATGGCCAGCTCGCTCGAGCAGCGCGTTCCGCTGGTCGACCACGTATTGTTTGAAAGCGTCGACGCCCTGTCGGACGAAGCGCGATATCAGCCCTTGGGGCGCAAAGAAATGCTTCGGCGGATCGGATTGCGCGGTCTCGATCCTGCGCTCTTCGAGCGCCCAAAGACCGGCTTCGTCATGCCCTTTGACCGGTGGATTCGCCGCGGATTGAAGGACGCCATGGATCGAACCATGCGCGATCCGCAGGCGATCGCACCCACCGGCCTGAATCCCGACGCGGTTGAGCGACTATGGCGAGCCTTTCTCGACGGAGCGCCCGGCATGTACTGGTCGCGGGTCTGGTCCATCTACACGTTTGTCCGTTGGTGCCATCGCAACGGCGTTTACGCATGAACAGCGGGTGCCTTCACCGGCTTTCTCGCCGCTCACTCTGACCATTCGTCCAATCGATAACGTCGAACTCGAGCCCTCGCTTCAACATCTCCGCCTCAAGATCGCGGGCATGCCGCTTCCATTCGGCCGTTGACCGGACTCGGAATTTGGGATCTTTGCCGCTTGCCTCGAATTCATCGTCGGCCTCGAGCGCGCCGCGGATAGCTTCGTATATCATCCTCAGACTGGGATCGGTGATGGCACTGCAGGCCATTGGTTTCAGTGTCTCGATCTCGTCGAAGTTTTTGCTCATGACAATGATCGATCCTCATCTACGCGCGCTAGCGCGCCTTCGATGACCTCGATCTCCTCGCGGAGGATATCGCTCACGATCGACGGCTTGAACCCTGGGATGGTGTGCATCTGAACATCATCCAGCAATTGCTGACGATGGTGCCTCAGCTTTTCCAGGGCTTGGCGATCCTTCAACGAAACGTAGCCGGCAACAATCTGCTCGATGGCTTTCATCGGAAATGCGCTCTACAATAAGAATAACGTACTGCAATCTCTCGATTAAAATGGCCAAATCGCTTCCTGACAAGACCCCCACCTTTGTGCTCGTGCGGCAGCGTTAACGCTCAGTCCGTAAAAACCCGGATCTTCCACGAAATGATTCCGCCGCTTGTCGGAATCCGGCTGAAAGCGAAGAAGCCGGTTCGATTGTCCTTGTCGAGTTACTTCCACGCAACACGATGGGGAGGGTGCAGAAGAACCTGTCGTGCGACCGCTTCGCCGATATCTACTCGGCGCAGGTTCAGCAGCGAACCTGAAACGCGCTGCTGGACCCGCGCTGCGATACCCGTCGCGCGGCACCGCGGATCCTCAAAGATAGCAGCGATGCCGTGGACGGCGTTCCGTTCACCGGCTGCGAGCGATGTGTGTGACGCCGGTCAGGAGTGACGCCTAACGACGCCCGTCGGCGTGGCAAAGCCGTGGAGAGTCTTGATCCGCTTCTCGAGCCACCAGCCGAACTCGGGCGACCAATCTTCGAAACGGCTGTTGATGCCGAGATCGTGCGCCCAGTGGTGGGCGATGTTGGGATTGAACTGCGATTGCCGCCCGACGGCAATGAGGTCGGCTTGGCCTTTCTGAAGGATGGCCTCGGCCTGCTGCGCCTCGAGAATGATGCCGACGGCCATGGTGGTGACATCCGCCTCCTTGCGCACGCGCTCGGCGAAAGGAACCTGGAAGCCGAGGCTGCGCGGCACTTGCGCTGCCGTAGCCGCGCCGGAGATTCCGCCGGAGGAACAGTCGACGACGTCGACGCCGCGCGCCTTCAGCTCGCGCGCGAAGGCGACCGTATCATCCATGTTCCAGCCCTCGACGGTGCCGTCGACGGACGAGACGCGCACGAACAGCGGCATGTCAACCGGCATTTCGCGGCGCACCGCCTCGACGATCTCGAGCGGCAGACGCATGCGCCCGGCGCGGTCGCCGCCATACTCGTCATTGCGTGTGTTGGAGACCGGCGACAGGAACGAGGCCAGCAGATAGCCGTGCGCGGTGTGAATCTCGATGGTGTCGAACCCAGCGGCAACCGCCCGCCTTGCAGCGGCTGCCCAGGTGCCGACCATGGCCTTGCACTCGGCGGTGGTCAATTGCCGTGGCGCCAGCCAGCCCTTGGCGACCGGCTCGGCGGTCGGGCCCACCGGCTGCCAGATCCTGGCGCCGGCTTTCAGATTCTCCTCGGTCAGCGGCCCCATGCCTTGCATGGCGGACTGTGCCGACGACTTGCGGCCGCCATGGCCGATCTGAATGCCGATCGCCGTCCCCTGACGCTTCATGAAGGCGACCAGCGGCTTGAAGCTCTCGGCCTGCTCGTCATTCCAGATGCCGAGGTCGTTTTCGTTGGTGAGTCCGACTTCCTCCACCGCCGTCACTTCGACGAAGACGAGCCCGAAGCCGCCCAGCGCATAGCGACCAAGATGCACGAGATGAAACGCTCCGCAGGTATTTCCCGGTTCGCAGCTGTAATGGACCATCGGTGGCACGACGAGGCGGTTCTTCAGCGTAAGGCCTCGAATCGTGAGTGGCTGGAACAGCATCGGCCGCTCGTCATCCTTGCCGTTGATCATCTCACCACTCATGGAACTGTCTCCTTGCATGCTATGGCCGTCCGGTCGTGCCATGGACGGCAAGTCTTCAGGTACGTCTTGGGGGCCCCAGCGACGCGCGCGGAATGAACTCGTTGGGCACGAGCACGCGCCTCGGCTCGTGCGGACCGTCGTTTCGGATGCGATCGAGCAGCATGCCGGCCGCAATCCGGCCGACCTCCGCCTGATCCCAGCCGATGATGGCGACTGCCGGCGAGACGAGCTCGGCGAGCTCGGAATGGCCTGACGCGATCAGCGACACGTCCTCCGGTATCCGCAGGCCTCGCCCGCGCACCGCGCGCAGCACGCCCGACAACATGTCGATGCCGCCGGAAATGATCGCGGTCGGAGGGTTGCGCTGGCCGAGCAATGCCGAGGTGATACGAAATCCCGCGCCGGGCAGGAAGCTCCCGGCGTGAATGAGCGAAGGATCAGGCTCGAGATTTCGCGCGGCAAAAGCCTCCTGATAGCCGCGAACGCGTTCGCGCGCCGGATAGAGCCCGGCGTCGCCGGTGATCAGCGCCACGCGCCGGTGACCGAGATCCAGCAGATGACTGACCGCGACACGCATCCCTTCGGCGTGATCGGCCATAACGGCATCAGTCCAATCCGGCTGATCACGATCGATCAGCACGATCGGAATATCGAGATCGCGCAGGAAGGCCTCGAACTCACCGGCGACCGGCGTGTATGGCCCCATCATTACGCCGTCGGCCTGCCGCCGCGACAGCCGGCTGAGCAGCTCTCGCTCACGCTCCTTGCGGCCTTCCGAGTTGGAGATGAGCAGCGAGAAGCCGACCTCGTCCAGCACGTCGTGCGCGGCTTTGACGAAGCCAGCGAGTTGCGGAATGTTGATCTCACGCAAGATGCAGCCGATCGTGTGGGTCGACCGGATGCGCATGCTCTGCGCCACCGCATTCGGCGTATAGCCCAGATCATCGATTGCGCGCTGGACCTTCCGGCGGATGTCGGGATGGACGGTGGCATTGGCATTGAGCACCCGCGACACCGTGCCGGTCGATACGCCCGCTGCGGTCGCCACGTCGCGGATCGTCAATTTGCTTCCGCGACCTGCCGTTTGCTGTTCTGCCATCACCATCACCGGGGCTGAGACCTCAATCCCCTGCACAATACGCGGAAGCCAATTCGGCCGCAGGTGCTATCCGCCGGCCGAAGGCAAATGATTTGTGCATTTCTCCAACGTGATCCAAACGGCCTGGCCTCCCGTCCTTGTTCCGGAAACGATCAGATGGCGTCGGCTTCGACGATACTGCGGCTCATACTTCGAACGCCCACTGCTCCGCCACCAGGCTGTATCGCCCTGCCTCGCGCCGCATATGTCCGAACCCGGGGAAATGCAGATGCATGCCGCCGACCAGCATGTCGTCTGTGACCACCATGTCGAACATCATCTGACGAGCGGCTGCGGCGGCCTCGGGGTCGGTGTCGAATTCCATCGTCACTTCCGGACGTGCAACCTGGATCTCCGGCACATGGACCGTGTCCCCCCAAACCACCATTGATTCGCCGCCGCGCGATACGACATAGGCGGCGTGGCCGGGGGTATGACCGTGGATCGGGATCGCCGTGACGCCCGGGAGCACCTCGCCCTTCCGGAAAGTCTTGACGCGATCGGCAGCCATATAGGGCTTCAGCTGGGTGCGGCCGGCCTCGAAATAGCGGCGCCGGGGCCGCTCGGCCGCCTTGGCCATCGCCTCGTCGTTGAACCAGTGATTGATCTCGTTCTCATGGACGATGACTTCCGCGTTGGGAAACAGCCGCGTTCCGGTTGCGGCATCTGTCAGCCCGTTGGAATGGTCGGGATGGACGTGAGTCAGCAGCACCGCGTCGACCGAGGCCGGATCGATGCCGGCGGCAGCGAGATTTGCCGGCAGACGGCCGCAGGTCGGCCCCATCAGATCCGCCGATCCGCAGTCGATCAGGTAGGTCCGGTTGTCCATGCGCACGGCAAAGGCGTTGACCGAGATGCGCGGCGGCGAGGTGCGATGATCGCGCGCCAGGATGGCCTTGGTTTCCTCCTCGGGGATATTGCGAAAGATCGTGTATCCCATGTCGACGTAACCGTCGCTGAGGCCGGTGACCAGCGCGTCGCCAAGCCTGCGGTGATAGACTCCTGCGACTTGCGTTGAGGGTGAAGTGCTCATTGTGCGTCCCCTTGCCAAAATCTTGCAACGATCGCTGGATCGTCGCGCCTGTGGTGCCAGCTCCGGCCCACGCCAAGTTGTGCCTTCGACCAGAGCCTGATCTGCATCAGCGCGTAGGCCCAGGTGACGGCAAACACGTCCATCACGGGAGCACCGGCGATGCGGTGGACGCCGTGACGAACCAGGAGTTCCGCCAGCACACCTTCCGCCGGAATGATGACGTCAGCGCCGCGCGCCACCAGGCGCTCGGCCGCGGCGGTGAAATTTGCGATGACCGGAGCCGGATCGACGTAAGCGCGCGCCAGTTGCGGCTCGTCGAGCGGCGGATCCATCGCCGCAACCTCCAGCACACGGGCGGCGAGCTTGTGCTTATCGACCGCAACCTTCGTCATCCACTGCACCGCCGGCGCATTGGAGATCAACGCCACATAGCTGCCGAGCGAGCAGCCGACCAGAAGACCACTCTCGGTCAGCGAGGCGACGGGAATATCCACCGCGGAGCGGATCTCGCGCAGAAACGGCTCGCTGAACGAACCGATCACGAAGGCATCATAACCCTGCCGCTCGGCGGTGATCGCATTGTCGATCACCCGGCTGAGAATGCGGTGATAGGCGAATGCATTGCCGAGCACCGCAGTGGCCGAAGCGCCGGCGTATGATCCGGACGGAAGCCCGTGGACGACGACCTCGGCGTCGTCGCCAAGGATTTCCGCCGCATGGGCCTCGAGCGCGCGCTTGTAGACTTCGAGATGATCGAGCTCGTTGACCGACTGGTGCCAGATGCGCGGCGTCGATCCCTTCCCAGGCATTGCCGCGCTCATGCGTCGCCCCGGTCGTTGGTCAGGCGAAGCGAGCGGATCGACCCGAGGTCCTCGATATTCCAGAGCTGCTCGAACAGCGCTGCGGCCTGGCCTTGCTTGAACACCCGGGTCGCGCATTCCATGAACTTATCCTGCAGTTCATCGCGCGAGAGCGGGCGCTGCCAGCTGCCCTTGGCATGAACCACCGGCGCGTGCTCAAGCACTTCGCCCGACGTCAACACGACGCTGACGCGGTCGGCCGGCGCGAACGGCTGGTCGCCCGGCATGATCTCGTCCGTCGTCGTGCAGCGGACCTTGGCGAAGGTAGCGCCGACATCCGGCCGCGAGACGAACTCATCGGTGAGCTCGGACAGCCCGACGCGGCCGGCGATCAGCGCGGCGGTCATCGCGAATTCCATGCTGAACTTGGCCTCGAGACCGGTCTGCGGATTGGTGTTGCGCAACATCAGCCTTTGGGTGACGCCGGTGTGGACCCGAATTTCCTTCACGTCGTCGGGCTTGAGCTTGTGCGCATTCACCAGGCCAATCATCGCGTCGATCGAACGATGGGTCGCATAGCAGGTCGGATAGCGCTTCACATTGATGCCGAGATCGGCAAGCCGCCAGTTGCGGCCGATATCGATCGTGCCGTTTTCGATATCCGGCGTGCCCGATGGCGAATGGGCGCGCAGGAAGCCGGTTTGGTGTTCGAGCACATCCAGCGATGCGGTAAATCCCTGATCGGCGAGGCGCGCGGCAAGCACGCCGGATTGGGCGGTGCGGCCGGCATGCAGCGATTTGGTCATGGTGCCGAAATTGGCGACCAGTCCGGAGGCGAGCGAGGCGGCGATCGCGATGGCATGCGCGGTCTTCGTGGAGTCGAGATTGCGCAGCCGCGCACAGGCGGCCGCGGTGGCGAGCGCGCCCATCACGGCCGTCGGATGAAAGCCGCGCTCATGGAGGTGACCGGGCTCCAGCGCAATGACCTGCGCCCAGACTTCGTAGCCCGCGGCATAGGCGGCGAGCGCGTCGGCACCGCTGGAGTCGAGCGACCAGCCTTCGGCCAGGATGGCCGGCACCAGCACGGTGCTCGGATGTCCGGCGAGCGCCACGTCGTCATAGTCGAGCACGTGCGCTGCGACACCGTTGACGAGCGCAGCATCCGGCGCCGCGAGATTGCGGCCCGACGGAACCTCGGGTGCGCCGTCGTTCTGGGTGGACGCGGCCACCATCGCCGACACGATCCGCACCGGCTGCTCGGCGGCACCAGCGATCATGACGCCGACGCAGTCGATGATGCCGATCCGCGCCGCCTCGCGGCAGCGGCCGGACAGATCGGACAGCTTGAGGCCGGCTACAAAATTGGCCGTCTGACGCGTGATATCCAGCATGGGTCGTCTCCTCAGTAGGAACGCGGAAGACCGAGCACGTGCTGCGCCACATAGGCCAGCACCATGTTGGTCGAGATCGGGGCTGTCTGGTAAAGACGGACCTCACGCCATTTGCGCTCGACGTCGTATTCCTGCGCAAAGGCGAAGCCGCCATGGGTCTGGAATGTCGTATCGGCCGCTTTCCAGGTGGCCTCCGACGCCAGCAGCTTGGCGATGTTGGCGTCTGCTCCGCAGGGCTGCCCGGCCTGGAACAGCGCGGCGGCACGGCGGCACATCATGTCGGCGGCTTCGAGTTCGGCGTAGGCGCGCGCCAGTGGAAACTGGATGCCCTGATTCTGGCCGATCGATCGTCCGAAGACGCGCCGCTCATTGGCATAGGCGACGCCCTTGCCGAGAAGCCAGCGTCCGTCGCCCACACATTCGGAGGCAACCAGGATTCGTTCGGCGTTCATGCCGTCGAGGATGTAGCGAAAGCCCTTGCCTTCCTCCCCGATGAGATTGGCGACCGGCACTTTCAGGTTCTCGATGAACACCTCTGTCGTATTGTGATTGACCATCGCCTTGATCGGGCAGATTTCGACGCCGTTGCCCTTGGCCTCACGCAAGTCGACGAGGAACACCGAAAGTCCGTCGGTGCGCCGCTTCACCTGATCGACCGGACTGGTGCGCGCCAGCAGCAGCATCAGGTCGGAGTGCAGCGCCCGCGACGTCCAGACCTTCTGGCCGTTGACGACATAGACGTCCCCCTGACGCTCGGCGCGGGTCTTGAGCTGGGTGGTATCGGAGCCGGTATTGGGCTCGGTTACGCCAAAGGCCTGCAGCCGCAGCCGTCCCGCCGCGATTTCCGGCAGGTAGGTCCGCTTCTGGGTCTCGTTGCCGTGACGGAGCAACGTACCCATGATGTACATCTGGGCATGCGCGGGACTGGCGCTGCAGCCGTTCGCATTGATCTCTTCGAGGATCACTGCCGCCGCACGCAGCGGCAGGCCCGAACCGCCGTATTCCTCCGGGATCAGCGCGCCGAGGAATCCCGCCTCCGTCAACGCCGCGACGAATTCGGTCGGATAGGCGCTTTGATCGTCGAGCTTGCGCCAGTATTCGCCCGGAAAGCCCTTGCAGATCTGCCGCACCGTGTTGCGCAGGTCGGAGAAATCCTCGCCCAACGTGACGGTGACCTCCATGTCGGCGGTTTGGGCGGCGTCGTGATAGTTCATGTCATATCCTTTCAGGCGGCGGCGCTGGCCGACACGCGGAACGTTTTGGGCAGGCCGGCGCGGGCGATCGCGCCAGAGAACCGTTCGCCGGGCAGCCAGCTCTCGACCTCGCGTCGCAAGGCAACCAGCCGCTCGACATCGGCGCCGGTATCGAAACCAAGTTGCTCGAGCAGGAAGACGGTATCCTCGGTGTCGATGTTGCCGGTGGCGCCGGGTGCGAACGGACAGCCGCCGAGTCCGGCGAGGGATGCGTCGAAGGCGCGTACACCCGCATCCAGTGCCGCCGTCACATTGGCGAGACCGAGACCGCGCGTGTCGTGGAAGTGGCAGGCGACCGGCAGTGGACGCACCGCTGCGATCACCGCGCCCATCAGGCGGCGGACCTGACCTGGATCGCCATAGCCGACCGTATCGGCGACGATGATCTCGTCGGCGCCCATCCCGGCGAGCCGCACCGCGATCTCGACCACTCGTGCCTCCGATACCGCCCCCGAGATGGTGCAGCCGAACGCGGTCGCGATGCCCGCACCAAGTCCGATTCGTGCTCCGGCGCGCTTATCGCGCGCCGCGGCGATGCGCGCGAAATCCTGCAACGACTCCTCGGTGCTGCGGCGAACATTGGCCTGGTTGTGCTCCTCGCTCGCCGACAGCACATAGTTGACGATTGGCACACCGAGCGCGAAGGCGCGCTCGGCCCCCTTCAGATTCGGAACCAGAACCGACGGCCGCAAGCCCGGCATTGTCAGCGCGCCGCGGGCCACCTCCTCCGCGTCGGCAAATTGCGGGATCACCTTGGCCGGCACGAATGAGGTCACCTCGATCTCGCGGATTCCGGCCTCCACCGCGCCACGGCACCAGGCCAGCTTGCGCGCGCTCGGCAAGATGGTCTTGACCATCTGAATGCCGTCGCGGGGTCCGACCTCGCGAACATGAGCTTTCTCACGCATTTCGCGCCTCCTCCTACTTGCCTTGAAAGTTGGGTTTGCGGCGCTCGTTGAACGCCAGCACGCCCTCGCGCCGGTCCGCGGTCGGGACCAGACGGTTGTAGGCCTCGATCTCGAAGGCGAGGCCATCGGCGAGCGACATCTGCAAACCGCGATGGATCGCCTGCTTGGCCTGGCGCACCGAGATCGGGCCATTGGCAGCGATGCGATGGGCGATGGCGAAGGTCGCCTCCAGCAATTCCCCTGGCGGCAGCACCCGATTGACCAGCCCCCACTGCTCGGCCTCGGCAGCCGAGAACGGCTGGCCGGACAGGATCAATTCCTTGGCGCGGCGCTCGCCGACGGCGCGCGGCAGATTCTGCGTGCCGCCGCCACCTGGCATGATGCCGAGCGTCACTTCGGTCAGCGCGAAGCGTGCATTGGTCGAGGCGTAGACGAAGTCGAGCGCAGCCGCGATCTCACAGCCGCCGCCATAAGCCGCACCATTGATCGCGCCGATCACGGGAATTGGACAGCCCAGCAGAGCGCGCAGCATGCGCTCGAAGACCAGATGCTGTGCCTGCCAGGCCTCGTCCGTCATGCCGTTGCGCTGCTTCAGATCGCCCCCGGCGCAGAACGCCTTGTCGCCGTGTCCAGTCAGGATCACCGCGCGCAACCCTTCGATGTCGGTCGAGAAGCCCTCGAACAATTCCACCAGATCGAGGCCCATCTGGGTGTTCATCGCATTGGACGCTTCCGGCCGGTGCAACGTCACCAGCAGGATATCGCCATCACGCCGTTCGACCTTGATGGCCTGGAAATCAGTTCGCATTGATGGCTCCCTTGCTCGCAGGCTTTCGAAGAATGGCATTGTGCTGGCCGAGCGCCGGCGCAGCGGTGCGTGCGCGCGGTCGCGTACCGTCGAAGGCAAGCGGAACGCCGACAAGATCGATATCGTCGCCAGCACATCGCACCATCATGTCGAGGGCGCGGGTTTGCGGATGCTCCGCAACCTGATCGGTGGTCAGCAGCGGTGCATTGGGAACCCCGGCGCCGTCGAGAATGCCGCCAAGCGCATCGACCGTATACTTACGCACCGCGGCCGCGATTTGCCGGATCAGTCGTTCGCGGTTGACGACCCTTGCCGCGTTGGTCGCGAAGTCAGGATCATGCGCAAGCGCCTCGAGGCTCAACGCCACGCACAGCTTGCGGAACAGATTGTCGTTGCCGGCGGCAATCATCAGCCATCCGTCGGACGCCTCGAATGCCTGATAGGGCGCGATTTCCGCGGTGCCCGATCCATAGGGCTTGCGCACCTCACCTGACGCCGCATAGCCGGCCAGCGGAACGGTCATCCACGCGAGCCCGGTCTCGTAAAGCGAGGTCGCAACGCTGCGACCCTGACCGCCCTTGTTGCGCGCCACCAACGCAGCGAGCATGCCGATCACTGCCCACATGCCGGAGCCCATGTCGACCAGCGAGACGCCGACACGCACCGGCGGCCGGCCGCCCTCGCCGGTGACGCTCATGATGCCGGTGCTGGCCTGGGCGAGCGGATCGTAGCCGGGCTTGCTGGCGAGCGGCCCCTTGGCGCCGAACGCGCCGATGTCGCACCAGATCAGCGATGGCTTCGCGGCGCTGAGCGCATCCGCGGTGAGACCAAACTTGTCCAGAATGCCAGGCCGCAGATTCTGGATGACGGCATCGGCCTCGTTCAGGATCAGCGACTTCAGCCTCTCGCAATCCTCCGCTGCGCCGAAATCGACGGTGATGCCTTCCTTGCCGCGATTGAGACTATGGAACACACTTGCCGTTCCATTCCAGAACGGCGGCCCCCAGCCACGCGCATAATCGCCGCTCTTGGGATTCTCGACCTTGATCACACGCGCGCCGAGATCGGCCAGAATCAGTCCGGCATAGGGGGCGGCCACGCTGTGTCCGAGTTCAACCACGGTGATACCAGCGAGCGGCTTGTCAACGTCCATCAAATCCTCCCGGCTGCCGCAAGGGCCGCCGCCGTTCCTGTTGCCATCAATCGATTCATCATGTCGAGCGGCGTCGCTTTCACGACTTGTCCTGCGCATTGTCGGCAACCAGCACCGCGCCGTTGACGAAGCTCGCGCGGTCGGACAGCGCGAAGACGATCAAATTCGCGAGTTCCTCCGGCGTGCCCCAGCGCGTGTTTCGCATCGAATTGTTTTCCGACCAGCGCTTGCGTTCGGCTTCCGCCTCCTCTTCGCCCAGATCGCGCTTGGCGAGTTCGCGCTCCCATTTTGCAAAACGTTCCGGAGTATTGACGAAACCGGGAACGACGCAGTTGACGCGAATGTTGTGCGGCCCGAATTCGTTGGCGAGAATCTTGGAGAAGCGGATTTCTGCCGACTTGGCCGGACCGGTGCATGACGACAGGAACGGCGGCATCGTCACCATGATCCCGGTTTCGCCCGACACGTTGACGATGCTGCCGCCGTTCTGCTCGATCATGATCGGAATGATGCGCTGACAGATACGGAACTGAGCGAAGAAATTGATCGCCATGCCGTATTGCAGTTCCTCGTCGGTGACTTCGAGGAACGGCTTGTAGGTGCCGGTGCCGGCATTGTTGACCAGGATGTCGACGCGGCCGAGACGGTCGCGGGCGACCGCCGGCAGCCGCTCGATCTGCTTCAGATCCGTCACATCAAGCGACAGCGTTTCGACCTTGACGCCGGTGCTCCGCTCGACGTCAGAACGACATTCGGCCAGCGCGTCCTCGCGGCGCGCGCAGACCAGAACCTTGACACCCTCCTCCGCCAGCAAGCGTACGGTCTCGAGACCAATGCCCTTGCTGCCGCCAGTGACGATCGCAGTCTTGCCTTCAAGTCCAAGTTTCATTTGATCGCATCCCTTTGAGATCGGGTCAGGCGGTCGAGCAGCCTGCGCACAGGCATCGATCCGCCACTACGTGCCGAGGCGAAAACCTCGGCCGCAAGGCTGGCGCCTTCGCCGGCCGGAATTCCGGTGCCGGCCAGGCGGCTATCAAAAACCTCGGTGGCGCGGGCTTCGTCCTGGAACACCAGAACCTTGGGCGCCTCGCGCGCGGTCCGGCGAAGACGCGCACCATTTTCCATCTCCAACTCGACGGTCGCGTCGAGATGGGTGCCGACCGCGTCCGGCTCGACGATCGTCTTTCCGACGAGTGCCATGATCTCCCGGTCCTGGCGGTGCTCGACGCCCATCTCGTAGTCGAGGCGGCCGTAACGCAGCATGGCGGCGACCGCAAAGGCGGTGCTGGCCTGGGTCTGCACCGTCCGCGTGAACGGTCCCTTGAAGGACGTTCCCGGATATTGCGTATAGGGCTCCCAGATCGTCACGGTGATCCGCTTCACCTGCGACAGATCGATGCCGTCGCGGTAGAGCACCTGCGCCGCCAGCACCGCCGACATGTTGTCGCCCAGGGTTGCGAACGGCTTTGCCATGATGCCGATCATCGTCGCGACATCGGGGCCTCGCTGCCATTGTTCTGGCGTGCGATCGAGGCCGGCAAGCGAGCGCAACAACCCCTTCGGTCCTTCCAGCGCATCAGGCGCCCCCTGGACGCCGCGCGCCGCAAGCTCCGCGGCCACCAGCCCGCCCTGGGCGGCGCGCCCGTTCTGTACGCGCCATTCGTCGGAGCCGCAGCGCACCGGCTCCAGCGTGCCGCCGGTCGTGCAGGCCGCGATTGCAACCGCGCTGGTGGACCTCGGTGCATCGAGCCCAAGTTCGGCTGCGGCCGCCGCCGCGGCGCCGATCGTGCCGAAGGTCGGGCTGGTCCGCACGCCCCGGCCGATCAGGCCGCGGGCAACGACTTCACCCGCACCAAGCCATTTAAGCGTGGTATAGCCGACCGTGAGAGCGGTCAGTACGGTGCGCAGCGGCGCATCCAGCGATTCGCCAAGCGACACCGCGACCGGCGCAATCAGGGATCCCGGGTGCGTCCATGAATCGTGGTCGGTGTCGTCCTGAAAATGGGCGTGAACGGCAATGCCGTTGGCGAGAACCGCCTCGGACAGCGCGGCATGTTTGCCGCTCGCCCAGATGCGCGCGGTGCGCGGTCCAGGCAGCACCTCCGCGGACATCGCGCGCGCGGCCGCGGCCGTCGGCTCGTGTCGCGCCGCGAGCGCGAGCCCCAGCGAGTCCAGCAGGCAAATGGCTGCCTTCGTGGCGACATCCGGGGACAGTTCGCTCGCCGACGTCGTTGCGGCGAAGGTCCCGAGCAGCGCAGTGGCGTTCAAAGTAGCGGACATCACAAATACTCCTCGGCAAGCGCAACGTCGCGAATTTCGGCGACGGTGCCGCTCCGCCTGACCTCGCCACCGCGCATCACGTAGCCGCGTGTGGCAAGCTTGAGCGCCGGACGCGCCATCTGCTCGGTCATGAGAATGGTCGTGCCGCGCTGTTGCATATGGCGGATCGCCTCGCTGATCTGCGCGATCCACACCGGCGCGAGCCCGAGGAAGGGTTCATCCAGCAGCAGCAGCTTGGGAAACGAACTCATGGCGCGCGCCAAGGCGACGATCTGCTGTTGTCCCCCCGACAATTGTCCGGCCGGCTGGCTGGCGCGCTCCTTCAGGATCGGAAAGATGCCACAGAGCCAGGCCCAGGCTTGGCGCTGGCTCGCCCCGCCGTGCCAGCAGGCGCCGCTCAGGACGTTGTCGGCGACCGACATGGTCGGGAATACGCGGCGGCCTTCGGGCGAATACCCAATTCCGGCCCGCGCGCGCCCATCGCAGGATACGGCACTGAGATCACGGCCCGCGAAGCGCACGCTGCCATGCGAGGCCTGGACCAGACCGATGATGGCGTTGATCAGGCTCGACTTGCCGGCGCCATTGGCGCCGATCAGCAGGACCGTCTCGCCCTCGGCGACGTCGATCGAGACGCCGCTGATTGCCGTGATGCCGCCATAGCGGACTTCGAGGTCTTTCACCGCCAGCATCAGGCCGCCTCCTCGTCCACTGTCCCGAGATAGGCGTCGATGACGTCCTTGCGTGCCAGGACGTCGGCCGGAGCGCCTTCGGCCAGGACACGACCGGAATCGAGCACCAGTATTCTCGGACAGAGGCGGCGCACGAGATCCATGTCATGCTCGACGATCAGGACCCCGCAACCGAGCTCCGTCCTCACGTGGCGCACGAAAGCATCGACCCGCAGGCGCTCCCGCCGCTCGAGGCCGGCCGCCGGCTCGTCGAGCAGCAGGACTTTCGGCCGGGCGGCGCAGGCCAGAATGAGACCGAGCATCTTCTGGAGCCCGTACGGCAGCTTGTCGCTCTGCTCGTCGAGCTGCGGTTCAAGCTCGAACTCGTCGATCAGCGGCGCGACGCTGTCCCATCCGGGCCCACTGCCGCTGAAGCGAAGGGCCCGCGAAATATTCTCGCGGACCGATGCCATGCGGAAGGTGTTGGTCTGCTGGAAGCTGCGGATAATTCCCATGCGACTGACGGCATGCAGCGGCTTGCCGGTCATATCCTTGCCGTCGAGCCGCACCCGGCCGGTGGTCGGCGGCAACATGCCGCAAATGACATTGATGAGCGTGGTCTTGCCGGCGCCGTTCGGCCCGATGACGCCAAGGACATCGCCTGGCGGGATGGCGAAGCTGACATTGTCGAAGACATGCAGCCCGCCGAAACGCTTGGAGATGGCTGCGACCTCGAGCAGCGCGCCGCCGTCGGTCCGTCCGGTGCGTTCAGTCGTCATTGCAGGGGCTCCATCGCATTGGGCACGCTCAGCGTCGGCGACGAGGCGACGGTGGAGGACCGCGACGGCGACGATGGCGAAAGCATGCGGACGCTGAGGCGATGGATCGTCCCGACGACGCCCTCGCGCGCGACCAGCACCACCACCACGATCAGGAAGCCGAACAGGAACTGGGAATACTCCCCGCGCAACGCGAAGACGTCTCCCGCCCAGATCAGCAGAGCGCCACCGACAACCGGGCCAAGCATGCTGCTCTTCCCACCGATGATCGCATAGGCAATGTAGTTGACCGATGACAGCGCGCTGAACGAGGTCGGATGAGCGGTGAGCAGCATGTTGACGAGGGCGAAGCCGGCGAGCCCGGATACGCCCGCCGCGATGGCGAAGCCGAACGCCTTGTAGTGCCAGACGACAAGGCCGAGACTCTGGGCGAGCAGTTCGTTCTCCTCGATCGCCGCGAAATGCTGGCGCAGCGTGCGGGTCACCGCAGCGGTGACGATAGCACCGGCGAGCGCCAGCCCGATCGTGACCTGCAGCACCGCGCGGTTGTCGGCGAGCTCCAGCCCGAACAGCGTCACGGCCGGCATCCCGACCAGTCCATTGGACCCGCCGGTCCACCCCGGCGTTTCAAACAGCAACAGTTGCGTGATCTCGGTGAGGACGAACGTGACCAGCACGAAATAGACGCCGGTCAGACGGAGCACCAGCGCGCCGAGCGGCAGCGCAAACAGCGCCGGCACCACGAAGCTCGCAAGCCCCAGCAGCAGCACATCGGTCACGCCGTGACGAAGCCCCAGGATCGCGACGGTGTAACCGCCGATCGCCATGAAGGTCGGCACCGCGAAGGTCATCAGATTCATGCGCAGCATGATGTAGACGCTGAACGCGGCCGTAATCGCGATCAGCATCTGGTTGGCCAGCGAATAGACCATCGGGTTCTGGCTGAGCCAGGGAACTACGAAAGCGGCCGCGATGACCACGACGCTTGCTGCCTCGGCCAGGTCGCCGCGCTTGGAAAGGGTGCGGGCTGTCATGTGCTCAAGCTCCCCGAACCCGGTGACCGAACAGACCCGATGGCTTGACGACCAGCATGACCAGGACGAGCACGAACAGCGCGAGTGCGCCCTTCGACCCACCGAGATAGACCGCAGAGAACGCCTCCGCCATGCCGACGATGAAAGCCGCGACTGTCGCACCACCGACGCTACCGAGACCGCCGAGAATGACGATCAGGAAGGACGTCGCCAGCACGGGATCGCCGATATGCGGCGCGAGCGACAGGATCGGTGTGACCAGCGCGCCGGTGAGGCCGGCGAGCCCCGTCGCCAGGGCAAAGGCGGCCGGAAACAGAATCGCCGGACGCAGTCCCTGCGCCGTCGCCACCGCGCGGTCATCGGCCAGCGCACGCAGCGCGCGACCGAAATCGGTGTAATAGATCAGGCCGTAGATCGACAGGATCCCGACGATGCAGACGCCCAGCACCACGAGATTCTCGATCGGCACAAAGAAGCCATGGCCATGAATGACACCGGTCAATGGAAAGGCGAAGGCCGGAGACTGCGGTCCGAACACCACCAATATGCCGCTCGACATCATCAAATAGAGGCCGAGCGTCAGCATCAGCGTCGCCAGATGATCGTCAATCACGCGATCCAGCACGAAGCGTTCGAACAGGAATCCGAGCAGCATGGTGCCCAGCGCCGCGCAGATCACCGCCAGCGCGTAGGGCATGCCGAGATACGTCACCGCGGAATAGGCGAGATATCCTCCGAGAACGTAGAAGCCGCCATGCGCGAAATTGACGACTCCGAGAATGCCGAAGATCAGGGTGAAGCCGAGGGCGAGCAGCGCGTACTGCGCACCCAGGCTGATGCCGATGAGGCAGGTGGCGACAAAACCTTGCACGGAGTACCCGCTACTTGCCGCCGGCCGCTTCGACCCTGATGGTCGGTTGCAGCTTGCCTTTTTCCACGAGTCCGACGCCGAACGGGAACGACAGTTCCTGGTTGATGCCGAAGAAATCCTGCCCGATCCAGTGTCCGGGACCGATATTGGGATCCTCAACCGGCAACGATCGCAGGGCCTCGGCAACCTTGGCCGTGTCCGAGATGGTACCGGCCTTGGCGATGGCTTTGGTTACCATGCGGGCGGCGGAGACCCACTGAAAGAACAGATTGTTTTCCGGCCGTTCGGCACCGAGCAGCTTCTTGTACTCGTCGGCGATCATTTGCACTTTCTCGTCGATGAGAACCGGCTCGTACCAATAGAAGTCCTTCAGCACCTCGTCGCCACCGGCGACGCGGGAGATTTCGGTGTATCCCGGACCGCCGAGACGTCCGATCGGTCCCTCAAAGCCAGCCTGACGCAATTGCTTCACGATGATGCCGGCGTCGCCAGGGGGCGATGAAGCGAGATCGACGGCGTCGGGCTTCGCGTTCATGATCCGGGTCACGATCGGCGCGAAATTGGTGGTGCCACGCTGATAGTATTCTTCGGAAGCTGTGATGCCGGTTCTCTTGTATGCGTCGGCGTCGACGCTCGCGATATCCGTGCCACCCTGGTCGTTCGGCGCGACCAGCACCACGCTCTTCATGCCGAACTTCTGCTTGGCGATCTTGATGATCGGCTCGGCCCAGCCCGACGGACCCGGCCCCATGTGGAAGACCAGCGGCAACTGCGGCGATAGCGCATCCTTGGCGTAGCCGTTGCCCATCACCAGCATCGAATTGCGCTTGGCGATCGGCTTCACGCCGGTGAGCTCGGGCGAGCCGATCGGACCGATGATGAATTTAACGCCCTGCCCTGCCAACGTGTTGGCCGCAGCGGCGGCGCCTTCGGCCGTGTATTTGCTGTCGATGGCAACGACGTTGACCTTGCATGGCGCCCCGTCGACCTTGATCAGGCCGTCCCGGTTGGCCTCGGCAGCGACGAGTTCGACCGCGCCGCGCAGCGCGAGGCCCCATTGCGCAGCGGGACCCGACAGAACGCCGACGACGCCGAGCGTCAATTCCTGTCCCGCCGCCATCACCGAAACATTCGAACTGGCCAGCGCAGCGCCGATGGCGATGCCGGACAACAGCAGATTTCTCCGCGTAGTGCTCATTACTCCCCCCGTAATTTGTTGCGGCTCATGCGCCGTCCACTTGTTGCGTGGAAACCCGAAGCGTTCCGCTCCGGGGCCGCGCGTATCGCTCGGCGCCGGGACGCTAGGCGCGCGGAGGCCGCCTTGTCAATGAAACGTTTCATGAAAAATAGGGCAGATCAGCTATGCTTGAGATGAGCCACCGTTCCGCCCGTGAGATAAATATTAATAATAACAGTAGCTTAATATATCGATCGAACGATCCATCAGAACTCCAAACGACGCACCGCTACTGACACACCTATGCGATGAAACGTTCCACTTGAATCAACCTGGCCTGCCCGTTAGCTTCCGTGACCCGTCGCGGACAGAAGACGACGGCCAAGGGGAGAAACTCGATGATGCGGGGCGCCGTGACGGCCGTGCTTGCCGTGCTTGCGATTCAGTGCAGCCAGGGAGCGCTAGCAGCCGAACCTCAGTTCAAGCTGCGGGCTTCGGTGGACACGTCGGCGACACACGGACGGACATTGTCTGCCGCCGACTACCTGAAGAAGCTGCAGGAAAAATCCGGCGGCCGGATCACGACCGAGCTGTTCCACAGCGGCCAGTTGTTTCGCGACCGCGACGTGGTGAAGGCGCTGCGTCAGGGCGCCGTCGAGATGGCGATCCCCGGCACCTGGGTGCTGACCGGCTTCGTCCCCGATGCAGACGTCTTCCAGCTGCCGGCATTTTTCGGGCAGCCCTACCCGGTGGTCTATGCTGCTGCCGACGGCAAGATCGGCGAGATCATCAACAAGCAATTCGAGAGCAAGCTTGATGTCAAATTGCTCGGCCCCTGGCTGCAGCTCGGATATCAAAACACCTACAGCACCAACAAGGCGATCCGCGACTTCGCCGATCAGGCCGGCATGAAGATCCGCAACTCCGGCGGAGCGGGACAATCGGCGCGGGCCAAGTTCTTCAATGCAACGCCGAACGTCACAGCCTGGCCGGACGTACCGTTGGCGCTCTCGCAAGGCACGTTCGACGGGCTGAGCTCGACCGATGAAAGCCTTGCCAGCGCAAAGCTCTGGGAATCCGGCGTGAAATATGGATTTGCGGATCGCGAATTCGTCGGGTTCTACGTGCCGATGATCAGCGAGAGCTTCTACAAGAAGCTGCCGCCGGATCTCCAGAAGCTGGTCGTCGATCTCTGGCAGGAGAACATCCAGGCCTACCGCAAGAGCATGGAAGAGGCTCAGACCGAGGCACGCCACACGCTGGAGAAGAACGGCATCGTGTTCGTTTCGCCGTCCGAGAGCGCGCTCGCTGAGGTCCGCGCCAAGATGCTGCCTTTGCAGGACGGCATCGCGAAGGAGTTGCGGATTTCGCCCGCCTTGCTGCAGCAGGTGCAAGCGGATGTAACGACCATCGGCCATTGATTGCCACCCATGATGAAGATCTGGAACAGGCTTGAACTCCTGTTGATTGGAGTTCTTGGTGCCGCCGCACTGACGGTCGGGACCGCTCAGGTCATCGGCCGCTACGTGAACAAGAACTTCGCTTTCATCAATGGCGAGGAGGTCGTGGTCTATCTGACGGTCTGGGCGGTGTTTCTGGCGTCGAGCCAGTTGGTCCGGACCGATGGGCATGTCAGGCCCGACGTCGTCCTGCGACTGTTGCCGCCGCAAGGGCAAAGATGGGTCGAGGCATTCAACTGCTGTGTCGCGATCTTGTTTTGTGGCGGCCTGGCCTATTGCGGCTTCCAGGTTGCGGATGTCGCCCGCAGCCTCGACGAGCGCAGCATCACGGGCCTCGAATTCCCGATGTGGATCTACTACTCGGCCATCCTGACCGGCGCCGTACTGATGCTGTTGCGCTACGTCATCAAGCTTTATTTGCTCGTCTTCCGCTTCGATCCCGCCACCATGGTCATCGCCGTTCACGATCACTGAGCGATCGGCGGCGACGTCAGCCGTCTTGATGACCGATCTGCCATCGGCAAACTGACCGTCGTGGTCCCGCATCGGGATGCTTCAGGTCCAGCAGCAACGAGACCGACACGATGTGGACGATGCTTTTCCTGCTGATGTTCTTCGGGCTGCTCTGCGCGGGAATGCCGATCTTTCTGGTGTTGGGTCTCTGCGCGGCGGTCCTGTTCGGCTTCAGCGACCAGCCTCTGGTGGCGATCGCGCAGAAGATAGCCGATGAAATGAATTCCAGCACACTGATGGCCTTGCCCCTGTTCGTGATGGCCGCCGCATTCATGCGGCGCGGCGGCGTCGCCAAGGCACTGGTCGATGTCGCGATCGCCTGGTTCGGACGATTGCGGGGCGCACTCGGTCTCGTGACGGTGGTGTCATGTACTTTGTTTGCCGCGATCTGCGGCTCCTCAGTTGCGACTGCGCTCGCCATGGGCACCATTCTGGTGCCGGCGATGATCGAGCGCGGCTATCCGCGTCATTTTGCGCTTGGCGTAGTTGGCGCTTCCGGCACGATCGGCATCGTGATTCCACCCAGCCTGTCGCTGATTCTTTACGGGCTGATCGCAGAGCAGTCCGTGCCGCGCCTGTTCCTGGCCGGCATCATGCCCGGGCTGCTGCAGGCAGCGATGTTCTTCGGCTGGGTGTTCTACTACTCGCACAAATACGAGTTGCCGCGCGAACCGTCCGTGCCTCGCGCCGAACTGGTGCGGATGAGTCTCAATGCCCTGCCCGCGCTTTGCGTACCTTTCATCGTGATGGTCGGAATCTACGGCGGCCTGATGACGGTCACCGAAGCAGCCGCGGTCTCGGCCACGGTGGCTCTTCTCGTCAGCCTGTTCTTCTATCGCGGCTTTAAGGTCAGCCAGACACTCGAGGTGATCGCCGAGGCAATCAAGAGTGCCGCGACGATCATGATCATCGTCGCGACCGCTTTGGCATTCGGCCACTGGATGACGGACTCGGGCATCCCGGCCTCGCTGGTGAAGTTCACGCTCGACAACCAGCTTCATCCCTGGCAATTCCTGCTCGCGATCAACGTGCTGCTGCTCGTGCTCGGATGCTTTCTCGAGGTCGCCGCCACGCTGCTGGTGGTAATGCCGATCCTTGCGCCTGCGCTGAAGCCGCTCGGAATCGATCCCGTCCATTTCGCGATCGTCTTCACCCACAACATGGAGATCGCGCTGGTTCATCCCCCGGTCGGACTGAACCTCTACGTGCTGGCCACGATTTCCACGGCGCCGGTCACCGAAGTGGTGCGCGGCGTTCTGCCGTTCCTCGGCCTGCTGCTGCTGTGCCTTGCGATCATCACCTATGTCCCACAGCTTTCGCTTTGGCTGCCCAATCTGGTCTACGGCGCGGGCTAGCAACGCGGATCGTCTCGACGGAGAGCTCGAGCATGTCATCGAAATCAATCCATTGGGCCGGCGAATTCTCCGCGCTCGCGCTCCGCTACGGCAACAGGCCGGCTGTCGTCGACGCCGCCGGCACAACGTCCTATGCGGAGTTGTTCGCCAAAGCTGCCGGCGTTGCGTATGCCCTGATCCAGGCCGGGATCGGCCCGACAGATGCCGTGGCTACATTGTACCGCAACAGCGCCGACGCCGCTGCGGCCACTTTCGGCGTCATGCTGGCGGGCGCCGTCGAAGTCCCGATCAACCCTGCGCTGAGCAGCGACGAGCGCGCTTACTGCCTCGCGGTCTCCAACGTTCGCCTGTTGATCACCGGCGCGGCCCTCGCGACCGAAAAGGCTGCCGGCGGTCCGAACATCATCGAGGTCGAAAGCATCGAACGGACCGCGTTGGATCCGGCCGCCTTTCCGCAGGTCGACGGCGACGCGCCGGCGCGTATCGTCTTCACCTCTGGCACCACCGGACGCCCGAAAGGCGCGGTTCACAGCCAGATCGGCCGCTGGACGGCCAACATATTGCTGCGGGCGAACCTGCCGTTCCGCCCGGATGCCGCCAGCAATGTCCTGCTGATGACGCCGTTCTCGCACGGCTCCTCGTTGATGACGCATGCCTATCTGTCGTCGGGTGCGGCCGTGACACTGCTCGACGGCGTCGACCCGCCGCGCGTACTTGATATCCTTGCACGCGGCGCATGCGATGCGATGTTTGCGCCGCCGACCGTGCTGGCAAAGATCGTGGCTGCCGCGGGCACGCGCCAGTTCTCGTCGCTGTGCACGATCTTCTGCGGCACGGCCGTGCTGAAGCCCACGCTCTACGCGCGCGTCAAGGAGATGTTCGGCCCCGTGGTGCGGGTGACCTATGGCAAGAGCGAGGTATTCAATCCGATCACAGTGCTTGAAGCCGAGGAGACCGAGTCCTGGTATGCATCCGGAGGCGAGGACGCCTGCGTCGGCTGGCCCGCTCCCGGTGTTGAGATCGTCATCCGCGGCGAGGACGGCCGGCCGGCCGCGGCGGGCGGCGAGGTTCTGATCCGTGCACAACACCTGATGACCGGGTATCTCACCACCGAGGGTTTTAGCGCGCTCGCACCGAATGAATTCCACGAAACCGGCGATCTCGGCTATCTCGATGCACGCGGCCGGCTGCACCTCACCGGCCGTAGCGCCGACGTCATCAAGTCGGGCGGCTACAAAGTAGCGCCGGAAGAGGTCGAACGATTGCTTGCGCCGGCGCTGCAGCCATCGGAAGTCGCGGTGGTCGGCATTCCCTCGGACTATTGGGGCGAGATCATTCTGGCAGCGGTGGAAAATCCTGCGCCAGGCTGGGAGGAGCGCATCAATCGCGTGGTGCCGACCATGACCGATTACAAGCGCCCGCGCCTGCTGATTGCCCTCGACGAATTGCCGCGCAATGGGATCGGCAAAATCCTCCGCGGCGCCATTCGCACCGACGTGCTGTCCCGGTTCCGCATCACCGAAGGGCCGCGGCCGCGGCTCGAGAAGCGCTCCTAGTTCAGCGCGAGCGACGAAGCCGAGTTCGCGTTGCAAGCGCAGAGAGTGTGGCCGCATTACGGGCCGAACGCACAGCACGCCGTTTTCACGAGAACGGCGCCGTCCAGCGAGCGAGAAGGCTGACGATAACGCTCCAATCGATGACCTGTCGCCATTACGTGGCGTTTGCCCCAATAGTTGGAGTCGTCATCGCCACCCTTGGCCTTAGCTCGTGGCTCATCGGCCGAGTCCGCCGCTACATCCTCTCCGGTAATTGACGCAGCCTGGTTCAGGACTCCCATCATCGGGACGCTGCCCTGCATTATCGCGGGATGCACGCAAAAAGACTGCGGCGCGGGGCTGGTATGCGTCGGGGCCTCCCATTTCGTTCCGCTACGGGACAGAAGCCCGACAGTGACTCTCCCTTTTGGGTCGACAAGCACTGCAGACCCGCGCTTCGCACTCAGTCGTCTTCGGGCTCGCCCCAGTTCCATGCGAAGATAATCATCTATCCACCGACACGTTGCGCCGGGATGTGATCTGCAATGCATAATCCGCGTCACGAAAGTTCCAAGCTCTCCTAACGCCAAGCGTCCCTCGCCTTTGTCGTTAGCGGCCCGCGTTTGGCGCCGCCTGTTGCAGCCAAGTTACAGCAATTCCGCACGTGTCTGATAGGCGATGAACTTGGGGCTGGGCTAGTACAAGAAAGTTGGAATGAAAAAGATGAAGAAAATTCTGCTTGTCACCGCCAGCATGATCGCGCTCGGCGCGGTCGCGCCCGCTTCCGCGGCTGATCTCGCGCCTCAGCCCTACACCAAGGCTCCGCCCTATGTTGCTCCGACCCCGATCTACAACTGGACCGGCTTCTACATCGGTGGTCACGTCGGTGGTGCGTTCGGTGGCAACGACAACGTCCTCGCCCCCGGCTTCGGCGGTGGCAACGACGGTGTGTTCATGGGCGGCGTGCAGGCTGGCTATGATTACCAGTTCGCGCCGAGCTGGGTGCTGGGTCTTGAAGCCAACTATAGTTTTCTGGATACCAGTTCGAGCTTCGCCAATCGTGGCCTCGGTTCGGTAACCGGCCGCCTCGGCTACACTTGGGGTCCGGCGCTGCTTTACGTCAAGGGCGGCTATGCCTGGGCTGACACGCGCTTCTCGAACGGCTTCGGCGGCGACGGCGGCCGTGACGGCTACACCGTCGGTGCCGGTCTCGAATACATGTTTACCCAGAACTGGTCGGGCAAGCTCGAATACCAGTACTATGACTTCGGCACCGTCAACGTGTCCGATTCTCTCGGCTTTATCGGCAGCTTCCGCAACGACCAGCACACCATCAAGGCGGGCTTGAACTACAGGTTCAACCTGGGCGGCCCGGCCGTCGCCAGGTACTGATCGCTCGCTTAACTCCAAGCGACATGAGAGCTCCGGGCCAAACAAAGGCCCGGAGCTTTTTCGTTGGAACGGTGGTTCCTCCCGGATTGGAAGCCTCTAGCGCGGTCGATTGACGCACGTTGACGGACTGATCCGTGACGACATGACGCACGACGATCAATGCGTCATGGAACTGACCTGCAAGGGACGATGGCAGCTAGCGCTCATCGGGCTGATCGAGCGCGAACAGGAGGCCCGTTGCGAGCGGTTCGGCCGGGCTGGTGGATTGGGCAGGCCGGTCGGATCTGCTGCATGGGCGCCGCGCGCTGCGAGGCTTCAGCGCCGCTGCCTGATCTGCACGGCCTTCAGATAGTCGGCAACTTGCTCAGCCCAATCGGCGGGTGGCGCCACGCCTGTAACTTGCGGGCTGCGACCGCAGCCAACGCAGATCGGGTGGGTGTCCTGATCGCTCTCGAAGCTATAGGCATCCGCGCCGTCGGTAATCACGCACGGCGTCATGTCGGAGCGCTTGCGGTCGCAGCGTTTCATCATGGCCTCCGTTCCCCGGCGAGTGCTAGCCGACACACTTTGCGAGTCCAGTGCTGGATCATGAGTCGCCCACCACCGCCGAGGAAAATGCAAAGTGAAACGCATTCGATGGAACAGCAACACGCGTGGGCGTTTTGGTTGTTGATTGATTATGATGCAATCGTGACCATGGAACTCGTGCTGTTGGCACGGACTGCACATCCCATCACGAGGCGGTTGTGATCTCATTGCGTACATCGGATCGACCGAGCACGCGCATCGGCTCGGCCAATCCGAAATACTGGCAAAGACGGCTCCGGCGCGGCCCTCAGACAGCACGTCGGGGCCGTCGCTTGCGTCAGCGGAGCTTGCGAGATGGGCGACAGCCGTGAAGTGCCATTGTCGGATATGCACGCGCGCGTGTTGACGCGGCGTTGCGGCGCTCAATAGCTTTGCCGGTTGGGGTGGCTTGATGCGCGGTGATGGCGATGTCGAGAATAGAAGTGAGCGCGGAAGAGAAGGAATTGATTCTAATGCTGCGCGAATGGAAACGCGACGTGCGCGGATTTGGGTCGTCCGAGGTTTTGATTTCACGCCAGCATGGACGCGGATGGGAAATCAGGCTTGCGCTTAACGCGGATCAAGTGTCGTCCATCGGACTGAGCTTCGGCCTGGCTTGGAATGCACTGGCGGCAACACAATTGGGTGCCGCACGAAGGACGACCTGCGTTGTGCATGAACCATGATACAAGCAGGACAGCGGAACCAGTTGCGTTGGCACAAAGTGCACTTCCATCCAAGGCCGAGTGTGATCTGATCGTCATTCGGATCAGCCGAGCCCCACAGCGCATCAAACTCGGATAGGCCGAAGCACTGGCGAAGACAGCTTCGACGTTGAAGCCCCTCAGACTCACGTCGGAGCCGTCGAAAAAGGTGGCGCCAATGAAAAATCGAACAGGCACCGAATGGGCCATCATCGCCGCTGAATGCTGGCTCGCAGTGGTCGCGGTGGCGATCTTGCTGATCGCGCTACACCCGGAAGTTGGCTGATTGCGACACGCACCGCTGTCGGGATCTAAGGGACGATTTTGGTTAGGGCCGATGCCCAAGCGCATGACGCAGGTCGAGATTCGTCGTCGCCTTCAGGACGACCGCCGCAGACGAGCGAGCGGAGCATCGCCGCCCCCTCGGCCAGCGCCTTGATCGCGTCTACCGCCCAGGACCCCGGGACTTAAAACAGCGTCTCGAACTTCAACGAGCGACCGTAGACGGAGATTCAGGAGTTGCGCTGTTGGGCGCGTCATTCGACTGTTCGGCGGCAACGACGGAACGAATCTCGTCGATCCGTCGACACGCGCGGATCGCACACTCTCTCAACTCATCGATCGATTGCGTTTCTGCCCGCGTCTTTTCAACCGCTTCGATTTGCGAGTTGAGGGCTGCAAGTTCTGCCTGGAGCAGTTCAAGCAGCGATTGGTTGGAACCAACCGCCCTTTCCACTCTTTTTGCCCGCATTGTCATCCCCAAATACGGTTGTACATTCGTGACAACGATTCGTGGCTTCATTATGAATCACGCTGCCGAAGTGATCGTTCATTGCGTGACGCGCCATTTCGTTCGCGACCTCGAGCGCGCCCCATCGGCGATGGTCGAACCCCGAACGAGAACGCCCCTGATCGTGTTCTCGTACTTATCGCGACTGCAAATGCACGGCCTTTGCCAAGGCTCGCGCCGCCTCTTCCGGAGAAGCCTTGTCCGTATCGCCGTCGACCATGAGGTTAGCGGCGCGCATCGCCTCAACGGGCACCGAGCCGACAAGCGGAACAAGTGCTCGCTTCAGCCGCGCATCGGCGGCGCGCTTTGGCGCGATGAGGATCAGCGCATCATAGGAAGGTATCGCATGCTTCGGGTCAGCCAGCACGAGCAGATCAAGCGCCGCGATACGCCCGTCGCTGGAGAACGCGGAGATGACATCGGCCTCGCCGGCCTCGAGAGCATGATACATGATCGTTGGATTGTACGAGCGTCGCGTTCTGAACGACAGACCATAGGCATCCTTAAGCGAGCGCCATTCCGGTCGGCCCAAAAACTCAAGGTCATCGCCGATGGTGAGTTGAGGTGCAACACGAGCAAGATCGGCAATCGAGGTGACGTTTAATTCCTGCGCTCTCTCCCGTTTCATCGCGAGAACGTAGGCATTTTCGAAACCAAGCGCACCGAGTACCGTGACACCCTGCTCCGCTTTCATCCAGCGGACGATCTCCGCCTGCATCTCCTCGCGCCGTGGCATATCGGTGCGACCGATAACGTTGCGCCAGAGCGTGCCGGAGTAATCGACGTAAGCATCAATGTCATTGTGAGCCAGCGCGCGAAAGGCGATAGCCGAACCGAGCCCGTCCTTACGCGTTACGCCGACCCCTTCGGCCTTCAGCCGGTCACCCATCAGGTCCGCCAGAATGAACTGTTCGGAGAAGCTCTTCGCGCCGATGACATAGGTTTCTGCTTCGTTCGAGAGCAGCGGCGCGAAACCGGCGAGCGTGCCGAGAGCAAGCCCGGCGATGCCGAACACCACACGCTTCCTGCTGCGTTCAGACGCCCCTGTCTCCACGAGACCGAGACAGAAGTCGGTGATCAGAGCAAGCCCGGCCGCGGCGATGCAGCCGAACAGCACGGAAACCCAGTTCTCGGTTTGCAACCCCGTAAAAATGTAATTGCCAAGGCTGGTTTGGCCGACGGGCGTGGAAAGCGTGGCTGCTCCAATCGTCCATACGGCTGCAGTCCGCACCCCGGCCATGATGACGGGCGTGGCGAGCGGCGCCTTGACGCGCGTCAGAATCTGCTGAGGCGTCATACCAACGCCTTCTGCCGCTTCGACGATAGCTGGACTGACGCCATTCAAACCAACCACACTGTTGCGCAAGATCGGAAGCATCGCATAGAGCGTCAATGCGATCAGCGTCGGCAGGAATCCCAGTGCGGGGATACCGAAGCCGAAGAGCCGTGCCGTCAATGTCGAGAGCGCAAGGAGCAATGGATAGAACAGTGCGAGCAACGCAAGTCCCGGTATGGTCTGGATCAAGCTGGCGATGGCAAGCACCAGCCTGCGTAGCCATGGTCGTTCCGCTGCGAGGGCAGCCAGCGGCAGGCTGACGAGCAGTCCAAGCGCCAGCGCCGTGGCGCAAAGTACAATATGTGGTGTGAGATAGGTGGGAAGCAGGCGCCAGGCGTCGAACAACGCGTCTAATCGGGCACTGGAAAGCAGCTCTGCGCCGGCATCAGGCACGAGCAGGTCCGTTCTTGGTCGCAAGCGCGGCGATGCGTTCCGCTTGACGTCGCGGGACTTCCATCAAGGCGGTCACGTCCGGATCGTCAGAACCAGAGCCCATCATCAACGTGTGCGGCGTATCGTCCGCGAGTACGCGGCCGTTCTTCATGACGACGATTCGATCAGCCATCAGCGCAGCTTCCTGGATGTCATGGGTGACCATCAGGGTCGTCATGCCGAACCGGTCGTGCAGCTCGCGGTAGGAAGAACCCAGGCTGTCGCGGGTGACAGGATCGAGCGCACCCAGCGGCTCGTCCATCAGAACAATGCGCGGTCGGGCGGCGATTGCACGCGCGACGCCAACCCGTTGGCGCTGACCTCCGGACAACATGTGCGGAAAGCGGCCGGCGTAATCCTGCGGCAAGTCCACCATATCCAGCATTTCGGCCACCCGCGCTTTGATCTCGCTCGCCTGCCAGCCACGCAACCTGAGTGTTACGGCAATGTTGTCGGCAACGCGCATGTGCGGAAACAAACCGATCCCCTGAAAGACGTAGCCGATGCTCCGCCGCAGCATCGGCGGTTCGGCTTCGCTTACAGGCACTCCGTCGATCCTGACTTCTCCAACGTCAGGATCGACCAGTCGATTGATCGTCTTCAGTAGCGTGGTCTTGCCGGATCCCGAGCCGCCCACGAGCGCGACCAGTGAACCCTGCTGCACGTCGAGCGATACGTTGGAAACAGCAACACTCCGCCCCCCATCGTAGGATTTCGATACAGCATCGATCTCGATATACGGCACGGAATTGGACGGATTCGAAATCGGCGAAGCTGTCATGGACAGGGCCTCCCTGTAGACTGCAGAACTGGCAGAAAATGACCAAGCAGGCGTCAGGGCATGATTCACTTGGAGGCACAGGTCCCTGGGTCACACCCACGCCCATCTTCGGAAAGCGAGTCCGTCACGGCTCCAACGCGACCTGCAAGCCGTCGTCGCCCTCAACATGGACATAACGGGGTCCGATCGGACGCCCCCTGCCGCTGGCAACAGTGACAATGTCTTCCAGGGGAGCGGCGCGCGCATCCGCCTCAGGGCGGGACAACATCAGATCGGCGTGAAACAGCCCTTCCGACTCAAGACCGGTAGCATCGATGCCAAGAGCCGCCAGGCTGGCCAAGCAACTTTCAAACTCCTCAGCATCGCGAAAACGACGCTGGATGAAAGTCGCGCCGGCAAGACGCTCCGTCACAAGGCCACGCTTCGCGAACGTCGCGGCTAGAGAATCGAACGGGAACATTCGTAGCACGAACGAAATGATCCATGGACGCTTCTCCGTCGCATCGAGAATCTTGCTGAACGTCTTCTCGGTGACGTAGCCGATGCACCCAGTCGACATGATGACATCCGCGGATCGGACAAGATGCGCGCTGTCGGTCGAGAGCGCCTCCGTTTCAAGATCTGCGACAATGCCCTGCTCAAGCAGACCAACACCCGTCGCATACCTTATCGCCGGCGCCGATACATCGAGACCGATAAATCGCGCGAGACCGACATCCGGCCAAGCCGCATAAAAATTGCGATCGAGACGCACCAATGTCTCAGAACCGATCGCCCTCATCTCGCGTCGGGCGTAGCGATGGCGCAAGCCCCCGAAAGTCAGTGGAAACCGATGCACCGCTGCGTTGATTCCGTATGAACAGCCAACATCAAGCACGGTCGGCTTGACGCCGGTTTCCGAAACCTTCGCTGCCAGAATTTGGCGCACAACCGGCTCGGCCACGTCCGGGATCATGTAATCCAAATCTCCCAGGACAGAGAAATATGCCCTGGGATCATCCAGGGCATAAATATCATCGAAGACGGCCTTGGACTGATTGATGCGCGAAAAATGTGTTTGCAACCCGGTCTCCTATTTCAACTTGCAAGCCACTCGACGGCTGCTGCGTTCAAGTGCTTGATGCCCTATTGCAGAGATTGATCGACGCACAAACCCATTGCGCTTTTTTTCAACCTCGCTTCGTGGAACTGCGCTGCGCACTGATGTGCACGCGCGTGTAACGCGGCCTCCTTTTCGAGACCATCGCCTGTTGGGGCGGCTTGATGTGCGGTCAGGATGATGTCGAAAATGCCAGTCGCTCCGGCAGAGAAAAGGATCAACTCTAGTGCTGCACGAATCAAAGCGTGCGGGCAGCCGGCCCCGATAGTCGACAATGCTGGTCAGGCACGGACGCGACGGTTGGGAAATCACGCTCACGTTGCGTGCCCGGTGGCGCCAGTCGCGGCACCGAAGAACATTTCGCAGAAGCATGGAACGCACTCGCGCCAGCACAGTTGCCGACAACAGGTTGAGACCGCGCCAATAGGAAGGCCGCTCAGATGGGAATGATTGGCCCGCGTAGTTGGCCGATGGATCGAACTCGGCCTACGGACAAGGCGCGCTGGAGCAGTTCCTCGGCAACGGCAACTCACGCACGTGGTTTGGGGGCCATGTTAGAAAATGCGCCAAGCTGCCACGCCGAGGATGAACCAAGCTTGAAGCTGATTTGGTGGAACAGCAACTCGCGCATACGCACAGGGCTATTGACGGTTTGCATCGCTCGCGAGGCCGATGTTCGGAACTTTGTCGGTTCCGCTGCAACGATGAGACTCTGACAGCGCTGAACGGACCGGGCTCCTCGCAGGTATCGTCAGCGAGATTGAGCGTTTCCAAGCGTCTCGAACACCGTCTGCTGCCACCAATCACCTTCGATTTGATCGAGTACGGCGAGATCGAGCATCGGCCGCAAGGCGCTGTCTTTGGGCAGCACGATCGCATAGCTCTCGCTGCTGAAGCTGGTATCGACGACGCGAGCCGAGGCCGGGAAGTCGCTGCGAACCATCCAGGTCAGCAACGGCTTGTCATGAACAAAGGCATCGATTGTCCCACGCCCCAGCGCGGAGAGGCCGCCTTGGATGTCCGGAAACGTTCTAAACGAAAGCCGCTGACGAGCGAGGTAGTCGGTCGTCGCGGAGTTCGCGACCGCGCCGACGCGCACGGACCGCAAGTCGTTGAAGCCGTGAACGGCGCCCTCGAGCCCTCTGCGCGTCAGGGTGGAGGTGATACCGGCGGTGAACACCGCAATCGCGATCACGGAAGCGATCATCCATCCCATTGCGACGATCCTGCCGGGGAGGGTTGTCGGCGCATTCTGAGCGGCCCCGGCTTGCGTCATGGCGATGGTCGACCACCAGAAGCTGGAGCCGAGTCCCTTGGCGCCGCCACCGAAGTGCTCCGTTTTGCGCCGTTCCAGCATCCAGATCAGGAATCCGACCGCCATTGCGAAACCAAGCAGCACCGCGACGGCCTGGAAGAATCCGAAAGAGAGAAGCGCCCGCCCGATCGCGAGCCAGGGGTTTTCGTTGACCGGTACCGCAACGCCGAGCCCGGTGTTGTAGAACGGCTGCGTAAAATCGACTTTGCGCGCACGCTCGGCAGTCACTGTGACCGCCGCGACGCCAACATCGAATCTGCCGTTTGCGACGCCGTCCAGCAAATCCGGCACGCTCTGGGTTTCGACCAGGCGAAAACGCAGGTGTGCCTGATCGGCGATCCTTTTCCAGAGCGCGATGCTCATACCGCTCCAACTCCCATCCGGCTGCTTGATGGCAAATGGAGGGGCCTGCTTGGTCGCCACGACTAATTCCTTGTCGGGCGCCGCGGCCGCTTGGGCGTGAAGGGCGCCGCAGCCGAACGCGGCCACCGCCAGCGCCAAGATGCATAACCAGACCGGTCGAATCGACGTCCGCTTGCGTTGCGAGATTGGATCTCCCGGCCTGGCGCTGTGGGCAGCCATCTCACACGACACCCCTCCCAAGTGGCGGTCGTGCAGAGCTGTCGGGAAAGCCTCGAATGAACTCATTGCTCACCTCGATGCATACCGGGATTGCCGGCCGGAGCTTCGCTACTCTCTTGGCAGCATTCGTCACACTCCTGTCCGTCAAAACAAAGGCGAAGGAGTCTTCGGCCATGTCCGGAGGGCTAACTAACCTCAGGTTGAATTTCACAACGCAGACGCTCGATTGTCGACGTTGCGGGTGACGGCATCGCTTCTCTCGATTCAACAAAATCGCAAGCATCGGCATGAGCTGCGAGGCAGTGACAAATGACACCATAACGCTCAGGATACGAGAGTTTCGGCACCATCGAGGCGTTCGCGAAGACACCCGCTGGCGTGCGCATGGTCTTTACGAAGAATGGAGCCCGGTTGGATGCTGAAGCCTCGCTTGCGGTTGTGGCGGTGGGTTGGGTCGCAGACACGAAGCGGCTGAACGTCGCGGCTAGCCTACCCCACCTACGGAGGGATCTTGGCCCGGGCTGCGGTGATGGCGGCAGGACAGCTCGGCTTGAGCATAGGCTGGCAAGCGCACCGGTTCGAGAATGTATCGCCTGCGACCCGCCAGTCGGGAGAGGTCGGGGAGCGTCGGTGACCTTCACGGGTCGCCCGTCGCAAGGGAGATTTCCGCAAATTTCGGCAAGCATCGAGACGTGCGAACGGCCCACGGAGACGGGCTGGCAGCCCCGACCAGTAAGCCGATCCTGGTCAACCCACAGCACTGAAAGCCATCCAATCCCTGCAGCCGGGCAGCACCCCGCGACGGGCAGAACGGCTAGTCCGTTTTGTTCGCGCTGATATCCCTTTCAGCGACGAACACGGTGGCCACCGCAACGAAAACGCTAGGCAATGGCGGCATTCGCGAGGTTATCCAGTCCATGCCATTGAATTTGCTTGGGATATCCCTCCTGCCGGGATCGCCACGTCATTTCCCGCTCCAGTGTTTTCAATGGGTTGAGCCTCAATTTGGAAGTCGAGCTTGTTCAGAAGGCGCAGCCTCATGAAGATTGGAAAGCCAAGAGAGCCAGTCACCGTCCTTTGGCGCGCGTTCGCGTCGCGTCATGCGCACGGCTCGGCCAGCCCTTCATCTGCACGTCGACATGCGTGTGAGTGACAAGGTCATCGCCTGTGGTCGCTTTTTTTCCGGATCACGAACGGACCCGAAGTTTGACGATCATTGTGAACCACCCCACAGCCCGCATGCAGCCGAAGTGATAAAAGGCATTTTAGACATTGGACAAGACCGCTGACGGTCTCCGGCGGTCCGAGAACCGCAGGTTTGTTGATTTTCTCTCCAAGACAGGGTTCCATTCCGGCTCCATTGAGCCGAGGTCGTGCAATGCCTGCCGGAGCTGTCGCGAGGGAGCAAGCCGCCCACACGCCAAAATGGGTGAATGCACGCCTCCGGTCTCAGGAGTGGTCCAACAACCCTCGCGCGGACGCCCGGACCGCGGCAGTGCTGCTTATCGACATTGCCGGCTTCACAGCGAAGACCGACCGCGCTGCCGGCGACGGCGCTGAAAGCCTTACCTACTTCATCAACGATTGCTTTGCGATACTGGCCGACGTGATTGATTCAGAGGGAGGCGACATCGTCGCTTTCGCCGGTGACGCCATTCTCGCGATTTGGGTCGATCCGGACGCTGCCGTCGCTACCGCGCAGGCCGTGCGCTGCGGCCTTGCGCTGCGACAGGCCATGACCGCCGGGCCGGGCCGAGAAGCGATCAGTGCGCGCACGGCGGTGGAAACCGGCGAAGTGTTCTTCTGCAGGCTCGGCGGCTGGCAGGACAAATGGCACTATGTTGCAGCCGGAGAACCCTTTTATCGCATCGGCCTCGCTTATCAGAAAGCCGCGATCGGCGACATCGCGTTGTGTGCAAACGCCGCGCGGCTGTTGACGGGCTCGTGCGAACTCGAGCCCATGCCCTATGGAGCACGGCTCCTTGGAATGAACTCGCCTGATGCCGTCGCACCGATAGACCGCACCATCTTCGGAAGCCACACGGGCAAGGCCGATGCCAGCGACTGGGTCGGCGAGTTTCGCACGCTCACAGTGGCGCGGGTCGGCCTCCCCGATTTCAATTTCGATGATGATTTCTTGACGAGACTGCAGGCCTTCGTCGTTGACGTCCAGCAAATCGCCGAACGGCTCGAGGGAACCGTTCATCAGGTCCTGATGGACGACAAGGGCCTGACTCTCACGCTCGTCTTCGGATTGGCTCCGCTTGCCCACGAAGACGATCCCTTCAGGGCAGTCGAGGCGTGTCTGCGCCTCCGTCGCCAGCTGGAAGCGAAGGCCATTCCGATTTCTGTCGGCCTGGCGACCGGCCGCCTGTTCTGCAGCAATTATGGCGGCCTCCATCAAAGGACATTCGGGATTTTTGGGCAGGCGATCAATGTGGCCGCGCATTTCGCCGAGGCCGCACAGGGCGACATCGTCTGCGACGCCACGACGGCCCAGGCCGTCGGGCGCAGGATCGTGTTCAATCTGCTGCCACATCTCCAGGTCAAGGGGACGGGCGCATCGATGCTGGCGTTCAGTCCGGCGGCAGTGACCGACGATTTCCATGCTCCACCCCGGCGCACCATCATCGACCGCATCAGCGAAACCGCGATGCTCAGGAGCTGTCTCGACGGTCTGAAGACGGGAACCGGTAAGCTCGTCCTCATTGCAGGCGAAGCCGGCATCGGAAAATCGCGCCTACTCGAAGACTTCATCGGATCGGCGCAGGCCGACAATCACGCCGTCCTGGTTGCAAATGCCACGGCGATCGAAAGATCGACGCCCTATTTCGTGTGGCGCGCCGTATTGCGGCAGATCTTGCAGTTTGAAGGACCGGGCGACGGACCGCGGGTTCGACGCGAATTGTCGGAAGCGCTGCTCGAAAACGAGTCGCTGCTGAATTGGCTTCCGCTGCTCGAAGAAGTCATTCCACTGGGATTTTCCGAATTCGCCTTCACTGAACAGATCGTCGGCTCGGCTCGCGCGAGCGCGATCGAAGAACTCGTGATCTTCATCCTTCGCCGATCGAGCGTTCGCATCCTCCTGATGGAGGACGTCCACTGGTTCGACGGCCCCTCGATCGAACTGCTTGGCGCCGTCGCGCGCCGGCTTTCGGACTTCCTGATCGTGGTTACTCAGCGGACCCAGACGACAGCGATCGCAGAGCAGCGTCTTGCCGTCGAACTCGCCTCATCGCTGCAGCTGCGGCTCGACCGGCTGTCGCGCGACGACGTGCGGCTGCTGGTGAAGCGGCGCCTGAGATCGTCCGAGGTTCCGCCGGAACTGGTGCGATATGTCTACGGTCATGCCAGTGGAAATCCGTTCTTCAGCGAGGAGCTCGCGCTCGCGCTCAGGGACACTGGAAAGATTCAGGTTACGCGGGGGATATGTTCGTTCGATGAACAGAGCCTCGCCGATTCCAGTATCTCGCTCTCGACCAGCGTTGAACGCGCAATCGTCAGCCGGATCGACCTGCTATCGCTCGACGACCAGCTGGTGCTCAAGGCCGCCAGCGCAGTCGGCGACGCCTTCTCCTCCGAGCTGCTGGATCAAATCGTCCCGGAGTTGTCCGCTGCCACCAAGGCGGAATGCATCCGCCGATTGATCGAATTTGACTTCCTGCAACTCGATCGCGATACGCGGCCACTTTCCTTTGTGTTCAGGCACTCCATAACGATGGAGGTTGCCTATCATGTCTTGTCTTTTGCGCAGCGAAAAACCCTCCATCGGCGGATTGCCGGCTTCATCGAGCAGCATCACGCCGAGGAGCTGCAACCGAATTATGCGCGCCTGGCAAGGCATCTCGAGCTTGGCGGCGAGCCGTTGCGGGCGATCACTTACCTCGAGCTTGCGGCGCAACAGTCGCGCAACAACTCGGCAAATCGCGAAGCGATCCGTTACGTGGAGAAGCTATTCGATCTCACGCAGCGCGAAGCAATCCAGATCGGACGCAGCCGCAAGGCGGCTTGGGAGGTCATCCTCGGTGACGCTTGTCACGAATTGTCGGACTACGAGAGCTCCGCCAACCACTACCACCGCGCGATGGAGTTGCTTGGTCATCGTCTCCCGGTGAGCAAGACCGAACGAATCGGCGCGCTTGTTCGCAACGCCGCAACCCAGTTGAGGTTACGGTACACTTCGTCGAAACAAGTGGCCCTGGCTGAGCAGGACAGGTCCGACATGCAGCGCGTCGCTCATATGCACGAATTTCTGTCGGAGCAGTATTTCTACCAGAATGACTCGCTGGCCGTGCTCAACGGAACCCTGGCCTCGTTGAACCTGGCCGAAAAATGCGGCGCGACCCCGGAGACGATTCGAGGATACAGCGCGCTGGCGCTCGGAATGGGGATGTCCGGCATGGTGGGGATCGGTCGCAGCTACGCAGCGCGCGCGATCCAACTTGCGGAAGGTTACGGCTCGCTGCCCGAGATCGCGCGGGTCCGACTCGTGCTCGGCGTTCTCTCTTATGGCCTCGCCGAATGGGACAATGCCGAGGCGCATGGCGAACATGCAAGACGTTGTTACGAGCGCCTGGGAGACCGAAAGCGTGCGCAGAACAGCGAGACGATGTTGATCTTCATCGCGCTGTTGCGGGGATATATTTCGCTCGCCGACGAGCGGCTTGCCAGGCTGTTCGCGGAACTCTCCGACGATTCCCCGCCGCAGATCCGCGCTTGGAGTCTTTCCTTACGGGCATTGATCGACATCACCCGGGGCGGGGCCGATACCGGATGCCTCGACAAACTGAAAGCGCTGGCGGGCCAGCGGTTGATCCGCACGGAACAATTGCTTTGCACCGGCGTGGCCGCGGCCGGCTACCTCGAGCGCGGCGAGGCCGCGGTCGCCCTGGAGCTTGCGGAACGGGGACTTCCGATCTTGCGCGAATGCGGCGTTGTGTGGGGCGGATATGCCTTCGGGCCGGCAGGAATCGCCGATGTCTTACTGAGCCATTGGGAGCAAGCTTCCGGCGCAGTCTCTTCGAACATTCAAAGCCAGGCGAAGCTGGCGTGCCGGGAGCTTTCCCGGCTGGCTCGAACATCGCCGATCTGCCGTCTCTACAGTCTGTTAATGAACGGCCGATTGTGCTTCCTGACCGGTCAACCGGCGCGGGCGCTCGAGAGTTGGAAGCGCGCCGCCGAAGTGGCCGAGCTGCTGCAAACCCCCCGCGAGCAGGCGCAGGCGATCTATCGAACCGGCCTTGCGACCAGCGCGAGCGATCCTGAGCGTGAGTCTCGCCTGCGGCAGGCGGCCGACATCTTTGAACGCCTCGGCGCCGCCAAGGAGCTCGCCGAACTGAAACGTGTCCATCCATCGCCGTCGTCGCAATGGAGACAGGCTTGAGCCAGCGCCGCATCATCATCGTGGGCGGCGGAATGGCGGGACTTTCCGCCGCCTATCAGCTCAGCCTTACATCGGAATTGCGCAAGCAATATCACGTCACGGTCTATCAGCTGGGATGGCGGCTCGGAGGCAAGTGCGCCAGCGGGCGCGATGCGCAGGGCCGCAACATCGAGCATGGCCTGCATATCTGGTTCGGCCACTACCTGAACGCTTTCCAGATGTTGGCTGAGGTTTACCGAAACTTGCCGCGGAAGGGAGCGAGAGTCGATTTGAACACCTTGATTCTCCCACAGGCTTACACGCCGATCGGCGATCCCGATGGGGCCAAGCCGACCGTGTATGACGTCAACTTCCCGACATCGAAGAAAGTCGGTATACCCGGCAGAGAACCGGCTGACCTCAGCATCGCCAATTGTCTGTCGCACGCGATAGGGCTGTTGATCGACTTCCACGACTATGCGCTCGGGTCAGACTCGCCGATCGTCAAGCTCGACGAAGTTTCGATCGAAACGATAAAAATGCGCGACGACCCGCGGTTTCCCCCCTCAAGACTACTCGGTGTGGTGACGGCAAGGACCTGTCTGGAGATTGCCTCGGCATGGCTGTTGCATCTCGACGAAGACATGATCTCGTTTGGCCCCGCGGACATGGAATTAGTCCGCCGGGTGCTTCAGGGCGCTGCTGGCGCCAGTTGTCATATGACCTTTGCGAATACCGTAGCCGGTCACTTGTTCGACCAGGCCTTGCGACTAGCGTGGCCGCTGGTGGACGGCATTTTCGACGACATCGTGATTGAGCAACGATCCATCCAGCAGATGGACGGCGAGGACTTTCGCCGCTGGTTGGTTCGTCATGGCGCCGAGCCCTTACTGGTCAAGCAGTCGCCAATGGTGAGAGCGCTCTACGACACGATGTTTCAGTATCCGGACGGAGACATCGCCAACGCGAGCTACGGCGCAGGAACCGCGGTCCAGGTCCTGCTTCGAGCACTCGGAACCTATCAGGGAGCCGTGGCGTGGGAGCTGCAGGCCGGTGCGGGCGAAGTGATTGTCGCTCCCCTGTTCGAGATACTCAAGCAGCGAGACGTCGAGTTTCGGTTCTTTCACAAACTGACCGATATCAGGGTCTCGTCGGATGGGCGATCCGTCGATTCACTGCACTTTGACGTGCAGGCGATACCGAAGTCCGGCTATGAATGGACCGTGCCGATTGGCGATGGACTGTCCGGCTGGAGCAGCCAACCCGACTGGCTTCACCTCGACGTGCCCCCGAACGGCTGCGTTGATTTTGAATCGTTCTGGTGCAACGAGCGGGTCGGCACCGACGTAAAGACACGCGTCGACGATTTCGACGATGTCGTCCTGGCGATACCGCTCGGCGCTTTCAAGAAGTTCACGGGCAACAAGAGTGTCGAGCGACCGCCCGGACCAGGCCTATCTGGCATTGAAGCAAAGCACGAGCCGTTCGACGACCTTTACAACTACAGCACCGGCTTCTGGAATATGGCGGCAAAGCTTCGCCTGGTGCCCAGCATCGCAGTTCAGCTCTGGAGCACGCGCTCGCTTGCCGGCCTCGGCTGGTCCGGACAAAAGCCCGCGCTGGTGTCAGGCCCCAATCCTCTCGACATCTGGGCGGACATGTTCCAGCTCCTGCGGTATGAGCGCCGCGACCCTCCCTACTCGCTTCACTACCTCTGTGACGTCTTCCCTTCGAAATTGTACGCAGCGCCGCAGACAAGCCGGCATGCCCAGGAGGTGGCAAATCTGCTCGCCTATCTCAAGACGTTGGATTGGCTCGAGCACAAGGCCAAATTCATCTGGCCGAAGGTGATGACGAATGGTGCGTTTGACTGGACCGTGCTTTACGACGATCAGGATCGCCACGGCTATCGCCGGATCAGGGCTCAGCACGTCAAAGCCAATATCAGTCCCTGGGACTGCTGTGTCGCGACCGCGGCCGGCACCAGCGCCTGGCGCCTGAAGACCGACGAGTCCGGCTTCAAGCACCTGTACCTCGCCGGAACCTGGATCGACACCGGCTTCAACACCGAATGCGTTGAAACAGCCGTGATCTCGGGAATGCAGGCGGCGCGCGCGATCACCGGCGCAGAGCTCGAAATTCCCGGCGAGCGTTTCCTTCACGCTACCCGACAATTTGTGTCTCTCTGTGATGTTATGCGCAGCTGCGCGCCCGCTCCCGCTGAATGAGGATCGGCCGCATGGCGCTCAGAAAGATTGCAATCCTGGGAGGCGGTGTCGCGGCGCTCAGCGCGGCGTTCGAGCTGACGGAACAGGATCCGCAGCATCAGCTGTTCGACATCACCGTCTACACGATCGGCTGGCGGCTTGGCGGCAAGGGAGCGGTCGGCCGCGACAAGGAGAAAGGATATCGCGCCGAAGAACACGGACTTCATGTCTGGACCGGTTTCTACGATAACGCATTCGAACTGGTCGACCGGCTTTATGCCGCGATGAACGATCTCGATCTCAGCCCGCCGTTCGGATCACGCGAGAACGCCTTCGAGGGCCTCGATCGATCCGTGCTCATGGAGCCGTTCAATTCCGGTTGGACTTCATGGACTATCGACATTCCACCCCATGAAGGAATTCCGGGCACGCCGCGTCCCGCAGTCTCGCTCGTCGATTTTCTGCGCTCCCTGCTCGAATGCTCGGTGCAGCAGAGCCAGTCGATCGCTGGTTTCACCGACCAATGGCCGGCGGGGACCCAGCACTCCGCCGTGGCGGCCGGAACAACCGACGGTCCGTTCAGAACGGCGCGGGCGAAGATCGATATCCTGCCGCAGGATCCCAGGGCGGTCAGCCCGAGTGACGCCGCCGAACTACAGACGATACTAAGGCATGCGCGGACTCGGCTCTGCGACAAGCCGGCGTCAGCCGTCATGTCTCGCGACCCGCGCGAGATCGTGGCGGAGGTCGCTCTGACGATCGCGATCGGCATGTTGAGCGACGGCGTGCTGTGGCAGGGCTTCGACTGCATCGACCATCAGGAGTGGACCGATTGGATGAGGTCGAACGGTTGCTCGGATTCGACGCTGGATTCCGCCATTATCCGTGGCTGCTATGATTATGTGTTCGGGTTCTTCGGTAGCCGCCACACGGATAGATACGGGAATGTCATTCCCTGCAGGAATGTGGCGGCAGGCACCGGCACCCGCATCCTGTTGAAACTGCTCTTCACATATCGCGGGTCGTTCTTCTACCTTCTCAAGGCGACCATGGGCGAGCTGCTGTTCGCTCCGCTCTACCAGGTCCTCACGAAACGCCATGTCAAATTCGAATTCTTTACCAAGGTCGAGCACATCGGACTGTCTCAAGACAAAGCTTCGATCGAGTTCATCGACACCACCGTGCAGGCGACCACCCACTCCGGCAATTCTTACGATCCGCTGATCTGGATCGGCGCAGATGGCACAATCCCGAGCTGGCCTTCCCATCCAGACTACTGTCAGCTGGTCCAAGGACAGGATCTGCGGGACCAAAGAATAGACCTGGAATCGGCGTGGACGAAGTGGCCCGGCGTCGCCCCTCCCCGAAAGCTGCTGCGAGGGAGGGATTTCGACGATGTCGTGCTCGGCATCGGCATCGGCGCATTTTGCACGATATGCAGCGACCTGATCTGCCACACGCCCGGCTGGCGAGAGATGGTCGATGCCATCAAGACGACGGCGACGGTAGCCTTTCAGGCATGGACAAACGTCGGCATGCGAGAGCTCGGTTGCAAGCAGGATCGAACGGCTCTTTCGGGATTCGTATTGCCGCTCGATACCTGGGCCGACCTCAGCCTGATGTTGCCACTGGAAAAATGGCCTCACCCGCCTCCCAAGGGGTTGGCATATTTCGTTGGCTCCCTGGTCGACGATCCCCTGAATCCGCCGCCCCCGTTCTGCAAACACAGTTATCCGGCCAGGATGCTCGCGCGGCAAAGGCGAAGGATGCTGCACTGGGTCGAGAGCAACCTTCACTTCCTATGGCCCGGAATTGAAGGCCCCGGCCATGCCATTCGGTGGGAGCGATTCTTCGACTATCGTGCTTATTCCCCCCCGACTCGAAGGCGGTTCTTCGCGCAATATCCGAGGGTGAACATCAATCCCTCGGACCGATATGTGCTATCGGTTCCCGGCAGCGTGTTCAAACGCATGGAGGCCGGCAAGTCGGGGGTCGACAATCTCTTTCTCGCCGGCGACTGGGTTCGTACCGGTATTAATGCGGGTTGTATTGAAGCATCGGTCATGGCGGGCCGCGCCGCGGCAGCCGCAATTGCAGGAGTAGATATTGCCATGCCAAACGCCAACGACTTCGACGACGTTTCGCTGCCAACCGCCTTGTTGCCGGCATTGGACCTGTTGCGCAAGCTTGCCACTAACGCCGTCGCCGGTACCGGCGAAATCGAGGCGTTTTGCGTCGTCCAACAACGGCCGCGCTGCGAACTCGAGAAGATGCTACCCGATGGGCTGACACTCCTCGAACCTCCAGCGCCCCACAGCACGATCAAGACAGCGCATCACGGCGCGGCGTCCGATGCAGAGGGCAAGACGGAAAAGACACCGGAGATTATTCCCGAGCCACCGCATCATGTCGTCCTGATCTTTGCCCGGCAACGCAACGTGCGTCCAGGACCACTACCCTTCGGCGGCGCGCACTACCTCGAAATCGCCCAGCTGATTCCCGACGTTATCCATAAGAACGCACCTTCATTGCAGAACGTCCTGTTCAGCTACATGCCGCAATTGTTCGTGAGCTCGCTGGCAGCCACGTTGATCGGCCAGAATTTTTACGGCTTCAACAAACAGGTCGCACGAATCCAGGATGATAATGACTCCTTCTCCATGCGAAGCTCATCCGGCACCATAAGAACCTGGTTCGAGCGCGACGGCGTGCCCGGTGGCATCGACAGCTATCTCGCCATCAAGCAACTCCGCGACAAACTGGATCAACCTCTGGTGGGCGTCCAGCCGGATGGCAATTTCATCTACTCGATGCTGAAATACGGTCTTGGCGGTGCGGTCGTTCAACCCATCAAAGGCAAGATCGCGCTATCCTCGCCTTTCGCCCATAAGGCAGAGGAGATCGAACTCGCACCGATCTCAAAGCCGCCGCAAAAGGACGACTCTTGGGGATTCCGGTTCATCGCGCCTTGGACGCTCAGCCTGCCCTTCAACTTTCCGGCGGGGCAGCCGAGTTCGAGCGCAAGAAATCTGGCGAGGGCCACCGGCGAGTACAGCACGGCATTGCTGGGCCGTATCTTGGTACGACGCTGACGGCCTGGAGGCTTGGCGCCACTAATTCGCTCAATGGTCGCCAAGGCACCGCACTCGTACGAAGCTCTTAGAATGACGACCGCCATCAAAACGGCGAGAGTCGAGCATGAGGATGCAGCGGCTCCGACCCGACAGCTGAACACCAGGCAGCCTTTCACTCGCTACTCGTGCCTTGGCCGCAGAGCGCGCCGGCCCCCGAGCTGGCGGACCGCGTGGAAAGCACCATCCCTTTGGAGGCTGGATAAGGCGGTGAACCGCGACGGTATGACGAATGCCGCATGGTAGCGGGGGATCGCTACATTGCTAGACCCACTATTTCCGAAGCCCTGTTTTGCTATCGGAGGGCAGCCTAACTCGCGACGTGGACCCTTGGTAGCCCGTCAAAAGCCGCCGTCCGTGCGCAATCCGTCGCCGGCTTAGAAATGGTCCGCTAGTAGGTTCAAATCCTGGACGTGCTGCCACTGCCGGCATAAGACGATTAGTCCGTTGATTTTCTTGGGTATTCGAGAATTCAAGGATACCCATCAATTCGCCGCGTAGCTCGGCGAGGACCTCGCCACGCTTCTTGCCAGGATTGAGCACGATTTCGCCGATGAGCGAGCGCAGCGCCTCGACTGCCTCGCGCCCGCCATCCGGTTCGGCGAGCGCCTCGGTGAACCGGGCCACGTTCCTGCGATAGACGTTGGCAATGTTGGGATGCACATCGGTAATGTTGGCGGGAGCCTGTGACTGGCGCGCTGTGATCTCCGCCTTCTGCCGTTCAAGCTCGTCCATCCGCGCCCTCATCGACGGCTGGTAGAGGCCGTCCTCGATCGCCGCCATTATGCCGGCAACCGCCCGCTCGATCTTCTGGAGCGCACGGTGATCTGTTTCCGCCTGTGCCCGCCGGTCGTGGTTCAAGCGGTTCATCTCCGCGGCATAGGCGCGCACGGCTTCTGCGACCGCCTGAGAAGAGACGAGGCAATCCTTCAAACCCGCCAGCACCCGCGCCTCGATCTTGTCGCGCGTGATGGTGCGGTTATTCGCACAAGTCGCGCGACGATGGTGGTTGAGGCAGCCGTAGCGGTTCGGCGTCAGGATGCCGATCTTGCCGCCGCAGCAGCCGCAGGTGAGAAGGCCGGAAAGGAGGGAAACGGGCCGATTGGCGAGGTGCAGCCGCTTGGCCCTGCCCTCCCGCGTATTGGCCGGGCTGGGACCGAAGAGGGCCGAGATTTGCTGTTGCCGCGCCCGCGCGGCCTGCCACAGTTCATCGTCGACGATCTTGAGATGCGGCACTTCCTTCCTGATCCACTGGCTTTCCGGGTTCGGCCGTGACACGCGCTTGCCGGTCGCCGGGTCCTTGACGAAACGCTGCCTATTCCAGACCAGGACCCCAGCATAGAGTTCGTTGTTGAGGATGCCGGTGCCGCGCGAGACGTGGCCTCGGATACTGGTGTCGCCCCAGGCCCGGCCGAGCGGACCGCGAATGCCGTCCTTGTTTAGTTCGACCGCGATGGCCTTCGGGCTCTTGCCGGCGGCAAAGGCGCGGAAAATGCGCCGAACGATCCTGGCCTCCTCCACGATGATTTCGCGATCGCCCCGGATCGGCTCACCGTTGGCGTCGAGCTTCTTCACGACGTTATAGCCGTAGCAGAGGCCGCCGCCGGCTTTGCCCTTCTCCACCCGGCCGCGCAAACCGCGATGGGTCTTCAGGGCAAGATCCTTGAGGAACAGGGCATTCATGGTGCCCTTGAGGCCAACGTGAAGCTCCGTGATCTCGCCTTCGGCGAGGGTGACGATGGAGACGCCCGCGAAGCGCAGATGCTTGAACAGAGTGGCGACATCCGCCTGGTCTCGAGAAATCCGGTCCAGCGCCTCGCCCAACACGACATCGAACAGACCGCGCTGCGCATCCTGCAACAACAACTGGATGCCGGGCCGCAGGATCATGCTCGCGCCCGAAATGGCGGCGTCGTGATAGGTGCTCGTGACCTTCCATCGCTCGCGCTTTGCGTGCTCTCGGCAGAGTCGGAACTGATCCTCGATCGAGCTTTCGCTCTGATTGTCGGACGAGTAGCGGGCGTAAAGCGCAACGCGGGGCATGGCGGTCTCCGTTCTGTCTAATCCTTGCCGGCCTCGTCCTCCGCATCGTTCGTGGCTTGAGGCCTGTTATCATTGGCGGCGCTGAGCGCCGCGAACTGTTTCCGTGCAATCCGGCATCCGATCAGCCGGGCAATGGTCAGGGTCACCTGCTCCAACTGTTGCCGCGTCTTGTGATCCGCCTCATTCCGTCCGCCATCCGGACCTTGATTGTCGTTAGCCGGTCTGATGTCGTCCGGCTTCGGTTCTGTGTCCTCTGCCATACCGTCGCTCGCTCGATTTGCGGAGTCAAACGGGCATCAAGCAGCCTCAGGATCAGGAAGAGAAGACCAAAAATCCTGCCATCGTACGGGAGCGCGCAAATACTTGCGAACAGCGGTTTTGTCGTAGATGTCGAACGCATCACACGGCCTGCAAAGCCTTCCGCACTGCCTTCGGGCGCGCTCGATCGCGAGAAGATAAGCGCGTGTCGGCCCTTCCGGCTGTCGCGAGCCTTGTTCCCAATGGCACAGCGTATTGACGCTGAATCCGAAGCGACCTGCGAACTCTTCCTGCGTCATGTCTAGGCCCACCCCGGATCGCCTTCACGTCGATCTTGTTCTTCGGCCCTTTGTGGAGCCGAGATGTGGAACGATGGTCGTAGGTCGGAGATATCCGTTCCCACCGCTTTCGTCTGGCGGTGCCTTAGTGGTTCGACCAGGACTTCGTTTCCACATCCCGCTCGTAAGAAGGCGCGCAATCGTTATCGAGGATCAACACCGCGATGCGGAATAGCGAGACCAACGGCCGCACAAATCGCGCGTTCAGTCGAGAGCAGCAGCAGCCGGTAGCCATCCTCATCGTAAAGGGGGTACTGGCCAACTTCGTAACACTCGCGCACATACTTTAACGCCGCGGCCGCTCCTTTGAGGCCTCCCGGCACGATGCCGGCGAGCTGACGCGAGGCCTTCATCTCAGCCCGACCGAGTGCGCCTTCAGCCTCGCAGAGGCCACTTAACTTGGCCTCCAGCTCGGCCCGCCTGCCGCAGGGCGCACGGCGCAGCTCGCGCTCGGCAGCATCCTGCTCGGCGAGCAGGCGCCCCAGTTCCTCAAAGACTCGGCGGTGGCCCTCGATGGCATCAAGGACCGGGTCGGGCGCGGTCGAAACGCCAACACTTTCAGCCCATGAGGGAGTGATGACCCCGGCCAGGATGGCGGCGCTGCCGGTGACGAACTGCCGGCGCCGAATGGCCGGGCCGGCAGGAAAGATTGAACGACTCGTGGTATAGGCAGAATCAGCCTGAGACATGGCTTGCTCCATGTTGAGGGTTAGGCTCGCGCAGGTGTTGCTGCATCTGTGCGGGCCGCTTGCCTGGCCTGTCGCGGCCAGTGCCGCGAATCGAATCACGGCCGATTCGTTACGTCAACGGATATCCGGTTTTCACCCACGGCCAGGCCGTGTACCCATAAACCCGGCGGCGTGATGCGACTAAAGCAATGTCTGCTTTGCCCCTATAGCGACCGACTTCGTGCGGCAGCGCAATATGTCGCGATGGGCAATAACGGAAATCGCATATCAGCTCGCTCTCGTCAGAGGTGGGGCCTTCCATCGGCCATCCAACGCTTCCGGCTTTGGCCAATAGAGACGCATCGCCATGAAGAACGGACCCTTTGGCGCGGGCAGCCAGTTTGATTCCTTGTCTTTGCCCGGCGGTTCCTGTTGGACGTAGATCGTGAGGCCGCCGTCGCTATCGCGCTTCAGGTCGGGCAACATCGGCGAGTTGATCAGATAGCGGTTGAGCGGATTCGCGACCAGGAGGCTCGCCGGCATCTCGTACATCGTGACCGACCAGAAGGAGTTGACCGGCGGCAATTGATCCTTCGCAAAACGAAGGGTGTAGTGCTTCGCGCCGTTCGGCGTGTTGCCCTCCGCATCGACAAAATAGAGCGGATAAATCGCTTCTTCTTTGGAGTTGCCGTAGATGCCGACCACAGTTCCGCCCATGCGACGGAGGTAGTTGTTTCCCAGGGCTTCGCGCGATCCGGTCAGGTCGCCACTGGTCAGTTTGCCGGTATCGATCTCGTTCATTTTGAAGCTGTTGAACGTCTGCCAGGCGTCCACTATCCCGTCTTCGAATGCTTTCCTCTGCTCGGGTGACATCGCGTTCGGTTCGAACGGTTTGCCGGCCTCGATGCCAATCTTTGCAAACCGGGCCATCAACTCTTGTTCGGTCGGATGGATCGCACAGAACTGCAGAACGAAGTTGAGAACTCTAAAAAACTCCAATGAAGTTCGCTGCTGATCTGGCGTCAATGGTTTCACGAAGTCCACATTCGGCGCAGACGCAGCCGGTCGGCCGAGGAAGCTGGAGAGCGGCTGCACCCGGTAGCCAGCTTGGATCTTCTTCACGTTCTCGATGTCGGCCGGATTGAAAAGCTGCGTCCGGTAGAGAATGAACGCAAACTCGGTTTCGGAGCGCAGAACGTCCTTCACGCCCGCCGGCTTCTCTCCCTTCCAACTCGGCCCCGCCAGCAAGTACGATCCTGCATCGTTACCGGTCGCGCGGCTGCCGACATAGGCGAAGTTGAAGGTGTACATGTCGATGAATTGAAGCGAATAGTAGCGGCCCTTTTCGACAGCCGGCACCGTGAACACCAGCGGCTCGGCTCTGAGGTCAGCGCCAACATAGGAATACGGCGTGTCCGAATTGGGGGTCTGAATGGCCTTGTCTTCCGGCGTGTAGACTCGGGCATTGTTGAACAGTTGATTCCACGGCGCCTTGTATTCATGCCCGCTGCGATCCACGAAGTAGGAATGCTGGATGCGGTAGTTGTCGACGAGCGGAAAGCCGAAGATATAGGCGTCTTTTGCGATGGCTTGCGTTTCGGCCGGGCTTGGCGACTGTGCGTGTGCCGGCGCAGTCCCGACGATGCCGGCGCCCATTGCTGCGAGCGTCGTGGCGCCAAGCAGGGCGTCGCGTCGGGTAATCCCCGTATGATCGATCATGACGTCCTCATGGTTCGCGGGAGCGCTGAACAGCCCCGCATACGGGGTTAAGGAGCCACCATGCACGCTTATCCCACCGTGACCCGCTTCAAGGCGAAGAGCCCTCCGATCAGAAGATCGCCGTTTTCGAGTATGGTTGTGATGCCGCCATAGGCGTTCCATTGTCGGCTGTCGTCCGGGAACGGCCAGCGTGCTTTGATTTCGCCCGTATCCCAGTCGAGACCCACGTATTCGTAGCGGCCGTTCGTTTTTGTTGCGGCGTAGACCATGTTAGTGGCCGCGGAGACGACCGGCACCATGACGTCCGAGTTGTCGACCTCCCCGTTGATCCAGGCCTTCTCGAACGACTTCGTTCGCGTGTTCCAGGTGAACTTCTGGGCGCCCATCGGGGCTGGGCGCGTCAGACCGGCGGTCATGGCGTTTTCGTAGATTGTGCCGGGGACGGGCTGCGGGTAGCGGCAGTTGAGCACCATGGTCCCGTAGCCGAGCACGTTAGGCGAAGGCTCGATGGTGACCTTCGAAATGTCGGTGCGAATCTGATCCGCTATGCGCCGCGACTTCGTGCCGGGCTTCTGCTGGAAGCCATCCGGAATCTTGTCGCGCCAGAAGGCGACGACGTGGGTGCCGTCGCGATCTCCGTCGGCAATGATCACGAGCTTGTCGGGGTCGTCACCGAAGCCCATTAGCGTCGGCGTCGTCCCGGAGCCACCGGATTGGGTCAAGGCGCCTGCCGCGACCGCCTCTTCGTGCGTCATAGTGTTGTACTCGGACTGCCATCCTCCGTCGGCTTCGTCGTAAGACAGCTTGGAGCCGGTCCACACGATCTTGAGCATGCGCCTGGAGGTGACGACATAGACACCGGTCTCATCGACGCAGATCCCGTTCTCCACCGCCTCTCCGGCAAACGGGATAATCCCTTTGGTGTTCAGGTCACGGTCAACCAGCAGCATGCCGCCTCGCGCTGCGGCGGCGATGTAGCCGTCGTACGTCATATTCAGAGCCGTGAACGACGTGATGCTCTGTTTCAGCTCCGCCGGAATATCCGCCGTAAAGTCCTTCACCTTCGCGACGCGCAGCGGTGCCTTCGGATCGTTGTCGTCTGTCGTCTTGACAATCTTGAGATCGTAAGCCGCGTAGTTGAAACCGTCCCTGTCGATCAGGTTGTAAACGCCGTAGGGGATCGTTTCGTAGCTGAATCCCAACCCGGCCATCGTTTTGGCCAAGGCGACAATCTTCGACTCGTCCTTGGCACGCGCTGCGGCGTCGGCTTCGGCCAGCACCGCGGCGATGGCCGCCGGCGTGCCCTTTGCGGCCACCGCTTCGAGACCCGGGACCGGAATAGACGACACCAACTGCAGTGAGGTGCCGGTCGCGTTGATCTTTTTGATCTCGGTATCGGTTGCGGCGATGATGATCGTCTCATTGCCCACCTTTTTCACCGTCGGATTGGAGACAAAGACGAGCGGAATCGTCTTCACGTCGGCAGCCGCCAACGGGCGCCCCCTGGCTGGGCCGGCATGCAGAACGGAATCGGTTGCGCCAGGATTAAAGTGGGATTGCGGGTAAACGCTATCGGCGAGCCAGGGATTGCGTTTCGGCATGTTTGGAAGTGCGCTTGCCGACGGTGCGATGCCGACACCGACAGTCGGTGCCTGTGCGCGTGCCGGGGCGCTCCTGACGATGCTCGTGAGGCCGAGAGCTACGAGTGTTGTTGCGCCGAGCAGGGTATCGCGTCGGGTGATTGCATCATGATTGATCATAACGTCCTCCGTTCGGTTGACCCAGCGATCGGGCTTGCCATCATGTCGCTTGCAAGCGCCGCCATCAAAATCGGGCGGATCAGTCAACTCCGTTTTCGCGAATAGGCTTATCCGAGTTCACTGACGGCCAACGGTACCGCTGCCACTGCTAACTTGCGCCTCTTCGAAATCCCCCGGCTTCCAACTGCCGTCGAACGCAGGTCCTTGTGGGCCGTAGATGCGGAAATACGCGAACCAGCCTTTGCCGGGCGTCGTCTGTATCCATCGCCCCTCCTGACCGGCGGGCGCTTGCGGGCCGAAGTACAGATCAACGGATTTCGCGTTGCCGGTTTCCTTCAGTTCGAACAGTGATCTTAGTGCGGCTTTCTTTTGTGCGGTTTGAACTTCGGAGCGGGTGGTTGCGTCGTAAATCGTGACTGACCAAAAAAGATTGCCGGGCACCGGAAGTGGCACCGTCAGCTTGTATGTCTTGCCGCCCTCTACAAAGGCACCGCTCGCGTCGCGATTACCAAGCCAGTAAAGCGAGCCTGCTCCAACCGTACGGCGGAACATCGCGGGCGAAGTCACAATCGCCTGCGCGAACCAGCGGTCACGTGCTTCTAGATCTACTCCGCTCTTGGTCTCGAACTGCGCGCTCCCCGGTACAAGTCCTGCCCATTCCCACTTGCGGTCTGGCCAAGCCAGCCGATCTGGACGGTCACTGTCGAACGCAGACACCAGCAACTGGTCGCGACCCGCTTTCGCAGCGTTTTCGAGGATCACCTTCATTCGGGCGTCCGGTGCGAACGGCTTTCCCTTTTCGATGCCGAGCGCGGCAAGCTCGCCGTACATCGGAAGAAAGATCGGCACCAGAGGTTCGGCATCGATCACTTCATGCAGCTTCTGCCAGTATTGGATGTTGTCCTCCCATCGGAGACAGGTGCCATCAACCGCCTTGTCGGTGACATCGACAATCCTGAGCGGCTTCGGATCGGCGGCGGTCGAGAGCGGGTAAATCTTCAAGCGTCGCAGACCGTCCGTCGCTGCTCTAACGTCGCCTCCTATCGGCAGAGATCGAAAAGCCGCTATGACCTTGAACGAGGTCGAGGTGCCGGTGAAATACCCGGCAGGCACCTGTCCTTTGTAGTCTGGCGGAACGATGAGATGTTTGCCGCCTTTGTCGCCCGCAGGGCCAGGCAACCCCATATCGAGTATCCAGCCCTGATGGTGATTGTCGGCCAATCCTATGAACGGGCCGGGCGGCACTTCGATGACGTAAGGCTCTTCCTTTACGTCGATGACGGCAAGACCGTAAGGTGTGTCGGAGTTGGGAGTGAACATCACATGATGCGGTTCAGTTACTTGTATTATCATGTCCTCATTGTCTTTTATGCCCACCTCTCGAATACCGTTGAAAATGCCCTCCGCTGAAACTGTGGGGTACCAGAAGCGGTAGGCTGTCATGGCGCGCTGGAAGTCCGCGTCGTCACGGGCGCGTTGCGCAGCGTTCTTGGTAGGGAAGCCATGTTCGAATGTGTAAGAAGCTCCGCCAGTTGATGGCGTCGCTTGTTGGGCATTTGCCGGTGGTTCGGATACCAGCGTTGATAAAGCCGCGAGTGCGGTGGCTGCGAGCAATGTATCGCGGCGCGTCAGAGTGGCTTGATTATTCATGCCATCCTCCTTGGTTCGCGAGGAGCGCGCGGACAGCGGCACAGATGACAGTCAATGCCGCGCGGCGCATAAGGCGAACGACCGGGCTGCAAAATTAGCTGGCGCTTGCGAGTGGGCTCAGAGTGATCTGGCTCATTCGCGCGCAAGCGACATCCGATAAAAAATCCACCCCCACTACGTACCGTTGATTTAGATCAATAGACTTCCGGTTAGGGTCATTTTCGACGCATTTGGCAGAGATTGAGGGCTGGTTGATGTCCGCTCCTGTCCGTAAGCGCCGTACCAGGAGCGGGCCAGGAGCGTTGCGTTTGGCCGGACTGCCGTGATTCAAACTCCCGAACTGGGGGCTCGATTCATGCGCTACGAACTCGCCGACCATGAACGGATCGCCATCAAGCCGATGCTGCCGAACAAGCCGCGTGGCCCTCGGGTCAACGACAGACGGGTCCTGAATGGCATCTTCTGGGTCCTCCGATCAGGAGCACCCTGGCGTGATCTGCCGACGGCGTTTGACCCATACACCACTTGCTACAACCGCTTCGTCAGGTGGCGGCGGGCCGGTGTTTGGGTCCGCATCATAGAAGCGCTTGCGACTGCCCATGATGCCGCTGTCCAGATGATCGACACCTCCATTGGTTCGCGTGCATCAGCATGGAGCCTGCATCACAAGGAATCAGCGCCAATCGATGGGACGGTCCCGCGGCGGCTTGACGAGCAAAATCCATGCGGTGGTCGATGGCAATGGTCTGCCGGTACGGCTGGCGCTGAGCCCCGGTGAGGCTCATGACGTTCGGCTCGCCGGAAAACTGCTGTCTCTTCTGAAATCCGGGTCAATGCTGCTTGCCGACCGTGGCTATGACGCGGATTGGATCAGGGAGCTTGCCATGAAGACGGGCGCGTGGGCCAACATCCCGCCGAAAAGCAATCGCAGCGATCCAATCTGCTTTAGCCCCTATCGTGCTCGCAACCAGGTCAAGCGGTTCTTCAACAAGATCAAACAATGCCGTCGGGTGGCGACGCGCTACGAGAGGCTCGCCGCGAACTACCTCGCATTTGTTCGCGTCAATCAGGCTATGGCTGCGCCTTAATAAGTCCGCGTCCTAGTCTTGCCGTTGGCGAGATCGACGATGCAGCCATTGGCTAGACGCACGCCGATAATTACGTCGTCCAATCGGTAGTTATTGTTGTTGCCTCTAAGGCGGTAGCCTGTGTCCTCTACGACACGTACAGCGAACCATTGATTAGGTGCAGTCTGGCCCCAGTATTTGCTGCGTCGCTTGATGCGCGCAACGAGTTGCTGGTCCATCATGTCAGTCTCCGTTTGGGTGAGAGCCGGACAGGCATGTCGGACGCCACGCCGCGGGATCGGCGATCCATCGGTTGATGTCGGATTCCCGCCAGCCTGCGCCGTTGACGCTGATCCTGAGTTGGGCCGGGAATGTGCCTTCGCCGATCTTGCGGTAGATGGTGGATCGGGACAGGCCGGTACGGGCAAGAACGGTTTTCAGGCGGACGATCCGGTCTGGTTCGCGCATGGCTGCGCTGCCTCCTGCTGACTGCTCCTGATCTACACAGAGCAAGCAGTTGCGCGCGCAACAGCGTTTTTCACGGCGTCGTACTGTGGCGTAGAGCCGGCGGAAAATAGGATGGATCAGATTCCGATGCCGCGGCCTCTACCAAGGTCGATGCCGTGGACGAAGGCGAGTTCGAGGCCGAGCCGGCGGCCTGACTCGAACGCGATGCCGAGCTCCCGCTTGCGATTGTCGAGGAGCGATTCCAGTTGCGGATCGCGTTCGAGGCTTCTTGCCATGTCGCCCATCGCCGCACGCGTGGCCCTGTAGCCGGAGAAATCGCCCGCCTGATACTGGCGCAGGCTGGCTTGGTCAAGCCTCTGCCAGTCCTCCACGAAGCGGTCGGCGCGGCGGCTAGGGGCGATGCGCAGTTCGGTCTCGAGCTGGAGCGCGCGGATGGCGCGGTTGACCCGACCGCCAGCCGCCTCGCGGGCAAGCTCCGGGTTCTTCTTGTAGGCGGCTTCAGCATCGTGTGAGCCGTGAGGCCGCACCTCCTCGAAGACCCGGCGGGCCTTTTGTAGTTCTTTCACTTGCTCGGGACTGGCCTCGCCGCCCATCTCCTGCGCCTCGAAGATCGCATCCACGGCGCCGGCATGACGCACGAGCGCGCGGGTACGCACGCGACGCAATTCCTTTTCTGCCTCTTCCGCCACCTTCCTGTCCGGCGCTTCGGTCTCGCGCCGCGCGGCTCCCGTACCGCTCCTGTCCCTTTCCGGCGTTTCCCGCTCTGGCCTCTGCCCACCATCCGGGTGGGGCATATCTGAAGGAGAGCGAAGGCCGTCGAACATGTTGCGTACCTTCTCGGGTACGACGCTGCGCACGATCTCGGCCACGCGCTCGCGGAAGGTGATTCCGCGCAGCTCGGCATAGCTCTGGACCGGATCGGCACGGTCGTAGTCCGAGGCCATGTCCTTGGACCGGTCGCGCGACAGGGTGCGGACAAGCCGGTCCCGACCCGTAAAGTCATCGCGGCCATAATGCAGGTCCACGCCGTCGCGGTGCCGTGACAAGGCGACATAGCTGCCATGGGCGTCCATGCCGGGCGTCGCCAGCACGTGGGCGCGGTCTACCGTCATGCCCTGCGCCTTGTGGATGGTCGCGGCATAGCCGTGGTCGATCTTGTTGTAGTCTTTCAGGTCGAACTTCACGGATCGGCCATCGTCTGTCTGCACGGATATCGATTGCCTGCCGACCTGTTCGATAGTTCCGAGCGTGCCGTTCTTCACGCCAAGACCACGCTCATTCTGCAGGAACATGACGCGATCCCCGCTGGCGAAATTTCTCGCGCCGCGTTCGACGGTCAGGCGGACGTCATCTCCTAGATCGCCGGCGGTCCGCATCCGCTCGCGGGCTGCCTCATTGAGTGCGCGGACTTCATCGTTGGTGTGGGTGAGGATGATCCGGCTCCTATCGGGCGACGCCTGCCGGTCGTGGTTCCAGCGCTCGATCAGATCGCCGCGCGCCTGCCCGCGGGTCTGGGCCTCATGCACCATGCCATGGGAGCGATAGACCTCAAGCGCATGACCGGTTTTGCCACTGGCGAGATCGCGCGTGGCGTCGCGCTGCCAGTCCTCTCGCTGACGGCGCACTTCGCCGATTTCCGCCCCGCCGTGACGCTCATGGATCGAGCGGAACGCCGCGCCGGCCTCGATGGCCTGCAGTTGTTGCGGATCGCCGACCAGCACGACCTTTGCGCCAGCCTCGGCAGCATGGGACAGCACGCGCTCCAACTGGCGCGTCCCGACCATACCCGCCTCGTCGATCACCAGCACATCGCGCGACGTGAGCAGGTCGCGGCCCTGTGCCCAGCCATGCTCCATGCTGGCGATGGTGCGTGACACAATGCCCGATCCGCTTTCGAGATTTTCCGCCGCAATGCCGGACAGCGCCACGCCCCGGACCTCATAGCCCACCGCTTCCCAGGCCTCCCGCGCCACGCCCAGCATCGCGCTCTTGCCGGTGCCGGCGTGGCCGACGACAACGCCGAGATCGCGCCCATCGGTGATATGCGCCAGCGCCTCGGCTTGTTCGCCGGAAAGGACAAGGCCGCGCGCTTCCGCGCGTGCCAAAACGGCCTCGCGGTCCGCGTCCCGCGTCGCATGGCATTCCCGTTCCGCCATGAGTTCGGCCGCGCGGTGCAGGCGCTGTTCGGCCTCAATCATCTCGCGGGTGGTGAAGCGATCCTCGCCGCGACCGTCGTTGCCGAGTTCGACCAGACCAGGTGCGCTACGCATCGCACTCATGACCTCGTTGAACTGGTCGATCCCGTCGCTGTGCCGGTGCGCGAATTTCGCAATGTCGCGGCGTGTGAAGGTCGATTGTTGCCGGGTGATAGCGCCCAACCCAATGGAGGGATCGGCGATGATCTGCGCGCCATTGCTGCGCGCGATCTCGCGGTGCATCTCGGCGCGATCGGCCTCGCTGCCTTCGCCCTCGATGCCGCGGTTCTCAATGCGTTTGGCGGGTGCGCCGATCTGGCTTTGCGGCTCCAGTGCGATACCCTGCGCTTCCAGACTGCGATGGTCGATCCGCGCGTCGATGTCGAGTTCGGCGAGACGCTCATTGGCGATCTCCGCCCAGCGTTCGCGCCAGCGCTCGACCATCTCCGTGCAGTTCCAATCCCGCACCTTTTGGCCAAAGCCGTTCTCGTCCACCGCGCGCATGGTGAGCATGACATGGGCGTGCGGTTTGGGCATGCCGTCCTCGGTCACGTCCCAATGCACGTTGAGATCGGCGATCATGCCCCGCTCGACGAATTCGGCCCGAGCGAAGTCGCGGGCAAGCTCGATCCCCTGAGCCTGTGTCATCTCGCGCGGGATGGCGAACTCCACCTCGCGGGCAAGCTGAGCGTCCTTGCGGATTTCGAAGGCCTCGACATCGTTCCAGAGCCGTTCGCGGTCGCTCCATGCCTCTGGCGCGTTCTCCGGCAGCATCACCTCGGAATGGACGACGCCGCGCTTGCCGGAAAAGTCGTGGCTGCGGTCCAAGCGCTCGTCGCGCAGCCGCGAGCCCGAACGGTAGGCGGCTGACGCCACCGCGCTTGAGCCGGATTTGCGGCCAATGACCTTGACGTGAAGATGATAGATCGCCATCGCGACCAGATCATCTACACGGCGAAGCGTACGTCGGCACGACGTATAAGCGCGCCCTCCCTCGAAAAAATCTCGGAAGGGACCAGCCCGTCCCGGCCAGTCCCGGTGATCCTACAGCATTACGCGGGATGTTGAACTATCATTTCTTCATCAACGCTCCGGGAGATGATGATGCGCAAGCCACGGGACTTCGATGCCGAACTAAAGGCGCTTGGGGACAAGGCGCGCGACCTCAAGAGCCGCAAGGTGCAGCAGCTTGGCGAACTGGTAATCGCCACCGGCGCCGATGCGTTAAGCGTCGCGGAGCTGGCGGGCGCACTGATCGTGCTGGCCGAGACAAAAGAAACCGGAAAGAGGGAGGCATGGGCCAAACGCGGGGCCGCTTTCTTTCAAGGAAGGTCGCGTCGACCTACTCCGGCACCTGACCGTGACGCTAGCGGCGCTCCGGCGCAACCGGGCGGCCCACGACCGTCATCAGGCGGCAAGGGCGCGGGATGATATGCGCGCGTGGCAAGCCGAGCGTCGCAAGCGTACGCGGCACCTCATCGAACTGGGCGGCCTGGTCGTCAAGGCCGGTATCGTGGACCTGACTGGCGACGACCGGGCTACCTTTTTCGGCGCACTACTGTGGATGGCCGACAGGCTCAAAAGCGATCAGGGCGAACATGCGCGAGCGCTGTGGGCCGCAAAAGGGAAGCAGGCATTCGAGGCGGACACCGCAACACACGAGATAAGATCGTTAACGCACGACAATGGCGCGTAACCGCGCGCTTACCGCTTGATGTCTCGCCATCGGGCCTGATAGTCGCAAGCGAAACGCCATTTCTCGCTGTAGCTCAAATGGTGGGTTCGGGCCGTGCTCGTGCGGCGCCCTCCGCGACAAGAGCGCGCCCAGTTCCGCAAGCCCCGTCAACACGAAGTGGCAGTTCAACTTCTACGTCTTCTTTCGCGATCTACGCCACCCTGCAGAACGAACTCTGTTCACTGCCGGCAGCATCCTATACGAGATTTGGCGGCGCAGGATGCAGGCGGCTCAACGCTTCTTGCAGGAATGACTCGGGGCGCTGCGCTTGGCTTGTTCGAACGCCTGCCGCATCGCGACCGCCGTCTGATGGTTGAAGGGCTTCCGACCTCTCCGAGATCCAGCCTGAACGTCGGTCGCCTGAGCGCGGCGACAAGCGTGTCGACCGCATGGGTCTTGCCCGACCCCGGCGATCCATAGAGCAGGATTCCGTTTGGCAGTTGCCCCCTTAGTGCTTGGTACCTGTCAGGGTCTGCGCTCGGCTCTATGACATATTCGCGAAAGAAGGCTTCGAGAGCCGGACGACCAGGCAGCGCGAAGGCTTCGGGCGCGACCGGTTCCGCGAACTCGGAGACTCCGAACGCCTTCAGGAAGAAGGAGATGTCAGCGGGGGAAACCCAAGGATTCGCACCGCGCAGCGATCCGATAACCTTCCATGATTCGGAATGGATGATCCGATTGAAAGCATTTGCCAACCATGCGGGCCTTCGGCTCTGGCTGCTAACCAATCGCAAATCGTTCTGCCACACCTTCGCGCCCGGGAATGGAATTGGGAGATACAAACATGACCGGCTTGGCCGTTATGGAAAATGTGCGCCGCTACCGAGCTATAGCATCACTGTGCCGCCAGACAGCAGCATTCCGACCGGTTCAAAAGTTCTCGTTGCTGACTCAAGCGGAGGATTGGGAGCGACAAGCGGTGGCCGAGCTCGAAGGCTATTTCGATAACCACGTTCATTCGATTTCAAGGCTACCGTCGCAATGAAAGCGATTTTCGGCAGGGCGAACTAGGTCAACATTAGCCATAACGGCAGTCCAGGTACTTCTCCCTACTCACATGACCTTACGTCAAATTCACTATTCCGTTCGGGGCGCCCCCCTCGCCCCTTGACATCGGTTACGGCGCACAAGCCATTGGCTAGACGATGTGGAAATCACCTTGGCTCAGGCTTGCGACGTTCACATTCTTGAGGAGTACGCTGTCGTCGGGATCGATCGTGATCAAGGTGTCACTACCCGACGCGGTCGCGGAAGCCAGAGCCGACGCAGCATCGGCGAAGAGACCGTCGCGAAACTGCAACGCATCCTGACCCGGCGTGAAATCGGTCACGGTGTCCTGTCCCAACCCTGCGCGGAACACGAACGTGTCGTTTCCGGCTCCGCCGGACATCACGTCGTTGCCAGCACCGCCGGCAATGGTGTCGTTCCACGACGAGCCGGAGATCTCGTCATCGCCGGCTGTGCCGCGATACCAAGCGTTCGCATTGATGGTCTGCAAGTCCCACGAACTGCCGTTTGCAAACTCGAACTTCTCGATGCCCCAATTCGCGCTTTGAGAATAGAACTGCTCATCGATGGTGATCGTCTGACCATTTGAATTCGCGGTCGCAACCAGATTGACGCCAACACGGCTCAATGTCAGGTCGTCCGGATTGATGTCCGTGAAGCGAAGAACGTCGACATCGGCGGTTGAGCCGGACTCATCGTTGATATAGTCGTTTCCGTCGCCTCGCGCGTACGCATAGGTGTCGCTTCCGGCACCACTGTTGAAGGTGTCATCACCGAGCCCACCCTGGAACGTATCGTTCCAGCCAGTACCGTTCAGCGTTTCGTTGCCGGCCGTGCCGCGGATCCACCCGGCGGAGTTGATTGCCGCCAGGCCCCAGGTCTCGCCATTTGCGAACTCGATCTTCTCGATGCCCCAGTTCGCGGAGGTCGAGTAATACTGCTCATCGATCGTGACTGTCTGACCATTCGAATTGACGGTCATGACTAGATTCACGCCAACGCGGCTGAACGTTAGATCCGAGGCGTTGAGGTCAGAGAAGTGGACGACGTCGACGTCGGTCGTTGAGCCCGACTCGTCGTTGATGTAATCGTTGCCATCTCCGAGGCGATAGATGTAGGTGTCGCTGCCCGGACCGCTGCTGAAATTGTCGTTGCCTAGGTCACCGAAGAAGATGTCGTTCCCGCTCGATCCGGTCAATTGATCGTTTCCGGCCGTCCCTCGGATCCAGGCATTGGCGATGATTGCCGCGAGGTCCCAGACCGTGCCGTCGGCGAACTCAACCCTTTCAATCCCCCAGTTCGCGGTTTGCGAATAAAACTGGTACTGAACCGTGATGGCCTGTCCCGTTCCATTGATGGCCATGATCAGGCTCGTACCGGAGCGGTTCAGCGTCAGATCCGAGGCGTTGAGATCGGTCAATCGGAGTACATCAATATCCACCGTCGAACCGGAGTCATCGTTGATGGTGTCGCTCCCGTCTCCGCGCCGGTAGATGTAGGTGTCGCTGCCGGCGGTGCCCTTGAGGGTATCGTTGCCGAGGCCGCCGACGAAGGTATCGTTGCCACTCGTTCCATTCAAGGTGTCGCCGGACGACGTGCCGCGGAACCAGGCATTGGCGGTGATCGCCGCGAAATCCCACGACGTGCCGTCCGCAAATTCAATGCGCTCGACGCCGCCACTTGCGTTGAACTCATCCTGAACCGTCACGGTCTGGCCGTTGGCATTGACCGTGGCGATCAGGTACGTACCTGAACGCGAGAAGCTGAGATCCGACGCTTTGAGGTCGGCGAAGCGAAGCACATCGACATCCGGCGTTGACCACGATCCATCGTAGATGGTGTCGTTGCCGTCGCCGAGCCGATAGAGGTAGGTGTCGCTGCCGGCGGCGCCATTCAGATAGTCGTTGCCCAGAAGACCGAAGAAGATTTCGTTGCCCCCGGTCCCGCGCAGCGTGTCATCGCCGGATGTGCCTCGGAACCAGGCATTGGCGGTGATCGCAGCGAAATCCCAGGCTGTGCCATCGGCAAATTCGATACGCTCGACACCGCCACCTGAGTTGAACTCATCCTGAACCGTCACGGTCTGGCCGTTGGCATTGACCGTGACAATCAGGTACGTGCCAGAATGTGTAAAGCTGAGATCCGACGCGTTCAGATCGGTGAAGCGAAGCACATCGATATCCGGCGTCGACCACGATCCGTCGTAGATGGTGTCGTTGCCGTCGCCGAGCCGATAGATGTACGTGTCGCTGCCGGCGATGCCGTTGAGATAGTCGTTACCAAATCCGCCGAGAAAGATTTCGTTGCCGGTGGTGCCACGCAATGTGTCATCGCCGTTGGTGCCGGGAACGAACGAGGCCGCCTCCAGAATCTGGTTGCGGTCCCAGCTCGCTCCGTTCGCGAACACGACCTGCTCAACGCCGCCAGTTCCGTTGAACTGGTCGACGATCTTGAGCACTTCGCTGGTTGCAACGACGGTGATCAACAGGTCACCGCCGCTGCGCCGGAAAGTCACGTCTGTGGACGTCAATCCAATCAGATTGACGACGTCGATCCCGCTATCGGTCGACGTTTCGTAAATCGTGTCGTTGCCCGACCCGGCGCGGTAGAGATAGGTGTCGCCGCCATTGCCGCCACGCAAATCGTCGTTGCCGGCGAGGCCATCGATGACGTCAGCTGCGTCCGTGCCTCTGACGGTCTCACCGAAGGCCGTGCCGGTGATCACCGCCGCCGCGACGATCGCCGCCTTGTCCCAGATGATGCCGTTCGCGAACTGGATGCGGCCGATCCCCCAATCGTCGGTTGCGGTCGTAAACTGCTGCTTGGCGGTGATCGTCTCGCCCGAGCTCCGAACCTTGATCACAAGGTCGTTGTCTCTGCGCATGAACGACAGGTCATCGACATTGAGATCGGTGAAGCGCAGAACGTCGATTTGATCCGGCGCATTGGCGCCTGTGTTGATCGTGTCGTTGCCATCGCCGCGCGAATAGATGATCGTGTCGTTGCCGGCGCTGGCGTTGATCACGTCGTCGCCACCGCCGGGCTGCAGGACATCGTCGCCCGGCGTGCCCACCACCGTGTCGTTGCCAGCCGATCCGAACGTCACGGCGTTATGGATGATCTGCGTCCGGTCCCACACGGTCCCGTCGGCGAAGGCGATCTGCTCCACGCCCGCGGATGACACCCCAAACTGGCCGCACACGGTCGTGGTGTGGCCGGTTGCAAGAATCCTGATGACGAGGTCCGTGCCGCTGCGCAGGACTTGGACATCGTCGATGTCGAGGCCGACAAGTTCGATCCTGTCGGTGCCTTCCTCGCTGCCCTCGACGATGACGTCGTCACCGATGCCCTGACCGATGCGATAGGTATCGCTGCCGCCATAGCCGCTCAACGTCTCGTTGCCGGCACCGGCGATGAAGATATCGGCGCCCTGGCCTCCGGTGAGCGCTTCGACGCCGACGCTGCCGACGATCAGATGATTGTCCAACCGACCCAAAATGTCCGCGCGGGTCCATGTCGTATTGTCGGCGAACTTGATCTCCTCAAGCCCGGCGCCGGGCGCGCTCGACAGTTGATCCTGGAGAACGATGGTCGCGCCGCTCGCGAGCAGCAGCACCACATCGGAATTGCCGAGCGACGAGCGCGCGACGACCACCTGCGACGGAGTGATCCCGGCACCGAGCACGAGCCGGTCGGTGTCGGCCGCCCCGCCAGTGTCGATGATGCGGTCGCGTCCATCGCCGCTGCTATAATGGTATTCGTCGGAGCCGCCGGCGCCAACGAGCCGGTCATTGCCCGCCCCGCCGATCAGGATATCCGCCCCCGAACCGCCGGACAGCACGTCGTCCCCGGCGGTGCCGGTGTAGACCTTGACCTCGTCGAGGATGTTGACTGCGATTGTCGTGGTCAGCGACAGCCCGTCATCGTCCGTGACCTTGATGGCGAGCTGATGCTGGGCACCCCGCTCGTAGTCGATGACAGCGCCGCTCTTGACGCGGATTTCGTTGCCGACGATCTCGAAGAAGTCGTCGTTACCGACAATGCTGAAGCTGTGCGCCCCGATATCGCCGCCATCGACCGCCGACAGCGTCGCAACCACCGTACCTGGGGTGGCATTTTCGCTCACCGATCCGCCCGTCACCGAGACCGCCGTGGGCGCCACGTTATCCAGCCGCCGGAATTCGAAATTGTCGGCCGTCAGGTCGCTCAGGAAAACGTTCTGCAACGTAATACTGTCGCCGCCTGCCAGCGCAATGACGACGTCCGAACCAACCTGGCTCGCCGCGGCGAGAACCGAGGTGTAGCTTGAAAACACCACGCGATCGAACCTGATCAGGTCGTGGTCCGTCCCACTCCCGGCCACGAAATCGGTGATCGTGTCGGAGCCCGAGCCGGCGCCGAAGACAAACACGTCGGCCTCGGTTCCGCCCGTCAGCACGTCGTTACCCGCACCGCCGATCAGCATGTCGGTTCCGAGACCGCCGCTCAGCACATCCGCGCCGTCGCCACCGTCGAGGAGGTCCGCCCCCATGCCGCCGGTCAGATTGTCATCGCCGCTTCCGCCGAGCAGGATGTCGTTGCCGGAGCGGCCATCGAGGGTATCGTTTCCGCCGCCACCGATGATAACGTTGTCGCCGGCGTCACCCGAGATCTGATCGGAGAACGCGGTGCCGGTGATGTTTTCGACCCGGGCCACCTCGGCGACATCGCGCCACGTCCCGCTCGACAGGTCGCCCTGGTCCCTGGTTCGGACCTCCGCGCCATTGGTCACGAGATCGACCCAGGCGGCAGCGCCAAACCCTGATAGATCCAGCGTATCCGTTCCGACGCCGCCATCCGCTGTTACGAGGTCGCCGGGCGCGCTGATGCTGATGATGAGCCGGTCGTCGCCGAGGCCACCATAGAGCAGGTCGCTGCCGCCGCGACCGTCCAGGGTGTCATTGCCAGCCTCGCCATAAACGTTTTGCGAAGTCGAAGCGCCAATCAGCGTGTCGTTGCCGTTGGTGCCGGCGATAAACGGGCTCATGCTCAAGGCGACGCTGAAGATCGTCTGGCGTCCCCACTGATCACCATTGGCGAACTTGATGGCTTCAAGCCCGCTGCCGGCGGCCTCGCTGAGGCCGTCGATGAACTGGCCGAGCACCGTGATGGTTTCGTTGGTCGACAGGATCTTGACGAGCAGATCGTTGCCCGAGCGGGTCAAAAGCACGTCGGAGGCGTCGATATCCCTGAACAGAAGGATGTCCGTTTCCTGCGACGCAAACACGTTCTTCGACTGCTCGCTGATGACGTCGTTGCCGTCGCCCCGCGAGTAGACGAACGTGTCACTTCCGCTGCCGACATAGTCTCCGGAATAGATCACGTCGTCGCCCTTGCCTGCCTCGACGGTGTCGTCAGACCCGCTGGAGAGTTGGATGACATCCTTGCCATCGGTACCCCTGAACCAGGCCTGCTGGCGGATTTGCTGCCGGTCCCAGACGGTCCCGTCGGCAAACTGGACCCGTTCCATGCCGACACCGGTGGCGGTGACGCCGTCGCGAAACTGGCCAACCAGCGTGATGACATCGCCAGTCGCAAGAACCTTCACCAGCACATCGTCTCCGGAGCGGGAGAATTCGAGATCCGCAACGCCGAGGTCGGTGAATTTCAACGTGTCGACCGACAACGGCCTGAACGCATTGGTGGTGCCATCGTCGATGACATCGCTGCCGTCGCCGCTCCTGTAGATAAAGGTAGTGTTGTTCTGCCCGCCCAACAGGACATCGTTGCCCTTGCCACCGTCAAAGGTGTTGGCGTCGACGCTTGAGTCGCTGAGGATATCGCGGCCATCGGTTCCGCGAATCCAGGCGGCTTCGCGGATCTGCTTTCGATCCCACTCCCCGTCGGCGAAACGGATAAACTCCAGTCCGGCACCGGCGATGTCGCTGTCGGCGCTTCGGCCTACGAAGTGGGAGGCGACCGTGATGATGTCGCCGGTCGCCTTGATGCGAACCAGAAGATCGGAGCCGGAGCGGGAGAGCTCGACATCCGACGAGGCGATATCGGTCAGAACCAGAACGTCGTTGGTGTCGGGCGCATTGACGTTGCTCGTTTCAAAGATGATGTCGTTGCCGTCGCCGACGGCATAAATGTAGGTGTCGTTGCCGGAGGCACCCGCCTGGGTGGCGTAGAGGACGTCGTCGCCGGTTCCGCCGACGAACGTGTTGTTGCCAAGGTTGCCGAAAATGTAGTCCTTGCCGCTGCCGCCGGACAGGTAATCGTCGCCGCTGCCGCCATCGATGAAGTCCATCCCGGGACCGCCATAGATCGCGTCGTTGCCGTTGCCGCCATCGATGACGTCGTTGCCGTAGCCGACATTCTCGTCCATGAAGTCGCCGAACAGGATGTCGTCGCCGCCACCTCCGCTCAGGACGTCCTGATCGCCACCAGCAACGAAGATGTCATTGCCGTCTCCGCCGTTGAGGAAGTTCTTGCCACCACCGTTGAAGGGATTCGGCTGATACTGGCCCGGAATGCCGATCATGCCACCTGGACCGCCATAGGCATACGCAGTCCAGATATCGTTAATCCCGGTTGCGTGCTGTCCGGCGATGTTGCCGCTGTGGCCGAACTCGTCGACGAACATCGACCACACCAAGCCCAGATACTGGATCGAGAAACTCGACACTTCGGGCTTCATGCCGAGATACTCGGCACCGGCGTTGTGCATGATCTGCAGCCGGTCGATGGAACTGCCATCAGCGAACTTGATGACGTCGATGCCATATCCGTAGTCACCGGCGCCGGTGAGCAGATCGGACACACCGGCGAAGAAGCTCTGAACCGTAATTATCTCGCCGGTCGATTTGATGGTCAGGAGCAGCGTCTTGCCCTGATAGGAATAGGAAACGTCATCCGACGTGACGTTCTGTAACCACAGCGTATCGACGTCGGTCGAGCTCGACATTGAATCAGTTATCTGGTCATTACCGTCTCCCTTGTTCCAGACATAGGTGTCGCTACCGGCCCAACCATCAAGAAAATCGTCGCCCTTGCCGCCCTCGATCGTGTCATTCAGGTTGGACGCGGTGATGCTGTCGGAACGATCGGTCCCGCGATACCAGGCGTTCTGCTGGATCTGCGCCCTGTTCCAGGACTCGCCATTGGCGAACTTGATCTCGTCGATACTGGGCGCGTACCTGTTCCAGTCGCTGTCGAACGGAAAGAAATTGGTGAAATCGATATACTCGCCCGTCGCCTTCACGGTTAGAACGAGATGCCAGCCAACCCGCGCAAGCTGGATGTCGTTCGAATTGAGGTCGGTCAGAACCAGCCTGTCATGCTCAGTGAGCGAGTTGAATGAATCCGTGACGACATCATACCCATCGCCCTTGCCGTAAAGGATCGTATCATTGCCGCCGCTGATCTGGATGGAATCGTCGCCGCGCCCGCCGTAGATGACATCGTCGGATGGCGAATCGTTGATCTGATTGTCGTGACCATCGCCCTGATACGTGCTGGCACCCTTGATCTGCTCTCGGCTCCACTCCGTGCCGTCGGCGAAGCGCAGAACTTCGATGCCCCACCCCGAAAAGAAGCCCTCGACAGTCATCGACTTGCCCGTCTCGGTCACCTTGATCAGGAGGTTGTCGCCGATGCGTACGAAGCTGAGGTCAGCAGAGTTGAGATCGGTTAGCACCAGCTTGTCGCTGTCTGCCGCAGACCCGTAGTCCTTGATCCACAAATTTCCGTCGTGTTTTGCGTAGACGTAAATGTCACTGCCGTCGCGACCGTCGAGGACGTCGCCACCTCCGCCTCCGATAAAGACGTCCTGGCCAGTAGCACCATTAATGCCTTCCGCCTCCAGCGTTCCAAACAGGGCAGTGCCGTCCACGATATGGGTCGCAATGCTCCGAATGGTGTCGTCAGTTATGTTCGCCAAGTATGGCGTCACCGCCGCTGCATACGCCCCCCGGTCGCCTTCAAATGCGAAGTAGACCATCCCGTTTAGGCCGCTGAGAGCCTTGGTGAGATACGAGGTCTCCTGGCCGGCATCAAAGGAGGAAAGACGCACAATGAGATCAACGACCATTCCGACGTTACCAGGTGTATCCGGCAACGGATCCCCTGGCGCATGAACGCCCATATCAAGAAGGCTATAGTAAAAGTAGGGGTTATCGAGCGCGGCGGACAAGTCGCTGGTACCACGCACATACGTGCTGGCAGCTACCTGCCCAAGGAAAAGAGTCTCGTAGACCTCGAACAGCGCTTGATACGCGCCCTCAAGTATGTCGCCTACGCGACCTGACGGCGGCGACGTCGTTGCCTCTTCTCCGAACTCCAGCCAACGATAACCTTCGCCGTAGAATTTCTCCAGGAAGGCCAAATGACGGGCATCGACGTATGGCCCGCGACTGCTTGAGTCAACATTATCCACTCCAGCCCAGCGCAGTAGTATCGCTTCGAATGCGACACGCATCTCGGCGCTGCTCATATTCGCCGCGCCGTCCGTAAGAGCAGTCCAATCTGAGAAAAACTCCCCATCGTTGGTTAGCTTATATGCGGTATTGTTGATCAACCCGGAGCCGGGAAGCTGTGGCAGATTAAGGACACCATCTGCCGGAACGAAGTCCGGCGTGTTGTCTGGTGCGGAGTCTTTTGGGTCTGTTTGAAAATAAACGGACTGCGCGGGACCTGTTGTCCCGTCGTCGCGGACAAACACAGCTTCATATCCGAGCCCATGCCCAGCGTTCGTGCCGGTGAGCTTATCTCGCTGCAGGGAAATCGACGTTATGCCGGCGCTCGATAGGGATTGCAGTTCGCCGGCATCCGACACTCCGTCCTGGTTCAGATCCCGCCACACTCGGAGCTTGCCAAAATCCGCATCCTGCGCGTCGATCTTTCCGTCCTGATTTGTATCCAGCTTCTCGAGGATCGCAAATCCGTCTTGGATTGTAGAGCCGAATAGCTCCAAGCCATTGTCGATCGTTCCATTGTCATTGGCATCGATCGCGAGTATGCCGTCGTTTGCAGAGACCCACCCTGTCCTTTCCGAAAAGCCGTCACCACCAAAATCGAAATGGACCGCAGAGCCGGCGAGGGTCGACAGCTGGATGCCGTCGCCATCGAGATCAAGCACAATCGGATCATGCAACGCACGGTGAAACGGGTTCGCTACAAAGCGATCCCAGCCAGACCCGATAGCGTTAAAGAAGTCCTTAAGGCTCTCTGGATCGAACAACTGTCCGGCAATGCCAAAAGCGAGCGCCGCAGGCACTATGCCGCCTGCAGCAAAGAAACAGCCGGCAATCAACACTTGCATGAACAGCTTCGCACAGGCGTCGGTAAGAGCCTTATGAGTATCGAAATTCGGATTTGCGTCGTAAGCGTTATAGAGGCGACCAATATTTAGTATCGAAAGACCGAAATCGAGGGCTAAGCCGGCTGCCGCAAAACGCGGCATGAACACTTCAATCTCCGCAGCAGTGGCGCCACCGGCGGCCCATGCACCAAATTCAGTAATAGCCCCCGTACCTGTCAATCCAGCATTGAGAAAGTTACCGAGAGCTACGGTGCTGCTGAGAATGTCCCCCTTATTGCCCAACTCAACAGCCTGCTTCAGGTTGTCAAATAGTTGGAAAGCGGTATTTTCGAAGTTTAGAAACACTGTAGAGCTGGGCATTTGCTGGGCCTGCTTCTTAATTATTTGATTCGTTTACGTGACGTGTTGAACAACAACGACACGATCCCCAGCTCGACGTAGACAGCAAGATAGCTCGCCATCGAGACCGAGATCAGAACCGATTTGTAAGCCTGCCAAAACGCTGTTGGCGTAGACGCCGTCGTTATAGAGAAGGCGAAAATAACGAGCAGGAAGATGCCTAAGCTCATAGCTATCAAAGCAATGCGCTGCCCCACCGTTAGCGTCAGGTTCAATGTCGGCACAAAGTATCTCAGAGCGGCAACATGAAAGACCAGCATTACCGCCAGCGCTCCCGAGAGAGCCGTGGTTGCATCACCAACGAGGAACGACAGCGCAGTCCAAGATCCGGCAGCGGCGATCAAGTATATCAACAGTAACGATCGCATTTCCGAGCGGTACTTCTCGTTAAGCTCCCGAAAGACGTACATTGCCTTCACGCCCATAGTTACTCCACTTGGTACACTCGATATTCTTCATTCTTCCGACCCGAGCACGCTGAAGTCAGCTGCTTGTAGCCTTAGAGTGCAGGCTCGCCAGCCAAGCAGCCCCCCGTTGGCGTCCAACGAAGAACGGACGAGTTGGGCGAGTCGACGCTCGGCACGATTGATCGGCAGCTTCGTTTCGCATCGATGATTCGAGTGCGCTCAGCAGAGATGCCCGGCACGAGGTGCAGCGCTGCGATGCACTTCTGTGTCCGCGCGATTCTCCATCCGCCCCTCTCTCGCTCAAATGCGAAATCAACTCCACAATGTAGTTGATAAAAGACGCGTCCATACGTTGCAAGCCACTCCTCAAGCCGCGAGATGACGCATGCGACTCGTTTGCGGCAAGTCTCGGTAGAGACTGCTGAGCATCGCAGCTCAAAAAACGCTACTGATTCGAGGCAGATGGTGCACGGGTATGATCAAGCTCTCTCACCGGAAATTTCAAACCAGCCCAGCACTGCGACAGTTCAGCGCATGCCGACATCTCCCAGCCGCTGGGTCACATTTCGATCCGTTGAGGGAAGGACGCTATTTTTTCGAGTCGTCGACTCGAATTGAACCGGAACGGTGATCAAGCTTTAAAGGCTTTGCGCTATAAGAGCCGGCGCTTCTCCGTACATAGAGGTAATGCCGTTGACATTCATAAGAGCGAAGGTTCCGGTCTCGATTTTGCTTGCGACCATTGGCTTTGTCGTTTTTGGACTGCTCGATCTACTGACTGAAAGGCTTTTCAGTCAGTTCATTTCTGGCTCCCTGTTACCCACATTTCTATCGGCTCTCTTGGGAGGACTCATAGGGTATGCGCTCGGCTGGCGTATTGTTAGAAAGTATGGACTGCCGCTCAGCGCAACACCGTACGACGTAGACGCAGCCTCCTACGCAAGGAAAGAAAACATCTCATAATGGCATTATCGCCATGATGGTGACGGTTTCCATGAAGCAAGGGATCAACAAGATTCTGAGAAGCCTCCGGGGCAGACCCAACTAGCCGTGTGTGGGCTGCTTCGCTGAGTTACAGCGGTATCACGTATCTCGGGGTATCTCAGACGGCCTTGGCGCAGCTAAGCCGTGCAATTTGACTTTCATTGTAACTCTTTTGACGCGCCGATTGGCGACTCCGGTCTAATCGCCATCGTCCTTTATACCTATGGCGTGCGCACTTGGCGAACGCGTATTCACTTCGCATCGGTCCCGGCAGCCGGTTACGACGCGATTGTGCGTATTGCTGACAGCCGTTACCGCCGCGCGACGATAAGAGAAAGCGCCGCTGATCTCCTACGGGATTGGCATCACTGCGCGCGCTCTGAAGTCACCTGCTGATTTATCGATATTTTCTGACAGCGGGAGTGATAGCGGCTCGATGATCGCGGTATGCTCGCCGAATATCCCGCGGATTTGAAGACTTATCGCCTTGTACACCTCGAAGCGCGGCTTCACGAAAACGAGGTCTGGACATTGCCGCCTGGCTGTCTCGGAAGGCATCGCCGACCGCACCCCGAACTTGCGGGCTTCATAGCTCGCGGCGGCTACCACGCCGCGCTCGGCCGAGCCTCCGACCGCAACCGGCCTTCCGCGCAGTTCCGGATTGTCCCGCTGCTCGACGGACGCATAGAAGGCGTCCATATCGATATGGATGATTTTGCGCTGGCAAGCCGCAGTGGCGTCATGATCCGGATCGGATGGTGGCATCGCCGCAGGATACGAAATCCGGATCCACAAGTCTGCAGGTCGAAGCATGAATGTCGCGTGGGCATAAACGCGCGCCGCGGCAGCGAGGGGTTCCTGGCGATTTGCCGGCCATCTAAGGACGTGGCGCCGCTTCAGGACCCGATTCCGTCGACGACAGCGATCCCCGGTCAACCCGCTGCGAGGAAAAGTGCTAGGAGTCCGCTCGCGGGTCTTTCTTTTCGCCGGTTGCTACGATCTTCAGAGCGCCGTCAGGAAGCGCTGCAGCGCCTTCGCCTCCTCCCACGGCGCGCGCATCCAGGTGTCATATTCCTCGGTCGTCGTCAGGATCACCGGCATCGCCTGCGGGTGGACGCGCTTCACCTCGGCGTTCGGATCGCAGGTTAGGAAGCCGAAGAGATCCGCGGTGACTTCGCGCTCCTTCGCCTTGCGCACGCTGGTCCAGTTCGTCGACAAGCCGCCAAACGCCAGCGGCCGGCTCACGTCGGGCGCAAACCACACCGGCACTTTCTTGAATGGATTGGAGACGCCTGGTGCGTGTCCGTGTCGACGGCGGCGGGACAGGTTGGCATACATGCGCGCATTCTGATCGATGCCGGCGGACGCGCGGCCCCGATTGCGCGACGCCTCGGTGCACAGCACATCAGGCATGACCATCTCTCCTGCGGTTGAATCCACGGGCAGTCGTTCGGCGGCAACGGCCTAACCATAGAGGCCGTCGAAGACGGATGGTGGTACAGCGCGCCGCTGCCCGAGAACCGCCGCGTTATCGCGTTCCACACCGATGCGAACCTGACGAGCACTGGAATCGCGCGCAATCGCGACGCAATGTTTCGTTACATGACATCCACCAGGCATCTTCGTGAACTGCTGGCCTCAGTGAAGTTCGCACCGTATAAGCACTCCGGTTTCACAGCAGCGCATAGCGCGCACCTCACTCGCTGCACTGGCGAGTGGTGGCTCGCAGCCCGCGACGCCGCTCTCAGCTTCGATCCACTGTCATCGCCAGGGTTACTCAACGCATTATATACGGTGCTTGCTGCCGCGGAGACTGCGGAACACTACCTATCGAACGTACCCAACGTATTGTCGGACTACGAGCGAACGATCGCCGATATTCGACACGCTTACACCGAGCGGCTTGCCTTCTGGTACGGCTCGGAGACGCGGTGGCGAGACCGCTCATTCTGGCGCTGCCGCGTTAAGGCCGCCGATGACACCATAGGTGTTCCGGCAGACAACGTGGGCACCTCCGGCGGCCGCCAATAACGCAAGCTTTCTCGTCCCGGGCCACGCGGTCTCCGAGAAAGGCGGGTCCTGTCAGCGATTGTTTCCAGCGTTGCTGCTGCTGAGCCTGATCTCTTCGACGTCCTCGGCGGTCGGCTTGGATTTCGAAGGATACTTCTTGCGGATGCGTCGGGCCATCTCACCGATCCTATCCTCGCGCGACACGGCGGCGTCGATCAGAAGAGCCGTCGCACGTCGGATGTCCGAAGGAGACTTGATACCCGTGATCCAATTCGGCTCCGCCGTGGCAGGATCGACACCATCGAGCATCCGTTCGAGGAAGCCCGGCTCGAACTGGCGAATCGCATGGAAAAAGAGATGGGCGTCACGCCAGGAACTCGGATGCGAGTTTGAGAGCTTTTGCGACACGGGAGAGACGAGCGGCTCCAGGACGGAGAGAACGAGGTCCGGCCGAGACTCAACAAGCAGCAACAGAATGATAGCGCCGGATTCTCGCCGCACGAGACAAGCGAGCTCGATGCGACCCCCCACATGGGCGGTAGGACGATCTACACTTTCACACCGCCAGCAGATAATCCGGAAGTCCCTTAGGGCGCCTCCACTAAGGAGCTCAACGCGCACGTCCTTACTCGCATGGCTTAAGGCGGGCTTCCTGCGTTCTTCGGCGGGAGATTTTCCCAACACTGATGCTGTATTACTCACAGGTTGCAGTGCGCAAGGGACGCTCGCATGCTATATCGATACCGAATCCGGCAGGAGAATGCATGGCCGACACTGAAGTCGAAGACGACGATGATTCCGGGCAACTACCGCCGGTCCAAACCCTGTTTACCGAAGACGGATTGTATCGCGAACGGCATCTGGAAGGTGATTGGTCGTACGTAAAGCGGCTAATCGGCGGTCCTGATCTGCAATTCGACGCGCACTGCGTCTATTGCAAAGAGAGAAGCACGTTCAAAGAGCGTGTGACGAGAGGCGCAGGATCTGGCAGAAGCCCGCCCGACGATAAAACGTACCTCAATGATCGGATGTTTTCGCTGACGTTTTATTGCCAGCGTAATGAGAAGCATTCGTACTTCTACATCTTCGAGGTCAAAAGGCAGACCCTCCAAAAGATCGGGCAATCACCATCCGTTGCCGAGCTGGCTTTCCCGCAGCTTGATGCCTACGAACCCATTCTGGATCGGGCTTACCTGAAGGAACTGAAGATCGCATTGGGCCTGTTCTCGCACGATGTTGGCGCCGGTTCTTTCGTCTACTTGCGGCGGGTATTCGAAAAGCTCATCCATGATGAAGCCGACGCAGCTCGTGCCGCCGGGGAAGCTCTTGCCGGCTTCGATGGAATGCCGCTCGATCAAAAAATTGAAGCCCTTCAACATCGGTTGCCGCCTGCATTGGTGAAATACAAACTTGCCTATGGCGTGCTGAGCGCGGGCGTTCACACGCTCGATGAAAAGACTTGCAAACGATATTTTCCAGTCCTGCAGGAAATCATTATGGTCATTCTGGACGAACACTTGGCCGCACGAAGCAAGCGCCTAGCTTTGGAGCGATTGGACGCTGCATTCAACAAGGTTCACGCCGAGGTCAAGACGAAGGCGAAGAAGTAGCCATAGTTTCCCCGACTAAGCGATTTCAATGATTGTCCTCGCGCGCTAGGGCGGGAACGTTCCGCCAACGCGACAGCACACTTAATAGGTGCCTCCCTTACCTTCTTTTGCGTGAGCATGGCGCGATCACGCGATTTTTGGAGCAGCTCGGAAAGGGCATAGCGTGCCACGGAACGGGAGATAGGGAGGATAGGATGGCAGAACCGGACAAGGTCAAAGCGGAAGAAATTAAGCAACGCCAGACGCTGCTCTTCGAAGCTTTCGGTCATGACGGGATCTACGGCGGACGAACCTTCGGCCCGGTCTTTGAAGCGGAGAAAAAGATCGGGGGGTGTTCAATGACACCTACTACGGCGCGCGCATCCTGACGGAGTGCTTTCTCGATTTCTTCGGACAGACGCTGCTGGAGCAAATCGAACTCAACAACAAGATAGGCTGGCCACAGGCGGAGCAGAACTATGCCACCTGCGTCCTGATGTATCTAACGATGTTCCGCAGCGTGCGGGCGTCAAATGTCGTCGCCAGCCACGCATATCCTTCACTCTCGATGAACCCCAACGATAGCGTTGCGCGCAGCCGAACCTGGACCGTCGCGATCCCTAATTCCCGGAATCCGCCCCGGCGGTTAGACCGGGACGGTGAGTGAGTTATGACAGAAGTGGTTGCGGGGAGGCGCAACCACCGATACCGACATTCGGTTCGAGTTGCGATCTGACCGGGCCGCCCATGCGTCTCGAAAGTGGGCGAAGAGCAAAAAGATCAATAAAAACAATCAAGTTTTCTCGCGATGCCCCCTGTGCCGCTGCTTGTTCACGGGGTTTCCGGGGGCAACTGGTGGTCAATATCGGTCGCTGGCGGATTCAACGTCCGGCGCTATCGCTTTGGAAACGCCGCCCATCGGATATCACAGTTTCACCCATCATCGCGTTCCTGCTCGCAAATCCCCTCGAATGAGCGCGGGCGGCATCCTTCATGGAAGCGTCGTCGAAGGAATCATCCAGCCAACGCGCACGATCAGTTGGCGCCTCAGCGGCGGCAGGCGATTGCTATCTGTTTGGAGCTGCGGCTCGCGGCTTTTGAAACCATGACCTGGCGAGAACCGAACCGGGCTGATCAAGGGCCTAATTCCAGCGCGGACCTGAGAAGGTACGGGTTTCGCGCGGTAGAGGTCCAAGGTTGCGTTACGGACTTAGATCCCCTAGAGCAGGCCCAGAAATAACTGGGGTACACTGGCCGTTGCCGAGGATTCTCATCTCTACCGAGCGAGCGACCATTGCCAGACTGTGCGTCGCGACGGGCATCGGACTGAGGCCAAGCTTGGCCACATCCCGCTGCGAGGCCTACTAGACGCGAGTGCTTCAGTTACGAGGCCGTTGCACCTCCGTAAGACGCAACCATCCGCTCGTCTTTGCGCAAGCCGACCATCGACTGATTCTACCGAGATAGATGTACACGACCGGTGTCGTGAATAGCGTCATCAGCTGCGAGACGATCAGCCCGCCGACGATGGCGAAGCCAAGCGGCTGGCGCAATTCCGATCCGGTGCCGGTGCCGATCATCAGCGGAACGCCGCCGAGCATCGCGCACATCGTCGTCATCAGGATCGGGCGGAATCGCGCCCGGCAGGCCTGATAGATCGATTGCTCGGCGGAGAGATGCTGGTGCCGCTCGGCCTGCAGCGCGAAATCGATCAGCATGATGCCGTTCTTCTGCACGATGCCGATCAGCAGGATGATGCCGATCAGCCCGATCACGTCGAGCCCGAAGCCGAACGCCCACAGCGCGAGCAGCGCGCCGAGCCCGGCGGACGGCAGGGTCGAGAGGATCGTGACCGGATGGACCGTGCTCTCGTAGAGCATGCCGAGGATCAGATAGACGGCGACCACCGCGGCCAGGATCAGGATCGGCGTCGACGCCAGCGCTGCCTGGAACGCTTGCGCGTTACCCTGGAAGCTGGTGACCACAGTCGACGGCACGCGCAGATCGGCGGTCGCCTTCTGGACCGCCGCGACCGCGGTCCCCACCGCCGTGCCCGGCGCCAGATTGAAGCTCAGCGTCACCGACGGAAACTGGCTCTGGTGGTTCACGGAGAGCGGCGCGGTGCCGTAGTCGATGTTCGCGATCTGGCTCAGGGGCACCATGGTCCCCGCGGATGAGCGGACATAGATGCGGTTGAGCGCGTAGGGGCCGAGCTGGAACGACGGGTCGACCTCCAGGATCACGTAATAGGTGTTGAGCGTCGTGAACAGCTGAGCGACGTGACGCTGGCCGAATGAATCATAGAGCGTGTTGTCGACCGCGGCCGGATCGATGCCGAGCCGCGAGGCGGCGTCGCGGTCGATCTGCAGCTTGAGCTGACGCGCGGCGTTGGCCTGGTCGGTGGCGACGTCGGCCAGTTCCGGCAACGTCTTCAGCTTCTGATACAGCTTGCCGGCCCACAGATTGAGCTCGTCCTGGTTCACGTCGGTGAGGGTGAACTGATACTGTGTCTTGGACAGGCGGCTGGCGAGATTGATGTCTTGCGTCGCCTGCATGAACACCGACATGCCCTTGATCTTCTGCAACGCAGTGTCGAGCTGCCGGATCACCTGGTCGGCGGACGCATTGCGCTCGGCTCGTGGCTTCAATAGCACGAACAGGCGGCCGTTGTTCTCGGTCACGGTCGGGCCGCCCGGTCCGATATAGCCGGTCGCATTGGCGACGGCGGGATTCTTCGAGATGACGTCGATGACACTGCGTTGCAGCGTCGCCATCTGCGCCGGCGAGATGTCGGCTGAGGCTTCCGTGATGCCGGTGATCATGCCGGTATCCTGCTGGGGAAAGAAGCCCTTGGGGATGCCCACGAACAGCAGGCCGGTCACCGCGACGCTTGCCAGCATGATCGACAGCGTCGTGGCCTTGTGGCGCAGCGCCGCGGCAAGCACGGCCTCGTAGGCGTTCTGGATCGCGACGAAGCCGCGCTCCAGCGTGCGCGAGATGATTCCGGCCCCGGCGCCCTGGTGCGGCGACAGCAGATAGGCGCACATCATCGGCGTCAGCGTCACCGAGACGATCACCGACACCACGATGGAAACGCACACTGTGACGGCGAATTCCTGGAACATGCGGCCGATCACCCCGCCCATCAACAGCAGCGGAATGAACACCGCGATCAGGGAGACAGAGATCGAGATGATAGTGAAGCCGATCTCGCCGGCGCCCTTCAGCGCGGCCTGCATCGGAGAGAGGCCTTCCTCGATGTGCCGGGAGATGTTCTCGATCATCACGATCGCATCGTCGACGACGAAGCCGACCGCGATCGACAGGCCCATCAGCGACAAATTGTCGAGGCTGTAGTTGAGCAGATACATCACGCCGAAGGTGCCGATCAGCGAGATCGGGACCGAGACCGCCGGGATGATGGTCGCCCACAGATTGCGCAGGAACAGGAAAATCACCCCGACCACCAGCGCAATGGTCAGCACCAGAGTGAGCTGAACGTCGGCGACGCTGGCGCGGATGGTCTGCGTGCGGTCGGAGGCGATCTGAACCTTGATGTCGGACGGCAGGCTCGACACCAGCTGCGGCAGCAGCTTCTTGATGCCGTCGACCGTGCTGATCACGTTGGCGCCGGGCTGGCGCTGGATCGCGAGGATGACGGCGGGCTTGTCGTTATACCAGCCATGCAGCGTGACGTCCTCGGCCGCGACCATGGCATGCCCGATGTCGCGCAGGCGCACCGGCGCGCCGTTGCGATAGGCGATGATCAGATCGTCATACTTGCTCGCGGTCAGCACCTGGTCGTTGGTGGCGAGCGTATAGGCCTGCTGGCTGCCGTAGAGCACGCCCTTGGGCTGGTTCACCGTGATGTTGCCGAGCGTGCTGCGCAATTGCTCGAGATCGATCCCTGCGGCGGCGAGCTTGGCCGGATTGACCTGCACCCGGATCGACGGCTTCTGCATGCCGCCGATGGTGACGAGCGAGACGCCCGGCACCTGCGACAATTTCTGCGCCAGGATGCTGTCGGCATAGTCGTCGACCTTGGTCAGCGGCTCGGTGTCCGACATCAGCGCAATCAGCAGCACCGGCACGTCGGCCGGATTGACCTTGTGGAAGGTCGGCGGCGACGGCATGGTCTTGGGCAATTGCCCCGATGCCGCATCGATCGCGGTCTGCACGTCCTGCGCGGCCGCATCGACGCTGCGGTTCAGCGCGAATTGCAGCGTAATCTGGGTGTTGCCGAGCCCGCTGCTCGAGCTCATGCCGGTCAGGCCGGCGATCTGGCCGAACTGCCGCTCCAGCGGCGTTGCGACCGAGGAGGCCATGGTCTGCGGGTCGGCGCCGGGCAATTGCGCGGTGACCTGGATGGTCGGGGTGTCCACCGTCGGCAGCGCCGAGACCGGCAGCCGCACGAAGGCGATCATGCCGACCAGCACGATGGCGACGGCCAGAAACGCGGTGGCGACGGGCTTGCGGATGAAACCTGCGGAGACGTTCATGGCAGCATCCCTGCGCTTGCGGTGGTTGCGTCCTGGACCTGGTCTTTCTTGTCGTCGGGCACGATCTCGACCGTGGTCCCCGGATTGAGCCGGTACTGACCCGCGGTGACCACGGTCTCGTTGGGCGCGAGGCCCTGCTCGATCAGGACCTGCCCGTCGCGCGATTGGCCGGCCGTGACATTGCGGATGCTGACGACGTTGTTCGGGCCGACCGTATAGACGAATGCCCCGTCAGGACCCTGGCGCACCGCCGTCAGCGGCACCGTAAGCGCGTTGTGGCGAACAGCGATCGTCAGATGGACGTTGACAAAGGTGCCGGGCCACAGCGTGTTGCCGGCATTGGGAAACGATGCCTTCAACTGCACGGTGCCGGTCGAGCTGTCGACCTGGTTATTGATCAGCATCAGGCTGCCGTGGTCGAGCTTGCGCTTGTTCTGCGCATCGTAGACGTCGACCGATGCGTCGCCGGATGCCAGCGCCTGCTGCGCGCCGGGGATCTCGCCGGACGGCAGCGTGAAGATCACCGCGATCGGTTGCAGCTGGGTGAGCACCACGAGCCCGTTGGTGTCGGTCGGGTGCACGATGTTGCCGGGATCGATGCGGCGGATACCGGTGACGCCGTCGAACGGCGCCGTGATCGTGGCGTAGCCCAGCTGGGTTTGCGCCGCTTCCAGTGCCGCCTTGTCGAGTGCGACGGTGCCTTCGCCCTGCGCGACCTGCGAATCCTGGGTATCGAGCAATTGCTGGGTCGCAAAGCCGCGATTGGCGAGCGGCTGGGTTCGCGCCAGATTGGTCCTGGCGTTCTTCAGGCTAGCTTCGTCGCGCGCCAGCGCAGCCTCGGCCTGATCGACCTGAGCCTCGTAGACCCGCGGGTCGATCCTGGCGAGCACATCGCCGCGCTTCACTTGCTTGCCCTCGACGAAATCGACGCTGTCGAGCGTGCCCTGCACCTGGGTACGGATGGTTGCGGTGTTGATCGGCGTCACTGTGCCGAGGCCTTCGAGCACGATCGGCACATCATGTTGCAGGACCTTCGCCGCCGTCACCGGGACGGCGGACGGGATGGTCTTCGCTTCGGCCACCTGCGGAGCCGCATGCGTCGCGCGGTCCGGCCGATACACGGCATAGCCGCCGCCGCCGATTGCAGCGGCGGCCACCAGGCCCGCGCACGCGATCTTGAAAGTTTTCGATGTCATGGGTCACCAGCTCCATCGGTTGTCCGGCGGCTGATTGTTGCAACCAGCTCCAGGACAAAGGTTTCAGTTGCGCTCGCTGCGGCCGCTTCAGCTCCGCGGCCGGCAGTCAGGTCGAGATTGATGATGCGCGCGTCGAGATCGGCGGCGCGCAACGCACCGATCAGGCCGCCTTGCGGCCCCTCGTCGTCGTGATGAATGACGAGCCGGATCGCGGTCACGGTCGGCACCACGGGAAACGGCAATGCGTCGGAGCCGACGTCGATCGCGACAATGCCGCCGCAGGGCAATTCGCCTCGCAGCGCCAGTTCGAGCATGCGCCGCGCGACCGGTCCTTCGCCGAGCAGGATCAGCTGCCGCGGGCTCATGCCGGTGCGGTCGAGCGCCGCCGCAACGCCGGTCAGGATGCCGGCATAGCTGGTCTCGCCAAGCGCGATCGGCAGCCATGTCGCGAGCGGCGTTAGCCGCCGCCAGCGTGCGAAGGTTTCCGGCATGGCGATCTCAGCGGCATCGGGGGCGACGAGGACGCCGACCAGCACGCCTGTGGAGGCGCGGAGGGGCGGGGCTGCGATGGCGCTGTGCGGGCTCTCGGGCATGCCGGGAAGCTGGGCTTAGGCCAGATATTATTCAAATGAATTGTCTTTATCACTCAATTCACATCGTGCATGATGAACGGCATGCGGATGCGCAATCTCGACCTCAATCTGCTGCTGGTGTTCGACGCCGTCATGCGCGAGCGCAGCGTGGTGCGCGCGGCTGGCGCGCTCGCGATCAGCCAGCCCGCCGTGAGCCACGCACTGAACCGGCTGCGTCATGCGCTGAAAGACCAGCTGTTCGTCCGCACGCCGTCCGGCATGCAGCCGACGCCGCGGGCGGAAGCGCTCGCACTGCCGGTCCGCAAGGCACTGAACGATCTGCAGCTCGCGGTCGAGGGCGATCGCTTTGAACCGGCGCATGCGGAGCGGCGCTTCAGCATTGCGGTCAACAATTATGCCGCGGTGGTCGTGGCCGGCGCGATCATCGCGGCGGTGCGCGCGCAGGCGCCCAAGGTGCGGCTGACGCTGGTGCCGAGCGGGACGCTGAATCTCGCCGACCGGCTCGACCGTGGCGAGCTCGATCTTGCGATCTCGGCGCGCGCGCTGGATGGCGAGCGCTTTGCATCCCGCCGGTTGATCGAGGATCGCTTCGTCGCGGTCCTGCGCGCCGGTCATCCGGCCCTGCGCAAGAAGCTGACCGGCGAGACGCTGGTCGAGTTGCCGCACCTTGCAATTACTTCCAGTGGCGAGGATCTGGATTTCATCGATGCCTGGCTGCGGGCGCGCAAGGCCGAGCGCACCATTGCCTCCGACGTGCCGTATCTGTCCGCCGGCGCCGTTCTGGTGCAGTCAAACATGGTCGCGATCCTCGGGCGCAAGCTCGCGCTCGAATTCCGCCGCGCCTATCCGATCGAGATGCGGGACCTGCCATTCGACGCATCGAAGCTGCAGAGCGTGATGAGCTGGCACCGCCGCTTCGACGATCTGCCGGCGCACCGCTGGCTGAGGGATACGATCGTTTCCGCAACGGTCGGCATTTGAACCTGCGAGGATGCGCCGTCATTTGGCGCTATCGTGGCACCGCCGCTGACTATTTCCCTTCGAATATCAAAGTCGGCGGTTCGATTTCCTTGTCGAACGCAGTTGCCGTATTGACAAATCCGCGCTGCGCATCCGCGCCGTCATAGAGCTCCATCGCAACGTCCAACATCACGAGATCCGCTGCGGCGATCCCTCCGCTCGACCAGGCCTTCAGCAACGTCCGCGTCGCCGCGTACGACCTGGTCGGTCCGGTCGCGAGCTGCCCGACCAGTGCAGTTGCAGTCGCGGCCAGCTCGCTCTCGGGCACCACATGCGTGGCAATTCCAAGCGCCCCGGCATCGCGACCGGAGAGTGGCTCACCGAGCATGGCCAACCGCGATGCACGGGCACGGCCGGCGCGTTCGGCGACCCGCTGCAGCGCTCCGGCGATCGGCAGCATCGCCGTCGTGACTTCGACGCAGCGAAGCGTCGCGGTCTCGGCCGCGACCAGGAAATCACAGGCAAGCGCCAGCTCGAAGCCGCCACCGAAAGCAATCCCCTGCACCACCGCAACCGTCGGGACCTTCAGCATCTCGATGGCGCGATAGGACGCGTTGATATCAGCGACGAACGTCCTGAACCAGTTGACGTCCTTGCCCGGCCATTCACGCACCTCGCCGCCGAAGCTGAAATGCGGCCCTTCGGCGCGAACCACCAGCACACGGATGTCGCTTTCGCTAGCCTGACGAACAGCGGTTCGCAGCGCCTCCGCAAAGCGCAGGTCCAGGCGGTTGAATGGCGGATTGACCAGCACAATGGTCCCGATGGCACCGTCTCGCTCAAATCGGATGGTCGTCATGGCACGCGCTCCTCTGTCAGGCTGGGTGGCGGTTGTCGGCAGTCGGGAATAATCGGCAACAGCAGATGGGACGGACGCTCCGCGTTCCGGTAAACCTTGTGCGTAACGGTCTTGCTGCTGCAGACGTGGTACGGAATGTATTCGACGTTGGTCATCGCCCCGGTACCGGTCGGGACGTCCATGCAGGTGATGTCGAGGCAGATGCGGTGCCCCGCCTTGAACTGGTTCGCCGTGGCGAGGATCTGGATCTGGTACTCGACCACGTCTCCCGGCGTGACAGGCGTAACCGCATCCTGGGTCAGCGTGTGGAACGGCTCCCATGGCTTCGAGCGCTGCTCGTCGAGCGCCCGATAGGAGGCCTTCAGCCAGCCGCGCGTCAGCTCGCGCTCGGGCAGCGTCGAAGGAACATCGCGTTCGCCCTCGCGAGCGGTCCGCACCGACACGTCGGGCCCGACATCTTTCAGTACGACGATCCAGTTGGTGTCGTCCTGATCGATCGCGGCATGTAAGGTCAGCGTGATCGGGCCTGCGACGGTGACGTCATGCGGCAACGGATCGGTCATGTAGCGCAGCCGCTCGACCTTCGTCGTCCGCGTCAGCGGCATCTGCGTGAACACATCCGGCTCGCGCGCCGATGCCCCGAGCTCGGAGGCCGGCCGCGGCGGCTCGGTCGACAACGTCTCCCAATGCGAGAGATAGTATTTGGTCCACTGCGTCTCCGGCAGCGGCCAGTTTGCACCGCTCCGCCACTCGTTGGCGCCCATCAACCAGTAGCGCACCGGCGGCTCGTCCATGATGCCGGTGTCGTGCCCCTTCAGCCAGTGGTTGTACCAGCGGATGATCTCGTCATGGTGCTGATGGAACGGACGCTCGAGGTGCCCGGGTCCCGTGAACAGCAGCTTCTTCGGCGCATCGACGTTCTGGAAATAGTGCTGCGCGCCGAGCCAGTGGAGCTTGTAGGTGTAAGCGTAAGCGCCCGAGCCGGTGTAGAACGGAATCTTGATCTTCTTGAAGATCTCTTCCGCGCGCTCGACGGTGCCGTCGGGCTCCCAGGGGTGCGTCATCATGAGATACATGATGAAGGTGCGCTGCCCCTTCTGGGTCAGGATGTTGTAGAGATTGATGTACTGCCTGTAGTCCGGATTTTTTACGGCGCGGCGAAACAGCGCTTCCTCGGCGGGCAGAAGCTCGCCGGGGCGGTCGCGTGACTCGTGAACCGTGCTGAAGACGTCGAGCAGATAAGGGAAGCTGTGCAGCACGCCGCCAGGATTGAAGTCGCGGAAGCCGAACATGCCGCCATAGGCGCTGCATGCGTCGTAGGGAAAGATCGCCTTCAGCGCGGGATGCCCCTGAGCGGCGGCGCGCCATTGTTCACCGGCAAATCCGGAGATGCCGACCATGCCGACCTTGCCGCTTGACCACGGCTGTTGCGTGATCCATTCGATCAGGTCGTAGTGGTCGGTGTCTTCGTGGCCATAGTGCCCTTCGGATTTGGCAGAGCCCCTCGGCTGCGCAATCACGTGAACGTAGCCGTTGGCGATGAAGCGGCGGGTGTCGCCTGCCTCGATCGGTCCGAACCACAGCGGAGCATGCGCCGGCTGCGGCGGCAGGATGTCCGCGATGTCGGGCCCCTGGATGTCCTTGTTGTGCAGGGCCGAAGCGTAAAGCACCGGATATGGGCCGGGCCCGTCGGGCCGGTAGACGTCGACGGCGAGCCGCGTGCCGTCCCGCATGGCAACACTGATGTCACGCTCCTCGATCATCGTCTCAGCTCCCGTTGTTCCGCGACGCTTGCAGTCGCGATTTCTGATGTCGGGGGCAGCCCGACCTGACTATCGCGTTTGTCTGCGGTTCGGGGCTGGCCGGACGTTGACTGAGCAAAGCCGTCTGGCCGTGACCCGAAACCTGGCCACATCGCGCGGCGGATCAGCGCGCCAGCGCCGTGTTCGCGCCGACCGCGAGGCCCTTGGAGAACCGGTTGTCGAGGCTGAACCAACCGGCACCGAAGGCCGTGATCTGAAGCAGGCCGCCTGCCATCATCACGTTCTTGAGGAAGTGGATCATCTGGTTCTGGTCGGCGAAGTTGCTGTGGAACGAGATGGCGGTCGCGAGCGTGAACAATGCGAGCGCCAGCGCAACCGAGCGCGCCTGGTAGCCGGCGATCAGCAGCAGTCCGCCGCCGAGTTCGAGAATGACGGCGACCGCATAGGCCAGCGGCGGGACGGGGAGGCCGACGGCCGCGATCATCGCGGTCGTCTTGCCGTAGGCGGCAAGCTTGCCGAGGCCGCTCATGGCGAACGGCAGGCCGATCAGCACGCGGCCAATCAGGGGAAGATAACGGGTGGCATTCATGGTAGTCGCTCCTTCTGGTGAGAATTCAGGCCGCTTCGACGAGGATGAACTCCGCATCCTCCAGCGCCGTGATGGTGAGTCCGGGCTCGTCGATGGCGGCGATGCCGTCGCCGACCGCAACCCGTTGCCCGTTGACGAGGATCGCGCCCAGGGCTGGGGCGAGATAGGTGTGTCGCTTGCGCGTCGACAGCGCGTGGGTCAGCGTGGTGCCGGCCAGCAGCGTGGCACCCAGGATCCGCGCATCGGCACGGATCAACAGGGCGTTCTCTGGATTTCCGCTCGCCAGTTCGACCAGCCGGCCGGCGCGATCCGCTTTCGGAAACTTGCGGGTGTCCCAGCGCGGCGCTCCGCCCTTAAGACGCGGCAGCAGCCAGATCTGGAACAGCTTGAGGGTGTCCTTGTCGCGATTGTGCTCGGAATGGCTGATGCCGGTCCCGGCACTCATTACCTGTACGTCACCGGCGACGGTCCGGCCGCGATTGCCGGTGCTGTCTTCGTGAGTGACGGCGCCCTGGCGAACATAGGTGACGATTTCCATGTCGGCGTGGGAGTGGCGCCCGAAGCCGGTGCCAGGGGCGATCTCGTCGTCATTCCAGACCACGAGGGGCCCAAGCCGGCCATTCGCCGGATTCCCGTCGGCCGACACGATGAAGTGGTGGCGCGCCTTCAGCCAGCCCCGGTCACGGTGATCGAGCGTCTCCTTGGGTCGAAGCTGCAACATGTCCATCCCCGATTTGCGGATACGATGGGTATCCGTTGCGGGAATGGTTATGGCGCTGGAACGATCGGAGGGTTAGTCAGCAAAAAGGGAACTGGCCGTTCTACCAGGTGAACGATCGATTGTCGGCCCCAGCTAGGCAACGACCGACGATTTGAGGGCGGCGGAGGCGAAATCGATCACAGCCCGGACGCCCGGCAGCATCCCTCGCCGGGACGCAAAAACCAGATGCAGGATGCCGTCGGTGCCGCTCCATTGCGGCAGCACCCGGACCAGCGCGCCCGACGCGAGCGCCTCATGGCAATTCGCGGCCGGCAGCAAGGCGATGCCGGTGCCCTGGCAAGCCGCGGCGATCAGAATGTCGAAGCTGCCGGTTGCAAGTCGAGGCTCGAACGCCACCGTCTCGCTGCCGCCGGTCTCGGCCGTCAGCAACCAAGTGTTGCTGCCGCCTTCCTCTTCCTGGTGCAGGATGGGAACGCTGGACAGCGCCGCCGGTGTCGTCAGATCATCGTGCTTCGCCAGGAGGCTTGGGCTCGTGACGAGGATCCGCTTGCTGAGACCGATGCGCTTCATCTGCAGATCGGCGTCCGTGTCGAGCCGGCGGCGAACTCGGATCGCGACGTCAATGCCGTCATGAACCAGATCGACGCGCCGATTGGTGGTGATCACCTGCACACGCAGCAGCGGATGTGCGGCGAGGAAGTCCGGAAGCGGTCCGGCAATCGCACTCTGAAGTCCGAGCGGGCAACTGATCCGAACCAGTCCACGCGGCTCCGCTTGCATGCGAAACGCAGCTTCCTCGGCGGCCTCGGCCTCGATGACCGCGGCGTGCGCATGCTCGAAGACCTGCTGCCCGACCTGGGTCAGACCGAGGCCGCGCGTCGTTCGGTCGAGCAGCCGTACACCGAGCCGCTCCTCCAGCAGCGCGACACGGCGACTGATGCGCGACTTCGGAACCTTCATCGCGCGAGCGGCAGCCGAGAAACCACTGTTAAGAACGACCGCGGCAAAAAACTGGAGATCGTTGAAATCGCGCAACATGTCCTTGCGAAGCTCCTCTCGGCCAGCCTCATCATGGTAGCCCAAGAGTTACGGTAGTGGTCGACGATTTCTTGCCCTGTGTTGCCCTCCCGCCCGACACCAGCGCGGCCCGATGTAGAATCGTACGCGTGCGGCCGAGCTGCCTGGTCTGATACTGCGTTACCGGGCCGCCAGGCCGCTTTGTGGCCTAACTCAAGATATAGATAGACAGCTGCGATCTTCCCGCTGCTTTTCCCTCTCACCCAGAACCCCGCGCCAGCCGTGCCGAATTATGCAGAGCTGCGGCGCGCCATGAGGTGGATAGAGCTAAGCAGGTTGCCTCGAACATTCTTGCTCAGAATTGTCGAGCTTGCATATCCTCAAACTCCCGCCGGCAAGCAGGTACCGAGTTCGCGCAGCAAGTCAATAGTACCATCCTTCGCCATGTTGTGCAGTTCGACAAAGCCATTGTCGGACTCAAGATAGGTATCAAGAATCCTTCCGGTAACGGCTTCGGCGTGATCAATTAGAGAGCGCGGGCCGAGCAAGAAGCTGAGAGCGGCGTACTTGGAACGACCGCTTTCGTCCCACAGCTGCCCTGAGGGTTCGGCCCCGCCAAGCTTGAGCAAACGGTTCCCTTAATGCTCGGGCAACCCGGCTTTACGCAATGATTCGAGCATACCCGGCGGCCATTCAATCAGGGAGGGCAAGTGGCTCTGAAACCAAGCTACGGAAAGGTGAGGACTAGCGTGAAGCAACCCGGTCATCACGTTCTTTGCCTTCTCATCATCTCCGCTCGCGGCATAAGCTCCAGCCAACGCAAGCAGCGGCTGGAACGTGTGATAGCCGGCGTTAAGTGATGCTAGTTCATCCTGGATGGCGGCATCGTATTGGCGCAGGCCGAAGTGGTTCCGCCCCCTGCGGGCGAGCCACGGGCCAAGCAGAAAATCGCGCGGACTGAGTTGCATCGCTTGCTGGATATGCGAGATGGCTCGCTCGTACTCACCCATCATCTCCTCGACGACGGCCATCACATAGTACGAAGGCGCGAGGCTCGGGTTCAAGTAGAGTGCAGTCTTGAGCGTAGCCAGCGCCTCATTGGCCGTCTGCTGATCCATCGGCGTCATGGTGTATGCCAGCAAATCAGCCTTGATGTAGTAAGGATAGGCATAATTGGGATCGAGCTTGATCGCCTGCTCTGCCTTCCGCATTGCATCCTGGATGTCGTCACCTTGGCCGGGCTGCGTCCAGCCATTGATATGGTCGCGAAGGCCGACATATGCGAGGCCCGCCGTCGCGTCGGGGTTGGACGAATCGATGTCGATTGCCCGCTGGAACAGCGCCCGTGCGACGACATTATTTTCCCTCGAAGGGGTTCGCTGCATCGTCGACCAACCGCGCATCGCCAAATTGATCGCGTCCGGGTTCTGGCGCGTTTCGGCTCGCCGGCTTTCGACCCGAACCAGTTCAATCTGCAACGCGCGTGAGAGGCGCACCACAATATCGTCCTGAAGCTTGAAAAGGCTAACCATATTTCCATCGAATCGATCGGCCCAGAGCTGCCGGCCTCTCTCCGTACCGATCAGTTGCGCATTGACGCGCACTTCCTGGCCGTCCCGCTGCACTGCGCCTCGGAGCACGTAACGCACGCCCAGCGATTGACCAATCTCCTTGAAGTCGACGTGCTTCCCCTTATAGGTCATTGCCGTGCTTTGGGCGATGACGATACTCCCACGTAGTCGCGATAGCGCCGTGGCGATCTGTTCAGTCATGCCGTCGGCGAAGTAATCCTGACCTGGATCGCCCGACAAACTGGCAAAGGGCAACACTACGATGGAGAGATGCCCTTTTCCGACAGCAATTGCCGAGGGAGGACGGTGGAGAAGATACCAGGCTCCTCCGGCACCTCCCGCGAGTAGAGCGAGCCCAGCGGCAGCCAACGGCCACTTGAGCACCCGCAGGGTCAACCAATACCCGGTCGACCGGCGTGACGACTTCCCGACCTGCAGCGCATATACGCGGACCGGCCCAATGATGTTCTTGAGCCGCTTGGCGCCGAGATCGCTCACAGCGAGTTCGAGCCGCGTCTTCACCTGTCGATAGGCATCTTCCGAAAGACAAATCGCGCCCGGGGGAGCGATCCCTTCCAGGCGCGCGGCGATGTTGACACCATCGCCCATCAGATCGCCATCGGCCTCTTCGACGATGTCGCCGAGATGGACGCCGCACCGAAATTCTATCCGCCTGCCTGAGGGGACACCAGCATTTCGCTCGACCATACCGTTCTGAATTTCGATGGCACAGCGCACGGCGTCGACCACACTGCGGAACTCCACCAGTATTCCATCTCCCGTGCGCTTCACGACCCGGCCGTGATGTATAGCGATAGTGGGATCAATAAGATCGCTGCGCAGGGCACGCAGCCGTGCAAGGGTTCGCTCCTCGTCGGCTCCTGCGAGGCGGCTATATCCCACGACATCGGCAGCAAGAATAGCGGCAAGTTTACGAGTGTCGGTCATGTGATAAGAACCGGTCGCGATCCAACGCTATCTGTGCGCGCATTCTCGAATAGCTATTCCTCATTCTTTGCTCTACTCCTGGCGCTTCCGGATCATCCCGGCACTCGCCGCGACGTCGGATGTCTGAAGAGCGGCGTTCGCGCGGCATCAAGCGACGAGCGTACCTGATTAACGTGGTGGACAGCGTCAGCGCCTGCAAAACGAAGGATCTTCGACCGCCTTGCGAATCCTCAAAACTGCCGAGCTTGCATTTCCTCGAACTCTTGCCGGCAGGCGACGCCAAAGTCGCGCAGCAGGTCAATAGTTCCGTCCTTTGCCATGTTGCGCAGTTCGATGAAGCTCTTGTCCGGCTCTAGATAGGCGTCCAGAATCCTTCGGGTAATCGCTTCCGCATGATCCACAACCGGCTTGGAAGACAAGACACGCATCCTGCTGAGCTTCGCATAGAGCCCAACCAACCCAGGAACATCTGCTTCACCGTGCTGAAGCGCGTCTATATAGCACTTGCTCGCCTCTTCGATAAAATCCCGATAAAGGATCTGCCGACGGTTTTTCTCGTGCTGCAACCACTGGGCGCGAACCTGTATTCGATGGCTAAGCCAGTTCGCAAGAACGCTCGTCAAGCTGCCAACGGCTGTGCCGGCCAAAGCAGCCAGTGCGGAGATAACGGAGGCATTCATAGCCCGCCCCTGAAATACCGACGAGACCGGCACCCTACATAAGCGAGGACGCCCGAGACGATGTAGATCAGCGCGGGCTGCATCACCGGCCCCTTGGCGCCCGATCAACGCCAGGTGCGAGCCCTGGATTGATCTGATCGAGCGACTTGGCCGCGGGCGCGACCTCAGTCGGAATTGTTTCCATCGGCACCGGTTGCGGAGGCATGACGGACAGGCAATCCGCGCGCGGCTGCGGTCCGGTGATGAGATCGGAGAGTTGATCCCCAACGTTGCGCAGCAAACGGCCGAGCCAGTTGGGGTCATCGGCCCCTGCTTCTTGCCGAACCGTGATGGTCGCGGTCATTCCGGAAACCAGTGGTACGCCTGGCGGAATCCGGTCGATCGCGATCCGAACCGGAACGCGCTGAGCGAGCCGCACCCAGGTATAGACCGGGTCGACGTTGGGTAATCCTTGCGCCCCGGACACCGCGTTCGACGCGCTGATGCCTCGAGTGACGGTGCTCACATGCCCGATGATCGGCTGAGCGTAACCCATCAGCTTCGCCTCGGCATGATCGCCGATGCAAACCCGCGCCATCTTCGTCTCTTCGAAATAGCCGTCGATCCAGAAGCTGTCGGTATCGATGATCGAAATATTGCTCGTTCCCGCGCGGGCAAAATCGCCGACCCGCATCAGCAGATTGGTGACATAGCCGTTGACCGGGCTGACGACCTTGGTTCTTCGCAGATTGATCTCGGCCTGTGCGAGCTGTTGTTGCGCGGCGTCGAGCGCAGCCTTGGCCTGAATGGCATTGCCGGCATAAATTTGCTGTTCTTCAGGCGTGGTAGCCAGATCGGTCAGGCGCTGACGGCGCTCGGCCTGGAGCTGCTTGACCTGGAGGTCGGCAGCGCGCTGCTGCACGGTTGCAGTTCCGGTGATCCGGGCAACTTCAAAGTCAAACGGGTCGACAGTGTAGAGTATGTCGCCCTTATGGACGAACTGGTTGTCGACGACCGCGATATGATTGATCTGCCCCGATATCTGCGGCGCGATATTGGCGACCTGCACGCGCACCGTGCCATCCCGCGTCCAGGGAGCCATCACATATCGTTGCCACGTGAGACACGACACGAGAATCGCCGCCAGTGCGATGGCAAGGGTTGCGACGTGCTTTCCAAATGTCGCAAGAAAGGCTGTGGCCTTTGAAGGAGCCTTGACTCGCGCAGGTGCAAATGCATCACGCGCCAGGCCACCATCGAGCACGGACTCACTGCGCGCAGCTACGGCCGGCGCCGGCGATCGATTCTGGCTATTTCTCTCGGCTCCATCCGCATTTGCAGGTTGGGCCTCACCCGCGGCGGCTTGATTTTCGGAAACCAGTGGCTCCACGGCGCTCTCCCTAATACGACAATGCCAGCAGCCCGAAGATCACGACATAGAGGCTGAGCTCAGCAATTGGCGGATTGCTGAACAGGTTGGCAAATCCGATGAAATGCAGGATCGGGCGCAGCATCACGATGGCGGCGACGGTTACCAGCGCGTAGAAAACGATGGGCGCGATCAACACTCCGCCGATGATCATTTCCTGGTAGGCTCGCGTCACGACGTGGCCTCCCCGCTGGCTTCCGCGATGGAACGCGGCTCAGCGAATGCGATGCTCGCGAGCAAAAGCGCTGCGCTGGCGCCGGCCACACTCGTGTTGCGGAGAGATCCGGCCTCCCGCAGTGCAGACGCACTTGCGATCATCGCGTCGGGATGCCTCGTCGCGAGGGCTGCGTACGCAGCAGCGACCTCCGCACTCAGTTGTCCCGGCGGCAGGCCATCCAGTTCTACCTCGCAGAGCCGAAGAGCTGCTGCCTTGTCAAAGCCCCCCATTGCCTCATTCACCGCTGCCTGATGAACGCTCCCATTGTCGCCAGAACCCAGGATCTGAGCGATTCGGCTGGCATCACGAAATACCGCCTCACCTGGGAGTAATTTCCGCTCCGTCCTGGATGGCAGGCAGGCAAGGTCCCGGCGTATCGATTCGAGGAGCCACGTCATGCATCGGTCTCGCGACACGGAAGGAATGACAATCTCCACTGCCAACAACACGATTGTCGCAAGCACGAGGAAGAGGACCGAGAACAAGAAACTCTGCGGATTGTAGGTCTGCGGATTGCTCGGCGAGAACAGCAGCAAAACCCACACTAGGTTGATGCGGCCCAGCGCCGACAGGATCCGGTTCGGCACGGTCATGAGAAGTGCTGATCCTATGGTGAATGGCGCAAGACCGACCGCAAGCAGAGGAAATGCCGTAGCGCCGTCGAGCACGGCGAACTCGAGGATTCCGGCGAACAATGCCGCGATGGGAGCGGCGATGGCCGCCATCAGCGTGAAGGCGCGCGGATCCGGCGTGGTTGCACCAAGTGCAACGATGATCGCGACAAACGACAATGAGATGTCGACGGACGGCCAGCCGCTCATCGCGAACAGCCCAGCCACGAGCAAGAAGCGGCCTCCCGCCCGGATGCTGGATTCAGCCGCGATGCGGTGCGAGCGGTACAACGGCGCACGCCATGGCCGCGCCGGCCGCTGACCCGCTCTCAATGCATCGAGATGGCTCTGTGTCTCCCCGTCGGTTCGAAGCAGGTGGTCCGTCATCCAGAGGAGAGAGGCCACGTTGGGATCGGACAAATCGCCGGCCTGGTTTCGCTCATCAAACACAGCGACCGCGGGGGCGTCAAAGGCTGTGACGTTTCGATCCAGTGCGGAGGTGAGCAGATCGCGAGCGCTTGGCGGAAGGTGCGCCGCCAACTTCTCCACGGCGCGAACCGCAACCAATTCTGCGACGATACTGACCATCGCATTTCGTGCGGCCGAACTTCGGACCGGGCCACTGCTCAACTCGGCGGCGAGACCGTTGATCTCGGGCCGCAACGCGACGACATCGCGCAACAACGCGGCCGCCGAGATCGCCGACAGGGCGTCTCCACGCAGCGCACTCCGAACTCTGCCAACGACCTGAAGGCGAATCGCTTCGAGTTTGGCCGCCAATCGGGGATGTTGATCCGGCGCGGACAGGAGATCGTTTACAAGGGTGACGGCAAGAACTCCGACGGCGATCGCCGCACCGCGCGCCATGCCTGACTCGAATGTGTGCTGTGGATTGTCGATCTGCTGAATGGCGACGATGGCCACCGTATAGCCGCTCAGGGCAGCCGCGTAGGCACGATTGCCGTCCAGGAGACCTGCGGCATAGACGCAAATGCCCAACCAGACGGCGAATGCGATCAGGAGGAGAATTTCCGTCTGGGCAAAGATGCCGACGATGGCAATCGATGCCGCGATTCCGAGGGTCGTCGCAAAAAGCCGAAAGAGCGCCTTCTCGAGGACCTGACCGCGTGTCGGCAACGCGAGGACGGTAACCGTCAGCGCTGCTGTCGACGGTGCCTCCAGTTCAAGCCAGAATGCCACATAGAGCGCGAGGATGATCGCAAGCCAGATTCGGATCGCGAGCGCCCATGAACTCGCCGGCAACCCCACAAAGGTCAATTGACGACGGGCGACAGCAGTGTTCATGGCACCCACGAGCTATTCGTAGCCACGGTCTGCCACTCTTCCGCGAAAGAGCCGATAGACCACCAGTGTGTAGATCAACGTGAGAGGCATCACGAACAGCCCTGCGCCCCAGAACATGAACGTCAGGCTCGAGCTCGGCGACGCCGCCTGCTCCACGGTCAACGCAAACGGGATCATGTAGGGCCAGAACGAGCAGGCCAGGGTGCCGAATGCCGCCATGAAGATCAGTGTCGAGAATCTGAACGGGCCCGGATCATCCCGCCGCTGTACGCTCCTGAGCAGACCGATCGCGGAGATCGCTCCGATCGCCGGGAATATCAGGAGGTAAGGACGCTCGAGCCAGCGCTCCATCAGGCTGAAATGCATAGTGAGTGCCAGAATCAATGCTGTGGCGAGGAACGCCAGGACGCCGACGGTCAGCAGGGGAAGCAACTGGTAGGCGCGCTCCCTGATTGACCCTTCGCACTTGCGGACCAGCCAGCTCGCGCCGAGCAGGCTATAGCCAAGCACGAGCCCGAAGCCGCACAGCGCGGCGAACGGACTGAACCAGCCGAATGTCCCGCCGACATAGTGACCGTCCTTCATGGGCAAGCCTTCAACCAGCGCGCCGACCGTCATCCCCTGAACAAAGGTCGCGACGAGCGATCCCCCCGTAAAGGCAAGATCCCAGATCCAGCGGAAGCCAACCAGCGCCTTTTGCCGAAACTCGAATGCGACGCCGCGGAGAATCAGTGCGCACAGCATGACGACAAGCGGCAGATAGAATGCCGACAGCAGCGCTGCGTAGACCGCGGGAAAGGCGCCGAACAGGACGGTGCCCGTGATCACCAACCAGGTTTCGTTGCCGTCCCAGACCGGAGAGATAGCGGCCATCATCCTGCGCCGATCGGGTTCTTCTGCGAAGGCAAACAGGATGCCGACGCCGAGGTCGAACCCATCCAGCAGCACATAGAGCAATATCGTCACCGCCAGCAGGCATGCCCAGAACTCGATCATGTCGAGCTTCCTTCCACGATGTCGTGACCAAGATCGGCGGGGGCGGCTGCGAGCGGACGCTTCGGATTGGACGCGACGACGTCTTCGGATTTGACTGGCCCCGCTCGCAGCAAGCGATACACGTAGAGAGTCCCGAAGCTGAAGATGACGAGATAGACGACGACGAAAATTGCCAGCGACACCATGACCGCCTCGACCGTCAGGGTTGGCGTGACGGCATCCGCGGTCCGCAGCGCGCCATAGACGCTCCAGGGCTGGCGTCCGACTTCAGCCGTAAACCAGCCGGTCAACGTCGCGATGAAGGGAAGCGGAAAGCTGAGGAACGTCGCCCAGAGCAGCAACCGCTCTCCCGTTTTGCGCTGGATCAGCAGGTGGAACGAGCCCAACCACGCCAGCGCCATCATCAGGAGACCGCAGCCGACCATCAAGCGGAAGGCGAAGAATGGGATCAGGACGGGTGGCCTGTCCTGCTTTGCAAAACTGGTCAACCCGATCTCCTTGGAATCGAGCCGCATCGATGCGATCAGGCTGCCGAGGTACGGGATCTTCAGCTCGAAATGGTTGATTTCGTTCGCCTCGTCGGGAACCGCGAACAGAACCTCGCCTGCGGGCTGTTCGTCATGCCAGCGGCCCTCGATTGCCGCGAACTTCGCCGGCTGCCGGTCGTGGACGTAGTCGCCGTTGAGGTGCCCCAAGAACAGCTGGATCGGAATAAGAATGGCTGCAAAGAACAGCCCCGTTCGCAGCATCAGCATGCCTTCGGCCGCAAACTTGCCGTTCAGCCGATACCAAGCGCCGGTGGCCGCGACGCAAAAGGCGCCGGTCAGATAGGCAGCGACCAGCATATGGGGAAAGCGCACCCATACGACCGGACTGAAGATGATCGCCTTCCAATCCGTCGGCACGAAAATGCCGTTCTCGACGGCGTAGCCGACCGGCGCCTGCATCCAGCTGTTGTTGACCATGATCCAGAACGCGCTGAAGGTCGTGCCGAGCGCCACCATCATGGTGGAGAACAAATAGACCAGCGGCGGGACCCGGTTACGTCCGAAGATGAGCACGCCGAAGAATGATGCTTCCAGCGCGAACGCCGTGAAGCTTTCATACGTCAGCAGCGGTCCCTGGATCGGTCCCGTCACTACCGACAGCCGGCTCCAGTTCATCCCGAACTCGAACGCCAGCACGATGCCCGACACGACGCCGAGGCCGAACGTCACACCGAAAATCTTGAGCCAGAACTCGAACAGGCGACGATAAACCGGCTTGCCGGTGCCCAGATGAAGGATTTCGAGCACCGTGAGCCACGCGGCGAGCCCGATCGTGAACGAGGGAAAGATGATGTGAAAGGACACCGTAAAGGCAAACTGCACCCGGGACAGGAAAAGTGCGGTCCATTCCATCGCCTCATTCCCTCTTCTTCAAACCATTCAGCGCGTCAGATTGACCTTCGCGAGATCGATGAGTTGGCTGGCCCGGCCGTCGAGCACCGCCTTCATCATGAACATTCCGAAGTGATAGGCCTGATCGATGGTTGTCTTGGGCGGCATCGCGAGCTCCTGCCGCGCGCTCACGACGTCGACCAGAGCCGGTCCGTTGTGAGCCAAAGCAGCGGAAATCGCGGCCGGCAGTTCCTGCGGCTTTTCAACCCGGATGCCCCGGATCCCGACGGCTTCCGCCATCAATGCGAAGTTCGGATTCTTGAGATCGCAGTAGGCGTCGAGGAAGCCGCTGGCCTTCATCTCCATTTCGACGAAGCCGAGCGTTCCGTTGTTGAGGAGGATGATCTTGATCGGTAAGCCGGCTTGCGACAGCGTGAAGAAATCGCCCATCATCATGCTGAACCCGCCATCTCCCGACATTGAGATAACCTGGCGCCTCGGGTAGGTCGCCTGCGCCCCGATCGCCTGCAGCATTCCGTTGGCCATCGACCCGTGATTGAACGAGCCGATGATGCGGCGCTTGCCGTTGACCTTCAGGTAGCGCGCGGTCCAGATGATCGGCGTTCCTACGTCACAGGTGAAGATCGCATCGTCGTCGGCCAATTCGCTGACGAGCCGCATGACATACTGCGGATGAATTGTCTTGCTGCCCGGGTCACTCTCGGCCAGGGCATCGAGGTCCTTCCGTGCCTTCGCGTAGTCGGCTCGGGCGTCGTCCAGATGGCTGCCGTCCAACTTTTCGCTGACCGCGGGCAGCACGGCATCCAGCGTATCCTTGACGGTTCCCAGAAGACCAAGGTGCAGGGAGCAGCGATTGCCGAGCGCTTCGGGCCGCACATCGATCTGAGCGATTTTGGCATGCTCCGGATAGAATGCTCGATACGGAAAGTCGGTCCCGAGCAGCAACAGCGCATCGCAGTTCTTCATCGCCGCATAGCCAGACGCAAAACCGACGAGCCCGGTCATGCCGACATCATAGGGATTGTCGTACTCGACGAACTCCTTGCCGCGGAAAGCATGCACGATCGGCGCCTTCAGCTTGCGGGCCAGCTCTACGATCTGCGCATGTGCGCCTGCACATCCGGCGCCGCAGAACAGAGTCACCCGGGAAGTCTCGTTCAGGAAGCTCGCCAGCTGTGCGATGTCGGCCGCGGTCGGCCGCAGGACCGGCGCTGTCGGCACGATCCATTCCGGCACGTCGGCGTCGATATTCATCAAGGCGACATCACCGGGAATGACGACGACAGCCACGCCGCGCTTGGCGATCGCAACGCGAATGGCGCGCTTGAGGATCTGAGGGAGCAGCTTCGGATTGGAGACGAGCTCGACATAATGACTGCAATCCTTGAACAGGCTTTCCGGATGCGTCGCCTGGAAGTAATCGATCCCGATCTCGCTGCTCGGAATATGGGCGGCGATCGCCAGCACCGGCGCGCCGTTGCGCTGGCAGTCGAACAAGCCGTTGATGAGATGCAGATTGCCGGGTCCGCAGCTGCCGGCGCAGACCGCAAGGTTGCCGGTGAGATGAGCTTCGGCCCCTGCCGCGAACGCCGCGGCTTCCTCGTGGCGCATGTGAATCCAGTCGATGGATTTCCGGCGGCGCAGAGAATCGGTGAAACCGTTCAGCGAATCTCCGACGACGCCATAGATGCGTTGGACACCCGCCTTGGTAAGGACTTCCGCCATATAGTCCGCCGCTGTTCTGCTCATGTTGAGATATCCTTGATCGTCGTTTCACTGTCATCATGGCCCGCCGGGTCGGAGCAGGCGCTCCGCACTCGGCAGGCGTCATTGCTCCGCGACATCGGGCATGACTTTTCTCATCTCCATCGCCTGACTGGCCGGCACTTCCTGAATGCCGAGAACGATCTGATCGTCAGGCGCGCCGGTTGTGTCCTGGACCATGCTCCAGATGCGCTTCAGCATTTCGCGCTTGTAGTCTGCTGACCGCCCGGTTCGAACCAGCAGCGTAAGGCCCACACACGAGGCGACCTCGCCGGCCGTGAAGCCGCTATCCGCGGCGTAGTCCAGAAAGACGATGTGAACCCAGTCCTTCGGGACGCCGGCGTATTCGGCGTGGAAAGCGGTCAGCTTGCCGGCCAGCTCCGCCTTGGCCTTGCCGGTTAGCGCGCCGGCCTGCGTCATGATGGTGTAGAGCGGCATCGCATTGCTCTCGCTGACCTTGATCTCACCCGACTAACGATGCTGCAGCTAGGCAGCGTTGTGCTTCAGGATGCGGAGATCGGTGACGGAGTAGGCCATGCCCAGGCGATAGCCGCGACCGACGCGAAGCGGAGCGATGCGATGCATCTCCTCGCCTTGCACTTCCGGGATGCGCAGTTCGGCCGACCCGGCCCACACATCCACGATGGCGAGATCGTCCGTGAGCGAGAGCGTCAGTTCATCAACCGCGGGTGTTTTCTGATGAGCCGCGACAAGTTGCGGAAAGTAGCGGCGCATCGTCGTCGGGCGATTGAAGACCGTTGTGGGATCGGCAATGCGCTCCTCGAGCTGGATTCGCGCGGTGGCCAGCCGTTCGCCGTGCGCTGTCACACTCGCGCCGAAGCGACTTCCCTTGGCGAGCGGTGCCGCGGCAGCGCTGGGCGCCGCGAAGGTTCGCGTCTGGAAGATGCTGCCGAGTTTCTTCGGATATCCTTGCGCCCAGCCGCGCGCGAACGCCGCATCGTTGTCCACGAAGATGTAGGGGCAGTAGTTGACCGGGGTCCCGTCGAACACGGCTTCGACCAGAACGAAGGCCTCGCGATACTGATAGCGCGCCGGATCGGTGAGCTCGTCATTGGAGCCGGTGAACTGCCAGTCGAGGAACCAGAAGAACGCGCGCCCACCGGATTTCTCGTCCAGCTTGAGACCGGGTGGAAGCACCGCCGCGATGGCGGCCGGATCGGTCCAGTATTCGATGGCGATGCAATCGCTGGAATAATGCCACGGCGGCAGGTTCACCAGGGCGGACGCACCGGTGGGACTTAGAGGGACTGAGAAACCCTTCAGCATAGTCATGTCTCCTTGTTTGTGACGTCACTCGCGCACCGCAATCAGCGCACGTTCTCCACCATCATCTCCCAGACATCGTGGCCTTTGCCTTCGAGCACGGCCCTCGCCGAATAGACCGCCATCCCGATCACGGCCTCCGGCGCCATCAATGGCGAAGGCGGCATGACCAGTTGCATCGGATTCACCTTCACGTGCAGCAGCGCGGGACCTGGCTGCGCGAGCCAGCTCGTGATGGCCTCGTCGAGATCGCCCGCCTTGCTGAGGCTGCGTCCCCAGAGTCCGATCGCCTTCGCGACTTCGCCGAAATCGGGGTTCTTGAGGTCGGTATAGATCGGTACAAAGCCCGAAGCCTTCTGCTCGATGTCGACAAAGCCGAGCTTGCCGTTGTCGTAGACGACGATCTTGATCGGCAGCTTCTCCTGCACGATGGTCAGGAGATCGCCGAGCAGCATCGCAAACCCGCCATCGCCCGCCAGGCAAACGACCTGCCTGCCAGGCTGGCACTTCTGCAAGCCGATCGCCGACGGCATTCCCGACGCCATCGTGCCATGCAGCAGGCTGGCGAAGGTTCGCCGCCTGCCACCGGTGTCGATGTGGCGTAGCATCCACACCGCCGCCGTACCGTCGTCAGCGGCGAACAGCGCGTCCTTGGCGGCGCGTTGATTAATGATTTTGGTCAAGTAAGTGCCGGAAATGGTCGAGTCGGGACTGGCCACGGTTTCCGACTGTGCCGACTGCCGCTCCTTTTCTTGACGCTTCACGTGCGACGCCAAGAAGGTTGCATCTCTGTGCTGCTCGAGACGCGGCAGCAGAGCCTCCAGGCTGGCCTTGATGTCGCCGACGACGCCAAAGGCTACGGGATGGCGGCGGCCGATATGCGTCGGATCGTGATCGATCTGAATGATCGTCGCCTTGTCCGGATAGAACTGGCTCCAGGCGAAGTCCGCGCCAAGCAACAGCAGGACGTCGCAGTCGAGGACCGCACGATAGCCGGCGGCCGCGCCGATAATGCCGGTCATCCCGACATTGTAGGGATTATCGTATTCGATGAAGTCCTTGCCCCGGGAGGTGTGGGCCACCGGCGACTTCAGCCGCGCGGCGGTGGCGACGACCTCGTCATGGGCCCCGGCGCAGCCAGCACCGGCGTAGATGGTGATGGCGCTGCTCTTGTTTAGGATCGCCGCGATCCCATCGAGGTCCGCATCACTCGGCCGAACCAGCGGCGGCCGATTGTGGACCACGTACGGCCGCTCTTCGTGCGCTGCTGCATTGGAGACATCCGCCGGGACCACCAACACGGCGACGCCACGCCTGGTCAACGCTGCCTGGCAGGCCGCAACCGTCTTGCGCCGGGCCTGCTCGGGCGTGATGATCATCTCGCAGAAGACAGTGCAGCCCTTGTAGACATCCGCGAAGTCGATCTCCTGGATAGCATCGAAGCCGATGTCTTCGCGCACCACCTGGGTCGCGATGAGAACGACCGGCGCGCGGTTGCGATTGGCCTCATAGAGCCCGTTGATGAAATGGAGGCTGCCGGGGCCGCAGCTGCCGGCACAGGCGGTGAGTTCGCCGGTGAACAGAGCTTCCGCGCTCGCTGCGAAGGCGCCCGCCTCCTCGTGGCGCATATGGACCCATTCGATCTCGCTGGCATCGATGGCGTGGGCAATGCGATTGACAGTATCGCCGATGATCCCGTAGCACCGCTTGACGCCGGCCGCCTGCAACGTCTCGACCAATACTTCGGCCACTCGCTTGCTCACGGCCCTCTCCTCATCTTGCTGAGTAACGGCTTCAATTGCGCCCCACATGGCCGCGACATGCGCTGTCCGGGTCGGCTGTTAGACAAGTTAGTGGCGGGCAGCAGCGGCGTATGCACCACGCTTGCCCTCATTTAGACCTCGCTTGCTCTGTCCTCGGTACTCGCAAGAGACGGGATTGACGCTTGCGAATCGCGAACTCGTCGATACATCGCCGGCGTCGTGCCCGTGGCCCGGCGGAACGCGCGGGTGAAGCTCGATTGTGAGGAGAATCGGTAGATGAAGGCCGTTTCCGCGATCGACGCACTACCCGCCTCGATCATCTGCTTCGCGCGGTTGAGACGCCTTTGAGTGAGGTAGCGATGCGGGGGCATCCCTGTTGCCGCGGAGAACGCGCGCGAAAAGTAAAAGATGCTGAGGCACGCGACGCCGGCTAGGTCAGCGACCGCGATGTCCTCGGTGAGATGCTGTTCGATGTAGTCGAGAACGCGCCCCAGTCGGCGACCATCGAGGGGGCGCCGTGACCGGCTCGGCGAGCTCGCCGCGTCAACGCAAGCTGCGCCGCCCACGCTTGAATTGCCAAGCACGATCGCAATGCTGGCCTTGGGGGCGACGGGATCGAACGTTCCATCGTCAAAGCTGGCGCCCAGATCAGCAAGTGAGGCCGACCATTGAGGCTGGACCGACGAATGCAATGTCCCATATTGCAGTGCGACTTTTGCCTTCGTTTGCATAGCCTTCCGCTCGCGACTTGATCTGGCAACGGATTCGCCCGACCAGGAGCGATATCGCGCCGTAAACTCTTCCAGCGATGCAACGGTAGGGGAGCGCGAAAGGCATGGTATATAGCGTTTATCTATTAGTGCGGCAGATCGACCCGTTATCGCGGGCTGCCAGTCGTTGTGCGCAATTCGGAGGCGATCGCAGCGAGCAATTCCTGTCTGTCGAACGGCTTTTCAAAGAGCTGGCGTCCGTCGCGTGACGCCTCGTACTCGACCGCCGCGAACTCGTGACGGCCGGTGATCAGTATGACCGGAAGATCGGGTTGCAGCCGCCGGATCATCTGTTGGAGCGCAAATCCGCTGACACCCTTCATGCCGATATCGGATATGACGCAATCGACATCGGCGAATCGCGTACCCAGGAATTGTTCCGCTGATGCGAACAGTCGAACGCCGTAGCCCGCCGACTCCAGCAAATCTTCAAGAGATTCAAGGAGCCGATGGTCATCATCAATGACAGCTATGACGGCCTTCACGGGCGGGGACACGCCGTTTGCCTTTCTGTTGCCGTGACATAGCGGTTCGGGAGTTCGACGGCCATCAGGGTTTTGTATTATGTACGTTCGCGGGCGCGATCTTGAGCCGCTCGGTCATCCGCACCAGGTCGGCGATCGAGCGGGCCTTCATTTTTTGCAAGATCCTGCTGCGATGGATTTGCAGCGTCACCTCACTGATGCCCAATTCCGCAGCCGCCTGTTTGTTCAATAACCCGCTGACGACGAGCGGCAGGACATCACGCTCGCGTGGCGTCAGCGTGGCGTAGTATTCGTCAAGCAAGGCCCGCTCGGCTCGATGGCGTCGCGCTTCACGATCGCGGTCCAGGGCCGCATTGACGGCCTGCAAGAGCTGAGCTTCGTCCACCGGTTTCGTAAGAAAGTCGATTGCTCCGGCCTTCATTGCCTTGACCGACAAGGGAACATCTCCATGACCGCTAATGAACACGATCGGAGGGTGCTGCGTCGGCGCGAGTGCGGTCTGCAGCGCAAGTCCGTCGATATCTGGTAGCAACACATCCAGCACCAGGCAGCTTGGTACATTTGGGCTGACAAACCGAAGGTATTCGGCCGCGGATCCGAACGCGACCCAGGCGAGATTGCGAGAGTCAAACAAGTCGGAAAGCGACTCCCGGACCCTGAAATCATCGTCCACAATGACGATCAACTCAGCTTCTCGTTTCATCTCAAGATTCCCCTAATGGCAGGGAGAGCGAGAATACTGTTCCGCACGGCTGGTTATCGCGGGCGCTAAGTGCGCCATCGTGAGCCTGGACGATGGAACGGCTGATTGTAAGGCCGATCCCGAGACCTTCCCGCTTGGTGCTGAAAAACGGCTCGAATATTCGGTCCGGGTGAGCCAATCCGGTACCGTGGTCGCAGACTTCTACGACGATGCAGCCGTCCACGTGCTGCGATCGAACGACCATTCGCTTGACCAACACCCCCTCCATCGCCTCGGCGCCGTTGCGAATGAGATTGATGAGGACCTGCTGAATCTGGATCCGGTCGGCAAGGATGGGAGGCAGGGCCTGCGTTAACTCCAACTCTATCGTAATGCCCTTGCGAATGAATTCATGCTGAGCAAGACGCCAAACCTCCTCGATCACCTCATTGATATCCAAAGGAACTTTCGTCGACGAAGTTTGCTTGAAGAGCGCGCGAATACGCCGGATGATGTCCGCTGCTGCATTGCCGTCCCTGATGATACGTTCGATAGCCGCCAGCGCGCGCGGAAGATTGGGGATGTCGTCGGACAACCAGGATCGGCACGTCTGCGCGCTCGCAACAATCCCTGCCAACGGTTGGTTGACCTCGTGAGCAATAGAAGCCGATAGCTCAGAGACCATCGCCGCCTGAGAAGCGCGGGCCAGGCGGGCTTGCGTCGCTCTCAGCTCATGCTCCGCATTCTTGGCTTCCTCGATATCAACAGTCAGACCATACCATTGGACAATCCGCCGTTCCTTGTCACGAAGTGGTTCTCCCCGTGCGTGGTGCCAGCGATACTGACCATCCGCTCGACGCAGGCGATGCACGACGTCGTAGGACCCACCGGTCTCGATCGCGTGAAAGAATGCCTTGGCCGTCGCCGGAAAATCGTCAGGGTGAATGAATGCTTCCCAGCCAACGTTCAAAAAGTTCTCAAGCACCATGCCGCTGTAGTCGAGCACCTTTTGATTGAGATGGGTCGGCTCACCGTCCGGCGCGGCCGACCATAACATCGACGGCACGGTATCGATGATCTCGCGGAGCTTGAACTCGCTCTCCCGCAATGCCTGCTCCGCGAGCTTGAGTTCTTCAATATCCAGATTCACTCCGACCCAGCCCAGCAGAGTTCCGTCGTCAGCTCGGTGTGGTTCAGCACGACTGAGGAACCAGCGGTAGTCGCCCTTAGCATTTCGCACGCGAAAACTGACCTCACCCGCCCCGCCAGTGCGCAAACAGGTCGACCAGACCTTGCGCGTTTCCTCGTGATCGTCCGGGTGCAGAAGCGGGATATGGGAGTCCCAGCGCGCGCCCGTATTGATGCCGAAGCGCAGCGGATGATCGTTCGCAAGACCGAGGTAGTCCGCAATCCGTCTGTTCACGTAGGTAAGCCCGCCAGACGACGACGCGTACCAGGTATAGGCCGGAATGACATCCAGCGTGCTTTGCAGCTGCGCCCGATCGGCGAGCGCTCTCGCGCCCCTGTCATTGTTTGAATCTGCTCTGCTAGATTCGTTCGTCATGCTCGACTTCCGACCAGAGCGGTAGCGTGAACCAGAATACCGCTCCTTGCGGCCGGTTGTCACGCACGCCGAGCGCGCCGCCATGAGCTTGAACGATCGATCGACTGATCGTGAGGCCCACACCAAGACCATTCTGCTTCGTACTGTAGAACGGATCAAATGCCCTGTCCGGGTGTGCCAATCCCGGGCCGACGTCGTAGACCTCGACGACGATGCGCCCATCCCGGCAATATGAACGCACGACCAGCCGCTTCCCTTGGCTGCCGGCCTCTTCCATCGCCTCCGCGCCGTTGCGAATGAGGTTCATCAATGCCTGTTGAATTTGAATCCGGTCCGCCGGTACGGGAGGCAGGACTTCCGCGAGGTGCAGCTCCAGCGAGACCCCCCTGCGATTGAGGTCGTCGCGCGCCAGGCGGCTGACCTCATCGATCACTTCGTTAATGTGCAGAGGGCTCTTCGTTGGCGCGGTCTGCTTAAAGAGGGCGCGGATGTTCCGTATGATGTCCGCCGCCGCGTTACTGTCCCGGACAATCCTGTCGATCGCGGCCCGAGCCCGCGGAAGGTTGGGGCTCTCGCCGGCGAGCCAGGTCCGGCAGGTCTGCGCGCTCGCGACAATCCCGGTCAGCGGCTGGTTGATTTCGTGGGCGATCGATGCCGAGAGTTCGGCGACGGTCGCGGCCTGTGAAGCGCGTGCGAGCTTGGCCTGCGTGTCCCGCAGTTCCTTCTCCGCATCCAGCAACGAAGCTTCTGCCTGCTGCGCGCGCATGATCGCCGTAACATCCGTGCCCGTGCCGCGATAACCGCGGAATTCCCCATCGATGCCGAACACCGGTTTGCCGCTGGCCTTTACATACATCGGATAGCCGCCGCCGTCGGTGGAGCAATAGACAAAATCAACGAATGACCTGCGTTCGTCGAGGGTAAGCCAGACAGCCCGCCACTTTTCCGGCTCGGCCTCGAGGTCGAGTGCGTGGTCCCAGCAAAGCGAGCCGATCCGATCCGCCGGATTCGACCGAAACGCGTTCTCGGTCAACAACGTGAACCGGTAGTCCGGACCGGTTTCCCACAGCCAGTCGGAGGCCCCGGCGGCATAGTCACTGAACTTCGCTTCGCTCTCCCGCAACGCCTCCTCGGCGCGCTTGCGCTCCGTCAGATCGAGCACGAAGGCGACGCCTTGACTACCGTCCGCATCGAATGTCGCCCCGCCGACCAGGACGGGCACGCGGCTGCCGTCCTTACGCACATACTCCTTTTCGGACGGCTCAAACCTGCCGCTCAGTTTTTGCCGCTCAATCCTCGCGCTGTTCCAGTCGCGCCAATCGACCGGCGTGAGGTCCGTCCACTTGATACGGCCTTTCGTGAGGTCATCGCGATCGTAATCCACCATCCGAAGAAACGCGTCATTTGCCTCGAGGATGCGACCGTCAAAATCCCAGATGAAGATTCCGATGATGTTGGAATCAACCAGACGACGAATTTTCGTCTCACGCTCGGCGACGTCGCGATAAAGATGGGCATTCTCGAGCGCGATCGCCGCCTGCGAGGCGAGCAGTTTCAGCACCATGACGCGAGCGGGCGCGAAGACCCCAGGCGCCAGGCCGTTTTCGAGGTACAGCGCACCGATGAGCTTGGCCTGATTGAGCAACGGCAGGCAAAGAATGGATCGGGCCAGGCGCTGCCGGACATAGGGATCCTCGCTGAACGGCGACTGCGACGGGGCATCGTCCAGAATCACGATCTCGCCGGTGCGCAGCACGTAGTTCACCACCGACTGAGGCAACGCGCGCTCGGTCAAGGCGTCGTCGACCAGACGTACGGTGACCCTGTCGTGATCGGTCGTGGCTTCCGCTTCAATCCGCGGTTCTTGCGCATGTGGCACGATCAGCAGCGCGCGCTCGGCGCCGGCCTGCATCATGGCGGTGTGCATCAGCGTGTCGATCAGCTTTTCGAGTACGATCTCACTCGAAATGGCTTGCGATACCTTGATCACCGTTGCGAGATCGAGGTACTCGACCGGCGTGCCAATGGTGCCTGTCGGGCCGATGAGCCGCTCGTCTTGTCTCAGGTTCGGATACGTCTCGTCGAGTTGGCGGACCTTCCCAACCGCTCCCCAGCGCAGATAGCCATGGCGAGCGCTCCGCAGATACAGATCTGCGATCTGGTTGAACTCGCGCGCCGCGTAGAAGCGGGCGGCCAGTTCGTAGGCAAGCGCCTCATTGTGTACAAAGCCGTTTGCACCTGCCGAGCGGATGGCCTGTTCGTAAAGATGTTCGGCGTCGAGCACGCGGCCTTCGATGCGGGCAATCTCCGCTCCTACCAGCGCAACGCGGCTCTCGAAATTCGCCGGACAGTTGGCCGCCCAGGACTTGAGCTGGGCATGGTGTCTCGCGAGCGCTTCCTGCTGTCTTACGTACGGATCGGGGCCCGCGGGCTCGCAATATGCGGCACGCGAGAGCGCCGCATAGAAATGGTAATCGGCGCTTTCCAGCACAAAGATCGATACCGACGCTGACGTTGAGAACCACTTTTCGGCGTTCCTGGCAGCCTCGACGGCTCCCGGATGGTCGCCCGCGAAGAAGCGCGCCTGCAGCTTTCGGATCCAGTAGAAGCATTCCGGCAAGGCACGGGTCGCTTGATCGGTCAGGCGCTCCTCGAATGCCTGCTCCGTGAATCCGCCGGTATCGAGCGAACCAAATCGTTCTGCCTTGCCGCGGAGCGTTCGAACGAGCGCCAGCGGCGCCGAAATACGATCGGCGATGGAGCCGAACTTGATCGTGCGCGCAAACTCCAAGCCGTGCTCGGCCTCGCCCTCGACCTGATCGAGCGGATCACCGGAGGTGAGAAATGTCGAAATGAGACTGCTGCAAGCATAGGCACCGCTGGACGGATCTGCCTGCTCGGTCGCCAGCTGAAAGGCACGGCGCGCCGGACCGATCCTTTCGCGGACGGGACGAGTATAAGGGACGGTGAGTGCGAAATTCGAATAGGTCTTTCCTCCGAAGCGCGTCAATCCGCTACGCTCGGTCAAGTCGCACCCGATCTTGCCGAATCGGTAGCCGGCCTCGTAGTCCCCGAAGCGATCGCCGGCTTGCCAACCGACGGCGGAGAAATGGGCCGGCGCGGCATCGCTGTTGCCGCGTTCCACACTGAGATTTACCGCCCTGCAGGTGATGAGCGCGAACAGATTGAGGTCCGTGTACATCGCCGGCGTGGCAAGAATGGTCAGCAAGTCGAGCGTCGCAAGCGACTCCGGATCGTGCATCAGCGGCAGCTCGACGAGCTCCTCGATGGCGCGACCTCCTAGTGCGGACCAGATCCGCTCGTACTCACGGTGCGCGTCGGCCTCGGTGGGATCGGCCGGCCAATTGATACCCACGGACTGGAGGAACTCCAGTCCCACCGCGACGGCCCGGTCGATCACCCCGAGCATTGTGTAGAGGTCCACCCGCCGGCTTGCGACAGCCGCCCGTTGGACGGTGTCCACGGCGCGCGCTGCAAGAGCGGCCAGACGCTGCTCCGCCGACGACAGCTCGCCCGTCCAGAGCTCGCAATCGGTCTGGGATAGCTCCAGCGCGAAGGCCAGGGCCTGCCGACGGCTCCACGCATCCTCGGGCAGCAGCATCGCGCCTGCACTGAGATAAGCCAAGGCGGAGACGTAGGCGGACGACGCCTTCGCGCGCTTGCCGGCGATCAGGTTCAATTCCGCGAGCTGCTCGCGGTCCTCGTGCGATGTGATGAGAGACGAACCGCGGTTGAGCTGGTTGACGATCTCGAAGATTGCTTCCTCCTGCTCGTCAGATGGGATGCCCTCTGCAAGCAGCCTGCCGATCCTGAGATGGGCCGCCCTGCGCGCATCCGGCGGGATCAACGAGTACGCCGCTTCCTGGATGCGATCGTGGAGGAATGTGTAGGCCTGTTCCGAGTGGAATATCAGACCCGCGCGAACCGCATCGCCAAGCGCGTGATGCATTTTGTCGTTGGATTGCTGGGAAACCATCTGGAGCCGATCGACGTCGGCGCTGTTGCCTATGCACGCAAGCAGCTGCAGGGCCTGCTGCGTCTCAACCGGCAGGCGGCTCAACTTGCCGATCATGAGGTCCACGACATTATCGCTATAGCGCTTGGCGTGAATCCGACCGATATCCCACGACCATCGCCCTTCCCCGTCGAAGACGAGCAAGCTCTCCTCGACCAATACGGAGATCAGTTGATTGGCAAAGAACGGATTTCCCCCGGTCTTGTCATGAATCAGCTGCGCCAGCGCCATGGCGCGTTCGGTGTCGCAGTGAAGGGCATCGCTGATCAGCTGTCCGAGGTCGCCACGGGTAAGTGGCCCAAGGATGATCTTGTGTACGACCGCGTCGATCGCTTCGAGCTTCCGGATCAGAGGATGGCCGGAGCCAACCTCGTTGTCGCGGTAAGCCCCGATCAACATTAGGTGCTGGACGTCACGCTGGGTCAACAGATCCTCCAGCAAGTCCAACGTTGCCGAATCGATCCACTGCAGGTCGTCGAGGAACAGCACAAGCGGATGCTCTGGCCGCGCGAAGACGGAGAGAAATCGCCGAAACACCAGCTGAAAACGCCGTTGCGCGTCGTGGGGCGGGAGCTCAACGACGGGTGGTTGACTACCAACGATCAGCTTCAGTTCCGGAACCAAGTCCAGGACGAGCTGCCCGTTCGGGCCCAATGCATCGCGCAGCGACGCGCGCCATTTATCCAGCTCCGGCTCGCTCTTCCCGAGCACTGATCGGGTCAAGCCTTGAAAGGCCTGAGCCAGCGTCGAATAGGGGATATCGCGCTTGTATTGATCGAACTTGCCCGATGCGAAAAGCCCGCGCGGCGACACTAGAACACTGTGCAGTTCATTGACGACCGAGGATTTCCCGACTCCGGAATATCCGGAGACCAGCACCAGTTCCGGCGCGCCGGTCTTCACGACCCGACCGAACGACGACAGCAGTATCTCGATCTCGCGGGCTCGTCCGTAGAGCTTCTCCGGCATCTGCAGCCGGTCGGGAATATCCCGCTCGCCGAGCGGGAATGAATCAAGCCTGCCTTGCGCGCCAGCGAGACAGTACCGAAGATCATGCTCGAGCCCCGCCGCGGTCTGATAACGATCCTCAGGCGCCTTGGCGAGCAGCCTCATGATGATCGCAGAGACCGGCGCAGGCACATTGTTCAGTCGCGCGCCCGGAGGCACGGGATTCTTCGCGACATGGCAGTGAACCCACTCCATCGGGTCAGATGCGGAGAAAGGCAGCGCCCCGGTGAGCATTCTGTACAGCGTGATCCCGAGCGCATACAGGTCGCTACGGGAATCGATCGAGCGATTCATCCGCCCGGTCTGTTCGGGCGCCATGTAGGCGAGCGTCCCGGCAATCGTTTCCGGCGGCTGTCGTTCGCGCGGGAGGCGGGAGGCAAGTCCGAATCCGGTGAACCTGACATCTCCAGTCGCGCGGTTCACGATGATATTCGCAGGCTTGATGTCCTTGTGGACGAGCCCACGCTGATGGAGCTTGCCCAATGCCAGCGTGATCCGGGCAGCCAAATGCAGGAAGCTTTCGATTTCCATCGGTGCGTCCAGCAGGCAGTCAAGAGGTTCACCGCCGGAATCCTCGATCATGAGCCCGGTCCGGCTGCCGTCGCGGATGAGTCCAAGCGGGCGCACCGACCACGCGGGATCCAGTTCGTCCCTCAGTCGGAATTCGTGGGTGAACCGCTCGAGGGCGGCAGCGGTCGGATACTCCGCGGCTGGCAGGACGATCAGCACGTTCCCGCGACCTGAATTGCCGCGCTGAACTCCCCTGTAGAAGATGCGTTCACCGTCTTCCCACAGGACCTCGAGGTTTGAATGATCGATAGAGCCGGGTGCCGTGGGAGAATTCAACTGCCGCACTCCACCTTCACAAAGCCTCGGAATCACTGCGGATATCGCTCGGCGCCTTGTTCGTCCATCGATGGAAGGCGCGCCTGAAGTTGGCCGCGTCGCTGAAACCGAGCGCCAGCGCGATGTCCTCATTGGACAGCGTCGTATTGCGGAGATATTTCAGGGCAATCTGGGTGCGCAACTCGTCCCGCAACCCACGAAAGGAGAAACCCTGCTGACGAAGCTGGCGCCGCAGTGAGCGGTCGTTCATGCCAAGCAGCTTTGCGATAGCCTCGAAACTCGGCGGGTTGGCAATATCACGAAGCAGGACCGCGCGAATCTTCCCGGCGACGCCTACGCGCAACTTCAGATCCCCGAGCAGGTCGTCGCATAAAGCGACGATGGTCGGATATGTGGTCTTGTTGCCAAGATCCGCGCTGCGATCCAGCCATTGTGCGGTGAAAACGATCTCGTTGACCGGCTGATCGAAGCGGACCGGGCACCGAACTTGATCGAACGGAAGTTCGAAATCGGATGCCTCCGAATACGCGAGCCTGATCTCCGCGGGTACAAAACCCGGTCCCATGATGTCGCGCATCAGCGATATGTGGATGCCGATCTGCATCTCGGTGACAAATCGGTAGAGCGCGGAATCGGTGAGCGCATACAGATTCGGCTCAATGGCCCACCTGGCGGATGCCTTGTCCTCGCGAAATTCGATCGCCACCAGCGGCGCAGCGAGCGCGTGGTAACGCATCGCGAATTCCATCGCCTTGCGGAAGTCGGGACAGCAGAGCAGCGCATAGCCGTACATGCCGTAGGTGGAAATATGGATCGAGCCGCCGATTCGATAAGGCAAGTGACGATCGGTCGACAATCGCAAAGCGTTCTGACAGACCGTCATCAGCTGCGTCAGCGAGATCCGCGCCTGCGGCGAATGAACATCGGCGAGCGCAATGTTCGTGTCGCGCAAGATGGCATCGGCGGCGGCGCCCTGGCTGCGCAGCATGTCGAACACCGCGCCGAGCTTGGTGGTCTCGTAGACCTTGTCGCCGGCACCGACGGTCAGACCGTCACTGCGAGCGCCCAGGGGCCGCTTCAAGCGTGTGGTTGGTTGCAAAGTGAACCAGCCTTTCCTTCAATCTGGTCGCAAGACACCGCACTGCGGAAGCGGTGCGTATCTCAATTCGCCAACACCTCGCAAGATAGCCGGTTCGTCGGACAACCCAAGACATATCAACGAGTCCTCTCCTGCTGCGGGGCAGCAAAATGAGACCGGTGAGAGACCGCAAGGACAGCAAGAGAGCAGTTTCGGTAAAGACGATTGCCGTCGATGAGAGCAGTCTGTCCGGTTCAGACCCGGCCGATGTCCGTTTCGGACCTTCACAAATCTCGGGCGCCACGCGACGCTTCGGCCTAATGTCAAGCGGTGAAACCGCCGCAACACAAGACGGCAGTGCACGCGATCCGCTCATCTTCGAGTTGCGGACGATGCGGTCGGAGGGAATGCCAAGTCGAGGGAGGCTTCCATGGTTGGAAGGCTGATTCAGACTGCCCAATCCGCTTACCAATATCCGCTCATCTTCAAGCAGCTCTGGCACACGCCGCGCGTGCAGGCGCCGGACCAGGAGGTGGTCTACCGTAATCTGAAGCGCTTCACCTATCGCCAGACCCGGGAGCGGATCGGCCGCCTCGCCTCGGCGCTCAGTAAGGCCGGCGTCGAGCCTGGCGATACGGTCGGTGTGCTCGAGTGGGACAGCCATCGCTTCCTCGAAGCATTCTTCGCGATCCCGATGATGGGCGCCGTACTGCAGACGGTGAACGTCCGCCTGTCGCCGGAGCAGATCGCCTACACGATCAATCACGCCGGCGCATCGACGCTGCTGGTCAACGAGGAATTCGTCGGCCTACTGGAAGGGCTGAAGGCGCAGCTGCCGAACGTCAAGCGGATGATCGTGATGTCGGACCGGCCGGCGCCGCAGACCGGCGGCCTGTCCTTCATCGGCGAATATGAGAACCTGCTTGCGGCAGCCTCGCCCGATTACGACTTTCCCGACTTCGACGAGAACACCCAGGCCACCACCTTCTACACGACCGGTACGACCGGGCTGCCCAAGGGCGTCTACTACAGCCACCGCCAGCTCGTGCTGCACACGATCGCCGGGCTGGCGCTGTTCGGTATGGCCGGCTCGCAGGGGCGATTCTCGCGCGACGACGTCTACATGCCGATCACACCGATGTTCCACGTGCACGCCTGGGGCTTCCCGTGGTCGGCGACGCTGGCCGGCACCAAGCAGGTCTATCCCGGCCGCTACGAACCGGCGATGCTGGTCAAGTTGATCAAGAGCGAGGGCGTCACTTTCACCCACGGTGTGCCGACCATCCTGCAGATGCTGCTCAACGCCGCCGCCGCGGCCAATGTCGATCTCAACGGCCTCAAGATGGTGATCGGCGGCTCGGCCCTGCCGAAGGCGCTAGCCAAGCAGGCGATGGAGGCCGGCATCGACATCTTCGCCGGCTACGGCATGTCGGAGACCGGGCCGCTCGCCGCAGTGTCCCATGTCAGCTCCAAGGATCTCAGCGGCGATCCCGACGGCGAAGTCGAATTCCGGACCCGCGCCGGAATGGCCGGCCCACTGGTCGATTTGCGTATCGTCGATTCCGACATGAAGGACGTGCCGCATGACGGCAAATCCGCCGGCGAAATCGTGTTGCGGGCGCCTTGGCTCACTCAGGGCTACTTCAACAATCCGGAAGGCTCCGAGCAGCTCTGGGAGGGCGGCTATCTGCACACCAGCGATATCGCCGTGGTCACCCCGGGCGGCTACGTCCACATCACCGATCGGATCAAGGATGTGATCAAGACCGGCGGCGAATGGGTGTCCTCGCTGCAGATCGAGGATCTGATCTCGCAATGCGCCGGCGTCGCCGAGGCCGCGGTGATCGGCGTCAAGGACGACAAATGGGGCGAGCGGCCACTCGCGCTGGTGGTCAAGAAGCCGTCCGGTGCCGACGGCCTCAGCGACGAGACCATCAAGGACCATCTCAAGGTGTTCGCCGACAAGGGCGTCATCTCGAAATACGGCATCCCCGGCAAGATCCTGTTCATCGACGGCATTCCCAAGACCAGCGTCGGCAAGATCAACAAGAAGGAGCTGCGCGAGCAATACGGCGACATGTGACGGGTGCGGGCACGCCTCAGAAAAACTTCGAGGAGGACAACAGGATGAGCAACCTCACAATGGCCGGGCTGGGCGACCATGTTGGAAAGGAGCTCGGGCTTTCCGACTGGATCGCGATCGATCAGCAGCGTATCGACAATTTCGCATCTTGCACCGGCGATCACCAATGGATCCATGTCGACGTCGAGCGGGCGAAACGGGAGAGCCCGTTCCGCGGTCCGATCGCACATGGCTACCTGACGCTCGCGATGGTGGCGCCGCTCGCCATGGAGGTCGGGATCATTCCGCGCGATGCCGCCGCCGGGCTGAACTACGGCGTCGACAAGGTGCGCTTCCTGGCGCCGGTGCCAGCAGGCGCACGGGTGCGGCTGCGCGTCGTGCTTGCTGGCATCGAGCCGCGGGACGGTGGCCAGGTAATCATGAAAACCCTGAATACGCTGGAGGTCGAAGGATCGGAGAAGCCAGCGCTGATCGCCGAAACGCTGGCGCTTCTGATTCCCGCAGCGGGAGCAAGGCAATGAGCACCGAAAATCGCAGTCCGGTTTCCTCGGCGTCTGACATGTCCGAGGCCGCGTCCAGGAATACGCTGGCACTTAATCCGCTGGTCGGCATCCAGAGCCAGGATCTTGTCGAGGGCGCGGGCGTCCTGTTCAAAGCGGTCATCAACGAACCGAAGGTCGCAACCGAGCAGTGGCTGTCCTTTGTCAACGAGCTCGGATCGATCGCTGCCGGTAAGTCGGAGCGGGCGCCGAAGGCTGGCGACAAGCGATTTGTCGATCCGACCTGGAAGGAGAGCTCGCTGCACTCCGGCCTGCTCAAGGCCTATCTGGCCTGGGGCGAGGCGGTCAACGGCCTGGTCGACAAGACCAGCCTCAGCGACATCGACAAGCAACGCGCGCATCTGATCACGGACATCCTGATCGATGCCGTCGCGCCGACCAACACGATGCTCACGAACCCGGCAGCGGTCCGCAAGTTCATCGACACCGGCGGGCAAAGCCTGTGGAGCGGGCTGAAGAACTACATCGGCGACCTGACGCAGAATCGCGGCATGCCTTCGATGGTGGACATGAACGCCTTCAAGGTCGGCGAGAACCTCGCGACTACCGCCGGTGCCGTGATTTTCCGCAACGAGTTGCTCGAGTTGATCCAATACACGCCGACGACCCCGACGGTCAGGAAGCGGCCGCTCGTGATCACGCCGCCGCAGATCAACAAGTACTACGCACTCGATCTCTCGCCGGACAAGAGCATGGTCCGCTTTCTGCTCGAGAGCGGCATCCAGGTCTTTGCCGTCAGCTGGCGTAACCCGACGGCGGCGCACCGCGACTGGGGCCTGGATGCCTATGTCGCCGCGCTCGACGAGGCCGTCAACGCCGCGTGCGAGATCAGCGGCAGCGACGACGTCTCGATGATGGGGTCCTGCTCCGGAGGCATCACCGCGACCGCCTATTTCGCCACGCTCGGCAGCGCGGCGGAGAAGAAGATCAAGAACCTGGTTCTGGCGGTCTGCCTGCTCGACCCCAACTCGGCCGAGGAGAGCACATTCGGCTGCCTGATGACGCCCGAGACCATGCGCGCGGCCAAGGCGACGTCGCAGCTTCGCGGTATTGTCGACGGCCACGACCTGGCCCGAATGTTCGCCTGGATGCGGCCCAACGATTTGATCTGGAATTACTGGGTCAACAACTATCTGCTCGGCAATCAGCCGCCAGCCTTCGACATCCTCTACTGGAATGCCGATACGACCCGCCTGCCGGCGGCGCTCCATGGCGACTATCTCGACCTTTATTTCTCCAACCCGTTCGTGAACGCCGGCAAGCTGACGCTCAACGACAAGACCATCGACATGAGCAGGGTCAAGGCCGACAGCTATATCGTCGGCGGTATCACCGACCACATCACGCCGTGGCAGGGTGTCTACAAGACCGCTCAGATCATGGGCGAAGGTACCACCTTCGTGTTGTCGAACAGCGGACATCTGCAAAGCCTGCTCAATCCGCCGACCAATCCGAAGGCGTCCTTCATGATCGGGCCAGTCGCCTCGGGGCAGCCCGACGTGTTCCTGGCGTCGGCCGAGAAGCGCAAGGGCAGCTGGTGGCTCGACTGGCGGGACTGGTTGCAGCCGCGCTCGGGCGACGAGATGGCGGCGCCTGCCTCGCTCGGCAGCACGCGCTATCCGGCCCTTGGTGCGGCTCCGGGGACCTACGTCTTTGAGTGATGATCCCACCAGCACCGACGAGGCGAGACCGGCAGCGGTGGCGCAGCGCCGCGCTATCGAGACGCGGCAGGTGACGATCGACGGTCAATTGCTTCAGGTCGCGATCCGGCATGGCGGCGGCAGCGGGCCGCCGCTGCTGCTGTTCAACGGCATCGGCGCAAATTGGGAGCTGGCGCGGCCGTTCCTGGAAGCGCTCACCAATACGACCGCCGTCATCTTCGACGTACCCGGTGTTGGCGGGTCGCCGAGACCAGCATGGCCGTATCGCCCGTCGACGTTGGCGCGGCTTGCCGCCGATCTCGTTGCGGAGCTCGGCCATGCCGAGATCGATGTCGCGGGCGTGTCATGGGGCGGCGGAATCGCACAGCAATTCGCCCATCAATTTCCAAAACGGTGCCGGCGCCTGGTGCTTGCCGCGACCGCACCGGGTTTCACCATGGTGCCGGCAAGTCCGTCGGTTCTTTGGAAAATGGCAACGCCGCGCCGCTACACCGACAAGGACTACATGAACCGGATCGCGGCCGACATCTATGGTGGCGCGTTTCGCGGCGATCCGACATTGATCGGCAGGCATGCGAACGCGATGCATGGCGCACGCAACATGGGCTATTTCTATCAACTCCTTGCGATGACCGGTTGGACCAGCCTACCGTGGCTTTGGTCCTTGCCGCAACCGACGCTGATCCTGATGGGCCGCGACGACCCGCTGGTCCCTCCGATCAACGGTCACATCATGGCGAGCCTGATTCCGAACGCCGAGTTGCTTCTGATAGACGACGGGCACATGTTCATGGTGACGCGTCCGGTGGAAACAGCGCGCCTAGTCGAGGCCTTTCTTGCCGACGAGAGCCGCGAGGTCGCGCCGTCATCCCTGCTTTCACGCACGACCAGTTACTTGAGAGATCTTGTTCCAACGTCTGGAGACGGACGGCAAAAGTCGTAACCACAGGGAGGATATCATGACGGATAACAGCTCATATATCGACATGCTGCGGAAGTTCGGGAGTGATCTCGGCCTGCCGAAGCTGAACGTCGACGAATTGCTGCAGGCCCAGAAGAAGACTCTCGAAGCGCTCGGCCAGAGCGCGAAGGTCGCAGCCCAAGGCGCGCAATCGGTGGCGCAGAAGCAGCGCGAGGTGCTGGAGGCGGGCCTGCGCGAGGCCTCGACGCTGGCGCGTGAATACAAGCCGTTCAAGGTTCAGGAAAACCTTTCCTTGCAGACCGAGTTCGCCCGGAAAATGTTCGATATCGCGGTGAGGGGGGCACAGGACAGCGCGTCGACGGCGCGGCAGTCGACCACCGATGCGGTCAAGATCATCCAGGATCGCGTGAAAGAAAGTTTCGAAGAGTTCCGCTCCAGCATCCGCCCGAACAAATCGGCTTGAGATCATCAGTGCGGACGCCACAGCGATCGTCGCGGCAACGCTTCGTCTGCCAAGACCAAGCGACAACGAACAACACCTCGGCGGGCATTAGGGAGGAAACCATGGCCAACGCGCAGGCAACTCGGTCTGCAAGGACCGATTACGTCCCACCGCCGATCAACGGCGACTTCTACGGGATTGCCGACGTCCTGAACGACAAGGAGCGCGCGCTTGTGCGGCGCGTGCGCGAGTTCACCGAGGGCGTGATCGCTCCTGTCATCGAGGAGTTTTGGGGCCGCGACGAATTTCCGTTCGCGATCATTCCGAAGATGGCCGAGATCGGCATCGGCGGCGTCGGCTATCAGGGCTATGGCGCGGCCGGCGGCAGTTGGCTCCTCAACGGTTTCGTTGCAATGGAATTGGCGCGGGTCGACTCCTCTGTAGCGACCTTCTGGGGTGTACACACCGGGCTCTCTGCGGGTTCGATCTATCTGTGTGGCGACGAGGCGCAGAAGCAACGCTGGTTACCTTCGATGATGCGCTTCGAACAGATCGGCTCGTTCGGCCTGACCGAACCATTGGTCGGCTCCGCGACGTCAGGTGGAATGCTGACGACCTGTCGGCGCGAAGGCGACGCCTGGATCCTCAATGGCCAGAAGAAGTGGATCGGCAACGCCACCTTCGCCGATATCAATGTGATCTGGGCACGCGAGGAGAGCTCGAACCAGGTCAAGGGCTTCGTCGTGGCGAAGGACAATCCCGGCTTCTCGGTCGAGAAGATCAAGACCAAGATGGCGCTTCGCGTGGTGCAGAACGGCCTGATCACCCTGAAGGACTGCCGTGTCCCCGAGGCGGACCGCCTGCAGAACGCAAATTCCTTCAAGGACACTGCCAAGGTGCTGCGCATGACCCGTACCGGCGTCGCCTGGTTCGCCGTGGGGTGCGCGATGGGTGCCTATGAGCACGCTTTGCGTTACGCCACCGAGCGAAGGCAGTTCGGCAAGCCGATCGGCGGTTTCCAGTTGGTTCAGGACCTCCTGGTGCGGATGCTCAGCAATGTCACCGCGACGCAGGCGATGATGTTGCGGCTCGGACAAATGCAGGACAAGGGCGTGATGCTGGACGAGCACGCCTCGCTGGCCAAGGCATTCTGCACCGTCAAATGTCGCGAAAGCGTCGGCTATGCACGCGAGTTGCTCGGCGGCAATGGCATCCTGCTCGAGAACCATATCGGCCGCTTCGTCGCCGACGCCGAGGCGATCTACTCCTATGAGGGAACCAGGGAGATGAACACCCTGATCGTCGGAAAATCGATCACAGGGCTGAGCGCCTTCGTCTGACCAACGCGATCCCTGAGAGTTGAGACAGCCTAACGACGGAGAAGCGACATGAACGGCGCGGAAAGTCTGTTGCGGACACTGGTCGGATCCGGTGTCGAGGTCTGCTTTGGCAATCCCGGCACGTCGGAGATGCACTTCGTGGCGGCGCTCGATCGGGTCGAAGGCATGCGAACCGTGCTCGGCTTGTTCGAAGGCGCGGTGACCGGCATGGCCGACGGTTATGGCCGCATGGCCGAGAAGCCCGCGGCGACGTTGCTGCATCTCGGGCCGGGCCTCGCAAACGGGCTCGCCAACCTCCATAACGCACGTCGCGCCGCAACGCCGATAGTCAATATCGTCGGCGACCACGCGACCTATCACGCGCAATACGACGCGCCGCTCGCTTCCGACGTCCATGGTTTCGCACGGCCGGTCTCCGCGTGGGTGCATTCATCGGCAAGTGCTCACACTGTCGCCGCGGACGGAGCCCGCGCGGTTCAAGCCGCTTTGCAGTATCCAGGTCAGATCGCGACCCTGATCTTGCCGGCCGACACCGCATGGCTGGAAGCCGATCGTCCGGCGCCGGCCCTGCCTAAGCCCGTGCCAGCGCAGGTTTCGCTTGAGGCAATCGATCAAGCCGCAGCCGCGCTCCGGTCGGGCAAGAAAAGCATGATATTGATCCGTGGCGCCGGGCTGAAAGAACGCGGGCTCAATGCGGCCGGCCGGATCGCCGCCGCAACCGGCGCGCGGATCGCCTGCGACACCTTTGCGCCACGTTGCCAGCGCGGCGCCGGCCGCGTGCGGGTCGAGCGCATCCCCTACTTCGCCGAACAGATCGTCGAGTTCATGAGCGGCACGGAGCAGCTCATCCTCGTCGGCGCCAAGCCGCCAGTCAGCTTCTTCGCCTATCCGAACAAGCCATCCTGGTGCACGCCGAAGGATTGCAGGATCCTCTATCTCGCCCACGCGCACGAGGATGGCACGGCGGCGCTGGAAGCCCTCGCCGACACCATGAAGGCCACAAATCAGCCGCTGCATATCGGCACATCGGACAAGCCGGAGATTCCGGCGGGCCCGCTGAATCCACAAACCGCCGGACAGGTCATCGCCCATTTTCTTCCCGAAGGCGCAATCATATCCGACGAAGGTGCGACGGCGGGCGGCGGAGTGCATCGCTTTGCAGCCACGATCGCGCCGCACGATCATCTGGCGCTGACCGGCGGCGCGATCGGACAGGGCATCCCGCTCGCCACGGGTGCGGCAGTCGCCTGCCCGGGCCGGAAGATCGTCTGCCTCCACGGCGACGGCGGAGCCATGTACACGCTGCAAGCATTGTGGACGCAGGCGCGGGAATCACTCGACGTCACCACGGTGGTGTTTGCCAACCACTCTTATGCAATCCTCAATATCGAGCTTGGCCGGGTCGGCGCCGGTGAACCCGGACCGAAGGCATTCTCGATGCTCGATCTGCACAATCCCGAGCTCGATTGGGTCAAGCTGGCGTCGGGGATGGGCGTGGAGTCGAGCCGTGCAATGTCAGTCGGGGAATTCGCAAGCCAGTTCGGCAGCGCGATGCAAAATCAGGGCCCCCGCTTGATCGAGGTCGTGCTGTAATTTGGAGTGCGAACAGAGGACTTCCGGAGAGACGCCGCATCGCCGTTGGCGTCCCGCCCTTCACAAGTGTCCGAGCGGAGGAGGCCAATACGACACACAGGGTACAGCGCTCGGTCCCGTCGTACGATGCGATTCGCCTCCTACGCACGTGAACTATCCACGATCACGGCCAAACCACGATAGCCGGCGCCGATCGCTTCGCCGTCGTCAAACTACCAGTGGCCGCCTGCGCGCTTGACCAGGCCATGGCGATCGAGAACCGCATGGATGGTGCTCTTGGCCGGAACCCGGATATCGCCGTCGAGCCGCCGGACCAAGAGCTCACGGATCTTGCGCGCGCCCCAGTGCGGTTTCTCGGCTTTGAGACGAACAATCAGGCCCTCGATTGGCTCGGGGAGCTGATTGGCATAGCGCACCGGTCGCCGCGACCGATCGCATAGCGCCGCCGCGCCCTGTTCCCTGTAGCGATCGAAAATCTTGTAGCCGGTCTTGCGGGACACGCCGAACTCCCGGCAGACGTCCGTCATGGCCTCCCCGTCCAGCAGACGGGCGACAAAGCGAAGGCGCTCTTCCATCACCGAACTCGCTTTCCACGGCATCCACACCTCCCGCAGAACAAAAGCGGAAAGTGTAACCCATGTGTCCGGTACGAAATGTCACCTATGTCTCGGGCCGCTCACTCATAAAAGCAAACAGAAAGACGACTCAGATCGACGTACTTGGCCAGCCTTGCAACCTGTGATGCGATCTAATAGGCAATTAATAGGCACTGCCGCCGAGCTGGTGACACTCGAGTACCTCGGCAAAAAGCGATCCGGGCACCGTCTGACCGCTGATGAGGATCGGCATGAGCGTCGCGCCACCGCGCCCTCGGCCTGTCCGTAGGTCATGAGCCTCCGCCCTTTCGCCGCCGCCTACTGGCGGTGCTCTCGGTACGCCCTATTGAACGCCCGCAGCCGCCCGGTGCCCCGGAGTGAGGCCATGAACTGGTCAATCCGCTGCGCCGCGTCGCTGGCCCGGGCAATCGCCGCATCGTGCTCCGCCAACGTCACATGCTGGTCGTCCGCAGCCTGCCGGAGCGCTGCCATCATGGCGGCGACATCCGGCCGGTCGCCAGCGTGCCGCCGCGCGGCCCGGGGACGGCAAGGGCGCGTTCCTGGGGACCAAGGTCGACCGCCGTCCTCGATAGTGACGCTGATCGCCGCCGCGCCGGAGGCATTCAGGTACTGGATACCAGCGTTTTCACTGACAGGTGTGCAAGCCCTTCTGCCTCTAAGGCATCGCTGGCGCAGGTTGCCACGTCACGATTATACTACCGCGTTTTTTTAAGTCCGATTCGAGGTGGTGTTGCCTGCGCCGATTGTACAGCTGCCGTATCAATTCAATGGACTGTCCTTGTCGAAGGTTGCAGCCGATCTCGCCGCGCATGCCGCGAACGGGTGGCCGCCGGAGGTCAACATCGATTTCGGAAACCTCGGCTTTGTCCGACCGGCGGGCATCGTATTTCTCAGCAACGTATTCGCGTGGATGCAGGCTCAGGGCACCAAAATCACACTCGTCAACGTCGGCGGCAACGGCGACGCAGTTAGGTTTTTGGACGACTCGCTTTTCTTCGAGCAGCATTGCGGGGCAAAGCTCCGCCCCGACGCATCGCCAAGGTCGACAACGCAGCCGCTGATGCGGATCGCCCACCAGAATTCCCACGCTTGGCTGGAACACAACCTTGTCCCTTGGCTGGCATCGCGACTGTCGATCTCGCCCGCCTCGCTGTATAAATTCAAAAACTGCGTGGCTGAGCTGTTCAACAATATTCAGGACCACACCCAACTCGACATAGGCACCATCTGCGCGCAGCACTTCCCCCGGGAAGCCTTGGTCTACATATCGCTGTCGGACATGGGGCTCGGCATCCCCGGGCGTGTCCGGACCAAGCTGCCACAGTTGTCGGACGCGCAGGCCATCATCAAGGCAACCGAGGCAGGATTCACCACCAAGACGACCCCGGGAAATCAAGGGATCGGCCTTGCCTACTGCTCAACGCCGTCAAGGTTAACGGCGGAACTGTCTCGATTTACTCGCTCAATGCGATAGTTCGGTTCCCGCCCCAAGGCGGACCGTTTATCGTTCCGAACGTCGGGTTCTGCCCGGGAACGACTATCGACATTGTGCTCAGAACGGATACGATTGAAGCACTTCCCGATGACCGGGAAGACCTCGAATGGTGATGAAAATGCGAGAGCGTATAGTAGTAGCTCGCACTTCGGGCCGCGCAGATACTGCCGAGCAAGGCAGCCGCCTTTATGACGCCCTGTGCACCGCACTGGCGCGGCGAGATGCTGTTGTCGAGCTGGATTTTCAGAGCATCACCACCGCAACGTCCTCATTTGCCAACCTCGCTTTCGTGCAGTTGCTCACGAAATGGTCCTTGGCGGATTTGAAGCACCGCCTGAGGGTTGTGAACTCAACGCGCCAGATCAACGAGATGATCAAATCCCGGCTGGAGCGCGAGGGCAGCTCGGGCAAGGCGGTCGCCTAGGACCGCCTCTGCTGCGTGCGCGGCATCCGCTATCCACACCGACCACAAGTATCTCGCTGGACTGCCGGGCCCCAACGGATTGATAATTTGCCGACCGCCCGCCGCCGCGCTTTGATGGTCGGCATGGGCTCGAAATCTCGCGAATACATCTACGGCGCCAGCATCCGCGCCGCCGCCGAGCAGGCCGCCGAGGCGCGCCGGAAGGCCGACTGGCTGGCGTGCGAGGCGTGGAACGCGCGCATGCTCGGCTTTCAGGGACCGGCGCAGCCGTCGCCTACCCTTGGCGACGCACTCAATGCAGGCTATCGATTTCTTGAGGTGAAGTGCCTCGGTTGCGAGACGCATCAGACCGTTGCGCTCGATGTCATCCGCCGACCGAAGGCGACGCCGATCCACGAGCTGGAGCGTCGCATGCGCTGCAAGGATTGCTCGGCGGTCCGGGGCTATCCCTACAAGCGCAGTCACCTCGTCGCGCTGCGGACCACCAAGATTTCAGCCAGCGATCCACCGTCAACGTGGTGGCCGGGAGAGCGTTAAGACCATTTAGAGGAGCAAGAGAATGAAGGTTACGGTGAAGGCTATCCGCGACGATGACGGCACCGTGTTGGGCGAAACGATCTTCGACATACAGGATAAACAGGATCGCACCCGCGCCGTCGCTGATCTGGTAAACTCGGTCTACAATAAGGCGCCCGATCCCCTAGACCCGCCGCCATTCACGCTGCATTTCGACCGTGCAAAATAGGTTCTTGCTCGGCCGAGCGTCTGATGACGATTTCAGTTGAGCGGTCCACAGTCGTCATGGTGGCCGGGAGAACGGTAGCAGTCGATGTACAACCGCCAAGACTACTGTACGCAGCCCCCTCAATCAAAATTGAAAATCGTGCCCTGTTTGGTCCAAATGACGGCACGAGGCCGTGTCGCGGCAAAACTAATTGTGGGATACCCGGTTGCGCGAGGTCCCTCAGAAGACCATTCGGATTCTGCTAACTCAATATCGGCGATCAATGGTTGCCGGGATGGCGTGGCTCCGACGATGCGAACGCACATCACAACAGATCGAGAGGGGTCGCCGCGAACATCCTTTGGTGCCAGCACCGAGATGCGCCCATCCGGCATGAGCTGGGCACTTTCGGGCGGCCAGCGAGGATCGAACCTTACTGTCAGCAGTTTCGTGACCGACTCCTTCTCCTTAACCACAAACGTGTCCACTTCGAAACGAAGTGATCCGAATTTTGAGCCGCAAGGACTGCTGCTAGCCGCAGTCCTTTTCGAAGTATCTTCAATGAGCAAGGCCACGCCCAGCACAATTATCGGTCGCGTGCCGGTGTTCATAAACGCCATGTCAAGTTTCCCCTCAACCTGCAAGCGTTTGTCGGCGGTCCGAGTGAGAAGCGGAGGATCGCCGAAAAAAACCTGCATTTCCTCGCTCTGGCGCAGCAGGCTGAAATAGGCTGTCATGGCGGATATTGCGAGCGCGCTGATGGAAACGAGAATGGCAACCCAGTCCTTGCCTTTGAGTGGCTCCCGCGTCTGTTGCGGCGCTTCTGGACCACGTAAGCGCCTCCTGAACGCCTCCAATCGCTCGTTTGCCATTGTTCTCGCTCGCTGGCGAATTACCAAAGTGGGCTACTTACTACGAGTCGGGTGCAACTGAGCAATTCCATGTGCAACCTCTATTCGATCACGACCAACCAAGCCGCGATCCTCAACCTCTTCCGCGTCGTCAACCGCTACGTCGGCAACCTCGCGCCGATGCCGGGCGTGTTTCCCGACTACCCTGCCCCCGTGATCCGCAACGCAGGCGCCGAGCGGGAGATGATCCTGATGCGCTGGGGCATGCCGCCCCCGCCACGCACAGGCGGGCCGCCGGTCACCAACATCCGCAATACGTCGTCACCGTACTGGCGCGGCTGGCTCAAGCCCGAGAACCGGTGCTTGGTCCCGTTCAATAGCTTTGCCGAGTACGCCCCGGAGCCAAACCCGGAGACCAAGAAAAAGGACGTCGTGTGGTTCGCGCTCGGCGACGACCGGCCGCTCACCGCGTTCGCCGGTATCTGGACCGAGTTCAAGGGCGACCGCGGCACCAAGTCAAAGCCGATTCCGGGGCCGCATCTCGTCTACGGATTCCTGACGACTGCGGCCAACGCGGTGGTTGTGCCAATCCACGAGAAGGCCATGCCGGTGATCCTGACCACCGACGAGGAGCGCGACGTTTGGCTGCGCGCGCCATGGGATGAGGCCAAGGCGCTGGAGCGGCCGTTGCCGGATGATGCGCTCAAGATCGTGATGCGCGGGGCAGACAAGGAAGATCATCCACCGTCGCCGAGGGCTGAGATCACTTCATGATGGTCAAGATCAGCCGCAACCAACCATGTCCGTGCGGGAGCGGACTACGACACAAACACTGCCACGGCAGTTTTGCGCCTGATCCTTCCCCTCAGGACCTCTTCCCGAGCGATGTCGATACCTTAAGCGAGCGCTACAACGAGCGCGCGAATGCAATGGTCATAGAGTGCGGGCTACAGGCGAAGCACTCCGTGGTCGCTGAGCTTTGGCCGGATGCCTATCTTGGTGCATCTGCTGAAATGCAGGACGATGGCACGAATGTTATCAAGATCAACCGCGGAACTGTGTTTCTGTTGCGCGATCTGTTTGACCAGGTGCTGTCGCACCCGAACAATTTCCCCCACATAGGATGGCCCAGTAGGGAGATTGTTCACAGAGATTATCAACCTAAGCGCAAACTCTATGATCTGACGACCGCCGCACAACGCAGCTGGCAGCCGAAGGACCCCGCACGCGCGAAGTACGCCTCCGACCTCGCCCTTGCAGCCATTGATCACTTGTTCGACCATGAGATGGGCCACATATTCAACGGTCACACCGCTCTCCAGAAGCAGGTCACTGGCTCCAGCCTGATCTCAGAAGCGGGATCGACTTCACCCCTCTCTGCGCTGGACTACCAAGCTTTCGAATATCAGGCCGATTGTTTCGCCATCGGACAAGGCTTGCACCGGCTTCGCACCGGGCCGGGCGTCACTGCGAAACGGGTATATGACTTATTGTGCGCGATCTATCTCCAGTATCGAATATGGACGGAGGATTTGAGAGCGATCTCGGTCGAACGTGTTCTAGCACAGAAAAAACACCCGCCCGCGAACATCCGACTGCGTTTGATCTTGGGCTCAAGCGTCGAAGTCATGCTTCATCGCAAGTTGTTGCCCATGCCAAACTTCGGAAAACTGATGGTCAATGCAATGCTTGAGTGTGAAGAGGGACTCGCGCGCTTGACGAGGACGTTCATCGATCCCGATAGACTGATGGACGATGGTGGTTTGACCGAGCAGGTCACGCCCGCCTTGCACGACAACTTTAAGAAATTGCGGCCACGATTGCTGCCGTATGCCTTCGGTGGAAGGCTGAGCCCTGACCTTTCGTGAATCTGCCGCCCATCGAGCACAGCCGACTATGCCTGCCCTGCAACGGCGGTGAGCGACCCGGCCACCGAGACGCTATCGCTGATTTCCAACTGCCACCGATTTGACGCCCGGTCGCGTTCCAAGCTGGCAGCGTGCTTTCGACGATCCGATTCCGCTGCCAGACGGCTGCAAGCTGATCACCCTGCCCGATACTGCCAACTACATCATGAAGCTGCCGAAGCGTGAGCGGGATGCACTGGAATGGCAGGCAGCGATCGAGGCGCTGATGCTGGTGGCGCGCGGCGGCCCGACGCTGCGAATGCGCGATGCGGAAGACCATCATGCTATACCAGCGCGGCGCTCGTATTCACTAGAGTCTGCCCGCAGAAATGTGCTTAATCGTGCTGATTCCGCTCGATGTCGCCCACGATTCCGGAATGATCTCGCCCACCGTTCCGATTTGATGTCGCCCGCCATTCCGAGATGATCTCGCCCACCATTCCGGGATGATGTCGCCCGGGGTATCGCAAGGGCGAACCCGGGGTGACGAGGCCTCTTCTGGCTCCGATACGGTCCCGCCTTTCGGCTTTGCGAAGGGGGACCTGGATGCCGACGGAGAGGTTTGCGATGCGCCATGTGCGCGATGTGATCAGATTGAAGTCGGCCGGGATGCCGACCCGCGAGATTGCGCGGCGGGTGGGGACAGCCCCTTCGACGGTGCGGTTGACGATCCACCGGGTCGAGGCAGCGGGGCTGACCTGGCCATTGCCCGACGACATCACCGACGCTGCGCTGGAAGCCCGGCTGTTCGCCAGCGCGGGAGCCGGTCCCGGCACCCGGCGGGGCCATCGCCGGCAGGCCGAGCCGGACTGGGCGGCGGTACACCGCGAACTCCGGCGCAAGCATGTGACGCTGTCGATCCTGTGGGACGAGTACATCGCGGGCGAACCCGGCGGGTATCGTTATTCGCGTTATGTTGCGGCCAGATTTATGTTGTCGCTGCTGGAGTGAGCCAAGGATTTCGCCGACCTCCTCGGCTCGCTCCGCAACATAAGAGTGTGACCTTTCGCCCTACAGGGCCTTCAGGAATGCCATCAACGACGGGAGAGAAGATTGCCGAGGCGGCGGCCTCAGGCTGCTGATATCGACCCTGGCTAACGCCTCTGCTTTCATCTCCAGGTCGACTTCAGCATAGATGTGCGTGGTGTCTAATGACACGTGGCCCAGCCAAGCACGGATCGTGTTGATGTCGACGCCGGCGCGCAGCAGGTGCACGGCCGTTGTGTGCCGAACCGTATGTGGGCTCACGCGCTTCGTCGCCAACGTTGGCACCGTTTCGCCCGCCATAGCGGCATATTGCGTCACGAGGCGGTGTATTCCGAAGCGCGTCAAAGGCTGGTTCGTCCGCCCGAGAAAGACCGCTTCACTTTTGCTCCGGTCGGCCACAAGACGAGTCAACGAGGTTGCCGTCGTTGACTACAATGGACAGATTCTGACCTTGTTTCCCTTGCCGTGAAGTCGCACCGACGGGGACGCACCCAGTTGGAGATTGCCGACCGTCAATTTCGCTGCCTCATCGGCCCGAGCACCGCTGTTGTATAGGAAAAGCAGCAGAACATGGTCGCGCACCCCAAGACTCGTGCGTCTGTCAGGTTGGTTTAGCAACGCGTCCATCTCGGCCTTTTCGAGATATCCGATCGCGGTCTTGGCCGCCTTCTTGAACGGCACTGCCCGCATCTCGGAACACCAGGCCAGGTGGACCGGCGAACGCGTCCCGATAAAGCGCGCCAGTGAATGGACGGTCGCCAGCCGTTGGTTCCGGGTAACCTCGCTGCACTGGCGATCGCGCTCTAGGTGGTCCAGGAACTTGCGGACGACTTCCGGCGTCAGCTCTTCGACGGTCATGCGATCGATGGCGCAGCCTCCCTGCTTGCTGGCAAACGGCAGCAACAATGTCAGCGTGTCGCGGTAGCTGGCTTGGGTGTTGCGGGAAAGATTGCGCTCGGCGACCAGATGTTCCAGCAAGAATCGCCGGATCCACGGACCAAGCAGGCTCTTATCCTTCATGGTCGGCCTCCATCGCGTACAGAGCAAAGCGCTCGCTGGCCGCCTGGAGGAGATCCGGCGTCATCTGCAAATAGCGCTGGGTTGAACGGATATCGATGTGGCCAAGGTAGGTTGCGAGTTGCGGAAGTAGTCGCTGCACCTCCTGGCCGGAGCGATACCATGCGATCACCCGGTGCACCGCGGCTGTGTGGCGAATATCGTGCAGCCGTGGAGGTCGAGGCTCGCCGACAGGGCAACCGATTCCGGCGGCTCGGCGGACATGCTGAAACCAGGAGATGACCCGCACATAGTGCCAGGGTCGACTGCCGCGCGTAGTGAATAATGGAGATTCTTGTCCGCTCGGCAAAGGGAGCCGGCGACGGCGCTCGACGTACTCGACCAGTTCCTGGTTGAGCTTTGGTCCGATTGGCACGAGGCGCGTTTTGAAGAACTTCGTGTCACGGACAGTGATGACCTGATCAGTCAGATCCACGTCTTGCAAGACCAAACGAAGCGCCTCGCCAATGCGCATGCCGCTTCCGTACAGCAACAAGAGGAGCGTACGGTACATAGCTGGCACGTGAGGGCGATGTCCAAACTTCAGAATCGAGGTCGCGTCCAACAGACGGCGCAGTTCTTCCGTGGAATAAACATAGGGCCTTTGTTGCGGCGGTAGCTTTGGAAACGTTGTCGGCAGTGGGGAGGATGCCGCGTACCCGCGACTGATGGCGAATCTATAAAGGCCGCTCAAAATCCTATATCGCATCATCCAGGTGGCACTGAGCGATCCTTTGCCTTGGAGGAACTCGGCTACCGCCTCTGGGGTGACTTCGCCGATATCTCGATTGCCCATCGCTCGGCAGAACCTGCGGAGCAGAACCTCAGCGGACTCGAAACGCGCCCCCAGTGACCGTTGCTTGGCCAGATAGGCATCAACAACATGGGTCAGCATCATTGGAGGCCTCCCAGGTCGAACGCTCCGACCTCGCGAAGTGCCTGTATGTTCACCTTGGCGTAGATGCTGGTTGACGCCGCGCTGCGATGTCCCAAATGGTCCCCGATCTCCTTTATCGACAGACCTTCGGCAAGAAGCCGGGAGGCGCAGGCGTGGCGCAACGCATGGCCACCGCGGTGGGCAGCGTCGATTCCAAGTGCAACAAATCTGCGGTTAGCGACATCATAGATGCTCCCTGCCTTCAACGGTCGACGGGGCGCGTGCATGCAGAGGAACACTTCTGGGCACGATGATAGCGGCCGCGCCGTGTCGATGTAGCGGGCGAGCGCCTCAGCCGCAGAGAGGACCAGCGGGTAGATCTGCGGCTGGCGGCGCTTCAGGCGGAAAAGCCGTAGCGTCCCACCGGGCCAGTCGATCTGATCGAGGCGCAATGCCGCCACTTCGCCGCTGCGCATCCCATAGACCGCGAGCAACAGCAGGATCGCACGATCACGGATGTCCCGGGGGGTGTCAGTCTCGGCGTCGGCCAACATGCGCTGCACGTCGTACCAATCTGGGGCATACGGCAACGACTCGACATGCGCGTCCACTCGGATGCGTCGTCGGTTGCCAAGATCGATCTCGATCAATCCAGTACGCGCGGCTGCCACGGAGCGCACTCGGCCGTCACCCGCAGGCAAAAGCTTCGCAGTTTCCTCCACCTCCGTAGCGACGATCTGCACCGGCGCAAAAGATGGTACGACCTGCTCTGATGTCCGTGCTTGTCGACGCCAGGTAAACACCAGGCTGGCCGCGACTCCGTTGCGGCGCGCAACCTCAGTCACCTTCGCGCCCGGCACCAACGTCTCCTCGACAATCCGTGCCTTGTCGTCCTGCGACCAGCGCCGCCGCCGCTCCAGCCCGCCCAAAACCTCGACCCGCATCGCCTGATGACCTTAAAGCTAGACTTAAGGCTACACGCTTCGCGAATTACCTCGCGTCACGCAAGACGGCGCCCGTCGGATGCGTACGCTCCGCGCAAGGCGGCCCTCGCCGGAGCGATACGAATAGCCGCTCGCGGTGGCGCAACAGCGGTGCCGTCATGGACGGTCATGCTGTTTTTTGGATGCTTGGGCGCAATGGGCGGCAACTACCTCGGCAAGGTGGTCCAGCGCCGCAAGCAGGACGACCTACCCGGCCGACCGGAAGTCCTTCGCAGGCTGGTGGAGATTGGTCTAAAGGCGAAAAAAAGCGACGCTAGGAGTAATCCCAATCCAGCGAAACGGCCCTAGTATCTAGTTATTACGTCCCAGCGGCTACGATCCTTCGTTTCGTTTCGATACGCTTCGACCGATGGATAAGAACGATCAGCACCAACCACCAAGACTGAATGGTTCGGAAGAACGGCAAGCTTCACACCGCCGGCATCGTAGATGGTTGTGCCGACAGGGAAGGCTTCAGAGTCTTGAACCGACGGCGGTGAAGGTACAGTAGCCTTGGCCCACGGCACCGGCTTCGGCTGAATGAAATTTGTGTGAATCGGTTCTATGGGTTCGTCGGGCGCCCGCTGCGGTGAAGAGTATGCAGCCACTTGCCCCCATCGAATACTCATCGGGCCAGTGTCGGCTTCGACATTCACAAATTCATCACCATTATGGACGTGCCGCCGTCTCAAGCCATCCACGTACCAGACGCTGGGATGCGGACTATGACTGTTTTTGACGTGCGCAAAATCAAAGAGGATTCCATTCTTAGCGACGGCCTCGGACTTTATTTGCGCTACACGGAGCATCTCCGCTGCCTGTTTCTGAGACGCGCCCGAAAGCAATCCGCTCACGATCGAGATGGCCGCAGCCTCTCCTAGCAGTGTCCAGCTAGGCGATCCCAAAACACCTCCACCAAGCGATCCGCCGCCAACGCTCTTGGCGGCTTGGGCCCGAAGCTTAGCCACCTCTTGCACGCCTTCTTCGTCGTAGAGCATGACTTTGAGCAGCGTGAGTTTTTGCCCAGACGACAGTAAGACGACCGGGCAGTTCGTCTCTTCTGACATAGCGCTCGCAATCCCCCGAGTAGGAATAGTTCTAGACTAGCAAGCTCTCAGCGGCACTAGCTCTCGGCCTCTCCGACGCTTTACCGAAGAAATCTGTCGTAAATCTGCAATGCGATTTTACTTCAAGCCGGAATCGCGCTTATTTCTTTTATAAAGCTCCTGGTCAGCGGCGCTAGCTTGGAACAACGCGGGTGCACCACCCATGCTCAGGCTGAATCCGGGTGCGTGAGGGATGAGTGGAAACGCATGTGCGAGAGCGTCTGTGCAACCCGCTTGGGTGAATTCGCAGCTTATCGTTGCCGGCGGCGGATGTCCCCCAGTGTCCAGACACGATGATTGCGACTTCTTGAAGTAGCGCGTTCGTTGCCCGTTCATTGTGGCGGCGCCAGTACCGCATGGCTTGTAGAACGTTCCAACCTGCGTCCGAAGCTGTCGCTCCGCGTAGTAGTCAACCTCGTAGTCCCGGCTCGCGCCTGCCTTTGCCTGTGTCCCGACTACGATTCCGACCATAGCGATACCGAGAAAAAAGAATCTCATGAACGCTCTCCCAATATACGAGCCGCGGCGCATGCGGTTGTGTTCAACAACTCACTCTATCGCGTCAGGGAGGGTCTGTCGCCGTATTTTCATGGACGAGCCCCCCAACAGGCTCGCGCCGCTACGCAATGGATTTCGGAGCATTGACAGCGGCCAAGCACCGTATGCCGAAGTCCAAAAGACTAGTTGCCGCACAGGGTTCACTCGATCTATGGTCGCGCGTTGATTTCGGGGGATTTTCTCATAAATGCGTAATTTGCGAATGGTGGCGCTGTGCGCTGCCCTAGGCGGCTGTGCCGGCGCCTCAACAATCCCACTGGCGCAAGACACGGTTCAAATAACTGCCCGCGCCGCACCAATCTGCGGTGCCGCAGGCGCTGAGAAGATTGCCGTTCGAGAGGCTGCGGCCGAGACCATCCGCAGGGGCTATGATCGCTTCATCGTCATGAATGCTCAGGCCGGTGCCTCATACGCAGGTAGCACGCCAGTTGTCGTTCAAAATCTCGGAGGCGGCGTAGCCATGGCAAGCGGCGGGACTCCGATGTTCGCGCCCAACCAAGGCCTCGTAATTAAGATGTTTAAGGACGGAGATCCCGGAGCGGCGAATGCCCTGCCCGCGCGCGAAACCTTGGGACCGGACTGGCAAGAACAGGTCAAGAAAAATACCATCAATTGTCTGGGGTGATGCCGGTTGGGATGACTTGGTAAAACAAAGGGAGAGAAGTTATGGCCGACGACAAAAGCAAAACAGATTACCGCGACCGCACCCGCATCAACCTCAATGAGGATTACGAAAAAGAGTACTGGAAAAAGCGCTTTGGAGTGTCGGGGCAGGCGCTAGCGGGAGCTGTTCGCGCTGTCGGTGTGTCCGTGAAGAAAGTCGAAAAATACCTGAAGGAAAAATAGGGCGCCCCGCTGGGCGCGCTCATTGATCGTCAGTGGCGGCGGCAGCCTTAGGTGGCTCCGTCGTCTTGATCAGTTCAGCTGACCTGACATCTCCGTCCACTTCTTTGAAGGCCAGCTCCATCCAAATCGACTCTCTGCTATCCAGCGCCTCTATAAGACGCTTTCTATCGTCTTGCCCAAATAGGCTGTCCGTGAACTTGATTCGATACTGAGTTTTCTTATCCGGCGTAGCAATCAAGATGCTTAGCTCGTTCGGATCACTGGAGTTGATGTCCAGGACGCGCATGCGTTGAATAGCAATCCTCACCTCGGCCTTTTTTCGCGGCGAGGTCCTCAGAAGCTCCGCCTCTTGCTGATTCAAGTGTGTATCGTTGATCACCGTCTGTGGCGTCTTCGATGCTGCCTTCAGAATAGCATCGTTGGTCGCGGTGACTGCCTCGATCGCTCGCTTACCAATATCCCCTTGTTTCTCGACGATTCCAATGATCTTGTTCATCGTTTCGAGTTGCGCGGCTCCGTTAAGGCTGAGCGCCTTTAGGGCTTCCTGATGGTCCTTGCTTTTCAGCTCCTCGATCTGGACCGTCTTGCGTTGCTCTAGCCACGCGCTGAACGACCAACCGGTGCCAAGCAAGAACACAACGCCGAGAATAACGACGGCGGCCTGCTTTCCTGTCATTTTGCCAACCATTGCTTTCAAAAGCTCTTCAGCGGGTTTAGCAAGCTTGGTTACATAATCAGAGCTTCCACCCGATACGACGACACTTATTTGTAGTCGCCGTTTGAGTTCATCAGAAAGTTGACCGCTATCTGGCGAACCGCTCGCCGCCTGTGCAGCGAGTTGATACAGCTGCTTCTGAAGCTCTAGAAATGCCTCCATAAATGGAGGGGTGATGCTAGAATCCACGTCCGGGTGCTGAAGATAGACATGAATTTCGGCCCAATTGCCAAAATCTATGTGCTGAAACTCTTCACTGAAAGGATCTTCGATGTTGAGCAACTGCTGGAGCGAAGCCAGAGCCTCGCCAGGCGTCCCGTCGCGCAGAGCTATTGCCACTGGTCTTTCCCCGCCCGGCAATCATATTTTTTGCAACTTTTCCGACATAGCGCCGAGAGGCAGGGGGCACAATAGCTTTTACGCGCAATTGCACTTCGGCTCTACTTTCGGTTAATGTCACACCCCCTCCCTACGCCAACTCTAGCCCGCCTTTGCGCCCCTTCACCACTTCCGGGCGCCATTCGCCGCCGACTGGATCGTCTATCGCTTGGTACGCTTCTGCGGTGCTGGCGCTGCTTGGGGTGCTGGAGCCGGGCTTTCGGCCCTTGCCGATTCCAGTGAGTTAACTCGCGCACTCAGTGCGCTGAGTTGATCGGACAACAGCTTTTGCTCGCCCTGTTGTGCTGCGGTTTTCTGTTGAGCATCACCGACCCGTTCGGCCTGCCTTTGTTGGTCGGCTTGAATCCCTTGCACTGCCTGTTGGATAGACGACAAAGTCTGTTTGATCTGCTCAATGGCCGGGTCCGGAGGTGGTGCCACCGCGGCCCGCTCATGCGATGCTGCAAGCTTCGTTGCGTTGCTGTAGCTCATCCAAAGCGCACCACCGGCGAGGATGATTGCGAGAATGGCCACGAGCAGCGGAAGCGCCGATCGCGGCCGTGCGTCGACAGGCGTTGACGGGTCGATGGTCATGAGGAGTTCCCCCCGGATTGTGGATAACTAGATTAACTGCCCACTCGGAAGTTGGTTCCGGATTGTCAGCATTGGCTGCTGCGTACCTCCTCCTAAGCCAAGACCCTCCTCGCCTTGGCATCCTTCACTGCTGATACAACCCGCATCGGCAACTCCGCATTCTGCCGCGCAAGCGCATGATTGATCAGCGCCACGGTTTTCTCGCTGGCGTCGCCCTGTATATAGACCGAACCACCATGCACGGTGACGGCTCCGCCGCCAACTCCACCATTCCGCAGTACGTCGTTCGGAATGATTTGCGCGCCTCGGGGGACATTCATAAGCTCGGGACCGTTCTTACCAACGAGCGACAGGCCGCCTGGCGCCGAGTCGGTACCGGAAGCGAACTTTGGAAACGACTGCGCACCAACCGTTATGCTGCCGGTTGGTCCGCTGGATCCCCCAAACAGGCCACTAGCCGCGTCTCGTTCCCATCTTTGGCGGCACATCAACCGACCGAATGTTCGACCCACGCTTTCCGCAAACCGTGCAGACGAACCGCGGCTCGACGTCAGAAATGTGCACTTCGTCAGGCCACCGCGACGCGTCCATCTGGACATTGTGCGAGCACCTGTAGTCCTTGCAAAAGACGATGATGCGAGTTGCGCCGGCTTCGCGCATTTCGCCGAATGTGATCTTGGTGGGATAGTCTCGCATGAGCGCGATTACAGCGCTCCCTAGGGCAGCCCGCAATCCACGAGGGCTGGCACTCCGCTGCTGTTCCGACGCAATACGTCGGTCAAGCTGACGCTTCCCTGTCACAGCCAATAGGATCGAAAGCTAGCGCCATGCGTTGTCCCGTAGAGACTGAACAGGAGGTTCAGCAATGGTCAACGGTCCAGAGCAGAGGAGCAGCGAAGCCGACGATTTGGCAAGCAAGCTCGCAGAATGCGCGAGAGAGGCACGCCATCAAGCGGCGCTTTTACCGGAAGGTCCGGTTCGCGACGTACTACTTGAAAAAGCTAAGCGCTACGAAGCACAGATTCCCGACGACACCACGTACAAGACGTGAAATCCCTGGTGATAACCAGCACACCAAAGGAGATGCAAATCTGCATCTCCTCACACGGTCGGGTCAGATCGCGCCTGGCGTGCAAGCCGAATTGAAGCAAGTAAACCCAAAGCACGAGAGTGGCCGGCGTAAGCACAAATACTTCCAATGGCTCACCACGAACGTCGGATATCCCATGCTACGCGAGCACATCGGATCGGTTGTCACATCACGAAGCTCAGCGCCGACTGGCACGATTTCCGTGCCAAGATCGACAAGCTCCATCCTCACTACGGTCAGCCGACACAGCTTTCAATAGGTTTCACCGAGGAAGAGCAGGACACCGGTAAGGGTCTGTGATGCACCTCTCCCTCCGCCCCACCGTCATAGCCGGCGACAAGCTCGGAACGACTTCGTTGTGATCCGCGAGGGCCGGAGGTCGGTCGGATCAGGCTGGCGACCGAGCGCACCGGCAATCCGGGCTGGACGTATAGCATCACCGTCCCCCTGCCCGTGCTGCCCTATGCCAATGGCAGCGCGCCCGATCTGGAGGGCGCCAAGGCGGCGCTCCGGGAGGCCTGGGAGCGGTTCTATTCCGGCCTGAGCCCAAAGAGCATCGAGCACTGGCACCATACCCAGGACGCGGCTAAAGGGCGGTTCGAACGAACCGAGGAACACTGATCAGGCTTGATTGTTATGCCGCCGTTATGACGCCAACCGTCGCTGTTCATTTTACCTGTCCCGGCTGCCGCATCGTCTATTCGGCGATACAGGAACGTAGCGCAATCCATACGAATACTTCTGGGAGCTTCGATTGCCGGCAATGTGGAATGCTTGTTCACCACTGGGCGGGGATCTACGACTATAACGAATGGAGAATCGCTTCCTTGCCAACCAAGCAACCCAAGATGAGAAATGAAATACGTGGGTGATCGCCCCTACTCCGCCCCCCGAGAAAGCCGCCCGCCGGCTCATAGAGCACGCGCGAGCCTTCGAACCGGTTCAGGATGGCCGGATCTACATCGAGAAGATCAACCATCCGATGCTCTACCAGGACAAGGCGACGCCGGCCGAGTATTGGGCCGGGCTTCAGCACGCGATCGGCCAAGGCTGGCTCGAGTACCACGAGAGCGGGACATTTGTGAGGATGACGCAGTCCGGCAAAGACCTGTTCGCGTGACGAGACGGCCCCAGCGCCCAGGGAGACACTGAGGCCGGCACTTCAAGTGGTTCGTCCAAGTGCTTGGGCAATCGTCAGCACTCGACCTTTCGATAACCAGAATCCAGCACGGCGGTTCCTATCCCGAAAAGAAACGGCCTCAGCACCTTTGGGGGCCGGAGGCCGGTGCTGAGGCCAGTCATCCTATGATGAATCGGGACGTGTGACCCGAGGATCCAAGGCTAACACCGGTGTCAGGAATTGCCACCGACTTCCGAGGTCGGCGTCCTAAAAAACAAGCCAGTTTGGATTCGCAAACCCCGCCCTGATGCCTATCTTCCGGGCATGCCAATCACCCGCAAGCCGCTCGAAATCCCGCCTGAGGTCGCCCGGCAGTTCGCCGAAAAGATGCGGACCTTCCATGCCGAGGTCGACCCGCTGAAGCGAGACGGCATCGCCGCGGACACCCGGCACATCCTGCTCGAGCACATGCCCAAGGGAACGAAGCTGCGGCTTGCCGATGTCATCGAGCTGTTCGGGCTGATGCGATGACTGAGCCCGCCTGCATCCTCTGCGACGATACCGGTTGGGTCTGCGAAAACCATCCGGATCAACCTTGGACGGGCAACCATGCCTGTCGTTGCGGTGGTGCTGGCGCTCCCTGCCCGAAGTGCAACAGGCCGAAACCGGATGAAGAATTTCCGCGGCTGCCACGAGGCTTTCGGAGCATGTTCAGCAGGCGCGACCGCAGGCGGTGACACGCCCTCACCCGGCCGCTAGCAGGCTGTTGAAAAAAGGCGGTCGCCGCCGACCGAGGATCATGATTCATTAGCTCCGACGAGATTCGGAGATGGTGCGTGCGCGGCGGCGACAATCGAACGGGCGAGCTGTTCAGCTACGTCGACCTGGAAGCAAGGGTGCGGCGTGATCATCCGCTGCGAGGGATCCGGACGATCGTGAACGAGGCGCTGGCGGCGCTGGAGCACGAGTTCGCCGCCCTTTATTCGCCGATTGGACGGCCGTCGATCCCGCCGGAGAAGCTGCTGCGGGCGATGCTGTTGCAGGCGTTTTATTCGATCCGCTCGGAGTCACCAGCGGTGCAGCGCGGCTAGCGAAAGTTTCTTACCCAGACTCAAGCCACGCACCCGGCCCCCGACAACCGTGTTCTTACGTGCCAAATATTGGCAGGCAACTTGCGATGCGTGCGTGAATAGTTCGGCGCGAGCTACTCTCGATGTGCCGAACTCAGACATTCGGAGCACGCAAATGAATATGCATCCTCGTTTTGAGACAGCCCGCGAAAGCACGGTACGAGAGTTGACGATCAGCAGGATACTGGCTGATCTTGTCCGCACCCTCCAACTGATCGAAGCTGAGATCGCGGCCGAAGAAGAGCGCGCGAGGATCTTCGACCAATCCAACGTGAGGTATCCGATTTTGGCAAAGTCGCTGAACGAGCGGCGCGACAATCTCAGGGTGACCATTGCCGCTCTTGAACAGCGTCTCACCGAGAGAGACTCAGCACCGCACAGCGTCGCCGAGCAGGACGAAACTCAGCGCCACATCGTAGGCGTGTTCAGGGCGTTGTGACCCGCTGCCTTCAAGTCATCTATTGAGAGTCGACCGTTTGCGGCGGCTTCGAGGATCTTGGAAGCAACGTGCGTCCTGGCGCCGGTTTCAAAGACGGAAATATTCTCGCAAACTTCCTCTAGCACCGCTCTTAGCAGCGCAGTCGTTTCGGCGTCGAACATGCGTTTCCCTCCAATTGGAGATTGATGCTGAACGCCGCGCGAGCGGAGTATGTTCGCTCGGCGGCGCCCGCCACGCATTCCAGTCTGGGCCCTGAAATCCCAGCTCTGGGAGATTGGCACTCGACCGCCAAGCTTTTGTGACACGCGCGTTCATTGTTGCGCTCCCAAGGCCGCTTCAAATGCCCTTGAAAAAGCTACGCCGTCGGGCTCGAAATATCGTGTCCCGGCGGCGCTTGTCACTGGGCCCCTTAAATCCCCCAGCGGGCTACGATGTAGCAGCCATCACACCGCGCATTTGTGAACCAGTTCACAAATTGCGCCCCGTAAAACCACGGTATTCCTTTTTATGGTGGCCTTCGCAGGTCGTTGGATTCGCCGGATCGGCCCCATTGAGAAGTGCCACGGTCGATTGCCCGCGTGAAGCCAGCGCGCAGCTACCGTTTCTCCGCCGTCATCGACATCTCGATCAGGAACGCGTCGGCGTCCGCATGGCGATCACGCCGCTCAGCTTTCCGAAATCGGCGAAATAGCAGGCGACCCGGCTCGGTCATACCCGCATGGGGTACGGCCAAATGTCAGGCCGCCGTATTCCGCGCGGGTGGAGATCATGCGACAATTTCGAGAGAGCTTTGGCTTGCTGAAAGACCGGTGGAATAGCCCCGTCTGCTTCGGAAGGTGCGCATTTGGTCTCCGAAAGCGACATCGAGCTTGCTCTTGATTTCGTGCGGGCTCGGGCCGCCGGACCGGTCGAGGGCATCTTTGGTCCAGGCTCGATGACCTGGCGGATCGACCGGGAAGCCATCATCTTCTTGGGCGCCGGTCGTGCCTTGCTGCTTCAGCTGGCGCATCCCTGGGTCGCCGCCGCCGTGGCCGAGCACTCGCGGACCTTCGCGGATCCGATCGGTCGCTTCCATCGAACCTTTGACGTTGTGTTTACGATGGTGTTCGGCTCGCTCGATGCAGCCCTTACCGCTGCCCGGCACCTGCACCACCGCCATACCATGATTGTCGGCCACCTGCCCAAAGCCATCGGTCCGTTCGAGAGCGGCTCGCCCTACCGCGCCAATGAGGTCGCAGCGTTGCGCTGGGTTCACGCGACCCTCGTCGACACCGCTCTGGCCGTCCACGACCTGATCCTGCCTCCGTTCTCGGTCGAAGAGCGCGAGCGCTATTGGGCCGAAAGCCGGCTGTTTGGGGCATTGTTCGGGCTGACGTCGAGCGACTTGCCGGCGGATTGGGATTCATTCGCGGCCTACACCGCGGCGATGATGCAATCGGATACATTATCCGTCAGCACCGCCGCGCGCGCGGTGGCCCGACAGATCTTCGCCGGTGGACGACCATGGTTGCGGCCGCCGCGCTGGTATCAAACCCTGAGTGCCGAGCTGCTGCCGGACCGGCTGCGCACCGGCTTCGGATTTGCCTTTGACGAACGCGACAGGAAGGCCGCAGAGCGGGCCGTTGCGCGGATACGACGCATCTATCCCAAAATACCGACCCAGCTTCGCTACGTCGGCCCCTACCAGGAAGCTCAAGCGCGACTGCAGGGAGCGCCGCAGCTGGGCTGGGCAACCCGATGCCTGAACAGGGCCTGGATAGGACGACCCCAGTTAGATGATCGCTGGAACAGGTGAAACTGTGCCGCGGACGTTCGGATGCGGCCGACCGCCGCGTGCCGCGATCCCGATCTCACCAGATCGAGAACGGACTTCTCGTCGGCGAGCCCCAATGGAGCTGGCGATCGCGCGGACGCTCGTGGCCGGACGCGACCGGTGGACGGCGCTCTCGGTACTTGATGCCGCCTTGCGGCTGGTCGTTCAACACGATCGCGAAGTCGGTATCCCTGCCGCTTCCGGACTCAAGGCCTCATCCGTGACGACCATCGACGATCACGGTCATGCCGATGATGCGATCCAGTGCCTCCTGCGGAATGCAGTCGAGCGCCGGTCTCGTCGCTTTTGCGCTCGACGGCGGTGAAGACATGCGTGCCGATCGGACGATCGGTATCCGCGTGGTGACGGGACTCTCGTAGACCGGTTCGAAGCCCCCGCCGCACATAGAGCCGCTGGGTCCTGCGGCTGATCAAGACCGAGATCGGCTCGAAAGATCGTTGAGATGAGCGGCGAGCGGCACCGCGCGGTGTGACAGACGATGCGAGTCTTGATCACGACGAGGCGCGAGCGCCCCGTCAGCGGGCGGTTGGCCTGCACGCCGGCGATCTGGCCGCGCCCGAAGCGTGACCGGTTGCCGGATTGATCCGGCCCGAACGGGACACGTGCCCGCCCGCCTTCTGGGGTCGCCGCGATCGCCTGCGCAATGAAAGACCGCGATCGCGGTGAAGTGGATGAGCAGATGCCGCCGGGCCGAATGCGAACAAGCCTCGGCAATGTTTGATAGATCGCGGAGTGTCAGCGACTTGCGTGCAGCGCGCACATTGTTGCCAAGGCAAGCACCTTGCGCGGCAGGCGGAAAACTCCAAACAACACAACGAACCGACCGCGGCGCACATTGCGCCCTTTTATCTCGCCATCGCTCGGTCGTCCTTAAGCGTTCGGTCCCTGCATGACTCTTCCATAGTGTGTTCTCGTTCCATTTCGGGGTTCTTGCTGCAGTGGGAGATCTCCGACGGCGCCTCGTCGTTCATGGGCAAAGGCGAACCCCCGCTGGTCGTTGCACGTTCAGATTTGGTACTGCGACGACCAGGATGCGGAGGAATATTGCGGCCGGCGCATGCTTTCGATGGCGAGGTTCGAGCGCTGGGTTCGCCATCTGGTGAGTCCGGGAGGCTCGCGCAAAAGTGTGGAAGAGCAGCGGAATTTTCGCCAAGCGACGGCAGAACGTCCACCCAACAAGCGGTAGCCGAAGCGGCGCAAGAGGCCCACGCGCTATCGCTACAGTGTGCGCTCGAACTGCGATCCGATCGGGCTTCGAGCGTTCTGGGCATGCATGTCAAGGCGATGAACTGGAGCGGCATCGGGCATGCCGGGTATGCCGCGACGCTCGGTCTTTCGCCCGATTCGTTGCGGATCTGGCGCGATCGTCCCGAAGATTCCGGCGACGAGTTTGGACTGGCGATTGTTCTTCATCCGGGTGCCCGGGCTCAATCAAGCAGCGCTGCTAATTGCGCGCGCCCCAAAACTACGTGACACCGGAAGCGGTGGACGGCCGGTCGATCCGGCGTCGGTTCAGCAACAAGGCGAAGCAGGCGATCGAGCAGCAGACGGAGAAGCCGGGCGTCAGCGTGGCGCAGGTTTGCCGGCGCGATGGCGCCGCCACCAGCATGGCGGTCCGCTGGCAGACCGCTTGCAAGGCACCGCAACTCGCGACGGTGACGCACGCCGACGGCACGGCCAATGAGATGCCGGCGCTCGCCGCCTTGCGCGTTCTGGTGCAGCCGCGGGCGGCATAATGGACACCGAGCTGGCCGATGGACGGCGTGTCTTTGCGCCGGCAGGCAGCATTCCGGCTGCGGTGATGCAGCGGCTCGCCGCAAGGGAGACGGCATCACGATCGTCGTTCCGGCTGGCGTGAAAGTATACCTGACGCTCGGCCGCACCGACATGTCCAATGGACTGGCGGTTCAACGGAACTGACCGGGAGCAATTTAAACGCGAACCTCAACTCCCAACAAGCTCGCGAAATTGCTGACATGGGCTCGCGTTTCCGCCGGCGCCGGACCGCCCGCAAGATGTCTCTCGTAACGCGTTGGTCCCGCATGGACGCCGCAAACGCGCCGGGCACGCCACATCGGTCGCGAAAGCTCAGGTAGATGCGCTGTACCGGCCAAGTAGACCTAGAGGGAGCGCGATCTCGGAGTGGGAGCCGAAGTTTGAGAAGGACGATTTTCGATACCCCAGGCGGGGCTGTGCTATTTGCCCGTGCGCCCGCGCCGCAGAATTTGGCGATAACCGCCTCGCACCATTGCGAGGCCGGTTTGCACCAGACGGACGGTCCGGTTGCGCAGATCGTGCGTTTTCCAGGCACGGTCCGGGATACGCTTGCTGCCGAACAACGCTTCAGCGATGCTGCGATACGTGCCGCCGTCCCCACGCGCATCGAGCGCGCGAAGAGCCGCGCTCAACCGTTCGCGTCGCTGTTTGGATAGCTCGTGAAAGGCAGGACTTGGCGCACGCCCGCTCATGGCTCGCCACAGCCGTCGCGCAGCGTACGCCCGCGCGGCGAAGTCGCCGTCAAACGACAACGTGGCCACGTAGTGGGTAGCAACGGCCGGCGCTTCTCTTGACCAGACACGGTGGTCGACCGCGCCAATGCGCAGCACTGCATGCCAGCCGTCGGCGGCGCGGCGAACCCGACCAGCCGCGACATCGATCGACGGCTGAGACGCTGCGTCACTGCTAACGGGCGACGTGGTCATTGAGATTGGAACGACGGTCGGCAGAACCTCGGATGCCCAAAAGACCGTCTGTTCCTTGAAGAACCTCAGCGGGTCATGAGCGAAAGCAGATGCCCCACCTCCTCCTGAATTCGGGTGTCAATTCGCCATCCGGGCTGTTGGCGAGCATCGCTTCATAGTCGCGTCGGTAATCCGCGTTACGGCGAAGACATTCCCAGGCGATGTCCATGATCTCTGCGTCCTGAAGACTCTTGTAGGATTCCGGCGACCGCCAGTCGAACTCAGGCATTGCTTCCACCCGCATGCACGCAACTAACAAGGATTGCGGTGCGATAATCGTGAACGGGCGAGTTGTAGGAAGTCCCTAGTTTGGCACCACGTGGTGCTTCCGGATGACCACCTTCGGCTGGAGAAGACGTTTCTAGATTGATCTTCTGGTTGACGAATCTCCTCTAGCTCGCCCCCGCACCGCGTAGAAGACGGCCCTGCTCGGTCATCCACTTGGCGCGCGCAAGATGACGCTGGTATGCGATCCGCGCGCGCTCGGGCTCACGCTCCGGATCGATATGCAGGACGATTCGAGCCACTTCGCGCCAGTCCGCCCCCTCACCCTCAGCCTGTAGAAGTCGCATGTAGGTTACGACATGCTGCTGGTCATAAGGTGTAACGGTCGGATCGTCCGGCGCGGCGTCCGCAATCTCCGGATCAAGCGGTGGTTTTGGCATCGGGGCTACCGTGTTCCAGGGAACGGGACTCGACTCGCAGCGCTCGCAACGCGCGCTCTCGCATCGTCGCCGACACCGGCGCATGGCATGCTACCTGCCCCAAGCTTGGCACCGCAGGAAAGCGCGTTCTTCTATCCTTCCGCACTCGAAACTCCTTTTGCGAGCACACGCAACCGAGGTCGTCCGCGTATTATAACACGTAGCGCCAAAATACGCGATTGCTTCCTATCCTGCGGATGGACATTCGCAAGGTATTTGGAGCAAATGCGCGCCGTTTTCGGCTGGGCCTTGGCTTGAGCCAAGAGGGCGTCGCAGAACGCATGGGCGTCGATAGGGCCTTCATCAGTAGTATGGAAAGAGGGCTGCAAAACGCGACCCTGCTCACAATCTGGGAGACGGCCCAAGCCTTGGAGGTGCGGCCGGTCGACCTGCTTGACGAGAAAGTGTCCAAGATTCGGTCCTGATCCCTTCCGCGAGCCGGGCCGAAGGCCCGGCGAGCGCCAGACGCGGATCCGCGTCAGCGCCGCCGGCGATCCGGCTTGGAGGGGCCGCGCAACCGGCGCCCCGGTTACGCGGCTCAAGTCTTCAGATTGCGCGCTTCATCAAGCGCTTCGCTTTGCCTTCAAGCTCAAGCCTCGTATCCTGATGAGCCTTGCCGCGCGCCAATGCGGTAATGCCCTGCACGAAATCGAAGATACTTTCCGGCTTGCGATTCTCTTCGCCTAACGATCTCAATGATTTTCGAGGTCTCGGACTTGGAAAACCCGCCCCTGCGAAGGAAGCTCTCCCGGTCCTCGTCCGTCCGTGCAACAATTCGCTCCCGGGCCGCCCTGATCCCGGCGACGAATGGCGCGGGCGAGGAATTGGCAAAGCTAGTCAACGCCGGGGCGGCTTCATGCACGAAACGTTGGGCCGCGAACTTCGAATGCCGGATCGTGATCTCCTCGAAGTTCTCCACGCCCCACAGATTGCGGTTCATGCAGACGGCCCGGAGATAGAAGCTGGCGATCCCCAGCGTCTTGCTGCCGACCTGTCGAGTCGCCCCGGGGAGTCTCACCCCGAGGCGCTCACGAAACCGGACATGAAGCTCTCACCTCATCCGGCTTCTATCTTCCAACCGCTGGTCGAATGCCGACACGCCACAGATATAGTAAGTCCGGCTGGCGTCTCGCCAACCTTCCCAACCAATGTATTGAGGCTCTTTGCCGACGTCTCAACCCTTTGTATTTCCACCTCGCCCATCGAGCGAGCGCCACGTTAATGTGCCGAAGGACCTGAGCACACTCCGAGCGATAGAACCGCCCGTAGTAATTTAGCCAGCCCCTCACACTGGGATCGATCAGCTTTGCCAAGTCTTCCAGCTTCTGATTATTCCGAGTGCTGGCGATCCGCCATGAGCGAATCGTCTGCCGGATTCTAGTTGCTGCCTTGGTGCTGATCGCCGGCTGGTAGCTCAGGAAGAGGCCACCTCGCCGGTCTCGCGCAGCACGCGGTCTGAAGGTGTAACCCAAAAAGTCGAACGTGATGTGTTCGTACTCTTTTTGGCGCATCTTATCCTTGCAGTAGACGATCCGGGTTTTCTCCGGGTGGAGTTCCAGACCACATTCCGCAAGGCGCCTTCTGATCGCCTCCATGACGGTTCGGGCCTCGCTTTCAGTTCTGCAATGGACGATCGCATCGTCTGCGTATCTTTCGAAGCAGAGACGCGGGAACGTCCTTTGCATCCATAAATCGAATGCATAATGCAGCACCAAATTCGCGAGCAGCGGCGAGACCGAAGAACCCTGTGGGGTTCCGCATGTTCTCTCCTCCAGGGTCCCGTCTTTTCGCTCCACGGGAGCACGCAGCCACCGTTTTACATAAAGACGCACCCACCCCGATTCCGTATGGTGGGCCACTGCCTTTTCGATCAGGCTCCATGGAATCGTGTCGAAGAACGACCGTATGTCCAGGTCGATGACCCAGTCGAATTTCCAGCAGCGTTCACGCGCTCTCCCCACTGCATCGAGCGCCGAACGGCCGGGCCGATAGCCGTAGGAATCGGAGTGGAAGATTGGTTCCACTACCGGCAAGGCACCCGACCCGAAGGGCAGTGATAGCGACGCCGGCATGCAATGACGGCGGGCCCGAGGGCGAGTGCCTCCGGCGAGCGACTCAATGCGGATTCACGTCTCCTTGGTATCAATTTTGCTTTTGTGATATCGTCTCACTCGTGCGCGTGTCTATGCACGGCGTGGGCATGTTCACTAGAGCCAATTCTTACAGAGGACGACATGGCCAAGAAAGCGAAGAAGGCAAAGAAGACCGCGAAGGCAGCTACCAAGAAGGTGGCAAAGAAGACTTCAAAGAAAAAGAAGTAGTCGTATCGGCTACTGATCTATTGCCGCCTCCGGATCGCAACCCGGATGAAAAGCGAGACCTTCCAAAGGATATGAAGCGTCCTTTGCAGCCGTTCGGTATCGCGGCACGCTAAGATAAGACCGGACCTTTGTGCAGGTGGCTGCTGCATAAAGGTCCGGTTTTTCGTTTCTGCCCCGCGAGGGGCCATGGTCTGCTCGTGCGCGACGGATCGAAGCCGCAGGGCGTAGATGCTCCGGGGCTCGGTCACGAGGGCCCGGTGCGGCGACAGCTGCACGCGCAAAAAACGGATAAGACGTCTGAAGTATCGGAAAACGGCTTCTTCAGTTCGTTCTTGCCCGCCCTAGCACCTGGCCGCGCGGAAAATTCGGCCTTCGATGGACCACGAGATCCCACTCCAGAATCCCAGTCGTGTGTTAGCGATGGGGAACGTCTGCGGGGCTAAACGATTCGTCTCAGCGTGGGAGAACCTTTCAATGCTGATGACCAAGCAGAGACGGCCGGCGATCCGCACCCTGCGCGGTTGGGCGATCAACGTGCTGAACGAAGCCGGCGCCATCCGCGAGTGCGAGGAGCACGGTTGGATGCAGGACCGCGCCGATCCGCATGCCCGAGAGCGGGCCTTCGATATCGCCCGCCGAGACCTGCCGGAAGACGTATCCCGTCAAGCAGCGGAGGCCGCGGTTCGCGACGTGCTGGACTCGATTGGTGATACCTGCCCAGAATGCCTCCCTGACGAGGAGGACCGGCGCTAGCTCCCGACGCCGACCCTTCTCCGACTCAGCGGCCCAGCCGTTTCTCTACACGCTTGCGCGAATTGCCGACCTTCTTGACTGCTTTTTTCACCGCGGGTGCCGACTTTCCACTCTTCTTTGCCTCGTACTGCACTTCGTAGTCCTGCCCGCCAGCCACCCGCGCCCGGTCCTGTTTTCGTCCGCGCGCCGTCTTGCTCCTCCTCGCTACCGCCATCGGTGCCTCCTGTTGCGACATCGAAGCAAACGCGACAAGGATTCGCACGTTCCGGAACGATTCGCACTGTGCCAATTTGAATTGGCTGTAGCGTGGAGTTCTTCAGTGGCGTTTCCACGTAAAGGGTCGGCGGCTATCGGTGTCAAGGCGCGTTTCCCCGGCTTCATCGAGCCAGCCCTGGCCACCTCGAACGATAAGGTGCCGTCCGTGCATTACGCAACACGCGCTGAAGGATTGGCCATTGAATGAGCCGGACGTCGACCCTGCCCAAACGCCTACAGCCGATGCTCGCTACGCTCACCGACGCGCCGTTCGATGACCGCGGCTGGGTTTTCGAGGATAAGTACGATGGCTTCCGGATGATCGCGGAAATCCGCCGGGGTAAGGTTGCGCTCTACAGCCGCAACGGCAAGATCATCAGCCGCAGCTATATCGAGGTCGCCAAAGCGCTGGAGGGCGTGAAGGGCGACGCCGTGATCGATGGCGAGCTCGTGGCAATCGGAAAGGACGGCGTTTCGCATTTCCAGCTGCTGCAGAACGCGCTGCGCCATGAAGCGAAGCTCCTGTATTGCGCCTTCGATCTCATGTTTCAGAACGCAATTGACTTGCGCAAACGGCCTCTTCTCGAGCGCAAGGAGCGGCTGAAAGCGATCCTGCCGAGCCACCGGTTGATCGCCTTCAGCCGTCACCGCAAAGCGAACGGCACGAAATTCTTCGCCGAGGCCGAGCGGAAAGGTCTGGAAGGCGTCATGGCGAAGCGCGCCGACAGCGCCTATGCGTCCGGAAGCCGGACGGCGGATTGGCTGAAGATCAAGACAGCAAAGCGGCAGGAAGTGGTGATCGCGGGATTCACAGCGCCTAAGCGCACCAGGCCGTTCTTCGGCGCCCTGGTCCTCGCCGTGCGGGAAGACGAAACATGGCGCTATATCGGTCATGTCGGCACTGGCTTCAGCCACAAGGTCCTGGAAGACCTCCATGCCAAGCTCGTGAAGCTGACGACCCCTAAATCACCCTTCCCTGCCAAAGTGAAGGACGAGGCCGCCACGACCTGGGTCAGGCCCTCGTTGGTTGCCGAGGTCAAATTCGCGGAGTGGACGAGCAAGGGCGAACTGCGCCAGCCCGTCTATCTCGGGCTCAGGTCCGACAAGCGGGCGAAGGAGGTCGTGCGCGAGCGAGAACGTCCGCGCAAATAGCGCTTCCCCCCGGGGGCGTAACCCGGCAAACGGAAGGATTGACGCACTCGCCTCCTCCGGCCCTCCGCGGTGGCACTCAGTCGCCTTCAAGGTCGTGGATTTCCGGTCGCATGCCGTCAGGCGTGAGTTCGAGCGTCGCAAACGTGATCGGCAGCTTGAAACGCCGAGGTCCCGCGCTGCCGGGATTCAGGTAGAGAATGCCACCGACCGTGTCGATCTTCGGCACGTGGGAATGCCCGGAGACGATGACGTCGATGCCGCCACCGGGATCGGCCTTCAGCGTCTTCAAGTCGTGCAGAACGTAGATCGACTTTCCCGCCAGGCGCACAAGGTTCGTGTCGGGGTAGTCGCGAGCCCACTCGCCACTGTCCACGTTTCCACGAATGGCCGTGACGGGCGCGATCCGGCGAAGCGCGTCGACGATCTCGGGGCGCCCGATGTCCCCGGCATGGATGATGTGATCGACGCCCGTCAGGCCTCGTTCCGCCTCGGGCCTCAACAGGCCGTGCGTGTCCGAAATTATTCCAATCCGGAAGCTCATTTCCCGGCGCTCTCAACTGCGATTGCCAAAAGACGATCGAGAAACTCTACCTGAGCGGACAGCATCTTGGTCCGCGCGAGCTCGATATCAAACCATTCCGCTCGGTCGACTTCGGGAAAGCTCTGCCGTCGACCGCTTCGGGGCGGCCATTCGATATCGAAGCTATTGCTGGTCAGCGCCCCCGGGTCAAAGTGGCCCTTGCCGGCGAACGCGATGACGCGCTTCCCTCCTCGCTGTCGGACTTCCCCCAGCGCCTGGAGTAGACCAATCGAAGCGCTCGGGCCGAGTTCTTCGGCAAATTCGCGTCGAGCGACGTTCTCCGGAGCATCATTGGCATCGATTTCGCCCTTAGGAATGGACCAGGCGCCATCATCCTTCTTACGCCAGAACGGACCGCCGGGATGAACGAGCAGTACCTCGAGCCCACGAACGCCCTTGCGGTATGCGAGAATCCCCGCGCTCAAGGTCGATCTGGAAGTCTTTTTCACCGCAGCCATATCGCTCCTACTTTGCAGAGCAATCGAGAGCCGGCGAGCCGTCGTCCCGCCATACCGGACCGCGCTCGCCCAGCGCCTGCTTAGCCTCGTCCACGGTCCTATGCACCGTTACTTCGGCTCGGTCGCCTTCCTGGCGCGCGCACCGACCCGCCGGGCCGCCGTTAGACGGCAGACGAGATGATCTCGCGTGACGTCGTCGAGATCGGATTTTTCATTCGCCAGAGCCTGCCGCGGACGACGAAGGAGTGGCCGTCCGGCGTCACCGGATGCTTCACGTCACCTAAGCCGACTTCCGCTGCGGCTTGGCCGCCGGCTTCTTCGCCGCGGTCTCCTTCGCCGGCTTCTTGCCTGCGATCGGCATCAGCATTTCCTTCTGCCCAGCCGCCGCCTTGCGCGGCTTTTTTCCTGATTTCTTGGGTGCCGCTGGACCTGCCGCGCCCTCTCTTCCGATGCTCTTGCGCAGCGCGTCCATCAGGTCCACGACGTTCTCACCTCGAGGACGCGCTTTCGCGGTGATGGGCTTGCCCGCGCGCTTCTGGTTGATCAGATCAATAAGCGCAGTCTCGTACTGGTCTTCGAACTTGTCCGGCTCGAAATGCCCTGCCTTCTGATTGACGATGTGCTTTGCGAGATCGAGCATGTCCTTGGTGACTTTGACATCCTGGATATCGTCGAAATACTCTTCCGCGGGCCGGACTTCGTAGGGATAGCGCAGCAGGGTCCCCATAAGCCCCTTGTCCAGCGGCTCCAGCGCGATGATGTGCTCGCGATTGGTCAGCACCACGCGACCGATCGCGACCTTGTTCATTTCGCGGATGGTTTCGCGGATAACCGCGAAAGCGTCGTGCCCGACTTTGCCATCTGGAGTCAGATAGTAAGGGCGGATCAGATAGCGCGGGTCGATCTCGCTGCGGTCGACGAACTCGTCGATCTCGATCGTTCGCGTCGATTCCAGCGCAACGTTCTCCAGCTCCTCTTTCGTCACCTCGATGAATGTGTCGGTGTCGACCTTGTAGCCCTTGACGATGTCCTCGTTGTCGACCTCCTCGCCGGTATCGGCGTCCACCTTGGCGTATTTGATGCGGTGGCCGGTCTTTCGGTTGAGCTGGTTGAACGAGACCTTTTCGGATTCCGAGGTGGCCGGATAGAGCGCGACCGGACAGGTGACGAGGGAAAGACGCAGGAAGCCTTTCCAGTTAGCGCGGGGGGCCATCGGGGGAACTCCATTACTGATGCCGGATTCAAGACGATCCACCAGCCTTGGTTCCGACATCACATCCTTCGCGCCAGGATGATTTTTTCTCAGTGGCTGGCCGGAGCGGGACTCGACATTTGTTCTTGTTATGTTCTAATTGGGGCATGACCGACCGACCCGCGAGCTGGCGCACGCCGACCCCGAAGCAGATGGAAAAGCTGGCAGCCCAGGCCGCCCACAGGCCGACACCTTCCGCTGCGGCTCTGGATGCACCGCTTCCGGCCGAATACTGGGACTCGGTGCTCAAAGATCCTCGCGCCGGCGCGACCGCAAGCGAGAGCCGGCAACGACGCCTTTCCGACATTCAGCGCCACGTCCTCCGCGTGACCTGCCGCCGCTGCGAGCGAATAGTCGAAATCCAGACCGCCGATGCCGTCCGCTTGTATGGCGATAACGCAGTCTGGAAGGACGTCGCGCGGCGGCTGCTCGACAACACTTGCCAGCAGCGCACCGGCAGGCATGAAGAAGACGGGTGCTGGCCAGCTTTCGAGACGCCGTAGTCGCTCTGGATTTGCCGATCCGATCTCGTTGCGCCTGGATGTCCGGATGGCCCCGAAGTATCACCCTACGCCCCTGTCGGGAGGCGATCGCAAGGCTCTGGCGAAAGAGCTCGGCAAGGCACGCGCGATGGCTAACATCCTGGCGACCCAATCGGCGGAGATGCGAGCCAAAGGCGAGGCGATGATCCAGCAAGCCGACAGGCTGCTTTGCGAAAGCTGGAACGAACGGATGTGGAGTGACGGCGAGCCGATCGATCCGTCGCCGACCATCGATCAGGCTGCGAACGGAGGCTTCCCCTGGCTCGAGATCAGGTGCGCGCGCTGCAAGACGCCGAGCGATGTCGACCTCGCGGCGATGAAGCACCCGCCGACCACCTTCGTGCACGATCTCGCCAGCCGGCTGCGCTGCCGCAAATGCGCCAAGGCCGGCCGGCGTCCATCCGCGACTCTGCTACAGTTGACGTGGCAGCCGCGCCACCCTCCAACCGAATCCTGACCGATGTGCAATCTTTATTCGATCACGACCAACCAAGCTGCGATCAGCGCGCTGTTCCGCGTCGTGAACCGATACGTTGGAAATCTGGCGCCGCTGCCGGGGGTTTTTCCCGACTACAACGCACCGATCGTGCGGAACGGAGCCGAGGGCCGCGAACTCTCTACGGCGCGATGGGGGATGCCGTCGTCATCAAAAGCGCTGATGGACGCCACGAAGAAACGAGCGGAAAAGCTGCAGGCCAAAGGCAAGACGGTGGATTTCAAGGAATTGCTCAGAATGGAGCCGGACGGCGGGACGACCAACATCCGCAATGTGAAGGGCAAACACTGGGACCGTTGGCTCGGCCCCGAGCATCGCTGCATAGTGCCGCTCAACTCGTTCAGTGAGTTCAACAAGTCTGAGGGCGGTGATATCTGGTTCGCGTTCGACGAGGATCGTCCCCTCGCCTGCTTCGCCGGCATCTGGACCAAAACGACCTATACGCGTTCCTCACGACAGAGCCGAACGCCGAGGTCGGTGCCATCCACCCGAAGGCAATGCCGGTTATCCTGACGACGCCGGACGAGGTCGAGGCCTGGATGACGGCACCTCCGGACGAGGCCCTGAAGCTGCAGCGGCCGCTTCCGGACCAGACGCTCCGGATCGTTGCCCGCGGTATCAAGGAAGACCCGCCCGGGCCGGCGGCGTGACGGGCAAGCGCCGCCCATCAGCGGCAAGATCATCCATGTTGACTTGGTCGCCTTATGCTGCAGCGCTGCGCAGGTTACAATCCTTTCAGCAGCAACCTACGAATCGCCGAGATTGGCTCATGGGCACGTTGCAGCAGACGATCGCAGACAAGTTCCTCGCGAATTTGGCCGACTATCTAGTCCTGGTCAGTTGGCGCTTGATCTTTTGATAGGTAGCCGGATCGACATACGCGTTGACGACGTCCAGTACTTCCTGAAGAATTTCCTCTCTCAAACGCGCCTTGAGCGCCGTCAGCTTGTCGTCCTCGTCGAGGAAACGTCCCACCAGCATCCGCGCTTGCGTCTCGACGGATTCGACCGATTTGGCGGCGTCCTTGAGCAACACCGACTATTGACGATTTGGGTGGCCTTCGTCGACGGCCGTCGCGTCGAGATCGTCGACGATCTTCAGCGCGGACGCCGCACGCCGCCTCGGTCTCTTCGCCAAGTTCATCAGTTCGACGACCTGATCGTAAGACGACCTGGAGCTCTGGGCGAGGGTGTTGCCGCGCTTCACCAGATCGCCGATATCGCCGACGACTGCTTCGACGTCGAGTTGCCCCCGTTGCGAGGCCGCATAGGCATCGGAAGCCAGGGGTGCACAGACCGTCGTTATCAATTCCGACTGGATTTCCAGCCAGGCGCCGGTCTCCTCGAAGCCGTCTCGCCGGGCGTTGGGAATCACGCTCTCGGGATCGATGTAAAATTTCGCCGACGTAGTAGGTACTGAACCTTCCGTAGGTTGGGCACAATCCTGAGCTGGACCGTAAGGCCGTATGCTCGTTGAGAACCAGGATATTCATCGGCAAGAGCGTCGCCATCAACAGACTGACGGCCTGCCGCTGTCTACCCGAAAGCAGGCTGATCGGCATCGACATGCGGTCCTGGAGACCAAGCCTGATCCGCACGAGCTTGTCCGCGAAGTGCCTACGCTGCCTGCCGCACGACCACGCGTCCCGGCGGCATAACCACCCCTTCGTCCGCTATGCACGGACGCCGTGCACGCTTCGCGGCTCCGGCTGCGCATCCACTCCAGCGCTGAGTTGCTTGTGATCACTCATGCTCGATTACGATCTTGCCGACATGTGATCGGCTTTCGAAGGCCCGGAAAGCATCCATGGCCTTAGAATACGGGAAAGAGCGACTAATTACCGGCCGGAGTTGCTGCGCGGCGATAGCTCGATTCATCGCATCAAAGCCATCGCGGCTGCCGACCGTGATCCGTCGGACGGTCGACACACTCTGGCTGAGCGCCGACGGATCGAAGTCCTCGACTTTGGTCAACCTGCCGATCAGCGCGATCTGCCCGCCGACCGCGCTAGCTTTCAGGGAACGCGTCAGGGTTCCTAAGCCGCCTACCTCAACTATATGATCTGCCCCTAATCCCCCTGTTCGCTTCCGCACGGCAAACTCCCAATCAGGCGTGTCCTTATAGTTGATGACGTCGTCTGCCCCGAGTTCTTTCAGGCGCTCGGCCTTATCGGCGCTCGAGGTCGTCGCAATGACCCGGGCACCGAACAGCTTGGCGAATTGCAGAGCGAACAAGGATACGCCCCCTGAGCCCTGGATGAGAACAGTATCGCCGGCTATCACGGGGACCGGCCCAGTCAGTGCGGACCAGGCGGTCAAGGCCGCGCAGGGAAGCGTTGCAGCTTCGGCGAAAGAGAGATGAGCCGGGAGGTGAACGATCTCCTCCTCGCTGATGACGGCGTGACTGCATAGCAATCCATCGACATCGCTGCCGCGCTGTTCCGAAATGTACCCCGGCCTGACCCGGCCGCCGATCCACCGCGGGAAGAACGTCGCTGCTATTCGATCTCCGATCTTGGCCCGTGTGACTCGATCTCCAACAGCGACAATATCGCCAGTTCCGTCGCTGAGCGGAATTAGACCCGGCCGCACGTTGAATGTATCGCCACGCAGGATAAGCAGATCGCGGTAGTTGAGAGAATTTGCCCGGATGCGGACAAGTACCTCGCGCGCACCAGGGGTTATAGAGGCCCGTTTCTTCAGAAATAGGCTATTTGGGTTACCAGGTTGCTCGATGGAAAACGCCTGCATGTTGGATCCTCTGAACTGTGCGTATCAATCGCCAACAGCGGCCGTTACCTGAATTTCAATCAAAAGCCCGGGCAATACCAGATCTGCCTTGACCGTAGCGCGCGCTGGCCGCCCATGCACGCCAAGCCAATGGCGCCAGAGTTCATTGAATCCGGCAAAATGACCGAGGTCCGCTAGCCACACAGTCGCCGTCAGCAATCGCGATCGATCCGTCCCGGCCTTCTCCAGAAGTGCGTCGATCCGCCCGAATACTTCTGCGGCTTGTGTCGGGAAATCCGCGCCGCGAGAATCGAACGCCACCTGGCCGGACAAATATGCCGTGCCATTCGAGACGGTCACCTGCGACAGGAGATAGCCCGAGTCGATGTGCTTGATCATATGTTTCTTCCTTGATGTAGCCTAGTTAATAGAACGAACGATTGAACTATGTAAGCCGACACGTCTCTTCTGCTGAAGGTGTAGGAAAACGGTCGGTTTGGAGCGGGAGGCGCGAATCTGTTAGGGTGAAAGGGCATTCCCGCTATGTGAGCTTTCAGGAGGCTGTCCGTTCGGACCGGGCCCGGAAGGAAGCCTGCAGATACAGCCGGAGCCCCGAGTTCGTTCTCTTGCGACGATTGTCTGTCGGTTCGCTTTCGTTTCATCAGGTTTCCAGCTTCCCACACAAGAACACATCACTAGACGATCAAGTCAGCATCATCTGATCGCTGTCGACGACCCTTCCGGTTGCCCTTGCCGAAGAGCTGAAGCAGTGCTGGAATGTCGAGCTTTCGCCGCTCCTCGCCGCTTACATCGAGCGCGACGACGCCACGATCCATCAGGATGGTGCGTGTGCCCAGGGCCAGAGCGTCTCCCATCGAGTGGGTCACCATCAGCACGGTCAGTCCGTCGGCGTCGGCGATCTCCGCTGAGAGCGAAAGGACTTTCGCCGCAGCGGCAGGATCGAGTGCGGCGGTATGCTCGTCCAGAACCAGAATCTTCATCGGCAAGAGCGTCGCCATCAACAGACTGACGGCCTGCCGCTGTCCACCCGAAAGCAGGCCGATCGGCGTCGACATGCGGTCCTCCAGACCGAGTCCGAGCCGCGCGAGCTTGTCCGCGAATTGCCGACCGCCCGACAGGGCGGTCGAGAAGCCTCGACGACGCCCGCGTTTTGCGGCAAGGGCCAAGTTCTCCTCGATGCTGAGCGATCCACACGTTCCGAGCCGCGGCTCCTGGAAGACGCGTCCGACATCCGCGGCGCGCTTCGAGGCCGGCCAATCCGTTATGTCCTGGGCGCCGAGCTTGATGGTCCCCCGACTCGGACGCACGGCGCCGACAATCGCGGACAGGAGCGTCGACTTGCCCGCGCCGTTCGAGCCAATGACCGTGACGAATTCGCCAGGCGAGATGTCGAGATTTACACCGCGAAGCGCCCGCACTTCTGTCGGAGTTCCCACGTTGAACGTGACGTGCAGATCATTCAGACGCAGCATTGACCCTGCCTCCTGCACGACGTGCGAGAAGGCGGGCCATTCCGCCCTTCGCAATACCCAGCCCACGGCCTTGCGACAGGATCACCGCCGCTGCGACCACGATTGCCGTCACCAGATTGAGATCCTGCGCCTGGATGAAGCCCAGGCTCAGCGTTGCCGCGATAAAAAGCCGATAGACGAGCGCCCCGACCAGGCAGCCGAGCGTCCCGAAGAAAGGAGCCCGCCGCCTAAGCAGCGCCTCGCCTATAATCAGAGCCGCAAGTCCTGTGACGATCGTACCGACGCCCATGGAAACGTCGGCCACGCCCTGCGTCTGGGCGAACAACGCGCCAGCTAGCGCGACGAGCGCGTTGCTGATGGCCATTCCGAGATAGATCATCGCGGCATTGTTGACGCCCTGAGCCTCCGCCATTGCCGGGTTCTCACCGCTGGCCCGCAGAGCAAGGCCGATCTCGGTCTTGAGGAACCAGTCGATCAGCAGCTTTGCGGCAATGGCGAAGAGGGCGAGAGCAATCACATTTCGCCACAGGCCGAAGTCGCCCAGTTCGCCGAAACGATCGAACACCGTCGCTCGTCCGTAGATCGGCAGGTTCGGCCGCCCCATGATGCGCAGATTGATGGAGAAGAGCGCCACCATCGACAAAATGCCCGCCAGCAGATTCATGATGCGGAATTGCACGCTGAGCAAGGCGGTGATCAGCCCGACGGCTGCGCCGCTCATAGCGGCCAGCGCGGTCGCCAGGAACGGATCGACGCCGTTCACGATCGCAGTCGCGCCGACCGCGGCTCCGAGCGGGAAGCTGCCGTCCACCGTGAGGTCCGGAAAAGCGAGCACACGAAACGAGATGTAGACGCCCAGGGCCACCAGCGAGAACAGAAATCCCGTTTCGAGGGCGCCGGCGAACGCGAAAAGACTCATCTCACTCGATCACTTTTTTCGCGCCAGCGCGGATTTCGGCGGGGACATCGACACCCATCGCCTTTGCTGACGACGCGTTGAGATAAAGGTCCTGGCTCTTCGGCACCTGCGCCGGGATTTCGCCGGGATTCATTCCCTTGAGCACCTTGCCCGCCATCTGTGCGGTCAGTTTGCCCATCTCGTAGTAGTTGAAGCCCAACGCCGCGAGAGCGCCCCGCTCGACCGAACCCGTGTCGCAGGCGAAGACGGGCAGTCGCGCCGTCTTGCCTACAGTCACCACGCTCTCGACAACCGACACGACGGTGCTGTCGGTAGGCAACAGAATCGCATCGGTCCTGCCGACGAGACTGCGCGCAGCGTCTCCGACCAGGGCCGACTGGGCGGCAGGGCTCTCGACGATCTCCAATTGAGAAGCCTTGGCCGCTACTTTCAAAGATTCAACCTGCGAGACGGAATTGGCCTCGCCCGGGTTGAAGATCACGCCGATTTTCCTGGCGCCCGGCGCCAGCTTCCTGATCAGCTCGAGGATCGGCGGATACGGCTGCTGGTCGCTGGTCCCGGTTACGTTGCCGCCCGGCTTGGCCATCGACGGGACGAGGCCAGCGCCGACAGGATCGGTCACCGCTGCGAAGATCAACGGCTTGCCTTTCAGAGAATTTTTCAGGGCCTGCGCGGAAGGGGTCGATATGGCGATCGAGATATCGAGGTCGAGACCGGAAAACTCGTTTGCGATCTGGGCCTGGGTCGCCATGTTTCCCTGGGCGCTTCGGATTACAATCTTGGCCGTCTTGCCATCTTCATAGCCAGCCGATTTGAGGCCATCGATGATGCCTTCACGCACGGCATCGATGGCGGGGTGCTCCACGATATAAGTGAGGCCGATGAGAGGCAGGTCCTTAGCGGTCGCGGACGATGCGAACCAAGCGAGGCAGGCAGCGGTAAGAAATCCCTTCAATATGCGCATGTCATGTGCCTTTTCTTAGGTATGAGACAGGAGTTGGCGACGCCCCGGCGTCAGGCCGAGGCGCGAGCGGAACCGGCGCCGGCTGACGGATCATGCCTGGATGAAAATCCTCGATCCTGGCCACGCCCATCAGCGCCTGGGCGACGTCCAGTTCGGCTTTCAGGAGGCCAAGGGCATGAAAGACCGTTTCCTCGCCGCCGACTGCAAGCGCATAGAGGGTCGCCCGACCGACCTGAACGGCGTCAGCTCCGAGCGCGAGCGCGCGAGCAATGTCGGAGCCTGTGCGGAAACCGCTATCGATCAAGAGCGTAAGCCGGCCGCCGCCACGAAGTCGGGCAGGACGTCGATCGAGGCGACAGCGCCATCGAGCTGACGACCGCCATGGTTGGAGATCACCAGACCATCAACCCCGACTGACAAGGCCTTGCTGACATGCGACGGGTCGAGCAATCCCTTGACGATCAGTGGCTTCTTCCAGCGATCGCGCAGTCTTGCGATATCGTCCCAGCTTATCGAGGCATCGAACTGGCTCTGCATCAGCGCGGCGATGGTGTCGGTCTTTTCCAGCCCGAGTCCTTCCCCCATCACCTTGAGCTGCGGCGCCCCTGCCCGCGCCATCCTCATGCTCCAGCCGGGATGGACGAGGAGGCCCGCCAGCTTTGCCGGCGTCCATCGGAACGGCAGCGAGAATCCGTTACGCTCATCGCGCAGCCTCTTGCCGGCGACCGCGTTGTCGACCGTAACCTCGATGGCTTCGAAGCCGAGTGTTTCCGCCTTGTCAACGATGCGCGCGCTAAAGGCGCGATCCTTGAAGATGTAGAGCTGCATCCATTTGCTACCGTCGCCCGCCGAAGCGACGTCGTCCTGCGTGCAAGTGCCTGCGGTGCTCATGACGAAGGGAATGCCGGCCCGGCCAGCGGCGCGAGCTAAAGCTATGTCCCCGTCCGGCCAAGCCGCTGCTGCCAGGCCCGTCGGGCCGATGATGAGCGGCATTGCGTAGGACTTGCCGAAGAGCTTGACCTCTTGGCTGCGACGGCCGACATCGATCGGCGCCGAGCCGAGCAGTCGCTTCGCATCCAGTGCGGCGCGGTTGCCTGCAAGCGTGTTTTCGCCGTCAGCGCCGCCATCGTAGAAGTCGAATATCATCCTCGGCAGCGCCCGCCGCGCGAGCTCGCGGTATTCGGCGATTGAATGGGCATTGGCTTGGAATTTCATCACCGGCCCTCCGAAATTGCGCTGATAGTTTCGGGCGTTGGACGATAGCGGCTGCGCAGTGCGATAAGAACCACCAAGCTCAGCGTCGCGGCCGCGCCGGCGTAATAGCTTGGTGCGAGTTTGCTGCCGGTCGTTGCGATCACCATGTGATGATGAACGGAGCGAAGCCGCCGAACACCGTTACCGCGAAACTATAGGAGAGCGACAATCCGCTGGTCCCGGTGCCCGCCGGGAAGAATTCCGACAGTGACGCCGGCAGCGGCGCGAGGCGCCAATGTCGGCCGCGAAGATGTGCTCGCGGATTGCTGACAGCGTTGGCGTGGCTCTTCACCGAAACCTTCGCCATCGCGCGCTTGAGGTCTCGAGTATTGATTCCGTGCCGGTGAGCGTAGGCGTTGGCGAGCTGCGAGAAGTTGCAGGTTCCGATGCTTGTGATCCCGCGCATGTTCTGACTCACGGCACCAGCTTGGAAGTGTCGATTTCGGACAATTGGCGCCGGAGTTCATCTTCCTGGAAGCCAGGATGGCGCTCAGGCACCATCACCGTCATGGGATGCACCGAGACGCAGTATGGTTCGGCTACGAGGAAGCGATCGGCCTCCTCGCGCGTCCTGTACTCGAGCGCGAATCCGCTGCCTATCTGGTTCGTCATGGCAACAAGGAGGCCCTGCGCCCCATTGAGCAGGACCTCATCCGACGTCGCAGTATAGCGATCGTCCAAGGCGAGTTGTCGCATCTCCATCATAGATGGTCCTCCCCAACTCTTGTCTTCTTCGGATTATTATTCATAGTACGACCGTTCTGTCAATTAAAGGGACGATCCCTCCAACAGGCCGCCGCCTGAAAGATTTTCATGAGTAGCGACCGGCGTCGGCTGGCAAACGCGGATCAGCTGCGGCTGATAGTCGGATTCCGTATAGGACAAATGGTCCGGAACGCGCACGACCTCCTCTTCATCGAGGACTGCGTGATCTCGCAGCAAGCCATCTACATCCCGGCCCCGCTGCTCGCCGAGATACTCCGGCTTGATACGCCCGCCGATCCAGCGTCTGATGAACGTGCCCGCAACGCGGTCGCCAATCTTTGCCCGCGTGACATCTTTGCCCACCGCCAAGACGTCACCTGCGCCGTCACAAACAGGCACCAATCCAGGTCGTGTCCCGCTCGCGGCATTGAAGCTTCCGCCTTGGCCGCTCACAATCAATAGATCGCGATAATTCAGGGAATTCGCGCGGATGCGAACGAGAACGTCCTTTGGCCCGAGGGGCGGCACGGAAGTCTCTTTGAGAATGAGGCCGTCGAGATGTCCGAACTGGTCGACATGAAATGCCCGCACAATAATCCCTCAATGATGATTCACGTCAGTTCCGCGAAGAGATCTGCAATGTCGGAGGGGCAGCCGCCTTCAGCCCCGCTGCTCGTGCGTTCGCAAATTGCGTGCGATCCATTCTCTGGCCGATACGAGGAGATGCTCAAGAAATTGCGGATCCGGATGGGGGACGAAACGCTCAAACGGCTCGATCGTGACGCTTTCGAAAAGACCTGCCCGGGTGTAGGGCTCGTTCGCCAGGAAGGCATCGGCCGCTTCGCGCGTCTCGTGGCGCAGCACCAGAAACATGCCTTCCACCACGGACCCGTCGGCCGACATCAAGGCGCCCCCCTGATCGAGCCAGCGCCGGTTCTCGATCATGTAGGCGACATGGATATCGCGGATGGCGAGACGCTCGTCTGCTCCACCTGGCCGATACAAGCAACGGACGACCGTCAGCATGGGAGCCTCACGCAACATCTTTGATGCCGCGAGGCGTCGGATTCGCGATCGTCTCGAACTCCCGGAGCAATCGCTGCTCTTCCCGTTTCGCGGCGGCCACATTGGCACGCTTGACGTGACCGAATCCTCTCATTTTCTCGGGCAGCTTTGCGAGTTGCACCGCCTGGTCGAGCGTCGCTGGTGACAAGCCGATCGAGAGGCGGTCGATCAGCGCCTTGTAGTCATCGATCAGACGCCGCTCCAGGCGCCGCTCTTCGGTATGGCCGAACGGGTCGAACCCGGTTCCGCGCAGGACTCTTAGGCGCGCGAGAACGGCAAAGACGCGCATCATCCAGGGTCCGAACGCGATCTTCTGCGGCGCCGTGCTTCCCGCGCGCGGTCTTGCCAGGAACGGAGGCGCGAGATGAAGGCGAAGCGTGAAATCGCCCTCGAAACGCTGCTTCAGATCGGCCATGAATTCCGGTCTGGCGTAGAGGCGGGCGACCTCATACTCGTCCTTGTAGGCCATGAGCTTGAACAGCGCGTTCGCCACGGTCTTCGTCAGGACGAAGGTGTTGGCGGAGCCGAGCTTGAGCCGCTCAGTGGCTGCACATTGGCCGACGAATGTCCGATAGGACGCCGCGTAGCGCGAGTTCTGATAACGCACGAGCTCTTCGGTGCGCCGGTCGGCCAGTGCCTGCCATTCCTCCGGCTCTAGCAAGACCGTAGGCTGCCCGCCCCGCGCGGGAAGTCCCTGCGCGGCGACCACACGACCACAAGCGAATGCACGCTTGTTCGCCTCCACTGCGACGCCGTTGAGCGTGATCGCCTGGATCATGGCAGCTGCGCTGACTGGAATCAGCCCCTGCTGCCAGGCGTGCCCGATCAGAATCATGTTGGCGCCCGTCGTCTCGCCGAACTGCTCCTGGGCGAGCTGCTGCACATCGAAGCCCGTGATCATCTCCGTCCCGGCGGCGTGGCGCACTTTGGCGAGCAGATCGTGGTATCGTGGATCCGCGTCCGGATCGCGAGCGAACTCCGCAGTCGAGCCGAGATGGGTGTTGACGAGAACGCGGGTCACGTCCTTGCGCACCGTTCCGAGACTGTCTGGCAGGCAGCCGACGATGAGATCGCCCATTACCACACCGTCAGCCTCGCCCCAGTCGATCCGGGGCTGGTTGATCGTTCGGCCGTTCCGCGCAAGGCGCAAATGGCACATCACCGAGCCGCCCTTCTGCGCCAGCGCGGTGAAGTCAAGCTCGGCAACCTCCAGACCGTCGAGGTGCGCGGCCATCGCGATAATGGCGCCGACGGTGATGATGCCGCTCCCCCCGACGCCTGCCACAAGAAGGTTGTGCGGGCGTCCGTCAGGCAGCGCCAGCAACGGCTGCGGAAGGGAGTTGGCGCGCGCAATCCAGTCCTGACCCGAGGCCGGCTGCTTGTGCAACCGTCCGCCGAGGACGGAGACGAAGCTCGGGCAAAAGCCCTCGACGCAGGAGAAGTCCTTGTTGCACGAGGTTTGATCGATCGCGCGCTTGCGGCCGAGATCGGTCTCCAGCGGCACGATCGAGAGGCAGTTGGAAGCCTTGCCGCAATCGCCGCAGCCCTCGCACACCGCGCTGTTGATGAACATCCGCCGCGCGGGATCGGAATAGGTTCCTTTCTTCCTGCGCCGGCGTTTCTCCGCCGCACAGGTCTGATCATAGATCAGCACCGTGACGCCCTTGATCCCGCGCAGCTCGCGCTGGATCGGATCAAGGTCGAGCCGGTCATGGACCGTGACGCCCTGATCGAGAGCCGTCCCCGCATAGCGCGCGGTGTCGTCGGTGACGATCACCACCTTCCTTGCCCCCTCGCTCGCCATCTGCCGAGCGATCTGGGGCACCGTGAGCTGGCCGTCGACCGGCTGGCCCCCGGTCATCGCCACCGCATCGTTGAACAGGATCTTGTAGGTGATGTTGTGGCCCGCGGCGATTGATTGCCGGATCGCGAGATGACCGGAATGGAAATAAGTGCCTTCGCCCATGTTCTGGAACACATGAGGCGTCGTGGTGAAGGCAGCCTGCCCCGCCCAATCCACGCCTTCCGCTCCCATCTGGGTCAGTCCGGACGTCTGCCGGTCCATCCAACTCGCCATGTAGTGGCAACCGACGCCGGCCAGCGCTGTGCTGTCCTCAGGAATCTTGGTGGATGAATTGTGCGGGCAGCCCGAGCAGAAATAGGGCAGACGCCGAATGCCGTCGGCCGCGTTGCTTAACGGGGACGCTCGTTCGAACCGACCGAGTCTGTCGGCAAAGGCGAGATCCGGCCGTATGTTCGAAAGCCAGGCCGACAAGGGCGCGGCAAGCGACGACGGGCGGTGCTGACCAAGCGCCGACACGAGGGGCGATCCATCGAGGGCACCGCGACCGGAAATGCTCGGCCTGCGATCCGCAGGCCAATTGAAGATCGCATCCTTGATCTGCCCTTCGACGAGGTTTGTTTTCTCCTCCACCACCAAGATGTGCTTCAGCCCGCGCGAGAACTGCTCGAAGCCCGCGCGATCGAGCGGGAATATCAGGCCTGGTCGCCAGACCCGCACACCTTTCTGCGCCAGGACATGCGGCGGCAGGCCGATGCGCTCGAAGACCTCGAGAACATCTGTCGCGTTCTTGCCCACGGCGACAATGCCGATATCTGCTTGCGGAGCATCAATCAGCATACGGTCCAGCGAGTTCATCTGCGCGAACGCGGCGATCGCTTCAAGCCGGCGTGCCATGCGCAACTCGATCGCAGGCGTCAGAAAATCACGGGTGCTATATCCGAGGCCGCCTTCCGGAAAGCGGTCTCGCGATGGTGCCGTGAAGCGCGGCAGCACAGGGGCGGTGAAGCTGCGGCTGCTTTCCACAGTCTCGGAGATCGCCTTGAACGCAACCCATGCGCCGGAGAAGCGCGACGCCGCCCAAGCCCAGAGCCCGAATTCTACATACTCGTCGACGCTAGCCGGATGAAGGATCGGAATCCCCCACCCCATCAACGACATGTCGCTGGCGTTCGGGATCGAAGAGGATGTCGCGGCATGATCGTCGCCGACCACAAGGACGACGCCGCCTTTACCCGACGCACCGGTGGCATGCCCGTGCCGGATCGCGTCACCGGCCCGATCGACGCCGGGCCCCTTGCCATACCAGAGGGCGAAAACCCCATCGACCGTCCGGTTCGGGTCCTGCCCAACCCGCTGCGTGCCGGAGACGGCCGTTGCGGCGAGATCCTCGTTGATGCCCGGCAGAAATCGGATGTCATGATCCGCTAACGCCGATTTTGCCCGCCACAACTCGGTGTCCACGCCCGCAAGCGGTGAGCCGCGATAGCCACTGACGAAGCCCGCGGAGCGGATGCCGTCGCGGCGATCAGCAAGGCGCTGCATCAACAGCAGCCGGACGAGCGCCTGCGTGCCCGAGGTGAAGACGCGGCCCTCGGCCTTCGTAATCGCATCATGGAGGCGGTAGTCGAGATCGACGCTGGTTGCAGTTTCACGAAGGGTCATGGGAATGCTCTTCTTCGAGTTTCTGTGCTCAGGACATGGGGCGAACCACATCACGCGTAAGGTTGATAATCGTCGACGCGCAGGATCTTGCCGGGATTCATGACGTTGCGCGGATCGAGCGCCCGCTTGAGCGCCGCGAGCGTCATCATCCCTGCCCCGCGCTCGGCGACCAGGTAATCCATCTTGCCGGTGCCGATGCCATGCTCGCCCGTGCAGGTGCCCCCGACCGCATGGGCACGCGCGATCATGCGAGCGTTCAGCTCGGCGATCCGCCGCTTCTCGCCCTCGTCTTCGGGATCGACCAGAACGCACAGATGAAAGTTTCCGTCGCCGACATGCCCGCACAGTGGGGCGATCAGATTGAGCTCCACGACGTCCTGTCGGGTCTGCGCAATGACGCCCGGAAGCTCGGAAATCGGCACGCAGACATCAGTCGGTATCCCCTGCGATCCGGGGCGGAGCGCCAGCGCCGCCCACCACACATCGTGGCGGGCCTGCCAGAGTTTTGTCCGGTCTTCGGGGGCGGTCGCCCACCGGAACGCGCTGCCGCCGAACTCCGCCGTAATCGCAGACATCAGGCTGACCTGTTCATCGACGGCCTGGTGGGTGCCGTGGAATTCCAGGAACAGCGTGGGCTGAACGGCGAGGTCGAGCTTTGAATAGTGGTTGCAAGCCTCGACCTGCAACGCATCGAGCAGCTCTGCGCGTGCCAGCGGAATCGCGCTCTGGATCGCGGTGACGACGGCGGACACCGCCGCCTCCACCGTCGGGAACGTACAGACCGCCGCACCAATCCGCTCAGGGATTGGGGCGAGCCGCAACGTGACTTCGGTGACGACACCGAGCGTGCCCTCGGCACCGACGAACAGCCGGGTCAGGTCGTAACCGGCGGACGATTTTCGTGCGCGGGTCCCGGTGTCGATCAGCTGGCCGTCGGCGAGCACAACGCGCAGCGACGTCACGAACTCGCGCATGGTGCCGTAGCGCACCGCGTTGGTGCCGGACGCACGTGTCGATGCCATCCCGCCGATCGAGGCGTCGGCGCCCGGATCGATCGGAAAGAACAGGCCGGTGTCCCGCAGGGCTGCGTTCAGCGCCTTGCGCGTTACACCCGCCTCCACGGTGCAATCGAGATCGGAAGGCGACACTCGCAGGATGCGATCCATCCCCGACAGATCGATGGTTAGCCCACCCTGCTCGGCGCTGATCTGTCCCTCCGTGGAGGTGCCGGTGCCGAATGGAACCACCGGACACCGATAGTGATGACAGATCGTAACAGCGTCGACGACATCCTGCGTCGAGGCTGCGAACAACACCGCATCAGGCGCGATCGTCATGTGGGATGTGACTCCGCTGGCGTGGTGGCGGCGGACCGAGGCCACCGTCGACAGCTTGTCGCCGAACCGCTCGCTCAACTGTGCGATGGCCTCTCGTGTGGCGCGTGTCATCCTGCCCTGCCGATCTGTCGCTCATGTGGCTTCGAAGAGAATGCCGTCGACATTCCGAGATAGGCTTCGATGACACGGCGATCCGCAGCGATATCGGCCGCCCTGCCTTCCAGCTGGACCGCCCCGCCTTCAAGGACGTAGGCGCGATCCGACAGCTGCAGCGCGGCGCGCGCGTTCTGCTCGATCAAGAGGATCGAAACACCCTCGTTCTTCAGCTGCGCAATGATGCGGAACATTTCCGCGACGATCAGGGGCGCAAGCCCGAGACTTGGCTCATCGAGCATCAGGAAGCGCGGTCTCAGCATCAGCGCGCGCCCCAGCGCCAGCATCTGGCGCTCACCCCCGCTCAACGTGTTGGCGAGTTGATCTCGCCGCTCGGCGAGACGCGGGAAGAGACGAAATATGTCGGCGATGCGCGCGCGCATATCGAAGCGCGGGTTCCACCCTTACCGCGAACGCGCCGAGCCTGAGATTGTCGAGCACGGTCATCGGCCCGAACAGGTCGCGCGTCTCCGGCACCAGCGAGATCCGCGCGCGCACCCGCGCCTCGATCGACCGCGACGCCTCCGGCCACTGCGGAAACAGGAGCCGGCCACCGAACGGCACGAGACCCATCACTGCATTGACAAGGGACGTCTTGCCGGCGCCGTTCGGACCGATCACAGCGGTGACCTCACCGGCCTTCGCTTCAAGCGATACGTCGTTCACCGCTGTCAGGCGGCCATGGCGAACCGTGAAGCGTTCGAGTTGCAGCAGGGCTGTCATGCTGCAACCCCCAGATACGCTTCCTGGACGCCTGCGTCGGCGCGGACCTCTTCGGGCTGCCCGAACGCAATGCGGCGGCCGAAGTTCATCACCATCAGCCGATCGGCTAGGCGGAAGACAAACTCCATGTCATGTTCGACGAGGATGATGGCGAGACCTTCGGCCCGGAGCCGCAACAGCAGATCGGCCAGCAGGGTCTTTTCGTTGGCGCGCAAGCCGGCCGCTGGCTCATCGAGCAGCAGCAGCACCGGATCGGCGGCGAGCGCGCGCGCGATCTCCAATATGCGCTGATGACCGAGCGACAGCGTCCCGGCAGAATCCCATGCCTTGTCGCCAAGCCCGACGCGATCGAGCAGATGCTGCGACCAGCCCAGCAACCGGCGCTCCTCGGTGGCATCGAGCCCGCAGGACGCCGCCAAAACACCGCATCTGCCAAGATGCGTGGCGCCGATGGCAACGTTCTCGATTAGGCTCATCTCGGATACCAGCGCCGCGTGCTGAAACGTCCGCGACAGACCGCGCGCGCACATGTCACGTGCGCTCACGCGCGCCAGCGGCGTGCCCAGGAAGCTCAGCTCGCCCCCGCTCCGCGGCAGGCCACCACTGATCAGGTTAAACAGGGTGCTCTTCCCCGCGCCGTTCGGCCCGAGAACGCCAAGGATTTCGCCACTTCGAACATCGAAGCTGACATCGTCGACCGCCATGAGGCCGCCGAACGTCCGCCGCAAGCCGGTCGCCGACAGGACCGGAAGTCCATGGTCCGGCTTGGCCCGGCGGCTCGGCAGGATAAGGGGCGCGACCGGCGCAGGAGGCGCCATATAGGGGGTGATCACCTGCTGCAGGAATGGCCATAGGCCCTTGCGCGCCCGGTGCAGCACGACAATCATCAGCGCGGCGAAAGCCAACAGTTCAAATCGCGTGGTGGCCCCGAAGATGGGCCTGAGCGCGTCCTGTAGCTCGTGCTTGATGACCGTCACCAGCCCGGCGCCGACCAGCGCGCCCCAAACCTGTCCGCTCCCGCCGATCACCGTCATGAAGAGATAATCGATGCTCGCATTGAGGCCGAACGGCGTCGGGTTGAGGAAGCGCTGCACATGCGCATAAAGCCAGCCCGAGAGCGCGGCGATGACGGCTGCGGCAACGAACGCTATGAGCCGGTGGCGTTGTGCGCTCGCGCCAAAGGTCTCCGCGATCACCGCCCCCGTGCGAAGGGATCGCAGCACTCGCCCACAGCGGGATGCGAGCAATCGCCGGCACCAGACAACGACCAGCACGAGGGCCACCAGCGCGAGACCGAAGGTCTGTTGCTCACTACGCAGCTCGATACCGCCGACAGCGGCAGGGGGTATCCCTGTCATGCCGTTGAATCGGCCGAGCTCATCGGAATTTCCGATGAGGAAATAGAAACTGATGCCGAAGCAGAGCGTTGCCAGCGCAAGATAGTGACCGCTCATCCGCACGGTGATTGCACCAATCAGCGTGGCGACAGCAGCCGCACCGATCAGCGCGCCGGCAAGGCCAAGCCACGGCGAGAGCCCCAATTGCGCCGACAGATAGGCCGACGCATAGGCGCCAAGACCGACGAAAGCCGCCTGGCCGAACGAAACCATCCCCGCGACCCCGGTCATCAACACGAGTCCGAAGCACGCGATCGACGCGATCATCACATAGGTGATCACCGACACCTGATAGGTCGGCAGCCCAAGCGGGGCGAGTGCCGCGATCGCAAGGGCAATAAAGGGCGCAAGAGCCAACAGGCGGCCGATCATTCGATCCCATCCTCCACATGAGGATTGACCACAGATCGCCAGAACAGGATCGGGATGATCAGCATGAAGACGATGATGTCCCGATAGGCGCTCGCCCAGAATGAGGCGAAGGCTTCCACCGTTCCCACCAGCAGGGCGCCCGCAGCCGCGAGGGGATAGATCGCAAGTCCACCCACGATCGCGCCGACGAATCCCTTCAGACCGAGAATGAAACCGGAATCGTAGTAGAGCGTCGTCATCGGGCCCACCAGGAGACCCGACGCCGCTCCGACGAAGCCGGCGACGATGAAGGCCGTTCGCCCAGCCGAGACCGCACTGATGCCCACGATCTCGGCGCCACGCCGGTTGTATGCAGCCGCCAGAAGCGCGCGCCCGCGGAGCGAGCGGTGGAAGAAGACGTAGAGCACAAGCACGAGCACCACGCTGCTGCCGATCACTCCCACCACCTGTTGCGAGACGATCTGGCCGGCCACCGAGAACGGCGGTCCAGAAAACCCTTGCGTTCGCACACCCTCGGCTCCGAACACATGCAGACCGATGCTGTTCAATCCCAGATGGGTTGCGATCGCGGCGATCAGGAGTACCAGGGGCGACGCAGACGCGATCGGCTGGAACACGATCCGATAGATCACCGGACTGATGCAGGTGATCAGCGCGCAGGTGACCGCCATCTTCCAAAGGAGCGGCGCGTCCTTCGGAACCAGTACCGCAGCCACCAGTGCGACGGCGAGCGGCACGATGCCAAACTGCACGATCGATCGCGCGACGCGGGCGCGGTCCCGCCGAGCGCTGGCGTCCAACATCTCGAGCGCAAACGCGATCGCGGCGCCAAACAGCAGGATCCATACCGTGCCCGGCATGACACCCGTGTCGAAGGCCGACAAGGTCAGCGCCGTGAAGGCGACCAGATCACCCTGTGGTACGAAGATCACGCGCGTCACCGTGAAAACGAGGACAAGCGCGGTCGCGAGCAGGATGTAGATTGCGCCATTGGCGATTCCGTCCTGCAGCAGGATGGCCGCAACATCAGCGGTCACCGCTGCCCCCGTCGCCGCGCGCCTTGCGCCCGAGCACGATTATCCTGTGAAGGCATCGAGACGTCATTGGACCAACTGCCAGCTGCCGTTGACGATCCGCGTCATCACGCGCGAACGCTCGTCGAGACCGAGGTGATCGGTGGCCGACATGTTGTAAACGCCATTCGGTCCGGCGACGTCCTTTGTGGCCGCGATCGCGTCTCGCAACGCGATCCGGAACGCTTCGGTCCCGGGCTGTGCCTTCTCTGCGGCTGCCGCGATCGCCTTATCGAGGATGAGCTGGGCATCCCAAAGGTAGGCTGCGAATGTCGAGCGGGCGCCTGCCCCAGGGATTGCCTCGTAACGACGCACGAAATCGAGCCCGGCCGCCTTGGCCGGATGACTATTGGGCAACTGCTCGGCGACAAGGACCGGCCCCGCCGGTACGAACGTCCCTTCCAGCGCCTTCCCGCCGACACGCAGGAAGTCGTTATTGGCCACACCATGTGTCTGGTAGATGACGCCCTTGTAACCACGCTCAGCGAGCGTGGTCTGCGGCAGCGCCGCCGGCGTGCCAGATGCCGCAATGAAGATCGCGTCTGGATTTTGCGACACGATCTTCAAGATCTGTCCGATCACGCTGCTGTCGGTTCGCTGGTAGCGCTCCGAGCCGACGACCTTGATCCCGGCCGCCTCGACCAGCGTGGTCATGACCTTGATCCAGCCTTCGCCATAGGCATCGTTGAAGCCGATCAAGGCCAGGGACTTGATGTTTCGGCGTTTCATGTGATCGAGCACGATCCAGGCCATCTGCGCATCGCTCTGCGGGGTCTTGAACACCCAGCGCCGCCGATCGACCGGCGGCTCGACGATCAGAGCCGATCCGGCCAGGCTGATCATCGGCGTCTTGGTGTCGGCAACAATGTCCAAGAGCGCCAGCGAGTTCGGTGTCAGGCTTGGGCCGACAATGGCGTCGACGCGGTCCTCCGTCGTCAACTTTCGTGCAGCCGTTACCGAGGTCGACGTATCTGAGGCATCATCCATCAGGATGTAGCGGACGTCCTGTCCGCCGAGCTTCTGCGGCAGAATGCTCACCGTCCGCTGCTGCGTCACCCCGACCGAAGCCGCGGGTCCGGTGGCGGACACAATGATTCCGATCCTGACCTCGGCCAGCGCTGGCGCGACCCATGATGCGACCGCGACAACTGCAATGATCAGCTTGTTCACTTCGATCTCCTCGAACGTTGTTTCCTCTTCCGACCAGGCCGAACTTCTTTTCTTGTCGTCCCGCCTTCCCCCGTCGCGCGGCCTCGTCGCGGGGGCGCCGAGATCGCATCACAAGCAGCGGGCTCGTGACCCAGATGCGGTGTCCGGCCCGCTCCGCTCTCGCTGACGGCTCCGCCTGCTCGTTGTTGTCCTTTATTTAGACCAAACGTTCGGTCTAAGAAAGAGAAAAATTTGCCGCGCCGGATTTTCCCGAGAACGCACGGCAACCAGGGATGAAGACATAGGAGGAACCCGGGATGCTCCACCCAGACATCGAAAGTCTCGACTATCCAGCCATCTGCCGCCTCCAGAAGGAGCGGCTGGCGAAGCTCGGCCAGCGCCTCAGCGAGCGGCCCGATTGGGTTGCCCATTTTGCCGCCGCCGGAATGAAGCTGTCGGACCTCGCAGCAGAGGACGGGCTCGCGCACGCGCCATTCCTCGACAAGTCTGCGCTGCACAGCCGCTATCCGTTTCCGTTCCTCGCCGCACCGATGCAATCGGTCAGGCGCTTCATGGCAACGTCCGGAACCACCGGCCTGCCGGTCTTGTTCGGCATGACGGAGCACGACTACGGCGAACTCCTGCCCTATCAGATGGCGAGAATCCTCACCGCAGCGGGGGTGCAGCGAGGTCAGCGCGCCTACCAGGGCTATGGTTATGGCCTTTGGATCGGGGGGCCTGCGCTCGACGTCGGCTTCGCAGCGCTCGACTGCGCGACCTTCCCGATCGGCCCCGGTCGCGGCGAGTTGGTCGTGAAGTGGCTGCGCGACCACAGCTACGACGTTGCCTCCATGTCGCCACTATGGCTGATGTCGCTCGTCACCATCGCCAGGCAGATGGGCATCGATCCCAAGACGGAATGGACGATCAGGCTGGCCATTCTCGGTGGTCAATCGGTGTCCGCCGAGTTTCGCAAGCAGTTGGAGGCGGAGATGCCGGACGGTTTCGTGAGCCAGAACATTTACGGGACCACCGAGGCCGGCGGACCGGTGCTCGCGATTTCCACGCCATACACTCATGACGATGACGAGCTGCAACTCGTCAACGAGGACACGATCATCACCGAAATCCTTGACCCGGTGACGCTGAAGCCCGTTTCTCCCGGCGAAGTCGGCGAGATCGTCATCACGACGCTGTGCCGCGAAGCCTCGCCGGTCGTCCGCTGGCGCACGCGCGACCTGGTGCGACTGTCGCCTTCGCCCTTCGACTGCCGCTCGGGACGCAGGGGCATGCGCAAGATCGGACGCATCATCGGCCGTAGCGACGACATGCTCAAGGTCAAGGGCGTCATCGTGTTTCCCTCTCAGATCGAGGACATCATCGCTGCGACGAAAGGAACGGTGAAAGAGGCCTGGCAGATCTACGTCGACAAGGAGCGCACCACGATCGGCACCATGTGCGTCGCGGTCGAGGCCGAACGCAGCTCGGATCGTCCCACTGAGCAGATCGTCTCGGATGTCAAGCGCGAGATGCGGGCACGTCTTGGCATGAGCGTCGAGGTCGAGTGTCTCCAGGAAGGGACGCTGCCGCGCTATGAGGCCAAGGCGACGCGGGTGCTTCATCGTGCCGAGCGCACCTGAAATGAAGGCCCGGTCCTTCAAATATATTCTGAATGTCGAAGACATGCGCCTGGAAGCACGTCGGCGGTTGCCACGGGCGATTTTCGACTTTGTCGACGGTGCCGCGGAGGATGAGGTCTCTCGCCGCCGCAACCGCGCCCAATTCGACGAATGGGGCTTCGTTCAGCGGGTGCTCAACGACGTCGGCGCGATCGACCTCTCCATCAGCCTTTTCGGCAGGCGCTATGCGGCCCCGTTCGGAATCGGGCCGACCGGCCTTGCCGGCCTCGCCTGGCCCAAAGCCGAGAGCCTGCTCGCCAGGGCGGCCGCGGCGGCTGGCATTCCTTTCTGCCTCAGCACCGTCTCGAGCGTGCGTCTCGAGGAGGTTGCTGAAACATCTGGCGCGGGCAACTGGTTCCAGCTCTATATCTTCCGCAACCGCGATCTGTCGCGGAGCCTCCTCGAACGTGCCCGTGCGGCCGGTTATGCGGTGCTCGTAATCACCGTTGACTGCGCCACAGGCGGCAACCGCGAGCGCGACCCGCGCAACGACTTCACACTGCCGCTGCGGCTCACGCGCCGAAATCTCGCAGATACCGCCTTGCATCCCGGATGGCTGATGCGCATGGCCAGGACTGGCGCACCAAAGCCTGCGAACATGGTCGAGGCCGTAGCCGGGTCCGCGACGAGCGCGCAAGGCCTCGTCGCCTTCATGAATGCGCAGCTCGATCCGTCGGTGACCTGGAGAGATGTGCAAGAGTTCATCGCGCTCTGGAACGGCCCGGTGATCGTCAAGGGCGTGCTCAGCGTCCGCGATGCGGTGCATGCCGCTGAACTCGGAGCGGCGGGCGTCGTCTTGTCAAACCACGGCGGGCGGCAGCTCGACGGCGCCGTGTCACCGCTCACCGTCCTCCCCGAGATTCGACACGCGGTTGGCAACAAGGTGACAATCCTATGCGACAGCGGCTTCCGGCGAGGCACCGATATCATCAAGGCACGTGCGCTCGGAGCGGACGCGGTTCTGATGGGACGCAATACACTTTACGGCGCAGGCGCCGCCGGTGCACCCGGCATTGCCCATGTGATTTCGATCCTGAGGACCGAGCTTGAACGTGCCATGACCTTGCTTGGCACCGCTCGCATTGTCGATATCTCGCGCGAGCATGTACGCTATGTTGGCCCAGTGCCGCACGAATCAGCCAGGAATTCGTGCCGCGCCCAGTCGACCACCGACATGGGGGTGATCGACACACCCCGACCGTAATTGAAAAGCCGATCCCTGGCCTCTATAGTTCGACCGTTCGAACGATTTTTCCAGGATAGCTTGTGACAAGACCTCGTTCCCCGGACTACGACAACATCCAGGCATCGATCATCAAGCAGGCCGCCTCGCTGTTTGCGAGCCGCGGCTACGCGGCGACCTCGATCGGTGACATTGCGGCCGCGTGCGACTGCTCGAAATCACGCCTCTACCACTACTTCGAATCGAAAGAGGCGATCCTTGTGTTCATGTTGACTGAGCATGTCGACAAGCTCCTGGCGGGTTGCGACGACATCCTTTCGGGGCGCGAGGAGGAGATTGCCCGCTTCCGCAAGCTGATCAGGTTCTTCCTGCAAGTCTATTCCGTCTCGCGCGACAAACATGTCGTGATGCTCACCTGCATGGAGTTCCTGCCCAACAACGTAAGACGGGACGTCGTCAAGAAGCAGCGCCAGTTGATTTCAGTCGTCACCGACATGCTGGCGAAGATCCGGCCCGACCGCGCCAAGGATGAGGGCAGCGCGCATGTCGACGCAATGCTGTTCTTCGGCATGATCAACTGGACGTACACTTGGTTCCGCCCCGACGGACGGATCGTGCCGACGGATCTCGCGGACCGCTGCGTCAGCATCTTCCTGGATGGTTACAAGCACTCGAAGGTGTTCTGATCGGCTGAGGGCCTGAGGAGGCGCGCTCACATGAGCAAGCTGCGCGGGTCGAACGGGCGGTCCGCAAGCATTGACGGATCGACGTTGAGGCCTTGCGCCAACAGCTTCTTCGCGGTCATGAAGGTGCGGGCGTCGTTGACGGAATCAACAGCGACAAGGCGGCCCTCCCGGTAATACCAGTTCGACACGCCACGATCCGTGTCTCGCGCGACGACCATGGTATAGCCGCGGTTCCAACCGGCGATCTGCAACTTGGCGTCATACTGGTCGGACCAGAACCAGGGCACTGGGGCATAAGGCGCGGCCGCGCCTAGCATGTCATCGGCGACCGCCTCCGCCTGATCGATCGCGTTTTGCACGCTCTCGAGACGGGTCAGTTCACCATGGAGGGGAAAGCGCGCGCAATCGCCCGCCGCCCACACATCCGCAGCCGAGGTACGACCATGCTCGTCCACCAGGATGCCGTCCTTGGTTTCGATCCCTGCGCGCTCGGCTAACTCCGTGTTGGGGAGCACACCGATGCCGACCAGCACCAGATCGGTTTCCAGGCGCTCGCCTGTGGTCAACTCCGCTTCGCACACGGCGCGATCACCTTGGACTCCGACAACCCCACATCCCTCGACGATGCGGACGCCGTGGGTTTTATGAAGCCGGCGAAAATATCCCGACGTCGCCGGGCAGACGGCACGCTCCAGGATCCGAGCGGCACTTTCGATCACGGTGACGCGAAGCCCCGCCTCCGCGGCGACCGCGGCTGTTTCCAACCCGACGAATCCACCACCGATCACCAGCAATTTGCTGCTGGTCCGGAAGTGGCGCCGCATGTGCTCGGCATCACGCAGCGACCGGAGCTCACAGACATTTCCGAAGTTCTGGAGCCATGATGGCAAGCGCCGCGGCGACGCGCCGGTGGTCAATGCGAGCTTCGTCCAGCCGATGGTCTCATCACCCCACGCAAGTGTCTTTCGCGCAAGGTCCAGCGACGACACCGGACGGCCGGCGCAGATGTCGACCCGATTGTTGTCCCAATAGGAGGCCGGGCGGAGCAGCAGCCGCTCCTTCTCCCACTCGCCGCTGAGATACTTTTTCGATAGGGGCGGGCGCTGATAGGGAGCCCAGGGCTCCTCGCCATAAATCGTAATCCTGCCGCGAAACCCCTGCGTGCGAAGCCGGATGGCCAGGGCCGCGCCGGCTTGCCCTGCGCCCACCACCGCGACATGCTCCTCCATCGTCCACGCCCGTATTTATTGACCGAACGTTCAGACTATGTATTAATTCAATGCGTTTTGCAAGCCGATGGGTCGCATGGACAACACGCAGGATGATCTGGGCGTAGTGCGACGTCGTATCGCCGCCGCCATTGAATCGTGGAGCCGGGCGAGCTCGCTGGCCGAAATCCGAAAAAGCTTCGAGGCGCTCTTTGCTGACGGCCACGACACCCGGATTGAGACGTTTAAGATCGGACCGATGACGGCTGCATGGATCGCACCGCGCGAAAGCTCAATGCACCGTGTCGTGCTGTTCTGCCATGGCGGCGGCTTCCAGGTGGGATCGATCCGCTCCCACTTTAGCCTGATGTTGCGTATTGCGCGCGCGAGCGCCGCGCGCGTCCTGGGCTTCAATTACCGTCTCGCACCGGAGCACAGATGTCCGGCGGCGGCCGACGACGCTCTCACGGCCTATCTTTGGCTGCTCAACCAGGGCATGCCGTCGTCACGCATCGTCGTGGCTGGCGATTCCGCCGGCGCCGCGCTCGCCATGGCCGTCGCGCTCGGCGCCCGTGATTGCGGCCTGCCGCTTCCGTCTGGTCTCGCCCTAATCTCGCCATGGCTTGATCTCTCGATGCGCGGCAACAGCTACGCGAGCCGTGCTGCGCTCGACATCTTTTCGAAGCCGGCGCAACTCGCCGCCATGGCCCGCACCTATCTCGGCCGCAACGGCAACGCATCGGACCCGTCGGCCTCGCCCATCGAGGCCGATCTTGCTGGCCTGCCTCCGATCCTGGTCCATGCCAGCGACTACGACATCACGCTCGACGATGCCTTTCTGCTGGCGGCACGGGCACGGCAGAGCGGCGTCGACGTGCAGGTTCGCGTGTGGGACGGCATGTTCCATCACTTCCAGATGTTCGCCGAGCTGCCACAGAGCCGCGAATCGCTGGCTGAACTTGGCCATTTCATCGCCGAACGCACCGGCGGCGGGGGCTGACGCTCAGCCGGCGACGGCGGCTCGCTCGCGACACTTGGCCCGCCAGGAGGCGCCACACCCCATGCCGCCCGAGACGCCCAGCACCTCTCCGGTCACGAACGACGCCGATGGCGAGGCAAAGAAGGACACCGCCGCCGCCACCTCCTCCGGCTCGCCGAGGCGCTTCACCAGGGTCAGGCCTTCCATGTCGCTTCGCAGCTTATCGCCGAACTGCGCGATCGCCTTCTCGACCAATGGGGTACGGATCGGCCCCGGCAGCACCGCGTTCACTGTGATGCCGTATCTCGCATTCTCTCTTGCGATCGATCGGGTAAAACCGATCACGCCAGCCTTGGCGGCCGCATACACCGCGCCCCCCTTTGACCCAAGGCGCCCTGCTTCCGATGCGACGTTGACGACGCGGCCATATCCTGTCCGCTGCATCGCAGGCAGTACGCCAAGCGTGAATGCGAACGTCGTCTCCAGATTGACCGCGAGCAGGCCACGCCAACTCTTGGTCTCCATCCGGGTGAAAAAGGCGTGCTGATCGACGCCAACATTGTTGACCAGCACCTCGAACGGGCCGCTGCTCGCGACGAAGCCCGCAACGGCGATGCTATCCGTCGCGTCGATAACCTCGAAAGCAGCACCGATTTCGGCGGCAAGCGCCTCAGCGTTTTCCGCATCAAGATCGCACAACGTCACCTCGAAGCCGTCGGCGGCGAGGCGACGGCAGATGGCGGCGCCGATTCCGTTCGCACCGCCGGTCACCAGCGCCCGCTGCAACGTTCCCGGCGCCATCTTCGGTCAGTCTCCGGTGAAGACAGGCGCCCGCTTCTCGAGCACGGCCGCCAGCCCCTCGCGCGCATCCGCGGTCGCGGACAGCTCCGCTACCGTGCGCGCTTCCTCAGGCAGGCAGGACTCGACGCTGAGTCCAATCCCGCTCCAGAGCAAGCGCTTCGCAGCCGCCGTCGCCCTGGGCGCGTTACTGGCAAGTTTCAGCGCGAGGTGCCGCGCGTCCCTTACGAGGTCCTCGTCTGGAACGACGCTGTTGATCAGGCCGATCGCAAGCGCCTCCTCTGCCCCAACCACGCGGTTGGTCAGGACGATCTCCGCGGCGCGGCGAAAGCCGACGAGGCGCGGTAGAATGACCGACGCGCCACCATCGGGCGCCATTCCAACCCGGGTGGCGCCTGCCATGAACCTGGCCGACTTCGTCGCCACCACGATATCTGACGCGCAGATGAGGCCGAGGCCGCCGCCACCAGCCGCATAGCCTTGAACTTCGCTGACGACCACGGCGTTCAGGCGGATCAGCGCGCCCACGGCTATCTGCAGATAGGCCGTCACCGTGCGAAGGAAGTCGCCCAGCGCCTCCCCCTTGGACGCGAATTCACGGACATCGCCACCGGAGCAGAAGTTCGGCCCGGCGCCGCGCAGATGCACGACGCGCACGCGCGGATCACCATGGCAGCGCATCACGGCCTCATGAATCGCGCGCATCATGGCGATGTTCATTCCGTTCGACGACTCCGGCCGGTTCAACGTCAGGGTCGCGATATGATCCGCGTAGTCCAGAAGGACCGTCCCGTCCGCGATCCAGCTTTCGTGATCCAAAGCTCTGTTAGGCTGAGATGTCATGTTTACCTCCCCTTGCTGGTCACGGCGCTCAGATGAGGAAGGACAGGGTGAAGATCGGCTTGTGATTGTTCACGAGGCCGACCTTCTTGCGGACCAGCTTGAAGCCGCCGTCGACGATCCGTAGGCGGTATTCGTTGCGTGCCGCCCAAAGGGTTTCGCCGCGCAGATTGTCTTCGAAAATGAAGGCGTTCGCCCGCACATTGATCTCGTCGTCAACCTGGTCGACGAGTTCCACATTCGAGATGATCCGGGCAAGCTCCGATCTCGGCGTCTGGGTGTGGCGCCGTCCCGTCTTCAACTGATCGATGCGCACGCCGATGCGCGAGCGGTTATCGTAGATGATCGACATCTGCCGCTCCGGATCGGTGTCGGATCCGTTGGCCGGCACCCAGTATGTCGCATCGTCAGCCCATAGCGCTTCCCACTCGTCATAGGCATGGGTGTCCTGAAGACGGGCTTCGAGGAACAGGAACTGCTCGACGCGCCGCAGGAGGTCGGCTCGCTCCGCTTCCGGGCGCAATGTCGTCTGGGATGCAAATCGCTCCATTTCAGCCTCGCGAGGTCATCAGTTCGGCGTAGTGACGCCAGATTCCACGCTGCGGCACCTCGTCGGTCGAATGGCCGACCAGATAGCCGTTGTTGTCCCGATGCTCGCGGTGAAGCCCGCGTGTCAGCGTGACCCATTCCGGGTCATTGATCACCGCGCCGCGGTGGTTGCGCTCGTACATCTCGGTGTCGTCGGCCAGCAACAATCCAGCCGGGCCGACCGATCCCATGGTCTGCTGGCGCAGTCGCCGGTTGAGCTCGGGTGCTCCCTTGAACTGCAGTGCCGTGACGTGCTGGATCGTCTCGTCGACGGCGATCGGCTGGAGCACGAACAGCTGGATCTCGGCGATGAAGAGGTTGGGAAAGATCATCAGGTGCGGCGTCCCGTCGATCATGATCTTGCGCGCCCGTTCGGCGCCGTACGCCTGCTCCATCGCATGCACATAGTCGGGAAAGCGCGCCTCATTGGTGCCGAACCATTCGAGAGGCTTGCCGATCCGGCGCCACTCCGGCCGCAGGTCGAATTCGGTATGACCGTTGCCGAAATCACGCGTCAATGCGGTGGATTGCGGGCCGTAGAGCTTGCCGATGCCGCTGTCGGTCACCTGAAATACCGACCCGTGAACGAAAGCCGGATGGTAGCCATCCGTTTCGTTTTCAAGCATGAACTTCCAGTTCGCCTTGGTGCGATGCTGAAGGAAGCCCGCCGTCAACTCGAGCTCACCCTCGGGCGAGTTCTCGAGCAGCTGATCAATCGAGGCCTTCGCTCCGCCAAGATGTTTTTCGAGCGACGGCCCCTCGCTTGCGAAAGATCCGAACACGAAACCCCTGTAGATGCCAACACGGGGCACTTTGCCTAGCGAGAACTTGCTCTTGTCGGCATTCTCATAACCGTCGGCATAAGCGTAACCGATGAGATCGCCAGTGTTGGAGAATGTCCAGGAATGATAGGGGCATGTGAACGTGCCGCGGTTGCCCTCCCGATAAGCACAGAGCTGGTTTCCGCGATGCGGACACTTGTTCAGGAGCAGGCTGATCTTGCCATCACGATCATGGACCATCAGCACCGGCGTCGGACCGATGGATTTGGTCACATAGTCGTTCTTGTTCGGGACTTCGCTCGCGTGGCCGACATATACCCAGGACTTGTGCCAGATCCGCTCCAGCTCCTGCTCGAAGATCCGGGGGTCATGGTACACCACGCTGCGGACCCGGGTCGGCTCAATCAACGTTCGGTAGTCCGGATCACGTGGCTGATCAGTCATGCATTCTACCTTGAGGATGTCAGAATCTTACTTAGAACGATCGTTCGGACTATTAATAACATCGAACAAGGTGCGGCTGTCAAGCGCCAAGATCTGCCGCCGATCGACAAGTCCGTCATGGATGAGATAGCCGTTCCAGATCGGGTGGCAGCAATCCAAAATGTCCCGCGGTTGCTGGCGGAGCGGTGCGGCTCCAGCCCTGATCAGATTCTCAACTTGCGAACGCGGACAGCCCCGTTCTATGCGGCAGCTCTAGCGAGAAACGATATGGCCGATCCGGAATTCGTCACATTTATCATTCGCATTCAGGACGAGTTTCTAAGCGCGCTGCGACGACGCGATCCCGTCGCTGCGGCGGAAACTCGCAAAGTGGATCTCTATACGTTCCAACGCTATATCTACCGACTGCTGTCGCTCACCGAATAGCAGCAATAACCTACGATTCGCTCACGGCGTTTGCAGCTCATGCATCTGATGGCGCAGCATGTTCTTGACGGGGTCGCGCGCAGAACAAGACTCACTGCACCAGATTTCATCTTCCGAGAGTGTGTCCGTTTTATTCCCTATCATATCCAATTCCACGATCGGCGCATAAGCGCCCTGCTTTCTCTCACCAGTGCGCAGCATCTTGTCGGGATGAAGCGCGCAAGGACGATAGAAATTCATAGTCGTGGACCAAGGTTCGCAGCCTCCGCGCAAATCGATCCTGCTCTAATCAAGTTTGCTGAAGCCCTTGCAATTGCCGACGCAAGACGCGATCATCTCTTCGAGAGCGAGCGTCTGATGAAGAATCATCTCGATGCCGCTGGCGACAAGCGCATCAGCAGTGGTATTCGAGATGAAACCCGCAGCGATCTATGCTCGGTTCTCGACCGAGCTTCAAAACGAAAAATCGACTGACGATCAGATTGCCCTGTGTCGTGCTTATGCGGCTCGTCATCAACTCGATGTCGTTGCGACTTTTGAAGACAAGGCACGTTCTGGAGCCTCGGTATTCGGCCGCGACGGCTTGATGCAGCTTATGGACGCTGCGCGTCAGCATCGTTTCAAAGTTGTGATCGTAGAGGCATTGGACCGACTCTCACGCGACATGGAAGATCTGGCCGGCATCCACAAAAGGTTGTCTTTCCAGGGGATCGAGATCCAGGCCGTCCACGATGGCACTGCCGACTCAATCTTGATTGGGATCCGCGGCCTCGTCGGACAGATGCAGCGCGAGGACGGCGCGAAGAAGGTCCGCCGCGGCATGGCCGGCGTGATACGCGATGGCCGACATGCGGGAGGGCGTGCCTACGGATATCGAACGGTACCCGGCAAACCCGGCGAGCTCGAAATCGTCGAAGGTGAAGCTACGATCGTTCGGCGGATTTTTACAGCATACGCAGCGGGACGGGCACCCCGAGAGATCGCGCAGGATCTCAATCGGGAAAATATCCATCCACCGCGAGGTCGGCGATGGAATGCGTCGACGATCAACGGCAATGCCAAGCGCGGGACGGGGCTCATCTTCAATGAGCTCTATGCTGGCCGTATTGTCTGGAACAAGGTCCGGATGGTGAAGGATCCCGATACTGGAAAACGATTGTCTCGCCCAAACCCTCGCGAGGAGTGGCAGAGTATTGATGTGCCCCAACTGCGGATTGTCGAACAATCCGTTTGGGAGCAGGCGCACGCTTTGAAAACTGAGAAGGGTCATTTGGCCAGCCACATGAAGCGACGGGCGCCGCATCTCTTGTCTGGTCTTCTTCGGTGCGGTTGTTGCGGATCTGGCATGTCAGTTCACGACCGCGACAAGACCGGAAAGACCAGGATTCGTTGCTCAGCTGTGCGCGAGAGTGGCAGTTGTTCGAATCGCAGGATCATCTACCTGCGCGATGTCGAAAGACTTGTGCTCAGCGGGATGGTCGAGGAGTTGAAGGACCCACGGCTGATCGAGACTTATGTCCGCAACTACAACAGTGAGCGAGAGCGGCTTGCGGGGAACGCGTCTGCGGAGCGCCTGCGGCTAGAGGCCAAACGTGATCGGATCGAAGGCGAGCGTCAGCGCAACATTGATCTCGTAATCAAGTACGTGATTTCCGAGGAAGATGCCAAGCAACGGATCGCCGAGCTGAAGCAAGAGCGGTTGCGCGTCGAGGCGGAACTGGCTGCCCTCGAGGAGGCCCCTACCCCCATCTCACTGCATCCGGCAACGCTGGACCGCTACATCGAAACCGTCAATGCGCTCGCCGACACGATAGCAAGCCACGCAAGCGCGGAGGACGACCGCGGCCCGTTGGTCTCCGACTTCAGGGCGCTTGTGCACAGCGTCATTGTCCACCCGAAAGGCCCTTGGGAAGGCTTCGAGATCGAGGTCAAGGGAAAGCTGGCGGCATTGGTCGGCGGACGGGTCTTTCCGGAGGCCCACCACAATAGTGGGGGATACATGGTAGCGGGGGAGGGACTCGAACCCCCGACCCCAGGATTATGATTCCCGTGCTCTAACCAGCTGAGCTACCCCGCCATGGGCTCGCCATCGGCGGCTGGTGAGCCGCGGGTGCGAACGCGCGGCATATAAAGAGTGGCATGCGCGCCTGTCAAGCAAACCCGGACGGGGCAGCAACTTATTGCAGGCAGGGGCTATTTCGGCCTGACCGATGGGTCGCCACCGGGGCTGCCGGGCGGCGGAATCACCGGCGTGTTGCCGCCTTGCGGGGTCGGCGCACGCATTTCGGGATCGACACCGGCCGGCGGGCACAGCACGCCATCGGATTTGGCGAGCTTGTCGCCCAGCGGCTGGGCGGCCTGCCCGGTCGTGGTTCCCTCCGGCACTGCAGCACCCGGATGCGACGGCTGCTGCTGCGGCGCGCAATTCGTGGCGGCGCGCTGCGGCGCCGGCGGCGCGGTCTGTGCCGGCGGCGTGGCTGATGTCGGCGGCGCCTGCGCCGCGGCAACAGCGGGTGCCAGCATCAGCACACAGGATAAAGCGAGTGTTCGATTGATCCTCATGACGAGAAAACCGTGACGGCGCGCCGATGTTCCCTCGCAAAATCGCCGCAACCTCACGATTTGCGGAAGCGGATCAGCGAGAAATGCCCCATCGGCGGCATCGGGCGGCGCTCCGCAAGGCTGACCCCGCCATGCTTCGCCGCCCAATTGGTCAGCCGTTCCCACGGAAACTCCGGACGCCAGCCGAGCCGCCGCGCCAGCGGCGCGAAGGCGAGCTCGAAGACGCGGCGCGGGCCGCTCTCGGCGCCGATGTGATTGACCAGGATCAGCTCGCCGCCGGGCTTCAGCACGCGGATGAAATCGTCGAGCGTCGCCTCGGGATCCGGCACCGCGGTGATGACATATTGCGCGACCACCGCGTCGAAGAACGCATCCGGAAATGCGAGATTCTTGGCGTCCATCACCGCCAGCGCCTCGACATTGCTGAGGCCCTGCGTGCGCACGCGCTTGAGCGCCCGCCGCAGCATCGGCTCGGAAATATCGACGCCGCATAGTTTTGTGGTGCGCTTGTATTCCGACAGCGAGAGCCCGGTGCCGACGCCGACGTCCAGCACGCGGCCGCCGATCCGGTCGGCTTCCGCGATCGTCGACTGACGGCCCTGATCGAACACCTTGCCGAACACCAGATCGTAGATCGGTGCCCAGCGGCCATACGCCTTTTCGACCCCTTCGCGGTCGATGTCCCCAGCCATTCCCCTGCCCCGACGTTACTCTTGTTTGCGCATGATCGTCGCGGAAAACCGGTCCCCACTTTTCCGGATCATGCGCTATCCGCGAACCGCTTCTGCAAGCGGCGCCAACGCGTCCTGCGTCGCGGTCCGCATTGCGCGGCTGGCGCTTGCACTTCTGATGAAGCCGCCGCCGAGCACACGCGCCTGCCCGGAGGCCGCGTCGTAGAACACGCAGGCCTGGCCGGGCGACACGCCCTCCTCGCCGGCGACGAGCTCGACCTCATAGCCGCCATCGACGGCGCGCAACCACGCCGGCTGCGGCGCGCGCGTCGAACGCACGCGGACATAGATCTCGATGCCCTCGCCGATCACGCGATCCAGCGCGCCGTCGCCGATCCAGTTGACGTCGCGCAGCGCGATGCGATCCATCCGCAGTGCCTCGCGCGGTCCGACCACGACACGGCGCGTCGCCGCATCGAGCTTGACCACATAGAGCGGGCTGCCGGAGGCAATGCCGAGCCCCTTGCGCTGGCCGACGGTGAAATGAACGATGCCCTGGTGCTGGCCGATCACATGACCGTCGAGATCGACGATATCGCCCGGCGCGATCGCATTCGGCTTCAGCCGTCCGATGATGTCGGTATAGCGGCCGGTCGGCACGAAGCAGATGTCCTGGCTGTCCTGCTTGTCGGCGACCTCGAGATCGAAGCGCCGCGCCAGCTCGCGGGTCTGCGGCTTGGTCATGTCACCGAGCGGGAAGCGCAGGAAGTCGAGCTGCTCGCGCGTGGTCGCGAACAGGAAATAGCTCTGGTCGCGATCGGCATCCGCGGCACAGACCAGCGAGCGCGATCCGTCGGCAAGCCGCCGCGAGGCGACATAGTGGCCGGTTGCGAGCGCCTGCGCGCCGAGCTCGCGCGCGGTCGCGAGCAGGTCGCGAAACTTGACCGAACGGTTGCACTCGATGCACGGCACCGGCGTCTCGCCGAGCGCGTAGCTGTCGGCGAAATTGTCGATCACCGATTGCTTGAAGCGGCTTTCGTAGTCGAGCACGTAATGCGGGATGCCGATCCGCTCGGCGACATTGCGCGCGTCGTGGATGTCGCGGCCGGCGCAGCAGGCGCCCTTGCGATGGGTCGCGGCGCCATGGTCGTAGAGCTGCAGCGTGATCCCGACCACGTCGTAACCCTGCGACTTCAACAGCGCAGCCGTCACCGACGAGTCGACGCCGCCGGACATGGCAACGACGATCCGTGTGTCTTCAGGGCGGCCTTCGAGATCCAGACTGTTGAGCATCTTTAAGCGGTCATTGGTCACTGTCGCGGCGAGCTTAGACGCTCCGCGACGATATTGGAAAAAACCTTTTGTCCAGAGAGCCTTAGAACACATCCAAGGCCGGTTCGGTCGGTTCGGACGCGTTGGAGGCCACCTTTAATATAGGCCGTATTCCGGTGAGGCAATCCGCGGAAGCCGTGCCGTGCCGCGCCTGGACGGCAAATCTTGCCGCCGGGCAAAAAGGAGACCTGCCGGGAACCCGCTCCAGCCGACCAAGGCAGCCCCTAACCTTCTGAAATAACTCATTATTTATTGCCGTCCCTGGTTGGCCCACTCCTTGCTGACAAAACGCCGGAAGTCTCATTTGCGAGGGTTGGCAGTGGTCAGCGTCACGTCGGAAGCATTGGCAGGCCGGTCTTTTCAGGGCGCGACGCAGCGGTCGGCGCGGCCCGATCCCGCTTCGCAGGCGGGGAACGACGGCTTTGCCGCGCTGGTCGACAGCAACACTGCGTCCGCAAACGACAGCAGCCGCTACGACTCCCAGCCGGCGCCCTCGCGGCGGTCCGACGATCCGCCCTCGACGACCGACGCACGCCCCCGCGACACCAGCACGGGCCCCGACAGGACGTCGCGGGATTCCGGCAGTTCGCGCGACGACAACAAGGTCGACAGCGACGCGCCGTCCAAGACCAAGTCGAAATCGAAATCGGACGACTCGAAATCGAGCTCCGATGCGAACTCGACCAGTGACAAGCCGGACGCGACGCTGGCCGCTGCGCAGCAGGATCCCGGTGCGGCAACTGTGAATGCCGTGATTGCTCCTGTTGCCGCGACACCGGCGACCGCCCCGACACCGGCGGCCACCGCGCCGTCCGACCAGCCGGCCGCACCGCTCGCGATCGCGGCGGCGGCCATCGCGGCAAGCTCGGCCATCGCCGGCACTGGTGCCGCTGCCGGCACCGGCGCGCCTGCCGGCGCCGACACCGCAGCGGCGGCGGCCACCACAGCGAACGCCGACAAGGTCGCCAAGGCGGCCGGCGTCAAGACCGACGCGCAGATCATCACCACCAGCGATGCGGCAACGGCATCGGGCGCAGCGACAGCAACCGGCGATGCGACATTCGCCGCCGCGGTTGCCGCCGGAACGCCCGCCACCAAGACGACGGCGCAGGCCAAGACACAGCTCACCACGAAGGACGCGACGGCGACGATGCCGGCCGACCAGGACGGCGCCACAGCGGGCAGCGCCAACACCGCGCAGGCTGCTCCGACCAACATCGTTCCCGCCGCCGCGCAGCCGGCCGCCGTTGCCGGCAAGGCAAAGGCCGCCACCGACGGTGCCGCCGATGCCATCAAGGCCGACGCGGGCGGCGACGGCAATGCCGCGCCGACACCGGCGGTCGGCGGCCACGCCGCCGCGCAGACCCAGCTCACGACCCCCGATCCCAGCGCGCAGGCAGCGAACGCACTGCAGCCGCAACCCGCGACCACCCAGACGACGCCGTCTGCGACCGCACAATTGACCGTGACCAACGCTGCGCAAAGCGCCGCCGTGCCGCTCAGCGGGCTTGCGATGCAGATCGCCGCCTCCGCCAAGAGCGGCAAGAGTCGCTTCGAGATCCGGCTCGACCCCGCCGAGCTCGGCCGCATCGATGTCCGCATCGATGTCGATCGCAACGGCCAGGTCACCTCGCATCTCACCGTCGAACGTCCGGAAACGCTGTCGATGCTGCGCCAGGATGCCAACCAGCTGCAGCGCGCGCTCGACAATGCCGGCCTCTCGACCGGCAATGGCGGATTGCAGTTCAGCCTGCGCGACCAGTCGCAGTCAGGCCAAAACAACAATGGCCAGTCCAATCCGAACGCCCATCGTTTGATCGTCACCGAGGAGGACAGCGTTCCCGCCGCAGCGGCGGGCCGCTCCTACGGCCGTGCAACCGGCGCCCTCGGCGGCGTCGATATCAGAGTGTAAGGAGTTCACCATGGCAGTCGATGCAACTATGCCGACGCCCGTCGTCTCAGCACCGGGCACCAGCAACGGAACGAACTCTGGAAGCAGCAGCGGCAGCGGCCTGACGACCTCCTCGCAGGGCATCGCCGACAATTTCCAGACCTTCCTGACGCTGCTGACCACGCAGTTGCAGAACCAGAACCCGCTCGACCCGCTCGACACCAACCAGTTCACCCAGCAGCTGGTGCAGTTCGCGGGCGTCGAGCAGCAGCTGAAATCCAACGATCAGCTGAAGTCGCTGATCGAGATCGAGAAGAGCGCGCAGTCGACCCAGGCGCTGGTCTATGTCGGCAACACGGTCGCGGTCGACGGCAGCAAGACGCAGTTCGACAAATCCGCGACCTGGAATCTGGTGTCCCCGCAAGCCACCAGCGCCACCATCACGATCACCAGCGCGACCGGCCAGACCGCCTATTCCGGCAATTTCAGCCTGAAGCAGGGCAATGCCAGCTTCGTCTGGGATGGCAAGGGCAATGACGGCACGCAATGGCCGGCCGGCACCTACACGCTGACCGCCACCGGCAAGGATTCCAAGGGCAACCCGATCGCCATCTCGACCGAGGTGCAGGGCGTCGTCGACTCCGTCGACCTGACCGCCTCCCCGCCGCTGCTCTCGATCGGCGGGCAGACCTACACCACCGACAAGATCAAGCGCGTGGTGCGCGGGGCGACTGGCTCGAGCTGAGCACATTGCCACGATCCGTAGCTGCGCGTTGAGCGGGCGACCGCGCACACCACACTGTATCGTCGTCCTGGCGAAAGCCAGGACCCATATGTGGACGGCCCCCGTGGCACAAGAGCTGTTTGGTGAGATCGGATCGCTTGCATCCATATGTCCGGCCTGTTGGGTGCGATCGAATGGATCGCTGGCCAAGATGGTTTGCGCGATGCGAGTTCCAAACAACCACGCGGCCTGTTGGCAGCCGATGGGTCCTGCGGACTGTCTCGCATCGTTGCTCGATCGATCGCTCCATCTGCTCTTGCAGCTCCGGTCGGCCGGCGAGCGAGCCCGCCGGCTAATCGATTAGGCGGCGGCTGTCATGGGATTCATCCGTGCCGCCTCGTAACTCTCGCCCGTTGCCATCAGCTTCCAGGCGATACGGGCCACTTTGTTGGCGAGCGCCACGGCCGCAAGCTTCGGCGGCTTGCGCTTGATCAGGGCCAGCAGCCAGCGCGAGTGATGACCGCGTCCCCGCCTGGCCTGCTGGATCACCGCTGTGGCCCCGACCACCAGCAGACGGCGCAAGTTCTCATCGCCAGCCCGCGTGATCTTGCCAAGCCTGGTCTTGCCAGCGGTGGAGTGGTCCTTGGGTGTCAATCCCAGCCAGGCCGCAAAATGACGACCAGAACGGAACGTGCGCGGATCAGGTGTCTTCATCACCAGCGCGGTTGCAACGATCGGACCGACCGAGGGGATCTGAGCCAAGCGCCGGCCCGTGGCATCGGCGCGGTGCCAGGCCATCAGCTTGGCCTCAACCGCCTCCAACTCACCCTCGAGCCTGACGCGCTCCCGGCCCAGCACCACAAACAGCTCGCGCGCCAGAACCGGAAGCGTCTCGTCCTGCGCAATCCGCACCAGCAGGGGTTCGATCGCGTCCAGTCCCTTGGGGGCGATCAGGCCATACTCCGCCGCGTGGCCGCGTATCGTATTGGTCAGCTGGGTGCGCCGGACGATCAATCCGTCGCGGACACCCATCAGCATCAGCGCGGCCTGCTGCTCGGCCGTCTTCACCGGCACGAAGCGCATGCTCGGCCGGCTCATCGCTTCACACAGGCCTTCTGCATCCCGCCCGTCATTCTTGTTCCGCATCACGTAGGGTTTGACCAATTGCGGTGCCATCAGCTTCACCTCGTGACCGAGCTTGGAAAGCTGACGCGCCCAATGTTGCGAAGCCCCGCAGGCCTCCATCCCGATCACAGTCGGCGGCAATTTGGCGAAGAACTCCAGCACTTGTTTGCGCGACAGCTTCTTGCGCAGCACCACCTGCTCCGCCGCATCAACCCCATGCAGCACAAAAATATACTTCGACGTATCAATCCCAATGCGGATAATCTGGTTCACGGACGGCTCCCTTGTATGAGATCTAGACAACCTCATTCTGGCACACTGATGCCGTAGGGGGCCGTCCACACCATCAACCACCGTCTTCGGTGATGAGCGGGATCGTGGCCCCAGCGTCGCGCAACAATTGAGAGTTGGGGTAATGGGTCCTGGCTTTCGCCAGGACGACACTGAGTGTGTGGCGCGGGTTTTGTGGTCACACGATCGCATTCTCGCGACATGATTTGCCCGAGCTTTTGCTTCTCGTCTCGCCTCTGCTGGAGGGCGCAGGGAAAGCCGGGTGCCGATCGCGACGGTTCCATGCTATAGCCACGTCACTTGGCTGCTTGCTGTGGGGCTCGACAATGCCGATCAATCGCTTGCTGAAGACGGACGAATACACGCCGGAGCAAATCGAGCTCTTCAACAGGGCGTTCAGCCTGGCGCTGCATTCGATGGGTCTGGTCGATCGCAACGATCCGCTTTGCGAGATCGTGGCCCGCAAGGTCATCGAGATCGGCAAGACCGGGGCCCTCGACGCGAAGGGCATCGCGGAAGCGGCTGTCGCCAGCATCGGTCTCTGACGGCCGACGCGGTCGATGACCCCTGACCGAACGGCGCTTGTCCCGCGGATCAGGCGTTCCGGCTGATGGCGGGCCGCCGCCGTTGCTGGCGGCCCGCCATCAGAGCGGCCTCACTCGACTTCCTGGACGACCGTACGGGTGTCGGGATCGACCAGCATCACGCGCTGGCCGGTATAGACATAGCGATATCTGGTGAGCGACGGGCCCCAATCGGCAGGCACCGCTTCAAGCTCGACCTCGCGCGGCACAGGCGAGCCGACGACGATCCTCTCCCGCGTCTCGACGGGACGGATCTTGTGTTCGGTCACATAGCTGTGGATTCGCGTACGGTATTGCGGCTCGATCTGCACGGTGGCGGCATGTCCGGCACCGGTCGTGCCGACAATCGTGCTCTGGGCAAAAGCGCCCGTCGACGCCAATACGGCGGCAACAGAAATCAAAACCAGTCTTTTCATAACGTCCTCCTCACCGCTCCATGCGGCGTTTCGAGAACCGCGACAGAATGGCAATGTTCCTAATGGAGGATCCCCATCAATCGCGCCGCCGGCACGCCTCTCGCGGCAAGACCGGCTTCATCCGGGAATGATCGTCTTGTTCGGCTGGTCCAGTGCTGGCGCGTCCGGACTTTCGTTCTCCGCATTCAGTTCGACCTCGGCCGCGTGCCGGAATTGCTCGTCCCTGCCGTCGGGCTTTCCGGCCTTCTCCCAGAGCTGCCGCGCGTAGTCCCGGATCTGCTGTACGGTGGCCATGTCATTCCTCGGGAATTCCGAGCTCCTTGCGAACCGTCACGGCTGAGTCACCGACCTTCTCGACGGCTTTACGCAGCTGTTCGCGCGACACACCGAGGGCATGTGTCCAGCATCTCACCTGAAGCAGATCGTGCATGTTGATCTTCGATCGATCGAACTGCTCTTTCCTGGTCAGGCGCTTCGTCACTGAATTTCTCGCGTCAACCGCTCGGCCTGAGCCTCGGCCGTTGCTGGCGATCCAATCTTCCGGACAGTCATTTGTTCCTTTCTTGGATGGCTGGGTCCTCACCCCTCGGAGGAACATTCTCCACGAGCGATACTTCAGTCGTGAGAGGCCGCGGGCGGCAGCACGAACAAGGGTAAGCCATGACAGGCATTGCAGACAGGATCGGCGGACGGGTCAAGCAGCTCATCGCCGAGATCATCAACGATGGCAGGCTTGCCAAGGAAGGCGCGCAGCAGATCAAGAAGGCCGAGAACGCGCCGCCCGCGAAGCCGTTCGGCAATTTGGACAAGCTGACCTAGATGCCCAGATACTTCTTCCATCTCGCGGGCGACATCCCCGCACACGACGTCGTCGGTCACGACTGTGCCGACGACAAGGACGCCCAGGATCACGGCAGCTTCATCGCTCACCGGATCGGGACCGAAAAGCCGGAGATGGTTCGCGACGGCAATTTCATTTCGGTTCGCGATGCGGGCGATAGCGAACTCTTCCGCATCCCCCTGGCTTCGACGAGCGTCTGACGGGGAACGATCGTTCTCAGCTCGGCTCGGCTCGCTTCCCGCAGACCGACGCTGCCGGCCGATGTCCAGCATTCCCTGGCCGGCCCGCCGCATGGTGCTCTCAAGGAGGCGACCAGGACAGGCCACGCCCCGCCGTTCAATAGGAACAAACGACGACGAGCGCGGTTCGGACCTACATCAGGGTTGAAACACCAATTGCACACATGAAACGTCGCAATCGCTTCAAGCAAACCACGACGCTCGCATACCGCCTCATTCAGCTGGAGGAAGCGGCCCGCGCGAGGGCTTCGCATCTGCCTCCCGGCACCGAGCGGGAACGACTTCTCAAGAAGGCCCGCGAGGCCGAGCGCGCCGTCCAGATCGACCAATGGCTCGCCACTCCGGGAGCAGAGCCGCCACCATAGCGCTTCGATTCACATAAGTTGTGTCGATTCACATAAGCTAATGCGCGCACAGCCGCGAGAGGCGTTCGAGGCTCGGGCCCGCCCCAACGTCGGGTTTTGCCCCAACCAGACTTGCAGCCGGCCTCAACCCACCTCGCCCTTCGCTCCGGAGCGCCCCCATGCAGCATCTCGCGCACATGCCGATCAGGGGCGGCGGCTCAGTGAGAGCCCTTTCGTGCGAGCCGCACACCGCGTGGCGAATCGCCGAAGCGGGCTCGGAACAGACGGTTGAAATGCGAAACATCCGAGAAACCGACCTCGAGCGCGATATCGGAAATTCGCCGACGGCCGGCATCTGGCTCGGTGAGCAATTTGAGCGCCCGCTGGAGCCGCAATTCATTCAAGCGCTCGGTGAATGACGGTCCTGATGACGCCATCAGGCGCTGCAGATAGCGCGACGAGATGCCCTGGCCACGCGCAACCGTTTGAACGTTGAGCCCGGGCTCCTCAAAGTGTGCGGCGATGTAGTCGAGCACGGCACGGTGCCGCGCAGCGACGACGGCGCTCGCGCTGCTCTCGCCCAGCGCAGCACACTCGCCGATCGCGAGCGCGATGAGATCGTGGATATGGGTCACGACCGTATCGCGAAGCTTCGGCGCGCTCAGCGCTTTCGTCTTAAGCACCGATTTCAGGTATGAGATAAAGAGTCGGAATGCTTCTGTCCGGTGCCAAATTGGCCGCATGACCAGGCCTTCGACGTCGCTCACGCGCTGCGCAAGTGCCTCGCGCGGCACGGCCAGGCCGAATTGCAACCCGTCGATATAGGTGACGCTGGCAGGCTCGGAATGCAGAATTGCGATTGCATCGCCGGCGCGAAAATCGGCGTCTCGGCCGCGCTGCGATAGCTGACCTCTGCCCGGAGAGCAGAAGATGACCCCGATGGAGTCATCGCCATCGGCAAGGTTCGCCTGCAAACGCTTGAACCGCATCGACGTGCCCTTCAGCGCCAGCATGCGTAGACCCTGAACCGCTCGCAGCGACGCATCGGCCTGGAATGAAACGTTCGAGAGAGGCTCGATATCGGCGTGCACGATGCATCGGCCAAAGTGCTCGCGCCAGAGCGGGATACGAATGCGTTCCGGAAGCTCGCACGTCGAAAATCGATACGATGCGAAATTGGCTGCGTCCATCGGCATGGGGACCTCCAGCCTTCACAAAACACCAGAATGAAATGCTGCGGCACTCCACAGTCAGTATCTGCATTTTGCGATTCACGCACCGGCCTTCGCTCGATCCGTGCGCATGAGTCCAAGAAGCCACGCTACCGGTCTGCTAGTCTTGCTCGCCTGTGATTGATGCTGATGTGAACTGGTTCACTTGGTGATTAGAATATTACGTATATAATGACATCATGAAAATCGCGGCAAATTTCCCTTTTAAGAAGAAGCAGTCGCGATCGCTCTATTTATAATTGCTGCCATCGGATCCGTTTCAAACATTCCGGGCAGCGTGCAAGCGCAAATCAGTGTCGTGCCCCTGTACGCGGTTTCCTGGCTAAGACGCCACGCGCAGGTCATTCAGTAGAACGACTGATATCGATTTTGGTTGCGTCGGACTGCCTGCGGCACTGTCGGTTATCGCCGCCGGTTGAAATGGTCGAAATCTGTCACGTGGGAAAGTCAACCTAGTGATCAAGAAGGCGTTCGATCATGTCCATCATATTCGACATGCTTTATCGTGAATACTGTCGCGCCCGCCTCGCCGAAATGCGAAAGCAGCATTTGTTGCCGGCCATCGGCGACGTCGCGCAGGCGGCGCCGTCAGAGGATAGCGATCCACCCGGTCCCCGTGATTGCGGCTGGCCGGCGGAAGCGCCGCCAACCCTCGGGTAGTAGCTGGAGCGCACAATCATACAGGTTGGCCGGAGGCTAGTCCGGCACGCGCACGCCTCGGAGCACCCGGGCGTCTCATGGACCTGGGTCCGATGAGGCTGCGCGCCCGCCAGACAGATCGATAGATGCACGATCGAACCCGCAGCTCGAAGCGATTGCTCGGCGAGACTCCGCCGGAGTTCAGATCGACCGGCCGCGACCCGCGCATCGATGTCTGTCGCGGGATCGCGTTGTGGTGGATCTTTCTCGATCACATTCCAGACAACGTCGGAAGCTGGCTGACCCTGCGCAACTACGGCTTCTGCGATGCCGCCGAAATCTTCATGTTCATCTCGGGCGTCACCTGCGCACTGGCCTACGGCAGGGCGCGTCAGCGCGACGGTTGGCGCGGCATGATCGGCCGTTCGCTGCGGCGAGGATGGGATATCTATGCCGCCTTTCTGCTGCTGACGCTCGCCTGCGCGATCGTCGTCTACCTCACGGGCAGCGACCGTCTCGCCGACGACAGCAATACGCGGGTTCTGTTCGAACGTCCGGGCGCAGCGCTTGCGCACGCCGCGGTGCTGCAATTCCACCCTGTCAATACCGACGTGCTGCCGGTCTTTGTGATCTGTCACGTGTTGTTCGCACCGCTGCTGTGGCTGCTGCTGCGAGCGCCGAACCTGGCGCTTGGTCTTTCGCTGTCGCTTTATGCGCTGGTGCATGTCTTCGGCTGGAGCATTCCCGCCTGGCCCGACGGCGTCTGGTTCTTCAACCCACTGGCCTGGCAGCTTCCGGTCGTGCTGGGCGCATGGTACGTCATCGAGGGAAGGACGATCCAGGGATGGGTGACGTCGCGCCCTGCGCTGGTTCTGTCCGCGCTCTATCTCGCGTTCGGCCTCGTCGTTGCGCTGGGCCACGGCATCAAGCCGCCGCTGCTGCCGCAGGCGCTGACGGATCTGCTGTTTCCGATGGACAAGTCGAATTTGAGCCCGTTGCGGCTGCTGCATTTTCTGGCACTTGCCATCGTGGTGTCATGGCTCGTTCCAGCGGGCTGGCAGGGACTGTCGACGCCGATGCTGCGCAGCGCGAGGCGTTGTGGCGAGAACTCGCTGCCGATCTATTGTCTCGGCGTCCTGCTGGCGCTCGCCAGCCAATGCGACCTGTTTGACATCTCGAACCGGCTCTCGATGCAGATCGGACTCAGTCTTGCCGGTGTCCTTGTGATGGCCGCGGTCGCGACGCTGCTGAACACGCTCGGCACCAAGCGCGCCCGGCCGCCGGATGTCGATGCCGCCGGACATGACCTTGTGCCGCGCGCCGGCGATCGCGGCATCTTCGACGGTCATGGCGCGCATATCCTCTAGAGCGCGTCATCGTGCGCGGGAGAAGCGGATGCTCTCCCACGCACGGTCAACGCCGACGCTCAGCTCGACTGCCGCGCGGCGTCGAGGATCAGCCGCGCGATCGCGTCCGGCTGCGAGATCAGCGCGAGATGGCTGGCCTTCACCTCGATCGTGGTGGCGCCCATCCGCTTGGCCATGAAGCGCTCGAGATCCGGATTGATGGTGCGATCTTCGGTCGAGACGGCGTAGTAGCTCGGCCTGCTGCGCCAGGCCGCATGGCTGGTCTTGCCGGTCAGCAGTTGCTTGTGGAACGGCTGCTGCACGGCATAGAGCACCTTCGCCTTCGCCTCCGGCAGGTCGCCGGCGAAATCGCGCAGGAACGCTTGTTCGCTGAGCCGGCCCTCGTCGCCGTCGAACACGATGCCCGCGCTCGCGGGCGGCGTCGGATAGGTCTTTGCCAGCGCGGTGTAATCCTCGTCCGCATCGGGTGCGCGCGCCGCGACATAGACCAGCGCCGAGACATTCGGATGCACGCCGGCCTCGGTGACGATCATGCCGGAGAAGGAATGGCCGACCAGCACGGTCGGACCATCCTGGCGATCGAGCACCCGCTGCGCGGAGGCAACCGCTTCAGGCAGCGTGGTCAACGGATTTTGCACCGACGTCACGTTGAGCCCGGCGGCCTGCAGGCGCGGAATGACCTCGGACCAGCAGGAGCCGTCGGCGAACAGGCCGTGCACCAGCACGACGTTGCGCGCCTTGACCGGCGGCGTGGTGGCGGCCATGCCGCGCGTGGACACCAGTGAAGCCGCGGCTCCAGCGAGCAAGGCGGTCGAGAAGGCGCGTCTGTTCATCATCATGTTACTGCTCCGTTGTTGTATGCTGAGTTGAAAATCAGAGAAGCGCGTCCACCTGCGGTGAACGGACAATCTCTCCTACGCGCGCAAAGGCCTCATGGTTACGCTCGATGCTGTCGTGATCGTAAAGATAGTTGACCATGATGCCGAAGGATTCCGCCATCGCGCGATCGGCCGTGTTGCCGAGCCAATTGATCCGCTCCAATCGGGCACCGTTGCCGAGATGGAAGCGCGCCACCGGATCGATGCGATTTCCTGACGCCGGCGAGCGCGTGAGATATTGCGCGCATAGCCTCATCAGGACCGGACGCCAGGTCTCGCTGGTCGCCGCGTCGTGCCACCAGCCTTCGCGGTCCAGCTCGCGCAGCATCGCGACCTCGTTGCCGCCGGATTGCGGCTGCTGGCTGAGCCAGCGCCGAAAGCCCGGGATCGGTGACAGCGTGGAGAAGCGTTTCAGCTGCGGGAATTCCGTTTGCAGCTCCTCGACCACCTGCTTGATCAGGAAGTTGCCGAACGACACGCCGCGCAGTCCGTCCTGGCAGTTGGAGATCGAATAGAAGATCGCGGTGTCGGCATGCGCGGCCCTGAGGCCGGCGCTGTCTTGATCCGCATCCTGCACCAGCAGCGGTCGCACGGCGGTGGCCAATCCCTGCACCAGCGCGACCTCGACGAAGATCAGCGGCTCGCCGGGCAGCGCGGGGTGGAAGAAGGCAAAGCAGCGGCGGTCGGGCGCAAGGCGGCGGCGCAGATCGTCCCAGCCCTTGATCTCGTGCACCGCCTCATAGGCGATCAGCTTCTCGAGCACGGCGGCCGGCGACTGCCAGTCGATGCGGCGAAGCTCGAGGAAGCCGCGATTGAACCATGAGACGAACAGATGCTTGAGATCGGCATCGAGCAGCTTCAGCTCCGGTTCGGGGCCGAGACGGCCGGCGATCTCGCTGCGCATCGCGATCAGGCTCGCCGTGCCGCCGGGCGCCATATTCATCCGCCGCAGCACCTCCTGGCGCGGCGGATCGGCGGCGTCGGCCAAGGCGGCCGCGGCCGCCGCGGTGCCGTCGGCAAGATAGCGCTTCGCCGCATCCTGCAGCGCCGTCGCGTCGGGCTGGAACGCGCTCGCCAGATAGCGTTGAAAGCCGTGCCGGCCGGTGGCATCGAGCGCGCGCATGGTCTGCTGCAATTGGCGCGCGATCAGGGCGCCCGACGCTTCGCCGCGCTCGGACAACAATGCCGCGGCGAGCTGCCTCGCTTTGTCGAGTGAGGCCGGTGGACTGCCTGGGATGTGCTCGGCGTGGGTCATGGGAGCCTCCTTCTAGCGGCGGAATTTGGCGGGCGGCGTGTAGAGGTTGCCCGATGCGGCGACGAGATCGTCGATGGATTTCGCGGCGAGCCAGTCGCGCGTCGCCGTCTCGACGTCGAGGCCGAGATCGGACGGCAGCATCACGATGCCGCGGCGGCGCAGACCGTCGGTCGTCCCGGCGTCCTGCCGCCGGCCGAACTCGGTGTCGCCGGCGACCGCGCGCAGGGCGGCCTCGCGCTCCTGCGGCGAGCGGCAACGCAACAGGTTGCAGACGCCGCGTTCGGTGATCACGTGGGTGACATCGTCGCCATGGATCATGACGGGCGGCAGCGCGAAGCCGGCCGAGGCCGCGAGGTCGAACGCGTCGAGGCGCTCGACGAAGCTCGGCGCGCCGTTCGGCTGCCAGGTCTGGACCATCTGCACCACGAGCTTGCGGCCGCGCAGGCGCTCGCCTGCTTCCTCGCCGGCACGCAGCCAGGCAACGCTGTCGTGGCGTCGGCCGCGCGGATCGGCACCCATGTTCGGCGCGCCGCCGAAGCCGGTGATGCGGTCCTTGGTGGCGGTCGAGCTGTTGCCCTCGGGATCGATCTGCAAGGTGCCGCCGACGAACAGATCGCAGGCATATTGTCCGGCGACCTGCGCCAGCGCGCGGTTGGAGCGCAGATTGCCGTCGGCGCCGACCGGAAACACGTCGGGACGGCTGGCGACATAGCGCTCCATGCCGAGCTCCGAGCCGAAGCAATAGACGTTGTCGACGAAGCCGGCTTCGATCGCGGGGATCAGCGTCGGATGCGGGTTGAGCACGAAATTCCGCGCGACCTTGCCCTTCAGCCCGCGCCTGGCGGCAAAGGTCGGCAGGATCAGCTCGATCGCTGCGGTGGCATAGCCGATGCCGTGATTGAGCCGTGTCACCTGATAAGGTTCGTACACCGCCGCAATCGCCATCATCGCCATCAGGACGTTCTCGTCCCTGATCTTGGCGGGATCGCGCGTGAACAGCGGATCGATCGCATACGGCTTCGGACCGGGCACCACGACATCGACCCAGTCGCCGGGGATATCGACGCGCGGCAGGCGATCGACGATTTCGTTGACCTGCGCCACGACGACGCCGCCGCGGAACGCCGCGGCCTCGGCGATGGTCGGCGTGTCCTCGGTGTTCGGACCGGTGTACAGATTGCCGTCGCGATCGGCCTTGTCGGCCACGATGAGCGCAACCTGCGGCGTCAGATCCACCAGCATCCGCGCGTAAAGCTCGAGATAGGTATGGATCGCGCCGATCCGCAGCGCCTTGGCGGCGACGAGCTCGGCAAGGCGGCGGCTCTGCGGGCCGGCAAAGGCGAAGTCCAGGCGGTTGGCGATGCCGCGCTCGAACACCGCGAGATGATCGGGAAGCGCCAGCACCGACTGCACCATGTGCAGATCATGCACCCGCGCCGGGTCCACCCCGGCGAGGCACGCGGCCAGGAAGTCGGCCTGTTTCTGGTTGTCGCCCTCGAGTGCCACCCGGTCGCCGGATGCGATAACCGCCTCCAGCAGCTCGATCGCGCGGTCGGGCGGGCAGACCTTTCCGTTTGTGCCGCAGACAGTTCGCGCGCGCACGAGGCGCGCCGTGCGATCGGTTCGTGGTGTCGTCTCCGACATGATGGCCTCTCCTTGCTTGATCATCTGAAGCGAAGGTAGGCGGGCGGAATTGATAATAGAAACGATATTCTATAATATGATTGATTACAGATATGGATTAATCGATGCTCGACCTCGAACTTTTGCGGGCCTTCGTCGCGGTCGCCGATTGCGGCGGCTTCCACCGCGCCGCCGAGCAATTGCATCTGACCCAGTCGACCATCAGCCAGCAGATCAAGCGGCTCGAGCTCGAGACCCGGCGGCCGCTGTTCCGGCGCACGACGCGCAGCGTCGCGCTGACCGACGAAGGCGAGATGCTGCTCGGCGATGCGCGGCGTTTGCTGCAGCTCGAGGAAGCGGCGCGGCAGCGGCTGGTGGCGCCGCGGCTGTCCGGCTCGATCCGTCTCGGCGTGGTCGAGGAAGTCGCCGGCGGCTCATTGCCGTCGGCGCTGGGCCGCTTCGCCGCGCTGCATCGCGGGGTCAAGCTCGAGGTGCAGATCGGTGTCAGCGCCGAACTGATCGAGCAGCTCAATGCGGGCCGGCTCGATCTGGTGTTCGCCAAGCGGCCGCTCGGAACGTCGAAAGGCCGTCTGGTGTGGCGCGAACCGCTGGTGTGGACCGCGGCGGAAACGTTCGATCTCGTTCCCGGCGCGCCGCTGCCGCTGGCGCTGTACCGCGAACGATCGGTGTCGCGCGACGCCGCACTCTCCGCGCTGCGCGACGGCGAGCTCGGCTGGGAGATCGTCTATACCAGCCCGAGCCTGACCGGCGTCCGTGCCGCCGCCGTCGCGGGACTTGCCGTCACCCCGCTGCCGCTCAGCGCGGTCACCACGGGCCTGCGCGTTCTCGGAATTGGCGACGGCCTGCCGCCGCTTCCCGATCTAGAATTCGCCATCTACGAGAAAAGACGGCCGGACAAGGCCTCAGAGGCGCTCGCCGATGCCTTGCTGACGCTGGCGCGCGGTCCCCTGCGCCCCACGATTTGAGCGCGCCGAACCGCGAATTGCGCCGCGCGCCGGTCTGCCCGACGGCGGGCAGACCCGAATGTTCCCGGCCGTTCCAACGAGATTCGTATTGAACGCTTGGGCTTAGGCAAATTTTAAACCGGGAGGCGTAGCTTACCCCTTGCGAGTTCAGTGGTTGAGAGTTTGTGAGTACGCCATGACAGAACCCCATCGCCCGAGGGTGAAATACGTCATCGGGCCTGACGGCAGCCCGTTAACGATTGCGGATTTGCCGGCCCCCGGTACCAAACGGTGGGTCATCCGCCGCAAGGCCGAAGTCGTCGCTGCGGTCCGCGGCGGCCTGCTCTCTCTCGAGGAGGCCTGCAGCCGCTACACATTGACCGTCGATGAATTCCTTTCCTGGCAGTTCTCGATCGACCAGCACGGTCTGGCCGGGCTGCGCACCACCCGCATCCAGCAATATCGGCAGTAATTCGGCGCCGATCCTGTGGCATTTGACGAAAACCGGCCTCGCCTTGCGAAGCCGGTTTTTTTCATGTCCGCGATTTTGCCGCGGTCCTTAACCTTCGTTAACCATATGGAAACCATACCCTAGGCAATATTTGCCCAGTCGGACCCGCGCGGGCCGAATCCTGGGGGCCGTTGGTGCAAAGTCTGGTTGCTTTCCTGAGAGGTCTTGGTGCGGCCCGCCTCGCGGCCATGGTTGCGGTCACCGCGGCCCTGATCGGCTTCTTCGCCTTCGTCATCATGCGCGTCACGACGCCACAGATGACCACCCTCTTCACCGACCTGTCGACCGAGGATTCCTCTGGAATCATCAAGGAGCTGGAACGCCAGGCGATCCCGTTCGAGCTGCGCAATGACGGCGCCGCAATCATGGTGCCGAAGGACAAGGTGACGCGGCTCAGGATGAAGCTCGCCGAGGGCGGCATGCCCAAGGGCGGCGGCGTCGGCTACGAGATCTTCGACAAGTCGGATGCCCTGGGCACCACGAGCTTCGTCCAGAACATCAATCATCTGCGGGCGCTGGAGGGCGAGCTCGCCCGCACCATCCGCGCCATCGACCGCGTCCAGGCCGCGCGCGTCCATCTGGTACTGCCGGAGAAGCCGCTGTTCTCGCGCGAGACGCCGGAGCCCTCCGCTTCGATCGTGCTCAGGGTGCGTGGCGCGCTGGAGCCGCAGCAGATCCGGGCTATCCGCCACGTCGTCGCCTCCGCCGTCAACGGGCTGAAGCCGCAGCGGGTCTCGATCGTCGACGAGGCCGGGCAACTGCTCGCCGACGGCGCCCAGTCCGATGCCGACGCCGCGGTCGGCGACGAGCGCCGCGCCGCCTTCGAGAAGCGGATGCGCAAGCAGGTCGAGGACATCGTCTCCTCGGTGGTCGGCGCCGGCCGCGCCCGCGTCCAGCTCTCCGCCGACTTCGACTACAACAAGATCACCCAGACCTCGGACAAGTTCGACCCCGAAGGACGGGTGCTGCGCTCGACCCAGACCCGCGAGGAAAGTAGCCTCACCGCCGACAATTCCGGCCAGGTCACCGTCGCCAACGAGCTGCCGGGCGGCCAGAACCAGGACAACGCCGCCCGCCGCCCGCGACCAGAGCAAGAAGAGCGAAGAGACCAACAATTACGAGATTTCGCGCACCACCAAGACCGAGGTGACCGAGGCCGGCCGCGTCAATCGCATCTCGGTCGCGGTGCTGGTCGACGGCAGCTACTCCAAGAACGAAAAAGGCGAGCTGGTCTATCAGGACCGCACCAAGGAGCAGCTCGACCGCATCGCCGCTTTGGTCCGCTCCGCGATCGGCTTCGACCAGAAGCGCGGCGACCAGGTCGAGGTCGTCAACCTGCGCTTCGCCGAGCCGCCCGCCGCGCAGCCGATCGCCGAGCCGACCGGCGTGCTCGGCATGCTGCAGTTCACCAAGGATGACGTGATGTACGTCATCGAGCTCGGCGTCATGATGATGCTCGGCCTCGTCGTGCTGTTCATGGTGGTCCGCCCGCTGGTCAAGCGCATCGTGGCGGCCGACGTCATTCCGGCGCTGGCCGGCGCGGGCATGCCCGCGTTGGCGGAAGCGCATGCCGAGAGCGCCGCAACGCCAGGTCAGGCGCTGATCCCGAGCGGCAGCGGCGCGGCGCAATTGATCGACGTCGCCCAGATCCAGGGCCAGGTCCACGCCCAGGCCGTGCACCGGGTCGGCGAGCTCGCCGAACGCAATCCGAACGAAACCGTCTCCATCGTCCGTCAATGGCTGAGCGAGCCGGTAGAGAACTGACATGGCCGCCGTACCCCAGACCACCAACGCCAACGACATCGCCACCGTCCTCTCGACGCTGGCGAACCGGCAAAGCGCCCGGCCCAAGGGCAAGCCGTTACCCGGCCCCAAGCGCGCGGCAATCCTGATGCTCGCACTCGGCGAGCAGTATGGCGGCAAGATCTGGTCGATGCTCGACGACGAGGAAGTCCGCGAGCTGTCGGTCCACATGTCGACCCTCGGCACCGTCGAGGCCGACGTGGTCGAGGACTTGATGCTGGAATTCGTCTCGCGGATGTCGGCCTCCGGCGCGCTGATGGGCAATTTCGACGCCACCGAACGGCTGCTGCAGCAATACCTGCCGGCCGAGCGCGTCTCCGGCATCATGGACGAGATCCGCGGCCCGGCCGGCCGCAACATGTGGGAGAAGCTCTCCAACGTGCAGGAAGAGGTGCTCGCCAACTACCTCAAGAACGAATACCCGCAGACCATCGCCGTGGTGCTGTCGAAGCTGAAGCCGGAGCACGCCGCGCGCGTGCTCGCGATCCTGCCCGAGGACATCGCCCTCGACGTGGTCGGCCGCATGCTGCGGATGGAAGCCGTGCAGAAGGAAGTCATCGAGCGCGTCGAGCAGACGCTGCGCACCGAGTTCATGTCGAACCTGTCGCAGACCCGCCGCCGCGACGCCCATGAGGTGATGGCCGAGATCTTCAACAATTTCGACCGCCAGACCGAGACCCGCTTCATCACCTCGCTGGAAGAGGAAAACCGCGAATCCGCCGAGCGCATCAAGGCGCTGATGTTCACCTTCGACGATTTGATCAAGCTCGATACCGCCTCGGCCCAGACGCTGATGCGCAACATCGACAAGGACAAGCTCGGCGTCGCGCTGAAGAGCGCCAACGAGGAGGTGCGCAGCTTCTTCCTCGGCAACATGTCCTCGCGCGCCGGCAAGATGCTGATGGACGACATGGCCGCGATGGGCCCGGTGCGGCTGCGCGACGTCGACGAGGCCCAGGCCCTTCTGGTCAACCTCGCCAAGGATCTCGCCGCCCGCGGCGAGATCACGCTGACCAAGAACCGCGCCGACGACGAGCTGGTGTATTGATGGCCGCGCCCGCAAAATTCCTGTTCGACACGGATTTCTCGGCGCCGGACCGCGCACGCGAACGCGCGCCGACGCCGGCCGAGGTCGCGCAGAAGGTCGCCGACGCCGAGGCGCGGGCCTATCGCGCCGGCTACGAGGCCGCGCTGCGCGAGGCCAAGGTCGAGAGCGACCGCCGGGCCGCGCAGGCGTTGGAGGAGATCGGCACCGCGATCAAGGGCATCGCGGCGCGCTTCGCCGGCATCGAGACGCGGATGGAGACCGAGGCGGTGGACGTCGCGGTGGCGGTCGCCCGCAAGCTTTGTTCCGAGCTGATCGCGCGCGAGCCGCTCGGCGAGATCACCGCGCTGGTCTCCGACTGCTTCTCGCATCTGGTGGCGACGCCGCATCTCGTGGTCCGCATCAACGACGCGCTCTACGAGGCGGCGCATGACAATATCGAGCGGATGGCGGCGCATTCCGGCTTTCAGGGTCGGCTGGTGATCCTGGCCGAGCCGACGATTGCGACCGGCGACTGCCGGATCGAATGGGCCGATGGCGGCGTCGTGCTGGAACGCGCCGCGATCGAAGGCAAGATCAACGAACTCGTCGGGCGCTATCTGGCGTCCCGCGGCCAGGCCGGCTGAAGGCGATTGAGGGCTGAACCATGACCGACACCGACACCCAAGTCCCGCTTCCCGATCTCAATTCCGCCGACGCGCCCACCATCGACGACATCGGCTACAACGAGGACGAACATGCCGCGCGCATCGCGGCCGATCTGGAGGCCGTGTTCGACGTGCCGGTGCAGGTCTCGGCGGTGCTCGGCCGCTCCAAGATGGACGTCGGCGACCTCTTGAAACTCGGACCGGGCACCGTGCTCGAACTCGACCGCCGCGTCGGCGAGGCGATCGACATCTACGTCAACAACCGCCTGGTGGCGCGTGGCGAAGTGGTGCTGGTGGAAGACAAGCTCGGCGTGACCATGACCGAAATCATCAAGGCAGAACGCTCTTAATAACTCAGGCGGTCACGCGCGGGACCTGCGCGACCAGACGAACAGGAGATCATCATGCGGCTTCTCATCGTTGGCACCCTGAAGGGCCAACTCACGACCGCGACCAAGATCGCGATGGACAACGGCGCCTCCGTGACCCACGCCGAGGCCGCCGAACAGGCGATGAACGTGCTGCGCGGCGGCAAGGGCGCCGACCTCCTGCTGGTCGATGTCGGTCTCGACATCCGCGACCTCGTGATGCGGCTCGACGCCGAGCACATCCACGTACCGATCGTCGCCTGCGGCATCTCCAACGACGCCCGCGCCGCGGTCGCCGCGATCCATGCCGGCGCCAAGGAATACATCCCGCTGCCGCCGGACCCCGAGTTGATCGCAGCGGTGCTGGCCGCGGTCGCCAATGACGCGCGCGATTTGATCTACCGCGACGAGGCGATGGGCCGGGTGATCAAGCTGGCGCAGCAGATCGCGGGCTCGGACGCCTCCGTCATGATCACCGGCGAGTCCGGCACCGGCAAGGAAGTGCTGGCGCGCTACGTCCATTCCCGCTCGGCCCGCGCCAAGCGGCCGTTCATCTCGATCAACTGCGCCGCGATCCCCGAGCACCTCTTGGAATCCGAGCTGTTCGGCCATGAGAAGGGTGCCTTCACCGGCGCGGTCGCGCGCCGCATCGGCAAGTTCGAGGAAGCGACCGGCGGCACGCTGTTGCTCGACGAAATCTCCGAGATGGACGTGCGGCTGCAGTCCAAGCTGCTGCGCGCGATCCAGGAGCGCGTGATCGACCGCGTCGGCGGCACCAAGCCGGTCCCGGTCGACATCCGCATCATCGCGACCTCGAACCGCAACCTCTCGGAGGCGGTGCGCGAAGGCACCTTCCGCGAGGACCTGCTGTTCCGCCTCAACGTCGTCAACCTGAAGATTCCGCCGCTGCGCGACCGCCCGGCCGACATCCTCGAGCTGGCGCAGCATTTCGCCAGGAAATATGCCGAGGCCAACGGCATGCCGGTCCGTCCGATCTCGACTGATGCCCGCCGCATCCTGACCGCGAACCGCTGGCAGGGCAACGTCCGCGAGCTCGAGAACACCATCCATCGCGCGGTCCTGATGGCGCAGGGCGACGAGATCGGCGCTGAGGCGATCCTGACCCCCGACGGCGACCGCCTCGACCTCGCCAAGACCGCGCCCGCGGTCGCGCACGCCACGCTGGCCGCCGAGCAGGTCACCCGCGCGCTGGTGGGCCGCACGGTCGCCGATGTCGAGCGCGACCTGATCCTGGAGACGCTGAAGCACTGCCTCGGCAATCGCACCCATGCCGCCAACATCCTCGGCATCTCGATCCGCACGCTGCGCAACAAGCTGAACGAATATGCCGACGGCGGCATTCCGATCACCCCGGCCGGCAATGGCGCGCCCGACTATCAGCGCATGGCGAACGCCGGCTGAGCACGGGAAGCGACGGATTAAGTCCCGCCGTTTGCCTCGCCTCACGAATAACTGGGCGCGTCGGGCTTGCGGAAGATCCGGATCGGATCGCCGGGCGTGATGTCGCGACCGGTGAACGTCACATAGGCATAGAGCGCGAGATAGGCGACGGCGATCGCACCGACGAGATAGAACAGCCAGGTTCCCACGCGTTTCATCCAACGGTCACCTCTCCGAAACATCCGCGCCATTTAATGCGCCGATTGGGAAAGCGCCACAGCCAACATGCCGCGCCGGCCTCGGCGCCGTTCATCCCTTGAATCTTGCGGCAGGTTGCCTTATTCAATCTCCTATTGCGTTTACATTCTTAGACAACTGGAGAGTGATATGGCCCTTTATGCGCAGACCAGCGGCACCCTGTCCACGACCTCCGCGACTTTAACGCCGATGCAAGGCCTCAGCCTGACGATTCCGGAGGGCGTCGGCACCACCGCGATCATCACCCTTAACGTTCCGAATCCCTACGCCACGGGCAACGATATTCCGGGCGGCGTGTTCGGAGTCACCGTCAATGGCACGGTCTCGCCGGTCGTCGCAAGCTTCACCTATAACGAGACCCCGTCGAGCTTTGGCCGTATCCCGACCACGCTCGTCGTTGGCATTCCGCTGGCCAATGCAGCTCAGACCATCCAGGCTGTATGGGCTGGCGTCCGCGGCAGCAATGTGATCATCGACAGCCCGGCATCGCTGAGCGCAGTTTTCTAAAGTCCGATCCGGATAAGCACCGCGCGCTAACGCGGCCCTCACACATGAACATGACGCGACGGCAGGCTGACCTCAGCCAGCCGCGCGGCGTCTTCCTCATGGTCGATCGCGACATACTCGCCGTGCCAATATGCCAGCGCGGCGGTGCGCTCTGACGCGATCACGTCGAGCACGCGGCCGATGACGATCACGTGCGAATGCCGTTCGATGGTCTCCTCGACCTCGCAATCAACCGCGGTCAACGCGCCGACCAGCAGCGGGACGCCTGACGCGCGCGTCGTCCACTCGGCGCCGGTGAAGCGGTCCGCGCCCTTCAGGCCGCCCTTGCCGGTGAAGCGCTCGGCGATGTCGCGCTGATCCGCGGCCAGGATGTTGACGCCGAACACGCCATGGCGCGCGATCAGCGGCCATGACGAGGCCGCGCGGTTGATGCTGACGATCAAGGACGGCGGCTCGACCGACAGCGACGACACCGAGGTCACCGTCATTCCCGAGATATCCTTGGCCCGGCCGGCCGTGATCACGCTGACGCCGCCGGTGAGGTGACGCATCGCGCCGCGGAATTCGGCGGCCGCAACCGCTGATACGATCGAAACATTGCGGACGATGGAATTCATGGCGACCTCACAGACTGTCTTCGCTGCCTTCGAGCAGATGCTTCAGGATCTCGCCCTCCAGCGCGGCGAGTTCGGCTGACCCGCGCCGGCGCGGCCGCGGCAGGTCGATCGTGACATCCTCGGCGATGCGGCCGTCCTCGATGACCAGCACGCGGTCGGCGAGCGCGACCGCCTCGGCGACGTCATGCGTCACCAGGATCGCGGTGAAGCCCTGGTCGCGCCAGACCCGCTCCAGCAGTTGCTGCATCGAGATCCGCGTCAGCGCATCGAGTGCGCCGAGCGGTTCGTCCAATGCCAGCACGCGCGGCTGGCTGACCAGCGCCCGCGCCAGCGCCACGCGCTGCTTCTGCCCGCCCGACAGCACCGACGGCCACTGGGTGCGCTTGTCGCCGAGTCCGACCTCGACCAGCGCGCGCTCGGCGCGCGCCTGTGCATCAGCAGACGAGCGCTCGCGCCCCAGCCCGACCTCGACATTGGACAGCACCCGCGCCCAGGGCAGCAGCCGCGGCTCCTGGAACATGACGCGCACGTCCTGCGCCCGCGGCGGTTCGCCGAAGGCGATGGTTCCCGCCGTCGGCGCGTCGAGGCCGGCGATCAGACGCAGCAGCGTGCTCTTGCCGCAGCCGCTGCGGCCGACGATCGCGACGAACTGGCCGGCCGGGATGTGCAGGTCGATGCCGCGCAGCACCTCGGTGTCGCCGAACGCCTTGCGCAGGCCGCGGATGGTCAGCGACAGGCCGCGGGCCGCGCCTTCCGGCACGCGCCGCAACTGCCTCGCCTTCACGACGATCTCGGTGCGGTCGACCGGCTCGGCTTCCGCGGTTTCGAAACGAAGCGCTTCTTGCATTCTGATTCTCACTTCTTCTGGAAGGCGGGATGCCACGACAGGGTCAGCCGCTCCAGCGCCCGCGAGGCGCTGTCGGCGAGCTTGCCGAGCAAGGCGTAGATCAGGATCGAGAGCACGACGACGTCGATCAGCATGAACTCGCGCGCCTGCATCGCCATGTAGCCGAGGCCCGACGAGGCCGCGATGGTCTCGGCGACGATCAAGGTCAGCCACATGATGCCGAGCGCGAAGCGCAGGCCGACGAAGATCGAGGGCAGCGCGCCGGGGAAGATCACCCGGCGGAACAGCTCGCCGTCGGTCATACCGTAGATGCGGCCCATCTCGATCAGCTGCGGGTCGACGGTGCGAATGCCGTGCAGCGTGTTGAGATAGATCGGGAAGAACACGCCGAGCGCAACCAGGAACAGCTTGGCCGACTCGTCGATGCCGAACCACAGGATGACGAGCGGGATCAGCGCCAAATGCGGAATGTTGCGCACCATCTGCAAGGTGGTGTCGGTGAGCTTTGCCGACAGCTGCGACAGGCCGTTGGCGAGGCCGAAGGCAAAGCCGATGCCGCCGCCGATCAAGAAGCCGATCGAGGCGCGCCAGAAGCTGACCCAGATGTTGCGGACCAGTTCGCCGGACAGCAGCAACTTCCATCCCGCCACCGCGACGTCAGTCGGCGCCGGCAACACCCGCGAGGGCACGTAGCCGGTGACGCAAGCAAGCTGCCACACCAGCACGATCGCCAGCGGCACGATCCAGGGGATCAAGCCGTCGACCTTCGGGAGTTTCGGCGCGCTGGAGCTGTTTCCGTTCCGATGGGATCGGAACGGAGCTCCAGATTTTTGTTTTGACGCGTTTTCTTCACGCGAACCGGCATCCACTTCGCTCGAAAACGCTTTGCGGCGCGGGAGACTGTCGATGAGACTCATGATTGCGATGCCTGCTTCTGCGGACGATAGTCGTTGCCGATGGTCTCACCGAACGGCCCGGTGTTGACGCGGATCGGCGTCACGTTGCCGCCCTGCGCCAGCGACAGCAGTGGGAACACCAATTCGGCGAAGCGATAGGCTTCCTCGAGATGCGGGTAGCCCGACATGATGAAGGTATCGACGCCGATCTCCTGATACTCCTTGATCCGCGCGGCGACGGTCTCGGGATCGCCGACCAGCGCGGTGCCGGCCCCGCCGCGCACCAGGCCGACGCCGGCCCACAGGTTCGGGCTGATCTCGAGCTTGTCGCGGCGGCCGCCATGCAGCTGCGCCATGCGCTGCTGGCCGACCGAATCCATCCGCGCAAAGATCTTTTGCGCGGCGGCCACCGTGTCGTCGGTGACGTACTGAATCAGCTCGTCGGCGGCGCGCCACGCTTCCGCGTTGGTCTCGCGCACGATCACATGCAGGCGGATGCCGAACGAGAGCTTGCGGCCGCGCTGCGCCGCCACCGCCTTCACCTTGGCGATCTTCTCGGCGACCTGCGCCGGCGGCTCGCCCCAGGTGAGATATTTGTCGACGGTGTCGACCGCGACGTCGATGCCGGCATCCGAGGAGCCGCCGAAATACAGCGGCGGCCGCGGCGACTGCACCGGATTGAACAGCAGGCGGCCGTCCTCGATCCTTATGTGCTCGCCTTCGACATTGACGGTCTTGCCCGCCAGCAGATCGCTGTAGACGTTGAGGAACTCGCGGGTCACCGCGTAGCGCTCGTCGTGACCTAAGAAGATGCCGTCGCCCTTGTTCTCGATCGGATCGCCGCCGGTGACGACGTTGATCAGAAGGCGGCCGTTCGACAGCCGGTCCAGCGTCGCGGTCATCCGTGCGGCGACGCTCGGCGACTGCAGGCCGGGCCTCACCGCCACGAGATAGCGCAGGCGTTCGGTCCAGGGCGCGACGGCAGAGGCCACCACCCAGGAATCCTCGCAGCTCCGCCCGGTCGGCAACAGCACGCCGTAATAGCCGAGCTGATCCGCGGCCTGCGCGATCTGGCGCAGATAATTGAAGTTCACCTCGCGGCCGCCGATTGACGTGCCGAGATAGCGGCTGTCGCCGTGGGTCGGCAGGAACCAGAGGATGTTGGCGTTGGTTGGGGTGCTCACGTGCCCGGCCTCCATGCGACGTCGGAAATCTTGATTTGTTTCGGGATCAGGCCGAGCGCGAAGAACGTGTCGGCGACCTGCTGCTGGTCCGCGACCACCGCATCGGTGACCGGCTTGATGCCGTAGGCCTGCCGCTTCAGCGCGACCTCGACCACCGGCACCGACAGGCCGATGCTCGGCGCCAGCTGCTCGGCAACGGCGTGGATATCGCCCTTGGCCCAGTCGTCGACCTCGCTCAGCTGCGCCAGCACGAGCTCGACGATCTTCGGATCGGCCTGCAGGAATTTCTTCGAGGCGAAGTAGAACTGATAGTTCGCGACGATGCCGGTGCCGTCGGCGACCGTGCGGGCGCCGGTCGCAGCCTCCGCCGCGGCCTGGAACGGATCCCAGATCACCCAGGCATCGACCGCGCCGCGCTCGAACGCCGCGCGTGCATCGGCCGGCGCCAGGAACACCGGCTCGATCTCGGAATATTTGACGCCGGCCTTCTCCAGCGCCTTCACCAAGAGATAGTGGACGTTGGAGCCCTTGTTCAGCGCGACCTTCTTGCCCTTCAGGTCAGTGACCGACTTGATCGCGCTGTCCTTCGGCACCAGGATCGCCTCGCCCTTCGGCGCCGGCGGCTCGTAGGCGACATACTGGATCGGCGCGCCGGCGGCCTGCGCGAAGATCGGCGGCGCCTCGCCGGTGTTGCCGAAATCGATCGCGCCGACATTGAGCGCCTCGAGCAGCGGCGGCCCGGACGGAAACTCGGTCCACACCACCTTGGTGCCGACCGCCTTCAGCTTTTCCTCGAGCGAGCCCTTGCTCTTGAGCAGCACCAGCTTGCCGTATTTCTGGTAACCGATGCGGACCACTTTCTCCTGGCCGTAGGAGGCACTGACGGTTGCGGCGACGATGCTGAGCGACAGCACCGCGCGGGCGATCCAGCGTCGAAATAAACGCGTCATGGGACTATCCTCTGCATTGAAATGACCAAACGCGCGCCGATCAGGTCTGGGGATTGCGCCAGACGATGTCGCGGATCGCGATCTGCTTCGGGATCAGGCCGAGCTTGAAGAAGCGGTCGGCGACGCCCTGCTGGGTCGCGATGATGTCGTCGGTCACGGGTCCGACCGAGAAGCCCGCCCGCTTCGCCGCGATGGTCTGGATATCGAGCGGCACGCCGGTGACGGCGGCCAGCGATTTGGCGACCTCGTCGGGATGCGCCTGCGCCCATGCCGCGCTCGACGTCGTGACATCGACGATCTGCTGCAGGACCGCGCCGCGATTGCGGGCGAAGTCGCGGTTGGCGATGTAGAACGAGTTGGTCTTGGTGATGTCGCGCGTCTTGACCAGAATGCGGCCGTTCTGCCTGGTCTCGGCGATCGCGAAATACGGATCCCAGATCGCCCAGGCATCGATGCCGCCATTGGCGAAGGCCGGACCGGCGTCCGGCGGCGTCAGATAGACCGGCGTGATGTCGTCATAGGTGAGCCCGGCCTTCTCCAGCGTCTGGATCACGACATTGTGCGCGCTCGATCCCTTGGTGAAGCCGACGCGCTTGCCCTTGAGATCGGCGATTGACGCGATCGCCGAATTCTGCGGCACCAGGATGCCGGACCCGTTGATGATGGGCTGCGCCGCGGCATAGACGATGGCCGCGCCCGCGGCCTGCGCGAAGATCGGCGGGGAATCGCCGACCGCGCCGTAATCGACGCTGCCGACATTCATCGCTTCCATCATCGGCGGGCCCGAGGAGAACTCGACCCATTTCACGCCGATGCCCTGCGGCTTGAAATGATTTTCCAAGACCTCGCGCTGGCGCGTGATAACGAGCACGCCGTTCTTCTGGTAGCCGATACGAATTTCCTTCGCGTCCGCCTGCGCCTTCGCACCGCGTGACAGCGCAGCGGCGGCGGCCGTGACGAGCGACAGCTGGAGGAACTCACGACGCTTCATTCCAAACTCTCCTGACGATCAAGCGCGCTATCGCGCTGCACGATCATGCGATGTCAGGATGATGGGGCGCGCGAATGAAGCTGTCGAGCACCGCACAAAAATAGCGATGCCAGCACTTCGGTGCTGGCATCGCGCGTGCCGTTTCTTTTAAGGCGCGGATCGCGTGTAGCGAATTATTTTCTTCACGCGATCGCGAGGCGGCTGCGCATTAATTGATCAGCCCGCAGCTGCTGCCTTCGAGCCGACATTGACCGCGAGTTTACCATAGCGGTCCGTGAACGCCTGGGTGTCGATCTCCTCGAGCTTAATCGAGCCATCGAGCACGCCCTTCTTCCAGGCATCGTGCTCGGGATCGTGCTGGAACTCCGGCATCACTTCTTTCGCGAACAGCTCGAGCGAATCGCAGATGTGCTCATGGGTGTTCTTGCCGGCCTGGTTGAGCAGGATCACCTGATCGATATGCGAGGCGCGGAAGCGCCGCAGCTTCTTGCGCAAGGTCTCGGGCGAGCCGATCAGGCCGCCGCGCAGCGCGGCCTCCTGCGCCTCCGGATTGTCCCGCTTCCACTTGTTGTACTCGTCCCACATGTTGACGGTGCCGGGCGCCGGGCGTTGCCGGTTCTGTGCCTGGCCGTAATAGCGCAGCGCGAACTGGAAGAAGGTTGCGCCGTCGGCGCGCCGGCGGGCTTCCTCGTCGGTCTTCGCGCACATGAAGAACGAGACCAGCGCCATGTTCGGATTGATCTTGTAGTCGGCGAGCTTCTTCAGCCGCTTGGTGATCGCGTTGTAATAGGCGTGCACCCAGGCATGCGCCGCCTCGGCGCTGACGAACTGAAAGCCGAGCGCGCCAAATCCGTTCTGCCCGGCGCGTTCGATGGTCGGCAATTGCGAGCATGCCATCCAGAGCGGCGGATGCGGCTTCTGCACCGGCTTCGGCACGACATTGCGCAGCGGGATATCGAAATATTGTCCGTGATGCTCGGTGCCGACCTTGCTGAACATCGGAAAGATCGCCTGCACGGCTTCCTCGAACACCTCGCGCTTGGTCTCCATGTCGCGGCCGAACGGCGTCAGCTCGGTGATCGAAGCGCTCTCGCCCATGCCGAACTCGCAGCGGCCGTTGCTCAGGAGATCGAGCACCGCGACCCGCTCGGCGACGCGGGCGGGATGATTGGTGGTGAGCTGGAAGATGCCGTGGCCGAGCCGGATGTGTTTGGTGCGCTGGCTCGCGGCGGCAAGGAAGGATTCCGGCGCCGGCGAGTGCGAATATTCCTCGAGGAAGTGGTGCTCCACGACCCAGGCGTAGTCGTAAGCGAGCCGGTCGGCGGTTTCCAATTGCGTCAGCGCGTTCTGGTAGAGCCTGAGCTCGTCGCCGTCGTTCCAGGGGCGCGGCAGTTGCAGCTCGTAAAAGATGCCGAATTTCATGGAGTCACTCCCAAGGTCGCTTGCTCGACCACTTATCGTGGTCTCGACCGCTTGTTGTTTTGGGGCAGTCTAGTGGCGCTCCGGATCAAGTCTAGCCTCGGGGGCGAAACCCCAATTCCGCGCAGCGGGAGACGGCTTGATCGGAACGCATGAATGTTTAGCTTGTGCTGGCCTGAGTCGCGGCGCTATCGGTCGCGCGCTCACTCTTCCGAAAGCCCATGACCACGTTCACGCCGCATCAGGACACTGCGCTGAAAGCCGTCGCCGACTGGCTGAAGGCCAAGCCCGGCCAGAATGGCACGCCGCCGGTGTTCCGCCTGTTCGGCTATGCCGGAACCGGCAAGACCACGCTCGCCCGCCACATCGCCGAAGGTGTCGACGGCGAGGTGAAGTTCGCGGCCTTCACCGGCAAGGCGGCGCTCGTGATGCGCAACAAAGGGTGTGACAGCGCCTCGACGATCCATTCGCTGATCTACCGCGCCCGCGAGTCCGGCGTCGAGCAGCCGAGCTTCGAGCTCTGGGACGATGCCCCGGCATCAAAGGCGAAGCTGATCGTGATCGACGAGTGCTCGATGGTCGATGCCGAGCTCGGCCGCGATTTGATGTCGTTCGACTGCCCGCTGCTGGTGCTCGGCGATCCCGCGCAATTGCCGCCGATCCAGGGCGGCGGCTTCTTCACCGATGCCGAGCCCGACGCGATGCTGACCGAGGTGCACCGCCAGGCGCAGGACGATCCGATCGTGCGGATGTCGATGGATATCCGCGAGGGTCGCGAGCTCGAGATCGGCCGCCATGGCGAGAGCGAGGTGGTGTCACGCAAGGAGCTCGATCCGGACCGCGTGATGAGCGCCGACCAGGTGCTGGTCGGCCGCAACAACACCCGCCGCGCCTACAACATGCGGGTGCGGCAGCGGCAGAACATCGAGGATCCGCTGCCGGTCGCCGGCGACAAGCTGGTCTGCCTGCGCAACAACCGCAAGAAGGGCCTGTTCAACGGCGGCCTGTGGCGGGTCAAGGCGCGCGCGCAGTCGAAATCCAGGATCATCACCATGCGCGTGATGCCGGACGAGGATTTCGGCTACAAGGTCACCAAGGTCTCGGTGCGCGGCGAGTGCTTCGACGGCGGCGTCGAGGGCGTGCCGTGGGAGCAGCGCAAGCCCTATGACGAGTTCGACTACGGCTATGTGCTGACCGTGCACAAGTCGCAGGGCTCGCAATGGGACGACGTCGTGCTGTTCGACGAGAGCTTTGCCTTCCAGGACTCGCGCGCGCGGTGGCTGTACACGGGGATCACGCGGGCGGCGAAGCGGCTCAGCGTGGTGGTGTGACGCCGTCATTCCGGGATGGTGCGTAAGCACCAGACCCGGAATCTCGAGATTCTCGGTGCGCAATTGCGCACCTGAGGGTTCGATGCTTTCGCATCGCCCCGGAATGACGCTCGCAAACGCGCATTTCCCTCACGAAACCGTGTGGCCGGCGCCGTAACAAAACGCCTCCTCGCCCGTATTTTGAAGCGTCGGAGCCACCCGGCCTGATTGGCCAATGCCGGCTCCCGCTCTAGACTGGCCCCACTTGCGATCCCACGAGGAACCCATGCCCAAAAGCTCCCTCAGCCGCCTCTCGCTGTGCGCCGCCGCGATCGGCGCGCTGGCCGTCACAGCTTTTGCCGTTGCGCCCTCGCTTGCCGCCGAGGACGCCGTGATCATCCCGGCGCCGGCCGCGAGCGCGCCGGAATCCGGCATCAAGACCGCAGTGCTGGCCGGCGGCTGCTTCTGGGGTGTGCAGGGCGTATTCCAGCACACCGCCGGCATCGTCAGCGCGGTGTCCGGCTACTCCGGCGGCAGCAAGGCAAGCGCCGATTACGAGAAGGTCTCGACCGGCACCACCGGCCATGCGGAATCGGTCGAGATCAAGTACGACCCGCAGAAGATCTCCTACGGCAAGATCCTGCAGATCTTCTTTTCCGTCGTGCACGACCCGACCCAGCTGAACCGGCAGGGCCCCGATTCCGGCACGCAATATCGCTCGGCGATCTTCACCACCAGCGACGAGCAGAAGAAGGTCGCGGACGCCTATATCGTCCAGCTCAACGCGGCCAAGGTCTACAAGAAGCCGATCGTCACCAAGGTCGGCGCGCTGGAGGCGTTCTATCCGGCGGAGGGCTACCACCAGGACTATCTGACGCTGCACCCGAACCAGCCCTATATTGCCTATAACGACATCCCGAAGGTCGAGAACCTGAAGAAGATCTTCGCGGAGAACTATATCGAGAAGCCGACGCTGGTGGGCAGCACCAAGGTCACCAACTGAGGCGACGCTTCCCGTCATTGCGAGCGAAGCGAAGCAATCCATGCCGCGGCAAGCGGAAAGATGGATTGCTTCGTCGCTTCAGCGCAAAATTGCCTTGCAATTTTGTCGCGAGCTCCTCGCAATGACAACCAACAAGGGAGTTTCCATGTCCGATACCAAGACCGACGGCAAGATCCGCAAGAGCGAAGCCGAGTGGCGCAAGGAATTGACGCCGATGCAGTACGCCGTGCTGCGCGAGAAAGCGACCGAGCGGCCCTTCACCGGCGAATACGAGCATGATCCCCGCAAGGGCACCTATGTCTGTGCCGGCTGCGGGCAGACGCTGTTCGAATCCGACCAGAAGTTCGATTCCGGCTGCGGCTGGCCGAGCTTCTCCAAGCCCGCGGTCGAGAGCCATGTCGACGAGGAGCGCGACATGAGCCACGGCATGATCCGCACCGAGGTGCTGTGCTCGAAATGCGACGGCCATCTCGGCCACGTCTTCAACGACGGCCCCGGCCCGACCGGCCTGCGCTACTGCATCAACTCGGCGGCGCTGAAGCTCGACGAGAAGAAGTAACGGCTGCGATTTTTGTCATGCGCGGGCTTGACCCGCGCATCCATCAAGGAGAGAGCCTTTCTCTGCGATGGATTGCCGGGTCAAGCCCGGCAATGACGACAGTGGGTTGGGCAAATATCCTGGCCTCACGTCGAACAATTTCTCCGCCCCGCGCGACCAAGAACCGGTCGCGCGGGGTTTTGTTTTGGCCGTGGTGACCTGCGCGTCAAACGAAGGAAATTTTGATGTCACGGATTCCAGGAAAGCTTTTGTTCGGTCTCGGTCTTGCCGGCCTCATCGTCGGGAGCGCGGTGAGCGGGCCTGCGTTGGCTGCCGACAAGATCTCGCTGTTCAAGGTCATCACCAGCAAGGACGAGATCGTCATCGGCCTGACCGATGCCGACCTCGCAGAGGTCGAAGGCCAGAATGCCGGCGGCATCGCCAAGATGCTGGTTGCGAAGGGCACGATGAGCGTCTGGCAATACGCCGTGCACAAGTCCCCCTCCGGCGATCTCGAACAGGCGCCGGTGCACAAGGTCGGACTGATCGCCAACGACTCGCTGCGGGTCGAGCCCTATCCGACCCCGCTGAAGGTGCTGCCGATCGACGAAGGCAGGAAATAGCCACCAGGGCCACCGGCAACATCCTCGTGATCGGCTGACGGCCTTAACGACTCGCAGGCCGGAATGTGCTTTGCTCGGTGTTCGCGGGGCCGTAGGCGTCTCGCCGTGCGGCTGCCGCCTGTTCTGAGGAGGGCGCCATGTCGCTTGGACTGATCCTCATCATCCTTCTGCTGATTATCCTGCTGGGTGGCTATAGCGGCCGAATTCGCGGCTATGGCTATGGCCTCGGCCACTCCGGAATGGGCCTTTTCGGGGTGATTTTGATCGTGGTCGCGATCCTGGCCTGGCTCGACAAGATTTGAGCACCATAAACCATTGAAATAAAAGAATTTATCTGGCCGGCCCCCGTGCTATGCGCGGATTCAGCATGTGCCCTGTCAGGGGCTCTTCTGGGGTCGCATTTTTGTCAAAGAGGCCTATATTAGGGGTCGAAATGACATGTACGGCGCGCCGCCGATAATAGGCCGCCGTCCCCCAAAATCCCTTTCGCAACGCCAACTGAAAAGAACACAAGAGGTCGTCGACCATGCGTCCCCTGCGTCCGTTCAACTATAACACATCCGCCGAACTGTTCCCCGCCGCGATCCGCAAGAAGAAGCGGGCGGGTTTCGCCTACCGCCGTTTCGGCACCGCTGCCGAGGCCGTGCAGTTCGCGATGGAGCAGCTGCCGGCGGACTCGCTGAACGGCGCCTATCTCCAGGTCGAGGAAGCCCGTTTCGACCAGAACGGCATCCGCTCGCTCTATGAGAGCGAGGCTTTTCCGCTGCCGCGTCGTCCGCGCCCGGCCGCCAGCCAGACCGACGCTGACGCCGCATAAGCTTTCTGCTCTTCGCTCAACGAAAAGCCCTCGGATCGATCCGGGGGCTTTTGTTTTGAGAGTTAAAATCGCGGCTGCTTGTCGAGCCAGCGCCGCAGCATCCGCACATTGCGGATATTGGCGCGGAACATGACGTCGAAGGCATCGCCCGCCACCGGCACCATGCCGATCACGCCGTCGACGGCGACGTTGGCGAGCATCCGCGCGGTGATGTGCCAGGGCGCGCCCAGCAGACGCGCCTCGCGCACCAGCCATAGCGAGATCGCGGTGGTGATGATATCGCCGACCACCGGGATCAGGCCGATCAGCCCGTCGATGCCGTAGCGCACATTGGTGCCCGGAACGATGAAGGCGACGTCGAGTAGTTTTGCGATCATCTCCAGCCGCTGCAGCCGCTGCTCGCGGGTCAGATTGCCGAACGGGTTGGCGGAGGAGTTGCGGAAGTCGAACTGGAAGCCTTCCTGAAAGGCTCCCTGAAAACCTTGGAACTGCGGATGCAGCAGGCCATCGGCGAGCTCGCGCCCGTCCTGGTCGATGACCTTGCCGCGCGCCTGCGCGCCGCCAAAGGGCGGCCGCGATCGCGCGGCGTGGGGCGTGAAGATGTCGTCCTCGGGCATGGCCATCACATGGTAACGCAGGCAGGCGGTTCAAGTTGCGTCACATTACCACTGTGTCACCTTCAAGGCCTATTACCTCGAGGCTCTGCCGCGCTCGCTTCAGTAGACGCCCTTGTTCATGGTTCTGAGCCGCTGCGCCAGCGTCCGCATGACCTTCAGGGCAAAATGCGGCGTCTGGCTCACGAGGAAGAGAAACTGCTTTTCCGAAACCGGGACGAGCTCGACATCCGTGAGCGCCGTGGCGGTCGCGCTCCTTGGCTCATTGTCGATCAACGCCATCTCGCCAAAGATCGTGTCGGGCGCCAGATCCGCCATCGTCTTGTTGCCGACCTGAATGCGCACATAGCCGCTCTTGATCACGAAGAGCTCGTTGGCCTGCTCGCCCTCGCGAAAGATAATGCCGCCGGCTCGGACCAGGCGCGTTTCGATACTGTTGCCCGTCAGAAGGCTGAAGCTTGCATCTGCCACTCGAAATTCCTTTCCCCGAATCCGGACGCAGATCCCGTACGTCCCGGTCGTCTGCAGCGACGGCTGAAATAAATGCGCGAACACAGAATAGAGCAGGCCCGGGATCGGCATCGCCACTGCCCCGGGCGGCCGCGGGTCACGAGGACGAACGCGGACATGACATTGGGACTACGTTTGCATGACGATGATGTGACAGTTGTGTGAAGGTAGCCGGACCTCCGGCGTCTCGCGCGCTGATACGATTACTGCAAGGGGCGATCTATTCCGCGCCGGGCGTTGAGCGCGGCCCTTGTCCGATCGCGACGTGCTCATTTCGCGGTTGGGTCAGAAGTCGCCGAACGCGACTTCTGCTTTTCCCTTGGTACTGAGCACCTGCCCTAATGCTGGGAAGCCGGCTGCGCCGGCGCGTGCAGCTCTTCGGCATATTTGTGCGCCAGCCAGGACGTGATCACGCCCGGGATGAAGCCGACCATTCCGTACAGGATGAACTGCACCGCGCCGCTTTCGGAGCCGTGCGAGGCGTAGGTCAGCGCCGCGCCGACGAACGCCACCGCACCAACGAGCAGCATCCGCACCACCGGCGCGATCCGCCTCACATGCATCAGGATGTCGTCGATCGCACCGAACATCAGCGACGGCACGATGCCGAACAGATAATTGTATTGCAGCGACTTCACGAACACGACGAGCAGCTTGGTCACCTCGCCGCCGCTGGTCTCGGTCCAGTAGCCGGACTGATAGGTGGTCATGAGCAGCAGCAGGAAGCCGCCGATGAACGGCCCGATGGCTGCGAAGATCAGATAGCGTTTCATGGCGTGCCCTTGCCCGACGTCAACCAAGTGTAACGCGGTCGCGCGACGGTTCTAGGGAAAAATCGAAAGTCGCGGCGATGTTCCGGAGCTCTGCACGTCGATGCGCTGCAACAGCCGCTGATCTTGCTGCGATACGGAATCGCCCGGACGAAGCCGGGCGACGACATTGCTGGCGACCGGGGCGAGAGCTAAGGCCGCTACTCACCCCACGCCGCGAACGCCTCGTTGAAGGCTCGCTCGCCGGGGGCGCCCTTTTCGATCGCGATGATGGCGCGGCGCTGGTTGGTGTAGACCAGCGGCACGTCGAACCAGGAGCGCTCCTTCAGGAGCTGCAGGTTGCGCGAGCGGTCGGCGTCGACATTGGAGAGGCCGACCAGGAAGAAGCCGTCGGTGACCTTGACCGCGAGCCCGGCCAGCGGCGTGCCGCGTGCCTGCTCGTTCGACTTCATCAGGATGCCCGGCACGTTGCCGACGCCGCCATTGGCGAAGTCCTGCGGCAGGATGAAGGTCAATTCCGCGGTATGGCTCGCCGGCAGCGATGAATCGGTGTTGCGGCGGAACGACATCGTCATCTTGAACTTGCGATCGGGAATGTCGATGTCGGCGCGCACGGCGATGTCGGGCTTCTGGTTGCCCGATCCCTTGACCTGCTCGGTGCGCCAGACCACCGAACCGACATACTGCTTGCCCTTCGGATCCGACGGGTCCTCGTCATACAGCACCACGCGCTGCGCCACCGGGGCGACCGTCTCGCCCGACGACGAGGGCTGGCCGACGCGGTCGGTGATCTTCTTGCTCGCAGGCGTCGACGCGGCATCCTTCGGCGCCTCGACCGGGGCCGAGGATTTGAGCAGGCTGCTGACGAGGGTCATGGCCTGCTGCCGGAACAGGATGCCGGTGCCGACCAGGATCAGCAGGATGCCGATCACGATCGCGGTCTTGAACGGGAACATCGAGCCGACGCGCGGCGGCTTCTTCGGCTCGCGCTCGCCGTTGCCGGCCCGCGACCGCTGCGGCGGCGGACCTTGCGGCGGCTGCGGGGTGTAGCGCTCGGCCTCCTCGATCGACTCGTCGTAGGAATACGGCGCCTCGGGATCGCCGCCGCGATTCTCAAGGCTCGGCTCGAGCCGATCGAATTCCGGCGAGGGCGACGGCACGTTGGCGTAGGTCTTGCGCGCGTTGCGGCTGGCTTGCGCCGCGGCACGGCCGAGATCGTCGGCATCGGCGGTGATGTCGCGGAAGCCGCGCACGCCCGGCGCGGCCGGCGGCACCGGCGGCGGCGCACCTTCCGGACCGCGGCGGGGCGGGCCCGGCCGGGCCGGCGGCGCCTGGGTCTCGGGCGGGACCGGCGGGTTCTGCGGCCGCGGCGGGGCCGGCAGCGGTGTGTCGGGGCGCAGATTGCGCGGCGGACGGGGGTCGGCCGGGGGCCGCGGGCGCGCGGCAGTGTCGGCGGGACTGGCCTCGGGCGGCCGGGCATTGGCGCGGCTGCCGCGGACAGCGGCGGCAGCACCGCCGGGGCGCGAGGCCTCGCGGGCGCGCTGCGCGGCCTCGGACTCGACCTTGCGAACCGCCTCTTCCAGCGACAGCCGTTCGCGGGTGATCTCGGACTCGGAGAGCGGCGGCTGCACGCCGCGGAGCTGCTGGATCAACGCCGTTCGCGCCCGCGCATACAGCGCACGGCGGGCTTCGCCGGGGGCGTTGGGGTCCAATCCGGCGATGGCACGGGCGATCAGCGGGTAGTAGTCAGCCATTTCCACACAATTGGAGGGATATAGGTAATATCCCGTTAAGCCTCGAACGGATTCTGTACCAGAATAGTATCTTCACGCTCCGGGCTGGTGGACAGCAGGGCGATCGGACACCCCACCAGTTCCTCGACCCGGCGAACGTACTTGATGGCCTGGGCCGGCAGGTCCGCCCAGGACCGCGCATTGGCGGTCGGCTGTTTCCAGCCCTCGATGATCTCATAGATCGGCTCGACCCGGGCCTGCGCGCCCTCGCCCGCCGGCAGATGGTCGATCTCCTTGCCGTCGAGCTTGTAGCCGATGCAGACCTTGATGCTGTCGAACCCGTCCAGAATATCGAGCTTGGTCAGCGCCAGCCCGGCAATTCCGCAGGTGCGGACAGTCTGTCGCACCAGCATGGCATCGAACCAGCCGACCCGGCGCTTGCGCCCGGTATTGACGCCGAATTCCTTGCCGCGACGGCCGATTTCCTCGCCGACCTCGTCGTTCAGCTCGGTCGGGAACGGACCCTGGCCGACCCGGGTGGTGTAGGCCTTGCAGATGCCCAGCACATAGCCGACCGCGCCCGGGCCGAGGCCGGTGCCGGTCGCGGCCTGCGCCGCCACTGTGTTGGACGACGTCACATAGGGATAGGTGCCGTGGTCGACGTCGAGCAGCGCGCCCTGCGCGCCCTCGAACAGGATGCGCTTGCCCTCGCGGCGCTTGAGGTCCAGCAGCCGCCACACCGTCTCGGCATAGGGCAATAGCTTCGGCGCCATCGCTGACAGCTCGCTCAGGATGCTCTTGCCGTCGATCTCCGCGAGGTTGAGGCCGCGGCGCAGCGCATTGTGATGCGCCAGCAGGCGTTCGATCTTGTGCGGCAGGGTGTCGAGGTCGGCGAGGTCCATCAGGCGGATGGCGCGGCGGCCGACCTTGTCCTCATAGGCCGGGCCGATGCCGCGGCGGGTCGTGCCGATCGAGGTGATGGCGTTGGACGATTCGCGCAAGGCGTCGAGCTCGCGATGCAGCGGCAGGATCAGCGTGACGTTCTCGGCGATCCGCAGATTGTCCGGTCCGACCGCCACGCCCTGCCCCTTCAGCTTGGCGACTTCGTCGAGGAAGGCCTGCGGATCGAACACCACGCCATTGCCGATCACCGCGAGCTTGTTCGGGCGCAGCACGCCGGAGGGCAGCAGCGCCAGCTTGTAGGTCTCGCCATTGATCACGAGCGTATGGCCGGCATTGTGGCCGCCCTGGAAGCGCACGACGATGTCGGCCTGTTCCGACAGCCAGTCGACGATCTTGCCCTTCCCTTCGTCACCCCATTGGGCGCCGACGACGACAACATTGGCCATTGCGAAGATGTTCCCTTCAGGTGTTTCAGACCATGATCGCGGCGAAAACGCGTCCGCCCACAGCGACCTGCATTGATATGCCCAGCCTAAATCGCGGCGCCCGGCCGCGCGCACGCAAGGCGCCTACCGGATAAAGGAAGCGGCTCGGCTGCGCAAGCAAGAAGGGGCTCGTTTACGCCTTTTAGACGACCTACAACCCTTTGATATCCCCATTAAATTCCATGCTGCGCCCGGCCGCACCGGGCTGGCGGGAATTTAATGTTACGGCAACGTGACGCCGGACCTGCTGTGGATTGATCGCAGCTCCTATTACGGCGATCATTCACCTAGATTAACCGGCAGGGTCCATGCCCAATTCCACCCAAGCGACGATGGCGCTGCGCAAGCTCGGCATTGCCTTCAAGCTTCACACCTATGTCTACGATTCCAGCGCCGAGAGCATCGGGCTGCAGGCGGCCGAGGCGCTCGGCGTCGACCCGAATCGCATGCTCAAGACGCTGATGGCGGAGGTCGACGGCAAGCCGGTCTGCGCCGTGGTGCCGTCCGACTGCGAGGTCAGCATGAAGAAGCTTGCCGCCGCCCTCGGCGGCAAGTCGGCCAGGATGATGCGCCCGGCCGATGCCGAGCGGCTGACCGGCTATCATGTCGGCGGCATCAGCCCGTTCGGCCAGAAGAAGAAGGTGCCGACCGCGATCGACGAGACCGCCCTCACCCACGTCACGGTCTTCGTCAATGGCGGCCAGCGCGGCCTGCAGATCGAGATCGATCCGAACGACGCCGCGCTTGCCGCCGGCGCCACGATGAAGGCGCTGGTGGCGACGCAGGACTGATCCTACGCAAGGCTGAGCCTGCGCGAGACCGATCCTGCGCGAGACTGATCCGAAGACCGGCCGCCGCGATCAATGCGAGGATTTGTCCCTCATGAACTCCGCGCCGACGAAGTCGGACAGACCGGATAATTCCTCGGCCGTAATATCGTTGACGTTGAGCCGCAGCTGCATGATCGCGAGGTCGAGCAGATGCGCGGCGAAGCTTGCGCCGGCCGCCCTCACGATGCTGCGCTGCTCGATCAAGACAGCGATGACGTCGCGCAAACTGCGCACTTGCACTTGATCCATGGCCCTTTGCCCGGCGCCGGCCGTTGTTAGCTGAGTTGTCATTGGGATACCGATTGTAGTGTGCTGATGGACGCCGCACCCACGGTTGGGATGTACGGCAGATGCCCGGCTTCGTCGCCGAGATGCGGGATGCGCGGGCGCATCTCGCGGATTTCGATGTCGATGGTCATCGGCGGGGGAATCAGCGTCACCGAGGCTTTCGGCCATGGCGCCGGATTCGGGCTGACGCCGGTGAAGCGATAGGCCGCGGCGATCTCGAGCGCGAGCAGTTGCAGCTCGAGCATCGCAACCCCCATCCCGGCGCAGGCGCGCGGACCGGCGCCGAACGGGATGTAGGCGTCGGTGTTGTAGCGCCGCGTCAGCAGGAAGCGGTCCGGATCCTCGAAATGCCGGGGATCGCGCTGCAGCTGCCAGGGGCAGATCAACAGCGAGGTGCCGACCTTGAGATCGCGCCCGCCGATCGTCACCGGCTGCATCACCTCGCGCGAGAACCACCAGGCGCTGGGGTAGAGCCGGCAGACCTCCTTGACCAACGTCGCGCTCAGATTGGCGCGCTTCACCGCCTCGAGCCGCAGCTCGCCGTCGTCGCCGAGGCACTCCGCCGCCTCGTCGGCAATCTCGTCCATCAGGGCGGGATCGGCGGCCATCTGGTAGAACATCCACGCCGCAGTCGAACCCGTGGTGTGATGGCCGGCCAGCAGCAATGTCAGGATCTCATCCTCGAGATCGCGATCGGTCAGGCCGAGCGCCTCGAGATCGCGCAGCGCACTGCTCGAGCCGGCCTTGCGGCGCAGACGTTGCACCACCGTCGACATCGCAAGCTTGGCACAGACCCGGTTCTTGCGCCGCCGATACCAGGCCACCGGACCGAACGGCAACGCGCGGAACATCTCTTCCGCCAGATCGTCCTCGATCGCGCCCACCGCCTGAACCAGGGCTTCCTCGTCGCCGGACGACATCACCTGGGAGCCGAAGATCGCGACGCAGATCGTCCGCAGCGCCAGCATCGCGGTGACATGGTGCGGATCGAACGATCCGAGCCGCGCCAGGCTGGCGCCGACCGCGCGGATCTCGGCGCACATATGCGGCAGGAATTTCTCGACGCTGCCCTTGGCCATGTGCTTCTGCAGCACCGCTCGGCGCCGCTTGTGCTCCTCGCCGCTCAGCATCAGCGAGCTGCGGCCGAGCACCGGCGTCAGCTTCTTGATCAGCTTGCCCTTTCCGATGTCGGTCTCCGGCGCCTTGAGGATCGGGCGCAGCAGATCCGGATCGTTCACCAGGAACACCGGCGCGGGACCGAGCTGCAACGGCACCAGCCCCAGCGCGGACTCGTTGCCGCGCGTCAGCAGCAGACGCAGCGGATCACGCTGGAATGCTCGAACGTCCGAGAACATGTGAAGCATCGTGGATCTCCAATTGCCGTCCAAGGTCGAGGAATTTGGTCAGGCCGGGATTGGCGGCGAGACCGAGCGGAATTTCTCCGGCGAGCGCCGTCAGCGGGCGGCCCATGCGATCATTGCCGATCACCTGCGGCGGGCCGTAGCGGCGGGTGCGGATGTCCATCCGGGTGAGAAAACGCTCATAGGAGAGGTCGGCCAGCGCGACGAGCGCCTTCGCTCCGCGCAGCTCGGCGAAGCGGAACATCAGCGCGTAGTTCACGCGTGCGGCCTGCGACCTCGCGACGTTCGGCAGCACGCCGAAACGGCTGATCTCCCACGCGTCGCGGCTGGTCGGAAAGCGACGCAGCGCAAGCTGCGGGAAGACCGACTTGGTGAGATAGGGATAATCGGTGCGGATAGCCCGGAAGCCGCCGACGAGCTCGACGCCGGAGAACAACAGGCAGTGCTCGGTATACCAGCAGTCGAACTGATCGCGTTCGACATCCCCGACCGTGGTCAGGAGCCAGCCGCAATGGTCGACGAACAGGCGCTTGCGCAGCCGCAACATCGCCCCGACATGCGCCGGATCAAGCTCTTCCCTGGTAATGAGGGCGTGGTAGCCGTCCAATGAATGAAGCATTTGTCCCTTCCTCCAAATGCGGGAACATCTGGAACAAAAGGGGTTAACTGTGGTACCCCCTAAAACCGGGGGTTTTCGTCAATGGGCCTGGTAGACGCGATTTCGACCATCGAGGCGTCGGATACCATCGACGAGCTCAGCTCGTCATTGCATCGCGTTGTCCAGAATTACGGCTTCTCGGGCTTTGCCTTTGTCGATGCCGGCCGGCCCGACCTTGATCTGCCCTATCATATCGGCACATTTCCCGACGCCTGGAAGCGGGCGTATGTGCAGAACGAGTTCGTTCATGCCGATCCGGCGCTGGCGCGGTCACGACGCACCAACACGCCGTTCAGCTGGAGCAGCCTGAAGCTGCCGGAGCGAAGCGGACGCAAGCGACCGCCCGAGGTCAAGACGATGGATGCCGCCCGGGAGTTCGGATTCAAGGACGGCTTCGTCGTTCCCTTCCACTATCGCGACCGGCTCGGCGCGGTGCATTCGAGCTCGACGGTGTTCTTCTGGGAAGACGAGCCGCGCGACTTCGACAAGCTGTTCGTCTGCCATCGCCATGAACTGCATCTGTTGATGATCTATTGGGTGCAGCGGGCGATGGACATCGTCAACCGCGACCAGCGCAACGCGCCGACCATCCTCAAGCCCGCGGACGCCGCCGAAACCATCAAGCTCACCGGCCGGGAAAAGGAAGTGATCGCCTGGGCGGCGCGCGGCAAGACCGTGGCCGACACCGCGCAGATCCTCGGCATTTCGCCGGAGACGGTGGAAGGCTTCATCAAGCAGGCGCTGCGGAAGCTCGAGGCATCCAACAAGACCCATGGGGTGGCCAAGAGCATCGCGCTCGGAATCATCGATTTGTGAGCGGCGCCGCGCAGCCATGGCGGCGCTCCCGGAGCTGCCGCCATGCCGACCGCATCGCCCTGCCAGGACCAAGCACCGCGATCTGTGGCGCGGTCACTCATCCGGGTTGGGTTCATCTCCCCTGTCGCGCCCTGATTGCATTCGCGCACGGTCTTGATAATAAGGGCCGTGGCCGGATGACGCTGATGCGAGCATCCCGGACCAGGGTGCCCACTCCGGTGCTCGTCCGGCGCGACTGCCCGGCCGGCGTCGAGGCGCGGATCATCCTGCACGTTGCCCGGTACGGCAGGACCCGTTGTCCAGCCGCATGATCCGTAGAAGTCCCATCGCGACGAACCGCCGGTTCATTTGCTACCAACTTTTGTAGCGGAAATGCTGTCCACGGACCTAGCTGGAGATGGTCTGAACGCATCATGAGCACATCACAGGACGACCAAATCGACCAATTGGTGCAGGCGCGCTGGCGCGCCATCGGGCTGTCGCAGGCGGATCTCGCCGAGATCCTGTGCGCCGGCGCCTCTCTGCAAAAGAACGGCGTCGACGGCACGGTGAAGATCGATACCGGTCGCCTGGCGACCGTAGCCGAGATGCTCGGAATCGCCGCCGACATCCTCAATCGCCGGCCGGTCACGGCAGCGCCGACGCAAGCCGGCCAGACGGCGGAGTCGCTGCAGTCCCTGCTCGAACTGCGCATGCTGCGGGTGTTTCGCGACGTGCAGGACCCCGACACCAAGCGGATCCTGATCGAGCTCGCCGAGCAGATCGTCAAGCGCCAGACCACGCCGCCGGAGACCGGCTAGGTGGTATGTCTCTGACGTGTGATTCACTCAGTGTCATTCCGGGGCTCGCGAAGCGAGAACCCGGAATCTCGATCCACGACCTCTGGATTCCGGGTTCGCGACTTCGTCGCGCCCCGGAATGACGGAAGGGCACTTCGCGCATGGTCGCGATGCGTCTATCCCCATTGATGGAATGACGAAATCCGTGTCTGTGATCCGAGCCGGGGAGATCCATACCGGCCCGGCGGTGCCAGCCGGGCAGGCCGCGGCGTCGTGAACCCGGGCCCTCTTCATGTCTGCCTCCGATTCCACCACATCAACGCCTGCGGCCGGCTCCTGGATCGCCAACCAGCCCTATCTGCTGCTCTGCATCACCGCGACATGCTGGGCCGGCAATGCGATCGTCGGCCGCCTCGCCGCCGGCCACATTCCGCCGGTGACGCTGTCGTTCCTGCGCTGGTCGGCGGCATTCCTGATCATCCTGCCGTTTGCCTGGAAGCACCTCGTCCGCGACTGGCCCGTGATCCGCAACAATCTCGGCATCATGGTGCTGATGTCGATCACCGGCATCAGCGCCTTCAATACGCTGCAATACTGGGCGCTGGAGCACACCCAGGCGCTCAACACGCTGCTGCTGCAATCCGCGGCACCGCTGGTGGTCGCGCTGTGGTCGCTGATCCTGCTCGGCGCACGGCTGACGCTGGCGCAATTGTTCGGCGTGCTGCTGTCGCTCGCCGGCGTGCTGGTGATCCTGCTGCACGGTGATCTCACGACGCTGTCGAAGATCGAGTTCAACAAGGGCGATCTGATCTTCATCGTCGCATTGGTGATCTTCGCGCTGTATTCGGTGCTGACCCTGAAGCGGCCCAAGATCCACGGCCTGTCGGTCGCCGCCTTCACCTTCGGCTGCGGCGCGCTGGTCCTGATCCCGCTCTACATCTGGGAACTCGGCGCGCGCCCGGTGATGCAGCTCACGATCAACAATCTGCTGTCGCTGTTCTATGTCGCGGTGTTCCCCTCGACACTGGCCTATCTGTGCTTTAACCGCGGTGTGCAGCTGATCGGCGCCAACCGCGCCGCGCCGTTCTTCCACATGGTTCCGGTGTTCGGCACCATCATGTCGATCGTGTTCATCGGCGAGCATCCGCAGGCCTTCCACTTCATCGGCTTCGCGCTGGTGCTGGCCGGCGTGTTCGCGGCGTCGCGGAAGCAGAGCGCGTAATTCTCCTCTCCCTCTCCCCGTTCTTACGGGGAGAGGGTTGGGGTGAGGGGCTCGCTCCGCGAGGACGGCGAGAGACGAATGCGCGGAGACTCCCCTCACCCGGACCGCATTCCGCTGCGCTGCATGCGATCCGACCTCTAAGAGCGAGCTTCGCTCGTCTCGACCCCGCAAGCGGGGCGAGGTAAGGAAAGCCCGCGGTGACTATCGGCGGCAAATCCGCTATCTCTTCAGGTCTGCTTCGCAGACGGGTTTTACGCATGGCGCGCGCCAGCAATCTCTTGATCGGCACCCTGACGCTGGCCCTGGTCGCCGGCTCGCTCGGCGGCTGGCTGGGCTATCAGCGCTATGCCGGCATCAAGCGGATGGTGCCGTTCCGCGTCATCTTCGAGGGCTCGGCCTCCGGCCTGCGCCGCGGCGGCAGCGTCAACTTCGCCGGCGTGCGGATCGGCGAGGTGGTCTCGATCAGGCTCGACCGGCACCGCGTGGTGGCGATGACGCGGATCGAAGGCAACGCCCCGATCAAGAAGGATACCCAGGCCGGCCTCGAATTCCAGGGCCTGACCGGGATCGCCTCGATCTCCTTCACCGGCGGCACCGACGATGCGCCGCCGCCGACGCTCGGCGCCGACGGCATTCCCGAACTGACGGCCGACGCCGAAGGCACGATGGGGATCCAGGAGAAGCTGCGGGTCGCGCTGCGCAATGTCGACCGCGTCATCAGCGAGAACGAGGCCGACATCAAGGACTCGCTGCTCGGGCTCGAGAACTTCACCAATTCGCTGTCCGGCAATGGCGAGCTGATCGCCGGCTTCATCGACGCCGCCGACGACGGCATCAGCGCGGTCGACGCCAAGATGAACTCGGCCGACAAGTTCCTGAAAAGCTTCGGCAGCGACAAATATGGCGGCGAGCTGCTGCCGACCGTGATCTCGCTGCGCGAGCTGATCCAGAGCTTCGACAAGAAATCCAGCGCCATGATCGCCGAGACCCGCAAGACGCTCAGCGACGTCAGCCAGTCCGTCAACAAGTTCAACGAGAAATTTGTCGGGCCCGCCGGCAGGCGCTAGATCATGATGCGTTTGCATGGAATCGCATCATGATCTCATCTCTTTGTTTGAGCATGATCTCCGCGCAAACGCGTTCCGCGTTTGTCGCGAGGGAAAACCGGTATCCACTTTTCCGGATCATGCTCTAGTCTGGCCTTCCGACCAAGAACCAAGAACAACGGAAACGCTCAACGTGCACGACCGGACCGCAGCCCCCTCTCCGCCTCCCGTAACCGTCAACCGCGCAGCACCCGCCGTACCGCGGCATCTGCGGCGCTATCTCACGCTCCACGATTTCGAGCCGCAGGCGCGCCGGCTGCTGCCGAAATTCCTCTACGGCTACATCTCCGGCGGCGCCGAGACCGATATGGCCCGCACCGACAATCGCCGGGCGTTCGAGGAATACGGCTTCGTGCCGCGGGTGCTGCAGGACGTCTCCGGCCGCGACCAGACCGCGACGCTGTTCGGCAAGACCTACGCCTCGCCGTTCGGCATTCCGCCGATGGGCTCGTCCGCGCTGTGCGCCTATCGCGGCGACATCGTGCTGACGCGCGCCGCGGCCGCCGCCAACGTTCCGATGATCCTGTCGGCCTCCTCGCTGATCACGCTGGAGGACGTTCGCGCCGCCAATCCTTCGGCCTGGTATCAGGCCTATCTCGCCGGCCTTCCCGAGCGGATCGAGCCGCTGGTCGACCGCGTCGCCGCCGCCGGCTACGACACCTTCGTCGTCACCGCCGACGTGCCGGTGCCGCCCAACCGCGAGAACAATATCCGCAACGGCTTCCAGGTGCCGCTCGAGATCACGCCGCGGGTGTTCTGGGACACCATCACCCATCCCGACTGGCTGCTCAACACCTGGGCGCGCACCGTGTTCAACCACGGCATGCCGCATTTCGAGAACATGGACGCTAAGCAGGGCCCGCCGGTGCTGTCCAAGAATTTGATGCGCAACATCGGCAGCCGCGACCAGCTGGCCTGGAAGCATGTCGAGCTGATCCGCAAGCGCTGGCCCGGCAAGCTCGTGGTGAAGGGACTGATCGCGCCGGAAGACGCCCGGCTGGCGCGCGAGCATGGCTGCGACGGCGTCATGGTCTCCAACCATGGCGGTCGCCAGCTCGACTACACCGTCTCCGGCTTGCGCACGCTGCCGGAGATCGCGGCGCAGAAGGGCAACATGACCGTGATGGTCGATGGCGGCATCCGCCGCGGCACCGACGTGATCAAGGCGCTGGCGCTCGGCGCGGACTTCGTCTGGGTCGGCCGGCCGTTCCTCTATGCCGCCGTGGTCGCCGGCGAGGCCGGCGTGGCGCGCGCGATCTCGCTGCTGCATGCCGAGATCGACCGCGACCTCGCGCTGCTCGGCATCCGCAGCCTGAAAGAGATCACCCCGGACCTGGTGCGGAAGTTCTAGAGCGTTTTCGAGCGAAGTGGATACCGGTTCGCATGAAGAAAACGCGTCACAACAAGAGTCCAAAGCATGATCCGGAAAAGTGCGAAGCGGTTTTCCGAAAAGATCATGCTCAAACAAGGAGCTAAAGCGCGATGATGATTCAACCCAATCTCATCGCGCTTTAGAGCCCCGTTGCGATTCTATCGGAACGGGAAAGGCTCCAGGCTCACGCATAGCGCGCCGCGCCCATGCACAGCGCGGTGATCGCGAGCAGCCCGGCGGCGATGCGCTGGGCGACCGCCAGGCGCGAGCGCGCGGCTGAGGTATCGCCCGCGCTGCTGCGCAGTTGCCGGACCGCGCCGCCGCCGACGATGACCTGCACGGCGATCGCGGCCAGCGCCGCGATCGCGCCGCCCGCCAGAATCTGCTCCGACAGCCCGAACGAGCCTTCGTGGACCAGGCGCCAGAGCGTGCCGCCGGTCACGATCGCGACCGTCGCGGCGCCGATTTGCGGAAACAGCAGCTTTTCGCCGCCGAGGCCGCCGGTGCGCGCCAGGGTGAAGCTTGAGCCGGCCCAAAACACCGATGACAGGACGTGAAGGGACAGCGCTATAATGAGGGCGGTCTGCATGATGTCGCTCCGGATGGGCATTGAAATTAGATATACATAATGTATAGTCAATCTGACGAAAGCAAGGCAAACCGATGCCGCCGCGCAGCTATGTGAGCCCGGCGCGCAGCGCCGCCGCCGCCGAGACGCGCGAGCGCGTGATCGAGGCCGCCTCGCGCACATTGCGCGACGAGAGCATCGCGCGCTTCTCGCTGGATACGGTGGCGAAAGCGGCCGGCGTGACCCGGCTGACGGTCTACAACCAGTTCGGCTCGCGGCGCGGGCTGCTCGAGGCGGTGTTCGACGAGATCGCGCGCCATGGCGGGCTGCACCAGCTCGCCGACGCCATGACGATGGCCGATCCGCGCGCCGCGCTCGACCGGATGGTGGAGATCTTCTGCGGATTCTGGAGCCGGGATTCCGCGGTCGGCCGGCTGCATGACGCGATGGCGACCGATCCCGAATTCGCCGAGGCCGTGCGCGAGCGCAACGAGCGCCGCCGCCGCGGCGTCACCGCATTGATCGACCGCATCGCGGGCAAGAGCGCATCACAGCAGGCCCGCAGCGACGCCGTCGACCTGATCTTCGCACTGACGAGCTATCCGACCTTCGCGTCGCTGAGCGGGGGGCGGTCGAGCGATGATGTCTGCCGTGTCGTGCAGAGCGCCTGCCACGCGGCGCTGGCACCGCTAATCAACCCGTCATCCTGAGGAGCCGCGAAGCGGCGTCTCGAAGGATGAATCGGCCCCAGCCGGGCCGTCGACCCTTGAGACGGCCGCGTTGCGGCCTCCTCAGGGTGACGGTGCTACGAAGGCTTGAACTTGCTGTAGGCCTCGCGCGTCGCAATGATGACGTGCTCCTCGCAGCCGTTGCGGCGATGCGGGTCGCAGCGGTCTTCGTAGTCGGCCGAGGTCATCATGTCGATGAAGGCGGCGACGCTCGGGTAGTAGACCAGCGCGAGATAATCCCAGCGCTGGCCGGCCGGCTCGCCCAGCGCGACAGTCTCGGCGCTGCCGGTCCACAGCAGCGTGCCGCCGCGCGCCTTGATCATCGGGACGGTGAGCGCGCTGTAGCGCAAATAGGCATCCCAGCCCGAGCCCTCGCCGTCGAGCGACCGCGCGCGAAACCGCATCAGATTGACCATCACGACCGGCGCCTCGCGGTCCAGCTCGTTCAAGCCTTTGACGTTCAAGAGATCGACACCCATCACCCGCCCCCGCCCAAAGCCCGTCACTCCCGCCACATCGGTCCGGCCGCAACGATTATGTCACATCGCGGGACTAGCCTGAAATACCGCCGAGCCGTAAGCTCAGGTCAGCTCTCGGAGGTCAAGGCCGTGATGACCCTTCCAGAACTAGCGGCCGACGCGCTCGGCAAGTTCCTCGGCGAGTACATGCAGCGCCGGTTCGGCTCTTCGCAGACCCAGCTGGTGGAAATGGTGCCCTCGATCGCCCGGATCGCGCTCGAATGCATCGGCAACAGCGACGCGCTCTATCACAATGTCGAGCACACCATGCTGGTGACGCTGGCCGGCCACGACATCCTGCGCGGCCGCGCGCTGCACTCGCATATGAGCGCCGAAGACTATGCCCATGTCATCATCGCCTGCCTCACCCATGACATCGGCTATGTGCGCGGGCTGTTCGAGGCCGACGGCCAGGACGGCTATCTGGTCGAGGCCGACGGCCGCAAGATCATCCTGCCGCGCGGCTCGTCGGATGCGGCACTAATGTCCTACCACGTCGACCGCTCCAAGATCTTCGTGATGGAGCGGCTCAAGGGCGTCACCCTGCTCGACAAGGAGCGCATTGTGCGTGCCATCGAAGGCACCCGCTTTCCGCTGAGCGCCCCTGATGACGATGAGGATTTCGGCGAAGAGGCCACCCTGCTGCGGGCCGCCGATTTGATCGGCCAGCTCGGCGACCCCCACTACATCCGCAAGGCCAACGCGCTGTACATCGAATTCGAGGAGGCCGGACTGAACCGCCAGCTCGGCTACGATTCGCCGGCCGATCTCGTCGAGCGCTATCCGCGGTTCTACTGGGACAGCGTCGCGCCGCATGTGCAGAAGGCGATCCGCTACCTCAACATCACCTCGAGCGGACGGCAATGGATCGCCAATCTCTACAGCAACGTGTTTCGCGCCGAGCGCGACATCTCGCTGTCGGGGCCGCAGAAATAGGCGGCGGGCCGACGAAGACCCATCCCGGTCATCCTGAGGTGCGAGCGGAGCGAGCCTCGAAGGATGAATCGGCCACAGCCGGGCCGCGCATCCTTCGAGACGCGCTCCGCGCTCCTCAGAGCCTGACTGAAAAATGGGTGAGTGATCTCAGTGGGGTGTGATTCCATCGGATTTGCAAAGATTCGAGGGAGAGCACGATGCCCTGGACCAAGATCACTCGGGAGCAATATCGGCGGGACGATCTGCGTTATGCAAGCGATATGACCGATGCGGAGTGGGCGCTGATCAGACGCCTGTTGCCGCGAGCGAACCGGCGCGGCCGGCCGCGTAAGACGGAGCTGCGTCGTGTGATCGAAGCGATCCTCTATATCGTTTCGACCGGCTGCCAGTGGCGGGCGTTGCCGCAGGAGTTCCCGCCCTATTCGACGGTGCAGGGCTATTTTTATAGATGGCGGGATACAGGCCGGTGGCAGAGGATTGTCAGCGTGCTTGTCCGACGGGCGCGAAAAAAGCTTGGACGGACACCGAAGCCGACGGCAGCCGTGATCGACAGTCAAAGTGCGCCAACCACGCAAGCTGGCGGACCGCGCGGCTACGATGCAGGCAAGCGCATCTACGGCCGCAAGCGGCACATTGTGACGGATACCAATGGCCTCCTCCTCGGGGTTCATGTTCATCCGGCCAACGTTCAGGACTGCCATGGCGCCGTACCGCTGCTGAAGAACGTGCGGATGAACTTCCCCCGGCTGCGCCACGTCTTTGCCGACCGGGTCTACCGCGGAAATCAACTCCTCGACGCGCTCTCAGACTGCGGTCCATGGACTGTCGAGATCGTCGAGCGGCCTCAAGGCGTCAAAGGCTTCCAGCTTCTGCCGAGGCGGTGGGTGGTTGAACGCACATTCGCTTGGTTCGGCAGATGCCGCCGCCTCGCCAAGGACTTCGAGGCGACGGTGGCAACCGAAGCTGCCTGGCTGCTGATTGCACACATCAGGCTCCTGACCCGCAGACTCGCGGCTGCAGCTAAGGTTGGGTGATTTATGAGTCAGACTCTCAGGATGACGGAATTGAGCTGCCGTAGCGCTGCGAACAACAACCGGTGTGACCACGCATGGCTCCAATCCGCACTTTCGTCTTGTCGCCGTGCCGGATTCGGGCACAACATCCATCAAATAATGACCGACCTTCGCGCTTTGCCCGCACCTGCCACAACGCCACGCCGCTCGCCGCTCAACTGGCTCAATAACCAGCCCTATCTGCTGCTCAGCCTGACGTCGCTGTTCTGGGCCGCCAACATCGTGCTGGCGCGGCATGTCGGCAGCCATGTGCCGCCGGTCACGCTGACCACGATCCGCTGGTTCGGCGTCTTCCTGATCCTGTTGCCGTTCGCCTGGCCGCATCTGAAGCAGGACTGGCCGAAGCTGCGCGGCGCCCTGCCGCTGATGCTGCTGCTGTCCGCGGTCGGCTTCGCCTTCAACAACGCGATCTCCTACTGGGCGATGCAGTATACCGAGGCGCTCAACGCGCTCTTGATCCAGTCGGCGGGGCCGCTGTTCGTGGCGCTGTGGTCACTGATCCTGTTCGGCGTGCGGCTGACGCCGGCGCAGCTGGCCGGCATCGCGATCTCGCTGGCCGGCGTGCTGACCATCATCCTGCGCGGCGACTTCTCCGCGCTCGCCGGCATCAGCTTCAACCGTGGCGACATCATGTTCGGCGCCTCGCTGGTGTCGTTCGGGCTCTATTCGGCGCTGATCCCGCGGCGACCGAAGATCCATCAGCTCTCGCTGATCTCGTTCACCACCTGCTGCGGTGCGCTGATGCTGCTGCCGGTGGCGGCCTGGGAGTTCGCCAACGGCGTGACGCTGAAGTTCGACTTGCTGACCGGCGCAACGCTCGCCTATGTGCTGATCTTCCCGTCCACGCTCGCCTATCTGTTCTTCAACCGCGGCGTCGCGCTGATCGGCCCGAACCGCGCCGCGCCGTTCTTCCATCTGGTGCCGGTGTTCGGCTCGGCGATGGCGATCCTGCTGCTCGGCGAGACGCTCGCGCCGTTCCATCTGATCGGCTACGCGCTGGTGCTCGCCGGCGTCATCATCGCCTCGCGGCAAGGATCCGCGAAACGCTAGCTGACGCCGAGCATACGGCTAGCTGACCTTGCGCAAGCCGGCGGATTTGCGTGGCGAATGTGACTTTGCCGCCAGCGTGTCCGTGATGAAGTCGATGAACCGCCTCACCTTCGCCGGCACGTGATTGCGCGAGGCGTAGTAGACGTAGAGCGGAAAACGCTCGTCGGGCCAGTCCGGAAACAGCTCGAGCAGCGCGCCGCTCCTCAGGTGATCGTCGAGGCCGAGATCGATCACCTGCGCGATGCCGAAGCCGGCCAGGCAAGCGCCGAGCTTGGTTCCTGAATCGGTTACGGTGAGCCGCCCGTTGACCGCGACCGGCACGACCTCGTTGCCGCGCCGAAACTCCCAATCGAAGGGACGCCCGGTCGCCGCATCGATTGCATGGATGCACTGATGGTCGCGGCTTGCCAGCTCCCGCGGATCAAGCGGCCGGCCGTGTCGTTCGAGATAGATCGGCGAGGCCACGGTGAGCACGCGCGCATCGAGCACGCGGCGCGCAATCAGCGCCGATGGCACCGGCTCGCCGAAACGCACCGCCAGATCAAAACCGTCGCTGACCAGATCCGCGATCCGGTCGCGGGTCTCGATACGCAGCTCCATGCCTGGATTCTGCAGCAGGAACTCGCTCAGCTTCGGCGACAGCACCATGCGGGAGAACAGCGGGTCGACATTGACCCGCAACCTGCCGCGGACCGCATCGCGCGATTTCGAGGTCTCCGCCGCCGCTTCGCCGATCCCGGCCAGATGCGCAGCAACCCGCTCGCACAGCGCGCGTCCTTCCTCGGTGAGCTCGACGGCGCGGCTCGTGCGGTGAACCAGCCTGGCATCGAGGCGCGCCTCGAGCTTGGCGATCGCCTTGCTGACCCCGGATTGCGTCATGCCGAGCCGTTCGGCGGCCCGGCCAAAACTGCGCGCATCCGCCAGCGCCGCGAGGACCACCAGGCCGCCAACCAGCCGGCCGTCAACTTCGTCCATGCCGATGCCTCTCAGTCATCCAAGAGATGACCGCCCAGTCGTAGCACTCCGCCGCCATATCGGCCACTGTCGGCGCAGATCACCGGTTCGATCCGGTGCGGCCACCGCCACATCATCCATCAAGGAGATTTTGCTATGATCGACATCGAGGCCATCGCGTCCGCGATCGATGGATATTTCAACCTGATGTACGACGTCGACGATAGCCGGTTCCGCGAGGTCTTCTCCGATGCCTGCATCGTGCACGGCATCCGGGACGGCAAGCACACGGTGCGGTCGGCCGCGGAATTCCGCGACTTCATCCGCAGCCGTCCCTCGCCGGCGTCGATGAAATCGCCGCGCGAGGAGGCCATCATCAGCATCGACCAGACCGCGTCCGATCTGGCCATCGCCAAGGTACGCGTCAGGGCCGGCCAAACCGGCTTCATCGATCATCTGGTGTTTCATCGGATCGACGGCCGGTGGCTCATCACCACCAAGGCGTTTCACGTCGCGCAGGTCTTTCCGGCGGGATCGTAACGCACGGCCGACTTTCGGAATATTAGAAATATGACGCTGATTTGCCCGACGTGTCAAGCTGCCTGGTCGAGCGCCGGCCGCCACCGGCCCCTTTGCATGGGGTTGTTTTCGATATTTTTGGCAGCGCGCCCCTGCGAGGCCCGGGAGCAGCCATGCGGCGAAAGGCTGCTCCCGGCACGGCTTCCGCAGCCATGGCGGCCGGGCTAGCTTCGGCCGCAATGGGCCTGTTCAGGGTCCGCGCGGGGGACGACGACATGGTGATGGGATTGAGACGATACTGCTGCCTGGCGGCCGCAGCCGCCGCCGCGCTTGCGGCGATATCCGGAACGGCACTTGCACAGACCTATCCCACCCGCAACATCACACTGGTGCTGCCGTTTGCCGCCGGCAGCGGCACCGACACCACGACGCGGCTGATCTCCAAGGAGCTCGGCGTTGCGCTCGGCGTCGGCATGGTGATCGACAACCGGGCCGGCGCCAACGGCTCGATCGCGGCGAACTATGTCGCCCGCTCCGCCCCCGACGGCTACACGCTGTTCGTCACCACGAACACGACGCACTCGGCCAATCCGTATCTGCTCAAGACCATGAACTACGATCCGATCAAGGATTTCACGCCGATCGCGCGCACCGGCGACCTGCCCTTCATGCTGGTGATCCATCCGGACATCCCGGCGAACTCGGTCGCCGAGCTGATCGCGCTCGCCAAGAAGGAGCCGGGCAAGTACAGCTACGCCAGCGGCTCGTCGTCGGCGAGCGTCTCCGGCGCGACCTTCGCGCGCCTCGCCGGCATCGACCTGCTGCATGTACCCTACAAGAGCTCACCGCCGGCACTGACCGACGTCATCGCCGGCCGCATCTCGATGATGTTCATCGACGTGCCAACCGGGCTGCCGCACGTCAACGCCAAGGTGCTGAAGCCGCTCGCCGTCACCACCAAGCGGAAGTCGGCGCTGCTGCCGGACCTGCCGACGATGGACGACACCGTGAAGGGCTTCGATATCACCTCCTGGCAGGGCTATCTCGGCCCCGCCAACATGCCGAAGGACGTCGTCGTCAGGCTGAATGCGGAGATCCGCAAGATCATCGAGCGGCCGGACATCAAGAGCCAGCTCGCCGAGCGCGGCATGGAGGCATTCTCCGGCACGCCCGAGGAGTTCGAGGCGTTCCTCAAGGAGCAGCTCGTGCTGTGGGAAAAGCTGATCGCCGACGCCGGAATCGAGAAGCAGTAGGCGAGAACGACGCTGGGCGGACGTCTGCCAATTCCGTCATCCTGAGGAGGCCGCAGCGCGGCCGTCTCGAAGGATCGACGGCCCCGCTGGTAGCCGTGCATCCTTCGAGACGCGCGCGGGAGCGCGCTCCTCAGGATGACGGGGATACGGAAACGTTGGGTGGAATAGCGTAGCATACCCACCCTACGCGATCGCCTTACGCCGCGCGCACCTTCTGCAGGAACTCGTCGACCGCGTTGCGCAGCATGCCCGATTGCGTGTCGAGCTCGCGGGCATTCGACAGCACGTCGCCGGCCGCGGTGCCGGTGGCGGCGGCCGCCGATGTGACGCCGCCGATATGGGCGGAGATCTCGCTCGAGCCGGCCGCGACCTGCTGGATGTTGCGCGCGATCTCGCGCGTCGCATCGCCCTGCTGGTCGATCGCGGTCGAGATCGAGGCGGTGATCTCGCTCATCTGCGCGATGGTCGCGGTGATGCCGCCGATCGAGGTCACGGCCTCGCCGGTGGATGCCTGCATCGCGGCGACCTGCGCCGAGATCTCCTCGGTCGCCTTCGCGGTCTGGTTGGCCAGCGCCTTCACTTCAGAGGCAACCACTGCGAAACCGCGGCCGGATTCGCCGGCGCGCGCCGCCTCGATGGTGGCGTTGAGCGCGAGCAGGTTGGTTTGAGCCGCGATCGAGTGAATCAGCTTGACCACCTCGCCGATCTTCTCGGCGCCGGTGGAGAGCGCCTGCACGGTCGCGTTGGTGCGCTCGGCATCGGCCACCGCCTTGCTCGCGACCTCGCTGGAGCGCGCCACCTGGCGGGAGATCTCCGCAACCGAGCTGGAGAGCTCCTCGGCGGCAGCGGCGACGGTGCCGACATTGTTGGAGGCGCCGTCGGACGCAGCGCCGACGGTCGCGGCCCGCGCGCTGGCGTCGCTTGCGGTCGCGGTCATCGACTGCGCCGTGGTCTGCATGCCGGCGGCAGCGGAGGCCACCGTGCGGACGATGCCGTTCACGCTGCGCTCGAAATCGTTGGCGATATTCTCCATCGCACCACGGCGCTCGGCCTCCGCGCGTGCTTTGGTCTCAGCCTCGGCCTGTTCCAGGCCGCGGATGCGAACCGCGTTGTCCTTGAAGACCTGAACCGTGGCCGCCATTCCGCCGACCTCGTCACCGCGGCCGACGCCGGGGATGTCACCGTCGAGCTTGCCGTCGGCGATGTCGCGCATGCGGGCGCCGAGCAGGTTGAGCGGACGGGAGATGCTGCGGCCGATCAACCAGGCGACCGAGCCGGAAACGATGCCGATGCCGAGGATCGCGAGGCCGAGCAGCCAGGCAATCGGCCGCATCTTGGCATCGATATCGTCGAGATAGGCGCCGGTGCCGAGATACATATCGAAGCCGGGGACCGAGACGGCGTAGCCGAGCTTGCGGATCGGCGTCTCCTGGCCGGGCTTCACATAATCATAGAACAGCAGGATCTCGCCCTTGGTCTTCACGCCGTCCATCAGTTCCTGCGAGAGCTTGCGACCATTGGTCACGACGTCCATGCGATTGGTTCCGACCTGCTTCGGATCGGGCGCCAGCACCGTGATGCCGCTGTAGTCGGTGCCGAACAGATAGCCGGCGCCGTTGTCGTAGGTCAGGGTGTTGGCACGCTTGCCGAACTCGGCCACTGCCGCTTCCCTGGTCAGCTTGCCGGCATCGACATCCTTCTTCAGGCCCGCCGCCATGCTCTTCGCCATCTCGACGATGGCCTTGGCCTGGTCGATGCGCGCATTCAGCATCTCCCGCTGCATCAGGTGACCGGCGAGGATGCCGGCCGTGCACAGGCCAAGGAGGGTCACCCCCACCAGAATGCCGAGCTTGGGGGTGATCTTCAGATTTGACAGCTTCACGGGGGTCTCCAGAAGAGGCGGGGAACGCGACGCGATTGGCGGATTGATTCCGCGCACCGTAATGTGAGACCCTTTACCTGATGGTTACGGAGGTTCCCCGTAGAAGCCCGGAGAATCAGGCCGCGGACCAACCGGCAATTGTGGAGAGAACAGCGCGGCTCGCGTACAAGCATGGGAAGGCGGCGACCCAGCCGCGCTCCAAGAAGCAAGAAGAATCAAGATCAAGAAGCAAACCAGCAAGAAGCAAGAACAGCAGACTCACATCGGGAGCAGACAATGTCGAAATTCAGGGTGGTCACGCCGAAGGGCGCGAGCTTCACGGTCGCCGGCGGCGGCTACGATTATGAGCGCGAGGCGCTCGATCCGATCGGCGCCGAGATCGTCGAGGCGCCGGCCAACGAGGCCGAATTCATTGCGGCGGCACGCACCGCGGACGCGATCTACGCCAAGGGCATGCCGATCACCAAGGCGGTCATCGACGCGCTCGAGAACTGCAAGGTGATCACGCTCGGCAGCGTCGGCGTCGACTCGGTCGACGTCAAGGCCGCGACCGCGCGCGGCATCCCCGTCACCAACATTCCCGACACCTTCATCGAGGAGGTCGCCGACCATGCCATGATGCTGCTGCTCGCCGGCTTCCGCCGCCTGATCGAGCAGGACAAGATGGTGCGCACCGGCCGCTGGGCCGAGGGCCGTCCGGCGCTTTTGAAGATTCCGCGGCTGATGGGCCAGACGCTCGGCTTCATCTCGTTCGGCCGGGTCGCCCGCGCCGTCGCCAAGCGCGCCGCGCCGTTCGGCCTCAGGATGGTGGCCTACGATCCCTTCATCCATGAAACCCTGATGTACGACCACGGCGTGGTCCCCTCGACGCTGTCGGAGGTGCTGTCGCAGTCGGATTTCGTCTCGATGCACGCCCCGGCGCGGCCCGAAGTGCACCACATGCTGACCGAGAAGCATTTTCGCCAGATGAAAAAGTCGGCGATCTTCATCAACACCGGCCGCGGCGCCACGGTCGACGAGGAATCGCTGATCAAGGCGCTGCAGGAGGGCTGGATCGCCCACGCCGCGCTCGACGTGCTGGAAAAGGAGCCTCCGTCGCACAACAATCCGATGCTCGGGATGGACAATGTTACCTTGACCGCCCATGTCGCCTCGGCGTCGGCACGTTTTGACGAGGCGCGCAAGCGCCGGGTGGGCTACGAATTGTCACTAGTGCTGCAAGGCATGTGGCCGGTAAGCTGCGTCAACCCGTCGGTGCTGCAAAACACCGCGTTGCGCCGCTGGCAGCCCGTCAGCATGGATCGCGGTCCGAACAGCTAGGGCGGGAATGCGTTTTTCGTGCGGGGCCCGTCTCTTGCGGGCCCTTTGCGCGGCAGGCGCCGAGACCAAGACACCTTCACCGGCGGCCAAACGCCGGGAAGGAAAAAACAACGAAACAATAAGAACGGGAGTGCGAACGACATGAAGTACGAGATCACGCGTCGCGACGCGCTGGCGCTGGGGGCTTCCGCGGCGGCGCTGGCGGTCACCGGCGCCTCGGCGCAGGAGGCGTCGAAGGTGAAGGCAGCCGACGTGGCGGCGCCGTCGCTGCCGATCGAAAAGGACGCCACCTTGCGCATGCTGCGGCCGGTACGCTTCGTCCAGGCCGACGAGGACGTGTTCCGCGCCAACGCCAAGAAATTCACCGACAAGACCGGTGTCGACATCAAGGTCGACTTCGTCGGCTGGGAGGACATCAACCAGCAGACCGCCGTGACCTCGAACTCCGGCGCCGGGCCCGACATCATCATCGGCTTCGGCGACGCGCCGCACATCTATATCGACAAGCTGATCGAGCTGACCGATGTCGCCGACTATCTCGACAAGCGCTATGGCGGATGGCTCACGCTGGCGCGCCGATACGGCATGCGCTCGAAGTCGAAGAGCTGGGTCGGCCTGCCGTTCGGCGCCTCGGGCGGCCCGCTGGTCTACCGCAAGTCGCTGGTCAACGCCGCCGGCTTCGACAAGGTGCCGGAGGACCACGCCGGCTTCCTCGAACTCTGCAAGAAGCTGAAGGCGGCCGGCAAGCCCGCGGGCTTCGCACTCGGCAACGCAGTCGGCGACGGCAACGGCTTCGCCAACTGGCTGTTGTGGTCGCACAACGCCGCGCTGCTCGATGAGGAAGGCAACATCATCATCAACAGCAAGGAGACCATCGCGGCGCTGAAATATCTGAAGGAGCTCTATCCGACCTTCATCGCCGGCACGCCGTCCTGGAACGACGTTTCCAACAACCGCGCCTACTCGTCGCAGGAGATCGGCCTGACCGCAAACGGCGTCTCGCTGTATTTCTCGCTGAAGAACGATCCCGCAACCAAGGCGATCGCCGACGACACCGCGCATCAGTTCCTGATCAAGGGGCTGGCCCCCACCTCTCCGATGTCCGGCCTGACCTTGAACGCAATGGTGTTCAAGCACAGCAAGTATCCCAACGCAGCGAAGGCGTTCCTGCAGTTCATGCTCGAGCACGAACAGTACGAGCCGTGGCTCAACGCCAACTCCGGTTACTGGTCGCAGCCGCTGGCGGCCTATGCCGACGCGGCGGTGTGGTCGAGCGACCCCAAGGTCGCGATCTTCAAGGACACGATGAGGAGCCCCTATTACAACGGCTACAAAGGGCCGATCTCGACCGCGACCGGCGCCGTCAACGCCGACTATGTGCTGGTGCAGATGTGCGCCTCAGTCGCGACCGACGCCGCAACGCCCGAGGCAGCGGCCGCGGAGGCCGAGCAGCGCGCCAAGCGGTACTTCCGGCGGCAGGGCCGGTAAGATCGACTCAAGCCGCTGTCATTCCGGGGCGATGCGTAGCGTCGAACCCGGAATCTCGAGATTCCGGGTCTGGTGCTAACGCACCATCCCGGAATGACCCTGGAAGTCGGACCGAGACAAGAACCTGATGTCTGTCACCACCCTCCCCTCACGCGGCGCGGCGCTGCACCAGCCGGGTTGGCTCGCGCGCCTGTTCGACTACAAGCCGTTCCTGATCGTGATGTGCCTTGCGCCTGCGATCGGCCTGCTGCTGGTGTTCCTCACCTATCCGCTGGGCCTCGGCATCTGGCTTGCCTTCACCGACACCACGATCGGCCAGCGCGGCATCTACATCGGACTTGAGAACTTCCAGTATCTGCTCAAGGATCCCTTGTGGTGGAACGCGGTGTTCTATTCGATCTTCTACACCGCGGTTGCAACCTTCGGAAAGTTCGCGCTCGGCTTCTGGCTGGCGCTGCTGCTCAACAACCATTTCCCGTTCAAGAGCCTGATCCGCGCCATCGTGCTGCTGCCGTGGATCGTGCCGACGGTGCTCTCCGCGCTGGCGTTCTGGTGGATCTACGATCCGCAGTTCTCGATCATCTCCTATCTCCTGGTCGACGTGCTGCACTGGCGCGACAGCAATGTCGACTTCCTCGGCTCGCCCTGGCCGGCGCGGTTCTCGCTGATCGCCGCCAATATCTGGCGCGGCATCCCGTTCGTCGCGATCTCGCTGCTGGCGGGGCTGCAGACCATCTCGCCCTCGCTCTACGAGGCGGCGATGCTCGACGGCGCCACCTCCTGGCAGCGCTTCCGCTACATCACCTTCCCGATGATGATGCCGATCCTGGCGATCGTGATGACGTTCTCGATCATCTTCACCTTCACCGACTTCCAGCTGGTCTACGCCATCACCCGCGGCGGCCCGGTCAACTCGACCCATCTGCTCGCGACACTGGCGTTCCAGCGCGGCATCGCCGGCGGCGAGCTCGGAGAGGGTGCCGCGATCGCCGTCTCGATGATCCCGTTCCTGGTGTTCGCAACATTGTTCAGCTACTTCGGCCTCGCGCGCCGCAAATGGCAGCAGGGAGAAGCCAATGACTGACGTTGCAGCCCAATCCTCCAACGTCGCCAGCGCCACGCCCGATACGATGGCGTGGGACTCCCGCGCCCGGCGCGTGGTGATGATCTATCTGCCGCTCGCCTGCTTCATCCTGATCCTGCTGTTTCCGTTCTACTGGATGGCGGTCACCTCGTTCAAACCGAACGCCGAGCTCCTGAACTACAAGGAGCACAATCCGTTCTGGATCACCTCGCCGACGCTCGCGCATATCAAGCATCTGTTGTTCGACACGGCGTATCCGCGCTGGCTGAAGACCACCATGCTGGTCGCGATCGGCTCGACCTTCCTGTCGCTGTTCGCCTCGACGCTCGCCGCCTACGCGATCGAGCGGCTGCGCTTCCGCGGCAGTCCCTATGTCGGCCTCGGCATCTACCTCGCCTATCTGGTGCCGCCGTCGATCCTGTTCATTCCGCTCGCCACCGTGATCGTGCAGTTCGGCCTGTTCGACTCGCCGCTGGCGCTGATCCTGGTCTATCCGACCTTCCTGGTGCCGTTCTGTACCTGGCTGTTGATCGGCTATTTCAAGTCGATCCCCTACGAGCTCGAGGAATGCGCGCTGGTCGACGGCGCGACGCGATTGCAGATCCTGTGGCGGATCACGCTGCCGCTCGCGGTGCCCGGCCTGATCTCGGCCGGCATCTTCTCCTTCACGCTGTCCTGGAACGAGTTCATCTACGCGCTCGCCTTCATCCAGAGCGGCGCCAACAAGACGGTGCCTGTCGCGATCCTGACCGAGCTCGTCACCGGCGACGTCTACCAGTGGGGCGCGCTGATGGCCGGCTCGCTGCTCGGCTCGCTGCCGGTCGCGCTGTTCTACTCGCTGTTCGTCGACTACTACGTGTCGTCGCTGACGGGGGCGGTGAAGGAGTAACGGAGCTTCCGGCGTATTGAAGCGAACTCAATCTATCCCCGTCATCCTGAGGAGCGCGAAGCGCGTCTCGAAGGATCGACGGCCAGCAGCCGGGCCGTGCATCCTTCGAGGCTCGCCCAGCGGCGCAAGTGCGCCGCAAGGCTCGCACCTCAGGATGACGGGAATAGATGTGCGGCCTCTCTCAATGAGGTCGCGCACTACCGCGGCACAAACGCGACCGGCACGGAAAAACCCATCGAGCCCTGCGTGATCTCGGACGGAAACGCCGGAAACGGCTGGGCCTGGCGCACCATCGCCAGCGCGCGCGCGTCGAAGGTCGGATTGCCGGAGGAGCCGCCGAGATGGCTCGACAGCACCTGCCCGCCGCGGCCGAGCGTGAACACCAGGCGGACCACCCCGCGCTGGCCGTTGCCGCCTGCGGGATAGGAATGGAAGCGCAACAGATGCGCGCGGACGCGGGCGTTATAGGCCGCGATGGCTGACGCGGCCGCGCCGGCGCTGATCGCGGACGCAGCCGGCGCCTGCCGTTCGGCACGGCTCGGCGCGCTGGTGCGCGGTGCCGGCGTTGCCTCGGACGGCTGCTTTTCGTCCCGACGAACCACCTTCGGCTTGACCGGTTCGACCTTCCTCTCCGGAACGACTTTCGCGGGCTCGGGTTGCGGCGGCGTGATCTGCGGCTTCCGTTCCGGTGGCGCGACGACGTCGGGCTTCTCCTGCATCGGCGTCGGCGCAATCTCCTGCGGCACGGGCCGCGCGGCGGCGGGCTCCGGCGGCGACGCGTCGGCCTCCTGCATCGCCGGGCCCGGCGGCAGGTCGGTTTCCGAAATCTCCGGCGCCGAGGTGATCGGCGTCAGGTCGACCAGCACCGCCGGCACCGCAACGCCCGGCGGCGGCGCCGAGACCCAGCTCATGCCAACCGCGAGCACTGCCGCATGCGCCGCCAGGATCGCAGCCACCGACAGGCCCCAGCGCTTCAGCCAGATCTCGTCGCCCGCATCATGAAGCGCGTACGCATTCATGGATCAGCTACGCCCGTCGAGGCCGACCAGCGCGATCTTGAGATAGCCGGCGTTGCGCAGCAGGTTCATCACCTCCATCAGATCGCCATAGCTGACTACCTTGTCGGCACGCAGGAAGATGCGCTCGTCCTTCCTGCCTTGTGTGGCGCCATCGAGCGTCGACGTCAGCGTCTCGCGCGCGATCACATCCTCGCCGACCGCGACGGAGAGATCGGACTTCACGGTGACGAACACCGGCTTGTCCGGCCGCGGCTGCGGCTCGGCGGTCGAGGCCGGCAGATCGACGCCGAGATCGACGGTCGCGAGCGGCGCCGCCACCATGAAGATGATGAGCAGCACCAGCATCACGTCGATGAACGGCGTGACGTTGATCTCGTGCGCCTCGACCAGATCGTCATCGCCGCGACGCCTGAACGCGCCGCTGGATCCGAGCTTGACGCCCATCGCCTACTCCGCAGCGCGTGCCAGCCGGAACAGGCTGCGATCGCCCTCGCGGCTGACCAGCAGCATCACCATGGCGGAGGCGTCGCCGAGCAATGCGCGGTAGGACGCGATCGAACGGGTCAGGTGATTGTAGATCACGACCGCCGGGATCGCGGCGACCAGGCCGAGCGCGGTCGCAAGCAGCGCCTCGGCGATGCCGGGCGCGACCACCGCGAGATTGGTGGTGTGGGCCTCGGAGATGCCGATGAAGGCGTTCATGATGCCCCATACCGTGCCGAACAGGCCGACGAACGGCGCGGTGGCGCCGATCGTCGCCAATACGCCGGTGCCGCGCGCGATCTGCCGCGACATCGCCGCCTCGACCCGCTCCAGCCGCAGCGCGATGCGCTCCTTGAAGCCGTCGTCGAACATCCCGCCGGACAGCGCAGCCTCGCGCGAGGCCGATTGCACGATCTGCGCTACCGCATCGCTGCCGTCGCGGCTCGCCTGCTCGACCTCGGCAAGCTGGGTGTCGCGCTCAAGGAGGCCGATCCGCTGCCGGGCGAGCGCGGTCTTGCGGCGGATCTCGACGGTCTTGGCGAGCCAGATCGTCCAGGTGACGAGCGAGGCGAAGGCGAGCCCAACCATCACCGCCTTCACGACGATGTCGGCGCTTTCGAACATGCCCCAGGGCGAGAGGTTGCGCGGCAGCAGTGCGGCGTCGGATGCGGCAAGGCTACTTCTTGGGAGAGATGCAGTCACGACGGCAATCAACTGGACGACGATTGATAGCTGGCTACTTCTGCCAAACGTGCGAATTAGCATACTCACCTCCAACCGCATCTCACCTCGCCCCGCCTGCGGGGAGAGGTCGGATCGCATCGCAAGATGCGAGCCGGGTGAGGGGGACTCTCCACGAGCACGGTGCCCGGAGGGTCCCCTCACCCCCGACCCTCTCCCCGCAAGCGGGGAGAGGGAGAAGAAATCTTCAGCCCGCGTTCGGTGCGAGGCGGTCCGCCAGCGCGTGAAAGCGCGCCAGCTGGTCGCCGCGCAGCGCGCGCGTCTCGTCGCGGCCGACGAACACCTTGAACATGATGCCGCCGTCGCGATTGATGAAGGCGATGAACGCCGACACCTTGCCCATGAAGGGCCGCTCGACGAAGGCGATCGCCGCGCAGCGCTCGTGCCTCAGGTGGCCATGCAGCCCCTTCGGTTGCATCAGGTTGAAATAGCCGCGGCCGACCTCGCCGTTCGGAATGGCGCCGGTGAACTCGAAGATCGCGTCATCGGTGTGCACGATCAGCGTCACCTCGCCCCACTCCGCGATGTCCTGCATCGCGGCGGCAAATTCACCAGCGCCGATCCGCACCATGCTCTCGGGGAGCGCCTCGAGCACCGCGCGCGGCGTCACCTTGCGCTCACGCGCGACGTCCTCGATCACAGCGCCGGGATTGTCGGCCATATGGGCCTTCAATCCCGCAAGCTCCGCGTTCTGCACCGCCGCCTCCGTCACGCCGGGCTCTTCGCGCGCTCGGTGATCAGCACCTCAAAACCCTCGAATTTGGGATGGCCGAGATAGAGGCTGCCGCCGGTTTCGTTGCCGGCGCGCGAATGGGCGCGGCGGAACGCATCGGATTTGGTCCAGTCCTCGAACGCCGCCTTGCTGGCCCACACCGTGTGGGTCGCGTAGAGCGTGTGATCCTCGGCCTCGGGACCCTTCACCAGATGAAATTCGATGAATCCAGGCAGATCGCCGAGATAGGATTCGCGCGTCTTCCAGATAGTCTCGAACGCCTGCTCCTTGCCCTTGATCACCTGGAACCGATTCATTGCGATGAACATGAAAGCTCTCTCCTGTTTGACGGCGGATGCCTGGATCCTGCCGGTTGATCTCGTTAATAACATGAACGCGCCAAGGAATACGCCAAGGCCGCGCTGGGGGCACCAGCGCGGCCGGAGCAACCTGGATGGAATGATCGGCGTCTCGCGTTACGCTCCACCTAGGTGAATCCTGAGTCCGGCCTTGTAAACGGTGCCCGGACCGGGGCTCGAGAACAGCACGTCGTTCTGCGTCGTGCCGTCGGTCGAGGAGCCGGGGATCGCATAAGGCCGGTAGTACTGGTTCAAGAGGTTGTCGACCGATGCCGTGAAGGTGATGTCCTTGGTGGCGTTCCAGGTCAGATAGAGGTTGACGAGCTCGTAGCCGGTCGAGGGCAGATAGCCCGCCGGCAGGTCGTTGTTGGCGCCGAACGAGGACCATTGCGCGGCAACGATCAGCGAGCGGTCGAGCAGGCGGACGCCGCCCGTGGTCGTCACCTTGCGCGGCGTGATGGTGGCGAGCCCGACATTGGTCTGGGTGTTCCGGCCGCGCATCAGATGGCCGGCGACGCCGACGAACCAGTCGCCCGCGTCATACATCGTCTCGAGCTCGAAGCCCTCGATGCGGGCGTGGGCGATGTTCTGGTACTGGTAGAACTGGCTGAACCGTCCGAACGGCGTCAGGGTCGGCGCCGAGGCGACGAGGTCGATATAGCCGTCGACGTCGTTACGGAACACGTTGACCTTGCCGCGGAACGAGTCGCTCGCGGTGAAGATGCCGTCATATTTCAGGTTGATGCCGACTTCCTTGTTCTTGCCGACCTCCGGCCGCAGCGCTGCATTGGGCAGGAAGCAGAACAGGCCGCTGGTGCCGTCAGGGCAGTTGAACAGCGCCGGCCCGCCGCCGGTGGCGTGGCCACCCGCGATCAGCGTCTCGGTGATGGACGGCGCGCGATAGCCTTCGGCATAGCTCGCATAGGGCGTGAAGCCGGCAACCGGCGTGACGCCGAGCGTGATCTTCGGCGACAGCCGGTCGCCGCTGGTCGTGGTGTTGATCGAATTGAGTTCGTAATGGTCGTAGCGGACAGCGCTGATCAGTTCGAGCCAGGTCGAATAGTTCTGCTTCAGCTGCACGAAGCCGCCGGACACCGTGCGCTGGCCGCCCGGCGTCGTGATGTTGGAATTGCCGCGCGAATCGAAGGTCTCGACATCGTCACGGAAGGCATCGAAGCCGTAGGTCACGGCGTTGCGCCAGTCGCCGAAATTGAAGCGCGAGGTGTTGTTGACGTCGACACCAACCGTATCCAGCAAATAGCCGCGCTTGTCGCCGACGCAGCCGGAGATGTTGTTGCCGGGATTGGCGAGCGTGCAGACCCCGCCGCCGGTGGTGATGCGGTTGTTGTAGGTCTTGACCTGGTCGTTGTCGGTGCGGTTGCCGTAGACCGAGATATTCCAGTCGAACAGCATGTCGTCGGGCTTGGAATATCGCCAGCTCAAGGTGCCCGTGTAGTTCTTCGCGTCGGAAGCGTAGACCGAGGAGCCCGCGATTGCCGCCAGCGGCGCCGCCGTCGTGGTCGGGCCGCGGTTCGGCTGACCGATATTGTACTGGTAGTCCTGGAAGATGCCGCCGATCTTGAACTCGTGGCCTTCGGCCGGGCGGAACGTCACCTTCATCAGGCCGGCCGCGATATCGTTGCCGGTGTTGCCGATCTCGGTGCCCGCGCCGTCCTTGTAATTGCCCTGGGTGCGATAAACCGCGCCGCCGAACACATCGACATTCGGATCGACGCGTACGCCGCCGAACACCGAGCCCATGCCGCGGTCCTTGTTGGTGCCGTAGGAGCCCGACATGTCGACACCCCAGCGCTCGCCGGGACGCACCACGTCGTCGATGTCCTTGGTGCGGAATGAGACCACGCCGCCGATCGCGCCGGAGCCATAGATGTTCGCGGTCGGGCCGCGCACCACGTCGACGCCGCCGATCAATTCGGGATCGAGGAAGAACGAGCCGTTGGCGTTGTGGCCGGTGCGCTGATAGTTCTGCCGCGCGCCGTCGACGACAACAGCGACACGGCCGAAATCCTGCAAGCCGCGGATGTTGATGACGGTTGCCGGATCGTCGCCGCGCTCCTGAACCGAGACACCGGGCACGTTGTAGAATATGTCCGAGAGCCGGTTCGGCTGCAGGCCCTGGATCTTCTCCAGCGTGACGGAGCTGACCGGCGCCAGCGCATCGATCGCGCGCTCCTCGGTCTTGGAGGCCACCGCCGTGATGGTGTCGAGCGATTGCACCGGCACCGCGCCGATCTGCGCCCGCGCATTCATCGTCGGCGAGGCCGCCGCCTGAGCTTCGGCCACCGACTTCGGCTTCCGCTTGGCCTGCTTCGGCCGTTCGGTCGCCGGACGCGCAGCCGACGGATCGGCGGTCTGCGCGAAGCCGCGTTCCGGCAGTGCTGCCGCAAATGAGAACACCGCCGCGCTCAAAATCAAGGCGCGCGAAACCCTAGCCCCGTCAGCCATTCTAGCCCCAGCCTGATCATCGCTTTTCTGGTTTGGCTGGCGTGCGCTCTCTGACGAGCGGCTTGCTGGCTACATCGCGATCAAGCCACCGCTTGCATCGCGTGAGGATTGGTTACGAGCCGGCAACAAAACGGTCAAGAATGCGGCGGCGCTGTTTATATCGATTGTAAAGTGCGGCCGTTGGAATGCGCCTTCGCCCGCTTATACAAGCAAACACCATTTGAAAATTTTCGCAGGCGCAGCACCACAATATGTCCGCAGCTTCCGGAGACAATATCGGCGCAGCCGGAAACCACACCGAGCCTGCATCCGGCGCGGCCAAAACACTGATCATGCGCGGTAATCGTCTCGACAGCCGCGACCTGTTCGCTGCGGAGCGCGAGATCATCATCATGCACGGCGAAGAACATTACCGGTTGCGGCTGACCTCGCAGAACAAGCTGATCCTCACCAAGTGACGGCCCCGATGACAATTTGTCGCACGCTCGCTTTGCTCGCCTTCTCCTGTCTGCTGCCGATCGAAGCCGCGACGGCCGAGGGCATCACCGTGCATGACGCACGCGACCGCGACGTCGTGATCGACAATCCGTCGCGGATCGTCTCGATCGGCGGCGCGATCACCGAGATCCTCTATGCCCTCGGCTTCGAGGACCGCATCGCCGGCGTCGATGCGACCAGCCTCTACCCGCCGGCTGCGCTGCGCGAGAAGCCCGACGTCGGCTACATGCGCCAGCTGTCGCCGGAGGGCGTGCTTGGCCTGCACCCGTCGCTGGTGCTCGCGGTGCAGGGCTCAGGACCGAAGGAGACCATGGACGTGCTCGAGGCGGCCAAGGTGCCGCTGGTGCTGGTGCCGGAGACGTTCTCGGAGGCCGGGCTGGTCGAGAAGATCAGACTGGTAGGCCACGCCATGGGCGCCGATCCGCGCGCCGCCTGCCTGACCACGGCGGTGGAGAGCGATCTCGCGCAACTGCGCGCGCTGCGTGCTCGGGTGACCAAGCCGGTGCGCGTGATGTTCGTGATGTCGCTGTTGAACGGCCGGGCGATGGCGGCGGGCCACAAGACCGCGGCCGACGAGATCATCCGGCTTGCCGGCGGCGTCAACGCCATCGACGGTTACGACGGCTACAAGCCGGTCAATGACGAGGCCATCGTGGCGGCGAAACCGGATGTCGTGCTGTCGATCGATCGCGGCAAGGACTCGCTGACGTCGGAGGCCGTGTTCGCGCATCCGGCCTTCGCGCTGACGCCGGTCGCGGCCAACAAGGCCTTCATCTCGATGGAAGGCCTTTATCTGCTCGGCTTCGGGCCGCGGACCGCGGCCGCGGCACGCGACCTCTCGGTCAAGCTTTATCCGGCGCTGGCGCCGGAGGCCGATAACTTCAGGCCGGCAGCGCTGACCGCGAATTGCCGGCAATGAGCGTGCTGGCCGAACGCCGCCGGCGTGCGAAACGACGGCGCGCCGGCATGTCGCTGCGGCCGGCCGCGACACTCACCCTGCTCTGCCTGCTTGCGGCGCTCGCAGGCACCGCCCTGGTCGCCCTGACGGTCGGGGCCGCCGGCATTCCAATGGCGCGGCTTCCGGCAGCGCTCGGGCTATGGGCTGATCGTGTCGCCAACCCGCTGCTCGCACGCGACCAGCTCGTGGTGTGGTCGATCCGCATCCCGCGGATCGCAGCGGCGGCGATGGTCGGCGGACTCCTTGCCTTATCAGGCTCGATCATGCAGGGCCTGTTCCGCAATCCCCTCGCCGACCCCGCGCTTGTCGGCGTCTCCTCCGGCGGCGCGTTTGCCGCGGCGGCGGCGATCGTGTTCACTGACAGCCATCTCGGCGAAAGCCTGCGCTTCCTGCAACACCAGCTGCTGCCGATCGCGGCCTTTGCCGGCTCGCTGATCACGACCATCGTGCTTTACGGCATCGCCAGCCGCGGCGGCCGGACATCGATTGCGATCTTCCTGCTGGCCGGGCTTGCGATCGCCGCGATCGCCAATGCCGGCATCGGCCTTCTGGTGTTCGTCGCCGACGATCGCCAGCTTCGCGACATCACCTTCTGGCTGCTCGGCTCGCTCAGCGGTGCGACCTGGAGCAAGCTCACGGCGCTGGCGCCGGTGCTGGCGGTCGCGCTGGTCGCCTGCCTCTCGATCGCGCGCGGGCTCGACGTGCTGGTGCTCGGCGAGGCCGAGGCGTTCCACAGCGGCGTCGACGTCGAACGGCTGAAGCGGATCTCGATCGTGCTGGTGTCGGCGATGACCGGCGTCGCGGTCTCGGTCTGCGGCGTGGTCGGCTTCGTCGGCATCGTGGTGCCGCATCTGTTGCGGCTGGTGATCGGGCCCGCGCATCGGCTCCTGCTGCCGGCGTCCGCACTGCTCGGTGCCATCCTCCTGGTCGGCGCCGACACCGTGGCGCGCACCATCGTGGCACCTGCGGAAATGCCGATCGGCATCCTGACGGCAGCGATCGGCGCGCCGTTCTTCCTCGCCATGCTGCTGCGGCAGCGCGGGCTGGTGTCGCTATGACGGCCCTGCTCGAAGCACAGTCGGTATCGATGACGGTCGGCGGCACTGATCTGGTCGATGCGGTGTCGCTGCAGATCGGCGCCGGCGAGATGGTCGCGATCGTCGGTCCCAACGGCGCCGGCAAATCGACTCTGCTGCGGATGCTGTCGGGCGACCTGCGTCCGTCGCGCGGGGCGATCAGGCTGAGGCAGCGCGACCTGCAAACTTACGGACCACGCGCGCTGGCGCAGCACCGCGCGATGCTGTCGCAGCACGTCAGCGTCACCTTCCCGTTCACCGTCGAGGAAATCGTCAGCATGGGCGCCGGCGAAAGCCCGCGTGCCGTGGCGCGGGCGCTGGTTGAGGCGGCGCTCGACGAGGTCGGGCTCGCGCGTTTCCGTTTCAGGCAATTGCCGACACTGTCCGGCGGCGAGCAGCAGCGGGCGCATTTCGCCCGCGTGCTGGTGCAGCTCGCCTGCGGCGAAGCGCTGCATGGACCGGGACTGTTGCTGCTGGACGAGCCGACCTCGAGCCTCGATCTGCGGCACCAGATCGACCTGGTCGAAACGGCCCGGCGGCGCGCCGCCCGCGGCACCGCGGTGATCGCGATCCTGCACGACCTCAACCTCGCGATGCGGTTCGCCGACCGCATCCTGCTGCTGCACCGCGGCCGGCTTGCCGTCGACGGCGACCGTACGGCGGCGATGAAGGCCGAGACGCTGCGCGAGATCTTCGAGATCGACGCTGCGATCGCCTATACCGGAGGTGGCGTGCCGTTCCTGCTGCCGCAGACGATGCAGCCGGCGGGCAAGGCGACGTAACGCCGCAAGCCTTATCCCGCCGCAACATCCGCGGTTCACAAAACTGTCAGGTGGCTGTAACAGGCGGCTCGGAGAACACCGCATCGTTTATCCTTTGGGAGATCAACCATGCGCCTGTCCCTGCTCTGCTCCGTCGCCTCGATCCTGCTCGCCACATCGGCATTCGCGCAGGGTGAGGGCGAATTCCCGGCGACGCTGGCGGGACACGCCGTGATGCCGGCGGAGAGCTTCATCGACGCGCCCGCCGACGCCCCTGATGATCTGAAGACCTCGGGCAAATACACCACCGGCAAGCGCGTCGACGCCATCGGCACCGTGATGGGCAAATCGTACGAGCGGCCGACCGGCGTGTCGCTGCCGTTCAAGGGCCAGCCGCTGCAGGGCCATTCCGGCATCAAGGTGATGCCCGACGGCTCGTTCTGGGTGATCACCGACAACGGCATGGGCTCGCGCTACAACTCGGCGGACTCGATGCTGTACCTGAACCGGCACAAGATCGACTGGGCGAGCGGCAAGATCGAGCGTCAGGAGACCGTGTTCCTGCACGATCCCGACAGGAAGGTGCCGTTCCGCATCGTCCACGAGGACACCGCCAAGCGCTATTTGACCGGTGCCGATTTCGACACCGAGGGCTTCCAGATCATCAACGACATTTTCTGGATCGGCGATGAATTCGGGCCCTACATCCTCAAGGCCGACAAGACCGGCAAGATCCTCGCCGTGTTCGAGACCGTCGCCGACGGCAAGCCGGTGCGTTCGCCGGATCACTGGGCGGTGCAGTCGCCCGGCGCGCCCGGCGCCAGCTACACCAACGTCAACCTGCGCCGCTCCAAGGGCTATGAAGGTTTTGCTTCCTCCAAGGACGGCAAGTTCCTTTACGGCCTGCTCGAGGGGCCGCTGTGGGATGCCGACAAGAAGGATTGGGAGAAGGTCGACGGCAAGGAGGCCTCACGCATCCTGGAATTCGACGTCGCGGCGGAGAAGTTCACCGGACGCTACTGGCTGTATGTGTTCGAGCAGAACGGCAATGCGATCGGCGACTTCAACATGATCGATCCGGCCCAGGGCCTCGTCATCGAACGCGACAATGGCGAAGGCACCGCCGACAAGGCCTGCCCGCAAGGCCAGCGCGGCGAGAACTGTTTCCCTGACCTCGCCAAGTTCAAGCGCGTCTACAAGATCGAGCTGTCCGACGCCAATGTCGGCAAGCCCGTGCGCAAGATCGCCTATATCGACCTGATGAAGATCCGCGATCCCAACAAGAAGGCCCGCAAGCCGCTCAACGACGGCGTCTACACCTTCCCGTTCTTCACCATCGAGAATGTCGACCGGGTCGACGAGACCCACATCATCGTCGGCAACGACAACAACCTGCCGTTCTCCTCGAGCCGCGACCCGAACAAGGCCGATGACGACGAGTTCGTACTGCTCGAGGTCGGCGACTTCCTGAAGGCGAAGTGAGGCGGTGCTCGCCACCCACAACAGTGTCGTCGCCCGGCTCGACCGGGCGACCTAGTATTCCAGAGGCGCCCGAGCTCAACGGACAGGCCGCGGCGTACTGGATGCCCCGCTCAAGGCGGGACATGACAGCGAATATGCGGATAGCGTGATGCTCATCCCGGCACGACGGCCATTCCGTCATCCCCGCGCAAAGGCTTCGCCTTTGTCGCTGGAGGTGCGAGCCAGCGGCGCAATCGCGCCGCTGGGCGAGCCTCGAAGGATGCACGGCCCCGATGCAGCCGCATGGAGACAGCCGGGCCGCCGCCCTTCGAGACGGCCGCTTTGCGGCCTCCTCAGGCTGACGGCGATACAGCTCAGCGCGCGGCTTGCGTGATCGTCACTCCTTCTTCGTCCGGTAATCTCCGAACGTCGTGTCGCGCTGGTCGAGCTGGGCCTTCACGCTGCCGCCGTCGCGGCGGAAGCCCGCCATGTAGGCCTTGCTGGCCTCGGTCGTGAAGGCCAGCGCCTGGATCTCGGTGCCGGCCCGCATCGCGGCGCGGGCGCCCATGATTTCCATCGCGCGGTGGACGCTGCGCTTGTTGAGCTGCTGCAGCTCGATCGGCACCTTGGCCGCGCGCTCGGCGAAATCCAGCGTCTTCGCCTCCAACTCGGCGAGCGGAAACGACCGGGTCGCATAGCCCCATTCGGCGGCCTCGCGGCCCGACATCGCGTCGCCCGTCAACATCAATTCCATCGCGCGACGCATGCCGACCAGCCACGGGTGATACTGCATGTCGGGCGGGCTCATCAGCCGCACCGGCGGATAGCCGATCTGGGCGTCGTCGGCGACGTAGACCACGTCGCAGGCGGTCGCGAGCTCGGTGCCGCCGGCGAGGCAATAGCCGTGCACCTGCGCGATCACGGGCTTTGCGAGATCCCAGATCGAGAACCAGCCCTCGACGACATGGCGCGACCACTGGCCGGGCCCGGATGCCGAGTGATAGGGCTGGTCGACGCGGTTGTCGGCGGAGAGATCGTAGCCCGCCGAGAAGCAGGGTCCCGCGCCACGCAGGATCGAGATCGAAATTTCGGGATCGCGGTCGGCCTGCTCCAGCACCTCGAAGATCTCGCCGCGCAGGCGATTGTTCAGCGCGTTGCGCTTTTCGGGGCGGTTCAGCGTGATGCGGCGGACGCGCGGACGCGGATCATCGACGATGATGTGCTGGTAGCTCATGGATCCTCCCGATCTCAGGCTTTGTTGCCTTTGGCAAAGTGATGCCCGAGATCGGGAGGGTTGTCATCGGCAGATGACGCAGGTCCTCAAAGCGTTTTCAAGCGAAGTGGGTTCCGGTTCGTGTGAAGAAAACGCGTCAAGCAACAACGCTACAGCCCCGGCACGGGCTCTAGCCCGCCGGCACCATCACGACGCCCTTGTCCTTGGGCCAGCGCATCCGCCAGGCGAAATTGATGTCACGGACTTCGCCGGCCTTGGCCTCGAACGCCCATTCCAGCACGCCGCGCTTGTCGCGCAGATTGGTGGTCGTCGCCGGCGTCGACGACGGCAGCATCTCCACCACGATATCGTCGTTCTCGCTGACCGGGAGCTGATCCTGGACCGCGACCTTGATCGGGAAGTCGTGGCCGTTGCGCACCGTGGTCTTGAAGGCGCGCTCGTCGGTCTTCGACGTGGTCACGATCAGGCCGGCGGAGCCCTCGTTGCGCTTCACCACCGTGCGTTCGATCTTGACCTTGTCGTCGGCGCCGAAGCCGAGCCGCACGGTCTCGTCCTTGGCGGCCGTGGCCATCCGGCTGCGGCCGACAAAGATACCGTCGCGGTAGATCGAGATTTGCCCCGGCAGCAACGGCGCATCGTCGGCCTGCACGAAGCTCGCTTCCAGGAACGCGGTCGGGTCGATCACCGGAACGGCGCGAACCGCGAGATCAGGGGTGATCGTCGCCGTCGAGATGCGCAGGCTCTTGGCGCCCTCATTGGCGGCAACGCTGACGCGGCCGGGAATCTTGAAGGTGGCCTGGAAGGCGCCGACCTCGGCGGTGGCTTCCAGTTCGTCCATGCGCCCCCCACCAAAGCGGAATTGCTGAACCGCGTCGGCGGCCGGCGCGGGTGCCAGCGCCTCGCGCGCCCGCATGCTGGCCTCTCCCGAAAGCTTCGCCAGCGGTCGCGGCGGCTGCGGATATTGCACGATCAGCGAGCGGAGGTCGGGCGCATTGCCGCCGCGCGCGACCCGCACGGTGGAGACGACGAGCGCCACGTTCGACCAGTCCTCGCCGGTCGACTGGGTGATCTCGGCACGACGGACCAGTTCGATCGCGGGCTTGCGGTCTTTGGCGCCGGTGTCGAGCCGGGCGTCATAGAGCGCCGTCCAGCGGGCGTTGGGAACCGCATAGGTGACCCGCAAGGTCACCTTGGTCGCCGCTTGCGAGGCGACATCGATCCGCACCTCGACCTTGCTCGGCGGCTTGCTGGTGCGATCGGCTGCGATCTGCGCAAGATCGCGGTCGATCACGCGGATCTTGCGCTCGGCGTCACGGATCGCGCTGTCGGCGGTTGCGACCTCGTCGGCCACCGCCGAGAACGCCGCGCGCCACTCGCTCAGCGGACGCGCCTCGCCCTTTTCGCCGAGGCCCGCGGGTGACGCCTCGGCAAACCGCTCGGCAAATTTGCGCCGCGCCTCGGCCGCGCTGATCAGTCCCTGCAAATCGGCGCGCTGATCGTCAAGCGCCTCGATGCGCTTGTCGATCTCGGAGAGATTTTGCGGCAGCAGCGGCCCCGGCAGCTTGGTGTCGATCGCGCCTATCGTGAGCTTCGCTTCGCCCTCGCCTTCGACCCGCAGCGAGGACGGATCGAGCCCGATCGGGAAATCCCTGGCGATGAGGGTGTTGTCGCCGGCAGGCAGATCCAGCGTGATGACGCGGGTGACGCTCGCGCCATCGGGATAGACGGTCACGGCATCGACCTGCGAGGCCGCATCGAGATTGGCCGCTTGCAGCGGCCCGGCAACCAGCGCACCCGCCAGCACCAGGCTGGTGGTCACAAGATAATTCGCAATCCTACACATGACATCCCTCCGGAAAAAAACGCCGCATCGCGCGCGAGACGAACGGCGCGCCGGGCTCGACTGCGCGCCGTTTCTCGTGGTGAGACGCAGCGAGGAAGGGACTGGTTCGATTGAGGTTTCCCTGCGGCGCGACGATGGCGCCGCCGCGGCTGCCGCATGGCGCAGCGATGTCTTTCGGCGCTAGCGCTCCGCCTTGCGCCGGATGAACAGATAATTCGGCACGAAGCCGGCCAAGGTGATCGCGATCATGATCCACCAGCCGCGCTGAAACGCCGCGATCCGCTCGGTCATCGAGACCGGCGTTGCAAGGATCGCGACGAAGATCGCGACGCCGATCGCCAGCGCCGCCTGCCGGATCATGTTGATGACGCCGGAGCCGGTGGCAAACGACGACGGCGGCAGCGCGCCGGCGCCGACGCCCATCAGGGTCGGAAAGGTCAGCCCGACGCCGATACCGATCAGCATCACGCCCGCGACGACGGCAGGCGCATTGGGTTCGGCCCCGAGCAGCGTCGCCCAGATCGCGAGGCCGGCCGCGAACAGCAGGATTCCGGCGGAGACGACGGCCGCGGCGCCAAACCGCGCAATCAGCCGGCCGGCAAACAGCAGCGAGGTGATCGGCACCATCAGCGGACCGGGGGCGATTGCAAGGCCGGTCTTCAACGCCGACCAGCCCCATACCGTCTGCTCCCACAAGGTGCAGGACAGCAGCATGGCGCCGAAGGCCGCCGAATAAGGCGCCATCACCAACGACGCGCCGGTGAACGGCCTGACCGCGAACAGTGCAGGATCGACGAAGGGATTCCTCGATCTGAGGCAATGCCAAGCGAAGGCGGCGAGCGAGACGGTCGCGACGGCAAAGCCAAGCACGACGCCGCGCGAACTCCATCCCCAATCGTTCGCCTTCACGATCGCAAATGTCAGCGCACCGATACCGGAGGTCACCAACAGCGCCGCCCATGAACTCGGACGCGGCACGTTGTGACCGGGCACTTCGGGCAATTTCAACCAGCCGATGATCAGCGCGACGACGCCGATCGGGACATTGACGATGAAGATCCAGCGCCAGTCGAAGGTGACCAGCGCGCCTCCCGCGAGCGGGCCCAGTGCGGCGGCAAGGCCGCCGATCGCCGTCCAGGTGCGCACCGCGCCGGCGCGCTGCTCGGGCGGAAAAGACGCCAGCAGCAGGCCGATCGAGGTCGGCGTCATCAATGCCGCACCGGCCGCCTGCGCCACGCGGGAGACGACCAGGAACTCGACACTGGACGCCAGCGCACATGCGGCCGACGCGGCCGTGAACAGCGCGACGCCGAGCAGGAAGCTGAGATTGCGGCTGTGGCGTTCGGCGAGCCGGCCGAAGAACACCAGCAACGCCGCGTAGGCAATGGCATAGGCATTGAGGATCCAGGACAGATCCTCAAGCGAGGCGCCGCGAAATTCCTGCGCGATGTTCGGCAGCCCGACATTGACGATGAACAAATCGAGATTGGCGAGGCAAATTCCGACCGACACGATCGCAAGCACCTGGCGCGGGTTTGCGGTGGCGACGCCGGACCGCGGCCGCGCATCAGGTTCGACGACCAGATCGATGGTCTCCGCCTCTACCTCCGACATCACACCCTCCAAAATACGTGCATATGCATCTATTGCCATTAGGTGCATATGCATGTATTTGTCAAGTCTATCGGAGGCAGCGATGGCGAAAACGGAACCCAGCCGGTGTAATCTCACGGCGTTGCGTAAGGCGACGCGGCGAGTGTCGCAGCTCTACGATCAGGTCCTTGCGGCATCCGGCCTGCGCGGCACGCAACGGGCGATTCTGGTCTATGTCAGGCGGTCGGGAGCGCCGACGATGGGCGAGCTTGCCGCAGCCCTGGTGCTCGACCGCACCGCGCTCAACCACAACCTCAAGCCGCTCGAGCGCGACGGTCTGTTGACCATCACCGTCGACAAGAACGACCGGCGCAGCCGGCTGGTGCGGCTCACCAAGCGCGGCGAAGCCATGCTCGAGGACTCACAGGCCGCATGGCTCAAGGCGCAGGAGCGTTTCGAGTCCGCCTTCGGCGCAAGGCAGGCCGCCGATCTCCGGCAGACGCTCGAATTGATTGCCTCGCTCGAGTTTGACGAGCGCGCGCTCGGCTCAGCGGCGAGCTAGCCGGCTCCAACAGAAAAGCGGCCCGGCGTTGCCGCCGGGCCGCTCGTTCGCACACGATCAGTGTCGATCGCGCTTAGCTGTAGATCTCGAACAGGCCGGCGCCGCCCTGGCCACCGCCGATGCACATGGTCACGACGCCCCACTTGGCCTTGCGGCGACGTCCTTCCTGCAGCAGGTGGCCGGTGAGCCGGGCGCCGGTCATGCCGAAGGGATGGCCGATCGCGATCGAGCCGCCATTGACGTTATACTTCTCGGGATCGATACCGAGCTGGTCGCGCGAATAGAGGCACTGGCTGGCGAACGCCTCGTTGAGCTCCCAGAGATCGATGTCGTCGATCTTCAGGCCGTGGCGCTTCAGGAGCTTCGGCACCGCAAAGACCGGACCGATGCCCATCTCGTCGGGCTCGCAGCCGGCCGAGGCCCAGGCCACGAAGCGGCCGAGCGGATTGAGGCCGCGCTTCTCGGCGTCCTTGGCCTCCATCAGCACCACGGCGGCGGCGCCATCGGAGAGCTGGCTGGCATTGCCGGCGGTGATGAACTTGCCCGGGCCCTTGACCGGCTCGAGCTTGGCGAGGCCCTCCAGCGTGGTCTCGGGGCGGTTGCACTCGTCGCGATCGACCACGTAGTCGACGATCGACTCGGCCTTGGTCGCCTTGTCGACCACCTTCATCTTCGTCTTCATCGGGACGATTTCGTCCTTGAACTTGTTGGCCTGCTGCGCGGCGGCCATGCGGCGCTGCGACTCCAGCGAATACTCGTCCTGGTATTCGCGGCTGAGCTTGTAGCGCTCGGCGACGATGTCGGCGGTATCGATCATCGCCATGAAGATGTCGGGCGCGGTCTTGAGCAGCTCGGGATCGATCGATTCCTTCGGCGAGCCGCCGCCGGGAATCGAGATGCTCTCGACGCCGCCGGCGACGATGCAATCGGAGCCGTCGGAACGGATCGAGTTGGCGGCCATCGCGATGGTCTGCAGGCCCGACGAGCAGAAGCGGTTCACGGAGACGCCCGCGGTCGACTTCGGCAGGCCGGCGAGCAGCGCCGCCTGGCGGCCGATGTTCGGCGCGCCATGCGCGCAATTGCCGAGATAGCAATCCTCGACATATTCCTTGTCGACGCCGGCGCGGTCGACCGCGTGCTTGATGGCGTGCGCGGCGAGCGACATCGGCGGGGTGATGTTGAATCCGCCACGGCCGGACTTTGCCAGGCCGGTGCGCGCGTAGGAAACGATTACGGCTTCACGCATTGTTTTCTCCCTCTGAGATGACGGTCATTGTGGCGCGTCGTGGCCCGTTCGTACACATTTTTCGGCGGGCGCAACAGCAATACCGGACGCCCCGGAACGACAAACGCCGCCTCCGGGACCGGAGACGGCGTCATGTTCCGCAGATCGGAATATGGACTGCTTGAGCGGTATCTTCCTTCCGTCATGCCGGGCGTTCCGGGCGATGACGAGGACCGCTCAAACAGCGTTTGAAACGCCAGCGCCTTTGAAACGTCAGCGGCTCAGAACGTCAGCGCCTTGGCCTGCTTCACCTGCGGCAGTGTCTGTACCTTGGCGAGCAGCTCCGCCGGCACCGCGCCGTCGACCTCGACCAGCGCAATGGCATCGCCGCCTTGCTTGACGCGGCCGAGATGGAAGGTCGCGATATTGATTTTCGCATCACCCAAGAGGCTCGCGAACGCGCCGATGAAGCCCGGCTTGTCCTCGTTGGTCACGTAGATCATCGACTTGCCGAACTCGGCGTCGACGCGGATGCCCTTGATGTCGACGAGGCGCGGCTTGCCGTCGGCGTAAACGGTGCCGGATACCGAACGCTCCTGGCGCTCGGTGGTGACGGTGACCGTGATCAGGCTTTCATAGTCGCTCTGTGCGGCGCGGACGACCTCGTCCACCACCATGCCGCGCTCCTTGGCGACGACCGGCGCCGAGACCACGTTGACCTCGCCCAGCATCGGCCGCAGCAGGCCCGACAGCACCGCCGAGGTGATCGCCTTGATCTTCATCTCGGCGACGTGGCCCTCATAGGTGATCTCAGTCTTGAGGATGCCGCTCTCGGTGAGCTGGCCGGCGAACGAGCCGAGCTTCTCGGCAAGCTCGATGAACGGCTTCAGCTTCGGCGCCTCTTCCGCGGTGATCGAGGGGAAGTTGACCGCGTTGGAAATCGCGCCCGACAACAGATAGTCCGACATCTGCTCGGCGACCTGCAGCGCGACATTTTCCTGCGCTTCGGTGGTGGAGGCGCCGAGATGCGGGGTGCAGATCACGTTGGGATGGCCGAACAGCACGTTCGAGGTCGCCGGCTCCTCGACGAACACGTCGAAGGCCGCGCCCGCGACATGCTTGGAATTCAGCGCGTCGACCAGCGCCTGCTCGTCGACCAGGCCGCCGCGCGCGCAGTTGATGATGCGCACGCCCTTCTTCATCTTGGCGATCGCGGCCGCATCGATCACGTTGCGGGTCTTCTCGGTCAGCGGCGTGTGCAGCGTGATGAAATCGGCGCGCTTCAAGAGATCGTCGAGCTCGACCTTCTCGACGCCGATGTCCTTGGCGCGCTCCGGCGACAGGAACGGATCGAACGCGATCACCTTCATGCGCAGGCCGAGCGCGCGGTCGGCGACGATCGTGCCGATATTGCCGCAGCCGATCACGCCGAGGGTCTTGGCGGTGATCTCGACGCCCATGAAGCGGTTCTTCTCCCACTTGCCGGCCTGGGTCGAGGCGTCGGCCTGCGGGATCTCGCGCGCCAGCGCCAGCATCAGGGTGATGGCATGCTCGGCGGTCGTGATCGAATTGCCGAACGGCGTATTCATCACGATGATGCCCTTGGCGGTCGCGGCCGGAATCTCGACATTGTCGACGCCGATGCCGGCGCGGCCGATCACCTTGAGCCTGGTCGCCTTCTCGATGAGCTTGGCGGTCGCCTTGGTGGCCGAGCGGATCGCGAGACCGTCGTAATTGCCGATGATCTCGGCGAGCTTTTCCTTGTCTTTGCCGAGGTTGGGCTGGAAGTCGACCTCGACGCCGCGATCCTTGAAGATCTGGACGGCGGCGGGAGACAGCGCGTCGGAAATCAGAACTTTGGGTTTTGTCATCTCGATTGTTCCTTTGCCCTGCCGCGGGCGGGTCTCCTGGACCGATCTGGTGAAGTCTCTGATCACTTCTCCCTCTCCCCGCTCTTGCGGGGAGAGGGTTGGGGTGAGGGCAGCCACGAGCGAGGAACAAGCCGAAAGGGCCCCTCACCCGGATCGCTCAGGCGCGCAATTGCGCTGCCGAGCGATCCGACCTCTCCCCGTAAGAACGGGAAGAGGTGACAAGAGAAAAACTTATGCCGCCTTGGGCAACGCTGCTTTGGTCTCGGCAAACGCCCAGTCGATCCACTGCGTCAGCAGCTCGACATCCTTGGCTTCGACGGTGGCGCCGCACCAGATCCGCAGACCCGCCGGCGCATCGCGGTAATACGCGAAGTCGAAGCCGGCGTTCTCCTTCTCCACCAGCGCGACCAGCTTCTTGCAGAAGTCGGCCTGTGCGTCTGATGGAAGCGAGGTGATCGCGGGATCGGTGAACTTCAGGCACACCGAGGTGTTGGAGCGGATCGCCGGATCCTTGGCCAGGAAGTCGATCCACGGCGTCTTCGCCTTCCAGTCGGCGAGCGCCTTGGTGTTGGCATCGGCGCGGGCGATCAGCGCCTTCAGGCCGCCGATCGACTTCGCCCAGTTCAACGCATCGAGATAGTCCTCGACGCAGAGCATCGACGGCGTGTTGATGGTCTCGCCTTCGAAGATTCCCTGGTTGAGCTTGCCGCCCTTGGTGAGGCGGAAGATCTTCGGCAGCGGCCAGGCCGGCTTGTAGGTCTCGAGCCGTTCCACCGCGCGCGGCGACAGGATCAGCATCCCGTGCGCAGCTTCACCGCCGAGCGCCTTCTGCCAGGAGAAGGTGACGACATCGAGCTTGGCGAAATCGAGCGGCTGCGCGAAGGCGGCCGAGGTCGCGTCGCAAATCGTCAGGCCTTCGCGATCCGCGCTGATCCAGTCAGCGTTCGGAACGCGCACACCCGAGGTGGTGCCGTTCCATGTGAAGACGATATCCGACTTCGGATCGACCTTGGAGAGATCGGGGATTTCACCATAAGCCGCGTTGAGCTTGGTGACGTCCTTCAGCTTCAATTCCTTGACGATATCGCTGACCCAGCCCTCGCCGAAGGATTCCCAGGCGAGCGTGGTGACGGGCCGCGCGCCGAGCAGCGACCACAGCGCCATCTCGACCGCGCCGGTGTCCGACGCCGGCACGATGCCGATCTTGTAATCGGCGGGCACCTCAAGCACCTCGCGCGTCAGTTCGATCGCGAGCTTGAGCTTGGCCTTGCCGACTTTCGCGCGATGCGAGCGGCCGAGGGCGGCGTCCTTGAGATTGTTGGGGTTCCAGCCGGGGCGCTTGGCACAGGGGCCGGAGGAAAAATGCGGCACTTCAGGCCGCGAAGCGGGCTTCGCTGCAGTCATAATCTACCCTTCCAGATAGCTGCCTCTCGGTGGGGAGAGGTTTCCCGCGGTCGGGGATAGTGGAAAGGTACCCAAACGTCAAGAAAGTTCGGACTCGTCTGGAACAATCCGGGCATCACGGCTGATTGATGGGGCGTCCTCGACCTGCTGGATCGTCTCCTGATCGAGCAAATCTGCCGCCAGAGTCATGATCTTAACTGCCCTGCGCCGGCTCGATACTTTCAGAATGCGCTTCTCGCCGGCCTGCACGATGTATTCGTTGCCGACCCGCACGATCGAATAATCCGACATTCCAATCCCCAGTTGCCCGCCGCCCCGTGGGAGACGTCCGACATACCGGACTCGTTCCGGTCCGTAAAATCACGGAGACCGGCTTAGTTTATTGGCTGTTAACCGGATCGCAGACTATCCGCTGCTGCAGGTATTGGCGGGTAGATGGCACAACTTATTGCACGCGATTCAAAAGCGAATCGTCATCCCGACATGGCTGCGCGCGAACCCGAGCCGTTCATAGAAGCGCTGCGCATCGACCCGCGTCTGATGCGTCAGCAGCTCGACGAGCATGCAACCTCTCGCGCGCGCCTCCGTGACCGCCCACTGCACGAGCTTCTCGCCGATGCCGCGGCTGCGGCAATGCTTTGCGACGCGAACGTCCTCGAGCAGGCCGCGCGAGCCGCCCTGCGAGCTGATGCCCGGCAGAACCGCGAGTTGCAGACAGCCGACGACGACGCCGTCCCCGTCGACGGCGACGACGAGCTGCAAATTGGGATCGCGCTCGACCCGCGCGAAGGCCTCGTAATAGCTTTGCGGCAGCGGATCCTCGATCCGCTCGCGCGCACTGCCGAGCGGATCGTCCGCAAGCATGCCGACGATGGCGGCGACGTCTTCGCGGCGAGCGCGGCGGATCGTGATGGATGAAGCTTCAGTCATGGCGGCATTCACCTGAGAGTCTGACTCATAAATCACCCAACCTTAGCTGCAGCCGCGAGTCTGCGGGTCAGGAGCCTGATGTGTGCAATCAGCAGCCAGGCAGCTTCGGTTGCCACCGTCGCCTCGAAGTCCTTGGCGAGGCGGCGGCATCTGCCGAATCAAGCGAATGTGCGTTCAACCACCCACCGCCTCGGCAGAAGCTGGAAGCCTTTGACGCCTTGAGGCCGCTCGACGATCTCGACAGTCCATGGACCGCAGTCTGAGAGCGCGTCGAGGAGTTGATTTCCGCGGTAGACCCGGTCGGCAAAGACGTGGCGCAGCCGGGGGAAGTTCATCCGCACGTTCTTCAGCAGCGGTACGGCGCCATGGCAGTCCTGAACGTTGGCGGGATGAACATGAACCCCGAGGAGGAGGCCATTGGTATCCGTCACAATGTGCCGCTTGCGGCCGTAGATGCGCTTGCCTGCATCGTAGCCGCGCGGTCCACCAGCTTGGGTGGTCGGCGCACTTTGACTGTCGATCACGGCTGCCGTCGGCTTCGGTGTCCGTCCAAGCTTTTTTCGCGCCCGTCGGACAAGCACGCTGACAATCCTCTGCCACCGGCCTGTATCCCGCCATCTATAAAAATAGCCCTGCACCGTCGAATAGGGCGGGAACTCCTGCGGCAACGCCCGCCACTGGCAGCCGGTCGAAACGATATAGAGGATCGCTTCGATCACACGACGCAGCTCCGTCTTACGCGGCCGGCCGCGCCGGTTCGCTCGCGGCAACAGGCGTCTGATCAGCGCCCACTCCGCATCGGTCATATCGCTTGCATAACGCAGATCGTCCCGCCGATATTGCTCCCGAGTGATCTTGGTCCAGGGCATCGTGCTCTCCCTCGAATCTTTGCAAATCCGATGGAATCACACCCCACTGAGATCACTCACCCATTTTTCAGTCAGGCTCTGAGGTCAGCGGACCGGCGGCAGCGCGAGCACGCGCTCGGCATCGGCGATCCAGCGACGGATCACGGGATAGCGCGCGAGTTCGAGGCCGCCATCCTCCGCGACACGGGTATAGGCGAGCAGCGAGACGTCGGCGAGCGAGAACGCGTCTCCGACCAAAAATTGCGTCCCCGCAAGATGCCGCTCCAGATGATCGAGCGCGACATAGCCGCGCTTGATGAGATTCGGATCGATCTCCGAGATGGCCTTGCCGAGATACACGGCCTGAAAGCGGCAGACGGCCACATAAGGCTCGTGGCTGTTCTGCTCCCAGAACATCCAGGCATCCATCTGCGCCGCGCGATAGGGATCGCTCGGGATCAGGTCGCTGCCGCGCGCGAGATAGCGGATGATGGCGTTGGATTGTGCCAGCGTGCGGCCGTCATCCAGCTCCATCGTCGGCACTTGGCCCCAGCCGTTTCGCTTGAGGAATTCCGCGGTCCGGCTGCCGCCCTTCATGGTGTCGATCTCGACCCATGTGTACGGCAGCGCCAGCCTGTCGCACACCCATTTCACCTTCAGGCAGTTGCCTGAATTGGCGTCGCCGTAGATTTTCATGTGATCGCGCTCCGCACCGTGTGGCGACAGAGCAGCAGTCGCTCCCCGGTCTGTCAACCGTCGCCGGCTACGGCAGCGGCGATCAGAACTTGTAGCCGGCGCCGACCCGGAAGCTGTTCATGTCGACGGCGATATTCTTGACCGCCGCGAAGCGCACATATTCCCACTCGCCGCGGAGAAACAACCCGCCGACCACGCAATATTCAAGCCCGAGGCCCGCGGTCCAGCCGACCGCATAGTTGTTCACCCGCTGCTCCGTCTGGGCGGCGCTGCCTGAGCCCAGGTAGTCGTTATGCTGAATTGTAACGGTGTTGTTGCCGACCGTCTGGGTCTCGGCCCAGGCATCGTACTTGTCAAACGACACCGTCGCCGAACGCGACACGGACATGCGTCCCACCGCAACACCGCCGAACATGTAAGGCAGGAAGTTGCCTGCCGCCCATCCGGCGCGTCCGCGGAAGGTCGTGACATCCTTGACCTGCAAGGCGGCGCTCCCCGACAACGTGGTGTTGTAGGTGTAGGTGTGCCCGCTCGGAGGAGTCTCGCCCTTGGGATTCACGATCTGCCGCGTCATCGAGTCGCCCGCCGAACTTTCGAGGCCGTTCAGGTAATTGTAGTTGGCCTCGACGCCGAGCACGACGTCGTCCCATTGCCAGTTGCGGCCGACGAACGCGCCGAACCCGTTGCTCTGCGCATGGTTCTTCGGCAGCAGGGCCCAACCCGAAACCGGGTCGGCCAGAACGCTCTCGCGCAGCATGAAGGAGGTCATCGCGCTTGGCGCGTGGCTGAAATCGATGTCGCCGGAGGAATAGCCGATCTGGCCGCCGACGTACCATCCTTCCCAGTTTCCGCTCCTGCTCGGTGCATCGACATAGGAGCCGCGCAGGATCGGAAAGTCCGGCAGGTCGGCAGCCTGCGCGCCGGTCACCGTTCCAATCATCATCGCCGCCAGCACCAACCTACGCATTGCAACGCTCCATCCACCGCACCGATTTCGCGTTTGATCATCGCCTGTTAACCTTAACCAATCGTTGTCGCCGCCCGTTTTCGAGCACGCAAGTTGCAGAAGTGCGCGACATGACGCGGCAAGTTCGCGACATGACGCGGCAAAGAAAAACGGCGCGGGATGGTCCCGCGCCGTTGCAATCGTTAACCGTGAAGGCCCGAAATTAACCCTTGCGGATCAGCGGCGGCGGAGGCGGCGGCGGCACGTCGCAGCACGGCAAGTTGAAGCGCACGCCGAGCTTCACGTCCTGCGAGGTGATGTCGCGGTACTGGAAGCTCGAGGGACCGGCCGGCGTGCCGTCGAAGAAGTGACCTTGGCCGTGGGCGGCAGTGCCCATGTCGAGGTAGCGATAGGCCAGTTCAACCGTGAAGTTGTTGGTGACCTTGTAGGCGACACCAGCATGCAGCGCCCAGGCGAAGTTGGTCTTGGTGGCGCCATCGGCGATGAAGGAGCTGGTGAGGCCCGACCCGCTCGGGAACGTCGCGACGTCGGAGAAGGCCGAGGTCTTGATCGTCGCGGCACCGACACCGGCACCGATGAACGGGGTCAAACAGCCCCAGGTGCCGAGATCAGCGTAGACGTTGACGAGGCCAACCCAGCTCTGGATGCCGCCATGATAGGCGTCGCTCAGCGGGCTGGGCCCGGGGAACGTGAAGAAATCGGTGCCATTGAAGCTCACCTTCGAGCGATACTCACCGGTGATGTCGGCGCGGAACCAGCTGTTGAACTGATAGCCGACGCCGATGCCGTAGAGCACGCCGCCGTCGAAGCCGTGGCCATACTGGTTGAAGGCGGTGCCGGCCGGCAGTGTGTCGTAGGCGTTGACGTGCAGCTTGGCCTGGGTGTTGGTCATGCCGATGTCGCCGCGCAGATACCAGCCGCCGAAATCCTGGACCGGCGGAGGAGCATACGCCATCGGAGGCGGCGGCATGATGGGCATGTCGGCGGCGAACGCCGCCGAGGACAACAGAGATGCCGCACCGGCGGCAATCAGGGTCTTTACGCTACGCATTGGCTTCGTCCTTTTGGGCCAAGTGAGGCGACACGAAAGCCCCACGTCTGAAACTCACGGCCCGGACGATGGCAGGAAATGTTTAAGCGGCACTTAACCCTAATTTTTAAGGTTGATTTTCTCTCACCTTTCTCTGCGGCTGTCGCTTATGGGTCCATAAATGACGCAGGTTGGCGACGAAACATCGCGATCCCGCCACAAGTGCTAATGAAGCGTTGACGCATCCGCGCCGTTCGCAAGGCACGCGAGCCGGGTGTGTTAGCGAATGCTTAACGCGGGCGTCGCGTCCGCGGCCGAGCGTTCAGCGCACGGCCTGCGGCATCCTCGGCAGGAACACCGCGAGCAGGCCGATCGCCGGCAGGAAGGCGCACAGCTGATAGACGAAGGCGATCGAGGTGTGGTCGGCGAGCTTGCCGAGCACGGCGGCGCCGAGACCGCCGATCCCGAAGGCGACGCCGAAGAACACGCCAGAGATCATGCCGAAGCGATGCGGCATCAATTCCTGCGCGAACACGATGATCGCCGACGTCGCCGACGAGATGATCAAACCGATCACCACCGTCAGCACGGCGCTGGCGAACAGGCCGGCATAGGGCAGCGCCAGCGTGAACGGCAGCGCGCCGAGGATCGAGAACCAGATCACGTATTTGCGGCCGAAGCGGTCGCCGAGCGGACCGCCGATGAATGCGCCCGCGGCATTGGCGGCAAGGAAGACGAACAGATAGAGCTGCGCCGCCTGCGTCGAGACGCCGAACCGGTCGATCAGATAGAAGATGTAATAGCTCGACAGGCTCGAGACATAGAGCTGCTTGGAGAACAGCAGCGCGACCAGCACGATGAGCGCGATCTTCACGCGCCGCTGATCCGGATGGTCGGGATGCCGCGCGATGGCGGCCGTCTTCTTGCCCGATATCTGCGGCTTGTACCAGACGCCGATGCGCCAGAGGATCACGATGGCAAGGAACGCGATCGAGGAGAACCAGGCGATCGAGGGCTGGCCGAACGGCACCACGATCAGTGCTGCGAGCACCGGTCCCATCGAGGTGCCGAAACTGCCGCCGAGCTGGAACACCGATTGCGCGAAGCCGTAACGTCCGCCTGACGCCAGCCGCGCGATGCGCGACGATTCCGGGTGGAACACTGCGGAGCCGAGGCCGACCAGCGAAGCCGCGATCAGGATGACAGCATAGGTGTGCGCAACGCTGAGCAGCAACAGACCGAAAAAGGTGAAGCCCATGCCGATCGCAAGCGAGAACGGCTGCGCCTTCTTGTCGGTGAAATGCCCGATCAGCGGCTGCAGCAGCGACGCCGTGAACTGGAACGCCAGCGTGATCATGCCGATCTGCGCGAAGTCGAGCGCGTAATTGTCCTTCAGGATCGGATAGACCGAAGCGATCAGCGACTGCATCGTGTCGTTGAGGAAGTGCGAGAAGCTGATGCCGGCAAGCACGACATAGGCCGGTCCCGCAGCGGCGGCGACCTTCGCGGCCGTCAACTCCGGCACCGGCACCGGCTCGCCCAGCGCCTGTTTGCTCACGACGGGTTTGTTCAATGCAGCATTCCCGGACAGATTCGCAAAAATACCTCCGTGTCGTACGACGCGGAGGTGAGGCAAACCAGTTGCGTTAGCCGATGGCAGCGATGCGCTGTGTGGCCAGCCGGCGGCCAAACTCTATCCCCGTCACCCTGAGGAGCGCCAACGGGTCCGCGCAAAGCGCGGCCCGATGACAGGCTCAGCGCGTCTCGAAGGGTCCACGGCCCGGCGCTCGCCACATTGCGACAATGGGCCGTGCATCCTTCGAGACGCGCGCAAGGGCGCGCTCCTCAGGATCACGAGCTGACGAGGCCGGACGGGGCTTAAGCCGCGGCGGCGTGGCCGAGTGCGCTGACGATGTTGTCGACGACCTCTTCCACCAGGATACGATCGTCGCCCTCGCCCATGACGCGGATCACCGGCTCGGTGCCGGAGGGGCGGATCAACAGACGGCCATGGCCGTTGAGGCGCTTCTCGCCGTCGGTGATCGCGGACTTGACCTCGGCGTCGTCGAGCGGCTTGCCGCTGCGATAGCGCACGTTCTTCAGGATTTGCGGCAACGGGTCGAAACGCCGGCAAATCTCCGACACCGGGCGGCGCAGCTTCTGCACCACGGCCAGCACCTGAAGTGCCGCGACGAAACCGTCGCCGGTCGTCGAATAGTCCGACATGATGATATGGCCCGACGGCTCGCCGCCTAGATTGTAGCCGCCGCTCAGCATCTGCTCGAGCACATAGCGGTCGCCGACCGGCGTGCGGACCATCTGCAGCCCGAGGCCCTGCAGGAAGCGCTCCAGCCCGAGATTGGACATCACGGTCGTGACGATGCCGGGCTTGGCGAGGCGCCCCTCCTCCTTCCAGCTCTGCGCTATCACCGCGAGCAGCTGGTCGCCGTCGACGATGTGGCCGCGCTCGTCGACCAGGATGACGCGATCGGCATCGCCGTCGAGCGCTATGCCGATGTCGGCGCGCATCTCGCGCACCTTCCGCGATAGCGCTTCCGGCGAGGTGGAGCCGCATTCCTTGTTGATGTTGAAGCCGTCGGGTTCGACCCCGATCGGCACCACGTCGGCACCGAGCTCCCACAGCGCTTCCGGCACCACCTTGTAGGCGGCGCCATTGGCGCAATCGACCACGACGCGCAGGCCGTCGAGCGAGAGATCGCGCGGCAGCGTGCGCTTGGCGAATTCGATGTAGCGGTCATGGACGCCGTCGATGCGGCGGGCACGGCCGAGGCTCGCGCTCTGCGCCAGGCGGCGGTCGAGCGATTCGTCGAGCAGCTGCTCGATCTGCTTCTCGACATCGTCGGACAGCTTGAAGCCCTGCGGGCCGAACAGCTTGATGCCGTTGTCTTCGAACAGATTATGCGACGCCGAGATCATGACGCCGAGATCGGCGCGCATCGACTTGGTGAGCATCGCGATCGCCGGGGTCGGCATCGGGCCGACCAGCAGCACGTCCATACCGACCGAGGTGAAGCCCGCGACCATCGCGTATTCGATCATGTAGCCGGACAGCCGCGTGTCCTTGCCGATCACGACGCGATGGCGATGATCGCCACGCTGAAACACCAATCCCGCGGCCTGCCCCACCTTGAGCGCGAGCTCCGGCGTGATCAGTCCATTGGCGCGGCCCCGAATTCCATCGGTCCCGAAATATTTGCGGCTCATGTAACCCCCAACACGGACCTCTCGAACCACCCGGCGAGAGAGTCCTGAACGCCTACCAGTCTAGCGTGCATCGGCCTTATAGACTGCCAGGCGCTAAAAGGACTTCAAAAAATATGATGAATCATTACCGGGGCTAAACCCCGTGCCTCTACATTAAGGCACTGAAAGATATAACATTATTACTCTTTCGGCAACCTAGGGAACGAACGTCGTCCCTACCCTTTGCCGGTGCGCTTGACGTGCTGGTCACCCTTGGTAGGGGCCGGCTGGGTGACATTGACGGGGTCGGAACCGGGAAACGTCTCCTCCAGCCCCTCCTCCAGGGCCTCGTCGAGCCGGCGCTTCTCGGTGTTCTCGTCTGCTTTTGCTTTCGGTTTGGAGCCTGATTGGGTCATCGCGCTCTCCCATCCGTCTTCGATTTGGCAGCTCCCCCATCCATGCTAGATGACGGCAAGATCGAACACCCGCAAGACTTGCTGCCTAAACAAGGCTCGCGACATCGAACTTGCGATACAGAAGAAGGGCCGGGACCGTCCATGAAGCACATTACCTGCATCGAAGATCTGCGCCAGCTGCACAAGCGCCGGGTGCCGAAGGCGTTTTTCGATTATGCGGACCGCGGCTCCTACACCGAGGATACGCTGCGCGCGAATTCGGAAGATCTGCAGCAGATCAAGTTCCGCCAGCGCATCCTGGTCGATGTGTCCAAGCGCACCCTGGCGACCACGATCCTCGGCGAGCCGGCCGCGATGCCGCTGATCCTGGCGCCGGTCGGCCTGCTCGGCATGCAGCATGGCGACGGCGAGATCTATGCCTGTCGTGCCGCGCAGGCGGCCGGCATTCCCTTCACCCAGAGCACGATGTCGATCTGCTCGATCGAGGACATCGCGGCCGCCGTCGACAAGCCGTTCTGGTTCCAGCTCTACGTCATGAAGGACCGCGGCTTCATCAAGTCGCTGATCGAGCGCGCGATCGCCGCGAAATGCTCGGCGCTGGTGTTGACCGTCGACCTGCAGGTGATCGGCCAGCGCCACCAGGACATCAAGAACGGCATGACGGTGCCACCGGAATGGTCGCTGTCGAAGCTGATCGACTTCGCGACCAAGCCCGCCTGGGTGTCAGGCGTGCTGCAAGGCAAGCGCCGTACCTTCGGCAACATTGCCGGCCACGTCAAAGGCACCGAGGATCTGACGAAACTGTCGGAATGGACCGCCTCGCAGTTCGACACCTCGCTGAACTGGAAGGACATCGACTGGATCCGCAGCATCTGGCCGGGCAAGCTGATCCTCAAAGGGATTCTCGACGTCGAGGACGCCGAGCTTGCCGCCAAGACCGGCGCGCAGGCGATCGTGGTCTCCAACCATGGCGGCCGCCAGCTCGACGGCGCGCCGTCCTCGATCGAGGTGCTGCCGGAGATCGTCGATGAGGTCGGCTCGAAGCTCGAGATCATGTTCGACGGCGGCATCCGCACCGGCATGGACGTGATGCGGGCGCTGGCGCTCGGCGCGAAGTCCTGCATGATCGGCCGCGCCTATGCCTATGGCCTCGGCGCCGGCGGCCAGGAAGGCGTCGCCAAGGCGATCGATATCCTGGGCAAGGAGCTCACCACCACGATGGGACTGTGCGGCGTCAACACCATCGCCGAGATCGACGATCACGTGCTGGCGGTGTGAGGCAATCGCCATCCGGCCCACAGTCGTCGTCCCGGCGCAAGCCCATAGGCGCTAAGATAGTTTGATCATAGTCTGATAGTGGCGCTTATGTCTGGGTGGCTCGCGTAGATGTCGCCGGAGAGCGTGACTGGCTCTGCAGAGTAGAGCGATTGCGGGCTGTGGAATGATCGCTTGCCGTAGCGAAGCTACGAGCTGGCGCAGCAGACGCCACGTCACTGGGTGGGTCAGGCGGCGTCGGCCAAGCGGGGAGAGTCTTCGAGTTCGTCGACGAGCGGCTCGAGCAATAGAATGATCAGCAGATGAGCGAGGATATGGGGTCTGGCGGACCGCTCGTCGGTTCCGGGAGGTCCCTTCAGGCCAATCAGGCTTTTCAGCCGCTTGAAGCCGAGCTCAATGCGCCATCGCAGCCGATAGAGGGCGAGGATATCTGCAGTCGTGAAGTCCTCTGGCCTGAGTGAGGTCACCAGGATCACCCAATCTGCGGCGTCAAGTGTTTGCCTGGAGAGCTGATGACCTCCCTTTTGTGCAGTCCGGCGCGCCTTGCGTCGCGCAGCCGCAGCAGCTTGCGCCGGCTTCTTCGCGGCAACCAGACGCACTGCGAGCGGCGGCGCACCTGACTTGCGCTTTATCCAAATCGGCCGATCGATCAGGCCACGCGCCGAGGCGTTGCGCAGTTCGGCAGTGAGGTCAACAAGATTACCTTCGGCATCGAGCCAGCGCGCGCTCTTCCAGCCGGCCCGGATCACGAAGTCCGCATCGGCATCGACGAGATGCGCCATGCGCTCCGGTTGCAGATAGGCGCGATCGGCAAGACGGATCTCACCGGCAACCGCCGGTATCCGATCCAGCGTCTCGCCCGCTCGCTGATCGGTCAGTTCGAAGTGACCAAAGCGCTCCTGCGGAAGATCGAACGCGCTATGGATACGCCACACTGCGTTCTTGTTCCTGCCGCTCGTCCCAGCCTTGGGGACCGTCGTGGCGTCAACAATACGGATCAGACGACCGCGGCTCGCCTTCGGCGCCGCGGCGGCAAGCGCCTGCTCGACCAAGATTGCCAGCCAATCTCCGCACTGACGTAAGCGATACAACAGAGCCACGTTGGAGATATCGACAAGCCCAACCGACGTGGCCCATGCCGCCGTCAACCGCAGCCCTTTCTCACCAAGGCAATAAGCCAAGATCAGGCGCAGCAAGTCGACCGCATTGCTGATCTCCCGCGGACGGACAAACGCCTTCGTCTTGCGCGCGCTAATGTTCAGAGCCTCGGCTCCGCCAAGTCGGGCGACAACGCGCGCCCAATCTTTGTTCACAAGCGATTCGTGTGCCATTCCATCTTGGAATCACAAGCGAATCCAAGGCGCAAATCCTATTTTAGCGCCTATGGGCGAAAGCCGGGACCCATAACCACAGCCGTGCGAGACTAGAACACGGCTGTGGCCACAGCTCTTCTCAACAATCGTCATCGGTGGCTATGGGTCCCGGCTTTCGCCGGGACGACGTGTTGAGAGAGGTCGCGCTTCGCCTCACATCGGCGGCGCAATCCCGTCGCGGCCGACATTGACGCGGTTGGCTTCCAGCGTGCCGTCGTCCTTCTTCAGCGCACCGAAGATGATGATCTTGGCGCCCGGCTTCAGCTCCGACTTGTCGCCGGCGACGAAGGTGACGACCGGGGTGTCCGGCGGCACCACGACTTTCTTCTCGCCGTCCTTGTACTTCACCGTGATGTTCTGGCCGTCGGTGCCCTTCACGGTCTCGGCGACGGTGGCGTTGGTCATGGTCGAGTTGGCGCGCAGGTCCCACGGGCGGAAGCCCTCGGCGGCGCCGCGCTGGTTCTCCGGGAAGATGTGAACCGCGATCGCCTTCTGCGTTCCGTCGGGTTCGGGCATCGCGGTGACGCCGATATAGGAACCGGGCTTGATCTCCGACAGATCGGTCTTGGCGACGCCGAACACCGCGACGTTGTCGGTGGTCCGCACCTTCATGTCGGCGCCGTCGCGCGACTTGATCGACAGCATGGCGCCGTCGACGGCCTCGATGGTGCCGCGGATGCGCACCGCCGGCGGCTGCTGCGCGGATGCAGCCGAGGCAAAGGCAACAAGAAGCAATGCGGCGAACAGCGTCGATTTCGGCATGGTGTCCCTCATGGGTTTGGCTGGCGAATCAGGGAACACCGGGGAGTTGAAGGTATTCCGTGCGGCTACCTCCCGTTCGCGGGAAAGGTGACCGTTCAACAACTACGGACCGGATGAGGGGGCCGTTACTGCGATAACGGACAGGTGATGCGTTTGCATGTTGTGCCGTAGCCCGGATGGAGCGGAGTGCAATCCGGGGACCGCCTTCCTGGGAAGATTCCCGGATTTCGCTCCGCTCCATCCGGGCTACACGCTGCGCGTCACATCGGCGGCGTAAGCCCGTCGCGGCCGACGCTGACGCGATCGGTCTCAAGCGAGCCGTCCGGCAGTTTCTTCATGAAAGCGATGACCTTGGCGCCGGCCTTCAGGTCCGCCTTGTCGCCGGGAACATAGGTCACGACCGGCGTATCGGGTGCGACCTCCACCTTTTTCTCGCCGTCCTTGTATTTGACCAGCAATGTGTGGCCGTCATTGCTCACGACGGATTGCGCGACGGTCGCATTGGTCATGCTGCTGTTCGGCTTCAGATCGTAGGGCCGCGAGCCTTCGCCGGTGCCGCGCATGTTCTCCGGGAAGACATGCACCTCGACCGCCTTCGGCGTGCCGTCGGGGCCGGGCACGGTGGTCGTGCCGATGAAGGAACCGACCTTGATGTCGGACAGCGCGACCTTGGTGAGACCGAGCACCACCATGTTGCCTGCCATGTGCAGCTTGACGTCCTCGCCGCTGCGCGACTTCACCGCGAGCGTGTCGCCGTCGACGCTCTCGACGGTTCCCCGCACCCGGGTCGGCGTCGGCGGCTGCTGCGCGAGCGCGTAGAGCGTGGACACCGTCACCATCGCAAGCGCGATGAACGGCCGAATGAGATGAGAGCGGCTGGCAGGCATGACTGATCTCCGGGAGGGAACGCGGGGGGACTAACACCAGACCCCGTTCCGGAGATGCTATTCCAGGCCTCAAGTCTTTGTGAGATCGGCTTCAACAAGCGCACGCAGTTCCGGCGTGACCTGCGGACGCCGCCCGAACCACAATTCGAAACCGCGCACCGCCTGGTGCAGCAGCATGCCGAGTCCATCGGCGGTCTTCAGACCACGCGCCTCTGCCGCCGCAAGCAGCGGCGTCACCAGCGGCACATAGACGAGGTCGGAGACAACCGCGCCCTGCGGCAGCAGGCCGACATCGACCTCGAGCGCGGGCTGACCATGCATGCCGAGCGAGGTGGTATTCACCAGCAGGCCGGCGCGCGGCAGCAGCCCATCAACCTTGTCCCAGGTCGCGGGATGAACCCGCGCGCCGAATTGCCCGGCCAGCGCGCGGGCGCGATCGATGCTGCGGTTGACCAGATGCACGCGCGCGATGCCGCGCTCGATCAGGCCGAACACCACCGCACGGGCCGCGCCGCCGGCGCCGAGCACCAGCGCGTCCTCCGTCTTGTCCCAGCCGGGCGCGCAGGCGTCGAGATTGTTGATGAAGCCTTCGACATCGGTGTTGGTCGAGCGCAGCTCGCCATCGGCGAACCACAGCGTGTTGGCGGCGCCGACGGCACGGGCGCGCTCATCCGGTGCCGACAGCGCCAGCGCGCGCTCCTTGTGCGGAATGGTGACGTTGGCGCCGACGAAGCCGCGCAGCGACAGGCGAAACAGGAAATCCTTGAAATCCTCCGGCGGCACCGCCTCGATCACATAGCCGCCCTCGATGCCGAGCGTGCGCAGCCAGTAATGATGGATCAACGGCGAGCGGGAATGCGCGGCGGGCCAGCCGATCAGGCACGCGGCGCGGGTTTTGCTTGAGGACGTCATGATGGTGACATCGGCCAAGGCGGGCGCGCTGTCAATCCGTCCGCTTCGCGGTTGCGGCAACCAGCGCGCTGAGGGCGAACGCGGCGGCCGCGGCAAACCAGATCGCCGCGAGGTTGATCCAGCCATAGGCCAGCGCGCCGGCGAGCGCGCCCGCGACCAGCGCCGCCCACAGCAGCAGGTTCGGCAGCCAGGCCCAGCCCGCACCGCCGGTGAGCGCGGCGGCGATCAGCTGGCCGGCCTTCACCAGCGCCCCGGTGACGTAGGTGAGGCCGAGCCCGGCGCCGCCTTCGAGCTGGAATACGGCGTTCTCGAGCCCCATCGCCAGCACGATGGCGGCGACCGCGGCGTTCGACAGACCATAGGCATAGGCCACCGCCGCCGCCGTGAGCAGCCACGCCTCGACGAGCAGGAGCAGGGGCTGGCGATGGGCCAGCGCGCTGAGCACGATCAGGCTGCCGGCTGCGGCGCCGGCGACGAACAGCACGATCAGTTCCAGCGCTTCCAGGGCATGCTGCCAATGCCCCTCGGCCAGCGTCACGCCAAGCCGCGTCGAGTTGCCGCTCATGAAGGAGACGAACAGCCCGCCGAGATGCAGATAGCCGATGCCGTCGACATAGCCGGCCATCGCGCTGAGCGCGCAGGCCAGCGCCAGGTTACGGCGGGATTCAAGCATGACGGTGGAAACTGCGTCATAGGAAGGGAATCACGGGCGCTATCTTGGCCCGTCATTCCGGGGCGATGCGACAGCATCGAACCCGGAATCTCGAGATTCCGGGTCTGGTCCTTCGGACCATCCCGGAATGACAATTCGATCACGCCGCGTCGCGATGCGCGGCGATGATCTGGTCGGCGGCGCGGCCCGTCACTTCGGCCATGCGGTCGAACTGGCGGGTGAAGGTGCCGGCGCCGGCGGTGGCGGAGCGCAGCTCGACGATCAGGTCGCCGATCTCGGATTCCGGCATCGTGGCGCGGACGCAATCCCAGCCGATCCAGCCGTCGCGGGTGTCGAAGCCGAGGATCTGGCCGCGGCGCGCCGACAGGATCGCGTTGATCTTGGCGGTGGCGTCGGTCGGGCAGACGATCTCGACCATGTGGATCGGCTCCAGTAGCACTGGCTGGCACTGCGGCAACCCCTCGCTGACCCCGATCCGCGCCGCGGTACGGAACGCGAGATCGGACGAGTCGACGCTGTGATAAGAACCGTCGGTCAGCGTGACGTCGACGTCGATCACGGGGAAGCCGAGCGGGCCGCGCGCCAGCGCGTCAACGACGCCCTCTTCCACCGCGCCGATATAGTTGCGCGGCACCGCGCCGCCGACCACTTTCTCGTGGAATTCGAAGCCGGAACCACGCGGCTTCGGCTTGATGTCGAGCACGACGTCGCCGAACTGGCCGTGGCCGCCGGACTGCTTCTTGTGCCGGCCCCGCTGGGTGATCGGCTTGCGGATGGTCTCCTGGTAGCCGATCGCCGGCGGATGCGATTTGACGTTGACGCCGTAGCGGTCCTTCAGCCGCTCCTGCGCCACGCGCAGATGCATCTCGCCCTGCCCCCACAGCACGGTGTCGTGGGTGCGCGGGTTCTGGATCATCGTCAGCGAGGGATCTTCCTCGTTCAGCCGCAGCAGCGCCTGGCCGAGCTTGACGTCGTCCTTGCGGTCGGTCGCGGCAATCGAGATCGACAGCACGGCCGCGGCCGGCTCGACCTTGACCAGCGAGGCCGGCGCGGTCTTGCCGCCCGAGACCGTATCCCCGGTCTTGATCGCATCGAGCTTGCCGAGCGCAACGGTGTCGCCGGCCTCGGCCTGCGGCCGCTTGCTGTCATGCCCGCCCGAGACCGCGAGGATGCCTGAGACGCGTCCGCTCTCGCCGCTTGAGGATTGCAGCGTCGCGCCGTCGTCGAGCCGGCCCGCAAGCACGCGCGCCAGCGACAGCTTGCCGCCGTGCTGCAAGTGCACGGTCTTGAACACGTAGGCCAGCGCATCCTTCTGATCCTTGATGCCGAGCCGATTGGCGCTCTCGGCGACGCCGGGCGCCTCATGGCGCAGCGCCTTCATCAGGCGCAGCACGCCGTTCTCGCGGCTCGCAGCGCCGAGCAGCACCGGACAGATCTGCCCTTCGCGCAGTTCGCGGGCGAGATCGTCGAACACGGCATCGCGCGGCGGCTGGATATCCTCCAGCAACTGCTCCATCAGCGCGTCGTCGTGGTCGGCAAGCTTCTCCAGCATCGAGAAGCGCGCTTCCTTCTCGCGATCGAGATTGCCGCCCTCGAGCGCCATTACCTCCGACGGCTTGTGCTCGCGATAGACGAAGGCGCGCTCCAGTGCGAGATCGACAAAGCCTTCGATCAGATCGCCGTTCCAGATCGGGATCTGGCGCAGCACCAGCGGCACGCGCGACGCCGGCTGCAGCGTCGCAAGCGTCTCGCGGACGCGCTTGTTGGCGCGGTCGATCTTGTTCAGGAACAGAAAACGGGGAATTCCGAGCTCCTCGAGCTCGCGCAGGATGATCTGCAGCTGCGGCAGCTTTTTCTCGTCGGCTTCGCAGACCACGACCGCGGCATCGACTGCCGGCAACGCTGCACGCATATCGTGCGCGAATTCGATCGAGCCGGGACAATCGATAAAGGTGTAGCTGTCCCCCATAAAGGTGGTGGTGGCGGCGGTCAGGCCTACGCCCATCTTGTGCTGACGCGCCTCGGGGCTGGCATCGCCGACGGAGGTTCCGGCATCGACGCTGCCGGCAGTTTTAATGGCGCCAGTGCGCGCCAGGATCGCTTCCAGAAGTGTGGTTTTACCGCTTTGGAAAGGGCCCACCAATGCGATGCACCGTGGACCTCGGGGACTTCTGACGTCTTGTCCCATTGCCGCCTCCTCGTTTTGGAGCTCGGCCCATGATTGGGTCGGCGACCGTTTATGCTCTGCCTGCGTTTGACATTTGGCAAGCGGGAAAACGTCGCTGCGGTGCGGCGTCGCGGAGGTTTGCAATTCCGAGCCATCGTCCGGACAATTGCATCCGCTGCGTCAGTTCCTTCGCGCAAGTCCCGGAGAAATCTCGCGCCAGCGTGTCGCAAGGTCGAGCAGACGCTGCACGGCGGGCGAGACATCTTCTTCACGCCACGCAATCGTGAGCGGCGCCGTCACCGCCGGCGCGGCCAAGCGGACATACGCCACGCCGCGACCGGTCTGCGCGCGTGCCGCGGCCTCCGGGACGAGCGATACACCGACGCCGGCGGCGATCAGGCCAATCGCAGTTTGCAGATGCAGTACCTCCTGCGCGAGTCGCGGCGTGAATCCGGCGGCCTGGCACGCGGCGACGATCAGGCCGGTGACCGATGGCGCCGGCCGCGCCGGATAGAGCACGAAGGCATCATCGGACAATTCGGCAAGCGCAATGTCGTCCCTCTCGGCAAGCGGATGCGCGCGCGGCAACGCCGCGACATAGGGCTCCTCCAGGATCAGGCGCTGGGCAAGACCCGCCTCCGGCAATAGCGCCGGGCGTGCGAAGCCGACATCGATCCGGCGTCGCCGCAGCGCTTCGGCAATCTCGGCCGCCAGCATCTCGTCAAGCACGAGCTCGACGTCGGGACAGGCGTCGCGATAGCTGCCTATGATATCGGGCAGACCGGCGAACATCGCGGAGCCGACGAATCCGATCGCGAGCTTGCCGGCTTGGCCGCGCCCGACGCGCCGCGTGTCCGCAACCGTGGCCTCAAAATTTGCGAGCAGGGAGCGGGCGCGCGCAAGCAGCAACTCGCCCGCCTCGGTGAGCCTGACAGGACGGCTATTCCGCTGCAGCAACGTCACGCCGAGTTCGTCCTCGAGCTGACGGATCTGCTGGCTCAGCGGCGGTTGCGCGATGTGCAGCCGCTCGGCCGCGCGGGTGAAATTCAATTCCTCGCCGAGCGCCACGAAATATCTGAGATGTCGCAATTCCATGCCGTCGGTATAGCACGGCGGCGGGTACCGTCAGTCATACGCAATAGCTCTGCAACCGTATCGAACGAGTATTGGACCGGACGCGCGAACGCGGACAGCCTGCGGCAAAGCACAGGGAGTCCCCATGACGGCGCTGGAAAAAGCCTTCGCGGAAGCAGCCGCGGCAGGCATCACGCAACAGAAGATCGATATCGGCGGCCTGCGCGTCAACATCGCGCGCTTCGGCAAAGGGCCGCCGCTGCTCCTGCTTCACGGCTGGCCGGAGTTCTGGCTGGTGTGGCGCCCGCTGATGCTGCGCCTCGGCGACAGTTTTGAACTGATCGCGCCGGACTTGCGCGGCTGCGGCGACACCGGCAAGCCGACACCGGGGCCCGATGCGTCCGCCACCGCGGAGCGCCACGCGCTGGACATGTTTGCCGTCATGGACGCGCTAGGTCATGACCGCTTCGGCGTGATCGGCGGCGATCTCGGCGCCTATGTCATGCAGGCGATGTCGCATCGACAGCCGCAACGGCTGATCGGCACGCTCTATCTCTGCACGCCCTATCCGGGCCTCGGCCATCGCTACGGCCAGCCCGGCCACCTGATCGAGGTCTGGTATCAATACTTCCAGCAACTGCCATGGGCCGCGCAATTGGTCGGAAGCTCGCGCGAGTCATGCCGGCTCTACTTCCGGCATTTCCTCGACCACTGGTCGGGCGACGATCCCGCGGTGTTCGGCGACCTGCTGGAAGCCTATGTCGACAACTTCATGAAGCCGGGCAACATCCAGGGCGGCTTCGACTGGTATCTCTCGTCCGCGCCCAATCGTCGGCTCTGGCTGGAAGGCAAGCTGCCGGCGCAGCCGCGCATCGACGTGCCGTCGCGCTTTCTCTGGGGCCGCCGCGATCCGTTGATCGCGCCCGAATGGTCGGACAGGTTGGGAGACTATTGGAGCGAACCTTCGATCAGGTTCGTCGAGAGCGGGCACTATGTTCACGCCGAGGCGCCCGGGATCGTTGCCGAAGAAGCAAGCGGCTTCTTCGGCAAGCTGATCAACCGCACGGACGCGCGTTAGCGGCCCGGACGCAGCTCCAGGCTTTCGAGGCCGGCGGCGATGTTGATGCCGACCTGGCCCTGCACGCTGAGCGGCTGTAGGGCGATCGTGTTGTCGGAGCCGCCGACCAGCACGTTACCGCCGACGCCGACACCGAGCGTCGCACTGCCCTGCGCGCCGGCATAGTTGCCGGAGAGCGCACCCGGCCCGAGCCGCTCCACCGGCGCATAGACGCCCCAGGCCAGCGCCGATTCCTGGGTGATGCCGAGATCGATGCCGACCTTCTGGATGGTCGCGATGTAGCGATCCTCAGGCAGACCATTGGCGCGCAGCACGCAACCGAGATGGGTCACGGAACCGACGATGAAGCCAACGCTCGCGCCGCCGCGGCATTCAAGGACGCCGACCTGCACGCGCTGGATCGGCTGTTGGGCGCTGGCGCCAACGATTGCGGTCAGCGTGGCAATGGCAGCACCGGCGAGGCGAGTGAAGCGACGCATGTTGGGAAGTCTCCGGCTGAGAGGCATGACGCGAGCAGAGAACCGAACGGCGCCGTGTCTGCGGCGCCGTTCGCATCCTATGCCACAACATCGAACGTCCAGCCAGAATTTGCGGTGCCCGGCCACCGATTGTCAGGAGATGTTGCGGCGCTGCTATGTTCCTCAGCGTCTGCCGATTGATCGAGCAACGGACAGCAAACAACAGACAACAAAAAAGAGGCCCGCTTTCGCGGGCCTCTTTGATCGGACACCGACCAGATTAGAGCGTTTTCGAGCGAAGTGGATACCGGTTCGCGTGAAGAAAACGCGTTAAGACAAATCTAGTGGTGGTGATGATGACGGTGGTGACGATGATGACGGCGCGGACCGCCGTAGACGACCGGCTCGAGATCGATCCCGGCGATGCCGGCCGCAACGTTGAGGCCGGTCTGGCCCTGCACGCTGACCGGCTGCAGTGCGTAGGCATTGTTCGGGCCGCCGAACAGGAAGTTACCGCCGGCACCGAGGCCGACCGAGGCGTTGACGCCGACGCCGCCGTAGCTGCCGGCCAGCGCACCGCGCGGGAGCTGGGTGGTCGGCGCGCTCACGGCCCAGGCGAGCTGGGTCGTCGCGGTGACGCCGAGGTCGACGCCGATCCGCTTCACGGTCGCAACATAGGGCTCCGGCCGACGGCCGCCGCTCTGAAACACGCATTCGAGGCGCGCGACAGAGCCGACAACGAAGCCGACATTCTCGCCGCCCTGGCATTGCAGGACCCCGGCTTGAACCTGAGGCGCCGCGTTGGCGGTGGCGAACGGCGCCAGCAACGCAAGCGCTGCAAGGGTGAGGGTCGAAAGTCGCATTGAACTGTCTCCGCAAGGTGAACTGAATTTGCGCGGCGGACAGGAAGGAAGGCTCGTGTCCAAAACAAGGCAGCGCGCAAAGACGCCGTAAAAACTTCCCGCGTGTGGCATCGATGTTCGCACACACGCGCGTGAGGTGAGCAGGATGTGATTTGACTCGTCGAATCTACCGGCGCGATTTCAGCACACAAACAAAAACGCTCCCGCACCAGGTGCGGGAGCGTTTCTTGATTTCGGATCGAACTACCGCAGATTACCGCAGAAGCGCTGGATGCGCTTGCAGGCATCCTCGAGATCGGAAGTCTTGGTGGCGTAGGAGATGCGGAACGCGGGGCCGAGCCCGAATGCCGATCCCTGCACCACGGCGACGCCTTCGCTCTCGAGCAATTCGGTGACGAACGCCTCGTCGTTGTCGATCAGCTTGCCCGACGGCGCCTTCTTGCCGATCGTGCCGGCGCAGGACGGATAGACGTAGAACGCACCTTCCGGCCGCGGGCACTCGATGCCGCTCGCCTGGTTGAGCATCGACACCACGAGGTCGCGACGTTCCTTGAACACCTTGTTGTTCGCGGCGATGAAGTCCTGCGGACCGTTGAGCGCCTCGACCGACGCCCATTGCGCGATCGACGACGGGTTCGAGGTCGACTGCGACTGGATCGTCGCCATCGCCTTGATCAGCTGCGCCGGGCCGCCGGCATAGCCGATGCGCCAGCCGGTCATGCAGTAGGCCTTCGACACGCCGTTCACGGTCAGCGTGCGGTCGTACAGGCTCGGCTCGACCTGCGCCGCCGTGGTGAAGACGAAGTCGTCATAGACGAGGTGCTCGTACATGTCGTCGGTCATCACCCAGACATGCGGATGCTTGACCAGCACGTCGGTGATCGCCTTGAGCTCGCTCTTCGTATAGGCCGAGCCGGTCGGGTTCGACGGCGAGCAAAGGATCACCCACTTGGTCTTCGGCGTGATCGCCTTCTCGAGATCTTCCGGACGCAGCTTGAAGCCGGTCGAGGCCGGGCACACCACCGGCACCGACTCGCCGCCGGCGAGCGCCACCATCTCGGGATAGCTGACCCAGTACGGCGCCGGGATGATCACCTCATCGCCCGGATTGATGGTCGCCATCAGCGCGTTGTAGAGCACCTGCTTGCCGCCGGTGCCGACGATGACCTGGTTCGGCTTGTAGGTCAGGCCGTTCTCGCGCGCGAATTTGTTGATGATGGCTTCCTTGAGCTCCGGAATGCCGCCGACATCGGTGTACTTGGTCTTGCCGGCCTCGATCGCGTGGATCGCTGCGAGCTTGATGTTGGCGGGCGTGTCGAAGTCAGGCTCGCCGGCGCCGAGGCCGATGACGTTGCGGCCCGCGGCTTTCAGCGCGCGTGCTTTGTCCGTGACCGCGATCGTCGCGGACGGCTTCACACGGTCGAGCGCAGCGGACAGGAAGGCCATTATCATCTCCTGGCAAACGTCGTGAGCCGTAGGGCCACGACTTGATTTGAATGGGATCGCGGCACCCTAGGCCTGTCGCCGCTGCACCGCAAGAAGCTTGGCGGTAAAGCACGAAAACTTTCCCGCATGGCTCGCGGCGCGCGCAATTTTCCGCAAGTTCCGGCACCGGATGACTCATATCCGGCAAGCCCGCTCCGGTCTTGCCGGAGGGCCCTTCGGCGGCATGCGCCAGCGCGGATTGCTCCGAGGACAATGCCGCGCGGCAACCTGCCTGACAGCGCTAACGGCGGGTCGTCAACGCAGACCGGCGCGTCGTGCCGCCAAGGATGGCGCGTTAAGGTTTGTGAATTTCAGCGCGCCGGCCATGGTCGCGACCTTGGCGATCGACCGGCACCGTGCAGAGCGTCGCGCAGGCGTGATCCGAGTTGTTCTGCCGTGTGGATGGAATCGTTCTGCACGTGTGCAGTGCAGTAGACGTTTCGACTTTTTCCACACTGCAGGGCTTGCGACGCACCCCCGTCAGCATCATTGTTTAGCGGCGTTGCGGTGTGACAGGCCGCGCAATTTTTAAGCGTACCGTCTCCCTGACCGAGTGAACCACGACGCAATGTACAAGCTCTATTCGATGCAGCGCTCCGGCAACAGCTACAAGGTCCGGCTGGCGCTTGCCGTGCTGAACACGCCGTACGAGGCGATCGAGATCGACATCCTGCGCGGCGAGAGCCGCACGCCGGAATTCCTGGCCAAGAATCCGAGCGGCCAGGTGCCGCTGCTCGAGGTCGCCGAGGGCCGCCATCTCGCCGAGTCCAATGCCATCCTCTGGTACGTCGCGATCGGCACGCCGCTGGCGCCGGAGTCGCGGATCGAGCGCGCCGAGGCGCTGCAGTGGATGTTCTTCGAGCAGCACGCGCTGGAGCCGAACATCGGCGCCGCCTATTTCTGGCTGTCGCTGGTCAAGGGCGGACGCGACCTGCAGACGCACGCGCTGGAGGACTGGATGGAGCGCGGCTATGCGGCGCTGCAGGTGATGGAAAATCACCTCAAGGAGCACACCTATTTCGCCGCCGGACAGCTCACCGTCGCCGACATCGCCCTCTACGGCTACACCCACGTCGCCGACCGCTGCGACTTCGACCTGGCGACCTTTCCGTCGATCCGCGCATGGCTCAAGCGGGTCGAGCAGACCCCCGGATTTGTCTCGATGGACTGGCAGCCTGGTACCGAGGCCGAGCCTGAGCCTCGCCTCGCGGCCGGCGTCTGAACGGCCGGGTGTGAATCCAGGGAATAACGGGGAAACTGCCCAAATAACGGGCAAAACCCGCGCCGCCGCCGTATTTTAGCCATTTTTGGACGGCGCCACCGCCGCAATGTTGCCGGTGACAACCGGCAGATTCGCGCGGATGTCGCGAGTGATTCGCTCGCGGCCTGAGGGATTTAGACCATGAAACGGTGGTCCGGCACGGCAGGCTTCGATAGCCGCCCTGCCCCGGTGGCATCATCCCGGCTGACGAACGCGATCGCCGCGTCGCTCGCGCTTGGCGCGCTGACGTTGTGCCTGGTCGTCGCCGTGACGGTGCTGTCGAGCAACATCACCATGGCAACGGCGATCCCGGCGTAATCAAGCAATTTCCGGTTAGCACCTGATCCGCGGCAAGGCGCGGGAGAGACAGCGGCGCGACATGATGAAGACCCCCGTCGGACTGGTGACCGTGACGTTGTCCGCGGCGATCCTGCTGGCGGCATCGCTCTTGATCGTGACCGGCACGCAAGGCGAAGACCACGCACGCCCCGCGCATGTCACGACGCCGGCCGCCAAGCCGGCCCCGCACCACTAGCTCAGGCGCAAAGCGCGTTAGAGCGTTTTCGAGCGAAGTGGAAACCGGTTCGCGTGAAGAAAACGCGTCAAAACAAGCATCTAGAGCTTCGGTTCTGATTCAATCAGAACCGAAGATGCTCTAGCCCCATTTGTGGAAGATCAGAAACGCGCCGGCGGCGATGAAGGCAAATCCGAGCGCGTGATTCCAGCCCAGCGGCTCCTTCAGGTACAACACCGAGAAGGCGGCGAACACGACCAGTGTGATCACCTCCTGCATGGTCTTGAGCTGCGCCGCCGAGTAGACCGCGCTGCCCCAGCGATTGGCCGGCACTGCCAGCCAGTACTCGAAGAAGGCGATGCCCCAGCTCACCATGATGACGATGGGGAGCGAGTGATCCTTGAACTTGAGATGGCCGTACCAGGCGAAGGTCATGAAGACGTTCGAGGCGAACAGCATCAGGATCGGCAGCAGCGACGGCGAAATGGCGGGCATCGAATGTCCTCTTGCAAGCAAAGCACGCGGTAACCCGCAGGCACGGAACCGGGTTCCGTGCCGGTCTGCATATCATTTGATTTGAAAGCAGCGAAAGCTGGTTCGGCCCCCGCAACGCCCGCTTAACGATCGGGACGGAAATGCCGGCGCGGTTGCGGCCCTGTCGTCAAACTGCGGCTTTATCGTTCGTTTGATAGATAGCGAGAACGCGCATGCGGTTCGACTGGCGTGCAATTTCAGGTCCGGCCCTGACGGCGATCACGGCATCCGCCGCCTTCCTGCTCGATCGCCTCGTTGTCGCCGTCCCCAATCCCGCGCCGCTGTTCGTCTGCATCGTGGCGCTTGCGAGCTCGATCAGCGGCATCACCTCCGGGCTGATCTCCGCCGCGATCGCGGTGGCCGCCTCGGCGCTGTTCTTCCTCAATCATCGCGCGCTGCCCGGTTACGACACCGCCGACGTCGCGCGGATGCTGATGCTGGCGGCGACCGCGGCCGGCACCGCCGTGATCACCGGAATGCTACGGCAGAAATGGATCGACGCCTTTGCCGCGGACCAGCAGCATCACGCCACCGCGGAGCGGCTCGCAGCCGCGCTCGACCAGGTCGACATCGGCATCGTGCTGCTCGACGCCGACACCCGCGCCGAATTCATCAACCGCGCCTTCCGCGACTATTTCGCGCTGTCGGATGCGCAGGCCGAGAGCAAGCCGCCCTTCGTCGCGCTGATGTATCACGGCCGCGACACCGGCGCCTTTGAACTGCCGGAAGACGAGCTGAGCGCATTCATCGCCGAGCGCATCGCGATGATGCGCGCCGGCGACTCCACGCCGATCAATCTCAACCTCGCCGACGGCCAGGTGCTGCGCTTCAGCTGCACCGCACTGCCGGACGGCGGCCGCATGCTGAGCTACACGCCGGTCACCGACCTCGTGCGGCACACCGACGATCCCGCCAAGGCCGATGAATATCGGGCCCAGCGCGCCGGGCGCGAGCGCCGTCTGGCGCGGCTGCTGCGCGCCGCCGAGTGAGGCGCGACCTCGTCCGCAATTGATCCTGCGAGATAGCGACGGTAGAACCTTGCGAGCGGTGCGGGAGACATCGCCCGCAACGCAGGATCATCCAGGAATCCTCCATGGCCGACGACGTCACCATCCGCTTCGTCACCCGCGACGACTACGCCCAGTGGCTTCCTCTGTGGGACGGCTACAATGCCTTCTATGAGCGATCCGGGCCGACCGCGCTCGCGCCCGAGATCACCGCGATGACGTGGGAACGCTTCTTCGATGCCTATGAGCCGGTGCACGCGCTGGTCGCCGACGCCGGCGGCAGATTGCTCGGGCTGACGCATTATCTGTTTCACCGCTCGACCACGGCGATCGCGCCAACCTGCTATTTGCAGGATCTGTTCACCAGCGAAGCCGCACGCGGCAAGGGCGTTGGCCGCGCGTTGATCAACGGGGTTTACGCGCAGGCCAAGCTCGCGGGATCGCCACGCGTCTACTGGCAGACGCATGAGACCAACCACACCGCGATGCAGCTTTATGACAAGGTCGCAGACAAGCCGGGCTTCGTCATCTATCGCAAGATTGTCTGAGCGGATCTTCGCGGCCTGTGGATTGAACAGAGGTGTCACCGGCACGTTACAAAGCCCGGCTAGGCTTCCGCTCGCGCAGATCAGGCCCCCCGTCTCAGATCTTCGCCAAGCGGTCCCCGTCAGTCGCCGCGTCTGACCGGGACCGCTTTTTTTGCGGCATCTCATTTTGCGACATCGTCATGCGTGATCGGCGGTAGGACGGCACCTTGCCGGGCCCTAGTGTGCTTGTCACAATACGCGGCACCCCTCGCCTATCCCACAGGATTGTCTCATGGAAATTCGTAATCTCGGCGGCTCCGGGCTGCGCGTGTCCGCGGTCGGCCTCGGCTGCAACAATTTCGGCCAGCGCACCGACCTCGAGACCTCGCGCAAGGTGATCCACAAGGCGATCGATCTCGGCATCACGCTGTTCGACACCGCCGACATCTATGCCGGCATGGGCGGCTCGGAGACCGTGCTCGGCACCGTGCTGGGCGACCGCCGCAAGGACATCGTGCTCGCCACCAAATTCTCCAAGCCGATGGCGACCGACGGCACCAAGCAGGGCGCCTCGCGGCGCTACATCATGTCCGCAGTCGAAGCGAGCCTCACTCGCCTGAAGACCGACTATATCGATCTCTACCAGCAGCACGACTACGATCCGCTCACCCCGATCGACGAGACGCTGCGCGCGCTCGACGATCTCGTCCGCCAGGGCAAGGTGCGCTACATCGGCAACTCCAACTTCCCGGCCTGGCGGATCGCCGAAGCCGAGTACGTCGCGCGCCAGATGAACGTGAACCGCTTCGTGTCCTGCCAGGACGAATACAGCCTCCTGGTGCGCGACATCGAGAAGGACCTGCTGCCGGCGACGCAGCAATACAATCTCGGCCTGCTGCCGTTCTTCCCGCTCGCCAGCGGCCTCTTGACCGGCAAGTACCAGCGCGGCGCCGCTGCACCCGCCGATACCCGCTTCGCCAAGGCGCCGGCGTTGAAGGATCGCTACGTCACGCCGCGCAACGAGGACATCGTCGAGAAGCTGCAGGCGTTTGCCAGGGAGTGCGGCCACTCCATGCTCGAGCTCGCCTTCTCCTGGCTCGCCGCCCGCCCGCAAGTCGCAAGCGTCATCGCCGGGGCGACGCGTCCCGAGCAGATCGAGCAGAACGTCAAGGCGATCAGCTGGAAGCTCTCCGCGGAGGAGATGGCGGAGATCGATGGGATAACGAAGGCGTGAAGCGAACGGCACTCTCTCCGCTCCCTCTCCCCGTCCTTCACGGGGAGAGGGTTGGGGTGAGGGGCATCTATCCGCGCAACTCAGTCTGAATTGTAATCAACACACCCTCGACGTTGCCGAGCACATCGTTGTTCCAGAAGCGAAGCACGCGATAGCCCTCCCCGGTGAGATACCGGTCCCGGACCACGTCTGCAGCTGAGTCCGCGTGCTGACCGCCATCCACTTCGATCACGAGCCGTCGCTCGCGGCAGACGAAGTCGCAAATGTAACTCCCGACCGGCACCTGCCGTGCGAACTTATGGCCATCAATCTGGCGATTGCGGATGCGATTCCAAAGCACGGTCTCCGCGTCCGTTTGATTGGCGCGCAGCCCTCTCGCGAGTCGGATAGGTGTTTCCTTGCGGCCACGCATTGCCCTGCCCCTCACCCGGAAGCAACGCGATGCGTCGCTTCCGACCTCTCCCCGCAAAGAGCGGGGAGAGGTTGAGGAAGTCAAGCCACCAGCCCCTTCATCGGCTTTACCGGGGCGCTGTCCGGAAACACGGCATCGGCCAGCACGCGCTCGCCGAGGCCGAACAGGTCGTGCAGCACGCCCTTGATCACAGCGCGCAGGTCGGTGGTCGGGGCGAGGTCGCGGGCCTGGTAGAGATTGGCGGGCTTGAGGCCGGGCCAGTCGGTGATCATGCGGCCGCCATTCACCGCGCCGCCGGCGAGCAGCGCGATGGTGCCGGTGCCGTGGTCGGTGCCCTCGGTGCCGTTGATGCGCGCGGTGCGGCCGAACTCGGTCGCGACCACGATCACGGTGTCGCGCCAGCGCGCGCCGAGGCCGCTCTGGAATTCCGCCAGCGCGCCGTCGAGGCCGCCGAGCAGCTGCGCGAGGCGGCCGACCGGCCCGCCTTCATTGGCGTGGGTGTCCCAGCCGTCGAAGGCGAGCGCGCCGATCCGCGGGCCGTCATCGGCCGCCATCAGTTTCGCGGCGCCGCGCGCCACGAGGCGCATCGCCGCCACGCCGCCCGCCCCGGGCTTCGGCTTCATCTCATCGCCCTGCGCCTGCTTCTCGAGCTGCACGCCTTGCGTCAGCGCGCTCGCCAGCGCCGGATCGCGGTGCTGATAGAGATCGAGCAGGCGCATCGCGGTGTCGTCGGCGGCTTGCGGCAGCGCGGTCGGGGCCCACCCCACGGTTGGCGCCGCGCCGCGCAGCACCAGCGGCGTGGTCGGGCCGACCGCGAGCGCGCTCGTCACCCGCTCGCCTTTCGGCAAGGCTTCGAGCGCGCGGTTGAGCCAGCCGGACTGCACGCGGCCCGGACCGGGGAAGCCGCTCTCCAGCACATCCTGGCCATCGAAATGCGAGCGATCGCGATACGAGGTCGCCACCGCATGAACCACCGCGGCCTGCTTGGCGCGATACATCCGCGAAAATTCCGGCATCGCCGGATGCAGGCCGAAGAACTGATCCAGCATCACCGCCGCGTTCGGGCCATCGGGGCGCAGCGCGATCGCGCCGTGCAGGCCGGCATAGTCGGGGTCGCCGACCGGGGCGACCGTGGCAAGGCCGTCGAGCGCGCCGCGCAGGATGATGGTGACGAAGCGCGGGTCGCGGCCATCGGCGGCGCGCGCGAATTTCGGCAAATAGGCCCAGGCCGCAAACGAGGCGCCGCCGAGCAGCAGCGCGCGCCGCGACGTCGCCTGCAGCATCAGGCTCTCGGAGCATCCCATCGTCATCTCCTCTGGAACTCGGGCGACATCAACAGCAGCGCCAGCGCCTGCTGCCGCGATTCCGCGCGCTCGATGGTGCGCCGCGTCTCGAGCGAGGCGGCATCGGCGGCAATGAGCTCGAGCAGGTCGCGCGGGTCGAACCGGTCGGCGAGCTGGGAGGCGACTTGCGCCGAGATGTCGAGCCTGAGCTTGACGCCTTCAGGTGCCGCCCAGGCCGCGGCGGTGTCCGGAAAACCGTTCGGCCCGGCCGGCGACCACAAGGGCTGGCCGAGTACGTTGAGGCCGTTGAGATAGCGGCCCGGATCCTCGGGATTGCGCGCCAGCAGGCGGCCGGAAGCGACCAGGAACTCGTAAGGCGAACGCATCTTTGTCAGTGGCGCCTGCCAGGCCTCGCTGGACTGAACGAGCGCGGTGGCCAGCGCCCGGAGATCGCCGTCCGTTTTCGTGAACATATCCTGCAGCCTCGCCACCAGCGCCGGCGGCGGATCGTCGGCGACGAAGTGGCGCGCGAGTTTGGTCGCAATGAATTTTGCGGTCGAGGGATGCCGCGCGATGTCCGACAGCACCGCCTCGCCCTGCGCGACGCCGGCCTGCGCGTAGGTCTTGCCGAGCACCCGCTGCGGTCCGGGCTGGTGCGCATTGGCATTGAACACGAAGCTGCCGGGGGTGCCGAGCTGGCCACGGCGGCCGGCAAAGGTCCAGCCGGTGATGACGCGCGCCAGCGACGTCACGTCGTCCTGGGTGTAGCCGCCGCCGACGCCGAGCGTATGCAGCTCCATGATCTCGCGCGCGAGGTTCTCGTTCAGGCCGCGATTGCGGTTGATGCCAGCGCGCGACTCCGGGCCGAGCGATTGCTGATTGTCGAGAAAGAACAGCATCGCCGGATGCTGCTCGACGGCCTTCAGCATGTCCGGGAAACGGCCGAGCACATGCGGACGGATCGCCTCGCGCTCGAACGAGCCGGCCCACATCCGCGCCAGCGCGCCCTTGTTGGCGGAGATGCAGAAGTGGTTGGACCAGAACACCACGAGCCGCTCGACGAAGCCGCAATCGGCGACCACGCCGCGCTGCAGGCGCGCCAGCGCCTCGGCGCGGAACGTCTTCTGGATGATGTTGAGCGGTTCCGCCGGCGGCTTGGGGGGACCGGGCACCGTCTGCATCGTCGGAGGCTGCATCGGAGCCGACGGCGTCATCGCCGCGTTGGCGCCATCGGCGCCCTGCGCCTGCATTGTCGGATCTTTTCCGGCGATCTCCTTGGCGGCAGTGGACAGCGACAGATTGCGCCGCTGCGGCGACTTCGTGTCCGGCCCCTGCGGCGATGTCTCGCTCGCGCCCTGCTGCGCGGCCTTCGCAGCATTGCGCGCCTGCTGGATCTCGAACTGATAATCGAACACCTGCTTGCCGAGTTCGGGTGTCGAGAGCAGGCCCGGCACTTCGAGCAGCGCGCCGTTCGGACGCGCCAGTTCCGCCAGCACGAAACCGCGCGGATCGGAGGCCGCGTTGATGAAGTCGCCGGACGCCCCGCCGCGGGCGCCGAATCCAAACCGGTTGAGGGCAACCAGCGCGGCTTGCGAATCACGGGCCATCAGAATTCCCTTGACGATTTCCTTGGCGGCCTATCCCGGCTATATCAGTTGCCTGGCATCATAGCGCGGTCCGGGATGAACCCGAGATTAATTCGCGCATTAAATCGCGGTTAGAATGGACCTCTCGTCAAACGATCGTTCCCAACCAGCATCTCCGCGCCGGCTTGCCTGCACGGCATGCGGCAGCGAATTTTCCTGCTCGCTCACGGGGTCGTGCTGGTGTTCCGACGAGAGCTTCCGCCTGCCGATGCCGACCGACGGCGGCGACTGCCTGTGCCCCGCATGCTTGCGGAAGCTCGCGGAACAGCAAGCAGCGGTGAGCGCCACGTGAAGGCACGCTGGACCGTCGACGCCGTCCTGCTCGACATGGACGGCACGCTGCTCGACACCGAGAAGGTCTACTTCGACAGCCTGGTCGCGGCGCTGAACGTGTGCGGCTACACCGACGACGTCGTCGCGCTGTGCCATTCCATGGTCGGCCTTCCCGGCCCGGTCTGCGAGGCGATGCTGCGCGATCATTACGGCGCGACGTTTCCGCTGGAGGCGGTCAACCTGGCCTTCCTCGAACATCGCGATCGGATGATGCGGTCGGGCCTGCCGCTCAAATCAGGCACGCTCGCTCTGCTCGATGCGCTCGCGCTTGCGGAGCGCCCGATGGCGATCGTCACCTCGTCATCGCGCCGTTCGGCCGAACGCAACCTCACCCTCGCCGGCATCCGCGCGCGCTTCGACACGCTGCTGACGCTTGACGATGTCGCGCAGGGCAAGCCGGATCCCGAGCTCTATCTCAAGGCCGCCGCGCGGCTCGGCGTGACGCCGGCAGCCTGCATTGCGGTGGAAGACTCCAACCACGGCGTGGCGGCCGCCCACGCCGCCGGCGCGATCACGCTGATGGTGCCGGACATGGCGCCGCCGACCGACGAGACCCGCGCGAAATGCGCAGCCGTGTTGCCGGACCTCAACGCCGTGCTGGCGCTGCTGCAGGAGCGCGGCGCGCTTTAGCCGTCATTGCGAGACGGTCTCGCCGCAGGCTGCTGCACCTCTCCCGCTTGCGGGGCAGGGAGCGCACCGCCTTCGCGACTACCATTCAACCTACTCTCGTCATGTCCTAACCCCGCTTACGCCCTGCTTCCCCAGCGCCGTCTCGATCAGTGTGCGCGCGGCCTCGCCGGCGGTCTCCATGTAGCTCGGGTCGCGATGCAGCAGCACCACGGCGAACGATCCGTCCAGCAGCAAGAGGATCTGCCGCGCCAGTTTGAGCGGATCGGCGATGCCCTGCTCCGCGAAGGTCGCGCGCAGCCAATCCTCGAACTTCTTCTTGTGCGCGGCACCGATCCGGATCGCGGGATGCCCGGGCATGTTGGCGAGCTCCGCGGAGGTGCGCAGGAAGCCGCAGCCCTTCCACTTCGGATGCCGCGCCGAGCGCGCGAGGTTCTTGAAGATCGCCTCGACCTTCACCGCCAGGCCGCCCTCGGCCTCCGCGAACCACTTTCGGAACAGCGCGAGATTGGGCTGGTCGCGCGCGGCGAGATAGGCGGCGACCAGATCGTCCTTGCTCTTGAAGTGATAGTACAGCGTGCGCTTGGTCAGGCCGGCCTTGGCCGCGACCTCGTCGACGCTGACGCGGCGGATCCCTTCATTGTAGAACAGCGCGCTTGCCGCCTGGACGATGCGCTCGCGGGTGGGCTCGGAAGGTCTGGGCATTCTGCGTATGTATACTAACCAGTGAATATACACAAATTGCGTCTGGCCCTACATTCGGCTCGACACACAATTGCTGGAGACTGCATCATGCCCGAACCCATCCTGCTCGATATCACCGACGGGATCGCCCTGATCACCCTGAATCGTCCGGAGCAACTCAACGCGCTGAATTATGCACTGATCGATCAGCTGATGGCCGCGCTCGACCGCATCGAGGGCGACGCTGAGGTGCGCGCCGTGATTTTGACCGGGGCCGGCGAGCGCGCCTTCTCGGCCGGCGCCGACATCAAGGAGTTTTCCGAGAGCGTCAAGCAGGGCTCCGCCGTCGCGGTGCGCGACTTCGTCCGCCGCGGCCAGGCCATGACCGCGCGGCTCGAGGCATTCAAGAAGCCCGTGATCGCCGCAATCAACGGGCTCGCCTTCGGCGGCGGCTGCGAGATCACCGAGGCGGTGCACCTCGCGATCGCCAGCGACCGTGCGCTATTTGCAAAGCCCGAGATCAAGCTCGGCATGCCCCCGACCTTCGGCGGCACGCAGCGGCTGCCGCGACTAGCGGGACGCAAGCGCGGACTTGAATTGCTGCTGGCGGGCGATCCGTTCCCGCCCGAGCACGCGCGCGAGATCGGGCTGGTCAATCAGGTCGTGCCGCATGATCAGCTGCAGACGGCCGCGCGCGAACTCGCCGGCCGGATCACCAGGCATTCGCCCGGATCCGTCGCCGGCACCATCACCGCGGTGACGCGCGGGCTCAACATGCCGATTGCCGAGGGCCTTTTGGTCGAGAGCGAGCAGTTCGCCGCGCTGGTGCCGGGCCGCGATCTCGCCGAGGGGCTCGCGGCGTGGAAGGAACGGCGGCCGGCGAGGTATGTCGGGGCTTAAAAACCCGCGAGTGCTACATCCGTCATTGCGAGCGAAGCGAAGCAATCCATCGACCCGCATACGCGGAAAGATGGATTGCTTCGTCGCTTCGCTCCTCGCAATGACGGAGGAGTTCGCCCTACCGCACCACGGCCGCGGTCTGCCCGAACAAGAGCTTGCGCTCTTCCTCGGTGCGGATCGCGGGCTGGCCGAAATTCGGATTGACCTCCTTCGCCTTGGCATAGGCGCGCACGGTCGCCGGGCGCTTGCCGATCGTCTCCAACCAGCGCTTCAGATGCGGGAAATCGTCGATCTCCTGGCCCTGGTTCTTGTAGGGCACGACCCACGGATAGCTCGCCATGTCGGCGATCGAGTAGTCGCCGGCGACGAATTCGCGGTCGGCGAGCCGCTTGTTGAGCACGCCGTAGAGCCGGTTGGTCTCGTTGACGTAGCGGTCGATCGCGTAAGGCAGCTTCTCGACGGCGTAGTTGCGGAAATGGTGGTTCTGCCCGGCCATCGGCCCGAGCCCGCCCATCTGCCAGAACGTCCACTGGATCGCGTCATAGCGGCCATGGATATCGGCCGGCAGGAATTGTCCGGTCTTCTCGGCGAGATAGAGCAGGATCGCGCCGGACTCGAACAGCTGTAGCGGCTTGCCGCCGCCCTTCGGCGCGTGATCGAGAATTGCGGGGATGCGGTTGTTCGGCGCGATCTGCAAAAACTCCGGCTTGAACTGATCGCCTTTGCCGATGTTCACCGGGAAAATCCTGTACTCCAATCCGGTCTCCTCAAGGAACATCGTTACCTTGTGACCGTTCGGCGTGGACCAGTAGTGAAGGTCGATCATGGGCGTGATCCTGCATTGCCAGGGACTGCCGATGCCGCGCATCGGCGAGAAAGATGCGAATGCATTGACTTGGGCGCATAACCGCACCCAAGTCAATGGCGCGCGCATTGCACCGCGCGCGAATGTGATCTGCGGCCAGCGCAAGTGCCCGATTGAGCCGCGTCCCGATTGCTCCTAGGCTCAACGTGTTTGGTATTGAAAAGTTTTCAGAACACGGGGGATTGCGATGACACGGGATTTGGCACGACGTGATTTCCTGAAAGGCTCGGCGGCGATCGCCGGCGCAGCAGCCGCGGGCGCCTTCTCCTGCGTCGAGATCGCGAGCGCCGCACCGATCGAGGTGCCGACCGTCGACAAGCTCTCGATCCGCGTGCTGGTCGATTCCAGCTTCGATTTGTTCTTCAAGCCGAAGCAGTCGGGTGGCGTCACCATCGCGCCGCCGCCGCGTTCCGCCGACTACCAGAAGTCGCTGCACAATGAATGGGGCCTGTCGCTGTGGCTGGAGTCGGAAGCCAAGGGCGCACAGCGCACGCTGATGCTCGACTACGGCTACACGCCGGAGGTGCTGCTCAACAACATGGCGCTGGTCGGCGTCGATCCGGCGAAGCTCGACGGCCTGATCGTGAGCCACGGGCATTACGATCATTTCGGCGGCCTCAACGGCTTCCTCGACAAGTTCCGCGACAAGCTACCGGCCGACGTGAAGCTCTATGCTGGCGGCGAGGACAATTTCTGCCACCGCGTCAGCGCAACGCCGACCAAGGGCCAGTTCAACGATTTCGGCACGCTCGACCGCCGCCAGCTCGCGGCGCAGCGCGTCACCACGGTGCTGTGCGAGACCCCGACCGTGATCGCGGGCCATGCCTTCACCACCGGCAAGATCACCCGCCGCAGCATCGAGCGTGTGCTGCCGCAGACCTGGGTCGAGTTCGGCATCAAGGACGGGCTCGGCTGCAATGACAGTCACTATCTGCCGGCCGAGATGGACGGCAAGATCGTGCCCGACGAGCACATCCATGAGCACGCCACCTGCTTCAACGTGCGGGACTTCGGCCTCGTCGTGATCTCGTCCTGCGGCCATGTCGGCATCGTCAATTCGGTGAAGCAGGCACAGGAGGTCTCCGGCATCCAGAAGGTGCACGCCATCGTCGGCGGCTTCCATCTCGGACCGGCGCCGAAGGACTACCTCACCGAGGTCGTCGCCGAGATCAAGAAGCTCGACCCCGACGTGCTGATCCCGATGCATTGCTCCGGGCTCAACTTCGTGCAGGAGGCGACCGCGCAGATGGGCGACAAGGTGCTGGTCACGACGACGGGCAGCCGCCTCTCCTTCGGCATATGATCGCGCCGATCCAGCGCGTCATTGCATTCGCTGGCGCGGGCCTGGCATTCGCCGGCGCCGGCCTGTGGCTGACGCTGGCGCCGGTGCTGGCCGCCGATGCGCCGCCGCAATCGGCGCGCTCGGCCGCCGAGATCATGGACATCCTGATGTGGAACAGGGAGCCGGTCGGCGGCCCGTTCGCGCTGACCGATCAGGCCGGCCATGAACGCACCGACAAGGAGTTTCGCGGCAAGCTGATGCTGATCTATTTCGGCTTCACCACCTGCCCCGACATCTGCCCTACCGATCTGCAGGCGATCGCCCTGGCGCTCGACAAGCTCGGCCGCGACAGCGATCAGGTGCAACCGATCTTCATCACGGTCGATCCCGAGCGTGACACCGCGGCGCATCTCGCAGACTACGTGCCGATGTTCCACCCGCGCCTGATCGGACTGACCGGCAAGCTGGATGCGATCCGCAAGCTCGCTGATGCCTACAAGGTCTACTTCGCGCGGGTGCCGCTGAAGGATGCCGGCGACTACACCGTCGATCACACTGCCTACATCTATCTGATGGACCGCGAGGGCAATTATCTTGGCTTCTTTCCGCCGGGGACGTCGGCCGACCGGATGGTCGAGATCATCCGGCCACGGCTCGCCGAACCGGGACGCTAGTGCCGCAACGGCAGTGCCCTCCCTCTCCCGCTTGCGGGGGAGGTGAAGAAAGCAGTTCGACAGGCGGATCGGACCAATCACGGCCTCAAAGCATCCGCCCGTGCGCGCGCAAGAATGTCTCGCCGCTTTCCGTCACCATTACCCGCATGCCCTCGACCGAAGGTCGGCGCGCGACGTAGCCGCGATCGACGGCGTCCTCCCAGATCGTCAGCCGCGGGCATGAGGTGCGCCAGACCTCGAGCACCTCGGCATAAGGCCGCGGCTCGCGCGCCAGCCACTCGACAAGATCGAGCACCAGGGCGTCTGTGGTCTCTGTCATGTGGTCCTCGCCGGGGTCAGCAGGGATTCACTGTCTCCGGTATTTCTGCGCCGCTTGGCCTCTTCCGGCAAACTGAGTTATCTTGACCTTGCATCAGTTTTCCTGAGGGTTCATGCGGCGACTGCTCTTCCTCAACGGCATCAAGGCGTTCGAAGCGGCGGCGCGGACCGGCAGCTTCGCGGCGGCGGGCAGCGAGCTCAATGTCTCGGCCGCCGCGATCAGCCGGATGGTGCATCTGCTCGAGGAGCGGCTCGGCGTCGCGCTGTTCGAGCGCAAGGCCAACCGCCTCGTCACCACTCCGGCGGGCCGCGCCTATCAGGGCGGGCTGACGCCGATCTTCGACGCGCTGGCGAGCCTCACCGCGCAGGTCACGGCATCCGCGAGCGCGCGGGTGCTGACCGTCGGCGTCGGACCGACCTTTGCGCTGAAATGGATGATCCCGCACCTTGCCGAGTTCCGCAAAGCGGAGCCCGACATCGAGGTGCGGATCACGACCGGCGGCATGGCGGTGCCTTTCGCCGACGACTGGAGCTGCGGCATCCAGCTCGGCGACGGCCAGTGGCCGGGCCTCGTCGCCGAGCCGCTGTTTGCCGCCGACCTGATGCCGGTGTGCACGGCGCGGCTCGCCAACACCCTGAAGCGCCCCGCCGACCTCAAGGGCCCGAGCCTGATCCGCGTCGCGCATTCGCCCGACGACTGGCCGTCCTGGCTGAAGGCCGCGGGCGTGCCGCGCCTGACCGCGCGCGGGCCGGAATTCCAGTTTTACGGCCAGGCGCTGCAGGCAGCTAGCGACGGGCTCGGCATCGCGATGGGCATCCGGCCCTATATCGACGACGATCTCGCCGCCGGCCGGCTGGTGGCGCCGTTTGCGCTCAGCGTGCCGAAGGGCATGCGCTGGTATCTGGTCTATCGCGGCTTCCACGCCGAACAGCGCGATTTCGCCGCGTTCCGGCGCTGGATCATCCGCGCCGCGGCGGAGCCCGCGGCCCGCCGCAAGGGATCGCGCAGTGCCTGACGAGACCGTCGATACGCTGGTGATCGGCGGCGGCCAGGCCGGGCTCACCATGAGCCATCGGCTGAAGCAGCGCGGCATCGCCCATCTGGTGCTGGAGCGGGGTCGCATCGCCGAGCGCTGGCGCAGCGAACGCTGGGACGGCCTCATGTTCCAGTTTCCGAACTGGTCGGTGCGGCTACCGGAATTTGCGTTTCCGCACAGCGATCCCGACGGCTTCTCGGACACCGCTGCCATCATCGCCTTCATCGAGGACTACGCCGCGTTCATCGCGCCGCCGATCCGCTGCGGCGTCGCGGTCACGAAGTTGCGCCGCGACGCCGGCGGTTTCCTCGCCGAATTTGCCGGCGGCAGCATCGTCGCCCGCAGTGTTGTCATCGCCACGGGCCCCTATCAACGGCCGCTGCGGCCGGACCTCCTGCGCGATCACCCCGGCCTGTTCCAGGTCGATGCCGCCGGCTACAAGAATCCGGCGCAATTGCCTGACGGCGCAGTGCTGGTGGTCGGTGCCGGCGCCTCGGGCGCGCAGATCGCCGAAGAGCTGATGCGCGCCGGCCGTGATGTCTTCCTCTCGGTCGGACGTCACAACCGCCTGCCGCGCCGCTATCGCGGCCGCGACCTGATCTGGTGGCTGGCCGAGATGGGCATCGACCGGACGCCGGTCGAGCAGCGCGGCCCGTCGCGGCTGCTGCCGGTGATTTCCGGCGCCCATGGCGGCCACACCGTCGATTTCCGCCGCTTCGCCGCCGGCGGCGTGACCCTGCTCGGCCGCGTGACGGCGGCGCGCGACGGCGTGCTCGAGATCGCGCCCGATCTCGCCGCCAACATCGCCAATGGCGACGCCTATTACGCGACGTTCCTCGGGATCGTCGACGACTTCGTCGCGGCGCGCGGCCTCGATCATCCCGAAGATCCCTTGGCGCGCCTCCGTTTGCCCGATCCGCCGTGCCTCACCGCGCCGCTCAATGCGATCGACCTCCGCGCCGCGCGGATCAGGAGCGTGATCTGGGCCACCGGCTACGGTCTCGATCTGAACTGGATCGACATACCGGTGCTGGATGCCGACGGGGCGCCGCGACATCGCCACGGCGTCTCCGACGTGCCGGGCCTCTATTTCCTCGGCCTGCAATGGCTGTCGAAGATGAAATCCTCGTTCCTGTCAGGCGTCGTCGGCGACGATGCCGCGGTGCTCGCCGACCACATCGCCGGCCGCGGCTAGCGGGAGGCGGAAGACCGGGCAATATCGAGCAGCCCGAGGCTGCCGCGGCCGGTAACCCTAGACGAAAGGTCGTTGCTCGCTTCAGTTGTCAACGAAACCGGACGACTGTAAGGATTGCAAACCACCTCAACGGGTGGCCGCATATTGAAATTGATATCAGGTTGAGCATGGGTCCAATTGCTGGTCCGCGCCCGGAGGAGGATTCTGCCGGGCCACGCTCCGAATCGCTCGATGCGCTAAGGGGCCTCGCGATCTCGGCGGTCATTGCCCGCCACTACTTCGAATTCAAGTACGGCATGCTGGGCGTCGACCTGTTCTTCGTCGTCAGCGGCTTTTTGATCGGCGGCATCCTGCTCGATAGCCGCGAACAGCGCGGTTACTTCTCGTCGTTCTATGGCCGGCGCGCGTTCCGGATCCTGCCGCTGTACTGGCTGCTGCTGTTGATCGCGACGCCCGATCACTGGGGCTATTACCTGTTCTTCCTGCAGGCCGTGCCGTGGTTGCAGTTCGGTTATCCCATGACCGAGCCGACATTCGTCAGCTGGACACTCGCGATCGAGGAGCAGTTTTACCTGATCCTGCCGCTCCTGATCTGGTCGCTGCCGCGGGAATGGCTGGTCCGCGTCCTCTGGTGCGGCGTGCTGATCGCCCCGGTCTGTCGCTGGCTGTTCCACGCGCACCTGCCCGACCTCTCCTGGGAGTTCTTGCTGCCCTGCCGGCTCGACGAGCTGTTCGGCGGCGTTCTGCTGGCGTGCTTTGTGCGCGGCTACTGCCGCTCCCCTCTAGTGTGGGCAGCGCTCGCCTGCGTGCCGATGCTTTGCGATTTGACCTATGCGGCGGCGTTTGGACCGTTCTCCTTCCTCGGGATATCGGCGTTCGCCTGCGGCGTCATCGTGTGGGCCGGGATCAACGTACAGAAGACGGTGTTGCTCAAGCCGTTCATCTGGCCCGGGCGCCGCTGCTATGCGCTCTATCTCTTCCACCTGATCGTGCTGAACATCTTCCTGTCCCTCGATTTTGGTGCATGGTCGGGTCTCATCGCGCTTCCGATCGTCTGCGTCCTTGCCGAGATCAGCTGGCGCGCGATCGAATCCCCGCTCATCGACTACGCGAAACGCCGGTTTGCGCGGGTTCGGCCGGTCGCGCGGCCGGCCTGCTGTCGGTGCGACACAAGAAAGCCCGCGAACGCCGAAGCGTCGCGGGCTTAGCAGGATGGCCGCGCCGCCGGGCATGGCGACGCCGCAGGCACAAACGCTAAAGATTGCCGGCTGGCGGCATTCCCTCGATCATGTGGCGCAACATGGCAGTCGCCTGTTGGGCGTCGAACAGATTGGTCCCGCTCGGTTCATGCTTCTCCGGATGAGCGGTGTGCTCGTTGTACGTCGCTGCACCTCTCCCGCTTGCGGGGGAGGTCGTATCGTATCGAAGATGCGATACGGGTGGGGGCTCTCTCCACACTGTGACTCGTGGAGAGAGCCCCCACCCCAACCCTCCCCCGCAAGCGGGAGAGGGAGCGCACCGCCGTCGCAGCCGCTATTCGACCATCTCCACGCGCTCAAGGCTCCGGGTTCCTTTGCTGCGCGGAAATAAACCCGGCGAGTTGTGAACTGCTTCACATTTGGCGCAACGCGCTCGTGCTTCCTATGAGAAGGGCGTTTCGAGGTCGCACATGATTTACAGCGGTTTTGAGATCAAGTCGTTCGAAGTGGGGAAGGGGCAATGGCACGCCAGGGTTCAACGGGTCGATCAAAGGCCGGTCGTCATCGATGGCATGCTGTTTCCGACGCTCGACATCGGCTTTGCGTGGTCCGATCCGGATGCGGCGATCGCCGACGCGAAGCGGGCTATCGACCGGTTCCCGCAACGCTATGGCATGACAATGCCGGCGGCCGAAGCGTCGGCGTGACCGGTAACGTCGTGGTTGCCGTCCCGCAATGCGAGCCGGATCCGGTCTGGCCGGCGCAGGTCCGCACCAGCTGCCCGGAATGCGCCGCATCGCTTTCGCTGCTGCGCGTGATCCCCGGCCGCGCCGCCGAATACTGGACCATGCGCTGCGACGGCTGCGGCGGGATCCATCTCGACATCGTCGACCTGCCGCGGGCCTGAACTCCGCGACGGCGCCCCCTGCTGACACCCTGCTGTCAGCAGCCTCGCCCGTGCAGCTATCTAGCCGTCGTTTACCCTTTTCTCGCTGCCGGACTCGTCCCATATTCGGGGCATGGCGAAGACACCGAACACTCCGAAAAAGCCCGGCAAAACCCCCAAATCCAAAGCACACCGGCCCGAGGTCCTCCCGATCGGGCCCGCGCTTGCCGAATTGCTCAATCCGGCGATCAACCGCGGCGATGCCGGCATGGGTTCGGGCACCGGCCTGCAGCCGCCGCCGGACAATTCCTGGGACCGCCGCGCCGGCGGCGAGGCCGCTGCGCATCGCGCGCGGGCGTCGACGCGAGAGACCAGCGAGGGCGTCGCGAAGCGCGATGCTTCCGGGCTCGAGGAGGCCCCGCAGGCCAATTACGGAACCTCGGCCACCATTCCGACGCTCGATCCGGAACTGGCGCGGCAGCTCGGTCTGCCGACCGCCGAGGACGACGACGAGGCCCTGGCGCGGCCGCCGCGCAGCAAGATGGAGGCGCTCGGCGTCAAGGCGACCGCCGACGCGCTGGAGAACCTGATCCGCGACGGCCGCCCGGAGTTCCGCAAGGACGACGGCTCGATGCGGGTGTGGACCCCGCACCGCCCGCCGCGCCCGGAGAAATCCGAAGGCGGCGTGCGCTTCGAGATCAAGTCCGACTATCAGCCGAAGGGCGACCAGCCGACCGCGATCGCCGAGTTGGTCGAGGGCATCGACCGCAACGACCGCACCCAGGTGCTGCTCGGCGTCACCGGGTCGGGCAAGACCTACACCATGGCCAAGGTGATCGAGGCGACGCAGCGCCCGGCGCTGATCCTGGCGCCGAACAAGACACTGGCCGCCCAGCTCTATGGCGAGTTCAAGAACTTCTTCCCCGACAACGCCGTCGAGTATTTCGTCAGCTATTACGACTACTACCAGCCGGAAGCCTACGTCCCGCGCACCGACACCTATATCGAGAAGGATTCCTCGATCAACGAGCAGATCGACCGCATGCGCCACTCGGCGACGCGCGCGCTGCTCGAGCGCGACGACGTCATCATCGTCGCTTCCGTGTCCTGCATCTACGGTATCGGCTCGGTCGAGACCTACACCGCGATGACCTTCGCCTTGAAGAAGGGCGAGCGCATCGATCAGCGGCAGCTCATCGCCGACCTCGTTGCTCTCCAGTACAAGCGCACCCAGGCCGACTTCACCCGCGGCACCTTCCGCGTCCGCGGCGACGTCATCGACATCTTCCCGGCGCACTATGAGGACCGCGCCTGGCGGGTGAACCTGTTCGGCGACACCATCGAAACCATCGAGGAGTTCGATCCGCTCACCGGCCACAAGCAGGACGAGCTCGAATTCATCAAGATGTACGCCAACTCGCACTATGTGACGCCGCGCCCGACGCTGGTGCAGGCGATCAAGTCGATCAAATCGGAGTTGAAGCAGCGCCTCGACCAGCTCAACGACCAGGGCCGCCTCTTGGAGGCACAGCGACTCGAGCAGCGCACCACCTTCGATCTCGAGATGATGGAGGCGACCGGAAGCTGCGCCGGCATCGAGAACTATTCGCGCTATCTCACCGGGCGCCGCCCCGGCGAACCGCCGCCGACGCTGTTCGAATATGTACCGGACAACGCGCTGATCTTCGCCGACGAGAGCCACGTCACCGTGCCGCAGATCGGCGCCATGTTCCGCGGCGACTTCCGCCGCAAGGCGACGCTCGCCGAATACGGCTTCCGCCTGCCCTCCTGCATGGACAACCGGCCGCTCCGCTTCGAGGAGTGGGACATGATGCGACCGCAGACGGTGGCGGTGTCGGCGACGCCGAGCGGCTGGGAGCTGAACGAAAGCGGCGGCGTGTTCGTCGAGCAGGTGATCCGTCCGACCGGCCTCATCGACCCGCCGGTCGACATCCGCCCTGCCCGCACCCAGGTCGACGATCTCGTCGGCGAGGTGCGCGCCACCGCGGCGGCCGGCTATCGCTCGCTGATCACGGTGCTCACCAAGCGCATGGCGGAGGACCTCACCGAATATCTGCATGAGCAGGGCATCCGCGTCCGCTACATGCACTCGGATATCGACACCATCGAGCGCATCGAGATCATCCGGGATCTTCGCCTTGGTGCGTTCGACGCGCTGGTCGGCATCAACCTGTTGCGCGAGGGCCTCGACATTCCCGAATGCGCGCTGGTCGCGATCCTCGATGCCGACAAGGAAGGCTTTCTGCGCAGCGAAACCTCGCTGATCCAGACCATCGGCCGTGCCGCGCGCAACGTCGACGGCAAGGTGATCCTCTATGCCGACAGCATGACCGGCTCGATGGAGCGCGCGATGGCCGAGACCACGCGGCGCCGCGAGAAGCAGGTCGAGTACAACGAGGCCAACGGCATCACGCCGGAGAGCGTGAAGAAGTCGATCGGCGACATCCTCAACTCCGTCTACGAGCGCGACCACGTGCTGGTCGAGATCGGCGACGGCGGCATCGCCGACGACGTCATCAGTATCGGGCATAATTTCGAGGCCGTGCTGAGCGATCTCGAAACGCGGATGCGCGAGGCCGCGGCCGATTTGAACTTCGAGGAGGCCGCGCGACTGCGCGACGAGGTCAAGCGGCTGCGCGCCACCGAGATGGCCGTGGTCGACGACCCCACCGCCAAGCAGCGCAACGTGCAGAAGCAGGCCGGCGCCTATGCCGGCACAAGAAAATACGGCGATGCCGCCAACCTGCCGGTCAGCGCATTGAAGAACAAGTCGGCGCAGACCTCGCTCAAGGCGAGCCGCGGCGGCAAGTCCGGCTCACGCATCCACAAGCCCGATCTCGACGAGATGCACGGCCCGGAATCGCTGCCCTTCCGCCCCAGCGGCGCGCTGCCCGCAAAGCCGTTCGGCACCACGAGCCGCATCATCCAGCCGACCGACTCGCGGCAGTCGGGGCCGGAGTTCGGCCCGTCGCCGCGGTCGAGCGGCGGCGCGCCGGGCAAGCGGGGCGGGTGGAAGAAAAGGTAGATCATGACGCGCGCCGAGCTGCTCGCCTTCCTGCGGATGCATCGGCTCGCGGTGGTCAGCACGGTTCACAATGGCGCGCCCCAGGCGGCGGTCGTCGGGATCGCGGTCAGCGACGATCTTGAGATCATCTTCGACACGCTTACCACCTCGCGCAAATACCAGAACCTCCGCGCCGATCCGCGCGCGGCGCTGGTGATCGGCTGGGACGCCGAGCAGACCGCGCAGGTCGAGGGCGTCGCAGACTTCCCGAGCGGCGCGGAGCTCATCGCCTGCAAGCAGGTGTATTTCGCGGCGTGGCCCGACGGGCCGGAGCGCGAGACATGGCCGAACATCGGCTATGTGCGGATACGGCCGAACTGGGCCCGGTTCAGCGATTTTGGCGCGGTGCCGGCACGGATCGAGGAAATGACTCTGCCGTAAGCCACGTCGTCTTGAGGCGGTACCTGATCACGTCACATCGAACGCCGCATGGTACTTCACATCCCCCTTCGGCGGATCGCCCTTCAGCACCAGCCGCTGAAAGTACGGGCTGGGCTCGCCGCCATAGGTCAGCGCGGGATCGCTGACAAAGCCGAAGCGGCTGTAATAGGCGGGATCGCCGAGCAGGACGCAGCCGTCAGCATTCATCGCCGCGAGGCGAGCAAGTCCCGCGCGGATCAGCGCGCCGCCGGTGCCCTGCCGTTGCAGGTCGGGTGCGACCGAGGCCGGGCCAAGCCCATACCAACGTCCTACTACACCTTCGATCCGGACCGGCGAGAACGCGACGTGGCCGAAGATGCTGCCGTCGTCGGATACAGCGACCAGAGAAATCGTCAGCGCGTCAGCCTGGCGCAGCGCCTCGACGATGCGGGCTTCGGTGCCGCTGCTGTGCGGCGCTGTTGCGAATGCTGCCGCCGTGATGCGGCTGATCGCGGCGGCGTCTTCGGGGCGTTCGTCCTTGATCTGCATGCTCGCAGATAAGGCCGATCGGGAACGGCGCGCAAGGGAAGCGCAAAGCTCGGGCAGATCATGTCGCGAGAATGCGGAGGTATGACTCACCGGCCGAACCACATATTCGGTGTCGTCCCTGCGAAAGCAGGGACCCATAACCACGGACGATCATCGTGAACGACGGTGGAACGACGAGTCCCGTTCACTACAATTGCCGCGGGGTATGGGTCCCTGCTTTCGCAGGGACGACGTCCGGAAGAAGCCGCGGCCTCTCGGCTCACGCACGGATGTCTCTGGAATACTGGATCACCCGCAGGCAAGGTGATGACACCGAACAAGCTGTTTGACCGTGAATCGGATTTTCATCGTCGTCCTGGCGAAAGCCAGGACCCATTACCCCATATCTCTATTGCTGCGCGACATTGCGCCGCGATCCCGCTCATTACTGAATTGGGTGGCTATGGGTCCTGGCTTTCGCCAGGACGACACCGAGAGTGTGGCCCCCTAACCCGATCGCTTGTTGCTGGTGTTCTGGGTCAGATTGCCGTGCGCGGCCTGCTCGCGGATGTTGTGCTTCTCGTCGTCGCGATGGCCCTTGGTGGTGTCGATGGGAACGCTGGGGGTGCTGCCGGGGCCCTTGTGGCTCTTGTTGTCATCGGGAACGGGCTGGATGGTCTTTGTCTTTGGTTTCGTCATCATCGTCTCCGTTACGCATGGAGACAACGCGGCCGGTGCGGACGGCGTTCCCGGAACGAGACTTCGTTCCCGAAACGTGCTTCACGTTCCCGGAACGTGGCTTCACAACTGACCCTACAGCTTCTCCTGCTGCGCGGGCTGTGACTGCGGTTGCTGCTGGCGCTGCTGTTTGGCGTGATGGCGGCCGTAGAGGCAACCGGCGGCGGCGCCGAGCATGCCGTGATGGCCGGCATAATGACCGGCGACGCCGCCGACGATCGCGCCCTTGATGCAACCCTTGGCGTCGGCAGGCGACGCCAAGGCGAGCGCGCTGACGGCAATGACGGACGCGAGAACAATCGATTTCATGATGCGGCTCCAATGCAATGCTGCCGCATCAACGGCGCAGCGGCACCGCCGGTTCCGGGAAGACGAGCGGTTCACCATCGACCGCGCCGCCGGCAAGGCGGCGCCGTCGGATTAGCTGTTGTCGAACGCACCGCGACAGCGAGCCGGCGCGATTTCACCGGCCGGCCCCGGAGGAGCTCAAGGCCTCGTGGCCGGCGTCGACGCCGGCTCACCGTCGCGCGGTGCGCGCTCGCATGATTTATTTGGAGACAACCAGGGCGGCGACGGCAAGCGGCATGGTGTTTCTCATACGGAACTCCTGATCGCGGATGCGTCGCCCACGCCGAACCAACCGGGGGCGCGGGCGGAGGTTTCATTAACTCGCGGACAGCTGCCCGCCGCATGCCTCCACGTCTGCGAGGCGCGGCCGGTTCAGCCGATCACTCCAGTTTCTTGCCGCCGTCGGTCACGCCGTCGAGGAACACCCCGGTTTCGCGGTTGAGAAACTCGACATCCGCCGGGAAGAAGCCGCCGGCCGAAGCGTGGCCGGTCACGGTGCCCGGGCTGATCGTCTTGATGGTCACGCCTCCGATGTTCTGGCCCATCTGGTTCGGCTCGAATTCGGGATTGAGCAGGTCCTTGGTGCCGGTGAGGATCAGCGTCTTCGCCTTGATCGAAGCCAGCGCCTTCGCGGTCTCGCCGCCGAACCCGGCCGTGGTGCCGACATCGTGCCGGTCATAGGCCCAGCTCTGGTAGATCCAGTCGTTGGCGTCGAACAGCTTCCACAGCGCAGTCTCCTGCTCGGCCATCCAGGGCAGCACGTCGGGGCCGGACTTGAACTGCGCCGCATACATGTCGGGCGTGCGCGCCGCGAGCAGCGCGACGATATCGCGGAACAGCTTGAGGCCCTTCTCCGGCGGCGCCTCGTAATTGCCGTCCTTCCACGCCGGATCGTTCATGATCGCCTTGCGCGAGGCCTCCATCACCGCGACCGACCAGGCCGGCGTCTTCGCAAGCGGCACCATCGCAACCAGCGCGTCCATGAAGTCCGGATGGCTGACGCCCCATTGCAGCGCCTGCATGCCGCCCATCGAGGGGCCGACCACGGCGACGACATGGTCGATACCGAGCTTCTCCTTCATCAGCCGGTACTGCGATTCCACCATGTCGCGGATCGCGAATTTCGGGAACTGCATCCGCGGCTGCGCCTTCGAATTGCTCGGCGACGTGGTCAGCCCGTTGCCGATCGCATCGGTGCAGACGATGAAATACTTGTCGGGGTCGAGCGCCTTGCCGGGGCCGATCATGAAATCGAGCCGGTGATGATTGCCCGAGATCGCGGTCACCATCAGGATGGCGTTCGATCTCTTCGCGTTCAGCGTGCCGTGGGTGACGTAGGAGATCGAGAAATCCTTGATCGCCTCGCCGCTCTCGAGCTTGAGGTCGCCTTCATTGTAGAGTTGGTGGGCAGGCTGCTGCGGCGTGTGTGCGAAGGCGGGCGGGATCGCCGGGCATGCCAGCAGCGACAGGATCGCGGCGAAGTGGGTGATGCGCTTCATTGGTCTCTCCCCATCGGGCGGCTCTGTTCGGTCGCCTTCCGCCGCGAAGCATACGGGCCGGCGGCACCGCGGCAAGGCCGCGGGCGCGAAGATTTAAACGGCGCAAGCGCGGAATAAGCCGCCGCCTGCACCGCGACAGCCGCCCGTCGTCGCATTGCGCGAACCGGCGCGCCGCATGCATTTTGTGCCACAATGCACGCCCTGGTTGCCGAACCTAATCGCGTCTCGCGCGTCAAACATATGTTGTTTGATTGTGGAATGCTCCGGTTCACAATGCCGGGCCAGAGCGAGTCGGACCGGCGGAGTCGATCATGGGCGAGGATTTGAACCGGCAGCGCGTCTTGAACTTCCTCGACGTCTACTATGCCGGCGGCATCGAGGGCGCGCTCGATCGCTGCAGCGACGACGTCGCCTTTCTCGCCAACGCCCCGATCGACATTCTTCCGCATATGGGCCAGCACCGCGGCAAGGCCGCGCTGCGCCAGATGTGGACCACGATCCACGAGCGCTATTCGGACATGCGCTACGAGGCGCCGATCGTGGTGACCCAGGGCGACAAAGTCGCCGCGCAGCTGCGCGTGTTCTTCCGCAAGCGCAACAACGCCCGCGTGGTGCAGTTCGATGTGGCGGTGTTCTACACGCTGCGCGACGGCAAGATCACCGAGATCCGCGAGATCATCGACACCTTCGACCTCGTCCAGCAGGTGCTGGAGCGCGACGTCGCGGCGGCGCTGACCGGGCACGACGACATCGTGCAGGCAAATTCGCAACGCCGGCGTTGAACCTCGACAGCCCGGCGCTGACTTATTACCGGGCTTGTTGCGGTCGGGGCTGAAATCACCATGAAAGTCGCATTGCTCGCTGTGCTTGGCCTGGCGCTGGGCGCCCTTGGCGGCGCCGCCTTCGGCATCGGAGCCGGCCTTAGCTGGATCGGATTGGCCAGAACCTCGGGTATCGACAGCGGAACGCTGGTGTTTTTCACCTTCATGCCGCTCGGCGCCGCGATCGGCGGCATCGGCGGCGCGCTGCTGTTCGCGGTGGTGGCGATCCGCGACGCCGAGATCGTGATCGAGCGGCAACCGGTGCGGCAGCGCGACCGCTGAATTGCGGCGACCGGAGCGTTTTCGCGCGAAGCCTGCCCCGCACGTGATGCGGGGTGGATGCCGGTTCGCCTCAAGAAAACGCGTCAGAACCGGAATCCAGAGGTCGGCGGTCACATTCGGGTAAAATTCGGCGCAATTGTGCATTGCAAAAAAGTCATTTGCGTTTTTGCCGTTCGGCACTATTTCAGGCCGCAATAGCGATGTGCAGCAACCTGGCAAGGCGTCGGCGCTGACCCCTGCCATCCGCTTGCGTTTGAAAATCCAGTTTCAGGACAAGGCCAAAATGACAGAGCATAGTCTCTGGCGTTTTTCGCGCGCATTGCATCGCGCGATCAACGAACGCCAGCTTGCAGATATCGAGCCGCTGCTCGACGACGAGGTCGAATGGTCCATCTATGGGCCGATCGACCTGTTTTCCTTTTTCGGCGCGCGCCGCGGCAAGGCCGCCGTGCTCGAGGTGATCCGGCAGATCGGCGAGAACCTCAGGGTTCACCGCTTCGACCGGGAACAGATCATGCTCGGCGTGGATTCCGCAGCCTCGATGCTGCGCTATTCGCTGACGGCACTCGACTCCAACAAGCCGATCTCGCTCCGGATCGCGCATTTCGCGCAATTCAGGGCCGGCAAGCTGACGAGCTTCCGTATGCTGGTCGACAGTTTCGACCTCGTCGAGCAGACCGTCGGCTACCCGATCCATCTGCCGCGCATCGCGGTCTGACGGCTTTTCGATTTCACGCCTTCGTTACGTCCGGGGCGCTAAAGCGCGAAGCGCGTCTTCGCGTTCAGGCGCCCCGGCAGCGGCGGCCTGTTTTGCCAGCCCCGAACGGCCGCGCTCGGGACGCGCCGCGCTAACGCGCGGCGCGTTTGTCCCGGACATGACGATCACGCGTTGATCACTTGCTTTCAGAGCGCCGATGCCACAATTTTGCGCCACGGCAATGCATGCTGCGGCTCTGGAATTTGCGGGCTGGGAATGACTTTCACATTACGATTTGGCTGGGCAAAGCTGCCGGTGCTGGCGGCCGGCTTCAGCCTGGCGATGGCGCTGTCGGCCGGCGCGCAAACCCCGCCGTGGCAGATCGCTCCCGCCGCCCAGGATAGCGCAGCTGAGAACGCCGAGGCTGCGGCCGACGAGGAGCCGCCGGCGGCCAATGCCAATGACGCCGACATCCTGAAGGACATCGACGAGAGCAAGCTCGACTGGAGCCAGCTCGACACCGATTCTACGAGCCTGCCCACGCTGGCGCCGAAGCGTGCGGCGAGGCCCGCCAGCGTCGCCGGCAAGGATCCATCCTGGTCGACCAACAACAACGCCAACGGCTCGTCGGCGGTGTCGGTCAAGCAGTCGATCTCGCCATTCCTCGACACCCGCATCGGCGCCGACATGACGGTCGCGAGGCAAGGCACCATGACGACGTCGGAGCAATTGTCGGAGCGGCTCGCCAATGGCGGCAGCCTGCCGCAGTCCGGTGGCTCGGCCTGGGCCGCGATCTCGACCGGCGGGGTGGCCTCGATCTGGGACAAGACCTCGGTCGAGGCGCGGGTCGATCCCGCCGCCGACCAGAGCAAGGTCGGCACCTCCTTGAGCAAGTCGGTGCCGCTGTCGGAGCAATATTCGCTGACGCTGCAGAACGGCTACAACCTCATCCAGCAGGGCGTGGTCCCGGTGCCCGGCATCATCAGCCACCCCTCGCGCAGCTACGACACCGACCAGTCGGCGAGCCTGTCGGTTAACGACACCGGCACCAGCATCACGGCAGGCCAGACGCTGTCGACCTCCGACGACCGATGGCTGCGCCGGATCGGCGCCGAGCAGAAGCTGTTCGACGGCGTCACCGTCTCCGGCTCGGTCGGCGAGACCTCCCAAGGCACCACCAACAAGAGCATCAGCGCCGGCTACAAGCGCTCATGGTGAACGGTCTGTTAGCTCTATCGCGCTAAATGATCAGGCATTGCCGCAACTTGGCCCAGATGCGGTCAAATTCGGCGGCACTGATAGGTCCGTAACTTCATCAATTCGTCGTGCGGGGGACAAGCCGCGCTTCGCCATTGCGAACAAGGGGAAAGCCGATGAACGCCACCAACCGTACCGAGGAAGCCGAAGTCGAAACGACGTCCGAGGTCGACACCAACCTCGCCGCCGTCTCGGAAGTCGAAGCCGGCATCCGCGACTTCGTGCGCAACGATATCGCCTATCTGCGCCCGGCCGGTGGCGAGCCCGGAGACCGCGCCGACCGACACCAACACCGATGCCACCGTCAGCAACGTCAACTCGCTGATCCAGCGCGTCGCCGGCACCTCGCTCGCCGAGATCGAGAAGCTGATCGGCGAGCTCGAGAGCCTGCGTGACCTGCTGCATGCCGAGGGCCAGCGCGTCCAGCGCGAGATTTCCGGCTATGCCCAGCTCAGCCAGGCCGCGATGAAGTCGACGCGCATGATCGCCGACAACGTTTCGCAGTGGAAGCGCGCCGCGGACGGCCTGCGCAACAGCTGATACAGCTCAGTTTCCCAAACTGACCGCCGCCGCCTCCTGAACGGGGGGCGGCGGCTTCGCTTTGCGGCCTGATTCAGCGCGGAACGATTCGTTATTCAGCGCGGTGTAAAACTCCGCGACGTCAATTTTTTGCAGAAGCCGATTTGAACGTCGGATGTCGAGCCCGCGTCCGATCCGGAATTCGCGTCCGGACCGCGCCCTGCCGGCATCCATTTGGAGATGCAGTCATGCAGAGCGTCCGGCCGGACAACGCCGCCGATCCGATTCCGCTGCGCCAGCCGCAGCAGGGCATCGGCACGATCATGATCCGCTTCATCGGCATATTGGCAGCCGCGACGGTTGTGATGGTGCTGATCTGGAATCGTTAGACTGAAGCTTGGAAGAAATGTGACGCAGCCTGCCGACAGATCACATTGAAAAGCGCAAATGCACGCCACCTGCGCTCCCTCGAGCGCCGGGAGTTACAGACGGTCAATCAGCGGTCGATGCTCGCGGTGGTCTCGAAGGAATAATTGCCGTCGGCAAAGCCCTTCACGACCATTCCGGTGGCCAGCATCACCACAACCGTTACCGTCGCGAAGATAATGCCGACGAGTTTCAGCGCGCTGCGATCTGCCATGGTATCCCCAGTCATTCTTGCCAGATGTCCGTGCCCTCAAACCATAAGGCAGGGACAAAGGTTCAGAATGCGTTAGCAAAAACTGAGTTCCACGCAACGCACAACTGCGTCGGCAGCAGAAGTCATTCGCTAACCATGGCGTCCGGGCAACATCAGAGGCGCGCGGGCAACATCAGGAACCGGGATTCCGCCGCGGCACGAAAGCGGTGGCGAGGAACGAGAACACCACTTCATTGCGCTGATTGACGCCGGTGTTGCGGGCCTGAAGGATGCCCCATTCGGGCCGCTTTTCGGACGTGCGCTTGGTCTCGACCTGGTTGGTGAAGCTGATGGTATCGCCCGCCAGCACCGGGCGGATCCAGCGCAGTTCGCGAAAGCCCGGCGAGGGCCCCCAGACCGCGACCTCCTCACCGCGCGCGGCGGCTCCCGCGGCGAGCCGCTTGCCGTCGGCGACGAGCAGCTTCATGCAGACGCTGGCGACATGCCAGCCCGATGCGGCGAGCCCGCCGAACAGCGAGTTGCGCCCCTCCTCCTCGTCGAGATGGAAGCGCTGCGGATCGAACTGCGCGGCGAACCGCTTGATGTCCTCGGGCGTGAAGGTGAAGGAGCCGAACTCGCGCCGCGCGCCGATCTCGATATCTTCAAAAAAGCGCATGGCCTCTCCTATGCGCTCGCGCCGTCGCGGCGGCTGACGATGATCGGCGACTCCATCTCGCACAGCATCTCGCCGCGCGCGTTGCGGATGGTGCCCTTGAAAGTGACGATGCCGGTCTCGGGCCGGCTCTTCGAGACGCGCGCCTCGACGACGTCGACATCCAGCGTCAAATCGTCGCCCGGACGCAGCGGCGCCACCCAACGCATCTCGTTGACCCCGGGCGAACCGAGCGAGGCGGTGCGGCCGATGAAGCCGTCGAACAGCATCCGCATCATCAGCGAGCCGAGATGCCAGCCCGAGCCCGACAGGCCGCGGAGCATGGATTTCTTCGCCGCCTCCTCGTCGAGATGCATCGGCTGCGGGTCGAATTCGGCGGCAAAGGCGAGGATCTCCTCGCGTGAAACATGGCGCGGGCCGAACGTGCCGAAGCGGCCGGGCTTGAAGTCTTCGAAGGTCAGCGTGGTCATTGGGTGAGGATATGCCGGAGGGAAGCCCGATTGTGGCCGTTATTTGCGGCAATCACAACCGGCCCACTCGCATAGCTCGCCCCTGGACTGCCGGCGCCCGGTCCGGGGCTCGCGCAGGCGAGATGGTTTGGGGTTCTGCGTTATCGATCCCTCTGGTCGCGGAGGCGCTTTGGCGCCGCCCGAACCATTGGCCCGGCAAAAGGCCTCGTCCTGACGGACGCCTGCGGCGCAGGCTTCCGGGATGAAGTGATCACGCCGGCGGTCACGCAGTAGGATGAACGAGACGCGAATCATATTTCGGCTGGCCGGGAGAACCATGATGTTCGATTTCCAGGATCTGTTTCAGTGGGACCGCTTCATCACGCCCACGATCATCAAGACGTTCTACTGGCTGGTGATCGCGGTCATCGTGCTGTTCGGGATCTCCGGCATCCTGTGGAGCCTCACGGCGATGGCGATCAGCCCGTTCGTCGGATTCATCCAGCTGCTCGCGTCGATCGCGAGCGTCTTCGTCGGCATCGTGTTCTCGCGCATCGCCGCCGAGTTCATCCTGATCGTATTCCGGATCAACGAGCATCTCGGCGCGATCCGCGATCGGGACGGGGCAATGCACTGAGGCGAACGGCACCCGGCCGAACGCGACCGACCGCGGGGCTGTGGTTAATCCGAAGTAGCACCCGCGCGCAAATGCCCGCGAAATTCCAACCGGGATTTTAAAACCACTCGCGTACAGCCTTCCGCATTGCCAAGACCAACGCGGGGGCGTCGTGAATTCCAGGAATTTTGTTGCCGTGAGGCCGGGTGCCGAGCCGGGCTTTACGACCGAGGATATTTTATGGGCTGTCGGCATCTGGTCGGTGATCCTGACCCTGGCGCCGGTGATCGTGTTTTATTTGCTGATGGTGGCGTGAGGGCATCCCCTCCGTCATTCCGGAGCGATGCGTGAGCATCGAATCCGGAATCTCGAGATTCCGGGCTCATGCTTCGCATGCCCCGGAATGACTCCAATATTCTCGACGACAAAAAACGCGCGGGAGCCGCGCGTTCTTTCCATTTCAAACCAAAACGGCGTTGTTACGCCGCCTGCTTGTGCATCGTACCGGACGCCGACGCCGTGCCGCGGATCGCCCTGATCGAGCGTTCGATTGCGGCCCACAGCCGATTGATCTCGGCGGCAGCGCGGCCTTCGGCATAATATTCGCGGGCGCCTTCGCCCTGGCCGAGCGCCATCAGAAGATCGGCGCGGTTGGTGATCTGGCCGCTCCACACCGGTGCGCGGAATTTCGCCAGCGCCTCGCGCGCGATCGCGACGATGCGGCTTTCGGCGCCGTCACGCTGCGCGGGCGCGCCGTTGATCACGACGGCATAGGGCTTGCGCATCGAGCGGCAGGTCTGGATGGTTTCCTGCACGGCGTTGACGTCGAACACGCCGGGCCGCGCCGGAATGATCACCATCGTGGCGTTCTTGATGGAGTCGTCGACCACGGCCGAGAGGTTCGGCGGCGTGTCGATGAACACCCACTCGATGCCGTCACGCTTGGCCTGGGCAATGATCCCGCTGACCGAGTTCACTGCCGTCTTGATCGCCGGCTCGTTGGTGCCGCGCAGCTTGTGCCAGAGAGTCAGCGAGCCCTGCGGATCGGCGTCGATCAGCAGACAGGGCTTCGTTGCCTTGTGCACTTGCGCGGCGAGGTGAGCAGCCAGGGTACTTTTTCCCGAGCCCCCCTTACGCGAAGCGAAAACAATCACGTTCATACGTTGGCCTCCAGATTGACCCCAGGAGGCGAAAATGAATCAGCACGCTGATTCGCGAAAGAAAAAATTTCTTGCAATCCGCAAAGTGGCCAAGATTACCGGTGCGTTTTGCTTTTTGAGTCACACCGAACTTATAACGCAACCGCAAATGGAAGCGCTAAGCGTTTGATTTGACTCGGTGCCTAGCGTTTTCCGGCAGCCTTCGCGCGCTCGCGCTCGATCCACTTGCGCTCGATCCAGCCGAGCAATTGCGCAGTGGGTTTCTGCAGGAACGGAACGTCTTGCGCGAACAAAAGGAGTCCGAGCGGCAGCATCCAGAGTCCGAGCACCGGCAGGAAGCTGAAGATGCCGCCGATGATCAGGAGGATCGCGAGCGGAATCCGCACGTAGCGCGACGACGGCTTGCGCAGCCACGCGACGAAGCGCGCCGGCTTATCCGGCAGCTTGGCTTCGAACCAGGCGAAGTGCCGATCGATCTCTTGCTTGTAGTATTCGCTCACTCGTCCTACTCCATCCGTTCCACAGGCGGAACAGATTTGGCAAACCACACAAGCCCCACAGATGATGCTGCGTGACAGCGTCACAAGGCGTCAGTCTGTCGCGCATGACCGACTTGAAATCGCGGCCAAACGATCTATCGCGCATTTTCGCGCGAAGCGATTGGATTGACCGCGACGGCGCTGTGCTCCCTCTCCCCGTTCTTACGGGGAGAGGGTTGGGGTGAGGGGCGGCCTCCGCGTATCCGGCGATAGCTGCGTTTGCGGAGACTCCCCCTCACCCGGAACGCATCTGGCGATGCGTCATAGCCGAAGCTCCGCTTCGGCGTTCTTGAGAACGGCCGCCAAGGGCGGCCTACGCCTCTCCCCGCACGCGGGGCGAGGTGAAGGCGGACACCGGTTCGCGTGACGATAACGCGCCCGATCAGAGACCCTCGCCTGCGCGCGATGAGAGCCAGGTCAGTGGGCCGGCTTCTTCGCCTTGTGCGATTTGGAGACCTTCCGCTTGGCAGGCCGCCGCTCCACGCGCTCGCTCGCCTCGGGACCTGCGCGGAAGAATACGCGGCAGGCCGGCGAGAGCTGCGCCTTGTTCCTGATCATGCAGGCCGTGATGCGATCGACGTCGGGAATCTCGGGGCTGCAAAGCCGGAACGCATCCGGCGTACAGGCCTGCTGCTGATCCGGCGTGTAGGCCTCACTTCGGCCCGGCAGCAGCAGCGCCGCAAGGGCGACGGATGATATCAACGCAAACGAAAAACTCCTTGAACCGGCGATCCCCATGCATCCCCCCAAAGGTGTCACTAGGCGTCGTTAAGGCGTCGTGTCAGCCAGTTTGGGTGACGGGACAGAGAAGTGCAAGCGGACGCGATGACACGCCGGGCGATAAGGGCGAGCGACCTTGCGATGGTCTGATCTTGCGATTTCGCGCTGAGTGATCTTGCGGATGGTACAGTTGGGTGGGCTCGAACCACCGACCTCCTGTTCCACAGGGAGGCTTGCTTTTCGACCATTAGGGATCATTGGCGACCATCGGGGATGTCAACGCTAAAATCTACAGCATTTTCATATACTTATATTCAACTAAACCAACTCAACTGATATCATCGGGCATCATCGGGGAGATCGATTTTTCTGTCGATCACAACCTAAACGGTACCCAAATCGATCTCAGGGGAGCGCGTTTTGAGCGAAAGGACATCGGACGGCCGGAAGCCGAAGGAGAGCCGGAAACATCGTCTCAGCGACACGTGGATCAGCCGTTACAAGCCCGCGCTCCCTCAAGAGGATTGGTTCGATCAGGGCTGCACCGATCTCATCCTGCGCATCAGTTATGGCGGAGCCCGGACGTTCCGAGTCCGTTACAGGGACGCCGACGACAATTCACGGACCCTCAAGCTCGGCCGATGGGACGCGAAGAAGTTCAATGTCGAAGCCGCCCGCCAAGCCGTCAGAGACTTCGACCGTGACGCCCACCTTGCAGCGAAGCGATCCCCCACCGAGGGCATGTCAGAGGACAAGGCGTGGTGGGTCACGGCCACATTTGCTGACGTGCTCGAGAAATACATCGCCGAGGTCGTTTCTGGGTTCCGGACTCGGAAAGAGGTGGAACGCTGCTACAGGCGCTACGTCATCCCTGTGCTCGGCCAAAAGCGGTTCGTGGAACTGGAGCAAGACGACGCTGGGCAGCTCCGACGCAACATGCGGAAGGAAAACGGGCCACGACAGGCTGACACCGTGTTCGGCCTAATTCGTGCCGTCATGGCTTGGGTCGAAGACGAGGGGGTCATCAAGAACTACGCGAGCCCAGTCCGCTATCGACCGAAACGACGGCGCAAGAGTGATCGCGGAGGCCGGGAACGCGTCCTTGATGACGCTGAACTCCGCATGGTCTGGGACGCAGCGACGAAGATGGGCGGCCAGTATGGCGCAATCGTCCGGCTCCTCCTGCTTACGGCGCAGCGTCGTCAATGTCTGACGACTGCCCTGTGGTCTGAGATCACCGGGGACACGTGGTCCATCCGCGAAGAGGACGGAGCCAAGGGCACCGGACAGGTCCTGCGCCTCCCTCCCCTCGCCCTGGACATCCTCAAGGGCCTCCCCCGCATTAAGGGCTGTCCCTTTGTCTTCGGCGTGGAGCATGACGGCGAGTTCAAGCCGTTCAATTCGTTCTCTCAGCGGAAAGAGGAACTGCTTGCTCTCCTCCCGCGTCCGATCCCACGCTGGACGTTGCACGATCTCCGACGCACAGCGCGAACCCGATTAGAAGATATCGGCGTGGACATGCAGACCGGAGAGGTCGTCATCGGACATGCCCTCCCCGGCGTCAAGCGAACGTACATCCGTTCGACGTTCATGGAAAAACGCGCGGATGCTCTCCTCCGTCTGTCCGAGCACATCGCGCACGTCGTGGGCCTCTCCCCGGATCGAGGGACGCCATCCAGCCCGGCCCCATCGAACGTCGTCCCCATAGGACGATCACGACGCGCGTAGGAACCCAGCGGAGCAGTTCCTGTGCGATTTGGATGTCTTCCCTAGGGGATGTGGGGAAGTGACGGGCACAGCGCTCATGCTGTCTCCCAGCGGGAAATGACGGATATTCATCCCGAATGGGCCTTCAATAGAATCCATTGACGGCAATGAAGCGATTTGCAATCCTTTCTCTGCGGCGTCCGCGAGACCGTGTTCTCGTTGGTTAGAGGACCGCGTCGTCACCGGGCAGGATGTAGTCCCGGGGAATGAGTCAGAGGCCTCGTCGTGGGCACTCTGCCGTCCGATCAGACAAGCCCGGTTCTGATCCACATCGCAATGAGGTTCGCTGAACGGCGAGCCCACAGCGATTTGGATCGGGCTATGTCAGCACACGTCGTCTCTATCAACGCTACCAAGCCTGTTGCGCTTCAAGGGCAACTTCTCGTGTCACGGGCTCAAGCTCAAGCGATGCTTGGTGGGATCAGCGTTTCTCACCTGCGCCGACTGATTAAGGCCGGCGAGCTGCGGCCCGTCTTCCTCAACCCAAGCAAAGCCCCTCAGCGGAGCGGCAAGCTTTTCTTCCGCGTCAACGACCTCGAAGCATTGGTCGAAAAGTACGCCAACAGATCAAGCCTCTGAAAAGAAACAGCCCCGCGCGGGTCAGCGCACGAGGCTGTTGTGTTCAATTTTCCTATGCAACTGGGAGCTGCCTAAGGTGCGCAATATATTCCAGAACGTGAATGAATGCAAACTACGCATTATCGAGCGGTACGGACCCGAAAAGAACGGTCTCGTTCACTGCCCTGCTCATGACGACACAAACGCTAGCCTCCAGGTGACGATAAAGGACGGGAAACTGTTATGGCGTTGCCATGCTGGATGCACGCAAGAAGCAGTTAGAGACCGCCTAGTGGCCGATGGACTCTGGTCGGCCGCAACCACGTCACGCGGCTCGCCGGGTCACCAAACAAGAGAGCGGCTTGGCGATGAAGTAAAGGTAAGCTTCCGAGAAATATTGGACGCTAGCATTCCGTGGCCTGATCTCGATGACGAGCAACGCCAAATCGTGCAGAACTATGCGCGCAGTCGTCAGATCGAGCTGCCCGTAACGACGATGTTCCTGCCGAAATTGAAATCCAGCCGGTTAGTTGGGCGACGATTTCCGGCGATGGTCTTCGAGATCGTCCGAGAGGACGAAGCTATCGGCGCTCACGTCACATGGCTGTCCTCGGACGGCCATTCCAAACTGGACGTTGATGACCCTAAACGGACCTATGGCGGCGTGAAGGGTGGCAACATTCGTCTGCACAAACGATACGACCGACGTGACCCAATCGTCGTCGCTGAAGGAATCGAGACCGCTCTGTCTGTAGAGCGGATAACCGGCCTTAGGGCGATTGTCGCTTGCAATGCTACCAACCTTGGGAAAATCAGCGTTCCAAAGTGTTCAGAGGTCATCATCGCGGCTGACAATGATCCAAGCCGAGCAGGAATCAAAGGTGCCAACGATCTTGCGCGCCGACTATCGGTCGAAGGACGGCTTGTGCGTGTGGCATTGCCCTATCCTCGCGGCGACCAAAAGCGAGACTGGAACGATGAGCTTTGCGAGCCAGACGCCGACGTCGACGCTCTAAATAGGCAAATCCGAGAGGCACGCCAGTACGACATCATCGGCGCTGTATCAACGTCGCAGTTCCTCCAGATGGATTTTCCCCCGCGTCCGAACATGCTTCATCCTTGGCTACCGACGGCTGGGCTTGCCATGGTTCACGCCCCTCGCGGGGCCGCAAAGACGTGGTTTTGTCTCTCGGCTGCCCATGCGGTCGTGACCGGCAAGATGTTCCTCGAATGGAAAGTTAATGCCAGAGGCCGCGTGCTCTATGTTGACGGCGAACTTCCTGCCTCAGTTTTGCAAAACAGGCTCCGACACTTTGAATGGGACGGCTGCGAAGATGACCTATTGATCCTCACACCGGACATCTTCCACCAGCGTGGCCGCTTCATGCCTGACTTGGGAGACCCTGAAGGTCGCGACCAGATCGATGCAATCGTCGGTCAACAAGGGATTGATCTGATCATCTTGGACTCATTGTCTACCCTTCAGCGCTCCGGCGGTGAGGAAAATGCAGCCGAGTCTTGGATCAACATTCAAAACTGGGCACTCAAGCTACGTAGCCAAGGGCGATCAATCATCTTCGTGCATCACGAAGGACGAAATAATAAGCCTCGCGGCACGTCCAAGCGAGAGGACACGCTCGACACCATGATCGGCCTGAGCCCGCTACCTAACGCCGATTCCAATGACTGCACGACCATACAGCTTGAGTTCACGAAGCATCGCGGATTCTTCGGTGCTGAAACCGCTCCGCGCGTCCTGCAGCTATCGACGGAAACAAAGCGGGCTGTCTGGTCAGCCGCAACCGGCCCCAAGAGCAACCGAGACCGTGTCTTCGAACTGAGAGATCAAGGAATGCAGGCAGCAGACATCGCGAGAGAGCTCAACATCACTCGGGGGCGCGTTTCGCAAATCCTGAACGAGCCACGAGAGCGCGAGGAGTGAGCCATTGTTTAGGCCCGTTCCCCCCTAAAGGGGGGAAAAGAGGCCTCTGAACACGTTTAGCTGTTTAGCGGCTTAAGGGGCTAGACCGCTAAACATCCGGATTGAAGGACGCTCCATCGAATTCGGCCATGAAGAACGAGACCCAGCATGAAGCAATCTCGCGCAAAAGGGGGCAGCACCTCGTCCAGACGCCGGAGCGCCGCTCAGGGGCGCTCCGCTGCCCGGGAAATCGCCTCGGAATACATGACAGACAATGGGAAGGAAGATGAAAATGGGAGCACGTGACGACGAAGGCCTCTATCAGTTTGCGGGCCCAGGCCGAAAGCGGCGCGAAAAACTAACGCTGGCCGAAATTCCACGACGCATTGCGAGACCTAAATCACACTCGCGGTCTAATTTCGGTTTACCAGTAATTAAACGGACATTTCAGGAAGATTTTAGCGAGGCCGACATCAAGGAAAAAGTACGCCGCCTTGTTCTCGATTACGGGATGTCACACGCCGACATCTGCGAGACTCTAAAACGAGAAGGCTACTCGGTTACAGCCGTTACAGTTTCGACCATACGTTCGCACATGTTGGGAGTGCTCCGCATGCTCATGCGGGACGACATTCGCCTCGTCGATCCTGCAGCCTTGAAAAGATATCGTCGCAGGCGTTCAAGATGAAGTCCGGCGCGAAGTCTCAATGTAGCGGTCTGCGCGCGACAGGATCGAGATCGAATACATCCGATTTTTGGGGAGAACCGCGCACGCAGCGCCTGATCTATTTTGTTTGTTCGCGCGTCGATCGTCGCTGATTTGCAAACACCTGCTGATGCAACAGGTGGTCAGAACTGGAAATCACCGGCGAAAACCGGAGGAAATACAAGGCCCGCCACTTCGGGCTAGTCTTGGGTAGCCCATTGGGCATTAATCGAACAACAAATAGAGGCAAGCATTCGATACGGCGCGATCACATGCACGGAACAAGACCGAAGACAGCCCTCAAGAAGAACGGCGTCAGACGCTCGGCGGTGACGTCCGGCCGCAAGCTGTTCTTGAAGACAGATGGGCTCGACATGCGCAGAAGCTATGCGCTGCGTTTCCGGGATGTCCTGCGCATTCACACCGATGAACTAGGCCCCACTGCATCCGAGGCCGAACTTGCCATCGTGCGACGAGCCGCCACGATCATCGTACAGCTTGAACAGATGGAAGCGAAGTTCGCCGTCGAGGAAGCGAGCCCAACGGCGCTCGAAACATATCAGCGGCTCGCGAACAGCATGCGCAGGCTCCTAGAGAGCGTCGGCTTGAAGCGTCGCCCCCGCGATGTAACGCCGAGCTTGCATGAATACCTGGCTTCCAAATCCAAGCCTCGGCGTGAAGCGCTCACTATAGATCACGAGGATGACGATTGATGGGCACTCGTCGTCATCGCGAACGGCTTGACGACAACCAGACCACCGCCACACCTCGAAAACGATCAGCCCATGCACATCCAACGCTACTAGACTGCGTCAACGATTCTCATCTATTCAAGCCGTGGTTCGAGGATCAAAGCACTTGGACGGCTTGGTTTGCCTTCATAGCTGCACTCTTTTCCTTGCCGATGACGGCAGAGCAGCTGGCGATCTATCGGCAATGTACTGGCCGGAACGAACCTCCATCTGATCCAGCGAAGGAAGGCTGGTTGATTTGTGGACGACGGGCGGGCAAATCGTTCGTGCTCGCTCTCTGCGCAGTCTTCTTGGCGTGCTTCCACGAATATCGACAGTATCTCACGCCGGGCGAACGCGGCACGGTGTTCGTGATCGCGACAGACCGCAAGCAGGCGCGCACGATCCTCCGATACATCCGAGCGCTGCTGACGCGCGTCAAGCTGCTCTCCCAGATGGTAGAGCGTGAATGGCAGGAAGGCTTTGATCTCAACAATTCAGTGACCATCGAAGTTGCGACCGCGTCGTTCAAATCAACCCGGGGCTTCACGCTGGTCGCTGTTCTCCTCGACGAGGTGGCATTTTTTGCGACTGAGGACTCGTCATCCCCGGACGAAGAAATCCTCCGAGCACTTCGACCCGGCCTTCTCACCATACCCAACAGCATGATTCTCGCGGCTTCCAGCCCATATGCGAAGAAGGGCGTTTTGTTCAACGCCTATCGAGAGCACTACGGCAAGGAACACGATCCATCGCTGGTGTGGAAAGCCCCCACGCTCGTGATGAACCCTAACGTGCCTGAGGAAGAGATCGCGAAAGAGTACGAGAACGACCCAATCTCCGCACAGGCGGAGTATGGCGCTGAGTTTCGCTCCGACGTCGAGACCTTCATTACCCGCGAAGCCGTTGATGCCGTGACCAGCGACGAGCGGGAGCGGCCCTATCTCGCTCAATTCAAGTATCACGCATTCGTCGACTGCTCTGGTGGCGGCGGCACCGATAGCTACGCTATTGCGGTAGGGCACGTCGAAAACGGAATTTCCGTTTTAGATGTGATTAGGGAGACAAAGCCGCCCTTCTCGCCAAAAGCCGTCACCGAGACCTATTCGGCCCTGCTCAAATCCTACGGTATCAGCGAAGTCCAAGGTGACCGTTACGCTGGCGAGTGGCCCCGAGAGCAGTTCCTCGAGCACGGGATCAAATACGAACCATCAGCCAAGCCTAAGAGCACCATCTACTCCGAATTTCTACCGCTCATGATGTCGAAGAAATGCGATCTCCTCGACCATCCTAGACTCATGACGCAGCTGTGCGGGCTTGAACGTCGGACAGCTCGATCCGGAAAACCCTCCGTGGATCACGGACCCGGGGGGCACGACGATATCGCGAACGTCTGCGCGGGTGTGCTCACATCGATGGGCGTCCGCAAATATCGGTATGTCGCTGACCTCTCTTGGGTCGGAGGACCATCGGAACGCAGCTACGCTGCAGAGAGATTAAGCACCCTTATGGCAATGAGAGGCCTTTGAACATGATTACCACTCACGACCACGAGATCATCGACCGCAATGGCCGGACTGTACGACGTCCGAACGATATTCTCCAAGACGGCGACAGCATTCGGACCCACATGAGATTTATGGATCACGGCGATCCGGCCTTGATGACCGCCATGGCAGCCGCACAGTCCGCGAGGAGGATCGAGCAGTTCGACGCCAAGATTGCCTTCCCCGGCTTGGAACTGGACCACAAGCAAGCGGCGTTGCTCGATGCCGCGAAACTCACTCCGAGTCAGCTGACATTATTCAAGGACCACCTGACTCGAAAGGGTTTCAGGCAAGCACTCGATCTCGCGAAGAGGAACGTCGTCAGCATCAATCGTACCGACTCAACGGTGGGCTACGCTCTGGCTGATCCGCAGCTACAGGCCCAGGTCGATAGGCTCCCCCCGGATCAGCGCAGGGCTTTCGAGGATGCCTTCTATGGGCATCACGACAAGCAGCTGACCTTTGACGAGGCAATGGCGCTAGCCAGAGGCTCCGCGCCGCAGGCTGCGGCCCACCAACCGGGTTACCGCTTCATTGATGCTTCCGCGAACACTGAACGAGAACGGCTCCGTGAACAGCGTGATGTTGATTTGACCAATGCCTGGCGGAAGCCGCCTCTGATCATCGACCAGCAGCGATCCCAGCCGCACGACGCGCGTCAGCTACCTCAGTCACACGACACGCGTCCGTGCACTCTTACGCACGATGAACTACTGGACCGCCGAGATAACCGCCTAGAGGAAAGCTGGAAGCAGTGAACAACGAGGCCCGTCGTTTTGGCGGGCCTCACTACATAGGAAGGTGACCAATGCCGAACGTATTACCCCCACGAGTGCAGACCAAGCTCGCAACGCTCAAAGATGCCGAGCAGCAGGCCTTGACCATCAAGACATACAATCAAAAGGCGATTGATGACACTAATCGCTCGCTGGCCACGGCGCCACAGGACAGAATAGCCGTCCTCGAACGCGAGATCGTCCGGCTCCGTGCATTGCAACCCAACTATCAGGATCGCCACAGGGCACTCGCGGACCTCAACGCCAAGGTCGCGCGATTTCTGGAACAACTGCCCGCCAACGTCGATCTTGAAGATGCCCGGCCGATCCGGTCCAAAGCGAAGACGGACGAGAGCCATCTGCAAGCCGTGCAACGTCTGCGCAGCAGGATCATGGAACTGATCTCGGAGCGTGGTCGCGTGGAGCGTGCATCTCCGACGAAAGCGGAAATGAAGCGACAGGCCGCGCTCTATGTTCAAAAGCTTGCTTTGGATGGAACGCCGCTCTTCGTCAGCGAGCACGACAAATTCAAGCTCTCCTTCGGAGAGAACAAGCTGATACCTCCCGAAGCAATCTTGGCATGGGTCAATCCCGAACTGCTGCAGGATCGGCTTGAAGCGTTGATTGACGAGATGCCGCTGTCAGGTCGGCAGATGGATGCCGACGAACGGAAGCAACGTCTCGCCGAGATCAAAACGGAGCTTTTTGAAGCCGAGAGATACGAGTGCGCGCACATCGATGCTGCTGCTCGCGAAGGCACCGTGATCGAGCACAGGGCAAACGTGGACGTTCGAGCGCTGCTTGGGCTCGTGACGTCGCGATCCAAGGCAAATGCAGCATGACCGTTCCCTCCGCGCGCATTGAGTCCACCGCGCGGAGGAGTCGCCCGGCCGTTTTATCGACAGCGGCGGTCGGGGGCGGACAAGACGGCGAGTGTCCGACCTTCATTGAAACAACCCCGTCAGCCTGAGGCCGGTTTCCGCCCGGCGCGGCAGGTAGGCCCGCCGTCGTTCTCCATGTCCCCAGCATTGGACGACGGCGGGCATTTACAAGATCAATCGGCGTTAGAGCTCAGATGCCTCTGGGCGCCTTATCGGGGTTCGCGCTGACGCTGTTCAGAACACCAATGCATTCATAGACCGCTTGCAATTTTCCGTTCGCCTCTTTTTTAGTTGGCGACACGTTAACCAAGTGAGCCGTATCCGACCCGCTAATTTCCGCCAAGGGCAAAAGGTATTGGCTGACCTCTACCGCGCGCATAAGGCCTCCGAAGCAACTATGCGGAGAATCGGATAAACTGATCCCTACACTGAACGGGGATAGCTATGAGTACGAGCGGCGAAGGCGCAACCGAAGGCATCGATTTGATTGAAAACCTGCGGAGTATTGTTTCAGAAGCCGGCCTACGTGAAAAGAATGAAGCGGAAACTCGCTTCAAGATTATAGACTTCGTTCTTTTCACTCTGCTTGCGTGGCCAAAGAATCGGGTAGCGTTGGAAGAATACGTCCATCCAGGGTTCGCGGACTACATCCTAAAGAAGGCAAACGGCGAGGATCTACTCTTCGTTGAAGCGAAGAAGGAAGGTGTCTACTTTGACTTGCCGATTCCCAACAAGGCAAGCGAGACTTCAACCTTTATTTCTTTAGGGAAGCTTCTCTCCGATTCCAACATTCGAACAGCAATCAGTCAGGTCCGCACGTATTGTTTTGATACCGGGTGCGAATATGCTTGCGTAACAAACGGGCACGAGTGGATCTTCTTCAAGACATTTGAAAAGCACAAACGTTGGGAAAGCCTGCAAGCCTTCGTCGTACGGAGCCTCTCTTTCTTCGACAGCGAGTATACTAAGGCCGTAAACCATTTTTCATATGTGGCAATCACCGAACGATCCTCGCTTCCCACGCTGCTGACCAGCGCGCCGCCGAAGGATCGCGGCATCTATTATCCCAAAGACAAGATCCCTTCGTATTCGCACACCATCACAGCAAATCGCTTGGCCGCTGCTCTCAGGCCAATCGTCAACTACTACTTCGGCGTTATTGGTGACGATGACGCCGAATTCATGGACAGGTGCTACGTACAACAACGTGACTATCTGAGTACGTCTGACGACATGCGCTCGCTCATTCAAGACTCTCTTTCCCCCTATTTCCAAGAGTATGGAATTCAGCAATTAGAGGTCACGGGTAAAGGGGGACAGCTAGGCGGCAGGCTCACCAAGAATCTCAAGAAGGGAAAGAAGGGGGAGGTTCTTGTTCTGTTTGGTGGGACCGGGTCCGGCAAGTCCACTTTCATAAAGCGACTCTTGTATCATAAGCCTCCTCGGTGGCTACAAGAGCACTCAGTCATCGCCATCGTGGATTTGCTTAACACACCTCAAGATCAGACGGTGGTGCACAATACCATTTGGGGCACCCTCGTTGATCAACTAGACGTCGAAAAGCTGCTTACCGCCGACCGTTCTATAATTTTGGAAGGTCTCTTTTCAGACCGCTTCACAATTGCAAAGCGGCAAGAACTGTACGGTCTTTCACCATCGTCCGAAGCTTACAATCTCAAACTCAACGATCTGATTTCGGATTGGAAGCAAGACCTCGCCTACTGCGCTGTTCGATTAGTCGACTACTGGACAAAGAAGGACAAGGGCATCATCGTAGTCGTCGACAATACTGACCAATTCCCTTCAGCACTTCAGGACTTCTGCTTTTCCTCAGCCCAAGAGATCTCCAAGAAGCTCGGCTGCATCACCCTGATATCTATGCGCGAGGAGCGCTTTCACAACTCCAAAATTCATGGGCTACTGGATGCCTTTCAGAATTCTGGATTCCACATAAGCTCCCCTAAGCCAGCCGACGTCTTCAAGAAACGATTGCAATATGTGATTGGACTGCTGGCGAACGATCGACAACGCGTCAATCTAATGGGGGAGGTAGACGAAAGGCTACTAAAAGACAGTCAGACCTATCTTGGAATCCTCATCAAAGACTTTTCGATGGAAAGGTCACCTCTCAACAGCTTCTTGAGCGCATGCGCGCACGGGAACATTCGTCTTTCTTTGGATTTGTTCAGAAGCTTTCTCCTATCTGGCTACACAAATGTGGAGGAGATGGTCGCTAAGGGGAGTTGGACCCTACAAATACACCAGGTGATTAAGCCCGTGATGATCCCGACTCGTTATTTCTATGACGAGGGCCTCAGTGACATTCCAAATATTTATCAGATCAGAAATAACCGCTACGGGTCTCACTTCACTGCGTTAAGGATTCTTCGAAAGCTTGCGAAAAGCATGGACGCGTCTAATGCGGCCTACGTGTCCGTGGCCGAGTTGCTCAGCTATTTTGCAGAAACCTTCAACATGGCGGAGGACTTCGTCAAGAATCTGGACCTGCTCCTAAAGCACGGTTTTGTGGAGGCGAACAATCGTATGGATTCGTACTCGGAAGCCGTGGATCAGATCAAGGTTACAAACTATGGCATGTATACGTTGAACGAGCTCGCATTTCATTTCAGCTATCTGGACCTGATCTGCACTGACTGCGGAATCTACGATGAAGGCGTCAGCAACTATTTGGTCGAGGCAGCGAAGGAGGAATACAACTTCTTCACGAGAGGTGAACGCGTTGAGCGCGTGAAGATTCGATTGGAGCGCGTTCAACATCTCATCGACTATCTCCATAAGGAAGAGCTGCGCGAGCGCGAGACGCATTCTCTCGGCATGCCTGAAACCGAGATGTTTACATACAAATGCCTTAAGACCTTCGAAGCCGAACGACAACGAGTACTTGCGAGCGCCAAAAAACAGAATCACTCGACGCGCGGCAGACGAGTTTAGTCCGATGCGGAGAAGACGACGGACGCCCTGTCCAGATTCAACTGAGACGCTTGAGCGGGGAGGCTGGGCGCATAGCTTTGGAGGAGCCGAGTGAGTTCAAGCAAAGGAAATGCGGGCGAACATCTCGTGATGGCCGCCTTGCTCCTACAGGATTTCGAAGCCTACTGGGCCGACCGCGGAAACCCGAACTACGACGTCGCCTGCTATTGGAATGGCACAGGGCGCTCTACCCGGCTTCGCGTTAAGACTGCCTCGGATGGCAACGCTGTATGGACCGCCAAAAAGAAGACCGGAATTCTGTTCGGTGACATGCAGTCAAAGGACGATATGGTCGTCGTCTGCGATCTGACCAAGGGCATCACGGGTGCGGAGTTCTATATCGTGCCCACGCCGATCGTCCACGAACATTTAACCGGAAACCACGCGCACTACGTGGCGCAGCCTGGCCGTAACGGACGGCCACGCAATGCAGACACAACGTTTCGGGTTCTTCGTTTCTCGGGCGAGCCGCGCGAGGACAATCGCGGATACGGCTACCATCAGAAATTTGCAGCCTATCGCAACAACTGGAATCTACTGAAATAGGGCTTGCTCCGCTCGATACCTAAATCGCTACCTAAACTGCGATTGTACGAACCGGGAACCGCTAAGTAGTTGATTTTGGTGGTACAGTTGGGTGGGCTCGAACCACCGACCTCCTGTTCCACAGACAGGCGCTCTAACCAACTGAGCTACAACTGCATCCTGACGCGCGGCCCGCTCAAGCGGGGCGGCGATTTCGGGCGGAAACTAGGTGCAACGCCGCGCTTTGGCAAGGCCGTAACGCGCCGATTTCCGCTGTTATGTCGGGCCGCTTGACGGGGCCCTGGCCAGCAAAAAGGCCCGGACCGCTTCGGCCCGGGCCTTTCGCTGGTCTCCCAAACGGCAGCGATCAGGCGGCCGGCTTGTAGAACTTCGAGGCGCTGGCCTTGATCGGCTCGGCGGTCTCGCTGGCGACCTTCTGGCCGAGCTCGGCCAGTTCCTTGGCCTGCGCAGTGTAGGTCTCGAACTGCTTGCGGGCGTGCGACGTCCACAGCTCGACCGCTTCGGTCGGCGACTTCACGCTGAACAGCTCCTGGGCGAAGTCGAGCGAGGAGGTGGTGTTGGCCTTGAAGAACTCGATCAGCTTGGCCGAATACTCGCTGGCGCCCTTGCTCACCGAGGTGAACACGGCCTCGACCGTCGAGTTGTGGGTCTCGGCAGCGTCCTTGAACTTGGCGTAGCTGTCGCGGGCCTGCAGAACGCCCTTCTCGGCGAACGCGCGCATCTGCTCGGGAACTTCAAACGGAATGATCGAGGCGGAAAACGGATCGGACGGGTTGGTCATACGTGTAATCCTTCGCAACGGGTGAGTAGATGTGACCATTGCGGACGTCCCGGAGCCCATCAGGCCGGGAGCGCTGAAATGGATCACGCTGCCTTGATTCACGGGAGTGCCCTTCGTCGGGCGCGCCTAATAAACACCCATATCATGTCAATTTTGTGCAACGCAACGTAAGATCGCGTGCGACGCCACATTTTTTATCTGACGGAACAAAAGATTACCGCGGCCGACCGAGGCTGAATGCGCCAGGGTCGGCCGCGGCCAATGCGCCTCGTCAGTTCTTCGGCTTGACCGCGTCCATCGCGGCCCGGCTGACGGCCTGGCCCATCTCGCTGGCCTGCTCGCCGAGCGAGCGCATCTGGCCCTGCACATATTCGCTGTGCAGCCGCATGACGTCGCTGAGGTCCTTGGCCTTGAGCAGCGCCTCGGCGTAGTCCAGCGACGACTGCACGTTCTTTTCGGCATAGGACAGCGCCTTGGTCGAAAGATCCTTGGCGCCGGCGCGCACCGTGGCGTTGCGCTCCTCGATCTTGCCGGCGGTGTCCTTGGCGTTGGTCACGAATTGCTCGAACGCCTTGCGCGCCTGCTCAAAACTCGCCTCCGCCATCGACCGCATATCCTTGGGAATCTCGAACTTGGGGATCTCGAAATGGTCACGCCCGTTGTCGCTCATGGTCGCTCTCCCTCGCTTGCTGATCGGCCCGCCGCTTGGCCCTGCGGGCCCAGGGCAAGATAGACGGCAGAATATATATCGTGGCACTGCAATCGCAGGTGTGACGCGGCGCCGCCTGGTTCCGCATCGCGCGGCTCGCAGCAACCTCTCTTTAACCCGACAACGCCAAACGGCTGTGGATCGTTCAGCCGAGTTAACGTTATCCCGGCTTTGGCGGGGGCAGTTTCGCTGCGGACATGGACCTGCCGCCCCCCAGTTGCGATACTAACCTTCTGTTAAGGCTGTCGTCCTGCGGCTGCCGGGCCTTCGGCTGAGCTTAAGGAAGAAAGCCAAACCCATGCGGTCAAATCTTGCGTGATGAGTGACGCGGAATTCCAGATCCAGGCGCTCGGCGATGTCAGGCTGGCGGATCATGCGACGGGCGCCCTGCCGGCATGGCTGTGGGCGGCCGACGGCGCGCGGATTCTCTGGGCCAATCCGGTCGGCGCGCAGGTATTCGGTGCCGCCAACGGCGCCGAGCTGGCGAAGCGCGGCTTCGGCCCGGCCGATCCGCACCGCCGCCAGGTCGCGCGGCTCGGCCACAGCCTGAACGCCAATGGCGCGGTCCGGCTGGAGCGGCTGCGCGGCTTCGGCGCTGCGCCCGGCATGCTCGCGACCTGCGGCTGCGCCCGGATCGACCTGCCGGACGGCAGCCACGGCATCCTGATGACGGCGCTCAATGCGACCGGCCGCGGCATGCCGCTCGCGGAACGCCTGCAGCGGCTGCTGCAGGGCTTGCCGCGTCCGGCCGCCGCCTTCACCAGCGACGGACTTTTGGTCGCAACCAATGAGGCGGCGCGTACGCTGCCCGGCCTGCACGACCTCACCGAAGCTGGTCTCGATGCCGCGCGCGGTGAGGCGCTGGCGCAGGGCCGCGCGGCGGCGAGCGTTGCGATCGGCCGCGTCGTGCTGCAGCGGATCGGCCGCGCCGCCGATCGCGCGCTGGTCGCGTTGATCAAGCCGGCGCCGCATCTCGCCGCAAAGCCGGCGGCGCCGATCGTGCCCGAGCCAGTTGAGCCGGAGACGCCGGCGCGCGAAGCACAGGCTCCCCCAGCGCCAGCGCAGCAAGAGGCCATGGCCGTAGAGCCGCCGCCAGCACCTGCAGTTATCGAACAAGCCGTTGCGCATGACGAAGCGCCCGCGACGGCCTGCGCAGCACCGATCGCCTTCACACTGTTCGACGCGCTGGATCCGCAGATGGAAGAGCGCGTCACGATCGAGCCGATCGTCAGCGCGGCCAAATCCGAACCTGAGAATGCTGCTCCATCTGCCGCGGCAGCAGAGGCGGCGCACGTAGAGACCGCAGCTCTCGACACCACGCAAGACGAAACAGCTGCCGCCGAGGAACCTCTGTCGGAAGCACTGATCGAAGTGCCGGACGGCGCGCAGATCGAGGAGCCTACGCCTCTTGCCTCGCCGCTTGCGTCGGCAGAACTCACGCATTCAGAGCCGACGCCCGCCGAGCCTGCGCCTCTCGGCACCACGCCTGACGAAAGCCCCGCCGTCGAGGAGCCGCTGTCGGAAGCGCTGATCGAAGTGCCCACGGAGACGCACGCCGAAGAGTCCGTGCCTGATCTCGCAGAGACGGCACGCACGCACGCGCCGGAAATATCGGCGCCCCCGGCCGATCCCGCCCCCTCGCCTTATGCGATCGCGGATGCGCCCGCGCCGCCGCCTGCCGCCGAGCCGGAGCCCGCGACATTGGCGCCGGTGCCACCACCATCCTGGCTCGACGAGCCGTTGCCGGTGCGGCGCCATCCGCTGCGCTTCATGTGGCAGATGGACCATGAGGCCCGCTTCTCGCTCGGCTCCGATGAATTCACCCGCCTGATCGGCCTGCACACCGCGGCGGGCTTCGGCCGGCTGTGGAGCGATATCGCCGAGAGTTTTGGCCTCGATCCCGAAGGCCGCGTGATGCAGGCGTTCGCCAGCCATGACACCTGGAGCGGCATCACGCAGCACTGGCCGGTCGACGGCGGCGGCCGGCTGCCGGTCGAACTGTCCGGCCTGCCGGTGTTCGATCGTGCCAGGAATTTCGCCGGCTATCGCGGCTTTGGTGTGTGTCGCGACCTCGACGGGCTTGCGCGACTCGCCGCATTGCGCCGCTATGAGTTCTTCAGCGGCACGGTCGCGCCACAATCGCTGTCGGCCGATGTCGCACCGGTGCCGCGCACCGTTGCGCCGCCCGGGCCCGCCGCGCCACAGGACAATCCTCCGCCGCACGCGGAGCCGCCGCCCGACACGACCGCAGCACCACCACCCGAGGAATTGACCGAGCCGACAGCCGCAGAGACTTCACACCGAGCCGATCCGGATCACGCCGTGGAAACGCACGAGGAAACGCACGAAGTGCGTCACGACCCGCCACCGAATGTGGTGCCGTTCCGTCCCGCCAGCGACACCCGGCCGCCGTCGCTGACGCCGGTCGAGAACAACGCCTTCAACGAGCTCGCCCGCCAATTGTCGGCGCGGCTCGAGAACGAGGCCGGCCTCGCCGCGACAACGGACGACAGCGTGCCGGCCGAGCCGGTCGCCGACGCGCCGCCCGCAAGCGAACCGCCGCAGCAAGCAGAGGCGGCGCCGCAGGAGACGGTCGCGCAGCTGGAGACGGCGGCGGAAACACCAAAGGCCAGCTGGCTGGCTGCGGCGGAGCCGGCGCCGCGCGCAGATTCCCGCCGCGACCGCGCGCTGCTCGATCTGTTGCCGGTCGGCATCCTGATCTACCGGCTCGACCGCCTGCTCTATGCCAACCACGCCTTCCTCTCGCGCATGGGCCATGACAGCCTGCACGCGCTGGAAGCCGCCGGCGGCCTCGACGCGCTCTTTGTCGAGCCCGGCGTCTCGCAGGCGAGCAGCACGTCGGGCACCGGCACGCCGGTGACGATCTCCGCGAACCAGAGCACCGAGGACGGCGCGCAGTCGGTGTCCGCCGAGGCGCGGCTGCACACCATCACCTGGGACGACGATTCCGCGCTGGCGCTGATCTTCTCGCGCACGCTGGACGAGGATGCCGCGATCGCCGCCGCGCTGTCCGAGCCGGAGCCTGCGGCGGCCGCCGAGCCGCTGCTTGCGCCGGCTGAGCCGCAAGCCGGCCAGGCCGACGCCGAAGAGCTCGGCGCGATCCTCGACACCGCGGCCGAAGGCATCATCATGTTCGATGCCGACGGCAACATCCATTCCTGCAACCGCAGCGCCGAGGCGCTGTTCGGCTATGACGGCGACGAGTTCGTCACCCGCAAGCTCGCCGATCTGTTCGCGCCGGAAAGCCAGCACGGCATCTTCGACTATCTCGCCAGCCTGAAATCGGCCGGCGTCGCCAGCCTGCTCGACCATGGCCGCGAGACGCTCGGCCGCGTCCGCCAGGGCGGCATCATCCCGCTGTCGGTGACGATGGGCCGCACCCGCGCCGACGGACCGAACTTCTTCGCGGTATTCCGTGATCTCTCGCAGACCAAGAAGAGCGAGGGCGAATTGCGCGAGGCGCGGCGGCTCGCCGAACGCGCCGCCAACGCCAAGTCCGACATGCTGGCGCGGATCAGCCACGAGCTGCGCACGCCGCTCAACGCCATCATCGGCTTCGCCGAGGTGATGATCGGCGAACGCTTCGGCGCGCTCGGCAATGAGCGCTATGTCGAATACATGAAGGACATCCGCGCTTCCGGCGAGCGGGTGATCGCGATCGTCAACGATTTGCTCGACCTGTCGCGGATCGAGACCGGCAAGCTCGACCTCGCCTTCGCCAGCCAGAATCTCAACGAGATGGTGGAGAGCTGCGTCGCTGTGATGCAGCCGCAGGCCAACCGCGAGCGCATCATCATCCGCACCTCGCTCGCCCACACGCTGCCGCCTGTGGTCGCCGACGCCCGCGCGCTGCGCCAGATCACGCTGAACCTGATCGGCAACTCGATCCATCTCGCCAATGCCGGCGGCCAGGTGATCGTCTCGACCGCGCTGTCGGATTTCGGCGAGGTGATGCTCCGCGTGCGCGACACCGGGCAGAGCCTCAACGACAACGAGGTCGCCGCGGCGCTGGAGCCGTTCCGCGCCCCGACGCCTTCCGATCAGGCCGGCTCCGGCGGCGTCAGCCTGTCGCTGACCAAGGCGCTGGTCGAAGCCAATCGCGCCAAATTCCACATCAGGACCGGCGGCCGCACCGGCACGCTGATCGAGGTGACCTTCGCCCACGCCGCAGCAAGGGCGTGAGCGGCGATCCGGCCGATTCCAGGACACTGCGAACATCTGTCGCGTCGGATCCGCGCGGCGCGGCATAGATCTTGCTGCGATTTGGCTTGTTTGAATTCATTGCCGTGCGGCCCCGCCCGTTTTCCGGGCATTCGGATTTCACCGATGCGCTGTCTTGTCGTCGCCGATCTGCATTACTCGTTGCCGCAGTTCGACTGGCTGCTGGCGGCGGCACCGCAATTCGATCTCGTGATCTTCGCCGGCGATGCGCTCAACCTCGGCTCGGCGGTCGATTTCCGCGCCCAGATCGTCGTCGTCACGAAATACCTGTCGCGGCTCGCCGATCTCACGCGGGTGATCTTCTGTTCAGGCAATCACGACCTCGACGAGCGCAACCCGGAGGGCGAGAAGATCGCGCGCTGGGTCGCCGGCATCAGGGAGTTCGGCGTCGCCTGCGACGGCGACAATCTGGCCATCGGCGACACGCTGTTCACGGTGTGCCCGTGGTGGGACGGCCCGCTGGTCAAGGCGCGGATCGACGATCAGCTTCGCGCGGCGGCCGCGATGCCGCACCGCCGCTGGGTCTGGGTCCATCACGCCCCGCCGGCGGATTCGCCGACCAGCTGGGGCGGCAAGCGCTTTTTCGGCGACGCCGAGCTGCTCGGCTGGATCGAGCGCCACCATCCGGCGCTGGTGATCTCGGGCCATGTGCATCAGTCGCCGTTCATCCAGATGGGCTCGTGGTTCGACCGGATCGGAGCGAGCTGGGTGTTCAACACCGGCCTGCAGCCCGGCCGGCCTCCGGTCTACATCGTGCTCGATCTCGCGCAGGACAAGGCGTTCTGGCTCGCCGCCGGCGACGCGCAGATGATCGATCTCAAGGCGCCGCTGTCGCGGCCGGCGGCTCCCGTGCGCGAGGCGCCGGACTGGCTCATATCCTTGGATCGGATTGCCGATCCGAGCCTGGCGCGACCTGCATCGGCGGCAGGTTGATCATGCTCTGCAGCACCTCGCCGACCATCGCCAGGTGGGTGCCGTGATCGGCATATTGGTGCATCAGGTCGGCAAGATAGGTCGTGGCGACATGAAGCCGTTGCGCCAGCAGCTGCGCGATCAGCAGCGCCACCGCCGGCTGCTGGCGCAGGAACGACGCCGCATCGTCGAACTCGTACAGGACGCAATCAGTGGCCGTGCGCACCTTGGCGCTGTGCGCCCGGTCGAGCAGCACACTCATCTCGCCGAACACCGCGCCGGGCTCGTCGATGACGGCGACCAGGCTGTCGCCCTTGACGACTTCCACCTTGCCCTCGAGCAGCACGAACAGATGACCGGTCTTGCCTCCCTCCTCGATGAAATCCGTGCCCGCCGGCAGGCTGCGCCTGCGACCGCCGGTGCAGTGATCAAGGATCGCTCGCATGTTTCATCTCCGTCTCCGGTCAGACTAGGCAGAGATGCTGTCGCGTCAAACGGCATTAGCTGGGCGTTCTGCCCAAATTGTCGGCACGCCGCCGCGTGACCCGCGGCGCGATCCAGCCGTTTGCGCGTGCCTCAGGCGGGCGCGTTATGCTTGATCGCCAGGAAATCGCCGATCGTATCGAGGAACAGTTTTGGCGATTGCAGTTGCGGGACATGCGCACATCCCGGAATGACCCTGAGCTTCGCTCTCGGCAGGCCGCCTGCCAATTCGTATGACATCGGCGGCGGCGTCGCCTCGTCATATTCGCCGACCACAACGAGTGTCGGTACCGTCACGCTGCGTAGTTCGGCACGAAGATCGAGGCTCGCCAGCGCGTCACAGGCCGCGCAGAACACGTTGAGATCGGTGCGCAGGAATGCGTCGCGGCGATCCTGCATCAGCGCGGGATGCTGTGCCTGGAAATCCTGTGCGAACAGCCGGCGCATTGCAATATCGGTGATCGCGGCGAGCCCCTTCTCGCGTGAAACCCTGGCCATGTTGCGAAACACCTCGCGGCCCGGCTCGGAGAACGCCGCACCGCTGTCGGCGAGGATCAGCCGGCTCGCGATCGTCGGGTGGCGGATCGCCATCTGCAGCGCGACGAACCCGCCATAACCATTGCCGAGCACGATGGCCGGCGTGCCATCAGCCGCATCATGCACCGCGTCCGCCATCCGGTCGGCAATCGCGGCAAGGCCACCCTCGACCGCGCTCGACCGACCGAATCCCGGCAGTTCCGGCACGATGGTCCGAAACGACCGGGCAAGTTCCGGCACGATCGCATCGAAGCTCGCGCGATCCGACAGCAGCGAGTGAAACAGGACCAGCGGCGGCCCCTCGCCCGACTGCGCTGCGTTGACTGTGCGGTTGGCCAAAAGCCTGTCCATCGTGGCTCTCTTTCAAATCGCGCCCGAAATTCGCGCATTTGGGCTCCGAAGCGCCCCTGCGGACGATTGATAAATCAAATCACTCGGATTTCAAGGATTTCAGCTTGACGTGATATTTCACGAACTGCATTTTACTGGGCAGGAGGCCCAATAAAAATGATCCTTCTCCGCGAGAATATCTACGAAAACCTGCGATCTGATATTTTATCGTGCCAGTTTGCTCCCGGTGATGAAATACGAGAGCAGGATCTGGCGGAGCGTTACGCCGTCAGCCGCCAGCCGGTCCGGGACGCCCTGCTGCGGCTCGAGCGCGAGCACCTCGTGACGGTGCAGCCCCGCCAGGGTTACCGGGTCAATCCGATCTCGCTGTCCGACGCCCGCGATCTGCTGCGCTTCCGCCTTGCGCTCGAGCCGGCCTGCGTCGCCGAAGCAATCGAGAGCGCGCCCGACAGCATCCTGAAATCACTCGATGAATTCCGTCGCTTCTCCGGCAGCCATGAGGACTTCATCACCTACAATCGCGGCTTCCACTCGGCGCTGGCGCACGCGTCGGGCAACCGCCGCATGGCGACCACGCTCTGCGACCTGATCGGCCAGGCCGATCGGCTGGTGCGCGTCAGCGTCTCCAATCTGAAAGGCCACGACCCGGCGAAGCTCGTGGCCGAGCATGTCGCATTGATCGACGCCATGCAGCAGCGCGAGGCGCGCACCGCGGCCCGCATCATCAAGGCTCACATCGCGGCGACCGAGAAGCGCGTGCTGCCGGCACTCAAGCGCAACGCCGTCATCGTCGAAGAGAGGTCATCATGAACATTCCGTCGAAGCCCGCGACGATCGACGTCGAGATCCACGGCAACTTCATCGACGGACGCGAGGTCGAGGCCGGAGACGGCGAGATGCTCGACGTCCGCAATCCCGCGACCGGCGACGTCATCGCCCGGATTCCGAATTCGACCGCCGCGGATATCGACCGTGCGATGAAGAGCGCTCGCGCTGCATTCGAAGGCAAGGCGTGGGGCGGGATGGACACGAGGGCGCGCGCCCGGCTCGTCAACAGGCTCGCCGACGCGTTCGAGGCCAATCTCGACACGCTGTACCGGCTGGAGACGTTGAACAACGGCCGTCCGGTCAACGAAACCCGCGCGCAGCTGTCGCGCCTGCCGGATTTCTTCCGCTACTTCGCCGGACTGGCGCTGTCGCGCCGCGATTCCGTCATCCCGGTCGAAGGCGCGTATCTGAACTACACCCTGCGCACGCCGATCGGAATCGTCGCCAACTGCACGCCCTTCAATCACCCGCTCATGATCCTGTGCAAGTCGCTTGCCGTCGTGCTGGCGACCGGGTGCGTCACCGTGGTCAAGCCATCGGAATACACGCCGCTGACGACACTGAAGCTCGCCCAGATATTCAGCGAGGCCGGACTGCCTCCCGGCGTCTTCAACATCGTGCTTGGCCTCGGCCAGAGCGCCGGCAAGATGCTCGCCGAGCATGGCGACATCAACAAGCTTGTGCTGACCGGCGGGACCGAAGCCGGCCGCATCGCGGGCAGCGCCGCGGCGAAGGTGTTCGCGCACCAGACCATGGAGCTCGGCGGCAAGACGCCGGTGATGATATTCGACGATTTCGACGTCGACCGCGCCGTCAACTACGCCGCGTTCGGCGCTTTCATCGGCGCCGGCCAAACCTGCGTTTGCGCGTCGCGCCATATCGTGCAGGCCTCGATCTACGACGAGTTCGTCGAAAAGCTGCAGGCCAAGACCCGCACCATCCGCATTGGCGATCCGTTCGATCCGAACACGCAGCTTGGGCCGGTGATCTCGGCGCGCCAGCGCGACCGCGTTCTCAGCTATGCGCGCTACGGTCATGAAGACGGCGCGCGGCTGCTCACCGGCGGCGTGGCCGCAAAGGTCGCGGGCCACGACAACGGCTTTTTCGTCGAACCGACCGTGTTCGCCGACGTCAAATCCGACATGCGGATCTTCCAGGAGGAGGTGTTCGGCCCCTTCACCTCGGTGACCCCCTTCAAGGACGAGGCCGACGCGCTCCGGCTCGCCAACGATTCGCCCTTTGGCCTCGCCGCCGCCATTCGCACCCGCGACGTCGCGCGCGCGCATCGCGTGGCCGCCGCGGTCAAGGCCGGGATCGTCTGGATCAACGACCACCACCGGCTCGATCCGGCCTCGCCCTGGGGCGGCGTTGACGATTCCGGCATCGGCCGGGAATGCGGCACTGAGAGCTTCGACGACCATTTCAACACCAAGAGCGTGATGGTCGCGACCCACGAACAGCCGTTCGATTGGTACCGCGACACGGCCAGCCAGCGCCGGTTGAACTAGCCGCAGTCGAGCAAAGCGGCAAATCGCCCACAGATGGCGGGCCGCATCACCGAGGAAACAGTCAAGGGGAGAGCGCATATGTCGACATCGGTCAATGCCGGGAGCCGCCTCGATCGGCTACCGATCGGACCATTCCATCGCCGGATCATGATCCTGATCGGGATCGGAATGTTCTTCGACGGCTTCGACATCTATATCGCCGGCACCGTGCTCGGCGTGACGCTGAAAACCGGATTCTCGACGCTCGCCCAAAACGCCGCGTTCATCTCCGCAACCTTCGTCGGCATGATGCTCGGATCTTTCGGCACCGGCTTCCTCGGCGACCGTTACGGACGGCGTTTCACCTACCAGTTCAATCTGCTGCTGTTCGGCATCGCGTCCCTGGCGGCGGCGTTTGCGCCAAACATGGCCTTTCTGATTGCCTGCCGTTTCGTGATGGGCGTCGGTCTCGGCGCCGAAAATGTTGTCGGCTATTCCACCATGACCGAGTTCGTGCCGGCCCGGAGCCGCGGCAAGTGGCTCGGCTTCACCGCCGTCTGCGTCGTGACCGGCCTGCCCATCGCGCTGCTGGTCGCATCGGTCGTCGTCCCGCAATTCGGCTGGCGCGCGATGTTCGTGCTGGGCGGCGTCGGCGCCTTGATCGTCTGGTACCTGCGCAAGTCGCTGCCGGAGTCGCCGCGCTGGCTGGAGGCGGTGGGACGCACCACCGAGGCCGAGGCGCTGATGCAGGCGATCGAGAAGGAAGCTTCCCAGGGCCAACCCTTGCCGGCCCCCGCGGCTGCAACACCGGCACCGGTGTCGCCCGATCTCGCCACGCTGTTCACCGCGCCGCTGCTCTCCCGCATGATCGTCGGCGCGGTATGCCTGATTACCATCAATACGCTGCTCTACGGTTTCGTGACCTGGCTGCCGGTGTTCTTCATCAAGCAGGGCCTGTCCGTCGCGACCTCGTTCGGCTACTCGCTGCTGATGGCGCTTGGCGCGCCGATCGGCTCGGCGATCGGCGCCCTGACCGCCGACCGCTGGGGCCGCAAGCCCACGATCATCGGCGCATCGCTGATCTCGATCATCCTCGGCGTCATCTATCCGATGATCTCGGATCCGTTCCTGCTGCCGGCCGTCGGCTTCGCGCTGACCGTGCCGATCTATGTCTTGGTCGCGCTGTTGTTCGGCATCTATATTCCCGAACTGTTCCCGACCGAGGTGCGGCTGCGGGCATCCGGCATCGTCAACACACTCGGTCGAGGTGCCACCATCGTGACACCATTCCTGGTCGTGATGCTGTTCGAAGCGCGCGGCGTCGCCGGCGTGATGGCCCTGATGATCGGACTGCTCGTCGTGCAGATCATCACCGTATGGGCGCTCGGCATCGAGCCGCGGCACCGCAGCCTCGAGGAGCTCAAGGGCGAGGAATCACCATCCGCAATTCCGCAGGAAGCTTCGTGAGGCGGAGCGACCTTTCTCGCGACAAGCTTGACGGCGCGGGCTACCCGCGCCGTCGCGTCACTCCCACATCTCCGGCGTGACCCGCCCGGCGAAGCCGCAGTCGATGACCCGCTCCTGCGGATTGCGATCCACGATCAGCCGCAGCAGGTCGGGGCGCGAATAATGGCCGCCGATATCGCACAGTGCCTTGGCGGCGAGCACGGCCTCCCGCGAGCCGTCCGCGATCAGGATGGTCTCGCCCTGCGCCGGACCGGCGATGACCTCGCCGCGCGGATCGATGATGACGCTGTCACCGCTGTACTCGATCGTCGATAGTTCGCGGTAACGTTCCGGCGTGATTTCGTGCGAGCGCATGCCGCCGACCGCGATGACGTAGCAGCCGGCTTGCGAGGCGAACGCTCGCGACAGCAACAACTGCCGCGGCCAGAGCGGCGTCGGCGACGGTGGCGCCACCGCGGGCTCCCGCCCCGGCCACGCCGCGACGTGGATCTGCGTTCCCTGCGCGGCCAGCGCATAGCCGGGCAGCATCGTGTTGTGCTCCCAGCAATTGAGGCCGCTGATCCGGCCATAGGGCCGCTCATGCACGCGCAGGCCCGCCGCGTCGCCATCGGCCCACACCGAGCGCTCGTTGAAGGTGGGCTTCAGCTTGCGATGGCGGCCGAGCAGCCGTCCCTCGCGGCCGATGAACAGCAGCGTGCAGTAGACCGTGCCCTTGGTCACTGCATCACGTTCGGCGACGCCGATCACGACATCCAGTCCCGCGGCCTCGGCGGCGGCGCAGAGCCGATCGGTCGTGGGCGAGGGAATCTCGACCGCGTTGTCGAGATATTCGGCCATCGCGCGAAACGTGTTCGGCCCGGTCGGCGCGTGACAGAAGAAGGGATAGCCGGGCAGCCAGGTCTCGCCGAAGGCGGCGATCGTCGCGCCCATGGCGCCGGCCTCGCCGATCAGGCGGCAGGCCTTCTCCAGCGAGGCGTCGCGATCGAATGGCACCGCGGCGGCCTGGACCGCCGCGAGCCTGAAATGCGTGTCGGATGTCATGGTTGTGCCCGCGTCAGTCGACGCCCTTGCGGGCAGCGTCGAGCGCGCCCGCAAGCAACTCCAGCGCCTTGACGCGCCGCCGTCGCGCCAGACGCGCCTCGCCGACCTTGCGCTCGTGCTCGCCGGCGATGAAGGCCTGGATGTCCGGCAGCGGACGAATGACGCCACGGCTGCCCCACTGGCCGTCGGGGATCTCGGTCGGAAACACCCAGACCTGCGGCGCCACATCGTCGAACGAACCGCCGGCAGCGCGCACCACGGCATCGGTCACGTCCTTCACCAAGGCCGCGCGCGAGGCTTCGGTGTACTGGCCCTCGGGGACCGTCGGGACGATGCGAAATCGTGGCGATGGCGACGGCCGGCCCGCCACATAAACGGCGGCCGGCCGATGCAGGAAGACAACGGTGACGCCTTGCGCAACCTTGTTCGCCGGATCGAACCCCTCGTGGCCGATCAGGATATCGCCGAGCTCCTTGATGAGCCGCGCTTCCGCCTCCGGCTTCAGGGCTCCTTCGGGAATTGTCACGTCGATCATCGGCATTGAGGCGACCTCCTGTTGTTGACAGCAGGAGGTCTATGCGCGGCGCACTCCCGGCAGCAGTGGCAGTATCGCCATTTTCAGGGCAAATTCGGACACGGCCTTCTCAGGCGGCGGGAGCCTTGCGCACGAACCGGCGCTGGTATTCGCGGGGCGAGAGCCCGGTTTCACGCTTGAACAGCCGACGGAAGGTCGACAGATCGTTGTAGCCGACGCGCGCGCTGACCGCGTCGAGCTTCAGCCGCGTGGTTTCGATCAGGCGCTTGGCCACGTCCACCCGCAGCGCTTGCAGATATTGCAAGGGCGCCTCGCCGACCGCCAGCTTGAAGCGGCGGTTCAACGTCCGCTCGCTGACCGAAAGGTCGCGGGCCAGCCTGGCAAGGCTGAAGCCCTGCTGCAGCGACTTCTCCATCATACTCTGCGCCCGCGCCACCAGCGCATCGGAGTGCTGCGTGTCGGACGTGCGGCTGACATAGGGGGCCTGCGAGATGCGATTGCTGTCGATCAGCATCAGCTTGCCGGTCTCGGCGGCGACATCGGCACCGGCGAACTTCTCGACCAGCCGAAGCGCGAGATTGAGCGAGGTGGTCACCGCGCCGGAGCAGACAATGCGGTTCTGCTCGGTGAGGATCTCGGCGACGCGCAGATCCACCGCCGGGTAGCGCATCGCGAATGTCCGCCCCTTCGCCCAATGGGTGGTCGCAACCCTGCCGTCGAGCAGGCCGGCCTCGGCGAGGATGAAGCTGCCGGTGCAATAGGACGCGAGCAGGGTGCCGCGCTCATGCTGCCGCCGCAGCGCCGCGAGCAGCGGCTCGACGGTATCGAGCCGCGCGAAGAAACGTTCGATATCGCCGACGAACGGTCCCGGGATCACCACCGCGTCTGCCGAAGACCGCGCGCCGATCGGCCCATCGACGCCGATGACCTGGCCTGACGCCGTCTGGACCGGCCGGCCATTCAATGATTCGACGCGCCACCGCAGCTGTGACGGCATGCCGTTGCGACGTCGCGGCCGCCGTGCCGTCACCGAGTTGGCGGCGGTGAACACGTCGACAATCCCCGCCACGCCCGAAGCGAGGATGCCGTCATAGACCCAGATCCGGATGAGTGGCATGGCCGTGTCCGATTTTGCACAACATGGTGCAATTCTGCCATTGCATGGACGACCGGACAAGCGGGCGGCGGGCGCCGAATGTGACGCGCTGTGTGGCTGCCCGACGGGCAACTCGGCAAAAACCTGTCAACTCGGACAAACCATGTCGCGAGAATGCGGGCGTTGACTTACGGACCGTGCCGCACACTCACCGTCGTCCCGGCGAAGGCCGGGACCCATAACCACCGATGCGAATTGTCATGCGCGATTGCAACGACGAGTCCCGCCTGCAACATCCGCCGCGGCGTATGGGTCCCGGCCCCCGTGCGCAATTGCGCACTAGGCCGGGACGACAGATGTATATGCGGGCCGGTCGCCGTGCGCCCCACTCACATCGCCCGCGCAAATCTGCGAAAGCCAGGCGCGCCGGTCATCGCCTCGAAGGCGGCGTCGCGCTTCTCTTCGGCGAAGGCGAAGCCGGCCCTGGCGTAGCAGCGTTCGGCCGCGTCGTTGCCGATCAGGAACGAGATCGATGCCTGCGTGTAACCGGCCGCCTTGCCGTCGGCGAGTGCGCGGCGGATCAAGTCCTGCACCAGGCCGCCGCTGCGATGGGACGCTTGTCGGGCGACATGCTCGATCAGCCAGTCGCCCTCGCCGCCTTGCACCCAGCAGTTGCGGGCATAGGCGCCGCGCGCGACGATGGCATCGGCATCCATGCCGGTCTCTGCTGCGACTTCCTCGATCGCCGCACGTGCCGCGACGACGGTTCCGGATGCCGGCATCGCGCAGAGCGCGGCAGCCGGCACGCCATCGACTTCAGCAATCAGGAAATGGGCGACGTGATACCATGACCGCACCCGCGCCACGGCGAGCCGTGTCATGAACGCCAGGCATTCCGCCTCGCCCCGGTCGAGCGCGATGTCGAACCAGCCGCGCGGCAACTGGCCGCGCTGCGCGGCCAGAACAGTGCGGGCGATGAAGCCGGCGTCGTCGGATCGTGCGGGACGGATCGAGGATCGTCCCGCGCCGATCATCTCAGGTATTCTTCAGCGCGACGCGGAATTCGGCCTCGGTCTTGGCCTTGACCTCGTCGAGCGTGACGCCGTCGGCGAGCTCGATCAGCGCCATGCCGTCCTTGCCGTGCTTGTCGATGGTGAACACCGCCAAATCCGTGACGACCATGTCGACCACGCGCTCGCCGGTCAGCGGCAGGTTGCACTGCTTGAGCAGCTTCGGGCCGTCCTTGGCGGAATGCTCCATCACGACCACGACGCGCTTGACGCCGGCGACGAGGTCCATGGCGCCGCCCATGCCCTTCACCATCTTGCCGGGGATCATCCAGTTGGCGAGGTCGCCGTTCTGCGCCACCTGCATGGCGCCGAGGATCGACAGATCGATATGGCCGCCGCGCACCATGCCGAAGGAATCGGCCGACGAGAAATAGCTGGTCGAGGGCAGCTCGCTCACCGTCTGCTTCCCGGCATTGATGAGGTCGGCGTCCACCTCGTCCTCATAGGGGAACGGGCCCATGCCGAGCATGCCGTTCTCGCTCTGCAGGCTGACGTCGATACCGTCGGGAATGTAGTTCGAAACCAGCGTCGGAATGCCGATGCCGAGATTGACGTAATAGCCGTCGCGCAACTCCTTGGCGGCGCGGGCGGCCATCTGTTCACGGGTCCAGGCCATGAGGCTCTCCTGAAGAAATGGGTTTTAGGCAGCGGGGCGCGGTCGGGTGTTGCGGAACTCGATCCGCTTCGTGCCGGTCCCGACCTCGATGATGCGCTTGACGAAGATGCCGGGGGTGTGGATGTGGTCCGGATCGATCTCGCCGGCCGGCACCAGGTGCTCGACCTCGGCGACGGTGACCTTCGCCGCGGTGGCCATCATCGGGTTAAAGTTGCGCGCGGTCTTGCGGTAGACCAGGTTGCCGGCGGTATCGCCCTTCCAGGCATGGACGATGGCGACGTCGGCGAACAGGCCGCGCTCCATGATGTACTTCTCGCCGTCGAATTCCTTCACTTCCTTGCCCTCGGCGATCAGCGTGCCGACGCCGGTCTTGGTGTAGAAGGCCGGGATTCCGGCGCCGCCGGCGCGGATGCGCTCGGCCAGCGTGCCCTGCGGGTTGAACTCGAGCTCGAGCTCGCCGGCGAGATACTGCTGAGCGAACAGCTTGTTCTCGCCGACATAGGACGAGATCATCTTCTTGATCTGGCGGGTCTCCAGCAGCCGGCTGAGGCCGATGCCGTCGACGCCGGCATTGTTGGAGACGACGGTGAGGCCCTTGACGCCGGACTCGCGGATCGCGTCGGACAGGGTCTCGGCGATGCCGCAGAGGCCGAAGCCGCCCGACATGATCATCATGCCGTCCTTGAGGAGACCATCGAGTGCCGATTTGGCGTCGGGATAAACTTTGTTCATGCAGCGAATACCTGATGGAGGGCGCGGAACGGCTGTGGCAAACCGGATTATTAGGCGAAATCTTCGCAATGCGTCAATCACGGCCCGGTGCGGCGACGGGCGGCGGCCCGCGGCAGCAACATGGCCTTGAAAGCGACAAGAAAACCCTTCAAGTTGCGTGGGTTGGCAGGGGCCTCCGGCGAGAGCCCGCTGTGTTCGACGACGACCCGACAAAATTCAACCCGACCCGGATATGTCATTGACGATGGCCCAAGGAATTAAGCGCCTGGGGATGCCGATCGCGGCGCTTTTCGGCCTGGCGCTGGTCGGGCTGGTCGGAACGTCGTGGTTCCTCAACCGGGACGCGCTGCAGCGCGCGGTGGAGGCGCAGATCCGCGCCGTGACCGGGCTCGAACTCGTCGTCAACGGCCCGATCGACGTCTCGGTTTTTCCGGGCAGCTACGTCTCCTTTCATAATGTCGGGCTGAAGGGCGCCGATACCATCGGTCCCGCCCTGCAGGTCGACGTGCTGACCGCCAATCTGCGCCTGCTGCCGCTGTTGCTGCGGCGGTTCGAGATTGCCGACGTCATGATGCTCCGTCCCCATATCCATGTGGTCCGCGACGGCGCCGGCGAGAGCAACTGGACGCCGTTCGTCGAGACCATCGCCAAGGCGATGACGCCCGGCGCCGAGAACCAGGTGTCGTTCTCCGAAATCCGGATCCAGGACGGCGAGCTGAACTACCAGGACGGCACCAACAACATCTCCGAGCAGCTCGGCGATATCGACCTGTCGCTGGCCTGGCCCTCGATCTCGCGTTCCTTTGCCGCAACCGGCCAGTTCGACTGGCGCGGCGAACGCGTCGACGGCTCGATCAGCGCCAGCGACTTCGTCGCGTTGCTGTCGGGCGACCGCTCCGGCCTGAAGGCACGGCTCGCCAGCGCGCCGCTGAAAGTTGCTTTCGACGGAACCGTCGCCAACCGCACCAGCCTGATGATGGAAGGCGTCGCCACCATGGACTCACCGTCGCTGCGCAACGCGTTGCGCTGGATGGGACAGGCCCCGCCCGGCGGCGGTGGCGGCTTCGGCCGCTTCGCGCTGAAGGCCCGCGCCAATGTGGTCGGCGGCTCGGTCGCGCTCACCAATGTCAATGTCGAGCTCGACGGCAACGTCGCCGAGGGCGTGATGACCTACGCCAATAACGGCCGGCAGACGCTGCAGGCGACGCTTGCCGCCGGCAATCTCGATTTCACGCCTTACATCTCGACGTTCCGCCTGCTGGCCAGCGGCCAGCGCGACTGGAACAGGCAGCTGTTCGACCTGTCCTCGCTGTCGTCGACCGATCTCGACATGCGCCTGTCGGCGGCCAAGGTGACGGTCGGCCCGTCCAAGCTCGGCCGCACCGCGTTCGGCGCCAATCTGCGCGGCGGCGCGCTGGCGCTCAGCGTCGGCGAGGCGCAGATGTATGGCGGCATCGCCAAGGGCTCGTTCGCGATCGCGCGCTCGGATGCGGTCGCCGACGTCAGGGCGCAATTCCAGTTCACCGATGTCGATCTGCAGGCCTGCGCCGGCGAATTGTTCGGCATCAACAAGCTGTCCGGCCGCGGCAACCTCAACGTCTCGCTGACCGCCTCGGGCTCGAGCCCGTTCGGGCTCGCGTCGTCGCTCGACGGCACCGCGACGCTGAACGGGCATGACGGCGCGATCGCGGGCTTCAATGTCGAGCAGCTGTTGAAGCGGCTGGAGAAGCGGCCGCTGTCCGGCGGCGGCAATTTCCGCTCCGGCTCGACGCCCTACGACAATCTCAGCATCTCGGTGAAATTCGCCGACGGCGTCGCGACCGCTGACGACATTCATGTCGAAAGCCCCACCGCGAAGATCACGCTGACCGGCACGGCCTCGGTGCCGTCGCGCGAATACGATCTCAAGGGCGTCGCCAGCCTGACCTCGGCATCGGCCGGCGGCAACGGTTTCGATCTGCCCTTCGTGATCCAGGGGCCGTGGGACGATCCGCTGATCTTCCCCGATCCGGAAAGCCTGATCCGCCGCTCGCCGGCCTCCGCCCCGCTGCTCGATGCGGTGAAGGATCGCAAGACCCGCGACGCGGTGCGCTCGGTGATCGAGCGCTTCACCGGCGGAGGAGCCGCACGGCCCGCGGCGGCGCCCGATGCTGCGGCAGGCGCGCCCGGCGGCGCACCGGCGGCGTCGGCCGAGAATGCGAAGTCGAACTGAATCCATTCACTTTGCGCATCGATGCACCGGGACCGATCCACGCGCTCGCCGCAAACCCCTACACAAGTCGGCGGCGCGACATCTTTATCGGGTCACGGGCATGCGCTAGTGTTTTCTCCAACCGGTTAAAAAGCCGGCCTCATGAGGGAGAACAACGTGAGATCCAAGGTTATCGGTGCGCTATCAATTGCGGTCGCCGCGGTCGGCCTGTTCGCCGCAACTGCACCCGCTCTGGCCCAGGGCAAAACGATTACCGTCTGGTGGGGCAAGGGATTTTACAAATCCGAAGACGACGCGCTGCTCGAGACGATCAAGAAATTCGAGGCCAAGACCGGCATCAAGGTCGAATTGTCGCAATACGCGATCCAGGACATGATTCCGAAGACGGTCGCCGCGCTCGATTCCGGCACCGTGCCCGACGTCGCCTATTCCGACACCTACGACGTGCAGGCCCAGGGCAAGTGGGCCTACGAGGGCAAGCTCGAGGACCTCTCGGACGTCATGACACCGATCCAGGATCGGTTTGCGCCGAACACGCTGGAAGCGTCGAAGCTCTATGACGATGTCGCCAAGAAGCGGTCCTATTACGGCTTCCCGCTGAAGCAGCAGAGCATGCACGTCCAGATCTGGAAGGACATGCTGGAGAAGGCCGGCTTCAAGCAGAGTGACATCCCGAACGACTGGAACGGTTACTGGACGTTCTGGTGCGACAAGGTGCAGCCCGCGATCCGCAAGGCCACCGGCCAGCGCATCTATGCAGTCGGCCAGCCGATGGGCGTGGAATCCACCGACTCGTTCCAGTCGTTCTACACCTTCATGGACGCCTACCACATCAAGCTGGTCGACGACGACGGCAAGCTCCTGGTCGACGATCCCAAGGTGCGCGACGGCCTGATCCACGCGCTGAAGGATTACACCGACACCTACATCAAGGGCTGCACGCCGCCCTCCTCGACGACCTGGAAGGACCCGGACAACAACGTCGCCTTCCACAACAAGACGATCGTGATGACCCACAATTTCACGATCTCGATCGCGGCGAAGTGGTTCGAGGATTCCACCAACCCGGCGCTGACCGATGCGCAGCGCGCCGCCGGCAAGCAGGCCTATGAACAGGACATCATCACGGCGTCCTTCCCGAAGGCGCCGGACGGATCGACCATCCGCTACCGCTCCGACGTCAAGACCGGGCTGATCTTCGCCAATGCCAAGAACAAGGCCGAGGCCAAGCAGTTCATCAGTTTCCTGCTCGAGGAAGACAACGTGCGGCCCTATATCGAGGGTGCGCTCGGCCGCTGGTTCCCGGTGACCAAGGCCAGCCAGGCGAGCCCGTTCTGGCAGGCCGACCGGCATCGCAAGGCGGTCTGGACCCAGTTCACCGGCGGCACTGCGCCGTTCGACTTTACCAAGAACTGGAAGTTCACCATCCTCAACAACGAGAACGTCTGGGCCAAGGCCATGAACCGCGTCGTCAGCGAGAAGGTGCCGGTGGACAAGGCCGTCGACGAACTGATCGCCCGCATCAAGCAGGTCGCGGGGTAACATCGACGATGACCGGCACTGCCGACACTTGCTCCGCGTCGTCCCGGCGAAAGCCGGGACCCATACGCCGAGGCAGTAATTTGGGAGCAGGCCGGTCGACGGCTTTCTGGCAACGGCCGGGCCCTGTGGTTATGGGTCCCGGCCTTCGCCGGGACGACGACGTAGGCGACATCGACGACGTAGGCGACATCTTAGAGTAACCGAATGGCGATCACACTCTCCGCATCCGATGCTCCCTCGCCGCCGTTGTCGGCGCGGCTGTCGCCGCCGCAGGTCTGGGGCATCGTGCTGCTCGCGCCCTATCTGCTCGTCTTCCTCGCCTTCGTGGTCTATCCGGTTGGCTACGGCCTGTGGCTGGCGCGCCATCCGGCGAGCTATGTCGCGCTCTATCACGACCCGATCTTCGCGCGCGCGGCGATCAACACGCTGATCTTCCTGGTCATCGGCATCAACATCAAGATGCTGATCGCGCTGTTCCTGTCCGGCTTCTTCGCCCAGCAGCGGCCCTGGATCAGATGGCTGTCCGTCATCTTCATCCTGCCCTGGGCGGTGCCGTCGATCCCGACCATCCTGTCGGTGCGCTTCATGCTCAATCCGGAATGGGGCGTGGTCAACCAGCTGATCTTCAAGTTCACCGGCGATGACGGCCCGAACTGGCTGAACGATCCGGCGGTCGCGCTCGCAATGGCGATCGGTGTCCACATCTGGAAGTCGCTGCCGTTCTGGACGCTGATCCTTTTGACCGGGCGGCTCGCCATCTCGCACGATCTGTACGAGGCCTCCGACGTCGACGGCGCCAATTGGTGGCAGAAATTCCGCTACATCACCTGGCCGTCGATGCAGACGCTCTACGTCACGTGCACGCTGCTCTCGATGATCTGGACGCTCGGCGACTTCAACAGCGTCTATTTGCTCACCGGCGGCGGGCCCGCCGACCTCACCCACGTGCTGTCGACCCTCGGCATCCGCTATCTGCGCCTCGACCAGCTCTCGCTGGCGATGGCCTCGATCGTCTGCGCGATGCCGTTCGTGCTGCCGCTGGTCTATTACATGATGAAACGGTTGTCGCGATGAAGCTGCCCACCCTCCGCGAAGTCGGCACCGAAGCCAAGCTGCTCCTGATCGGCATCCCGGTCTTCATCTGGACCATGATCCCGATCTACCACATGTTCGTGTTCGCGATCTCGCCCAAGGAGGACGCGTTCTCCGGCAAGCTGTGGCCGACGCATCCGACGCTGCACAATTTCGAGATCGTGTTCAATCAGCAGCACTACTTCCTGCGCGACTTCTGGATCCAGTTCTGGAATTCGACCGTGATCGCGCTCGCGGTCGGCGCGCTGACGCTGTTCGTCGCCACCGCCGCCGCGTTCTCGATCTCGCGGCTGCGCGTGCCGGGCGGCCGCGCCGTCATGAATCTGGCGCTGTTCACCTATTTCATCCCGGCCGCGTTCCTCGCCGTGCCGATGTACCGCACCATGGGCACCTATGGCCTCTTGAACAATCACTGGTCGCTGATCCTGGCGATGGTGACGATCGCGGCGCCCTACGCGATCTGGGTCCTGAAGCAGGCCTCCGACAAGCTGCCGGTCGAGCTGGATGAAGCCGCGACGATGGACGGCGCCACCACGCTGCAGCTGTTCCGCCTGGTCTATGTGCCCTTGATGATGCCGTCGCTGGTCGCGGTCGGGACCTATGCGATACTGCTCGCGTGGAACGAATATCTCTACGCCTTCCTGCTGTTGTCGAAGGACACCGACATCACGCTGCCGGTCGCGCTCGGCAACTTCCTCGCCGCGGACGACTCGCCGTGGGAGCTCCTGATGACCACCGGCTTCATCTACGCGCTGCCGCCGGCCGCGGTCTATTACGCCTTCAAGCGCTACATGGTGGGCGGATTGACCGCCGGCGCCGTCAAGTCGTGACGCGCTGTCATTCCGGGATGGTGCGCTAGCACCAGACCCGGAATCTCGAGATTCCGGGTTCGATGTTTCACATCGCCCCGGAATGACGGAAATTACAGCGGCGCGGCGCTCTCGCCGCGCGCGCTCGACAGTTTCGAGGCGAACGAGGCGATCACGATGATCACGGCGATCAGCGCGATCACCAGCGTGCAGATCGCGTTGATCTCGGGTTTCACGCCGAGCCGGACCTCGGAATAGATCCGGATCGGCAGCGTCGCCGAGCCCGGGCCGGTGGTGAAGCTCGCGATCACGACGTCGTCGAGCGACAGCGTAAAGGCCAGCATCCAGCCGGCGACGATCGCCGGCACGATCAGCGGCAGCGTCACCAGGAGGAACGCTCGCACCGGATCGCAGCCGAGGTCCATCGCGGCCTCCTCCAGGCTGCGGTCGAGCGTGGCGAGGCGCGACTGCACCACGACCGTGACGAAGCACATCGTCAGCGTGGTGTGGGCGATCGTCACGGTCCAGAAGCCGCGCTCGGCATTGAGCGCCACGAACAGGAGCAGCAGCGACAGGCCGGAGATCACCTCCGGCATGACCAGCGGCGAATACAGCATGCCGGAGAACAGCGCCCGCCCCCGGAACCGCTCGCCGCGCGCCAGCCCGACCGCCGCCAGCGTGCCCAGCAGTGTCGCCAGCGTCGCCGACACCGCGGCGACCGACAGGCTCATCCACGCCGCCTCCAGCATGGCGCGGTCGCCAAAGAACTCGCGGTACCAGCGCAGCGACCAGCCGCCCCACACCGTCACCAGCCGCGAGGCGTTGAACGAGTAGATCACGAGGATGACGATCGGCAGATAGAGGAAGGCCAGCCCGAGCGCCAGCGACGTCATGTTGAAGCGGGTGAGCCTGGTGATGGTGCGCGCCATCAGCGGTTCGCCTCGAGCTGACGCCGCTGCAGGCGGTCGTAGAGCACGAGCGGCGGCACCAGCAGCAGCAACAAGGCGACCGCGGCGGCCGATGCGACCGGCCAGTCCTTGTTGGTGAAGAACTCTAGCCACAGCGTCTGCCCGATCATCAGCGAGTTGGAGCCGGCGAGCAGGTCGGGGATCACAAACTCGCCGACAACAGGAATGAAGCAGAGCAGCGCGCCGGCGCCGACGCCGGGCAGCGACAGCGGGAATGTCACCAGCCAGAACGCCTGCAACGGCGAGGCGCCGAGATCGCCCGCGGCCTCCAGCAGCGACGCGTCCATCCTGGAGAGCGTCGCATAGAGCGGCAGGATCATGAACGGCAGATAGGAATAGACGATGCCGAGATACATCGCGCTGTCCGTCGACAGCCAGACCACCGGCGCGGACACGATGTGCAGCGCCAGCAGAACCTGGTTGAGCAGGCCGTCATGCTGCAGGATATTGATCCAGGCATAGATGCGGATCAGGAACGAGGTCCAGAACGGCACGATGACCAGCATCATCGCCACGCCCTGCCAACGCTGCGGCAATCGCGCCATGCCGTAGGCTATGGGATAGCCGATCAGGAGCAGGATCAGCGTCGCGGTCACCGCGACGACGAGGCTGCGCAGATAGGACAGGATGTAGAGATTGTCCGATATCAGCAGGCGGAAATTGTCGAACGACAATTGCGCGAACGCCGCGGCCAGCGCGGCGCGGCCCTCGGTGATATCGAACACCGGCGTATAGGGCGGCTGCGCGATCGCGGTCTGCGACAGGCTGATCTTCAGCACGAAGCCGAACGGCACCAGGAAGAACAGCACCATCCACAGATAGGGCGCGATCGCGGCGAGCCGCGCCGGCCGGGCGAAGATGCGGCGCGCGCTCATTGCTCGAGCACCAGGCAATCGTCGGCGGTGAACCATGCCACCACGCGCTGGCCGGCGAGATAGGCATCGACGTCGAGCCGCGCGGTATTGGCCATCGACGCGCGCACCACCGCGCCCGTCTCCAGCTTCACCCGATAGCTGGTCACGCCGCCGAGATAGTTGACGTCGGTGACGACGCCCTCCAGCCGGTTGATCGCCTGCGACGCGCCTCCGTCCATTGCCGGCGCGCGGCGCGACAGCTTCACCTTCTCGGGGCGGATCGCGACGGCGACGACCTGCTTGGTCACCGGCGGCCACAGCTCGCTGACCGCCAGCCTACCTGCATCAGCGGTCGCGACCGTCAGGCGCCCATTCTCGCGGGACGTGACCTCGCCGTTGAACAGATTGATATCGCCGACGAACTCGGCGATCCAGCGCGAGGCCGGCGCCTCGTAGAGATTGCGCGGGGTTGCGACCTGAACCAGACGGCCGGCATCCATCACCCCGATGCGGCCGGCCATCGTCATCGCCTCCTCCTGGTCGTGGGTGACGATGATGAAGGTCATGCCGAGCCGGCGCTGCAGCTCCATCAATTCGGCCTGCGTGCTCTCGCGCAGCTTCTTGTCGAGCGCGGCGAGCGGCTCGTCGAGCAGCAGCACCTGCGGGCGCCGCGCCAGCGAGCGCGCCAGCGCGACGCGCTGCCGCTGTCCGCCGGAGAGCTGGTCGGGCTTGCGCTTCTCCATCCCCTCAAGCTTGACGAGCGCCACCATCTCGGCGACGCGGGCCGCGATATCGCCGCGCGCCATGCCGGCACGCTTCAGACCGAAGGCAATGTTGTCGCGCACCGACAGATGCGGGAACAGCGCGTAGTTCTGGAACATCATGTTGACGGGCCGCTCATGCGGCAGCACCTGGGCAATGTCGCTGCCGCCAAGCAGGATGCGGCCCTCGTCCGGCGTCTCGAAGCCGGCGAGCATGCGCAGCAGCGTGGTCTTGCCGCAGCCGCTCGGGCCGAGCAGCGCGAAGAACTCGCCGGCGCGGATATCGAGCGAGAGCTTGTCGACCGCGCGGAAATTGCCGAACGACTTGGCGACACCCTCGATCCGCAGCAGCGGCATGTCCGAGACGGCCGGTTCAGGCAACGGCCTTGCCGCCTCCGCACTCGCTTCGCCCGATGTCACGTCCGTCAGCCCCGATTTCCCGTAAGGTCCGATTCTGGCGGCAAGCTAGCGGCGGATCGCCACCGGCTCAACCGCCTCACGGACATCTCCCGCAATATTGTCGGCGTCCACGCCTCTGCTAGACTTCGCAGCCAATTCGAGGGGCAACCGATGATTCACGACCGCTACGGCCTGCCGCTGACGACGAGCTCGGACCGCGCCGCCGCCTACTATGTCGACGGCGTCGATCGCATGCTGGCGGCGCTGCACGGCGCCGATGCGGCGTTCGAGGCGGCGATCGCCGAGGACCCCGATTTCGCATTGGCCCATATCGGCCGTGCCCGCGTGCACCAGCTCAACATGGAAGGCGCCAAGGCCCGCGCCAAGGCGGCCGATGCACGGCAGCTGGCCGCGGCCGCAAGCCCGCGCGAGCGCCAGCACATCGAGATCTTGGCGTCCGTGATCGAGAGCCAGCCCAGGAAGGCGGTGACGGAAGCCGAACGGCATCTCACCGAATATCCGCGTGATGCGCAGGTGCTGTCGCTGTTGCTCGGCGCCTTCGGCCTCTATGCGTTCTCCGGCCGGCCCGATCATGACCCGCACGGCTTGCCGTCTGCGAACGTTACGCCGGCGTCTATGGCGACGATTGGTGGTTCCTCACCTATCTCGGCTGGTCGAAGACCGAGGCCGGCGATGTCGTGTCCGGCCGCGCCATCACCGAGCGCGGCTATGCGCTGAAGCCGGAGAACGCCGGCGCCGCGCACGCCATCGCGCATGCGTTGTTCGAGCAGGGCGACGCGGCGGAAGGCCGCAGCTTCCTCTCCGCCTGGCTGCCGGCGAATGATCGCACCAGCTTCCTGCAGGGCCATCTCGCCTGGCACCTCGCCTTGATCGCGATCGAGGAAGGCGACGCCGACAGCGCGCTCGACATTTACGAGCAGCACATCAAGCCGGCGGGCCGCCCCTATCCGCCGCTCAATATCTTCACCGACACGGCCTCGCTGCTCTGGCGGCTGACGGTCGCCGGCAAGACCGGTCTCGAGCAGCACTGGAAGGATGTCGCCGCCTATGGCAACGGCTACTTCCCGAAGGCCGGCGCACATTTCGCCGACGTGCACCACGCGCTGGTCGCAGCGACGACGAACAACGACGCGCTCGAGGCGCGGCTGGTCGAGATGGCCACGCGCGACGCCGACGGCAGATTGGCGCCCGGCCCCGCGGCGATCGGGCTCGGCCGCGGGATCGCGGCCTTCGCCGCCGGCGATCACCACGACGCCGTGCGGATCCTTGCGCCGCTGATGCCCGAACTGGTGCGGATCGGCGGCAGCCATGCGCAACGCGAATTGTGGGAGGATACCTTCATCGTCGCGTGCCTGCGCGCCGGCCAGGGCCGGCAGGCAACGAGCCTGATCTCGGAGCGGCTGCATCGCCGTCCGTCCCGGCGCGACCTCGCCTGGTCACAGGAGGCGGCCCGGCAATAGCCGCTGCTGGAGCTCTCCTCCTTCCCCCTGAAAGGCAGGGGTGTCCGGGGAAATTCAGGCATAGCGGAGCTCCATCTGGTCAGGTGAGATGGTTGATTTCCGACGGCTGGGGTTGATGGGCGGAGGTTTGTCGATGGCAGCGAGGGATCGACGCGTGAGCAGGAGCTGGCCGACGAGTTCGGCGAACCTGAGCGGGAGCATTTTGATGCAGTTGGTGTGAGCGGCGATGCGCAGCAGCAGGTAGGCAATCATCGCAGCGAGCACCTGAAGGCGGATCGCGTTGTCGTTGGCGCCGAGGAACTTGCGAATATCGAGATGCTGCTTGATCCAGCGGAACAGCAGCTCGATTTGCCATCGGCTCTTGTAGAGGGCGGCGATCTCGACGGCGCTACGGGCAAGGTCGTTGGTCAGGAGTGTGATCTTGCCGCCTTTCTCGCGTCTGATCTTGATGCGGCGGAGCGGGATTGGAAGGCGCGAATCGCCCTTGCTGGTGAGCTTCACCTCGTCATCGGCAAGGATTTCGAAGCCATCCCCGTTACGCTTGCGGATGGCGCGATGCCTGAGCGAGCGAAGACGGATGCTCGTCTTCGCCCGGGTAACGAAGAAAGCCTTGCTATCATTGATCTTCTGCCACCAGTCGAAACGGCAATAGCCCTTGTCAAACACATAGGTGGTGGCGGGCTGGATTGGGGTCTGTCGGCCGATCTCGATGTCATTGACGTTCGCGGCCGTCATCTCGACGCAGGTCGGGACATCGCTCCTTGGGTCGTAGACGACATGCAGCTTCATGCCGCGGATGCGGCCGTTCCACGTCGCCCAACTGCAGACCTTGCCGAGCGGGATCGGACTGGCGTCGATCAGACGCACCATCTCCATGCCTTCACTCCGCAGCTGGCGACGCGCCATCGCCGACAGCGCCGCAAAGGTTTGCGCGAAAATGCCGATCGGACGGCGGGCATTGGCATCGGACAACGTCGAGCGCGACAGCTTGCCGGTTCCCAAGTGATAGTGATGCTGCGAATTGGCGTTGAAGCCAGTCACCACCCCGCGCAGACTGCTGTTGCCGCTAAGCTGGGCATAGATCAGCGCCACCAGATGATCCCAGCTCCTGAACGACTTGTCGTAGGCATCCCCGTCCAGACGATCCACAACCGTCTGAAACTGCCGTCGATTGATCGGTTCAAGCAGCCTTCCAAAAATGCTACCGCGATATCGCATGCTCGGCCCTCTGTGTCTCGACAACCAGAAAAGACCGATTTGCCTCGGTCCTGCCGAGCATGCACCGCGACACAGTGAATCATTCCCCGGACACCCCTGCCTGAAAGGGGGAAGGTCGGGATGGGGGTCGGCCACGAACGACACCGGTTGTCATGGAGGCAGAATCCCCACCCGCTTTGCTCTACGAGCAAAGCGACCTCCCCTTTTCAAGGGGAGGTTTGAAGCGAGCTCAATCCATCTTCGCCATGAATGCCGCAAGCGCGTCGCGAGCGGCTTGCGGCATGGTCAGCCCGAGCTTGGAGCGGCGCCACAGGATATCGTCAGCAAAGCGCGCCCATTCCTTGCGCATGAGGTAACCCACCTCGGCGCCGGTCAGTTCGGGACCGAAGGCCGGGCCGAGATCGGCCTTCTCTTTGGCGTCTCCCAAAATGTCCTTCACATTCAGCCCATAGGCAGCCACCAGCCGCCGCGCCGGCGCCTCGCCGAGGAAGCGCCAGCGGTCGCGGGCGATGTCGACCTCGGTCTCGAAGCGCTGCCAGGCGAACTCGCCGCCCGGCAGCGGCGCCGTTGCGGTCCAGCGCGGCGTCATCGGATAGAACCGCGTGAACTCCGACACTGCCCGCTCGGCGCGGCGCCGCGCGGTGGTGACGTCGCCGCCGAAGATCGTGAGCAGCGGCGCCTTGCCGCGCCTGACATCGAGCAGCGCTGCGCCATCGCTCATGTGCCGGCGCGCGGGCACGAGCACGGAATTGGCACCGGAGACGGTCCGCAGCACATCGACCGGAGCGATCTGCTCGCGAAAGTAGCGATTGGCGGCGTCGCAGAGATAGGCCTCCTCGCGCACACCAATTGCGACAACCGCCGGATCACCCTTGAAGGGATGACTGACGCTGCCGATCAGGGTGAAGTCGCGCTCGTAGGAACTGGCGAAGATCAACCGGCCGTCAGGGTTCTGAAACACATAGACGTTGTCGCAGTCGAACAGGCGGCGCACCACGATCTGGCTGATCTGCACGGTCGCAAGCTGCGGCGCGGGCACCCGCAGCACGATGTCGGCGACCGAGGCGGTCCACGCGCCGGTCGCGCTGACCAGCGCCCGCGCCGTGATCACCCGCCGGTAGCCGCGGTCGATCGCGACTAGCCGCCAGGTCTCGCCGCGCTCGGCCCGAGTCACGCGCGCGCCGGTGCGGATATCGGCGCCGCGCGCCGCGGCGTCGACGGCGGTGAGCACGACGAGCCGGGAATCGTCGACGACGCAGTCGGAATATTCGAACGCGGTTCCGAACGGCCGCTTCAGCGCATTGCCGACGGGATGGTGGGTGACATCGAGCGTCGCCGAGCGCGGCAGACCGCTGCGCGAAGTCAGCCGCTCATAGAGCAGCAGCAACGACCGCAGCTGCCACGGCGGCCGCTCCTCGGCATGAGCAGGGATCACAAAGCGCACCGGCCGCACCAGATGCGGCGCGATGCGCAGCAACACGTCGCGTTCCCTCAGCGCCCTGCGGACGCGGAAGAACTCCCGCCGTTCCAGTCCGGCCAGATCGCCATGGACCAACCGCGGCGAAGCCTGCGATGCGCCGGAACCGAGATCGCCCTGCTCCAGCAGGATCACGCGCAGGCCGCGGCCGGCGGCATCACGGGCAATGCTCGTGCCGTTCAGGCCACCGCCGATGATCGCGACGTCGTAGTCCGCCATGCGCAACGCCTATCGCATTTTCATGCGAACAAAAGACGGGTTCGCACGAAAAATGCGTCAAGGCGCGGCGCTGAACTGCATGATGTCTGGGTGAATCACGACACACTCACCTTCCCGCTTGCTGGGGGCGAGCGCACGCTTGCATGATTTCGGAATATTGGAATAATGCCCCTGAGTTGCCCGACGTGTCAAGTAGCCTGCTCGAACGCCGGCCGCCCCGGCTACTTTGCATGGGGTTGTTTTCGATATTTTGGCAGCGCTCCTCCTGCGACGGCCCCGCAAGCGGGAGAGGCACACCGTCTTCGCGACGGCTATCCAATCTGACTCCATCACGCGCTAGTCCGTACCGGCCGCGGCAAAGAACTGTTCCGGTCCGTCGACCTCGATCAGCTTCCTGCCTTCGATCACCCAGAACCGGTTGGCCACCGTGCGCACGAACTGGCGGTCGTGCGACACCAGGAGGCAGCTGGCCTGCCGTTCCATCAACTCGTCCTCCAGCGCCTCCTGGCCCTCGATGTCGAGGTGGTTGGTCGGCTCGTCGAGCAGATAGAAGTTCGGCTGGGTGAACCGCAGCACCAGCATGCCGAGGCGGGCCTTCTGCCCGCCCGACAGCCGCCCGATCGGACGGCCCTGCATCTCGATCGAGAGCCCGGCGCCGGCGAGCAGGCCGCGCGCCCGCTGATCGCCGACCTCGAAGCGCCGCGTCAGCATGCGCATCGGCGTGTCGCTATCGGCGAGATCGGCCAGCGCCTGGTCGCAATAGCCAAGCACCAATGACTCGGTGGCCCGGATCTCGGCCGGTGCCGCTGCGGCATTCTCGATCGCCAGCCGCAGCGCCGCGACGAAGCGGGTCTTGCCGGCGCCATTCGGCCCGAGCAGCGCAATCCGGTCGCCCTTGCAGATGAACTGCTGGCCGGTCCTGAACAACAGCCGGCCGTCAGGTGTGGCGATCCCGGCATTGTCCAGCATGATCAGGACCTTGGCATGGGTGTCGCGGTTGGCGAGCCGGATCGTTCCGGCCGAGCGTTCCAGATGCGCGGGCTTCGCCGTCTCCTCGAGCTTCTCGGCGCGCTGCTTCAACTGCCTGGTCTTCGACAGCAGAAGGTCGCTGCCGGAATTGATGCCGAGGTTGTTGAGCTTCGCGGCCTGCTGCCGGAGCTGCCGCGCGGCCTTCATGTCGCGCTGATAGCGCCGCTCGTCCGAGGCATCGAATTCGTCGAGCGCGGTGCGCGCCGCGGTATAGGGCAGCGAGAACAGCTGCGACCGCTCCGGGCGCAGGAACAGCGTCCGGTTGGTCGTCGCATCGAGGAAGGCGCGATCATGGCTTGCGATCACCACCGGCATCTCGCGCGGCAGTGCGTTCAGCCAGGCCTCAAGCCGGCCGATCTTGGCGAGGTCGAGATGGTTGGTCGGCTCATCGAGCAGCAGCACATCGGGCTCGGTCACCAGCACGCGGGCGAGCACCGCAAGCCGCAGCCATCCGCCGCTCAGCTGCTTCAGCGGTCTCGTCCACAGCTCCTCCGGCACCTCGAGCGACTGCAAGGCGACGTCGACCCGCCAGCCCTCGCTGGCGCGCTGCTCGCCGGGAAGCGCCTCGAGCACGGCGGCATGGAACGGCGTATCCAGCAGTCTTGGCGGCGCATCCTGCTCGACATGGCCAACGGTCAGTCCCCGCGCGCGGGTGATATCGCCTTCGTTAGGCTCCATCGCATCTGCGATACAGCGCAGCAGCGTGGACTTGCCACGGCCGTTGGCGGCCACGAGGCCGATCCGGTCGCCGGCATTAACGACAAAATTCAGTTCGGAAAACAGCGGCGCGTTCAGCGTCACGCCGAGATTACGGACATTGATGAGGGTCACGATCAATTCTCTGGTCTTGCCGGCAATCGCAACATCCCGAGGCGTCCAGCCATCATCGGATGTGCATGTCGAAGCGCGGCGAGGGATTGATGTGCAGGCGCGAACGCTCAAACGTTCGACGCTGCACGGCCACGAAGGGCAGACCAGGAAGGATTTAGCGCGAGTTTCCGGTCAGCCCTGCAAACGCATCTGCAGGGCGTTGACGGGGCCACGCTTGAGGTGGGGATCGGTGTATCTCGCCACGACGCGGCCCTCCTTTCTCGGCTGAAATGAAGTGGTGGGCCGAGATGTAGCCGGGCATGCAGCGGATGGCAAGCACAGCCGGCCGTGCCAGCCCGACCATTCAGGCCAAATTACCCGGCTCTGCGCACGGTTTCGGCAAGCTGGTCGCCACCGACCAGCGCGGCGAATTGACCGATCGGAGCCGGCCTGCCGATCAGATAGCCCTGCACCGCGTCGCAGCCCTCTTCGGCGAGGAAGTCGAGCTGCGCCTCGGTCTCGACGCCTTCGGCGACGATCGACATTTCAAGGCCGTGGCCGAGATCGATCACCGCGCGCACGATCGCGGCCGATTGCGGGTTGCGGCCGAGATTGATGACGAAGGCGCGGTCGATCTTGATCTTGTCGAACGGAAACGCCTGCAGATAGCTCAGCGAGGAATAGCCGCTGCCGAAATCGTCCATCGAGATGCGGACACCGAGCGCCTTCAGCCGCCGCAGCAGCGACAGGCCGCGGTCGAAATCCTCGATCAGCACGCCCTCGGTGATTTCGAGCTCGAGCCGGTCCGGCGTGAGCCCGGTCTCGAGCAGGATCGAATGCACGAGGCCGACGAGGTCGCCATGGGTGAATTGCGCCGGCGACAGGTTCACCGCGACCTGCAGCGGGATCGCCCAGGAGGCCGCCTCCCGGCAGGCTTCGCGCAGGATCCATTCGCCCATTTCAACGATCAGGCCGCTTTCTTCCGCGAGCGGAATGAAGTCGCCGGGCGGCACGAAGCCGCGCACCGGATGGTGCCACCGCGCCAGCGCCTCGAAGCCGATGATCTGGCTGGCCGCTACGCTGCCGCCCGCGGCGGCCTGCGGCTGGTAGTAGAGCGACAATTCGCCATTCTTGATCGCGACCGACAGCTCCTGGTGCAGCACGCGGCGATCGCGGATCTGCTGGTCCATCTCCGGTTCGAAGATCGAGATCGTGCCGCGCGACTTCGCCTTGGCGCGAAACAGCGCCGCGCCGGAATTGGCCAGCAGCGAGGCCGCGTCGGATCCGTTGTCCGGGAACACCGCGATCCCTGTGGTGAGGCCGGTTCGCACCGACTTGCCGTCGATCAGGAAATCCTGCCCGAGCGCCTCGGCGGCCTGCTCGGCCAGCGCGATGCCGGCGACCGGCTGCTTGCCGTCGATGATGAGGCCGAATTCGTCGCCAGAGAGCCGCGCGACCACGCCGCCGCGCGCCACGGCCTGCAGACGCTGCGCGACCTCGACCAGCACCTTGTCGCCCATCGCATGGCCGTAGACGTCGTTGATCTCCTTCAACCCGTCGAGGTCGACGCAGAGCACGGCGAACTCCTCGTCGGTGCCGTCGCAGGCCTCGATCATCTGGGTCAGCGCCTGCAGGAAGGCGGCGCGGTTCGGCAGATCGGTCAGGCCGTCATGATAGGCCATGTGCGCCATGCGCGACTCGGTCTGGCGCCGGTCGGTGACGTCCTCGTGGGTCTTGATCAGATATTGCGGCTCGCCGACATCGTCGAGCACGGTCATGCGGCGGGTCAGGAACAGCCGCAGGCCGTCCTTGGTCGAGATCGGATGCTCCTCGGCGATCATACTGCGCTTCCTGATCGCGGCCTCGTCGCGGGCGATAATCAGCTTGGCTTCACGCGCATTGAAGATGTCGGACGCGGTCAGGCCGGCGGCGTCCTCGCGGCGGCGATTGAGGATCGTCTCGGCGCTGCGGTTGGCCAGGAGGTAGCGGCCGTCGCTGACCCGCTGCACGATCAGCGAGACCGGGATGTTGTCGACCACGAGCTCGAGGAATTTCTTGTTGTTCTCGAGCTCGCGCGACAGCGAGCGGCGATCGGTGACGTCCTCAAACAGCGCGATCAGGAATTCCGGCTCGCCGGCCTCGTTGCGGGCGATCACGCGGTTGGAGGCGAGGATCCTCTTGTCCGAACCACGTTCGACGAAGAATTCGCTGCGGTGATAGCCTTCCGCCGCGTTCAGCGCCGCGCGGTCGGCGGTGTCGATGCTGGCGGCGGTCTCGGGGCGGAAGATCTCGTCGGCGCGCTTGCCCACGATGTGATCGCGCGAGAAGCGCGAGAAGCGCTCGAATGCGCGGTTGGCGAAGATGTAGCGGCCGTCCTCGATGTTCTTGGCCGCGACGCAGACCGGAACGTTGTCGAGCACCGATTCCAGGAATTGTGTGGTCGAGGCGAGCTTGCGCGACAGCTTGCGCTGGTCGGTGCAATCGAGATGGGTCGCGACCGAGCCGCCGTTCGGCAGCGGAAAATACTTCACCAGCACCGACCTGCCCCCGGGCAGCTCGGTAACCAGTCCCTCGGGCGCCGCGGCCCTGGCGAAGAAATCCTCGGCGCTGAGGTCGAGCACGCCGCGGTCGCGGCGCAGTTCCAGCAGCTCGACGCCGGTCATGTTGCGCCTGATGTCGGCGCGCGACAGGCCGTAGATGTCGAGATAGCGGTCGTTGCAGAACACGATGCGCTCCTGCGCATCGGTCATCACCACGCCCTGGTTCAAATGGTTGAGTGCCGACGAGACGAAGGCGTTGCGCCGCAATTGCGCGCGCTTGGCCTTGCGCAGCGCCGAGAGGATCCACAGCCCGACCGCGCCGAAAAAGGACGCGACCACCACGCTGCCGATCAGGAGCTCCCAGACCAGGCCGGGATCGAGGCTGCCCAGATAGCTCGACGGCGCGAACGCACCGGTGCCGGCCCGGGCTGCAGCGCACGGCGCGACGGCGGCGATCAGGCAGAGCACGGCCCTTGCCGGAATCGAATTCTTCCCGCCCGCCTGCACCTTCCTGCCAGCCATCGATCACCCGCGGATTTCCGGGGGCGAGTGTCCGGCTCCGGCGGTTTGGATCGGGTAAACGCGTACTGATGCAACCGGAAAATGCTGACTTAATTTATGGCAATTGCCCTGACATGATTAATGCTCCACTAACAGGGCATGGCTTCCCAACTTTTTGAGATGGCCCAAGCACTTGCCTAATAAGCACTTGCCCAAAGCGACCGGATCGGGCTGAACGATGTTGGCGGCAACGGTCATGGCGTGGCCGGGCGGAAATTTTCGGACCTGAAGGACGAGATGGACAGGGTTGATTGCGTGATCGTCGGTGCGGGGGTGATCGGCCTCGCCGTGGCGCGGCGGCTGGCACAGGCCGGCCGCGAAGTGATTGTGCTCGAGGAGGCCGAGGGAATCGGCACGGTGACCTCGTCGCGAAACAGCGAGGTGATCCACGCCGGCATCTACTACCGCGCCGGCAGCCTGATGGCGCGGATGTGCGTCAGCGGCAAGCGGGCGCTCTACCGCTACTGCGCCGAGCACGGCATCCCGCACAAGAATTGCGGCAAGCTGATCGTGGCCACCACCCCTGCGGAGACCGAGAAGCTGCAGTCGATCCGCGCGCATGCCGAGGCCAACGGCGTCGACGACATGCAGCTGTTGTCCGGCGAGGCGGCACGCGCCCTGGAGCCGGCGCTGAATTGCGACGCGGCGCTGCTGTCTCCCTCGACCGGGATCATCGACAGCCATGCTTACATGCTGGCGCTGCGCGGTGACGCCGAGGCGGCCGGGGCGGCGTTCGCCTTCCATACGCCGCTGCTCCACGCCAGGGCCACCGCCGACGGCTTCGAGATCGAGGCCGGCGGCGCGGCGCCGATGACACTGGCCTGCGATATCCTGGTCAATGCCGCCGGACTCGGCGCGACGGCAGTCGCGCGCAACGTCGAGGGCATGCCGATCGAATTGATTCCAACGGCCTATTTGGCCAAGGGCAATTATTTCAGTTGCAGCGCCAAGGCGCCGTTCTCGCGGCTGATCTATCCGGTGCCGGAACCCGGCGGGCTCGGCGTGCACCTGACGCTCGACATGGCCGGTCAGGCGAGGTTCGGGCCCGACGTCCAATGGATCGATCACATCGATTACGCCGTCGACCCCGATCGGGCCGAGCGGTTCTATCCGGCGATCCGGAAATACTGGCCGGCCCTGCCGGACGGCGCGCTGATGCCGAGCTATTCGGGAATCCGCCCCAAGATCGTGCCGCCGGCGGTGGCGACCCAGGACTTCCTGATCCAGGGGCCGGCCGATCACGGCGTCGCGGGCCTGATCAACCTGTTCGGCATCGAATCGCCCGGACTGACGTCATCGCTCGCGGTCGCCGACCATGTCGGCGCGTTGGCGGAACTCTGAGCAAATACAGTAAGGCCTCCCGGGGGATGCGCGCGCGCTTGGGCGTTCATCCCTCGGTGAAAGGCCAGGCTATTTGCTAATTTGCAGGGGGGCGGTCTAGTGGACCGTGTCGTCGGCGGACAGTCTCAACCGCTCGATTTGATCCTTGACCATCAACTTGCGGCGCTTCAGCTCGCAAATATGCAGGTCGTCTACAGAGGGGTGAACGAGCGCTTCGTGCAGTTCGTTCTCGAGTATTTTGTGTTTACGCTCCAGCTCAATGAGATGGGCCTGTATTGCCATTGCGAACACTCCTCGGTGCGTTAAACCTCAGGTTCGATCCGGACCGCCGAGTGTACACGAGTGGACGGCGCTGTCGATGGGGGACGCGAAATGCCGCACGCACTCATTTCGGTTTATCTGTAACCAATCGTGACTATGGAACCGGTCCGGCTTGCGCGGCGCGCGTTCAAGGAGGATATTCCGGCGAGCGGCGACTTCAGCCGCAACAACCTTATCGTGCTTATCAGTTAATACACAACCATGAACGATCAGGATGAGCGCGAACTAATCGCCGAACTCGCGCGGCTGCAACAAGAGCACCGCGACCTCGATGCCGCGATCGACGCGCTGCATCAGTCGCCGGCGCCGGATCTCTTGATGCTGCAGCGCTTGAAGAAGCGGAAGCTGCAACTGCGCGATCGCATCGCCTTTATCGAAGACCAGATCACGCCCGACATCATTGCCTGACGCGTGCCGCGGCGCGGGCCTTCGCGCTTCGGCGCTTCCGGTTCAGACCGGGCGACGGTTTTCCCCGTCATCCACAGCGCCTCGCCGGCTTCACGTTCGCGGCAACGGACGGAAGGCGGTTTCCCGGCGCTTGACTCCGCATGAACAAAAAGAGAACATGCCAGCCCAGCCGCCAGCCATCAGAGGGAGTTTCGCCATGTCCGCACCGCCTTCCCTGCCCGACAACAGCCGCTACGAGAAGGCCTGCGATCAGGCGATCGCGATGTGCGACGGCAACCTGCGCAGCACCATCAAGGCGCTGATCATGGCCAACGAATATCTGGAAGCCGAGCTTGAGGAATTGCAGGCCGCGATCACCGCCGGCTGCGTGCCGGCGCAGACCCGGGCGGCGAGCGACGCCGCCTGATCCTTGGCCTGATCCTTGGCCTGATCTTCAGGGAGCACAGCGATGGCCGATGTAACCTATTACGTGGCACTGCCCTTCATGCAGGATGACGACGGCACGCCGGTCGCCGGCAATGCCGAGGAATGCCAGAGCTCGGCGGTCGCGCTGCGCCGCGCGGAGACCATGTCGCGGATGCCCGGCAGCATCGGCGCCGTCGCGTTCAGCCGCACCGGCGATCCTGCGATCGGCGAATTCGGCGATGCCAAACTGTTGCGTGCCTACGGCAATGTGCCGGAGGATTTGAGCGCGCTATAATTCTCGGGATTCGTGGCGCCGCTGGGCCTTGCGCACATACATCGCACGGTCGGCCTCATCGAGCACGCGATCGATATCCGAGTGCGCGGTGAGGATAGCAACGCCCGCGGAGGCGCCTGCGGTGACCTGGCTGTTACGAAACATGAAGGTCAACCGATCGATCGCCTCTTCCAGCGCAGCCGCCTTGGCGCGGGCATCGATCTCGCTGAGATTCCACAGCAGCACGGCGAACTCGTCACCGCCGAGACGGCCGATCACATCGGAAGCGCGCACCTGATCCGATATCGCGGCAACGATCGCCTTCAGCACCTCGTCGCCCGCCGCGTGGCCGAAGGCATCGTTGATCGGCTTGAGGCGATCGACGTCGAGCACGATCAGCGCACCGGAGGCCTGATAGCGCTTGATGAAGGAGAGCGAACGGGCGAGCTCGCGCTCGAATCCGCGCCGGTTGAAGATGTCGAGCAGGAAGTCGGTCTCGGCGGAGGCCTGCAGCTCCTCGATCCGGGCCTGCGCCCGCGCCAGCTGCGCCCGCAAGCTGCGGATGGTCGATTTGTCGCCGGATGCGACCGCGCCTCGCGTGGAAGCTCCGGTTCCAGCCCGTTTGGTGCCAGCCCGCTTGGCTGCAGTCTTGCCCGGCCTGGATTTGCGCGCGGCGGGCGCGCCTTTCCGTCGTTTCGCGGCCCCGGAGGCGGCCGACGTCGTCTTCTTCTTCATGCGCATCCTTGTTGAGGCCTGCTTATGAAGGCTTGCCGGGATTCACCAAGACAGGATAGTCCATTCTAACTCCCTTGCCACGCCTTGGATGACGCCCGGGCCGTCCCTATAATCGGCCTATGCTTTTGGATTCCTGCACAGAATTGAAGAGATGACCGCTCCGATCGCCATCATCATGGGAAGTCAGTCCGACTGGGAAACCATGCGCCATGCCGCCGAGACGCTGGCTGCGCTCGGTGTGGCCTGCGAAACGCGCATCGTTTCGGCCCACCGCACCCCGGATCGGCTCTATGCCTTTGCCAAGGGCGCCAAGGCAGCCGGCCACAAGGTGATCATTGCCGGCGCCGGCGGCGCCGCCCATTTGCCGGGCATGACGGCCGCGCTGACCGAGCTTCCGGTGTTCGGGGTTCCCGTCGAGTCGAAGGCGCTGTCGGGCGTCGATTCGCTCTATTCGATCGTGCAGATGCCGGCCGGCGTCCCGGTCGGGACGCTGGCGATCGGCAAGGCCGGCGCGATCAATGCCGCATTGCTCGCGGCGAGCGTGCTCGCACTCAACGATCCGGCTCTGTCGGCCCGCCTTGCGGCCTGGCGCAAGCAGCAGACCGACGCGGTCAACGAGCATCCGGAGGGCGCGGCGTGACGGCTTCGAACGCAGTGAAGCTGAAGCCGGGCGACACCATTGGAATCCTCGGCGGCGGACAATTGGGCCGGATGCTGGCGATGGCCGCGGCGCGCCTCGGGCTCCGCTGCCAGGTGTTTTCGCCGGATCCGGACTCCCCGGCGTTCGACGTGGTGCAGAACGCGACCTGCGCGGAATATGCCGACGTCGAGGCGCTCGAACTGTTCGCCAACGACGTCGACGTCGTCACCTATGAATTCGAGAATGTCCCGGCCGCGACCGCGATGGTGCTCGCCGCGCGGCGCCCGGTGCTGCCGGCCTACAAAATCCTGGAGACCACGCAGGACCGGCTGATCGAGAAGGATTTCATCAGCAAGCTCGGCATCGGCACCGCCGACTACGCCGACGTGTCCTCGGTCGACACGCTGCGCACGGCAATCGAACGCATCGGCCTGCCAGCGGTGATCAAGACCCGCCGCTTCGGCTATGACGGCAAGGGCCAGGCCATCATCCGCGACGGCGACGATCTCGAGCAGGTCTGGGAGGACCTCGGCACCAAGTCGGCCATCCTCGAGGCCTTCGTGCCGTTCGAGCGCGAGATCTCGGTGATCGCGGCCCGCTCCGCTTCAGGCGAAGTCGAATGCTTCGACGTCACCGAGAACGAGCATCGTGACCACATCCTGAAAATTTCCCGCGCGCCGGCCGCAATCCCCGATGAGCTTGCCATACAGGCGCGCGCGATCGCCGAAAAGATCGCCTCGGCGCTCGATTATGTCGGCGTGCTCGCGGTGGAGATGTTCGCGGTGCCCGGCAACGGCAGCAAGGCGACGGTGCTGGTCAATGAGATCGCGCCGCGCGTGCACAATTCCGGTCACTGGACGCTCGACGGCGCCTCGATCTCACAGTTCGAGCAGCACATCCGCGCGATCGCCGGCTGGCCGCTGGGCAAGCCGGTGCGCCACGGCGAGGTCGTCATGACCAACCTGATCGGCGACGACATCCTGAGCTACGAGCAGTGGCTCACCGTTCCCGGCGCCACGGTGCATCTGTACGGCAAGGGCACGCCGCGCCCCGGCCGCAAGATGGGGCACGTCACCGAAGTGACGCCGGCCCGCAAGGGATAATTCCACACGCGGCCCATAGCCGCCTTCGTCGCATCGATGGAAATGGGATCGTGGCAACCACGATCCATTAGAGCATCGGTTCTGATTCAATCAGAACCGATATTCTGGATTTTTGCTTACGCGTTTTCTTCACGCGAACCGGCGTCCACTTCGCTCGAAAACGCTCTCGCCGATCACGCCGTCTTCGCGCCGGCGACGATGCCGGTCGGTTCGTCGCTGAGCCAGCGATAGATCACGCCGCCGAGCGCGGCGCCGATCAGCGGTGCGACCCAGAACAGCCAGAGCTGTCCCAGCGCCCAGCCGCCGACGAACAGCGCCGGCCCGGTGCTGCGCGCCGGATTCACCGAAGTGTTGGTGACGGGAATGCTGACGAGGTGGATCATCACCAGCGCGAGGCCGATGGCGAGCGGTGCGAAGCCGGCGGGCGCCTTGCCATGGGTCGATCCCATGATGATGAACAGGAACATCATGGTCATCACCACCTCGGTGATGAAGCACACCACCATGTTGTACTGGCCGGGTGAATGCGCGTCATAGCCGTTGGAGGCAAAGCCCTTGCTGACATCGAAGCCGGGCGCGCCGCTCGCGATCACATAGAGCAGCCAGGCCGCGATGATCGCGCCCACAACCTGCGCGATGATGTAGGGCAGCACCTGGCCGCCCGGGAAACGCCCACCCGCGGCGAGCCCGACGGTCACCGCCGGGTTGAGGTGGCAACCCGAGATATGGCCGATCGCATAGGCCATGGTCACCACGCTCAGCCCGAAGGCCAGTGACACGCCGACCAGGCCGATCCCGACCTGCGGAAAGCCGGCCGCGATCACCGCGCTGCCGCAACCAGCGAATGTGAGCCAGAACGTACCGATGGCCTCGGCAGCGTATTTCTTCATCTCCATCTCGCATCTCCCCTATTTCCAATGTCCGGGTTATCCAAAACGCCGGGAGCGGCCCTCATCTGGGCGCCAAACCACCCAAATCGGGGCCGCACAATGGCATTTTCGCCCTATTTCGTGGCTTTACTAGGCCCGAAAGTCACTCGACCGGTGGACATCTGCGCGTTTGTCTGATACATGCGCGCGCCTAGGGTTAAGAGGCAGGCCTTTTGCCGCCCCTTCACCTCGCCAGAATTCCGAACCGATCAATTCAAAAGAGGATGCCGCGTGCAGGTTCTCGTCCGCGATAACAATGTCGACCAAGCCCTGAAGGCGCTGAAGAAGAAGATGCAGCGCGAGGGCATTTTCCGCGAGATGAAGCTCCGCGGTCATTACGAAAAGCCGTCTGAGAAGAAGGCCCGCGAAAAGGCCGAAGCCGTGCGCCGCGCACGCAAGCTGGCGCGCAAGAAGCTGCAGCGCGAAGGCCTGCTGCCGATGAAGCCGAAGCCAGTGTTCGGCGCTGGCCCCGGTGGCGACCGCGGCGGCCGTCCGGGCGGTGCAGGCGCCGGTCGCGGCCCTCGCTGAACCGTTTTGCCTGTATGGAAGTCTAACAGCGCGGGCCACGGGCCCGCGTTGTCGTTTTGAAGCACGCCGCGTTCCGGGGTACCCATGCAAAGCGACCGGCAAGAGCATTTTGCATGACGGCTGATCCGGTATCCCGCCCGCTCTTTCCAGGACCCGCGCACCGCCGTTGCGCGCCGCATCTCGTCATCATTGCAGTGGTTCTCGGCCTGCCGCTCGGCGGCTGCTCCTTCGACCTCGGTTCATGGGGCTCCTCGGACGACAAGCCGAAGCCCGCTGCCACCGCCGACAAGCCCGCCGCCGACACCATCACCCCGCAAGACGTCAACAGCGCCAAGGATCACACCACGCGTGCTCAGGTGCTGGCGCGCTCCGGCAAGCTCGACGAGGCGATGGCGGAGTTCGAACAGGCGCTGGCGGCCGACCCTTACAACATCCAGGCGCTCTACGGCCGCGCCCTGATCTATCAGGTCCGCGGACAGCATCAGCAGGCGATCGACGATTTCACGGCAGCCAGCGGGCTGTCGCCGCAGAAGGCCGAGCCCCTGGTCGGCCGTGCCACCAGCTACCTCGCGCTCGACAAGGCCAAGCAGGCCGCCAGCGATCTCGACGAGGCGGTGCAGGCCGATCCCGGCAATGTTGCGGCGTGGAGCACGCGCGGCCAGGTCTATGAGCGGCTCGGCGACAAGGCCAAGGCGGCGGCGTCCTACAACCGCGCGCTCGCGCTGCGGCCAGGCGACGGCAATGCGCGCAGCGGGCTGGCGCGCACCGGCGGCTAGCGATTGGCGTGAAGACAACCCGTCAGGAACGATCGAGCGGCGCTGCGGCTACTTCGGCAGGACGGCGTGGAACATCGACTTCATGCCGGAGAACATGTCGTCGGTCACCGACGTGCGCTCGTTCTTCTGCGCCGGCATGATCGCCTCGGCGCGCAGGTCGAGCGGGGCCTGCACCACCGGGACCGGAATGTCGGCCGGCGGCGTCAGCCGGTTGGAGTCCTGGCCGCCGCCGGCATAGGGCGGACGCGGCTGCGAGGATTGATCGACATTGTCAGTGGACGGGCTCGACACCATGATCGGCGGCGGCAACGGCCGGATCGCCGATGTGGCTGCCTGACGCTGCGCCTCAGGCAGGCGAGCGAGATCGGTGCGCATGGCATCCTGGGACCGCGCTGCCTCCTGCGGACGCTCCTTGCGCAGCCGCTCGATGGCGGCGCGCGCGAGGTCGTTGGCGTCGCGGCTTTCCTCAGGCGTCACAGCAGCCTCGACCGGTGCGGCTGACGTCGCGGGCGCGGCCGGCTGCGGCGCGGCGGGCGCGACCTTCGCGACGGCCTTCGGCGCCGCCGGATGATGGCGGGTGTCGGCCGGGATGCTGGCGGTATCGGCCGGCACGTCAGGCTTTGCGTCGGCCGATTTGGGGTCGGCCGATTTCTCGGCAGGCTTCTCGGTGACGGTGGCCTTCTCGGACGCCGACCGCTCGATCAGCGTACGCTCGGACATGCCCTTGGCCTTCACGCCGGCTTCGGGGAGGCTGCTGACGACGGTGGCGGGCTTGGCGGCGGCTTTCGGATCTGCCTTGGGATTGACTGCGGCGGTCACGGCTGCGGCTGCCGGTGCTTCCGGCTTGGCCACGATGTAGTGATTAACGATGTACGCCCCGATGATGGTCGCTGCCACCGAGGGTAAGATGTCCATCACGAATTTCTTCAGGTAACTCAGCATGACCTGCCACTCCCCACCCCGCTACTACATGCTGGAACTTTGAGGCACATTCAGGGATCAACTGCGTCGGATCGGTGGCAAACCCCCGTTCCGACGTCACCTTTGGTGTCGCTTTGGTTTCAGCCGGAGGCGTCCCCTGCGCAGGCCGCATCCGCCTGCTAGATCATCGCGCAGCCGTTAACGGGTTATGAATTTCCACAGCCGCGCCGGCTCGGACCTGCCATTCGGCGGGTGCAGGGTTCCTTGCTTGGTTCTCGCGCCGCGTCAGGGCTTGAGTTCGACCTCGAGGAACACGATCTCGCTGGCCGTCTCGTTGAGCACGTCGTGCTGGACCCCGGCCTTGCGGAAATAGGATTTGCCGGCTCCGAGCTGCGCCTTCGAGCGCTCGCCGTTCGGCGCCACGATCGTCATCTCGCCCGCCGTGATCGGAACGATGACATAGTCCATCTCATGGGTGTGGTGGCCGGTGGCGCTGCCCGGCGCGAGGCGCCATTCGGTCACCCGGACTTCCGCCGTATCCACCTGCACATCCGATTTGGCACTGAGCATCGTCATTTTCTCCAATTTTTTTAAGCGGATCATGCTCTACGGCACGAAAACCATGAACACGAACACGGCGAACACCACCATGTGAACCAGCCCGAACAGGATGTTGGTGCGGCCGGTTCCGAAGGTGAGCATGCTGACCATGAAGGTGAGCAGCAGGATCAGCATATGCTGGTTGCTGAGCCCGAGCACCAATTGCTTGTCGAGCGCATAGGCGGCTACCGCCACCGCGGGAACCGTGAGCCCGATGGTGGCGATCGACGAGCCGAGCGCGAGGTTGATGCTCTTCTGCAGGTCGTTCTTGCGCGCCGCCGACACAGCGGCAACGCTCTCCGGCAACAGGATCAGGGCCGCCACCACCAGGCCGGCAAAGGCCGGCGGCGCGCCGATCTTGACGGTGACGACATCGACCACCAGCGAGAATTTCTTCGCCAGCAGCACCACCGCCAGCAGCGAGACCAGCAGCAGTGCAACGCTGATCGCCGTCATGCGGTCCGACATCACCTCGCCATGCGCCGCTGCCTCATTGGCGCCGCTGACGAAATAATCGCGGTGACGGATGGTCTGGGTGTAGAGGAACACCGCATAGAGCAGCACGGTCACGACGCTGACCACGGCGAGCTGGGCCGTGGAAAACACCGGGCCCGGAGAGGTCAGCGTGAAATTGGGCATATCGAGCGTGATGGTCGCGAGCACGAACAGCACGCTGAGGTAAAGGTTCGCCCCGGTGATCTGGAAATCCTGCTCCTTGTAGCGCAGGCCGCCGATGAAGATGCAGAGCCCGACCAGACCGTTGCAGACGATCATCACCACCGCAAACACCGTGTCGCGGGCCAGGGTCGGCGCCGGCGTTTCGCCCAGCATGATGGTCGAGATCAGCGCCACCTCGATGATCGTCACCGCGAGCGTCAGCAGCAATGTGCCGAACGGCTCGCCGATCCGCTCGGCTATCATCTCGGCATGGTGGACCGCCGCGAACACGGTGCCGAACAGAATGACCAGCAGCACCGCCGCAAACACCCAGCCCCCGGCCGATGGCGCGAAGCTGTAACCGGTGGCCGTGACCGCGGCAAACAACAGCACCGCCAGAACGGGATACAGCCAGGCCGACCGCGGCATCGGTCCGTGTGCACTCATCGTGGGGTCCCCTCACTTCGGTGGCGCGATTATGCGACAGACAATCGCCGCCGTCAGCCTCTTGCGGCGCCGATAAACCGCCGCGCCGTCGCCATCGCACCGAAATCGTCGAGATTGTCGTGCCCGCCACCGGGCAGTCGCACGAATTGCTTGGGCTCATGGGCGAGATCGAACAGGCGCTCGCCGAAGCGAATCGGGATCACCGGATCGTCGGTGCCATGCATGATCAGGAGCGGCGCCTTGACCTGCGCGATGAGCCGGTCGGAGTGGAATTGATCGCGCATCAGGAGGCTGACCGGCACATACCAGAAATGCGCGCCGGCGACGTCAGCCGTTGATGTGTAGGGCGCCTCCAGGATCAGCTTGCCGAGGGGATGTTCGGCGGCGAGCGCGACCGCAACGCCGCTGCCGAGCGAGAAACCCCAGGCCACGATCTGCTCGGCGCGGCAGCGCGCGGTGGTGAAGGCGTAGGCCGCCGCGGCGTCCTGCAGCAGTCCCTGCTCGCTCGGAGACCCGCTCGACCCTGCGTAACCCCGAAAGGACAGCGCCACCAGCCCGGTGCCGTCGGCCGTGATGGCCTTGAAGCGCGCCACGCGCCCGGCAAGGAAATCGCCATTGCCATGAAAGAACAGCACGACCGGCCGGCCCGGCTTCGCCGGCACGTGCCAGACGATGACCTTCTCGCCGTCGCCGGTGGTCAGGACATGCTCTTCCGCTTCGGGAAGGCCCGCGGCTGCCGGCGCAGTCCGTCCGACCGGCGGGATCGGAAACAGCAGCTCGCGCTGCTTGACGTACAGCACCGCGAGCCCGCCGAGATAGACGACGACCGCGGCGATCAGGAACCATTTCAGGATTGCGAGTGCCAGCGCCATCAGCGGTGGCCGCGGCTATGTCTTGCCGCGGAGCTTGAGCAGCTTCTCGACGTCCGCCTTGACGCTGTCGGGGACCGCTCGGCACGCGCACGCCGCCGCATGCGCGATGTGCCACTTGATGCGTTGCTCGCGCGTCGCCCGGGGCGGCATGCGATGCGCTCGATGCCACTCCCGGTTCAACGCCATCGCTACCGCCTTACATCGCCTTGACGATGTTCTCGGTGACCTTCTTGGCGTCGCCGAGCAACATCATGGTGTTGTCGCGGTAGAACAGCGGGTTGTCGATGCCGGCATAGCCCGAGGCGAGCGAGCGCTTGATGAACATCACGGTGCCGGCCTTCCAGACCTGCAGCACCGGCATGCCGTAGATCGGCGAGGTCTTGTCCTCTTCCGCCGCCGGGTTGGTGACGTCGTTGGCGCCGATCACGAAGGCGATGTCGGCCTGGGCGAACTCCGAGTTGATGTCCTCGAGCTCGAACACCTCGTCATAGGGCACGTTGGCCTCGGCCAGCAGCACGTTCATGTGGCCGGGCATGCGGCCCGCGACCGGGTGAATGGCGTATTTCACCTCGACGCCTTCCTTCTTCAAGATGTCGGCCATCTCGCGCAGCGCGTGCTGGGCCTGCGCCACCGCCATGCCGTAGCCGGGCACAATGATGACCTTGGAGGCGTTCTTCATGATGAAGGCGGCGTCATCCGCCGAGCCGAGCTTGGCGGGCTTCTGCTCTCCCGAGCCGCCGCCGGCTGCGGCAGTCTCGCCGCCGAAGCCGCCGAGGATCACCGAGATGAACGAGCGGTTCATCGCGTGGCACATGATGTAGGACAGGATCGCGCCGGAGGAGCCGACCAGCGCACCGGTGATGATCAGCGCCGAATTGCCCAGCGTGAAGCCGATGCCGGCCGCGGCCCAACCGGAGTAGGAGTTCAGCATCGAGATCACGACCGGCATGTCGGCGCCGCCGATCGGGATGATCATCAGCACGCCGAGCGCCAGCGCGATGATGGTAATCAGCCAGAAGTCGAGCGCGCTGCCGCTCATCACGAGGCCGACGATGAAGAACACCAGCGCCAGCGCCAGCACGATGTTGATGACGTGGCGGAACGGCAGGATGATCGGCGCGCCGCTCATCCGTGCCGACAGCTTCAGGAACGCGATCACCGAACCGGTGAAGGTCAGCGCGCCGATCGCGACGCCGAGCGACATCTCGACCAGGCTCTGCGGATGAATGTGGCCGGGCGTGCCGATGTCGAACGCCTCGGGCGCATAGAACGCACCGGCGGCGACCAGCACCGCGGCCATGCCGACCAGCGAGTGGAATGCGGCGACGAGCTCGGGCATCGAGGTCATCGGCACCCGGCGCGCGATGACGGCGCCGATGCCGCCGCCGATCGCGACCGCGAGGATGACCAGCACCCAGGCCACGCCGTCGGCCGGCGGATGGCTCGCCAGCGTCGTGCCGACGGCGATCGCCATGCCGATCATGCCGAACATGTTGCCCTGGCGCGACGACGCCGGGCTCGACAGGCCGCGCAGCGACAGGATGAACAGCACCCCCGCCACGAGGTACAACAGTGCAGAGAGATTGGCGCTCATCTCAGGTCCCCCAAAATCCTCATCACCCCGAGGTGATTGCCGCTCACTTGGCTTTCTTCTTGTACATCGCGAGCATGCGCTGGGTGACCAGGAAGCCGCCGAAGATGTTCACGCAGGCGAAGATCAGCGCGACGAAGCCGAAGCCGCGGGCCCAGCCCGAACCGCTCGAGACCATGCCGACACCGACCGCGAGCAGCGCGCCGACCACGATCACCGAGGAGATCGCGTTGGTCACGCTCATCAGCGGCGTATGCAGCGCCGGGGTCACCGACCAAACCACGAAATAGCCGACAAACACGGCGAGGACGAAAATCGACAGCCGGAACACGAACGGATCGACGGCCTGCGCGAGATGCTCCATGGCTTCTCTCCTTACTTCGGCTGGAAGTTGGGATGGATGACGGCGCCGTCCTTGGTCAGCGCGGTGGCCTTCACCAGTTCGTCGTCCCAATTGACCGCGAGCGCCTTGTTGGCCTTGTCGACCATCGTCTCGATGAACGAGAACAAATTGCGCGCGTAGAGGCTCGAGGCCGACGCCGCGACGCGGCCGGCAACGTTGGTGTAGCCGACGATCTTGATGCCATCGGTCTCGACCACTTCGCCGGGCCTCGCGCCCTCGACATTGCCGCCGCGCTCGACCGCGAGATCGACCAGCACCGAGCCGGGCTTCATCGATTTCACCATCTCGCCGGTGACGAGCATTGGTGCCGGACGGCCCGGGATCAGCGCGGTCGTGATCACGATGTCCTGCTTCTTGATGTGCTCGGCGGTCAGCGCGGCCTGCTTGGCCTGGTACTCCTTGGACATTTCCTTGGCGTAGCCGCCGGCGGTCTGCGCGTTCTTGAATTCCTCATCCTCGACGGCGAGGAATTTCGCGCCGAGCGATTCGACCTGTTCCTTGGTGGCCGGGCGCACGTCGGTCGCGGTGACGACGGCGCCGAGCCGCCGCGCGGTCGCGATCGCCTGCAGGCCGGCGACGCCGACGCCCATCACGAACACCTTGGCGGCCGGAACGGTGCCGGCGGCGGTCATCATCATCGGGAAGGCGCGGCCAAAGGCCTCGGCGCCCTCGATCACGGCGCGGTAGCCGGCGAGGTTAGCCTGCGAGGACAAGACGTCCATCACCTGCGCGCGGGTGATGCGCGGCATCAATTCCATCGCGAAGGCGGACACGCCGGCATCGGCCATCGCCTTCAGGGCGGCCTCGTTGCCGTAGGGATCCATGATCGCGATGACCAGCGCGCCGCGCTTGTATTTGGAAAGTTCGGAGGCTTCCGGCCGCTTCACCTTGATGATGATGTCGGCGTCCTTGAGCGCGTCCGCGCTGACGGTGGCGCCAACCGCGGTGAACTCCGAATCGGGAAGGCCCGACTTGATGCCCGCGCCCGGCTCGACCGCGACCTCGGCGCCGAGTGCCTTGAACTTCTTCACGGTATCGGGCGAGGCCGCAACCCGCGGCTCGGACGGATCAATTTCCTTGGCAACGGCAATCTTCATGGGCCCTCCGGCGGCGCGAGCGGCGCACGCGTCTTCAAACTAGCGTTATTTTCGCCAGATTTGGATACCCGGTTTTTACATCCGGGTTTCGACAGGAAATTCCGGCACCGCCGCGGGACGGCGGCGCCGCTAGCCGATCTAAGGATCAGACCAGGAAATAGGCCATCAAGGCGAGAATGATGGCGACGCTGATGGTGCCCCATTTGACCAGCATGAGAAACCCTTCATAGGTCTGCTCATGCGCCACGTAATCGTTGCCGTCGGCGGTCGTGTAGGCCACTTCGCTATGGTCTGCCATCGCTGTCCCCAGTCAGAAATTCGCGTTCCTCCGCGAGCCATTACCGCAAACGGATAGGCAGGGCAACGGCGCGGTCCCGATCGGGCGATTTGAAGCGCAAATCGTCCCCGATCCACGTTCGAGCGACGACGCCGCGGCAGCCCCTCGGCAGGATTGGCCTCCCAAACGCAGGCATCATGGAACGATCATGCCGTCAGGCGCAAAAAAACGCCGAACGAAACTGGCACGGGACCGGCTGCCGCCCGGCCCGGCCGGAACGCCGATGGGCCTCAGCCCATCGCCTCCAGCTCGTCGATCATGCCGGCGATGACGGACAGGCCGCCGTCCCAGAATTTGGGGTCCTTGGCATCGAGCCCGAACGGCCGCAGCAGCTCGGAATAGTGCTTGGTGCCGCCGGCGGCGAGCATGTCGAGATAGCGCTCGGCAAACCCTTCGGACGCGTGCTCGTAAACCGCATAGAGCGAGTTCACGAGGCAATCGCCGAACGCATAGGCATAGACGTAGAACGGCGAGTGGATGAAGTGCGGAATGTACATCCAGAACGTCTCGTAGCCCGGCTTGATCTCGATCGCCGGCCCCAGGCTCTCGCCCTGCACGCTGAGCCAGATCTGGCCGATCCGCTCGGCGGTGAGTTCGCCGTTCTTGCGCTCGGTATGAACCGCGCGCTCGAATGAATAGAACGCGATCTGCCGCACCACGGTATTGATCATGTCCTCGACCTTGCCCGCGAGCAGCGCCTGGCGCTGCTTGGCGTTCCTGGTCTGGGACAATAGCCGCTTGAAGGTCAGCATCTCGCCGAACACGCTTGCGGTTTCCGCCAGCGTCAGCGGCGTCGGCGCCATCAGCGCGCCGTTCTTCGCCGCCAGCACCTGATGGACGCCATGACCGAGCTCGTGCGCCAGCGTCATCACGTCGCGCGGCTTGCCCTGATAGTTCATCAGCACATAGGGATGCGCCGACGGCGTGGTCGGATGCGAGAACGCACCGGGCGCCTTGCCGGGACGGACCGGCGCATCGATCCAGCGATCGCTGAAGAAGCGCTCCGCGATCTCGGCCATCCTGGGCGAGAAGCCGCTATAGGCCGACAGCACCATGTTGCGCGCCTCGGGCCAGGCGATGGTGCCGGTCGCCGCGAACGGCAGCGGGGCGTTACGGTCCCAGTGCGGCAGCTTCTTCTTTTTGAACCAGCCGGCCTTCAGCGCGTAATAGCGGTGCGACAGCTTCGGATAGGCCGCGCGCACCGAGGCGACCAGCGCATCGACCACCTCGCGCTCGACGCGGTTGTTGAGATGGCGGGAGTCCGCGACATCCTGGAAGCCGCGCCAGCGGTCGGAGATTTCCTTGTCCTTGGCGAGCGTGTTGGTGATCAGCGCGAAGCTGCGCTCATTGTCCTTGAAGGTCTTGGCGAGCGCCTGCGCGGCAGCCTTGCGCTTGTCCCCCGCCTTGTCCTGCAGCAGGTTCAGCGTCGGCTCGATCGCGAGCTCCTTGCCGCCAATCTTGAAACGCAGACCGGAGATGGTCTGGTCGAACAGCCGGTTCCAGGCCGCGTAGCCGCTTTGCGCCTTTTCGTGGAACAGCTGCTCGACGCGATCCTCGAGCTGGTACGGCTTGTCCTTGCGCAGATCCTCGATCCATGGCCGGTAATGGCCGAGCTCGGGTTCGGCCATCGCGCGCTCGATCACATCATCGTCGACGCGATTGAGCTCGAGCGAGAAGAACAACAGATGCACCGACGCGGCGGTCAGCCGCTCGGAGACATCGCCGTAGAATTTCGAGATCGCGGGATCGACGCTGTCGCCGGCATGGACCAGGCCGGCGTAAGAGCCGAGACGGCCAGCCAAATCGTCGATCGCCTCATAGCGCCTGATCGCCTCGGCCAGCCACCTTCCGCCGCCTTCCTTGGCGGTATTTTCGGCAAGCTTGCCCTTGTAGTCGGTCTCAAACGCGACGCAATCTGCGTCCATTTTCTGCAAGTCGCGTGCGACCTCAGGCGCATCGATACCGGAGTAGAGATCTGCCAGATTCCATTCCGGAAGCTTGCCGGTCTTGCTGGCTGCCTTTTTCGCGGCCGGGCCGCCCGCGGACGATTTGCGTTGCGCGGCCGTCTTGCGCAACGCGGCTTCCTTGCGGAGAGCGGCCTTGCCGAGGGCAGACTTGTTGGATGCAGTTTTGGAGCGCGAGGTCATCTTGTTCGTAACCTTAGTTCAGTCGGAAAGATGTCGGCGGCGGCGGAATGAATGCGGGTTTGCAACATTTAAGAGTGCGTTAATCGGCATCGGCGACATTGCCCCGATTCGAGACAAATAAACGTAGCGTGCGGGGAAAACCATGGCTGCCACCATTTTGATCGCCGATGACGACGCAGTACAGCGCCGTTTGGTTGAAAACATGGTGCAGAAGTGCGGCTATGAGCCCCTCGTCGTGGACAGTGGCGACGCGGCGATCGCGGCCCTGACCGCATCCGAGACGCAGGCGATTGACGCCGTCGTGCTCGACCTCGTGATGCCGGGCCTCGACGGTCTCGGAGTCCTCGCAAAAATTCGTGAAGCTGGTTTGACCGTCCCGGTCATCGTGCAGACCGCGCATGGCGGCATCGACAATGTCGTGTCGGCGATGCGCGCCGGTGCCCAGGATTTCGTCGTCAAGCCGGTCGGCTTCGAGCGACTGCAGGTTTCCCTGCGCAACGCCCTCAACGCCTCGGCGCTTAAGGGCGAATTGCAGCGGATCCGCCACAGCCGCGAGGGCCGGCTGACCTTCTCCGACATCATCACCCGCAGCGAGGCGATGGCCGGGGTGCTGCGCACCGCGCAAAAGGCCGCGTCCTCGACGATCCCGGTGCTGATCGAGGGCGAATCCGGCGTCGGCAAGGAACTGTTCGCGCGCGCCATTCACGGCAGCAGCGAGCGCAAGGCCAGGCCGTTCGTTGCGGTGAATTGCGGCGCGATCCCGGACAATCTCGTCGAATCGATCCTGTTCGGCCACGAGAAGGGCGCCTTCACCGGCGCCACCGAGCGCCATCAGGGCAAGTTCGTCGAAGCGCATGGCGGCACGCTGTTCCTCGACGAGGTCGGTGAATTGCCGCTGGCCACGCAGGTGAAATTGCTGCGCGCCCTGCAGGAAGGCACCGTCGAGGCGGTCGGCGGCCGCAAGCCGGTCAAGGTCGATGTTCGCATCATCTCGGCGACCAACCGCAAGCTGCTCGATCTCGTGAAAGGCGGCCAGTTCCGTGAGGACCTGTTCTATCGCCTGCACGTGCTGCCGCTGACCATTCCGGCGCTGCGACAGCGGCGCGAAGACATCCCGCATCTGCTGCGGCATTTCCTGGCGCGATTCTGCGCCGAGGAGAACCGCAACCTCACCGGCATCAGCGGCGAGGCGATGGCCCACCTCTCGCAGCTCGATTGGCCGGGCAACATCCGCCAGCTCGAGAACACGGTGTATCGCGCCGTGGTGATGAGCGATGGCAACCAGCTCGGGCTCGCCGATTTCCCGCAAGGAACGGCGCATCCGGCGCCGGACGGCAAATCGCTGCAGGGCGAGCCGCTGGTGGTGTCGCCTTCCACGGCCCCCGCCATGATCTCCGGTAATGAAATACCGGTTGTCACCTCCCTGCCCACCGCCGGCGGCCTTTCCATGCTCAATGCCGCGGGCGAGGTGCGCCCCCTGGAAGATCTCGAGAACGAGATCATCCGCTTCGCGATTTCGCATTATCGCGGACAGATGTCGGAGGTCGCGCGCCGCCTCAAGATCGGCCGCTCGACGCTCTACCGCAAGCTCGACGAAGCTGCGGCCGGCGCGCGCGCAAGCGACGCCACTTAGCCCTCGAGGCCGACAGGGCCGCACCAGGGAACCTTTTGAACCGTGTCGTGGCGGTGACAGACAAAGGCTGTGCCGCGTGGCAAAAACGCACAGCCCGGAGTGAAATCAGCTGCTTCGAGGTCAGTTTGTCGTGAGTTGCCCCGCATGGCGCTGGCTGCATGAGAGGGGCAAAGGTATCGTCTGCGTTCGTTGTGTGCAGGCGTGCGAGTCGATCGAGAGGCCGGCGCTTCGCGCAAGCTATGAAACCAAATTCTGATTTGAACTGTTCCAGTTTGATGAGGGGCAGTTTCACCCAGGGGGTGTGACGATGCGTGACTGTTCGAACAACCGTCGAGGATTTGACCGCGTATTGATGGCCGTCGCGGCAACCTTCCTCACGGTGTCCGCGACCGCGGCCTTCGCGCAGGACACGCCGCACTCCAGCGCCTCGGAACTCGCGATCGACGCGGCGATCCCGCGCCCCGAACCGGCCAACGTGCCGCCCCCCACCGCAAGCGATTTCAAGGCCGACACCACCGCCGCGCTGCCCGATGCAGCCAAGCCGGCCGACGTGAAGCCAGCGGATGTGCATGCCACCGAAGCCAAGCCTGCTGAGACAAAACCGGTCGACGCCAAGCCGGCAGAGCCGAGCGCGACTGCAAAGGCCGTCGAGCCGAAGCCTGCCGATGCCGTAACCGCGCCGGCGACCAAGCCCGCCGACGCGCCAAAGACCGATACCGCCGTCGCGCCGGCGGCGGCCACCCCCGCCCCTGCAACGGCCACCGCGCCTGTCGCAAGCCCCGCGCCTGCAACGGCAGCGGCGCCGGCCACAGCTCCTGCTCCCGCGACCGCCGCAGCGCCGGCGGGCGAACCGGCGAAGGCGGCAAGCAACGTTGCTGCCGAGGATCAGCCGGTTGCCGACAAGCTGCGCGAACTGCTCGCCAGCAAGTCGCTGCGTAGCTTTGACCGCAAGAACGAGCGCGCAGCGGCCGAGAAGTTCTATTCGGCTCGCGAATACGCGCCGGTGTTCACCAAGGCCGGCAAGCTGACCGACGCCGGCAAGGGCGTCATCGCCCGCCTGAAGGATGCGGCCGCCGACGGCCTCGATGCATCAGACTATCCGGTGCCGGATTTCGCCGCGGCGACCTCGCCGGACGCGCTGGCCGACGCCGAGCTGAAGCTCGCCGCCAGCATGCTGGACTACGCCCGCCAGGCCCAGAGCGGCCGCATGCACTGGTCGCAGGTGTCGGCGGACATTCTCTATCCGGAACACCCGATCGATCCGGCGGAAGTGTTCGCCAATGTGACCTCCGCCAAGGACGCCTCCGCCGCGCTCGACGGCTACAACCCGCCGCAGAAGCTCTACAAGGAGCTGAAGAAGAAGCTCGCCGAGCTGCGCGGCCAGGGCGACGGTCCGGTCATCACGATCGCGGACGGTCCGACGCTGAAATATTTGCCGGCGCGCAAGAAGCAGGCTGCGGTCGAGATGGACGATCCGCGCGTGCCGGACCTGCGCAACAAGCTCGGCATCACCGAGGATGCCGACAGCACCAAGTATGACGCGACGGTCGCGCGGGCGGTGGAGAAATTCCAGAGCAGCGTCGACCTCAAGCCGACCGGCGTTCTCGACGAGCGCACGGTCAAGGCGCTGAACAATCCGAAGCGCGACCGGCAGATCGACACCGTGATCGTCAACATGGAGCGCTGGCGCTGGCTGCCGCGCCAGCTCGGCGCCGCCAGTGTCGGCAATGCCTATGTGATCCTCAACATCCCGGACTACACGCTGAAGGTGATGCAGAACGGCGCGCCGGTCTGGACCACCCGCGTCGTCACCGGGAAGCCCGGCCAGCATGCCACGCCGCTTCTGACCGAGACGATGAAGTACATCACGGTCAATCCGACCTGGAACGTGCCGCCGTCGATCATCTACAACGAATATCTGCCGGCCCTGCAGCAGGATCCGACGGTGCTGCAGCGCATGGGCCTCAGGCTCGAGCGCAACCGCGACGGCTCGATCCACATTTCGCAGCCGCCGGGTGAAGCCAACGCGCTCGGCCGCATTCGCTTCAACTTCCCGAACAAGTTCCTGGTCTATCAGCACGACACGCCGGACAAGTACCTGTTCGCGAAGGACGAGCGCGCTTTCAGCCACGGCTGCATGCGCGTGCAGAATCCCGATCAGTACGCCGCCGTCCTGCTCAACATTACCGAGCCGAACCAGCACTACACGCCGGAGCGGATCCGCAGCATGTACGGTTCGAGCGAGGTCGACCTGAAATTCCCGACGCCGATCCCGGTAAACATCACCTACCAGACCGCGTTCGTGGACGATGCCGGCAAGCTGCAATTGCGCAGGGACGTTTACGGCCGCGACGCCGCCATGCTGTCGCTGCTCAGGAACGGCCGCGGCAAGGATCTCGAGACGGTAGTGGCGCACGCCCAGCCGAGCTACTCGCGTCCGCCGAGCAGCAGCCTGCCCGCCGGCGTCAATGTCGCCGGCGACAACGGCTTTGGCTCCTCCGGACCAAACTTCTTCGAGCGCCTGTTCGGGGGATTCGGACAGCCGGAGCCGCAGCCGATCCGTCGTGGGCAGGCCCAGCAGCAGCGCCGGGTGATCACCCGCTGATCTGCATTTCGGCCCGATTGGGATAAATTTTGAAGCAAAATCAACGATCTCGCTCAAAAGGCGAGATCGTTTACGTTAACCATTTCGGGTCTCGGCCGGGGAGCAGGGCTATCTTTTGCCACAGTCGCCCAGTTAGTTAAGCCTAACTTGGGGGCGGGTCGGTAAACCTCGGTTAACCCTCCCGCTTTAAGAAAGCGTTCACCGTCTTCCGCAGGGGGTCTGCGAAAGATGCCGACCGAACGCTCGTCGACTGGGTGGGCTCATAGTGCTGGCTGTCTTCGCACGCCGCTGCAATCCGCTGTCGTTGCCTAAGGCCGGATACCAAGTCGGCCTGACTGCGCTATTGCTGTTGGCGGGCGCAGGATCGGTGCACGATGCCACCGCGCTGAACCAGACCCGCACCCTCTCCTTCCACCACACCCATTCCGGCGAAGACCTCACCGTCACCTTCAAGCGCGAGGGCCGCTACGACGAAGGCGCGCTGAAGCAGCTCAACCACTTCCTGCGCGACTGGCGTTCCCAGGATGAAACGGTGATGGACCGTCACCTCTTCGACATCCTGTGGGACGTCTATAACGACGTCGGCGGCAAGCAGCCGATCCAGATCATCTCCGCCTATCGCGCCCCTGCCACCAACGCCATGCTCCGCCGCCGCTCCTCGGGCGTTGCGCGCCACAGCCAGCACATGCTGGGGCATGCGATGGACTTCTTCATCCCGGGCGTGCCGCTGGAGCAGATCCGCTACGCCGGCCTCCGCCTGCAGCGCGGCGGCGTCGGCTTCTATCCGACCTCGGGCTCGCCGTTCGTCCATCTCGACACCGGCAGCATCCGCCACTGGCCGCGCATGACCCGCGATCAGCTGGTCAGGGTGTTCCCCGACGGCCGCACCGTCCATGTCCCGACCGACGGCACGCCGCTCAAGGGCTATGAGCTTGCCAAGGCCGATATCGAGCGCCGCGGCAATGGTGACGATGCCGCGACCATCGGCAAGCCGAGCCTGTTCGCGAAGCTGTTCGGTGGCGGCAAGTCGAGTGACGATGAAGACGAAGGCGCGGCCAGCGTGAACGACAAGCCCGCCGCCAACACCGTGGTGGCCGCCGCCGCGCCCGCCAAAGCCGCCGATCCGGTTCCGCTGCCGCGCGCCAAGCCGCAGTTCGCCGCCGCCATCCAGCTCGCCGCCGCCGACGCCCAACTCGTTCCGATGCCGAAGGCGAAGCCCGCGGTGCAAGTGGTGCAGGTGGCCGAGAACACCGCGCCGCAATCGCCTGCCGACATCATCAATGCCCGCGGCTTCTGGGGTGACGAGGGTGAGGCGCCGAAGCAGGCGTCGGCGGCGCAGATAGCCGCGCTGAAGGCCCGTGAGGCGGTCGGCGGTAGCGATCCGCAGACCACAGCCAGCACGACGACCGAAAACTTCAACAAGGCGCTGGCCTATGCGCCCGCGGCGTCACCGGTCGATCGCGCCAACATCGTCGCAGCGACCGCGCCGATCCCGCGCAACGTGCGCCCGACGCGCAATGCCGCGGGTCCTAGCACCGAAATCAACACCGTCGTTGCCAAGGGCGCACCGAGCCAGGGCGTGATCACCACCTCCGCGCGGATCTCGGCCGCCAAGGGCAACGATATCTGGATGCGCGTGGTGATGCTGGCGCCGAGCGCCAGCAATGCCATGCTGACCACGGTGCTTGGCGACACCGACATGACCATGATGCGGGCTCATTTCGTGAAGCCGCAGGCCGCCGTCGTCATGACCTTCTCGGAAGATCCGATGATGGGCATGACCTGCGACCGCTTCTCGGGCTCGGCGACCGCCCTCCTGACGACCCAGTCCTTCGTGCTCCGCACCGCCTCGCTGCGCTGAGCCGCGCTTCTGCCGACAAGATAGCTTTCCGCCCCTTCAGGCCGGCAGCCCTGCCTTGAGCAGGCCGGCCTCGTAACGCGACCGATCGGGCTCGCACTTGTAGCGCTGCGTTGTCAGATGCGTGGCAACCGAGAAGCTCGGCTCGCGCTTCAGCACCTCGGCGGCGTGGGCAGAGGCCGCCACCGTGTTGCCCATCTGCGCGAAGGTCGCCGCGAGGAAGGCATGATGGGTGTGGTCGGGGCGCGTGATGCGCGAGAACGCCTCGACGGCGTCGGCGTATTTCTCGGCGCAATAGCAGGCCCGGCCGAGATGGCTCCAGAAGCGCTCCGGATGGAACGGATTGAGGCGCATCGCCCGCTTGATCCAGTCGATGCCCTCCTCGGGCCGCCCGAGCCAGGTCAGGAGCTCGCCCTGCTGCACGACCACGAGGTCGTAGTTCGGGTTCAGCGCGAGCGCGCGCTCCTGGTGGAAGGCCGCCTTGTCGTGGTCGTCGCGGTTAAGGTTCAGCGCGGCGAGGATCCGGTGCACGTCACTGTCATTGTCGTCGAGCTTGAGCGCGATCTCGAGCTCTGCGGCGACCTGCGCCATGGTCGCGTCGCGGTCGGTGCACCAGTTGTAGACCCAGGTCTGGCCGAGCACGCAGGCCCGCCAGGCGTGGGCATGGGCATAGTTTGGGTCAAGCACGATGGCCCGCTCGAGCAAGCGCTGCGCCTCCGCGTTGTCGTCCCGTGCCGAGCGATGATGCAGCACCTTGGCGGCAAGCACGCATTCATAGGCCGCCATGTTGTCGGTCGGCTTGCGCTTGACGCGGTCATGCGCGGCAGCCTCGACGCGCCCCGGCAAGGTCGCCACGATCGCGCGCGTCATCTCGTCCTGGATCGCGAAGATGTCGGCAAGCTCGCGGTCGTAGCGTTCGGCCCAGACGTGCCGGTCGGCCACGGCGTCGATCAGCTGCACGGTGACGCGGATCCGGCCGCCCGCCTTCCGCACGCTGCCTTCCAGCACATAGTCGACGGCGAATTCCTTCGCGACGTCCTGCACCTTCACGGCCTTGCCCTTGTACACGAAGCTCGAGTTGCGCGAGATCACCAGCAGATCGTGGAAGCGCGACAGCTCGGTGATGATGTCCTCGGTGAGCCCGTCGGCGAAGAATTCCTGCTCGGGATCGCCGCTCATGTTGACGAGCGGCAGCACGGCGATGGAGGGCTTCTTGGCGACGACAGGGGCGGCCACCGCGCTCGGGTGCTCCGGAACGGGCCTGGCACCGGATTCGAGATGAACGCGAAAAACCCGGATCGGGCGCGCGATGTTCTTGACGGTCTGGTCGCCGAGATCCTCGAAGCTCAGATCTTCCAGGCGATCGCCGACCTGATCGCGGACCGCGCCGGAAATGCAGATGCCGCCGGGCTCGGCCAGCGTCTCCAGGCGGGACGCGACGTTGACGCCGTCGCCGAAGATATCGGCACCGTCAACGATCACGTCGCCAAGATTGATGCCGATGCGAAACTGCATCCACCGCGCCGGTGCGACGTCGGCGTTGCGCTTCGCCATCCGGCTCTGGACCTCGGCCGCGCACAGCACCGCATCGACGACGCTATGAAATTCAACCAGCAGGCCGTCGCCAGTGGTCTTGATGATGCGGCCGCGATTCTTGGCGATGGCCGGATCGATCAGCTCGATGCGATGGGTTTTGAGGCGCGCAAGGGTGCCCGTCTCGTCAGCCTCCATCAGGCGGCTATAGCCGACCATGTCGGCGGCGAGGACCGCAGCGAGCCGGCGCTCTGGTCCTGGCACGTCCATCTGAACGATCTGCCCGGTTGCCTCGCCGGCAGTGTAGCAAATCCCGGGATTTCACCCAAGCCTCGACAGGAGGCCTTCCAGCAGCTTTGACCTGAGCCTTTGAGGGGCGCGCCTTGGAGGACGCCTTTGGGGGCGCCCTTGGCGAACGCCCGGCAGAGAGTGGGCCGCCGGCCGCCTCAGAGCATCCCCAAAGCCTGCATGTAGGTCTCCAGGATGGTCTCCTGCTCCTGGCGCTCGTTCGGATCCTGCTTGCGCAGACGGATGATGGCGCGCAGCGCCTTGACGTCGAAGCCGTTGCCCTTGCTCTCGGCATAGACGTCGCGGATGTCGTCCGAGATCGTCTTCTTCTCTTCTTCCAGCCGCTCGATGCGCTCGATGATGGACTTGAGCTGGTCCTTGGCAAATCGCGTTGCGGGCTCTTCCTTGACGGCGGCAGACGTGGTGGCCATCGCGCACTCCTGAACAGGTATCAAAATGTTACGCGAATACGCGCCTTGCGCACCGCTTGCTGCGGGCGACCCTCGATTTTGGCGCGCGTTCCGTCAAGGAAACATCGCGCTCATCCACAGCGCGCCCACAGGAGATGCTGGTCTTTCAGGTATAAACGTCATTCCGGGGCGATGCGGCAGCATCGAACCCGGAATCTCGAGATTCCGGGTCTGGTGCTAACGCACCATCCCGGAATGACGTTGCTCGGCTTAATGCCCGCTTTGGGCTTTCTTCATCGCCGCGAGCTGCTCCGGCGTCGCGCTGCCCTGATACTTCGCCTTCCATTCCTCATACGGCATGCCGTAGACCGCCTCACGGCTCTCGTCCTTGCTCACCGCAAGGCCCTTGGCGTCGGCCTCTTCCTTCATCCAGTTGGACAGGCAGTTGCGGCAGAAGCCGGCGAGGTTCATCAGGTCGATGTTTTGCACATCGGTGCGGTTGCGCAGGTGACTGACGAGACGCCGGAAGACCGCGGCCTCGAGTTCCGTTCTGGTTTTGTCGTCAATGCTCATGATCGTGATCCCGTGTGTCGCGCTCACCATATTGATATCAGGTGGGAATTGTCTCATTTGCCACAAGCGGCATATTAACCCCTTGCTCAGCCAACATTTCTTTGGCGCTCCGGACCTTGGGGAATAGATCGACACCCAAAATCACCCCCAACCTAGCTATTGGCGTCACCTCATAGGCATGCCGGCGCGGGGTGGGATTGACCATGAACCGATCAAACAGGTTACGGAAGGCGCCCCGATACCGGGCCGATTTGGTCGCGTCGGCGCCGATCCCAGCCGCCTTGCTCAGGGCGGCATGCATGACCTCGACATTTGAAGCGAGCCTGTCGATGGCAGTCGGATGCAGGGCAATGACGTTGCCCTCGGCCGCCGCCGCCTCAAGCCTTGCCTCCAACGCCGCCCGCTCCGCTTCCAGTTTGTTAAGCCGCTCCATCATCGCCTTGACGGGCTCGTCGCTTTCGCCGATTGCGGTCACGTAACGGTCAATCTGTACCGTCAGCTTGCTAAGCTGTTTTTGGGCTGCTGCCCGGTCCGTCGAAATCTCCCGCTGTCGCTCGGCCCACCGCGCGTGATAGGCCCGGACATATTCGATCAGGACCTTCGGATTTGCGAGATTGGCCTTCATGCCGTCCAGCACTGCCGCCTCCAAGCCGGAAAGGTAGTAGCTTTTGCGGTGCGTGCAGGTGCCCTTCTGGATTGCGGCGGCGCAAGCCACCCGGCCGCCGCTCTTGGCCGTAACCTGATAGACCCGCATGTTGCCGCCGCAAGCGCCGCAGCAAAGCATGCCGGACAGGAGATGGTCCTTGTATTGGCCGCGCCGCACCCCTGCCCGCCGGTCATGTCCAAACTTGCTGGCGCGCTGATCGCAAAGCGCGTGAACGCGATCCCATGTCGCTTCGTCGATGATCCTCAAATGCGGGGCGGCCGTGACGATTTGATCGTCCGGATTTGCCTTCCGCTGCGTCCGCTTTCCGGTTTCCGGATTGCGGATGGTCCGGTTCGAATTCCAAACGATCTCGCCAGCGTAGAGACGGTTGCCGAGCATCCCGCGCCGCCCCCTCATTCCGCCGACGAAAGTTTGGTGGTTCCAGTGCTTGCCGCCGCTCGGTGATGGGACGCCCTCACGGGTTAGATCGGCCGCAATCTGGCGCGCGGGTTTGCCATCCGCATACTCGGCGAAAATGCGCCGCACGATCGCGGCCTGCGCCGCGTCGATCTCGCGCTCTCCCGGCTTGCCGGGGATGCACCGATAACCATAGGTTAGCGCGCCCGGGAATTTTCCTTCGCGGGCGCGGCCACTGTGATGGCGGCGAACATTGTCGGCCAGATTTTTGAGAAACATCGAATTGACGATGCCGCCGATGCTGGCGTGGATGTCAGTGACCGCGCCGTTCTGGTCAAAGATCGTGATGTCGTTGAAGCGAAGGCGCTTGAAGATCGCGGCGGTATCTTCCGGATCGCGCGACAGGCGGCTGAGACTTTCGGAAATCACAACATCAAACGCGCGCTTCTTCGCGGCGGTCATCAGCGCCAGCAGGCCGTCGCGCTCAAACATACTCGCGCCGGACTTGGCGCGATCACTGAATACCTCGATGACCTTGTATCCCTCTCGCCGCGCAATTTGCTCGCAAAGCGTCACCTGATCGTCGATCGAGCGGTCTCGTTGCAAGTCGCTGCTAAACCTTGCGTAGATGACCGCCGTCTTTTGCTTTCCCATCTTCTCGCCCGTCCGTTCGGTTGTGCAATCGATCCCAATCTTGGTCCGCTGCCGCCCGCCCTAGCTCTGCCGCCAGTTCGAGCCATCGCTTTTCTTGGCTCGGGTGGTTCGGGTTGCGCGGGTCGTCGGGATCAAGAGGCCGGATGGTGCCCGGCCGCTTTTCCCCTTCGGATTTTCGGGAAGATAGGCGGCGGCGACGCATTACTAAACTCGTCGGACATGCCGGGAAATCGTAAAAAGTGCAATGATCCCAGCATCTTACGGTAAAACCGACGCTTTTTGCGTCGGGGTCGGCCCCTCCGGGGCCTGTTCGCTCCGATTTGCCCGCTGATTTGCCGGCGCTGGCAGTTAGCGGCCATCCAGCGATTGGGCCAACCGCATGAGCCTGTCGGCGCCGGAATGCAGACCGCGCAACAGCCATGTCTTGCCCTCGGCCGAGATGGCCGATTGATGCTCGGTGAACCACGCCTCGGTGCGCTCGCAATAGTCGTCGATGAAGCGCCATAGTTTGCGGTTGTTCTGACAGATCGTCGCGGTCCCGGCCCTGGGTTCGGTGCGGCTTACGTAAGCCGCAGTTGCCCCGGTCGATTTTTTTGCTCTGTGCTTTGCTTGATGTGCGCGATTTTTCTGCGCCGCTTCCTCGGCGGCAGCCTCCGGGTCGTCGGCCTTCGCGATCCGCATGAGCTTCTCGATATCGCGGCGGCTACGGTCGATCCGACCGTTGGCCCATTTCCACCAGTTCAGCCCCTCGTCCTCGACGCGCTTACGCAACGAGACCAACATCTGGCCGGCGGCAAGCCGGTGATCTTCGGCGACGATGTCCGATTTGTCGGCAAGCCGCAGCTTGATGTTGATTGCGTTCGCGACCGTATCGAGCGGCTCGGTTTCGTGCCGCGAGACCACCTCTTTCAGGGCTACTACATTGGAGATCGCCATGACTGATTTCCCGATGCTTGCGTTTCCGGGGCGCCCGTCACCGCAACAGTCGCAGTGGCAAGCGCCCCTATCGTGGTGGCGGGCGGTTGATGCGATCCTTCATCACTTCCTTCCCTTCATCAGGAGTTTCATGTTGGCGCGCAAAACGCGCAGCTTGTCGAGCTTCACCCGCAGTTCGGCCTGGCTGTTGACCTCGAGAATGTCATCGACGGCGCTCAGCAAAGGCTCGGTGAGTTGGGTCGCGATGATCTCCTCGGAATAGCGCGCGAGCAGCACCCGCATATCCTCGACGCTCTCCGCGAGAGCGCGCTGGTGCTCAAGGTCAGGAATTCGGGCCAAATCGTTGATGATGATCCGGCTCTGCGGCTTGCCTTCGTCCTTCGCCTGCTTCTCGATCCGCTCCGAAATATCCGGCGGGAGTATCACCTTGAACTCGCGCCCGCGTTTGAACGCCGGGATAGCTTTCTGCTTTTTTGATCGAGGTGCCATCGGGCTTGAAGCTTCCTGAGATCGAACGATATGACGCGAGACGATCCTAGGCCTCTAGTATAGGGTAGTTGATATCCTATTTCTAGGGTAGTCCGAATTCGTTTGAGGAGGTCTCGAATGCCGACCAAAGTCGTCAGCCGCCTGATCCGCCAAAAGTTCTTCTACAGGATCGAGGACGCCGGAGCGCACATCGGTCTTAGCCGCGCGCAAAGCTACCGCGCCGCGACGGAAACCAAGCAGATACCGGTCGAGAAGCACGGGCGGTTTCTGCTGGTGCCGAAAAGGAAATGGGACGCCGAGGTCAAGCGCCTGCTGCGCGGACCGCGCCCGAAGCCGCGCCGGCCTGCGGCCGCCGAGGTGAATGCATAGAAGACCCGTCGCCTACGGGCGGCGCGACAGGCCTCGTCCATGAGGCCGAAACTCAGGCGGGACCGGCGGCGGTGCTGCTTGGGGAAGGGACGCCACCCCGGCGAAGGGCGGCGTCCAAAACCGACCGGCGCAGGTCGGGGCAATCATCGAGACCCCGAAAATAGCGCGCCGGTCCCACCTTCGCAAGAAGGGGACCGCCGCAATGACGCACACCACCGCCGAAGCATTCGAGAGCGGCGCCGAGAAGCCCGGATACGCGCGTGGCCTGTTCCTCTGGCTCCGGCAGGTTGCCGTCGATCGCTCGTTGCCTCCGATGGCGCTTCACGTCGCCACTATCGTGGCGCAGCACGTCAACCAGCGCAGCGGTGACGCTTGGCCGACGCAAGAGACCATCGCAAACGCGCTTGGGATCACCGACCGCGCGGTGCGCCGGAACGTGACCGAGCTTGCCGCCCGAGGTCATCTCGATGTCGCCGTCTCAGGCGGTCGGCACCGGCCGAACGTTTATCGTCCGATCCTGAAAACCCGGACGCCAGCGTCCGGTAATGGGTGCGAAAACCCGGATGCCAGCGTCCGGTTATCCGATCAAAAACCCGGACGCACGCGGCAAGAAAACCCGGACGCGCGTGGCAGAAACCCGGACGCGCGCGTCCAAAAACCCGGACGCCAGCGTCCTACAGAACTACCCAATGAACTACCCATAGAACTACCCAAGGGAACTACCCAACGCGCGCACGCGCGCGAGAGTGATCGTCTCCGCCATGTTGATCATGGTGATCGCTCAGCACGGAAACCGCGTCAACGTCCCGCAAACGGTCACCAGCACGGCGAAGGCTTCGAGGAATTCTATGCCGCCTATCCGCGACACGTCGCGAGAGGCGCCGCCGAGAAAGCCTATGCGCGGATCATTCGTGCCGGCGAAGCGACGCCAGACGAACTGCTGGTCGCCGCCCGGCGATACGCCGACGAGCGCAACGGGCAAGAACCCAAATTCACCAAGCATCCGGCCACGTGGCTCAGCAAACAATGCTGGCTCGACGAGCCGGCAGCGCGTCCCGAGACACCCGCCGAGCGGATCAAACGGCAAAGCGGCCTGCTCGGCAATTTTGACGAAGGAGACGGACAATGAACGAGATCGTTAAATCCGGCGCGAGCACGCGCGATCGCAACACGGCGGTCAGCGTCGAGGTGATCGCCATGGCGCAAGGCACGTTCGCGCGGCAGAAGCCGCATTGGGTCAGCGATCGGCTGGGGAGCATCCTGACAGAGCCGGCGGATCGCAACCGGGAAAGCTACGTGCGGGATCAGCTTGCCGAGGCCGAGGTCATGCTCGCGAACGAAGAATTCCGGCGCCTGTACGCCGCGCTGAAACCGACCGTCGCTGTTGCGACGGTCACCGAGATCAAACAGCAAATCGGCGTGCTGCTGCTGGCCTTCGGCGCGAAGGACGTCGATTTGGGGGACTTTATCGAGATCGCAGCGGCCGAGGTCGCAACGACTGATCCGCCTGTCTCACGTCTGCGGCTGGCTATCGCATTTCGCAACCTGCGTCGCACCGCGCGCTTCCGGCCGTCGATCGCCGAAATTCTGGATGCTATCGCCGAACCCAGTCTCTGGCACGTCGGCTCGCTGCTGCGATTGCCGGATCACGTCAAGGAGGTGCGCCAGCGGCTCGCGCGCGGCGACTTTGCGCAGCGCGTCGCGCAAATCGCCTACGACGGCGCTCCTGACGACGGGCTGTAGGATCATGACGGTTCGGCTCGATCTCAACTCGCTCACGGCCACCGAGGTCGCCGAACTTCGTGACGCGCTGCGCACCCGGCCGGGCGAGCGCAGCCCGGAAACGAAGGCGGCGCTCCGGGCGAGCGACGCCGCGATCCGCGAGTTGACGGCGTTCTATCACGGCCGAAGCCGGTGGGCGGTGGCCGGTGAGATCGCCAGCGCGCTCAGCCGCTACAGCACGTCGGAATGGGTGAGGACGAAGGCCGACGCAACATGCAGGCACCGCGATCGGAAGCGGCAACTGATCTGGATCGCCCTGAAAATGCGCGGCGGACGTGCGCCAAGCGCGTGGTTGATCAATAATATCTTGCGCGGTTGATGTGCATCCATCTGCTCGACGAGCGCGAGAGCATGCTCGACGGCGACATCGCCAGCGAAAAAAGGGCCGTAGTTTCTGCGGGTCTTTCCGAGCGGCGTGTTGCCTGCGCTGGCCTCGTTGATGATCCCCACGTAGGCGACCGAGAGCGTTTCGCCACTCTCGGCACGCGCGATGATTTCTTGCTGGGCTTCCTCGGGCGTCGATGGCGCAGCGAGGAGATAGAGGCCGCTGACCGGGATTTCCAAATCTAACAACTTGTTAGATTTGCCGGCCAACTCCGCTACCTGCATGAACCGGACGGCCGTCATGTCGGCCGCTATCGCGCGATCCGACATGTCAGGGTTCGCGGCGACGCCCGCAGCAGAACGCCCGATCTTTGGAGCGAGCTACCCGTTTTCGCTCCAAACGAAACGTGGTCCGATCACACCGTCGATCATCAGCAAGAGCGCGTCATGGCGAACAGCAATCAGCATCAGAATTTTGGCTTTGGCGGCAGGCCGCAGTTCAAGAACGAGGCCGGCTTTCCGACAGGCGATGCCAGCAACATTGTCGCCGGCCCATTGTCGCCCGGCATGATGGCGATGAACATCGGCGATCCGATGGATATTCTGCCGAACGAAGCGCGCGAGAAGGTCGAGCAAATGCGGCTGCGGCGCGAAGAACTCTCAGCGCTGTACGTCAGCAGCTTCGAGGGCGAGCAAGCGGTGCGCATCGAAATCTTCAAGGTCAAGGCTCGCATCGCGGAATTGCAAAAGCCGCGCGCAGTCGGCGGCGGCGGTCTCGATGCAGAAGACATTCGCGTGCAAACCGAGCAGAAGCGTCTGGACCGGGCGAGCGCCGATCTCGACCGGCTGCTTGCCGCGCGAGCGCCGCGAGATGCAGAGAGCACGCTCCTCGGTCGATTGCTTCAAAACATCGAGGCGGCGATCGCCAAGCGGCCGAGCGGGACCATCGGCGCGATGGTCGAGATCGAGGTGCCGAGCTTCAAGGGAAATATCCTCGACGCGATCGAAGGGCGTCGCCGCCGGCTGCGCGAGCTTGAAGCCGACTTGCAGCGGACGCGATGCGCACCGCATCCGTCGTCGATTGTGAAGGCCGCGATGCGGCGTGAGATCGAGGCGCTCGCCACGCAAGGTGCGCCCGACATGTCCGGCGCCGTCGAGAACGCCGCTCCGATCTCGTTTCCGACCCAGACCAATCAGGTGCAAATTTTCAACGCTGCGCCAGGCACGATCGGGTTTACCGAGCCCCAGCCAAATACCATCGCTCTGCTTGCTTGGTTGTTCGAGGCCGAGATCGTTCAAAAGCTCGATACGCTGATCGACGAGTGCGCCGACGATGACGAGGCATTGATGGCCGAGCAGCGCCGGGAGAGGGAGACCGAAATCGAGCGGGACATGCTGGCGACCGCGCGCGAAGAAATCGCGTTGATCGATCACGCGCAGAAGCAGGGCTTGTCAGTCGATCATCGCCTCGATGTCAGTGTGCTCGCGCTTCTCGGTATCGAGTGGGCGCCCGCGTCGCCGCCTGCGCCGCGCGAGGACGATGGGCAGGCCGATGTCGTTCGCCACGTTTGAACCCAACCTCCCCGATGCGCCGCCGCAGCATCGGCATGGCGGCGCGGCCCGGCGGGTGGGCGATCCTATGCTGCCGCCCATCCGCCGGGAGCGGCCTCACCACCACAAAGCGCAAACGCTCAGGATGTCCGCTGTGCCTCTGACAGCGACGCGATGGCGAACATCAGCGGAGGTCTGAATTGGGCCCCCAGAAGCGGGCATTCGGATGCGGGGCATCTATCTTAAGCCGCTGGCGCGTCGCTACGTTGAGGAAACAGCCGGGGTGAGCCTTCCGGCAGCAACCCGTAAGCCTGGAGCAGGCCGTAAGCGAGCGCTGCTAGAAAGACGAGACCGACAATGCGATTTAGTTTGAGCATATCGCTAGGCGCTCTTTGGTATGAGGCCAAGGAGAAGCCAACCTAAGAAGACGGTCCCCACAAGAGAAGTCGCGAAAACGAAGACGAACAGCGTGGGTTCGTCCCGGTAGTTGACCCAATGAAGTGGTGTAAATCTCCCAGCGAAGAAGACGCTTTCCGCGAAGACGGCACACATTACCTCAGCCAGAAGGAGCAGCCACAACACGAAAATTGGAGCTAATGGCGCAAGTGATTTAGGGAGACGCATTTTCGCGCTCGTTCTGCACGTAGCTTTCGGCAAAGGCCCCAACAAACCAACCGGCAGCGAAGGCACCGATAAGCATGAAGAGATATATCGTTGCGTCGGGGCCAAATTCTTGCTTGTCCCGAACACGATCAAATCCGATCAGCCCCAGCGCACAAATTCCCGCGCAGAGCGAGGGCCAAATCGCCGCGAGCCGCCCTTGAAAGTTTCGCGACAAAGACTTGGATCGACGAAACGATACCACGGCACTCAAGACCAACACGATCAGACAGGCAGTAAGGAAGTACATGGACATGATCCTTTGCCTTGCCATACCGGACAACTCTGAAAAAGCTGCCTGCCGGGCGGATCAAAGTTTATCGATTGCGGTAACTGATATCGGCCACCGCTACGATGCGTCACAAAGTCTGCTGTAAATCACCAGCGGCAATGCCCTCGCGTATCGTAAGACTTCCGCATGGCCGTCAAAGCTGGCGTTTGCGCATCCGGATCAGACCTCGGCCCGGCGAGCCTTTTGCCGGCCCGGTAAACCTGTTTACCCGCGTTTTCTCGGCCGGCCGCTGTCGGAGACCGGGGCTATGATTTACACAGCACCAGTGACCGTTTATGGCCGCCGCGCTGCGATCGATCCGACAGCGCCGGCGAGGTCCGCCTCGGTCAAACTCAAGTCCCGCATTTGCGTAACCTGCTTGGCTTCCAGCGCCGCCCGCTCCTTCATCGCCAGCCGCTCCTTGCCGCGAACTTTTCGCGTCCGCGCGCCAAACCGGATGCGGTCGCTGTGCGATAGCCGCAGCCAAAGCCGCCAGCATCGTTCGAGATCGTCATTCACAAGCATTCCGCCGCCTCCTTTCCGTCATCCGGGCGGATACTACACGCGGCTGGGCCGGCGAACCAATTGAAGCCGCGTGGGTTTCCGGTCCGACTGCTCATGAAGCAAAACCCGGAGACGGCTTCGGAAAATACGCAGAAGGCCGGCGGTGCCGCGTACCCGCAAAGTTCTGGCAGGCCCCAAAGTACCTTTTAGGCGTTCGCGGCGCGGATGAGGGCCACCAAATCCGTTACGTTCTCCCTAAGATCAAGAATATCTAGCTCGGCAGGCCTGCTCGCTACGATCTTTGCAACCCGCACCTTGTCTATGTCCCTAACTACTTTGTCGGGGCCAGTGCCCGACGAGGAGCGCGACCTAAAGTGTAGAGCGTGTCCATATGGGCTAGCTGACACGGCGGAATGATACTTGGCGGAATAGACCTCTCCGACAGCAGCTTGCAGGGCATCGTGCGGGATATAGTTCTCGATCTCTCTCCCTTTGGTGACCCACACCTTACTGCGCGTGTCCTCAAGCTCGGCAACAATCCTGGCCTTTGTGTCGTTGATCGGCGAGCCGGCGTTCGATTTATCGCTGTCGATGATGACGCACAAATTCTGATTGAGAGATCGCAATCGAATGAACTCGGTGACCTCCTCGTCCGTCGCCGATAGATGGCTTAGCAACCGGCCGCCGTAGAACATGATGGAGTAATGAATACTCTCCTGTAATTCAGGGGCGACGCTGGCAATCCAGTGTCTTAGGTAGATGCGATCAGACGGTCCCTCCACCCAGATCACGAAGTTCGACTGTACGATGTCTGATGCGCGCACGCCCAAGTCCGAGCAGATCGCAAACCGCTCCTTCCGCAGAATGCTTTCCTTGATCTGAGTTTGAACGCCGTCGTTCGTGACGTGAAATATGGCCGCGCCCGGCGTATCAATGAAACTCGGCGAATGTGTTGCCACGAAGTACTGATTGGAGGTGTTCGATTGCAGGTACGAGATGAGTTTCCGCTGTAGCAGCGGATGCAAATGACTTTCCGGTTCCTCAATGCAAACGATTTCGTTTTGACTGATCGTACAGAAGGCGGCAATTAGGACCACCTCGTGAATACCTGTTCCTAGGCTTGATAGCGGCAACACCTTGTTGTCCATGTGGACCAGCACGTGCTTTCGATGATGCGGTATCTCAATTCTTGCTTCTTTTCGGCCCGTGACGGTCTGTAGAAACGAATTGATCCGCTCAAACAGCCGGAAGTCCTCTCGCTTATCATGATCGGGACTTTGTAATTCGGCCAGTCGGCCGATAAGCCCCCTCCCGCTAAAGTCATTGAAGGCGTCCGCTGCTTCACCAACCTGCCGATGGGTTGGAATGAACCGCACGGCAGGAAGCCTTTGAGGTTGGGCATCGAAAAAGAGCTTGAGCGTCTCGGGCACCCAATGCTGGTCAATCCCACCACCGCCGCTCCCGGTAAATGCATTCCACAAGGATTGCCACGGGCCAAGGTCTAAAGCGCGCTTGGCCCGATCCAGTATCGCAGGCTCAATGGGATCGCCACTTCGCCGATCATTTTGCACCCAGATGAGTTCATCGTCAGCCATTGCTTGGCAGACGCGCTTGATGGATTGGTGGAAAGTACGAACCGAGTGATCGTTGAAACCGCGGGACTTAGTGGTCAGGCCGAACTGAGCAATCACCTCATCTGTGAACGTCTGTACCGATAGGCCGACAGCGAAATAGAACGTACCTGTCTTCGCCCCTGCATATGCGTCAACCGTACCGACGATTTGAGGTTCTTTCTTCTTCTTGCTCAGGTAGCGGTGGATCAAATCCAAAATCGTGGATTTACCAGCGTTATTTGCGCCGATAAAGAAGTTGAAGTCCTTGAACGGACCCAACTCCTGCTTTGCAGGTCCGATCCCGCGAAAAAATTGAACTGCCAAACCTTCAAGATAAATCGACATCGGAACGTTTGCTCGCCTCAGCGGTGCTTGGAAAAAGAGTAAGCTACTAAGCGAATAACGTCACCGCTCGCAACCTTTGCGCGTAACCAACTCACACGACTTTGGACTAGCGCCAAGGGCGAAAGTCGCGGCGCGCCAACAGCGCGAGAAGTCCCTTCGCGAAAAACTCACGCTATGCAACCTTGAGCTTTTCGGCTCTATTGAAGCCGAGCGCAGGGGGTGTACCGCGCCTTGGGCTCACCAGCGGCCCTAGCAACCTGAGCTAGGGCCGCGCCTCATTAGGGCGAGCCCGGGCACCCGTATTCATCCGGAATGGAAGTCTGCGTCGCACCGCAGCATATACGCGGTGTTCATCGAGTTCATATTCCCCCCCCCCCCCGCCCGGCCATCATGATTGATGGCCGGGCTTTTGCGTTCCTCACAAAGTCACGAAACCGCCGGCCTCGACATAGCCGCCCGCTGATATGCCGCGCAGCTCAAAGTGTTTATCCACACTAATCTAGTGTCACCGTTAGTGTTCAATCTGCACGCGAGTTACATTCATTGTCATGGCTCGCGTCCAGAACCCAACCCTGTTTTCAGCCTATTTCGGAGTATCGTCACAAGCCCTGGCGGCGGCTGGGCTGATCGACCCTTTCCTCGACGTTGACATGCCGTTGTTCATTGATCCGGTGCTGCTGGAGAAGTCCGGCAACGAGATGATCAATACGACGGCCATTGGCCGGTTTCGGCAGCACTTCGAGATACTGGTGCGCATGCTCAACATCTCGAAGGCAGAGAACGACGCGGCTTGGAAGGCGGCACGGCGCCAACTTGACCTGAGCGAGCCACCTGAGAATGGGCTGGGATATGGCGGAAGCGGCCGATCAGGCAACTCCCGGCCTGAGGATATTCGTGAAGCTATCCTCCGCACGAGCAAGGAGATCATCACTCTGGGCGCGAGCGATCCCGAGATGATCTCGCTAATGGGCTTCTTTGAGGAGGATGTGGGTCCCGACACCATCAGCGACATGACAACGACGGTCATCATCGAGGAGCTGGCGGCGATCACGGAAGCTTTTTGTCAGGCGAATGGCGTTCCGCTGTTTTCGTTCGATGTCTGCACAAGGCACCAGTTGCCAAAGTTCGTTAACGCGAGAGGTCGCCCAGCGCCGATCGTCCTAGTTCCCGAGGATATCGTCCGTGAATTGCCCATCGCCAACGATTGGTCGGATATTGAGCGCGCTGCGATGGAAAACACGCGCATACGTGACCGAGTAAACCGGTTTCTGGGCGGAATTGTTAGACCCACCGTCGCCGACCGAAAGCATGCACTTCGTAGTGCCGCCTTGGGTTCACCGGCCGACTTCAACTTCTTCTTGGCGGCTGTAAAGGAGAATGTCAGCAATTACGATCCGAACCTAGATGCGCTCGGATACTATAAGCTCAAGGCTATCGTCTCGGACGGCTTTGCGGGCCTCAAGCAGGCAACGCCATATAATTTGAAACTCGGCCCCAACGAGATAATGCGCGTGGTCAAAGATACAATCGCCCAGTTCAAGCGTCACGTTGAGGCGGGCAATTTGTGGGAGGAGCTTTGGGTCGGTGGCAAGCCCAAGAAGGAACGCGCGTCGCAACTTATTTACTACGCGATCGCAGATGCATTTTGCAAAGCGAACGATTTGGATATCTCGCCCGAGGCCAACATGGGCGGAGGACCGATCGATTTCAAATTCTCAAGCGGCTATCAGGCTCGCGTATTGGTTGAGATGAAACGATCGAGCGGCACGGTCGTGCACGGTTACGAGAAGCAATTGGAATTCTACAAGACCGCCTCACAAACCGATTTTGGTGTGTTTGTCGTCATCGACTACGGTGATCTGGGCAATAAGCTGAATGAGATCAGGCGCATCCGTGATGAGCGCCTTCAGGCAGGCGAGCGGGCCTCCGAAATCGTCATCATCGATGCCAGCCGAAAGGCTTCGGCGAGCAAGAGAAAATGACGTCGAGAACCACCTATGCCCGCCCGATCTCCCTTGCGGGCGGATGCGACAATCTGTCCGCAACCCGGGCGGGTGCGCAATGAAGCCCTCCGGTATCGTGACCAGCACTATGGCCGTCATTCCCTTCCGCCGCCCTGAGAAGAAGCCGCAGAAAGGGCCACCAGCGGTGTGGCCCGTGTGGCTGATCCTTGCGGCGATTGCGCCGGTCATGGCGTACTTCTATATGACGCGAACGGGTCCGCAGGTCGCCCACGCGCCCGATCCATTGCGTCCGCCTGTGACCGCGGAGATCGTAGTGGTCGATGGCGACACTGTCAGGCACCAGGGACAACTCTATCGGTTGGCCGGCTTCGACACACCTGAGAAGGGCGACCTGGCGCGGTGCGAGCAGGAAGGAAAACTTGCGGAGAAGGCGACCGAGCGATTGCGCCAGTTGATCCTGAGCGGCAATGCCGATCTTCGTCGCGTCTCTTGCGAATGCAGACCCGGTGACGAAGGGACGCCGCGATGCAACTACGGACGACTGTGCGGCTCACTTGCCGTCGGTGGACACGATGTCGGCCGAATTCTGATCAACGAGGGGCTGGCGCATCCTTACGTATGCAGCGCCGGCAGATGCCCTCGGAAACAGCCATGGTGTTAGCGGAGAAAGCGCGACAAGATCAAGTCGGCCATCGCCCAAAGGAGCAGCGCCGCAATCAGCCCGTGTAGTATCTTTGCCGGAAGGCTGTCTGGCTTCATCGAACGATCCTATATCGTCGCGCGACTTTTCTGCGCGGCTCCTTGTTAGCGTTGCCTCGGTTGAGCGCCCGCATCACGCCGATACGCGCCAGCATCGTCGGGCCACCGCGCGCTACCAGCATCAGCGCCTCGATCGCGGCCTGCCATTCCGGCGCATCGTGCTCGCGCTTCGGCAGCTTGGTGATGTAGGTGGCGGCGTCGCGCAGCGTGATCAGCTTGGTGCCGGCGGGGAGCAGGATCGGATCGTCGAAGGCGCGCTCCCAGCCACGGTCTATCATTTTTTTAGCCGCGCGTCGGGTACGAAGTCCTCCGGCATCTCCGGCAAGTCTTCCGGATCGGTGAGGTCGCTCCCATTGCAGGACGGGCAAGGTGCGCCAGCACCGCCGCAAGCGCACGCCCGATCGCCGAAGAATGGCCGATCTGGGTGGGTCTCACAAACCCACCGGCCATTGTCGCACCGGGTACAGAATTTCATGATCTCCACCCCGGCGAGAACGGAACCGCGTGTCCGATCATGTCATGCCAGTTCGGCACGATGTTCACCGCGCCAGCAGCGCCGCACTCCTTGCAGACAAGGCACCAGCCCACGCGGGTCCATGGCCGGTCTTGAGGCAGCATGTCGAGGCGGATATCGACCATGCGGCTGCACCCGTGGCACCGGACGTTACAGGTGGCATGGCCGTCAGCAATCCAGTCGGCCGGGCTGCCCGGCGGGTAGCGACCTGACCATTTCGTGTAGCGGCGGCGTGGCATGCCGCGATCAAAGCGCCGTGACCGGCGGCTGGCAAATTATCAATCCCTCGCGGGTCCGCGCGGCGCGAGCCTACCGTTGGTCGTGGGATTGGAAGCATGGCGACCCAGCGGGGCTTTGGGGGGCGCCCCGTCTGGTAACATTTACGGGTCTCGGCACTGGAAAGGGCGCCCGGGGTTGACCCTTTTCATGCGATCGCGCGCCAGAGGGCGGGATCAGGCGGCAGCGCGCCAGCGGCCCAAGGAGACCATGTCGCTATGATATTTTTGGCAATCGGGAATTGTCACAGATTTTGCCATATCGGCGCGCAAAACGGACCCGTCCGGCCACCCCGGCCATAGTCCGACAGCGTCGCAGACGGGCGCCTGCCCGTTGACAGTGCCGGCCGGGCACGCGAAATCGTCCATGATTTGATATAGCTTCGCTGCATGAGCCCAACAGATTCCCTCGCCTCAGCTCCCCGCAATATCCGTCTGACGTTGGCCGGCCTCCTGCCGGTGCTGGCGCTGGTCGCGGCCTGCCTGTGGACGAGCCCGGCGGCGGCCGATTTCCGGCTCTGCAACAACACCTCGAGCCGCGTCGGCATCGCGCTCGGCTACAAGGACGCCGAGGGCTGGACCACCGAGGGCTGGTGGAACGTGTCGTCGCGCACCTGCGAGACCTTGCTGCGCGGCAACCTTGTGGCGCGCTATTACTACATCTACGCTCTCGACTATGATCGCGGCGGCGAATGGTCCGGCCAGGCCTTCATGTGCTCGCGCGACAAGGAATTCACCATCAAGGGCACCGAAAATTGCCTGGCGCGCGGGTTCGACCGCACCGGCTTCTTCGAGGTCGACACCGGCGAGCAGCGTGCATGGACCGTCCAGCTGACCGAAGCCAACGAACAACAGCCGCAGAAAGTACCGGGAATGCCGGGCGGCGTGGGTCCAGGAAGTCCCGGGGCGATGCCGGGCCTGCCCAACCCGCCGCCGGGCGCAGCGCCTCCGGGCGCGTCTGGTCTGCCGCCAGCCGCACCACCCGGAAACAAACCATGAGACGACTGCGTCGAATCAAGATCCTCGCAACGCTCGGCCCGGCCTCCTCAGACAGCGCGATGATCCGCAAGCTGTTCGAGGCGGGCGCCGACGTCTTCCGCATCAACATGAGCCATACCCCGCACGACAAGATGCGGGAGCTGGTCAAGACCATCCGCAATGTCGAATCGAGCTACGGCCGGCCGATCGGCATCCTGGTCGACCTGCAAGGGCCGAAGCTGCGGCTTGGCTCGTTCGCGGAAGGCTCGACCCAGCTCAAGAACGGCCAGAGCTTCATTCTGGATTCCGACAAGACGCCGGGTGACAACAGCCGCGTCCAGCTTCCGCATCCGGAGATCCTCGCGGCGCTCCGCCCGGGCCATGCGCTGTTGCTCGACGACGGCAAGGTGCGGCTGATCGCCGAGGAAACCTCGCCCGAGCGCGCAGTCACGCGCGTCGTGATCGGCGGCAAGATGTCGGACCGCAAGGGCGTCAGCCTGCCCGATACCGATCTGCCGGTGTCGGCGATGACCGCAAAGGACCGCGCCGACCTGGAAGCCGCGCTGCCGGAGGGGATCGACTGGGTCGCGCTGTCCTTCGTGCAACGTGCCGAGGACGTGATCGAGGCCAAGAAGATGATCCGCGGCCGCGCCGCCGTGATGGCCAAGATCGAGAAGCCGCAGGCGATCGACCGCCTTGCCGACATCATCGAAGCGTCGGACGCGCTGATGGTGGCGCGCGGCGATCTCGGCGTCGAACTGCCGCTGGAGCGGGTGCCGAGCCTGCAGAAGCAGATGATCCGGATGGCGCGCCGCGCCGGCAGGCCGGTGGTGGTCGCTACCCAGATGCTGGAATCGATGATCCAGGCGCCGGTGCCGACGCGCGCCGAAGTCTCCGACGTCGCCACCGCCGTCTACGAAGGCGCCGACGCCATCATGCTGTCGGCGGAATCCGCCGCCGGCAAATTCCCGGTGGAGGCAGTCTCCACCATGAACCGCATCGGCGAGGAGGTCGAGCGCGACCCGACCTATCGCAACGTGATCAACGCGCAGCGCGTCGATCCCGAAGCGACGGTGGGTGACGCCATTGCCGACGCCGCGCGGCAGATCGCCGAGACGCTCGACCTGTCGGCGATCATCTGCTGGACGTCATCAGGTTCGACCGCGATCCGCGTGGCGCGCGAGCGCCCCAAGGTGCCGGTGGTCGCGATCACGCCGAACCTCGTCACCGGCCGCAAGCTGTCGGTGGTGTGGGGGGTGCATTGCGTGGTCGCCGAGGACGCTCACGATCTCGACGACATGGTCGACCGCGCCGGCTCGATTGCGTTCCGCGACGGTTTTGCCAAGGCCGGCCAGCGCGTCATCATCGTTGCCGGCGTTCCGCTGCGCGCGCCCGGCACCACCAACATGCTGCGCATCGCCTCGGTCGGCCCGAAGGGCGACGCGCAGCTCTAGATTCCAGTTTGACGCGTCTTCTTCACACGAACCGGTGCCTATTTCGCTCGAAAACGCTCTAACCCGCCGCGCCGCGATCAGCCCTGCAACGACGCGTCGAGCGTGATCTTGGTGTTGAGCAGCTTCGACACCGGACATCCGGCCTTCGCCTTGCCGGCCAGTTCCTGGAACGTCGCATTGTCGGCGCCCGGGATCTTCGCCGACAGCGTCAAGTGCACCGCGGTGATGGCGAAGCCGTCGGCGACCTTCTCCAGGGTCACATCGGCCTTGGTCTCCATATGCTCCGCCGTGAGCTTGGCTTCGCCCAGGATCAGCGACAGCGCCATCGTGAAGCAGGCGGCGTGCGCCGCGCCGATCAGCTCCTCCGGGTTCGAACCGGGCTTGCCCTCGAAACGGCTGGCGAAGCCGTAGGGGTAATCCGAGAGCGCGCCGCTCTTGGTCGAGATCGCGCCCTTGCCGTCCTTGATGCCGCCCTGCCATTTGGCCGAGCCATGGGTCGTCGTCATGCGTTGCTCCGTGAGGTGGTTGAGCCCAGCCCGCAAAACTACAACGCCATTGCGACAGAACTGTTCTTCGCGCGCGCTGGCCTCAGGCGCCGACCAGCGCCTTCGCCGGAGTCGTCGCCTGCACCACGAGGCCCCGCGCGCGTGCGTCCATCACGCCGACCGCGCGCAGCGCTAGCAGCGTCACGGTCTGCACCGCGTCACGCAGCTTGATCGGATCGTCGAGATTGGCCGGCGCCAGCGGGCCGACCAGCGCTTCATGCAGCGCGCCGAGCAAGGCAGTGGCGGCCAGCGCCGTGTCCTGCGCCGGCAGGTGGCCGGCGCGCACCGCGGCATCGATGCGCATGGCCAGCTCGCCGGAAATATCGCGGCGGCTGGCGAGGCGCGAGGCGGTGACGTCGACGTCGACCGGCTCGGCCAAAATGCCCCAGGCGAGCTTGCGCTGCGACAGCACGTGGACCGCGATCGTCGTCACCGCGGCGGCAAGCGCCGATGACGGCCCTGGCGCGGCATCGGCGGCACGCCGGATCGCCGTGAGCTCGTCGCGCGAGACTTCAGTGATCAATTCCGAGATCAGCTCGGCCTTCGACGGGAAATAGCGGTAGACTGTTCCGGCCGCGACATTGGCCCGCACCGCGACGGGTGCGATCTGGACCGCCGCCATGCCGCCCGCCGCCGCCGCGTCCCGCGCAGCCGACAGGATGGCGCTGCGCCGCGCGGCCAGCCGTTTCACGACCTGATGAGTTCGCCGGTAAACCATGGCGTTCCGTCCCCCCGCCGTGCGCCCCGGCCGGCGCCCACCGGCAGAACACACGAGTCTTCAACGTTTTGAGCGATTGATCCCGCAATCGCCTGAAGAAGTGAACAACTATTCAGACTGAATGACAAGCTGGAATTGTAAGGATTTTTTGCAACCTCTGGTACCACCTCTGATTGAGCCGGCGACGCTCCGGCCGCTCCCGGCCGGATCAGGGCCGCGATGGTAAATCGCCGGCTAAGGCGATCGCTCGAAATCGAGGTATCTGATCTTGCGCACGCGCGCGATATCGCTGCGGCATTTACCCGAATTTATCGGAAGCCGTGGTCGAGTGCGCGCTGGCGTCACGCGGTGGCGTTGGCTCTGGATGCCCCGGCCGAAACAAGCAAGAAAGCGCATGTCACTCTCCATCACCAGCAGCGTGAGCAGCCGTAGCGCGGCGCGAGGACTGGTGCCGCTGTGCGCCGCCGTGGGCGCCTATCTGTTTTATCTCTCGGCCGGCGAAATCCTGCTGCGCGATTCCGACACGATGTGGCAGATCCGGGTCGGACAGTGGATCCTCGAACACGGCGCGATGCCGACATCGGACGTGTTCTCGTTCACCCGTTTCGGCGAGCCCTGGATCTCGAGCTCGTGGCTGTCGCAGGTGGTGTACGCGCTCGTATACGGCGGCGATTGGGCCGGGCCGGTGATCCTGTCGTCGATGGCGATCGGCGCGACGTTCGCGATCTTCCTGCATCTGTTGAGCCCGTATTTCGATCCGGCGCGCGCGCTTCTGATCGCGGCGCTGGCGCTGCTGTTGTCGACGATCCACTTCTTGGCGCGGCCGCATGTGCTGGCGCTGCCGGTGCTGCTGGCGTTCATCGGCGGCCTGCTCGCGGCCGCGGATCGCCGCACTTCACCGTCATGGTGGCTGCTGCCGCTGATGACGCTGTGGGCCAATCTGCATGGCGGCTTCGTTCTCGGGCTGGCGCTGATCGGACCGATCGGACTGGAGGCGGTGTGGAACGCGGAGCCCGGCCGCCGCCGCCAGCTTGTCGTGCGATGGGGCCTGTTCGGCCTCGCCGCGCTGGCCGCGAGCTGCCTGACGCCCTATGGCTGGAACAGCCTGCTGGGCGCGACCAAGATCCTCAGCCTCGGCAAATTGCTGACGCTGATCGGGGAATGGAAGCCGGCGGATTTCAGCAAGCCCAGCTTCTTCGAAGCCACGCTGCTCGGCCTGATCGGCCTGATCTGCTATCGCAGGCTGACGCTGTCGGTGCCGCGGATCCTGCTGCTGCTCGGGCTGATCTGGATGGCGCTGAGCCATGTCCGCAACATCGAGGTATTCGCGTTCATCGCTCCGCTGGTGCTCGCCAAGCCGATCGCCGAGCAATGGGGAACGGCAGGCGCCACCGCCGCCCGCTTCGAAGAAACGCGCGCATTTCCCGTCGTCACGATCCTGGCTGTGATCGCGATGGTGATCGGCGCATGGGTGACGACGGCGATGTTCGTCGCGCAGCATCAGTTCAAATTCCTCCCGATGTTCTCGCCCGTTGCCGCGGTCGACGTGCTGCAGCAGCACAAGGCGCAACGCGTGTTCAGCACCGCGCCGTTCGGCGGCTACATGGTCAGCCGCGACATGAAGGTGTTCATCGACGGCCGCGCCGAGCTCTATGGCGAGCAATTCGTGCTCGACTATTACGATGCGCTCGATGCCCGCGACGTCGGCCGGCTGCTGGGCCTGCTCGACAAATACCGGATCGATGCCACGCTGCTGAGCTCGGACTCTCCCGCCGGCAACGCGCTGGATCATCTGAAGGGCTGGAAGCGGGTGTACAAGGACGACATCGCCGTGATCCATGTGCGCTCGGACGAGACGAAAACCGGCGCGGCGGCGGCGGGTCAGAGCACGAACTAACCGACGCCGCACAAGTCCAAAATCGCATCGTCGTCCCGTCATCCTGAGGTGCGAGCCTTGCGGCGCAATTGCGCCGCTGGGCGAGCCTCGAAGGATGAATCGGCCACCAGTCGGGCCGTCGATCCTTCGAGACGCCGCTGCGCGGCTCCTCAGGATGACGGGTTTGATCCCCGGCGCTCACAGTTCAAGCGCGATCAGCCCCACCCTCAATTCCCTGTCTGAAGCTCGCCGAAGCGATCCCAGGTCTTGCCGTTGAAGCGCATCAGCTGCATCTGATCGACCGGCACGTGGTCGGCCGGCGAGGTGTTGACCTTGATGCCCGGCAGCAGCATCGGCAATTCCAGGCCCTTGATCGCGAATGCCTGACGCAGGATGTTCTCGGTCGAGAGATCGTCGCCGCAGGCCTTGAGCACCGCCTCCAGCGCCATCGCGCTGTTGTAGGCGTTGACGTAATTGGTGTCGTGCTGATCGCCTTCCGGCACGTATCTGGTCATGAACTCGCGCCAGCCCTTCATGCCGGGATCGTCGCTCCATGCCGGGTCGTCCGGATCCTTCACATAGGCCGTGGAGATGATGCCGGTGCCGGCTTCGACGCCGGCTGGCTGCATTACGGTCGAGATCCACACCGCTGTGTTGGACAGGAAAGTCATCGGCCGCCAGCCGATCTCAAAGGCCTTGCGGATCGACTGCGCCGCGAATTTCGGCGTCGCCGCGATCACGAAGACGTCGGCATTGGTGGCCTTCAGCTTGACGATCTGGGAGTCGATCGTCGGGTCCGTGATCTCATAGGTCGCAACCGTGACCAGAGACTCATACTTCTCGCCGAGCACGTCCTTGAGGCCGGCGAGATAGTCGCGGCCGTAGTCGTCGTTCTGCGAGATGACGGCGAACCTTGCATTCGGATTCTTCGCCAGCGCATAGCGCGCATAGAGCCGTGCCTCGTAGCGGAACGGCGCCTGCACGCCCATTGTTGCCTGCGGGAATTGCGTGATGTCGCCGAATTTCGAGGCGCCGGAGGCCAGGAACAGCTGCGGGGTGTTCTTGCCCTGCAGGTATTTTGCGATCGCGGTATTGTGCGCGGTGCCGATCGAGGAGAAGATCAGCGCGACCTCGTCGCTCTCGACGAGGCTGCGCGTCTGCTCCACCGTCTTCGGCGGCGCGTAGGAATCGTCCAGCGAGATGAAGTTGATCTTGCGGCCATTGATGCCGCCGCGCTCGTTCAGCATCCTGAAATAGCCGGCCTCGCCCTTGCCGAGCGCGCCGAACGCCGACACCGGCCCGCTATAGGGCATGGTCTGGCCGATCCTGATTTCGGTTGATGTGACGCCGCGCATCTCGGCGGCGATGGAAGACGTGGGCAGCAGCAGGAACGAAATGGCGCCAAGCGCGCCGAATGCCTTGCGCATCGGCCTCCCCTCCCCTTTTCTTGCCGCGCCTTCAGACAACGCGGCCGTGCCGTTTGACGGCTTGGCGCGAGGATGCCACGGTGTTGCAGCGGAGGCCACGGATATTCGAAAGGCGCGATCTCAGCGCTTGCCGCGGTCCTTGGCGGGGATCACGAATTTCAGTCCCGACCAGACGTCATCGACCGCACAAACCTTGACGTCGACCAGGCCGTTCGCGAGGCCGGTTTCGCGGACCTGTCTCTCCGTAAGGTCGGTCGCGACGCGCGAACTCTTCTTCGGCCACGATACCCAGATCATGCCGTCAGGGGCGATCGCCTGACGATAACGCCGCAGCTTGGCCGCAAGCCCCTCGGCCTTGGCGGCGAACAGGTGCACGACATCGAGCGGTGCCCGTGCGGTCTTCGCCACCAGCACATCGGCGGGCAGTTCGCCAACAACGTCGCCGTAGGGAACGGACAACCCGTCGACAAAAATACAAAAGCCCGGCTTGAGGCCGAGCTTTTGCACAACTGGTCTGACGGAAGTGCCGGCCATCGCGGGCGAGGCTTACGCCTGCGGCTGCGGCTCCATGCCGGTGTCCGGATCGGGACGCGGGCGCGGCTTGCCGGCTGGCGGCACGGCGGATGCGCGCGGCGTCGACGGCTCCAGCACCGACTCCCGGTTGGGCTTCTTGCCCTTCAAGAGGTCGATGATCTCGTCGCCGGTCAGCGTCTCGAACTCGAGCAGGCCCTTGGCGAGCGCCTCGAGATCCTCGCGCTTCTCGGTGAGGATCTTGGTCGCCTCGTTGTAGCCTTCCTCGACCAGACGCCTGATCTCGGAGTCGATTTTCTGGACGGTAGCCTCGGACGCATTCTGCGTGCGCGAGACCGACATGCCGAGGAACACCTCGTCCTGGTTCTCGCCGTAGGAGACGGTGCCGAGCTCTTCCGAGAGGCCCCAGCGCGTCACCATCATGCGGGCAAGGCGGGTCGCCTGCTCGATGTCGGAGGCGGCGCCCGAGGTCACCTTCTCGCGGCCGAAGATCAACTCTTCGGCGACGCGGCCACCCATCATGATGGCAAGGCGCGAAGTCATCTGCTCGAGCGACATCGACAGCTTGTCGCGCTCCGGCAGCTGCATCACCATGCCCAGCGCACGGCCGCGCGGAATGATGGTCGCCTTGTGGATCGGATCGGTCGCGACGACGTTGAGGCCGACGATGGCGTGGCCGCCCTCGTGATAGGCCGTCAGCAGCTTCTCTTCCTCGGTCATCACGAGCGACTTGCGCTCGGCGCCCATCATCACCTTGTCCTTGGCCTCTTCGAACTCGGCCTGCGTCACCATCCGCTTGTTGCGGCGGGCGGCGGTCAGCGCAGCCTCGTTGACGAGGTTCATCAGGTCGGCGCCCGAGAAGCCCGGGGTGCCGCGCGCGATGGTCTTGAGGTTGATATCCGGCGCCAGCGGCACCTTGCGGACGTGAACCTTGAGGATCTGCTCGCGGCCGACGACGTCCGGGTTCGGCACCACGACCTGGCGGTCGAAGCGGCCGGGACGCAGCAGCGCGGGATCGAGCACGTCGGGACGGTTGGTCGCCGCGATCAGGATCACGCCCTCATTGGCCTCGAAGCCGTCCATCTCGACCAGCAGCTGGTTCAGCGTCTGCTCGCGCTCGTCGTTGCCGCCGCCGAGGCCGGCGCCGCGATGACGGCCGACCGCGTCGATTTCGTCGATGAAGATGATGCAGGGCGCGTTCTTCTTGGCCTGCTCGAACATGTCGCGGACGCGGCTCGCGCCGACGCCGACGAACATCTCGACGAAGTCAGAACCGGAGATGGTGAAGAACGGCACGTTGGCTTCGCCCGCGACCGCGCGCGCAATCAGCGTCTTGCCGGTGCCGGGAGGGCCGACCAGCAACACGCCGCGCGGAATCCGTCCGCCGAGCCGCTGGAATTTGCCGGGGTCGCGGAGGAATTCGACGATCTCCTGCAGGTCCTGCTTGGCCTCGTCGACACCAGCGACGTCCTCGAAGGTGACGCGGCCATGCGCCTCGGTCAGCATCTTGGCGCGCGACTTGCCGAAGCCCATCGCCTTGCCGGCGCCGCCCTGCATCTGCCGCGACAGGAATATCCACACGCCGATCAGCGCGATGAACGGCAACCAGGAGACGAGCAGCGAGACGAACCACGGCACGTTATCGCCGGGCGCCTTCGCGGTGATCTGCACCTTGGCGTCAAAGAGGCGCTTCACGAGCGTCGGATCGCTCGGCGCGTAGGTCTGGAAGCTCGTGCCGTTGTTGAAGGTGCCGTGAATCTCCGGCCCCTGGATCACGACGTCGCGGACATGGCCCTGATCGACCTCAGTGAGAAGCTGCGAGAACGAGATGTCCGAGGACGACGAGCGCTGGCCAGGATTCTGGAAAAGCGTGAACAACGCCAGCAACAGCAGGACAATGATGACCCAGAGGGCGAAATTCCGCAGATTGGCGTTCATGGTCTTCCTTCGTGGTCGCGCGGATCGCGGCCTCTCTCTATCCTTGGGCAGGCTCTGTGGGAATCCCCAGGGAATCCATCCCGTCGATGGCATACAATTTAGGTGCCGCTGGGGTAGATGCCAAGGGAACCACGCACGACTATTTACCGCATCCTAGCGCGATTCCCGGTCAAAAAATGGCGCTGAATCCGGTGTTTTTCCGGGGTGGTTAAGCCTCTTTGCCCGATTATGACAGCGATTGAAACAATCGAACCCGGCTCAGCGGGAGCGCCCCCGGCGGGGCGGTGCCGGGCCGATCCTGATCCGGCCGGCGGCGATGCTGATGACCGCTCCGGCAAGGGTCTGTTTCAGCCTGGATTCGCGTTTTCCCAAAGTCCCATCCAAGGCCTCGTCCATCGCGGCGAGCAGGGTTTCGACCTTGCCGAGCTCGGCCGGGCCCTCATGTCCGACGCGGTCGATGGCGCGCTTGAGCAGACGGACGCGGATTTCCTCGGGCATTACTGCGAACAGCGCAGAATCGAAGCCCGCGCCGGAGTTATCCTCGCTCTTCAACGCAAGATAGTGCTCGGCGTCGTCGACCAGCACCTCCAGGGCGGCGTTGGCGCGCGCGATCCGCGCGGCAAGCCGCGCCAGGTTCCGCGCGTCGCCGCCCTCCGCCGCGAGCATCGGCATCAGCGCGCGCAACCGTGGACGCGTGAAGGACCGATCGCGGTTGGTCGGATCGTCGGCAAAGCCGATGCGCGCCTTCTGCAGCGTCGCGATCAGCTGGGCCTTGGAGATGTCGAGCAGCGGCCGTGTCAGCAAGACGCCGTCGCGCTCGGTCTCGCGCGCCATTGCCGAGAGGCCCGCAACGCCGCTGCCGCGCAGCATCCGCATCAACAGCGTCTCGGCCTGATCGTCACGGGTGTGCGCGGTCAAAATATGCGTGGCGCCATGCTTGCGTGCGGCCTGCGCGAGCAGTCGATAGCGGGCCGCGCGCGCCGCTGCCGGCACGCCGGTTCCAGGCTTTGGTCCAGTCCAACGCAACGTGTGATGCGGCAGCTCGAGACTTCGCGCCAGCCGCTTGACGTCGCGCGCCTCGCGAGCCGCTTCAGGACGCAGGCCGTGATCGACCGTGACCGCCACCAGCCGCGGTCCCTGCGCGAGCGCGCGGCGCCAGCGCGCGGCGAGCCACATCAGCGCGACTGAATCGGGACCGCCGGACACCGCAAGCAGGAGCGCCGGCGCGCCCGCAAGGCCTGCGAACAGGCGCTTGGCGTCCCTTGCCGGGATGGCGGATTGATCGTCGGGCATCGCAAAACCAGCTGCTGGCGGAGAGGCCGGAAGCGGCCTTCCCGCATCTGGTTTAGCACTTCACGCGCTTCTGCTCGCGGTCAACCGCAGCCTTGACCCCGCCGGACGCGCGCGGGTACTTCCGCGTGATCTCGCCGAACGCGGCGCAGGCCGCTTCCTTCTCCTTCAGCGCCGCCAGCGACTGGCCGAGCCGCAGCAGGGCGTCGGGCGCCTTCGCGGACTTGTCGAACTTGGTGGTCACGCCGAGGAAGGTCTCCGCAGCATCGCGATATTGCTGGCGCTGGAAATAGCTTTCGCCAAGCCAGTATTGCGAGTCCGCCACCAGGGGATCGTTCGGATACTTCTGGCCGAAGTTCTTCATCGTCTCTTCGGCGAGCGCATAGTCCTTGCGCTGCATATAGCCGATGCCGAGGTCGAACTCGTCCTTCGACGTCGCCGACGGCGGCAGCGTGGTCAGGGCTGCGCTCGCGCCGGGCGCACGCTGCGGGCTGGTGTTGCCGAGATTGAGCGGCTCGCCTGCGCCACGGCCGCCGGGCGCACCAACCGCCGCCTCACTGGGCATCGGCATCCCGCCGCCGCCAAGTGCGCGCGGCGCCCCTGGGGCATTCGGGTTCTGGTTCGGATCGAAGGCATCGCCGCGGCCGCGGCGGCCGGAAGCCGCCGGCGCCGGCTCCTGCGCGATCGGCGCAGGCGCCGCGATCTGCTGCTGCTGGTCATAGCCGCCCTGCGGCGGCCTGCCATATCCTTGCTGCGGCTGGCCGTAGCCTTGCTGGGGCTGGGCGTAGCCCGGCTGCGCTTGCGGGTAGGCCTGCGGTTGCTGCGCCGGTGGCGCCGCCGCAACGGGTTGGCCCGCCGGAGCCTGTCCAGCTGGGCCGGGCGGTTGCCCGCCAAGCTGCCGCAGCCGCTCCTCGAGCTGGCGGTTACGGTATTGCAGTTCCTCGTTCTGGCCGGTCAGCTGCCGCAGCTGGTTTTCGAGCCGCTCGATCCGCATTTCAGCATCGGAATCGTCGGATTGGGCAAACACTGGCGCGGAAACGGCGAGCAACGCCGCGATCGCCGCGGCGGAGGAAAGAAAATGAATCCTGGATGACATTTTGCCCTGACGACGAGATCGACGTGAAAAGCGAGCGACATTGAAAGACGGAGTACGCCGGAATTGTGACTGGCACTTCAAATCCGGGACAGCGTCGCGGGATACCGGTTTAGTACGGACGCTGGAACAAGCAAGCGGCCAATTGCGCGCAGCTTCGTTCATCTTGATGACGGCGGGCCGGGCCTTCATGCGGCAAAAACAAAACCGGCGCCCGAAGGCGCCGGCTTGAAAACACTCATTCAGGATCGCGTCAGGAGCTGGCGTTCAGCACGGTGACGGCACGACGATTCTGCGACCAGCAGGAGATGTCGTTACAGACCGCGACCGGACGCTCCTTGCCGTAGGAAATGGTGCGCATGCGGCTCGGATCGATGCCGCGCGAGGCGAGGTAAGCGCGGACCGACTGGGCACGCCGGGCACCGAGCGCGATGTTGTATTCGCGCGTGCCGCGCTCGTCGGCATGACCTTCGATGGTGAAGGAGTAACGGTTATAGGTCTGCAGCCACTGCGCCTGCTTGTCGAGGGTCGCCGTCGCCTGCGGGCTGAGATCGGTCTGATCGCTCTCAAAGAACACGCGGTCGCCGACATTGACCACGAAATCCTGCTGGCTGCCCGGGGTCGCGGCGCCCCCAATCGCGCCATTGGCGTCCAACGGGTTCTTGTTGGCACAGGCACCCATCGACAGCGCCACCGCCAGAACCGCAACCAGCTTCATACCCTGGAGATAATTCATTCCCGGAGCCTCCACGCTCGCGCTCTTCGTACTACCCAATCGGTCTACAGGGCGATGGTTAAGCGAACGTTCCGTCAACCTTGACGAGACCTTGCTGAACCCCATCAAATGCCAGGCAATGGCGAAAAGCGCCCCCGATGGTTAATGGGTGGCAAATGTGGCGCGATGGTGAAGGGAAGGCAAGGTTCGCGGGAACCGGCCGCTTTTGCAGGACAATTTGGCCTGCGCGCAACAGTCGATCGACACTGACTCGATGAGAATGGCCGATTCCCTCAGGGATTTGGCACGATCGAAGCGCGCTCGAACGGCTGCACGAAGCCGTCGGGCTGCAACTGGCCTTCGCGGTCGAACAGCATGCGCCGCTCGAAGGCGCTGGAGCGCAGGAAGGGATAGCGGGCCAGCACGCGTTCCCGCACCGTCGGCAAATGCGACGCCATCAAGCCGACCGGCTTCACCAGCCCGGGATAGAGCCGCGGCTCCGACCAGGTCTCGTGCAGGAACACACGCCGGTAGAACGCCATGTGCTCGGGCCGGACCGGCGCCAGGCCGTAATCGGCGTTGAAGTGCACGCCCGCGGTCGAGCCGAGGCGCACGGTGACATAGGGCAGTTCCGGAACGTTCCGGGCCTTTTCGGGATCCGCGACGAAGCGCGTCGAGTCGATGAAGACCAGACCCTGATCAAGCTTCGGCAGCAGCACGTCGCCGAACACCTCGAGCGTCGGCGAGGTTCGCCACTCCGGCGTCACCACGGTGATGCGGATCGAGCTGCAGAGTTCGCCCTGCAGATAGACACCGAACACCCAGGCATTCGGCGCATCATCGAACTGATCGACGACCCGCTCGTCCGCCGAGGGCCGGATCGCGCCTTCGCGCAGATAGGCGCGATAGCGAAGCCGGTAGATCTCGTCTTTCTGTTCCGGGGTCTGAGCGAGGCGGTAATCGACTTGATCCAGAGGGTCCGCAAGCCTTCCTGTCGCGGGCTTGATGGCTTCGGCCGCGGACCTCATTTGGTACTCCCTGAACAACGCAACAACTTCAACGCGCGGCCAAAAGATTAACAGCTTCTTAATTTCCGTCAAAGCAATCGAGGCAATACAGTTAACCTCTCGCCGCAAGGGTACACTACGAATGGTGCAGCCGAAGGCTCTCACAACTATCGATTGAGGGTATTGCGCCGGGCTCAAGCGATCGAGCGCGAGGGAACCACGTGCAGCTGCTCGTCGGTCCGCCGGCCGTGCGAGGCATTGAGCAGCTGGCGGATGCGGACGGAGGGAACCGGCCGGCTGAACAGGTATCCCTGTGCTTCGGTCACCGCGCCATCGGCGCTGATCAGTTCGAGCTGCTCATTGGTCTCGATGCCCTCGACCACGACCGACATACCGAGATCCGCCGACAGCCGCGCTACCCCGCGCAGCAAGGTCAGCGGACGGTCGCTGTCGATTCCTTCGAGGAAGGACCGGTCGATCTTGACCTTCTGCAGCGGGAAATTGTGCAGGTAGCTGAGCGACGAGTAGCCGGTGCCGAAATCGTCCAGCGAGATCCGCACGCCGAGCGAGCGCAACTGGGACAGCAAGTCGTGGGTCAGCTCGGTGTTGTGCAGCAGCGAGGATTCGGTGATCTCGATCTCGAGCCGGTGCGCCGGCAGGCCGGAGACCTCGAGCGCGTAGCGAACCTCGCTCAGCACGTCGCGCTGATGGAACTGCTGCGGCGAGAAGTTGACCGCGACGCTGACCGCCTCGGGCCACTTCATGCATTCCATGCAGGCCTTGCGAAGGATCCAGCGGCCGAGATCGACGATCAGGCCCATGTCCTCGGCAACGGGAATGATGTCGACCGGAGAGACCGTACCGCGCGCCGGATGGTTCCAGCGTAGCAGCGCCTCGCAGGTGCTCACCTTGCCGGACTTCAGGTTGATCAGCGGCTGATAGAACAGCTCGAATTCCTCGTTGGCGAGCGCCTTGCGCAGGTCGAGCTCGAGGATGCGGCGGGCCTCGACGGTTTGCGCCATCTCGTCGCGGAAGAAGCAGAAGGTGCCGCGGCCGTCGGCCTTGGCGCGGTAGAGCGCCATGTCGGCGTTCTTCAGCAGCGTGTCGGCGCCGACGCCGGGCGCGGTCATCGCGATGCCGACGCTGGCGCCGATCTCGACCAGATGGTTGTCGATCTTGTAGCGCTCGCTGAGGCGGTCGACGATGCGCCGAGCCAGCGCCGCAGCGTCCTCGTGCGAGTGGATGTTCTGCTGGAACACCACGAACTCGTCGCCGCCGAACCGCGCCACGAAATCCTCCGGCCGCAGCATCTCGCGCAGCCGCTCGGCGACCGCGCAGAGCAGCTGGTCGCCGCAGGGATGGCCGAGCGTATCGTTGACCTGCTTGAACTGGTCGAGGTCGACGAACAGCAATGCGGAGCGATGATCGCCGTGCTGCATGGCGAGCAGCCGGCCGATTTCGTCGCGGAAATTGACGCGGTTGGGCAACGCGGTCAGTTCGTCGTAGCGCGCGAGGTGGCTGATCCGGGCCTCGGCGTCCTTGCGCTCGGTGATGTCCTCGACCAGCACCACCGTGCCACCGCCGGCCATCGGCTGGAAGGTCCAGTCGAGCGAGCGGTTCTTGGTTGGGTCGGGGTCGCTGGTGACGATATCGCCGCGCTGCGAGCTCTCGATCTCATAGAGGATCTGCTGTGCGGCCGCGGCCGAGATCGAGCCGGACAGGACGCAGGCGTTGCAGATATCGGTCGCGCTGGCGCCGCGCTGCACGAAATCGTCCGACAGCTGCATCATCTCGATGAAGCGGTGGTTCATCACCGCAACGCGGCCGTCGGCGCTGAACATGCACAGGCCGTGCGGCATGTTGTTCAGCGCGGTATCGAACTGGCCCGCCAGCGCGGCCTCGCGCTCCTTGGCGATCCAGGCGTTGACGTAGATGCGCTGCAGGCTGGAGGTCAGGTGCCGGATGGCGCTGAAGAACACCAGGCTGAGCAGCGCAAGGGCGATGTGATAGGGGCCGCCGACATACATCAGCGCCAGGATCAAGGGACCGATCGACATCAACAGATGCAGGTGGAAGATCTGCGGCCGGCCGAAGGTCCGCCCTACCCCCGCCGAGGTGTAGGCGACCACCGTGGTCACGCACAGCATGTGCGCGGCGGCATCATTGGTCGTGAGGAGCACGGTGACGCCCCAGATGCCGAGCGAGATGCCGTAGGCGATGGTGCCGATCCGGTAGCGCTTCTCCCAGGTCACGGACTCTTCGACGGTGAGCCGGGAATTGCGCTGCTGGTAGCGGTACATCTGCAGCGCGCGCGCCAGCCCCACCACGATGAACAGCGGCACGCACAGCCAGCACAACAGATTGCTCGTCACAGCCGCAATCACGGCGCCCGCAATGGCGGGGCCGAAGGCGCCGAAGATCATGGGCGCTGGGTTCATGAACAGGGAATCGACCAGCGCCGCGGAAATCGTCGGCGACATCGACCGGTCCGGTTCACCCGTCTGACTTGCAAACTGCATTGTGAGAGCGCGCGTCCTTTTCAGCTCGCACTCTTACTGATCGCAGGTGAAGTCTTTCTGAGCGAACATCGTTAGCAAGTCCTTGCCGCGCTAGGACGACGGCCGGAATTCACCATGAAATTCAGTGCGCTAGGTGAGAAGCCGCGACTGCCGCCGAGGTTCCCGGAGCAGCTCTGCACCCAGCTCACGACAACAGCGGTGACCAGGCCGGGTCGGAGGCAAAGCCCGGGGTCGGTACCCGCAGCTCGTTGCGGCCGGAGACGTCGATGGTGAACAGCGACGGGCCGCTGTTGCCGCCCGGATCGCGGAAGAACATCACGACGCGCCCGTTCGGCGCAAACGTCGGGCCTTCATTGTGGAAGCCCGAGGTCAGGATGCGCTCGCCCGAGCCGTCGGGTTTCATGATGCCGATCGCGAACTGCCCGCCGCCCTGCTTGGTGAAGGCGATGTAGTCGCCGCGCGGCGACCAAACCGGCGTCGAATAGGTGCCGTCGCCGAACGAGATGCGCTGTGCACCGCCGCCGGTTGCCGGCATCACGTAGATCTGCGGCTTGCCGCCGCGATCGGATTCGAAGCACAGCCGCGTACCGTCGGGCGCGTAGGACGGCGAGGTGTCGATTGCCGGCGTGTCGGTCAGCCGCGTCATCGACTTCGAGCGCAGATCCATCACGAACAGGTTGGAGTTGCCGCCCTGCTGCAGGCTCATGATGACGCGCTGGCCGTCGGGCGAGAAGCGCGGCGAGAACGACATGCCCGGGAAGTTGCCGACGATCTCGCGCTGGCCGGTCTCGATGTTGAGCAGATAGACGCGCGGGTCGCCCTGCCCGAATTCCATGTAGGTGATTTCCTGGGTCGACGGCGAGAAGCGCGGCGTCAGCACGAGGTCCGAACCGCGGGTCAGGTAGCGCACATTGGCGCCGTCCTGGTCCATCAGCGCGAGGCGCTTGACGCGGCGATCCGCCGAGCCACTCTCGTCGACGAACACGACGCGGGTATCGAAATAACCCTTCTCGCCGGTCATGCGCTCATAGATCTGGTCGGAGATGATGTGCGCGATCCGCCGCCAGTATTCGGCCGAGGTGTCGTACTGCTGACCGGCGAGCTGCTGGCCGGTGTTGACGTCCCAGAGCCGGAATTCCGCCTTCACTCGCCCGTTGCCCTGGCGCGTCATGCGGCCGGTCACCAGCGCCTGCGCGTTGATGCTCTTCCAGTTGTTGAAGTTCGGCGCCGCGTCGATATTGATCTGCTTCTCGAGATAGGCGGCCTGATCGATCGGCGCGAACAATCCGCTGCGCTTCAGGTTGTTGGTGATCACCTGCGTGACGCCGACGCCGACTTCGGCGTCGCCAGGCGTGCCGGCGGCGAAGTTCGGGATCGCGATCGGCACCGGCGCGAACTCGCCCTCGGTGATGGTGATCCGCTTCTGGGCGGATGCGGGGCCAGTGAGACCGCCCAGCATCGCGCCGGCGGACGCCATTCCGGCCAGGATCTGCCGGCGGCTCGGACGGAATAGCGTGTGAGGCAAGCGGGTCTTGTCAATCATCGTTCGAACTCATGCTCGTAAACGGTAGCGTGCAATTTCAGCTCTGCCTCTCGGTGAAGGCCGGCTCGAAGAACTGCCACTCCTCAAAGAATGCTGGAGGCAATCGATAGGGCTGGCACTCGATGATCGCGCGCAAGCCGCTCTCCTGATACACCCGAAGATAAGGCGTCTTCGCGTTTCCTACCACGACCGGCATGCCTTCCAGCGTGCCGTCGCGCTTCAAATGGATGGAGAACACGGCTTCTGCCATCTGTGCCTCTATTCCACCGTAAGGCTTCTTCCAGCAGCGCTCGACCTGCTGCCGGAACATCGCGCCCCAGGTCGCTGAATTGTCGGCAGCCTTGCCCTTCGCGGTGCCGAGCGCCGCATTGGCATTGAGCGTATCGCCGGTCGCCGCGGCCCGCGTCGGGTCACGCTTGTCGAGCAGGGCTGCGATCTTGCTCTGGTCGAACACGCGATCCTTCGGCTTCTGCTCCGGCGGCGGCTTGGCGGCCTGCTGCACCGGCTTCGGCGGCGGCTTCTTCTCTTCCTTCTTGATCGCTTCCGCGATCGGGTCGGGTTTCACCGGATCGGGTTTCTTCTCGACCGGCTTCGGCTCTTCCTTCGGCTTGTTCTCGACCTTCTTCGGCGGATCCGGCTTCTTGTCTTCCGGTTTCTCCACCTTCGGCGCCGGCTGCGGCGCGGTGTCGGTCACGACCGGGGGCTTTTTCTCCTCGACCTTACCGACGGTGTCGTCGACCGGCTTGGCTTCGGCGACCTTGTCGACCAGTGGCTTGGGATTCTCCTTCTTGCCGTCCTTCTGACCGGCCATGACATGCGAGAGTTGGTCGGGCGAGATCACGTCGACGGCAACCGATTCCTCTTCGGGCATCACGTACGCCTTGGTCGACCACGACACGAGGCCCCACCCGATCACGAGGACGTGCAGGACAATCGATGCCGCCAGAGTCTTGTCGACCTTGACCTTCAAATCAGGCTTCCCCGTGCCTTGGCATGGTGGTTATCCGCCTTCCGGGATGATGACGATATTCGCCTTGAATCCCGCGGCCCGGACCTCCCCGAGCAGTTTCATCATATCCGTGTAACAGACGTCCTTGTCGCCACGCAGATAGACCACTTTTTCGGCATCCGACCGGGCGTCACCGATCGCCTTGATCTTGGCCGGAAAATCGGCGGCCGTGACCGGCGCGTCACCCAGATAGAGCTCGACATTCGAGTTGCAGCCGCCACCGGTGCGCTTGACCGACAGGGTCAGCGGCGGCTGGTTCGACGAGATCGACTTGCCGCCGCTCGCCACCGGCAGGTCGATGTCGATGTTCGACGTCATCAGCGGCGCCGCCACCATGAAGATGATCAGCAGCACCAGCATCACGTCGACCATCGGCGTGACGTTGATCTCGGCCATGACCGGCTTGCGCCCGCCGCGGCGGCGTCTGCCACCGCCGGACCCTGCCATGCTCATCGCCATGATCGCACACCCGCAAAAGTGACCATCATCTAACTCAACCCCGCTCGTCGATCTGACGGGACAGGATGGCGGAGAACTCGTCGGCGAACCCCTCCAGGCGCGCGGCCTGCCGGTTCACCTCCGAAGTGAACTTATTGTAGAAAATAGTCGCCGGAATTGCGGCAATCAGGCCGATTGCGGTGGCAAACAGCGCTTCCGCGATACCGGGCGCCACCACCGCCAAGGAGGTGTTTTTCGAGGCCGCGATCGACTGGAAGCTCGACATGATGCCCCAAACGGTGCCGAACAGGCCGACAAAGGGACCGGCCGAGCCCACGGTGGCGAGCACCAGCAGCCGGCGTTCCAGCCGCTCCACCTCCCGGGCGATCGAGACGTTCATGACCTTCTCGATCCGCGCCTGCAGGCCGGCAAAGGACCGCGACTGGCTCTCGAAGGAGCGCTTCCACTCCCGCATCGCCGCGACGAAACAGGCCGCCATCGACTGGGTCGGCTTGGCCGACAGCGCGCGGTAGAGTTCCTCGATCGACTGGCCGGACCAGAACGCCTGCTCGAACTTGTCCATGGCCCGCTTGGTGCGGGCGTAGAGCAGGATCTTGTCGATTGCGATCGCCCAGACCCACACCGAGCAGGACAGAAGTCCCAACATCACGCATTTGACGACCCAATGGGCCTGCCAGAACAGCGCGATCAGCGACACGTCGCTCGATGCCAGTGGCAGAGTTGACTGAGCCACGTCGGCGGGATTCATCGGCAATATCCTCTCAACGCAAGTGTCCCAATTCGGCGGGCCGCCAATCGGCACCCCTTCCACGGCCGCGCGCCCGGCGCGGCAAAACTGCGCGAGAGCCTCTTACATCTGTCGCATGGGGGGCCCGTCCAAAGCCGGGCCCTGCTTCCCCTGCCAACATGTCAAAACGAGGGCTTTTCACGCGTCATTCCGACCCTAACCAAACGCTAATCATGGTTAAGGCGAGGTTACCAAAGGGAAATTTGGAGGCGGGAAATGCCGCCGGCCGGGGAGGTTGGCGGGTTCCACAGATGAACAGTTTCCGCGGGATGGAAGGTGGCGAGACCCTCCCCACGTCGTCCCGGCGAAGGCCGGGACCCATGACCACCGCACTCAATCATGAACGGGATTGTGGCCAGCGCGCGCAACAATTGAGATTTGGGGTAATGGGTCCCGGCCTTCGCCGGGACGACATTGCGTGTGTGGCGCGGTCTATGAGTTACACATCCACATTCTCCCGACATGATTTGTCCGAGCTTTGCATCTCATTCCGCCCTCCCTTGATCAAAAGGCGCAGGGAAAGCCGGGTCCCGATCGCACCCATGGGGCCCCGTGCAAAAGGTAAAAAGCCTTGCCTGCGGCACGCGCGCGCGAGAGCGCCCGCGAGGCATGACGACCGAGCGCATCTCACGTCAAATGCCGCACGATCGCGAGCCCGACGAACAGGCCGGCGATCGAGAGAGCCACCGAGCCCGCGACATACAGCACCGCAAGGCCGAGCTCGCCGCGCTCATAGAGCAGTGCGGTGTCGAGCGAGAAGGCGGAGAAGGTGGTGTAGCCGCCGAGGATGCCGGTCATCAAAAATAGCCGCCAGGGCTGCGAGGCGTCGCCCTTGAAGGCGAGATAGCCGGCGATCAGGCCCATCACGGTCGAGCCCGTGATGTTGATGATGAAGGTGCCGTAAGGAAACGCGGTGCCGATGCAGCGCGCGCAGGTGACGTTGATCACCTGGCGCAACGTCGCGCCGAGACCGCCGCCGAAGAAGACGAGGAGATAGCTTGCCGCGTTACCCACCAATGCCCCCGCTGGTGTGTGTCGAGTGAGGGCGCATCTTGCCGCACACTCAAATCACCCACCCCTGAAAGGGGAGGGTCGACGCGAATGAAATGAGCGGCGGGGCGGGGTCACAGTCTCTCCATTGAGAGACTGCTCGTGCTGAGAGATGACCCTCCCCGTTTCGCATTTCGCTTCGCTGCATGCGAAACGACCCTCCCCTTTCAGGGGAGGGTGAAGAAATATGCGACGGTCGAAGCCGCGCTTAGCCGGCCTTGCCGAACAGCTCGTCGACATAGTCCCAGTTGACGAGGTTTTCGACGAACGCCTTCAGATAGTCCGGACGGCGGTTGCGGTAGTCGATGTAGTAGGAGTGCTCCCAGACGTCGACGCCGAGGATCGGCACCGCGCCGTGGACCAGCGGGTTCTCGCCGTTCGGAGTCTTGGCGACCTCGAGCTTGCCGCCCTTGACCTGCAGCCAGGCCCAGCCGGAGCCGAACTGACCGGCGCCGGCAGCGGCGAAGTCGGCCTTGAACTTGTCGAAGCCGCCGAGGTCCTCGTTGATTTTCTTCTCGAGCCGGCCGGGCAGCTTGCTTCCGCCGCCATTCGGCTTCATCCACTTCCAGAAATGGATGTGGTTGTAGTGCTGACCGGCATTGTTGAAGACGGCCGCGTTCTTGCCGAACGAACCCTTCACGATCTCCTCGAGGGACTTGCCTTCGAATTCGGTCCCCTTGATCGCGTTGTTGCCGTTGGTGACGTAGGCTTGGTGATGCTTGTCGTGGTGAAACTCCAGCGTTTCCTTGGACATGTAGGGAGCAAGGGCGTCGTGGGCGTAGGGCAGATCGGGTAGCGTGAAGGTCATGGGGTAATGTCCAACAGAGGGTGGGAGACTACACTTAACGGGCCCCCCTTATAGAAGGTTCCATGGCGGAGAAACACCGCATTTTCGGATCGCCCATGACAGATCGGCACAGCCCGAACCAAGACCAAGGACCCAGACGATGAGCATCGAAATCGACATTCTCAACGGAGATGCGTCGTGGCGGCGCGCCGAGCCGCTGCTCCAGGCGGTCTGGAGCCCGGATGCCGCCGAGAAGCCGGTCTGGGCGGACATCAAATGGGCCCACGCGGATTTGCGCGTACTGCTCGATGCGCCCGACGACAGCGGGCTGGCCTGCCATGTCGGTATCTATTTCCGGACCATCACCTGGAATGGCCACAAGGTGCATGTCGGCGGCATCGGCGGAGTCTCGACCCGTGCGGACTGCCGGCGGCGCGGCTATGCGTCACTGGCGTTAGATGCCGCCGTGCACACCATTCGTGCCAACGACGCGGTGAAATTTGCAATCTTATTCTGCGAGCCGCACAATTTCGCGTTCTACCAAGCGCGCGGCTGGCATCCCTTCAGCGGCGAAGTCTATTGCGAACAGCCTTCCGGGGAGATCCGCTTTGAGGCGATGGCGCCGTTCGTCAACGACATCGTCCGCGCGCCGCGCCAGGGCAAGATCGACCTATGCGGCCTGCCGTGGTGACCCCTGCATCGGCGGCGGTGGCGATGATCGGTGCAACATCGTAACATGTCGATCATCATTTATTGATTGCGAGCCCGGTTCACTGGCGTTGGATTGCAGTGCGCCCCTCTCCCGCTTGCGAAGTGAGCCGTGACGCATGACCATTGATGCCTCGATCGACGACGTGCAGCCGGCCACGCCCGCCACGCCGGTCAATGACCTGCTGACCGCGCCGATCCTGCCGACGCTGCTTCGCCTCGCGATCCCGAACACCATCGCCATGTTCGGCTCGACGCTGGTCGCGGTGGCCGAGACCTCTTACATCGGCCGGCTCGGCACCGAGCCGCTGGCCGGCATTGCGCTGGTGTTTCCGTTCGCGATGCTGACGCAGATGATGTCGGCCGGCGCGATGGGCGGCGGCGTCTCGTCGGCGATCAGCCGCGCGCTCGGCGCCGGCGACCGCGACCGCGCCGCCGATCTGGCGCTGCATGCGGCGATCATCGGCGGATGCGCCGGACTGTTCTTCACCGTGATGATGCTGGGCTTCGGCCGAAACTTCTATGCGCTGCTCGGCGGACATGGCGGCGTGCTCGAGCAGTCGATGCATTACTCGCAGGTGCTGTTCTCCGGCGCGATCTCGATCTGGCTGGTCAACACGCTCGCCTCCGTGGTGCGCGGCACCGGCGACATGCGGATTCCCTCGATGACTCTGATCACGGTCTCGATGATCCAGATCGCGGTCGGCGGCGTGCTGGGTCTCGGGTTGTTCGGCATGCCCGGTCTCGGCATGCGCGGCGTCGCCGCCGGACAGCTCACGGCCTTCACGTGTGGTGCGATCTTCCTCGCCTGGTATCTCGCCTCTGGCCGCAGCCGGTTGAAACTCGACTTCGCCGCCTTCAGCTTCCAGCGCGCGATGTTCCTCGACATTCTCAAGGTCGGCGCGATCTCCTGCCTGTCGCCGCTGCAGAGCGTGCTGACCATCCTGATCTTCACCAAGATCCTGGCCAGCTTCGGCACCGAGACGCTGGCCGGTTACGGCATGGGCTCGCGGTTGGAGTTTTTGCTGATCCCGATCGCGTTCGCGGTCGGCGTCGCCTCGGTGCCGATGGTCGGCATGGCGATCGGCGCGGGACTCGTGACGCGCGCCCGCAAGGTGGCGTGGACCGCCGGCACCGTCGCCGGACTTGTCGTTGGCTTCGTCGGACTTGTGGTCGCGCTCAAGCCGACGCTGTGGATTGCGCTGTTCACCACCGATCCCGGCGTGACCGCCGCGGCTTCGTCCTATTTCGCGCTGGCCGGCCCGGGCTTCGGCTTCTTCGGCGTCGGCGTCTGTCTCTATTTCTCCTCGCAGGGCGCGGCCAAGGTCGGCGGACCGGTGCTGGCCGGCACCATCCGCCTGCTGCTGGTCGGCATCGGTGGCTGGTGGCTCGCTACCGTGAGCGCCCCGGCGTGGACGCTGTTTGCGCTGGTCGGCGGTGCGATGGTGGCGTTCGGCCTGGCCACCATCATTTCGATCCGGCTGACCCGCTGGAAATAAATACGACGCAGCGCCCTCGCACCGGAGCGTTGCCTGAGCATGACTGCTCCTGAAACAGGCACCAGATTTTTTTTGGGAGCGCGCTCACCTGATCGCGCGAATATGACATTGCAGAAATTCTTCGACTTGTTATGCAGGCCGACCACTAAAGCGCGATGAGATTGGGTCGAATCGTCATCGCGCTTTAGCTCTTTGTTTGATCATGATCTTTTCGGAAAACCGCTTCGCACTTTTCCGGATCATGCTCTGGGGGAATGAGCCATGGCCTGCAGATTCGAATTCATGATCGCAATCATTGCGACGGCGCTTGCCGTGCCCGCCGCGCATACGCAAGGCGCGCCTGAGCCGGTCGGCGTTTGGCAGACCCAGGCCGGCGATGCCCGCGTCAAGATCAGCAAATGCGGCGGCGGCATCTGTGGCGTGGTGGTGAGCCTGCGCGACCCGATCGATCCGATGACCGGCAAGCCCCAGCTCGACAACAAGAATCCGAATCCGTCGCTGTCCAGCCGGCCGATCATCGGGCTGCCGCTGTTTTCCGGCATGCATCCGGTTGCCGCGGGCAAATGGTCGGGCCAGATCTACAACGCCGACGACGGCGGCACCTATGCGAGCAGCATCTCGGTGACCGGCGAGAGTACGCTGCGCGTCGAAGGCTGCGTCGGCGCGCTGTGCGGCGGCGAGACCTGGACGCGGGTGGGGCGGTAATTCTGAGCCGAGCGGCAACCGCGACGGGACCGTGCTCCCTCGCCCCGCTCTTGCGGGGAGAGGGTTGGGGTGAGGGGCTCTATCCGCGTAGCCATATCTGAATTGTAGTCAGCTCACCGTCGATCTCGCGAGTCGGATGAATATCTCCTTGCGGCCACTCATTGCCTGCCCTCACCCGGAAGCCACGCGAGGCGTGGCGTCCGACCTCTCCCCGCAAACGAGCGGGGAGAGGTGAGAAAAATTGCTACACCGCGCGCGCCTTCAGCACCGTCGCGGCCGAGGCGTAGCCGCCGCGGGCGCCGTCGATGAAGTGGACGTGGTCGGCGCGCATCACCGACGGGGTGAAGCAGGTCATCATCGCGGCATCCTGCTCGTGCAGGCCATAACGCACGATGCCCTGCGCCGCGGCGGCGGCGAGGCGCTGCTCGATGTCGGAAGCGAGCTCCGGCGTGCAATCCAGGATCATGCGCAGGCCGTCGTCGAACTTGCGGAAGTCTGAATTCTCGACGACCTGCTGCAGATAACGTTTCGGCGCGAACTTGCCGACTGGGATGTTGAACCGCATCAGCGTATAGGCCCACAGCGCGAATGTGAGCACCGCGGCGCGCCGCAGCGCGAGCGGGCCGCGGCGCCGTGCGCGCGCCTCGTACTCCATTCCCTGCGGCGGCCAGTGCAGCGGCGGTCCGCTGGCGGGCACCGGCCGTCCGGCATCGGGACTCTTCTCGACGCGGACGACGATATCCTCGATCACCTTGCGGAAGGACGCGGGATCGGCGTTCTTCGCCGGCAGCACCAGCACCGACATAATGACGCCGCGCGCGGACGGCATCACCTCGAAGCGGCAGGACAGGCCGGACAAATCGGGTTGCGTGCCCTGAGGCGCCGGATCGACCGCGAACTCGGCGCGCTTCATCGCGGCATCGGCGTAAGCAAGACCGCCGCCTGAGAACATCGCATAGGACAGATTGGCCGACGGCCCGAAGCGCGCTACGCGGACATCGGCGCCCGCGGCGCGGATCGCCGCCATCGGCACCAGCGCCACCCGCAGCACCAGATCGAGGTCGTCGTGCACCCAGCGCGCGGTCGCCGCCAGCGCCTCGCGTGCCTTGTCGAGATCGGCGGGCGCGACCGCAAAACTCGCACCGTCGCCGCCGAACACGAAGGGGAATTCGCGGCCCTCCAGCGCATTGGTGACGGCGGCGACCACCGCGGCGCCGGCCATGTTGACCGCCTTGTAGCGCTGCGCCGCGATCGCCTTGGTCGATTCCACGATATCGGCGACGCCGACCGTCCAGTCATCCGGCAACGGCGCATACAGCGCGGGGTCCATCAGCCGTGCGAAGCCGCGAAACACCGGAATGCCGCCGTAGAAGATATCGCTGCCGCCAGCCATCGCAACGCCGCGCCGTTTCCGCCCTGATGCGGGATTCTCTAGCAGATACGGCCCGGGTTGGGACCGGTTTTAGAAGCGTAGCCCGGATGGAGCGCAGCGAAATCCGGGAACCTCTCAAGCGGCGGGAGACCCCGGATTGCGCTCCGCTCCATCCGGGCTACGGTGACTGTCTCACGCCGCCTCGCCTGCCCTGCTCCACGGCGGAAACGGATCGCGCAGCCCGGCCCAGGCCTGCGGGTCCATGCCCGGTCTGCCGGTGACGAGGCAGGCATCGAGCCTGCGGCGGATGTCGTCCTCGTTCGTGCCGGAGCCGATGAAGACCAGCTCCTGCCGGCGATCGCCGTAGAGATCGTTCCAGCTCCGCTGCATCATCAGCCGCCAGTCCGGATGATCCGGCCAGCGCTCGCGCGGGATCGCGGCCCACCACGAACCGAGCCCTTCGGTGCGGACGATGGCGCCGGCCTGGCTCAGCTCGCCGCACCAATCCGGGCGCGTCGCGATCCAGAAGTGGCCCTTGGCGCGGATCACGCCTTGCCAGCTCTCGCGCAGGAAGGCGTGGAAGCGCAGCGGATCGAACGGGCGCCGCGCGCGGTAGACGAAGCTCGTGATGCCGTATTCCTCGGTCTCCGGCACGTGCCCGGCAAAGCCATAGAGCTCTTTGTGCCAGAGCGGATGCTGCTGCGCGCGCTCGTGGTCGAAGCGGCCGGTGTCGAGCACGCGGTCGAACGGGACCTTTGCGAAATTCGCCTCGACCAGGTCGGCGTCGGGATTGAGCGCACGCACGATGGTGCGGGCGGCCTCGCGCTCTGCCTGCGTCGCGGCATCGATCTTGTTCAGCACCACGACATCGGCGAACTCGATCTGCTCGACCAGTAGATCGACCAGCGTGCGCTTGTCGCCGTCGAGCGCTTCGCCGCGCTGGCTGAGGAAATCGGTCGAGGCGTAGTCTTTCAGGAGATTGGCGGCGTCGACCACCGTGACCATGGTGTCGAGCCGCGCGATGTCGGAGAGGCTCTGGCCATCTTCATCGCGAAACTCGAAAGTCGCGGCGACCGGCAGCGGCTCGGAAATGCCGGTCGATTCGATCAGGAGATAATCGAAACGGCCGCTCTCGGCGAGCGCGCGCACCTCCTTCAGCAGATCGTCGCGCAGGGTGCAGCAGATGCAGCCATTGCTCATCTCGACCAGTTTTTCGTCAGTCCGGGACAGGTTCGCACCGCCATCGCGAACGAGGTCGGCGTCGATGTTCACCTCGCTCATGTCGTTCACAATCACCGCAACCTTCAGACCGCGGCGGTTGTTCAGGACGTGGTTCAGCAAAGTGGTCTTTCCAGCCCCGAGGAAGCCGGACAAGATGGTGACGGGGAGTTTTTGCATCGAGATCAAACAGTTGCTGGAGGGATCGGCGGCGGCGGGACATGGGGCATTCGCTTGATGTTATGTTATAACATAACATCAATGAGGCGCGGCCTGTCAAGCGCCTGGGCGGCGCAGTCAGCCTGCCAGTTTTAGGAATGCGTAGCCCGGATGAAGCGAAGCGAAATCCGGGGCCGCGCTATCCACGGATGGACCTGTCCCGGATTGCGCTTCGCTCCATCCGGGCTACGGGCTCAGGATGACGGGTTCAGAGTTCGCGCTCTACTTCCCCAATCCGCGCAGCACGAGCTGGTTCATGCGCCCAGCGAACGCGGCGGGGTCGTCGGGCATCTCGCCGTCGAGGATCTGCGCCTGCTCGAACAGCAGCAGCGACAGGTCCTTCGCCTGCGCGGTATCGGTCGCGAGCGCCGCGACCAGCGGGTGGCGCAAATTGATCTCGAGCACCGGCTTTGTGATCGCGCCGCGGTTCTGCTGGGCGAGCAGCCGCTCCAGCGCGCGGTCGCGCGCATCGCCGCCGGCAACGAGGCACGACGCGCTCGCGGTCAGCCGCTGCGAAGCCCGGACGTCGGAGACGCGCTCGCCGAGCGCGTCCTTGATCACGGCGATCGTGGTCGCCGCGTCGGCCGCGGGTTCGTCCTTCTTGTCGTCCTTGTCGTCGGCAAGCGGGATCAGGCCGAAATCGACATCGCCCTGGCTCAGCGACTTCAGCGGCTTGCCGCCGAAATCGAGCGGCGCCGAGGTCCAGAACGCATCGACCGGATCGGTCAGGAGCAGCACCTCGATGCCGCGGGCGCGCGCCGATTCCAGCTTCGGGTTCGACTTCAGCCGCTCGACGCTGTCGCCGACCAGATAATAGATCTCGGTCTGGTTCGGCTTGAAGTCGTCGACAACCTGCTTCAGCGAGCGGTTCTCGCCCGACGTCGTGGTGAAGCACGCGAGTGCCAGCAGCTTGTCGCGGCGCTCGAAATCCTCCCACAGGCCTTCCTTGATCACCGGGCCGAACGCGTCCCAGATCTTTGCGAAGGTCTCCGGCTCCTTCTCGCCGAGCGTCTCCAACTCGCCGATCACGCGGCCGGTGACGGCCTTGCGGATCTGCGCGAGTTGCGGATTGTTCTGCAGCATCTCGCGCGAGATGTTGAGCGGCAGATCCTCACTGTCGATCACGCCGCGGATGAAGCGCAAGTAAGCCGGCAGCAGCTCGGCATCGTCGGCGATGAAGACGCGGCGGACGTAGAGCTTGACCTTACCCTTGCGCTCGACCTGGAACAGGTCGAACGGCTTTTGCGACGGCGCGAACAGCAGCACGGCGTAGGACTGCCGGCCCTCGGCACGGTAATGCAGCGTCATCGCCGGCTCGTCGAACGCGCCGGCGATCTGCTTGTAGGCCTGGGCGTAATCCTCCGGCTTGAGCTCGGATTTCGAGCGCTGCCACAGCGCGCTCGCCGAGTTGATCTGGCGCGGCTCGCCCTCTTCCGGCACCAGCAGGATCGGAAACTGGATGTTGTCGGAATATTCGCGGACGATGCGCTCGATCTCGTAGGCCTCGAGATACTTGGCGGCGTCCTTCTTCAGATGCAGCACGATCTCGGTGCCGCGCGCGACACGCTGGGCGGCCTCTTCGCCCGCCGGTGCGATCTCGAAGCCGCTGCCGCCTTCCGACGTCCACCCCCACACCTCGTCCGAGCCGGCGCGGCGGCTGGTGACGACGATCTTTTCGGCGACCATGAAGGCGGCATAGAAGCCGACGCCGAACTGGCCGATCAGGTTGGCGCCGTCCTTGGCCTCGGTGAGCTTCGACAGGAACGATCTGGTGCCGGAGCGCGCGATGGTGCCGAGATTGTCGATCAGCTCCTGGCGCTCCATGCCGATGCCGGTATCAACCACGGCAAGCGTGTTGGCCGCCTTGTTCGGGACGATCCTGATCTCCGGCGGCGTGCCGTCCGTGATCAGGGACGGATTGGCGATCGCCTCGTAGCGCAGCTTGTCGCAGGCATCCGACGCGTTCGAGATCAACTCGCGCAGGAAGATATCGGTCTCGGAATAGACCGAATGCACCATCAGGTGCAGCAATTCGGCAACCTCGGCCTGGAACGGCTGGGATTCGGCAGCGGCAGTTGTGGTCATGCGGAAACTCGGACAATCGGTAAGGGGCGGGAAAGCCCTGATATAGCGCGATCGCGCCGCGTGGCAAGGTTGCCAAAAGCGGCCGGAACCGTCAGTCCGCGATCGCCGCAATATAGCGCTGCACCGAGCGGTCGAACGCCGCCCTGGCGTCGGAGGCGATGTTCTTGCCCCACCAGGCGCCGTAGATCCGATCATAGGCCAGCGGCTCGACCACCCGCGCGACGCGGCGGACCGCCGATGCATTGAGCGGGATATAGTTCGGGTAGGAATACATGAAGCTGACCGAGCGGCGGTCCATCGCCACCATCGCGATATCCCCGGTCAGAAGCGCGCCGCGCCCGTCGGCGCCGTTGCGCCAATGCAGCATGGTGGCGCCGGCAAAATGCCCGCCGCCGCGCACCAGCAGGATGTCGTCGGAGATGCGATGGCTGTCCCCCTGCCACGGCACGATCGACGGATAAGGCCGCGTCACCCATTGTGCATCGTCGCCGTGCAGATAGACCGGGGCATTGTCGAACGCCGCGCTCCAGTCGGCGACCGCGCCATAATAATGCGGATGCGAGATCGCGATTGCCTTCAGCCCGCCGAGCGATCTGACATGCGCGATCGCCTCGGCGGTTGCCAGCGGCACGCAGTCCCACATCACGCAGCCGCCGCGGTCCGGCACCAGCAGCGCGCGCTGCCCGATCGCAAAAGACGGCTCGAGCGCGATCCCGACGAGGCCGAGATCGTCGCGCCAGACCAGTCTGTGCCGCTCTGCGAGCTCCTCGCGCGTCAGCCACGCCTGCCCTTTCCAGTTCACATATTGCCGCTCATCCTCGCAGATCAGGCAAGCCGACGGTGGCGCCGCGGTTTCAGGATATTGCGCGCCGCACTGTTCGCAGGTCCACAGAGGCATTGGCAGCGCCCTCATTGCGATGAAGCTGGTCTCCTGATCTACGTCAGCGACATGCGGCATTCAATGCCGCCGCCCCAGTTCCATCTGCATCTCCGCCGGTGCTACGCCGAACTTCCGGCGGAACGCGCGATGGAAATAAGAGAGGTCGTTGAAGCCGACCGTATAGGCGATGTCGCTGACCTTGCGGCCGGCGCCCTCTTCGTGCAGCAGCAGCCGGCGCGCCAGCAGCAGGCGCTGCTCGAGGACGAACTCCGAGAACGTCGTCCCTGCGGACGCGAACAGGCGCTGCGCCTGGCGGGTGCTCAGCGCATTCGCCCTTGCTATGGCTTCGATCGTGAGCTTACCGTTGTCGAGATTTTTGAGAACATCGGCCTTCATCAGATCGAGCCGCGCCTTCGCCACGCCGTCGCGTGCCGACAGCTGCTTTGTCTCGGCGCTGCTGCCGAGAACGAGACCCACCAGGTCGGCGAGATGGTGCGCCGCTGCCCGCTGGCCGGGCACGTCCAGATCGCCGGCAAGCTCGGTGCAGAGCACGGAATAGCGCTCGATCATCGCGCCCAGGGCCGGCTCGCGCCCGAGTGCCCGCGCCAGCTGCGTCTCCGCCGAGGGCGCGATCTGGAGCAGCAGGCGCCGCGGAAACCGCGTCGTCGTAAAGCTGCCCGACCGGGTGAGATCGGCGGTGCCGACGATATTCATTTCGGTGAGGCACATCTGGCCGCGCTGAAGCTCGATCGCCTTGCCTGCCTGCGTGACCTGCACCGTGCCGCGCGTCGCAAAGATCAGGACAAGATCGTCGCAGCCGTCATTCAAAAGCGCGCGGGTGCGGGCGAAGCGGGCCGAGCCGCCGCGCGGCGTCGCGATGGCGACCGTATGCAGCAACGTGAACTCGTTGTGGCAATCGATGCGGTTGTCGTCGGTCGGTCCGACGTCGAGCCGGCAGAAGCCGCGGCAAATCCCTTCGCGCCATGCCTCATAGGCCGGCCCTTTCGCCAGCCCATGATGGAAGATCGAGAACCGGTTGGGCACCTGTGTCTCGGACATGATCCGCGCTCCGACGCTCGATCGATCAGGGCTGACACGATCGATCGCTTGCTGCCCGCCGCGCGCATGTCGTGTGCGCACGTCGTTCCTGTCCCTACGCTTGGCGCGACGGTCCACGACTCCGGCGCGGAGCCTGATACCACTCCGCCGATTGCCGGTAAAGCTATTCACGAGATGCAACCCTATGATGCGAAGTGCGAAAGCCGGGAATAAAACGGCGCAGCAGTTTCGCGACGCGGCATTGCCGTGTCTCGACGATGCCTATGCGTTCGCCCAGGTGCTGATGCGAAGCGAGGCGGACGCCGAACTGGCCGTGCAGGAATGCTATCTGCGCGCACTGCGCCGGTTCGACGGCGTTCGCGGCCCGGCCATCAGGCCGTGGCTGCTCGCGATCCTCAAAGCCGTTTGCCAGGAGAAACTCGGCCAAGAACTAGGCGGCGAGAATGTAGCGCCAGAACGGCGCGACAGCGCAACAATCCGGCAACTGATCGACGATCTGCCCGCCCTGCTCCGCGAAGTCATCGCGCTGCGCGACTTGATCGATCTGTCCTACAAGGAGATCGCCGAAGTCGCCAGCATTCCCGTCACCACCGTGATGTCGCGCATCGCGGAGGCGCGCGCCCTGCTGCTCGCGGCGAACAAGGCCGCGCAGGTGAAGCCAGGCGCCTCAAAACCGGTGGTCTACCGCGCGAACGCCTGTTGAACCGCCGACGGCTCGGTGATGCCGTTCGCGATCAGCAGCTCGAGCAATACCCGCGCCTTCTGCGGGTTGAGATCGAGCGAGACCGCGAAGCCGAGCTTGTCGTCCTCGACCTCGACGTTGCGGTTCACGAAGCCTGAGCCGACCCGGGTCGAACGCACCACCACGACGCCCTGCTTCGCCGCGGCGGCCAGCGCATCGATCGCGCCCTTCGATGAATTGCCGTCGCCGACGCCGGCCAGCACGATGCCCTTGGCGCCGCGCTTGACCGCATCCTCGACCTCAGCGGCGTCCATGTTGGCGTGCGAATAGATGATGTCGACCCGCGGCAAGGGCGGCGCATCCGGCAATTTCAGCTTGGTACCCCTGGCTGGAGCGGCCGGCTGCAGGAAGCGCAGCGGGCCGGTGTCGACATAGCCGACCGGGCCGGCTTCGGGCGAGCGGAACGTCTCGACGCTGGTGGTGTTGGTCTTCTGCACCCAGCGCGCGGCATGGATGGTGTCGTTGAGCACCACGAGCACGCCGCGGCCGCGGGATTCCGGGGCCGAGGCGACCCGCATCGCCTCGTAGAGATTGGCCGGACCGTCGGCGCCGATCGCGGTCGAGGGCCGCATCGATCCGACCAGCACGATCGGGACGTCGGTGTCGAGCACGTTTTGCAGGAAGAACGCGGTCTCCTCCATCGTGTCGGTGCCATGGGTGATGACGACGCCGTCGACCTCCTTGTTGTCAATGGCCGCGTGGATGCGCTTGACGAGGTCGAACCACACGTTGTCGTTCATGTCCTGCGAGCCGATCGACGAGATCTGCTCGGCCGACATCTGGGCGAGCTTGTCGATGCCCGGGATCGCCGCGACCAGGTTGGCCGCACTGACCTTGCCTGAGTCATAGGCGTTGCCGGCGCGTGCGCTGGCCTGCCCCGCGATGGTGCCGCCGGTACCGAGCACGAGCACGCGGGCCAGCGCGGCGCCGGTGGCCTGTTGTGCTGATACCGGCGAGGCAAGCCCGATCATGAGGGCTGCGGCGAGGCCGAGGAAGAGCCGAACGGAATAATTGGATTGAAACGAACGTGGCATGATCTTCTCCCCAAAGCGACAGGTCGCCAGTCCACAACTCGTGGTTTTGTCCCGTAACAAGTGGACAAAGTTGCGGCGGAAGATGCGATGGTCGGAAGCCGGATCGAAGCGTTTAGTGAGCTCCAAACGCGTTGCGCAACTCGATCTCCGTCCCGACGGTTCGCCAGATCGAACGATCGACGAACAGCACCCGATCCTCGGCATGGGCGAGCAGTCTTGCGATGTCCGGCGCGTGCAGGCGCGCATTGATGGTGTGCAGCACCGCGCCCATGCAGGGCACGGCGACATAAAGCTCGAGGTGACGGCGCGAGTTCCAGGCCAGCGTGGCAACGCGCATGCCGCGCTCGACGCAGATCTCGGCGAGGAAGTTGGCGAGCTGGCCCGCGCGGCCGAGCAGCTCCGCATAGCTGATGACATGGATGCGGTCGCAATACCGCGTCATCACCGTCTTGTCCGGATAGAGATCCGCGACCCGTTCTCTCACCAGATTGAGGGTGAGCGGGACCTGCTGCATCAAGCCTGCGAGCATCCCGTGTTCTCCGGAACTTCCGCAAAACCTTGACATCTGCCGGGAGGCGGCGCAACATTTTTCGAAGATTATTCGACTTTTGGTGCGCCATGCATTTTGAGCTTCCCGACGACCTCCGCGTTCTGCAAGGCCGGGTGCGTGAATTCGTGCGCAGCGAGCTGCAGCCGCACGATGTCGCGATCGAGGCAACCGGCAAGGTGCCGGACAGCGCCATGGCCGGCCTGCGCAGGATGGGATTGTTCGGCACCAACACGCCGAAGCAATTCGGCGGCCTCGGGCTCTCGATGCTGGGCAGCTGCATCGCGATCGAGGAGCTCGCGAAGGCCCACACCGCCTTCTACTATCTGAGCGGGGTCAACGTTCACATCGGCTCAAAGGCAATCGAGCTCTACGCGCAGCCGGCGGTTCGCGACCGATGGCTGCCGGAACTCGCCAGCGGACGGGTGATCGGCGCGTTCGCGCTGACCGAACCGAATGCCGGATCCGATGCCGCCCGGATCCAGACCCGGGCGCGGCGGGACGGCGATCATTACGTGCTCGACGGCCGCAAGACCTATATCACCAATGCGCCCGCGGCCGGCGTCTTCACGGTGTTCGCCACGCTCGATCCCTCCGCCGGCGCCAGGGGCATCGCGGCCTTTGTCGTCGACGCAAAGACGCCGGGCCTTGCCATCGGCCGCCTGGTCGAGATGGCTGCCGGACGCGGCTCGGAGCACGCCGAAGTGATCTTCGAGGATTGCCGTGTGCCGCGCGAGAATCTGCTGGGACAGGAGGGCGAAGGATTCGCCATCGCGATGCGGTGCCTAGATGCCGGGCGCACCCATTGGGGCGCCTATTGCGTCGGCGCGGCGAGCCAGCTGCTGGACTACGCTCTCGACCATGTCTCGGAGCGCGAGACGTTCGGACGCAAGCTGCGCGACCATCAGGGCATCGAGTGGCAGATCGCCGACATGGCGAGTTCGCTGCATGCCGCGCGGCTTGTCGCCTATGAGGCAGCTTGGCGTTACGACCAGGGCGATGCCGCCGCCCGCACCGCCGCGGCAGCGCTCTCCAAATATACCGGCGCCGACATGGTGCAGCGCGTCGCCGACACGACCATGCAGCTGTTCGGCGGTGCCGGTTATTCAAGAGACCTGCCGATCGAGCGCATCTGGCGGGAAACGCGGGTGGTCCGCATTCTGGACGGCACCTCAGAGATCATGCGCCAGATCATTGCCCGCAACGCGTTCCGCAGCCACGAACGGCGCAATGCGCCGGTCTGATCGGCACTTACGCTGTATGTCGTCGCAATAGCGCTTGTGTTCCGATCTCGCTGCCTTACTGTTTTTATGGGACGAGATTCTTGCTTTGACGCGTCTTCCTTGCGCGAACCGGTATCCACTTCGCGCGAAAACGCTCTTGGAGACCACCGTGGCTTCGGGGACGACACTCAAGCTCAAGCAGCAACGCAGCCGCGACCGGCGCGAGCAGATCCTCACGGCGGCCACCAAGCTGTTCGGCCAAAAAGGCATCGACGGAACCTCGCTCACCGAGGTCGCCGCCGCGGCGAAAGTACCGCTCTCCAGCATCTATGATTATTTCGAGGACAAGCGCGCGCTGGTGCTCGATGTGCCCGAGGGCAATTTCGAGGCGCTGTATCAGAAGACCGAGCCGCTGCTGGTCAAGGGTGGCGATCCCGTCGAGCAGCTCCGCATCATCTTCCTCACCAACTTCCAGTACATCAAGGACAACCCGAGCTGGGGCCGGGTGTTCTTCCTCGAGATCTGGCCGAGCGTGCTTGCCGCCGAGCCGCGGATCAAGAAGGCGGTCGACAGATACGCGCTGCGCTATGTGCAGCTGATCAAGCAGGCGAGCCGCGCCGGCACCTATCGCCGCAATCTCGATCCCTACACCGCGATGTCGCTGATGATGGGCGGGATGTGCCACCTCACCGCGGTCTGGCTGCTTTACGGCCGCAAATACGATCTGGTGAAGAAGGGTAAGGCGCTGTTCACCACGCTGCATAACGGGTTTGTGCAGCGTTAGCCGCGCCGGTGCACGGCCGGCTCTCGTAGAATGGGTAGAGCGAAGCGAAACCCATCATTCGTCAGGTCGACACGGAGTGATGGGTTTCGCTTCGCTCTCCCCATCCTACGCACCGCGTGGTTCGCGGCGCGAACGATTTGATCCAAATTCATCGCTGTTTGGCCGGCTGTGGCGGCGATCCGTTTCCGGAAAACCAATACACAACCGTCGAAATCTTGTTCTAGTATGACGTCGTGGGCGACCCGCGACCGGACACGCGGGCGCTCGGGATGGGAGCGTACCGATGGACGTCAAGGCTGTTCTGCCGCCGCGTGGCCGCGACTATCGCCTCGATCTGCTGCGCGGCTTCGCCAACTGGGCGATCTATCTCGATCACATCCCGAACAACGCGGTGAACTGGATCACGCAGAAGAATTTCGGCTTCAGCGACGCGGCCGATCTGTTCGTGTTCATCTCCGGCTACACCGCATCCTTCGTCTATGCGCGCATGATGCTCGAGCGCGGCACCGTGATCGGCGCCACCCGCCTGATCAAGCGCGCTTGGCAGATCTATGTCGCCCACGTCCTGCTGTTCGTGATCTATATCGCCGAGATCGGCTATCTCTCCCAGCGCTACCACGACCCGAACCTGCAGGACGAATTCAACGTCGCGGGCTTCATGCACACTCCGGCCGAGACGCTCTATCAGGGCCTGATCCTGGCGTTCAAGCCGGTCAACATGGATGTGCTGCCGCTCTATATCGCGCTGATGCTGTGCTATCCGCTGGTGCTGTGGGCGATGCTGCGCAAGCTCAATCTGACGCTGCTGGCCTCGTTCCTGCTCTATCTCGCGGCGCGGCAATTCGGCTGGAACCTGCCGGCCTATCCGTCCGGCTCATGGTATTTCAATCCGTTCTGCTGGCAGTTCCTGTTCGTGTTCGGCGGCTGGTTCGCGCTCGGCGGCGCGAGCGAATCGATCACGTTCATCCGCTCGCGCGCCTTCCTTTGGCTCGGCGGCGCCTATCTGCTGTTCGCGCTGGTCATGACCTTGGCGGGCCGCTTCCCGGAGCTCGGACAGGCGATGCCGGCCTGGCTCTATGACGCCTTCAATCCGAACGACAAGACCAACCTTGCGCCTTATCGCGTGCTGCACTTCATCGTCCTCGCCTTCTTCGTCACCCGCTTCCTGCCGCGCGAATGGCCCGGATATGAATGGCCGATCTTCCAGCCGATCATCAAATGCGGCCAGCAGTCGCTCGAAGTGTTCTGCACCGGCGTTTTCCTCGCGGTCATCGCGCATGTGCTGCTGGTCGAGGTCTCCGGCAGCATCTGGATGCAGATCGCGGTCAGCATTGTTGGCATCGTGCTGATGACCGCACTCGCCTATTACCGCTCCTGGTCGAAGAAGGTCGACAAGGCGCCCGCGAAGGTACCCGTAGCTGCGCAGACGCCCGTGGCCGCGCAGACGCCAGCGACCGCGAAGCCAGCGGAGTAAGTGACGGCGCGCGGCCGAAGCCGCGCGCAACGTGCAAAGTAACCTGCTATCTCGCCAGCGGCTTGCCGGCCGTCTCGGGCGCCAGGGCGATCAGCGGCAGGCCGACTACATAGATCAGCGACAGCATCGAAATCGCCAGCGGGAAGCTGCCGGTGCGGGCGGCGAGCGCGCCGATCAGGGTCGGGCCGGCGGCGCCGAGCACGCGGCCCATGCTGAAGGCGAAACCGGAGCCCGAGCCGCGCAGCGCCGAAGGAAACATCTCCGGCAGCCAGATCGTGAACAGGCCGAACACACCATTGGTGAAGAAGCCGAGCACCGGCAGCAGCACCATGAACAGCGTCAGGCTGTCGAGCCATTCGATCGCGACCTCATAGGAGACCACGACGGAGATCAGCCCGCCGATGAAGAACAGCACCGCGGTGCGGCGCCGGCTGCCGAGCCAGGTGGTGAGCCACGGTACAAGGAGGCAGCCGATCAGCGTGCCGACATTGGTGATCAGGCCGGCCACCGCGCCCATCTCCTGCGCGTGCGCCGGCGTCGCGCCCGCGGCGACCAGCTTGGTCGAGATCACGGTCGGGGCCCAGAAGTTCGACGACCAAAGGCCGAAGATGATGCAGGCCATCATCAGCGCCGCGGCCCAGGTGGTGCGCGCCTGGTCGCCGGCAAACAAGGCCGCGACCGACGGCTGCTCGTGCGCAGCCCTGCGCTCGGGTTCGGGAATGTTGCTGCGCAGATACGCGATCAGCAGCGCGGGCAGAATGCCGAGCAGGAACATGCCGCGCCAGCCGAGCGTGCTGCCGATCGCAAGCGTGACGGCGGCAGCGAGGAACAGCCCGGTCGGCGTTGCCGTGTGCAGCCATGCGGCGAGCCGCACCCGCGTATTCTCCGGCACGGATTCCTGCAGCAGCGGCGTGCCCGCGGCCCATTCGCCGCCGATGCCGAAGCCGGCAACAAAGCGAAACAATGCGAACATCACGATACCGGTCGCAAGCCCGCATAGCGCCGTGAACAGCGAGTAGACCAGCACTGTCCAGCACATGATCCGGACCCGCCCGTAACGATCCGCAGCCCAGCCCCAGACCATCGAGCAGGCCCAGCCCAGCATGAAGATCGAGAACAACAGCCCGCCATAGATGCCGATATTGGCCTTGCTCGGCTCGATGCCGCTGGCCGGCAGCAATTCGCTCAACGCGCCGACCAGGATGTAGGCGTACATCGACGAATCGAAGCCATCGAGCATCCAGCCGAACCAGGTCGCCCAAAACACTTTTCGCGGCGACACTGCGCCAGGCGCCGCGACCGACGGCGCTACGGCATCAACGATGCTCTCAGTCATGTTTCCTCGCACGTTTCTTTTGTGCGGCGGACTATGCCGAGGTTTGCGCGCCGAGACACCACCGGCAAACGGGACGGAGGTATCCGGCACAAGAATAGCGACGCCGATCACATCGGCGTCACCGCGAACGCTCGCTCATTCTACGAAGGACGCGCGGAACGCCGGAATATGTAGAAAGCGATGACGACAAGCGGCACGGCAAGTGCGATCCAGGAGGGCCTGGTCCCAGATCCCGTCGCCAAGCAGCGCCGAGACCAGCCCGAACGCGATAACGGCGAAGTTCAGCACCGGCACCAGGAAGATTTGCGCGATCGACCATCTCGCTGCCGACATCAGGATCGCTCCGCCGCATGCACGCGTGAGCGGGGATAAGATCCGTGAAACCTTCGATTTTTGGCGGATGCCTTCGACAACGCGAGCCTTGCAAGCAGGGATCAATCCCGTTTGGATCAGGAAGAATGTAGGAAATGAATGCGTCGTAGTTGAACTCAGACATTGAGTTCGACGGGCTGAGAGTTCGACGGGCTGATTGAATAAGAGCGGGTCCGAACCGGGCCGGATCGCGCAGCTGAACAGGAACTGGTTCGAAAAAATCTACATCAGACACGCGAGCTAAACACGTTGTAGTGGCTTGATCAAACTTCATCTCGCGTGGCGAGCATCAGCATTGTCCGCCTCCCGGCCGTGCCTGGGGATGATGGTGCGGTTCGCTCGACGCGGCGCGATCAGCTTGTTAAGCCGCCTCTCCGCAAGGGCAATTTGAGTCGGGACATGACCGTAGCGATCGAGATGGGACAAACGACGGCCGGCACTTCGGCGGCCATCGACCTCGAGGAGCTATTGGCGACACGCCTCCTGGTGCAGGGCAACTCGGGTTCCGGCAAATCCCATCTGCTGCGCCGGCTGCTGGAACAGAGCGCACCCTGGGTGCAGCAGACCATCATCGATCCCGAAGGTGATTTCGTCACCCTGGCGGAACGATTCGGCCACCTCGTCATCGACGCCGAGGACCACACCGAGCGCAGCCTGCAGGTCGCCGGCGAGCGCGTGCGCATCCATCGCGTCTCCACGGTGCTCAATCTCGAAGGACTCGACGCCGAGAACCAGATGCGGCGCGCCGCGGCCTTCCTCGGCGGGCTGTTCGACGTCGCCCGCGACCACTGGTATCCGATGCTGGTGGTGGTGGACGAGGCGCAGCTGTTCGCGCCGGCGGTCGCGGGCGAGGTGTCCGACGAGGCGCGCAAGCTTTCGCTCGGCGCGATGACCAATTTGATGTGCCGCGGCCGCAAGCGCGGGCTTGCCGGGATCATCGCAACCCAGCGGCTGGCGAAGCTCGCCAAGAATGTCGCGGCCGAGGCGTCGAACTTCCTGATGGGCCGCACCTTCCTCGATATCGACATGGCGCGCGCCGCCGACCTGCTCGGCATGGAACGGCGGCAGGCGGAAGCCTTCCGCGACCTCGAGCGCGGACAATTCATGGCGCTGGGACCTGCACTGTCCCGGCGTCCGCTGGGCTTGCGCATCGGTCCGACCGACACCCAGCCGCGCACCGCGGCGCCGCGGTTGATGCCGCTGCCTGAAGCGGCACTGGAGGACGCACGCGCGATCATCCTCGCCGCTCCGCCGCCGGAAGCGGTGCGGCCGCAGCGCCGGACGCCGTCGCCGGACCTGCTCAGCCAGTTGATGGCCGCCAAGCAGCCGGCAGCGGAGCCAGATCCCGAAGCTGCGGAGCCGCCGCCGAGCGCCGAGCAAATGGCCGAGCGGCGGGAACGGCTGGACCGTATCCTGCGCGCCATCCTCGCCGAGCCCGACGCCGGCTTCCGCGCCATCGGCGTGCTCTATCAGGAGTTCGTGGTCCGCTGCCGGATCGAGGGCCTCGGTGCCGTGGTGCCGGAGCTGACGGACTTCCGCCGGATGCTGACGCGCGCCCGCGCCGGGCTCGGCGCCGATGTCGCGGACGACGACGCCTGGCAGGACGTCTCGCTGCGCGCCGCGTTGCTGCCCGAGGACATGCAGGGCGTCTTCATGATGATCGCCCGCGCCGCGAAAGAGGGCTGGCCGTGCCCGAGCGATGCTGCGATCGCCCGCGCCTACGGCACGCATTCGCTGCGCCGCGCCCGGCATCTTCTGACCTACATCGAGGAACAAGGCCTGATCGTCTGCCAGCTCGACGGTGCCGGCCGGCGGATCGTGACCCTCGTCGAGCTCGCCTGGGCCACGGCCGCGGCCGACCCGAATGTGGACGACCAGGCGGCGGAAGCAGCCTGTAACGGCTCGTCGCTGTGATCAGGTACTGAGCAGGCGTTAGGTGTTGAGCGGCATCGCGAAAGCGCTGCAAGACAAGAAAAAGGCCCGCCAGGAGGCGGGCCCTTTCATCTTTGCCGGTTGAGCGATCTTGGTTGCCGAGGGCCCCGCAACAGGCCCTCCACAGCCGCCCTATCTCAAGCCCTTACGCATGCTGCGGCTGCGCAAGCTGACTGACCTGCATCGCCGGCGGATCGACGACCGAGGTACCACCATGGCCGTCGCTCGAGGCCGTGAACGTGGAAGCCATGTAGTTGCCCAGCAGCGCAATGCTGGCGGTGACAGTGCCGTCCGTCACCGTGAGCGTTCCGTGCGTACTGTCACCGCTGAAGGTCGGCGTCTGAACGGTCGCGAAATTGATATTCGCGAAATCGATCGTGTCCGAACCGGACATCCCGGCGACAGTTCCGGTGAAGCTCGCGGAATTGTCGAGCTTCAGCGTCCCCGTGCTGCCGAGGAACGTTACGGCCGCGTTCGAAGCACCCGTCAATTCCAGCGTCGCGCCTGCTGCGATGGTGGCGCTGCTGGGGCTCTCTCCCGTTACGTTGAAAGGCTGCCAGGCACCCCACGCACTGCCATCATAGGCCCGGATCGAGAGCTGGTCGGTGCCAGAGCCGGCCTGATAGGTCGTCAGGGCAAGTTGTGCCGGAGTGACGTCGATCTCCGTATTCGCAGACTGGTTCACTCCGTTGACGTTCCAACGCCCGTTCGTGTTGGAATCCCACAACGCATATTTCGTTATGGTATCGCCATCCGCGTCCGTCGCGCTGACCAGGCTCGAAGCCGCGAAGACCTGCCCCGAGACCGTCGTTACGTTCGAGACCGCGACTGTTGGCGCCTGGTTCGTTGCGGTGGCCGTGAAGCTCTTCCACGCGCTCCACATGCTGCCGTCATTGGCCTTAACCCAGAGCGTATCCGATGGCGAGCCACCGGGGCCGAAGACGTAGCTCACCTGTGACAGGTTCGCCGCGCTCACATCGATCTCGGAGTTGGCGGCCTGGGCGACACCGTTCACAACCCAATGGCCGTTTCCTCCGGTGTCCCAGAAGGCGTACTGGGTGATCGTGTCGCTTTCGCTGTCCGAGACCCCGAACAGGCTCGTGGCCGCGATCGAATGGCCGTGAATTCCGGTCACGTTCGATGCGGTAACGACCGGAGCAATGTCGGGTCCCGGCGTTGCCGTGAAGCTCTTCCACGCACTCCACATGCTGCCGTCATTGGCCTTGACCCAGAGCGTATCGGGCGTCGAACCGCCGGGGCCGAACACGTAGCTCACCTGCGACAGGTTCGCCGCGTTTACATCGATCTCGGTGTTGGCGGCTTGGGCCACGCCATTCACCACCCAGTGGCCGTTTCCACCGGTATCCCAGAAGGCGTATTGGGTGATGGTATCACTCTCGTTGTCCGAGACCGAGAACAGGCTCGAGGCGAGAGCCGACGTCTGCCCATGAAGCGCGGTCACGTTCGATGCCGTGACGACCGGAGCAACGTCGGGTCCCGGCGTCGCCGTGAACGCTGTCCAGGTGCTCCACTTCGAGCCGTCATTGGCGCGCACATAGAGCGTATCGGGCGTCGAACCGCCCGGTCCGAACACGTAGCTCACCTGCGACAGGTTCGCCGCCGCAACGTCGATCTCGACGCCGGCGGATTGGGCGACACCATTCACCACCCAGTGGCCGTTCCCACCGGTGTCCCAGAAGGCGTACTGGGTGATGGTATCACTCCCGACACCATCACAAACTATCAGGTGTGGGATTCGACGGCGGATGCGAGCAGTGGGCACTGGGTGGTCGGAGGAGTCGCCCAAGGCACCAATGCCGCCATCAATGTCACGGCAGCTCAACTTTCGAGCACAAGCTTTCAAAGCGGCTCGGGTTCGGACGATCTCTGGGTGAGGGCTTACGACGGCTTTGCCTGGGGGGCGTGGAAGGAATTTCACGTCACCGCGCCGGTTGACAGCGCTCCGTTAGTGACCGCGTCCGACTTCCACGCGACGGCCAACCAGAGCGTGGCCGCCTTAACCCTGTTTTCAGTCTCGGATGCCGACGGCGACAGTATCGCACAATATCAACTCTGGGATTCGACGCCGTCGGCAAGCAGCGGCCACTGGAGCATTAGCGGGAATACGCAGCCCACCGGCACCGCCATCAACGTCAGCGCGGCCCAAATTGCGAGCACGACATTCCAGGGCGGTACCGTGCCTGACGACCTCTGGGTTCGCGCCAGCGATGGCATCAGCTGGAGTGCGTGGCACGAATTCCATTTCATCGTCTAGGGAGCGGCCCGCGTTGCGGAAACGCCGTGATCTGCGCCCAATCGGTCGACGACACGAGGCCCGATTGTCCTCCCAAAGCAAAAATGGCCCGCGAAATGCGGGCCATTTTATCGGAACCGGTTGGTCCGGACTTTGGTTGCGGGGATAGGATTTGAACCTATGACCTTCAGGTTATGAGCCTGACGAGCTACCGGGCTGCTCCACCCCGCGTTAAACCGTTGCGTGCCTTGCAGAAAGGGTGCCTGAGCCGGCCGGCCAACGCTTTTCAACGGCGCCGATCGATCCGTCCGGGGGGCTTCCTGAGAAGGCGACCCGGGCCGAGGCCATCGGGTGCGGGGCGTATGTATCAACGTGAGCCCGGTTTGGAAAGCCCCGGATGCGGGTTTTTGAGGATTTTGTGACGTCGAAATCGCCGGCTGTCCCGGCAGGATTTACCGCCGGGAACCGGGCCTTGCCAGACCGCGCGCAAAAGCGGAGCTTGGCGCGCAACAAATACGTCAAGAGAACGTCATCCCAGGGGGAAATGCCATGGACCGGCCATTGAAGAGCCCGGGGCTGCATGGGCTTGAGGAGGCCTTTCATCGCCAGTTCGAGCTGTCGCGCAGCGAGCCGGCGCCGACATTGCAGGCACGGCTCGACCGGCTGCGTCGCCTGCGCGCTGCGCTGACCGAGAATGAGGCGCGATTCGAGGCGGCGATCTCGGCCGATTTCGGCCACCGCTCCACCGTCGAGACCGCGATCGCCGAGACCATGCTGGTGCTCGGCGAGATCAAGCACGCGGCCAAGCACCTCAAGGGCTGGATGGCGCCGCGGAAGGTCCCGACCACGGTCCAGTTCGCGCCCGCCAGAAACCGGCTGATGCCGCAGCCGCTCGGCGTGGTCGGCATCATCGCGCCGTGGAATTATCCGCTGCAGCTGACCCTGGCGCCCGCGGTCGCCGCGATCGCGGCCGGCAACCGTGCCATCATCAAGCCGAGCGAGCTGGTGCCGCGCTTTGCCGGGTTGCTGATGGAGACGATCGCAAAAAAATTCGATGTCACCGAGCTCGCGGTCACCGATATCGACGACGAAATCGCAAGGGCGTTTGCCGCGCTGCCGTTCGATCATCTGATTTTCACCGGCTCGACCCGCGTCGGCCAGCTGGTGGCCGAAGCCTGTGGCCGCAATTTGACGCCGGTGACGCTCGAGCTCGGCGGCAAGTCGCCCGCGATCGTCGACGGCTCCGCCGACATCGACGAAGCCGCGCAGCGCATCGCCTATGGCAAGCTGCTCAATGCCGGCCAGACCTGCATCGCGCCCGATTACGCGCTGGTGCCGCAGGCCTCGGTGCAACCCTTCGCGATGCGGCTACAGGGTCACATGCAGCACATGTTCGGTACCGATCCCGATAACGCCGATTACACGTCGATCGTCTCGGATCGGCACTATGCACGGCTCGAGGGGCTGGTCGCCGACGCCGCCGCGAAAGGCGCGACCATCATGCAGCCGGCAGCGCCGAACGACCGCGAGCGGAAGGCGAGGCGCAAATTTCCGCCGACCGTGATCGTTGACGCGACGCCGGACATGACGGTGATGCAGGAGGAGATCTTCGGGCCGCTGTTGCCGGTCATCGGCGTGCGCGATGCGGCGGAGGCGATCGCCTTCGTCAACAGCCGCGAACGCCCGCTGGCGCTATACTGGTTCGGCACCGACAGCGCCGCCCGCGATGCGGTGCTGGCGCGCACGGTGTCCGGCGGCGTCACCGTCAATGACTGCCTGTTCCACTTCGCGCAGGCCTATCAACCGATGGGCGGCGTCGGCGCCTCCGGCACGGGCGCCTATCACGGCGAGTGGGGATTCAAGACGCTGACCAAGTTCAAGCCGGTGCTCTACCGCTCGCGCTTCAACCGGCTTGCCGATCTCTATCCGCCTTATGGCGCGAAGGTCGCGCGGCTGGAGAAGCTGATGCGGATGTTGTCGTAGAAAGTGCTGTCGTTCCGGGGCGCGAAGCGAACCACAGATGCGCAATTGCGCATCGGGGAACCTCGAGATTCCGGGTTCGATGCTGACGCATCGCCCCGGAATGACAAATAGGAAATGGGGGAAACGTGACTGACACATTCGATTTCGTCGTGATAGGCGCAGGCTCCGGCGGCTGCGCGGTGGCGGGGCGGCTGTCGGAGGATCCGGCGACGTCGGTGGCGCTGCTCGATGCCGGCGGCACCAACGACAATTGGGTCGTCACCACGCCCGGCGCGCTGGTGCTGATGGTCGCGGGCACCGTCAACAACTGGGCCTTCAACACCGTGCCGCAGAAAGGCCTCAACGGCCGCATCGGCTATCAGCCGCGCGGCAAGGGGCTCGGCGGCTCCTCGGCGATCAACGCCATGGTCTACATTCGCGGCCATCGCGCCGATTACGACCACTGGGCCGCGCTCGGCAATGCCGGCTGGGCGTTCGCCGACGTGCTACCCTATTTCAAGCGCTCGGAAGACAATTCCGATTTCGACGGTGAGTTTCACGGCAAGGGTGGCCCGCTCGCCGTCAACAAGCTGCGCTCCGGCAATCCGATCCAGCAGACCTTCCTGCAGGCGGCGCAGGAGGCGCAATTCCGCATCCGCGAGGATTTCAATGCCGAGGACCATGAGGGCCTCGGCATCTACCAGGTGACGCAACGCAACGGCGAGCGCTGGAGCGCGGCACGCGCCTATGTACATCCGCATATCGGCAGGCGTCCCAACCTTCGCGTCGAGACCAATGCGCACGCGACGCGCATCCTGTTCGAGGGCAAGCGCGCGGTCGGCGTCGAATACCGGCAGGGCAAGGAGCTGAAGCAAATCCGCGCGCGGCGCGAAGTCCTGCTTGCCGCCGGCGCGTTCCAGTCGCCGCAGCTGTTGATGCTGTCGGGCGTCGGCGATGCCGCAGCGCTCGGCAAGCACGGCCTCGCCAGCGTGCATCATCTGCCCGGCGTCGGCCAAAACCTGCAGGACCATCCCGATTTCATCTTCGGCTACATGTCCGACAATCCGAACTTCGCCGGCATCTCGCTGAAGGGCATGCCGCGGCTCGTCCGCGCCATCATGCAATATCGGCGCGAGCGCCGCGGCCCCCTCACCTCGAACTTCGCCGAATGCGGCGGCTTCCTGAAGACGCGGCCCGATCTCGACATCCCCGACATCCAGCTGCATTTCGGCATGGCGATGGTCGACGACCACGGCCGCAAGCGCCACGGCGGCACCGGCTTCTCCTGCCATGTCTGCCTGCTCCGGCCGAAGAGCCGTGGCAGCGTCGCGCTGGCCGGCAGCGACCCGATGCAGGCGCCGCTGATCGACCCGAACTTCCTCGGCGAGGAGGCCGATCTGGAATCGATGGTCGCGGGCTACAAGACCACACGACGGCTGATGGAGGCGCCGGCGCTGCGCGCCCTGCAGCAGAAGGATGTATTCACATCCGACGTCCGCAGCGACGACGACATCCGCAGCATCCTACGCGAGCGCGTCGACACCGTCTATCACCCGGTCGGCACCTGCAAGATGGGTACCGCCGATCCGCTCGTGGTGGTCGATCCGAAGCTGCGCGTGCACGGGCTCGAAGGCCTGCGCGTAGTCGACGCCTCGATCATGCCGACCCTGATCGGCGGCAACACCAATGCACCGACCATCATGATCGGCGAGAAGGCCGCCGACATGATCAGGGCGGAGATGCGGGCGGGGTAACCAAATGCGTAGGGTGGCCACGGCGCAAGAGCGCCTTTGCCCACCCTATGAGGCTACCGTCGCAGGGCCGCACTGCCAAAATATCGAAAACAACCCCATGCAAAGGAGCCGGGGGGCTGCCGGCTTCGACACGGCAACTGTCCGTAGCGGGTGAAGATGTCGTGTTTTTGTAGCTCGTGATCTGTCGCCTTCGTTTCTGATTTGCAGGGGAGCCGGAAGGCGGGGACGGCTTTCCCTGATTGATCATGCCACGGCTGTTGTGGCGGTTTTAGCCCTGTGGGTGAGTTTCTTTGTTCGACTTGAAGCCTGTTTCTCCGTCCCGACCCGCGCTTTCTCGACGGCGGCGCGCGCAGGAGCGGTCAAGGACGCGCGCTTGCGCGCCCGCCAGGGCTTGTCGTTGACGGCTCCGAGCACGCCGCCAGGCTGAAGCGCGTCGGGGCTGATCTGCTGTCCGTCAGGCGCAAACCTCGCCAATCGATGCGGTCCAAGGAACACGCTGACGGTGCCATCGGGATACTCATGTAGCCGCACCAAGGCCTTGACGAAGTGAGGTCTTAGCCGGCTCTCCGGCAACTGCAGCCGCCGACCGTTCCATGCAACGGTATTGTCGTTGGCGACGGTTCGCTCCTCGATCACGCACAGCGCCTCGCGCCAGGCCTCATGCCGGTCGGCTACGAATGCCGAGCCTTCCTGTTCGGGCTTGATCGCAAACGCGGCGTTGTGCCCGGGGATGTAATGCGCCTTCAGCCACGCGTTGGCAGCTTCGAGCGTCGTGATCCCGGCAAGCCGCAGCTCCTTCGGCAGCCGATCCTGCAAGGTGCCGAATACCCGCTCGGAGCGCCCGCGCGCCTGCGGCGAATAGGCTGCGATATGCTCGATCCCAAGATGCGACAAAGCCCGTCCCACCTGGGTTTGTTGCGTCTTCGAGATCTTCTCGCCAGCTTTTGGGGTCAGGAAATAATGGCTGCCGCGGTCGGTGTAGAGCGCGCAGAACAGGCCATGCTCGCCAATCACTTCGCGCAAGGCCTGGAAGGTCGAGGCCGTTCCTTCTTCCTCGACCAGCACCATCGAGTAGATCTCGCTCGTCGCATCGTCCATCGTGACGATCAGGTCCCTCGCGGGCAGGCCTTCGATCCAAACGTGGCGCGATCCGTCCTGGTGCAGCAGCATGCCCCGAAGCGGCCGCCGCGGCCGCTTCTTGCGGTGCGCCGAACGCTTCGGAGCCTTCCGCACCAGCCCTGCCGCGTGCAGCGCCAGCTTCGTCACCGTATAGCCCAGCACATAGTCGTGCCGCTTTTGCATCTGCTCGTGGAAGTGCTTCACCGTGAAGTCCGCGTACTTGTCCCGGTACAGCGCAAGCATCCGTTCCAGCTCCTCCTCCGGCGCCCGCCGTGGCGAACGACGCCCCAGCCGGCGGTCGACAAGCCCGTCGTCGCCCTCCGCCTCATAGCGCTCCGCCCAGCGTTGAAACGTCCGAACACTGATCCCAAGAACCTCCGAAGCTGCCTCCTGCGTCAGTTCCTTCGCCTCCGTCCGATCCAGCAAATCTGAAAACCGCATCCTTCGTACACCCTCGTGAATGGATGCCGTGCCCATCGTGCCCCCCTTGTTCCGGAGCACCGAAAACACGACACTTCACGAGCTACAAACAGGCGACAGATCACGAGCTACTGACACACTTCGACACGGCGACTTGACTCGTCGGGCAAACAGCGGCATTCTTCTATTATCCAGAAACCGCGCCGACTGCCTCGGGCCGTGCTCGTGACCTGATGCGTTGGAATCGTAGCCCGGATGAAGCGGAGCGTAATCCGGGACCTTCACGCATGCTTCCCGGATTTCGCTGCGCTTCATCCGGGCTACAAAGCTAGTTCAGCAAGAACCCGCCATCCACCGTCACCACCGTCCCGGTCATGTAGCGCGAGGCGTTGGAGGCGAGCAGCATGATCGCGCCGTCGAGATCGGACTCGGCACCGACCCGGCGCTGTGGAATCCGTCTTGCCAACCGCTCGCCTGCCGGCGTCGACCAGAAATCATGGTTCATCTCGGTGTCGATATAGCCCGGGGCCAGCGCGTTGACCCGGATGTTGTTGCCGGCGAGCTCCAGCGCCATCGCCTTGGTGCCCTGGATCATGCCGGCCTTGGAGATCGCATAGGGCGACACCGCCTTGAGCACGCCCTGTCCGAGCACGGACGCGACGTTGATGATATTGCCCGGCTGCTTGCGCGCCATCATGCGCCGCGCAAGTTCGGTCGCGAGGAAGTAGGCGCCCTTCAGATTAGCGCCAATCACGGCGTCCCAATCCGCCTCGGTCTGCTCCGTCGACAGCTTCTCGATCGCGATGCCGGCATTGTTGATCAGCACCGTGACCGGACCGAGCGCAGCTTCGGCGACGTCGAGTGCTTTCGCGATGCCGGAAATATCCGCGACGTCCATCTGCACCGCGGCAGCGCGGCCGCCCTTGGCCTTGATCTCCTCCTCGAGGCTTTTCAGCTTCGCGGTCTGGCGCGCGGCCAGCACCACCGCGGCGCCATGTGCCGCCAGCACGCGGGCGAACTGCCGCCCGAGCCCCTGCGAGGCGCCGGTGATGAGGATCATTTCTTTACTGACATCGAATAGGTCGGACATCGACAGGTTCCCGGATTGAAGCGGACGAGTGATAGCGACAATTGTCCCTGATGTAAGCAGGTTTGATCAACCAGGGGACAGTAGGAGATTGGGGCAGGAATTCCTCATCCATGAATCTCTTCGACCTTGCCGTCATCCTCGGATTGGTGTTCGCGGTGGTGACCGGCTTCACGACCGGCCTGCTGCGCAGCGCGGTCACCATCCTGGCCTATCTCGTCGCCATGCCGCTTGCGGTCGCCGCGCTGGCGATGATCGGGCCCCACATCGCGACGCTGCCGTCGTCGCCGTTTCCGCCCAATGGCGTGCTGCTGTTCGGCCTCTTTCTCCTGATTGGCGTCATCTTCGGAAAGATGGCGCGGACGATGCTCGACGACACCATCGGCTCGGAGATCGGGATCGGCGACCGCCTCGGCGGCGCGCTGCTCGGCGCCATCAGGGTCGGTCTCGTCGTGACCACGCTGGTGCTGGTGTTCGATCAGCTGGTGCCGCTCACCAGGCAGCCGCAATTCCTCAACGGATCGCAATTGCGACCGTTGTTCTCCGCGGCCGGACAGGCCGGATTCCGCTCGCTGCCGCCCGAAGCCACCATGGCGATCGAGCGGCTGCGGCGCGAGCAACGCATCTAGGGCGCCGGCCCACCGCACTGTTCCTGTCCGGCATGCACATATGCATTGCACGTCCCTTATCGGCGCCGCCGAGCTTCGCTAGACTGGTGCCATCAAACCTTTACAAACCGACCGACATCACAGGGAGTGAACCGTGGATCTTGGAATCAAAGGCCGCCGTGCCATCGTCTGCGCATCGAGCAAGGGACTGGGCCGCGCCTGCGCGATCGCGCTCGCCAATGAGGGCGTGCATGTTACCCTGACGGCGCGCGGCGCCGAGGCGCTGAAGCAGACCGCCGACGAAATCCGCAAGGCCCATCCCGGCGTCACCGTCACCGAGATCGTCGGCGACATCACGACGGCGGCGGGACGAGAAGCCGTGCTCAAGGCCTGCCCCGATCCGGACATCCTGATCAACAATGCCGGCGGCCCGCCGCCGGGCGATTTCCGCAACTGGACCCGCGACGACTGGATCAAGGCGATCGACGCCAACATGCTGACGCCGATCGAGCTGATCAAGGCGACCGTCGACGGCATGATGGCGCGCAAGTTCGGCCGCATCGTCAACATCACTTCGGCCGCGGTGAAGGCACCGATCGAGATCCTCGGCCTGTCCAACGGCGCCCGCGCCGGCCTCACCGGCTTCGTCGCCGGCCTGTCGCGCAAGACCGTGATCAACAACGTCACCATCAACGGCCTGCTGCCGGGCCCGTTCGAGACCGACCGCCTGCGCGGCACCGCGAAGCCCGAGGCCGAGAAGCGCGGCATCTCGGCCGAGCAGGTCCTGGCCGAGCGCGCCAAGCTGAACCCCGCCGGCCGCTTCGGCGATCCCGACGAATTCGGCTATGCCTGCGCATTCCTGTGCGGCGCCAAGGCCGGCTTCATCACCGGGCAGAACCTGCTGCTCGACGGCGGTGCTTTCCCAGGTACGTTGTGAGAGCTGTTTGGTACGAACGGACCGGCGCGGCGCCGACGGTGCTTACCGTCGGCGAGATGCCGACGCCCGAGGCTGGTCCCGGTGAAGTCCGGGTTCGCCTCGAGGCGTCCGGCGTCAACCCGGCCGATGTCGGCCGCCGAAGCGGCAACTATCGCGCGATGGAATTCCCGCGCGTGATCCCGAACAGCGACGGTGCCGGGATCGTCGACCAGGTCGGCGAAGGCGTCACCCGCTTTGCGGTCGGTGATCGCGTCTGGCTGTTCAACGGCCAGCGCAACGGCCGTGCCTTCGGCACCGCGGCCGAATACATCACGCTCGCCGACTATCTGGTGACGCCGCTGCCGCAGGACGTGTCGTTCGCGGCAGGTGCTACGCTCGGCATCCCCTGCATGACGGCGTGGTGCGCGCTGTTTGCCGACGGTCCGGTCTCCGGACAAACGGTGCTGGTCACCGGCGGCGCCGGCGCAGTCGGCCACTATGCCGTGCAATTGGCAAAGTGGGGCGGCGCGCGCGTAATCGCGACGGTGAGCTCGCAAGTCAAGGACGTCGAGGCGCGGCTCGCCGGCGCGGACATGGTCGTCAACTACCGGACCGAGGATGTCGTCTCGAAGGTGATGGCCTTCACCGAGAACCGCGGTGTCGACCGCGTGATCGACGTCGATTTCGGCGGCAATCTCGCGACCACGCTGAAGATCATGGCGATGAACTCGACGATCGCAGTCTACGCCACCAACGGCAACCGCACGCCGACGCTGCCGGTGCGCGAATTGATGGAAAAATGCATCACCGTGCGCTCGCTGGTGCTGTTCGCGCTGCCGCCGCCGCTGCTCGCGGCCGCGCAGGCCGACATCACCCAATGGCTGGCGTCGGGCACCCGCGTGCACAATATCGCCGGGCAATTCGCACTCGCCGAGACCGCCGACGCCCATCTCGCCGTCGAGAAGGGCGACAAGATCGGCACCGTGATCGTCGACTGCGCGCGATAGCACGGTTTCTCCTTCCTACTCCCTCTCCCCGTTCTTACGGGGAGAGGGTTGGGGTGAGGGGCTGTCACCGCAAAGACGGTGAAGGCAAAGATTGCGGAGGCCCCCCTCACCCGGAATTCAAGCTACGCTTGAATTCCGACCTCTCCCCGCAAGCGGGGCGAGGTAAGCAAGGAGCCGCATCCTTAGTGGATCGGCGTGATGCGTTCGTCGCTCGGCCCCAAGCCAAACTCGTCGAGTCCTTCAGCCAGGAGATCGCCGAGCATCGGCTCGCCCAACAGATAGTTGGCGACATGGCCGGTGCGTCCGCGCGCCGCCTCGCGGCGGAGATCGGCCCATTCCTCGATCGTGCCGTCGCCGCGGCCGAGCCGCATCAGGGCGACGAGGTCGACCTGCTCGTCCTCGCTGAGCGCGTTGATGAAGCCGGTGATCTCGCGTGCCACCGGGTCCCTGCCGTCATCTTCCAGCACATCGATCATGTCGTCGTCGGCGCCGTTCGAGCCGGAGTCGGGATCGACGAGCCCCTCCTTGACGTCGAATTCGCGCGCCTTCTCGATCAAGAAGCCGACCTTTTCAGGGGAGATTGCGAGTTCCGGCATTGCACACTCCTTCGTCCAACGAGGCGGTAACGCAGGAGGCGCCGACTTGATCCATTGCGTCGGCGTGCGGAAACCCGCATGGTCCGGCAAGAGCAACAAGAAACAGAGGGCACGCCGCATGCACTGGACCGTTGGCAAGGTCAGGATCACCAAGGTCGTCGAGCTCGAGACCGTCGGCAGCACCCGCTTCATCCTGCCGCTGGCCGGCCGGGAGGAGATCCAGAGCCTGCCCTGGCTGATCCCGCATTTCGCCAACGAGGACGGCCGGCTGAAAATGTCGATTCATTCGCTGCTGGTGGAGACGCCGGAGCACCGCATCATCGTCGACACCGGGCTCGGCAACGACAAGCAGGGCCGCAATGTGCCGACCTGGAACAACCGCAGCGATCCGTTCCTGGAAAAACTGACCGCAGCCGGATTTGCGCCAGACAGCATCGACACCGTGCTGTGCACGCATCTGCATGTCGACCATGTCGGCTGGAACACCAAACTCGTCGGCGGCAAATGGGTGCCGACCTTCGCTAATGCGCGCTACGTGTTCGGCAAGACCGAATACGAGCACTGGCGCGACCATAGCGACGATCCCACGCATGCGGCCGTGTTCGCCGACTCGGTGAAGCCGATCGCGGATGCCGGCAAGGCCGAGCTGGTGCCGAGCGACCACCGCCTGACCGAGGAGATCACGCTGATCCCGACGCCGGGCCACAGCCCCGGGCACATGAGCATCCACATCAGGTCCGGCGGCGCGGAAGGCCTCTTGACCGGCGATGTCGCGCATCATCCCTGCCAGATGTACCACCTCGACTGGTCGTCGACCGCGGACTCCGACCAGAAGCAATCGGCCGCGACGCGGCGCGAATTGTTCTCGCGCTTTGCCGACACGCCGACGCTGGTGATCGGCGGGCATTTCAACGCCGGCCACATCAAGCGCGACGGCGACGCGTTCAGGTTTATCGCGCTGGGCTGATTGGACCGAAATGGCCTTGAAATAAGGCTTGGCAGCAATGCAGCGCGCTCAGGGCGGTTGAATTTCCCGGCGCGCTGTTCCATGAAGCGTGTCGAGGTATACCAGTAACAATCCTCAGGACATCGTAGGGAGTGATCAACATGAAGCTTGTTCGTTATGGCGAAAAGGGTGCGGAAAAGCCCGGTCTGATCGACAAATCCGGCCAGCTCCGCGACCTCTCGGCCCATCTGAAGGACCTGACCGGCGATGCCTACACGCCGGAATCGCTGAGGAAGCTTGCTGCCCTCGATCCCGCCTCCCTGCCCGCCGTCGCCGGCAAGCCCCGCTTTGGCGCTCCCGTCACCGGCATCTCCAAATTCGTCGCGATCGGCCTGAATTATTCCGACCACGCCAAGGAAACCGGCAACCCGATCCCGTCCGAGCCGATCTTCTTCCTGAAGGCCAACACCGCACTGTCGGGCCCGAACGACGCGGTCGAGAAGCCGCGCGGTTCGACCAAGCTCGACTGGGAAGTCGAGATCGCCGCCATCATCGGCACCCGCGCCAAATATGTCTCGGAGGCCGACGCGCTGAACCACGTCGCCGGCTACTGCATCTGCAACGACGTCTCCGAGCGCAACTTCCAGATCGAGCGCCTCGGACAGTGGACCAAGGGCAAGTCGCACGACACGTTCGGCCCGGTCGGCCCGTGGCTCGCCACCAAGGATGAAATCGCCGACGTGCAGAAACTGTCGATGTGGCTCGACGTCAACGGCCAGCGCCGCCAGACCGGCACGACCTCGACCATGATCTTCACGATGGCGAAGTGCATCTCCTACGTCTCGCAGTTCATGACGCTGCTGCCCGGTGACATCGTCACGACCGGCACCCCGCCCGGCGTCGGCACCGGCATGAAGCCGCCGCAATATCTCAATGTCGGCGACGTCGTGACGCTCGGCATCGAAGGCCTCGGCGAGCAGCGCCAAGAAATCGTTGGGGCGTAGCTTACGGGATCGTCATCCTGAGGAGCCGCGAAGCGGCGTCTCGAAGGATGAGCCCAGCACACCGTCATTCCCGCGGATGGGTGACGAGATAGTATTGATCGTTGCCCATCCTTCGAGACGCGCGCCGATGGCGCGCTCCTCCAGCGACAACGGCAGAGCCGTTGCGCGGGGATGACGGTGGTGTACTCGGACAGAGGTCTTCTCCATGAAACTCACCTTCTCTCCCGCCTCCCCGTTCGCCCGCAAGGTGCGCATCGCGGCGATCGAGCTTGGCCTGATCGACAAGATCGAGCTGGTGCCGGCGACCGTCGCGCCCGGCACGGCCAACGACGAATATTCGAAGATCTCGCCGCTGAAGAAACTGCCGGTGCTGATCCTCGACCATGGCGACGTCATTCTGGATTCCTACGTCATCGTCGAATATCTCAACGAGCTCGGCGGCGGCCGGCTGATCCCGGGCTACGGCCCGCGGCGCTGGAAGCTGAAGACCGATCACTCCCTGCTCAACGGCATGCTCGATTCCATGCTGCTGTGCCGCTACGAGAAGATGGTGCGGCCGCAGGGCTTGCTGTGGCAGGCCTGGCATGACGATCACTGGAACAGGGCCTGGGCCGGCATGGCGCGGTTCGAGAACCGGCCGGATGTTCTCGATGGCGCGTCGTTCGACATCGCGCAGATCGGCCTCGTGTGCGTGCTCGGCTATGCCGATTTCCGCTTCGCCGATTGCGGCTGGCGCAAGGCCTATCCCAAGCTCGACGCCTTCTACCAGAAAATGCTGGAGCGGCCGTCGGTGAAGATCTCGGCGCCGCCGGCGGCGTGACCACGGCAACAGCGGGGAGCATGTGACGCGCGAATGCCTCCCCGCCTCTCACCTCCCGGCGCAGGTCTTGTGCATCGCCGGCCGGGCTCAACCACGACCGGACAATATCCCGCCGTCATTGTCGCGATCTCGACCTTGTGATGATGGCGGCGGCAGCCCGGTACGGCGAGCCCAAGGAAGGCCTTGCGGCGATGGATATCCTTGCCAACATCCCGCCGCGCGCGACGCGCACTGGAACTTTCTTGCGCGTTTTCCTCACGCGAACCGGACTCCACCTCGCTCGAAAGCGCTAACGCCAAGGAATCACCATGAGCCTGAAGTTTGCCGCCGGCGATCTCACCATTCATCGCATCGTCGAGCAGGAGACCACGTTCCTGCCCGCCCACGACATGCTGCCCGGACTGACGCCGGACGTGCTCGCCGAGAACCGCGGCTGGATGAAAGCGACGGGTGCGCTCGACGACAGCGACACCTTGATCCTGGCGTTCCAGTCCTATGTCGTGAAGACACCGCACCACACCATCCTGATCGACAGCTGCATCGGCAACGACAAGCCGCGGCCGGCGCGGCCGAAATGGAACATGAAGACCGACGAGACCTATCTGCGCGGCCTCGCATCGGCAGGCTTCTCCGTCGGTGACATCGACTATGTGATGTGCACGCATCTGCATGTCGATCATGTCGGCTGGAACACGCGGCTGGAGAACGGCCGCTGGGTGCCGACCTTCCCAAACGCGCGCTACGTGTTCGACAAGGCCGAGTTCGACTACTGGACCGAGAGCAACGCGAAGGCGGAGGTCCCGCCTTTCGTGGACAGCGTGCTGCCGGTGGTCGAGGCCAAGCGGGCCGAGATCGTCGGCCATGACTTTGCGATCGGCGACCATGCCCGCATCCTGCCGACGCCCGGCCACACGCCGGGCCACGTCGCCTTCGCCTTCGGCCGCGGCAAGGACGCTGCGGTATTTTCGGGCGATCTGATGCACTCGCCGATCCAGACGCATTATCCGGAGCTGTCGGCGAAGTTCGATGTCGACCAGGCGCAAGCCGCGAAGACGCGGCGCGGTTTCCTGGAGCGTTATTGCGACACCGACACGCTGTGCTGCCCCGCGCATTTCCCCTCGCCGTCGATTGGCAAGATCAGGCGGAAGGGCAGCGGGTTTGTGTGCGAGACGGTGTAGCGTGAGCCAAACTCGCGATAGTCGCTCTCTGCCACCCTCCCCTGGAGGGGTCGAGACGAGCGTAGCTCGCTCTCTGGGTCGGCTCACATGAAGCGCAGCGCAATGTGAGACGGGGTGGGGTGATCTCTCAACGCGGGCAGCGCCCGTTACGAGAGACCTTCACCCCACTTCGGTTCGCATTTCATGCGAACCGATCCTCCCCCTCCAGGGGAGGATAAGAAGAGCGTGCACCTCAATCAAACAAGCTCGGCGTGTGGTTCACGATCGCGCCTTCGATCTGCAGCATCTTCAGCTTGGTGACGACGCCGCCATTGGCCGAGAAGCCGCCCGGCTTGTTGCCCGCCGCCAGCACGCGGTGGCAAGGCACCACGATCGGGCACGGGTTGCGGCCGAGCGCCTGGCCGACATCGCGTGACAGCTCGACCCCGCCGAGCTGCTTGGCGATATCGCCATAGGTCACGGTCTTGCCCGGCGGGATCTTCCGCGCGATGTCGTAGACGCCGCGGTTGAATTCCGGCACGCCGTCGAGATCGAGCACGATGTCGGCAAGGTCGTTCGGCTTGCCGGCGAGCAGCTCGATCATACCGTCGATCGCGTGCTGCACCTCGGCCGGCGGAGCCGCCTCGGTGACCTCGCCGTTGCGCTGGGCAATCCGCTTGCGGGTCTTCTCCTCGGTGCCCATCGGCAGCTGCACGCCGGTGACGCCGTGCTCGCCCCAGACGACGCCGCAGGCGCCGATCATGGTCTCGAAGATTGCAAAATGCTGGCCTGTCATGGCTCGCTCCAGATGTTCCCTTCAGCTCTCGCGTGAGCTTGCTGTTGATCCGGAATCTAGGCTTGGAGAATGTTGCTATCCACCCGAATTCCGTGGGAACTTCGGCCAAATCAACAACATCTCCTGCCCCTCCGCGAGCCCAAAATGCACAGCCTCCACGTCAACGGTTTCGACATGCCCTATCTCGATGTCGGAGAGGGCCCGCCGCTGGTCTGCGTGCACGGCTCGCTGTGCGACTTCCGAATCTGGTCGGCGGTGCTCGGCCCGCTGACGCGGGCGCATCGCGTCATCGCGGTCAGCCTGCGGCATTTCTTCCCGGCGCATTGGGACGGCATCGGCGACACCTATTCGATCGCGCAGCACGTCGACGACGTGATCGCCTTTATCGAAAAATTCGACACCAGACCGGTCGACCTGATGGGGCATTCCCGCGGCGGCCATATCTGCTTCCGCGCCGCACAGCGCCGGCCGGACCTGTTACGCAAGCTGATCCTTGCCGAGCCTGGCGGCGAGCTCGACGAGACCCTCGACCCCGATTTCAAGCCGGGCCCCTCGCCGCTGGCGGCACGCTTCGCGGCATGCGCGGCGGAAATCGCCAAGGGCGATATCGACGGCGGCTTGCAGATCTTCATGGACGCGCTCGAAGGCCCCGGCGCGTGGAAACGGATTCCGGCAACCTCCAAGCAGCTGCTGCGCGACAATGCGACCACGCTGATCGGCCAGACCCGCGACCAGCGCCCGCCGTTCTCGAGGGCGGACGCGGAGGCGATCAAGACGCCGACGCTGTTCATCGGCGGCGCCAACACCAAGGGCGTGCTGCCGAAGGCGCTGCACGCGCTCGCCGCCAATGTGAAGGGTTCGCGCATCGAGATGATCCCGGGCACCACGCATCCGATGTTCGAGCAGGCGCCGCAGCGCTATTGCGAGATCGTGCTGGAGTTTCTCTCCGCGTAAGCGATGCACCCTCTCCCCTTGTGGGAGAGGGTGGCGCGATGGCGCGCAGCGGCATCGTGCCGGGTGAGGGGTTCTCTCCGCGGAGGCGGACCCCTCACCCGCCACCGATGCGACGCATCGGCGGCGGCCTCTCCCACAAGGGGAGAATTCCAACTCTATGGCACTCTACTGCGCTCCATGCAGCTCAATTAACCCATTGCAGTTGCTGACTTTATGTCTACTGCGGTAGACTCGACGCCATGCTCATCCACCCCCATCCTGAGGACACTTTGGGGGACACTCGGGAGGGATCATGGCTCGCCGCACTCGCTCTGCATCACTCGAAAACCGTACCAATCGGTTGAAACTCGCCGTGCGCAAGAAGCCTTACACGGCGCTAATCGCGCCTGGCATCTTCCTGGCGTATCGGCGTAACACTGGCCCCGGGACATGGTCAGTGAAGTGCAGCGGTTGGCTGAAGCGGTTCTCGCTTGCCGATGATCACGAGAACGCCAACGGCAACAGCGTCATGACGTACTGGCAGGCGTTGGAGCATGCCAAGAAGCTGGCGCGCGCTGGTGAAGGCAACACCGAACAGCCGATTAGTGTCGCCGACGCCGTGGACGCCTACGAGGCCGATCTCGGAACCCGCGACGGCAGCAAGTACAACGCGACCGGGGTCCGTCGCCATTTAGGTTCACTGGCAAGCAAAACCGTTGCCCTGCTCACCGAGCGCGAATTACGCGATTGGCGCGCCGGTCTCATCAAGGATGGTCTGAAGCCTTCCAGCGCCGACCGCATCGCTCGTTCTCTCAAGGCGGCGTTGGCGCTCGCTGCGCGCAATGACAAGCGTATCGGCAACGCTGCTGCGTGGAAGAACGGATTAAAGAAACTTCCCGACAGCGACGTCGCGCGGAATGTGATCTTGCTGGATCATGTCGTCGCCGATTTGGTGCGCGGCTCCTATGCGGAGGATCATGATTATGGCGTGCTGATCGATACACTTGCCGAGACTGGCGCGCGCGAGAGCCAAGTGCTCAGGCTGCGGGTGGACGATCTCCAAGATGTCAATCCCGGTGCACCCAGGCTCATGATGCCGAGTAGCCGTAAGGCTAAGAGCCGCAAGATCGAACAACGCCCGTTGCCTATTTCCGCACGCTTAGCGCGGCGGCTGCGACAACAGGCGAAGAACAAGGCGCCGCACGATCGACTGCTTGACCGTATTCCGAAGTTGTCGGGTCGATTTCATCCGATCGCAAAACGGCTCGGTCTCGGCGCGGAAATCACGCCCTACGCGCTGCGGCATTCGTCGATCGTTAGACAATTGCTGAAGAGCGTGCCGACGCGCGTTGTCGCCGCACATCACGACACGTCGGTCGCGATGATCGAGAAGAACTACTCTCGATATATCATCGGCGATCCGAGCGAAGCGCTGACGCGCGCAACATTGCTTGACTTCGAGAAATCGTCTAGGCTGACGAAGGCAGCTTAGGTTCTCATTAGTTCGCAAGCGCATTGAGCGCGACGGACTACATCGATAGTCATTAGCTCGCGCCGACAGCTTTTCGATACTGCGCCGATCAATCCGACGTAGCGCTGCCACGCTTCATTCATGGGCTCAAGCCCGGATGCCGTCCGACATATCTCAGACCACGCATCTTCCCATGATGGAGCAGTGGCATGCCCGACTCACAATCAATCGTCTTCACCAAGTTCACTGAAGAACAATGGCAAGCCGTTCGCGCGGTTCGTGCTACGTGGCCTGACAACATCGACTGGACGGAGGCCCGGCGCGCACTAGAGTCGGCTGGTCATGAGTACTCGGAAATCGAGAACCTGCGAGAGCAAAGGAGGCGATCAGGAGAATACAAGGAGACCCTGGATACGGCAGAGCGAAACCTCAGGAGCTTCCGGGCGGCGTTATCTCGATTGGAATCTTTATCGCCATCGGGCGATGATTTGAATGGATTACCCGATCCCGGTCGATACGAAGCTCGACTAAAGCATCTACGTGTTCAGTACAATATCTGGTCCGCTCCCTTCAGCGGCAGAAACAACCAAATTCGTGACACCTTGCGCGACCAGCTATTATCCATCTGGGAGATCAAGCTGCATGGGCGACTCGGGTCTTCCAAGAATAAGTTCGACGAGCCAATCGGTCCATTGATCCGATTTCTTGAGGTGACGCTCACCGCGATAATGGGAGAGCCGCCCAGTCCATATACTCTCAGAGACATCATCAACAGAGCAAAGAAACTGCGTGACCGCCGCGCTTCCAAAAAGCGAAAGCCAGCACGAACTTTGCGACGCAAAGTTAAGGAGAGCTGACGGTCCAAAACCCCCCGTCACGCTTTCTCCATAACACTCTACTGCCATCCATGCTGAAAATTGGAGGTCAGCATCAATGGTAGTCAAACCGATCGCTATTAGCGGCAAGGCCGAAAACAAGGTTCTGTCCGACGAGGCGGAAGCCGAGGTGCCGCGCGCCGCCTTCACTATCAAGGAATTCTGCGAAGCCCATCGCATTTCTCCGGCGATGTACTTCAAGCTGCGTGACGCCGGTCTCGGGCCGCGCGAGATGCGCACGGGGCGCCGCGTGACGATCAGCTTCGAAGCGGCGGCGGATTGGCGTCGCGCACGCGAGCATGCACCTCAGGCGACCGAGAACGCGGCGGCCTAGTCGCTAGAAAAGCGGCCCGCCACAGGCCGCCTCTCCAAATCATCATCTAGCATGGAATTTTACGATGTATCTCACCGATAGCAGCGCTGGCGCGTCTGCGCAATACTACCCCACCAACGCGACCGTCGTCGGCCCCATCGAGTTTCTGAAGGCGTTGTTCGCCTACACTGGCGGACCGATCTACACATGCACGTTCACCAACGAGCGCGAGCGCGGCGCCGAGCGCCACGTCATCAGCCGGACGCCCCGGCAAATCACTGCCTTCATCAAGAAGTGGGACAAGGCGGGACGCGGCCTTTTCTTCTGCATCGCCACGCAGAAGGATGCGGCGCAGAAGCGCAACAAGGAGAACTGCCACGAAGTCGGCTTTCTCCATGCCGATATCGATTTCAAGCACGTCGATCCCCTCGGCGCCGATCCGCTCGGCGACGTGTTGCGCCATTTGGGCCGCCTGCGCTGCTTGCCGAGCATCACTGTGGCGTCCGGCGGCGGCGTGCACGCCTATTGGCGTCTCACTGAACCCATGGACACCCGGGATCAGATTGATCGCATCGAAGCGGTGCTCCGTCAGCTTGCGGACCTCGTCGCCGGCGACCTCGCGGTGTGCGAAGTCTCCCGTGTGATGCGCCTGCCTGGCTCGCACAATACGAAGGATGGCGGGTGGAAGGAGGTCAAGGTCACCGACTTCCACCCCGAGCGGCAGTACGAATTCGACGACATCGAGGAATGGCTCAGCGAGCAGTCGCCCGTCATGCTTCGCCGCAATCGTGCGTACGCGAGGACGGCGGGCGAGAACATGGCGGTGGAATCGCAGACGGTGTCCGGCGAGATCGACTTTTTTGCTGAGTACGCCAAGCGGGAAGGGTTCAAGCCGCGCATCAATGTCGGGCAGCGATTGCGCGACATGATGTACATGGCCGGCGGTGACAATTCCATCCACATCACGCAGCGCTCGGTGACCGCATCGCTCCTGAATAGCGGCGTGGACCTCGACGCCGTGGTCGAACGCGTGCTCGTCGCGACGCGGGCCGCTGCGGGCGAGTACGGCGCTCGGTGGAACTGGCGTCGCGAAGAGCGCAAAGTTCGTCAGATGTGTGAGACTTGGCTGAAGAAGCGCTCGCGCCGCAACGACAAGCGCCGGGAGGCCCGGTGATGGACAAGATCGTGGATCGGAGCGCGGCGGCCTCTGACAACGTGGTGGAGTTCCCGCGCGCTGTTGGGGTCGCCAAGGGTGAACTGCATGTAGTTATCGGCGGGGCGGTGCTTGCGCGCATGCACGCAAGCGGCGAGGCGTTGATCAACACAGAGAAGTGTACTTGGCTTTACTCGGGCGGCATTTGGGAGATGCGCACCGACATTAAGGCGTGGTTGGGGGTGCGCATCGAGGAAGCGTGCGAAGGCATGGGCGTCACGAATACGAACGCGCTGACATCAGAAGCCTGCAATCGGATTCTGCGGCGCCCTGAGCTTTGGCGTGATGATGACATCCCCTGGGATCAGCACGGCAAGGTGCCGACGCGGTCGGGTCTCGTCGATCCGCGCACGGGCGAGTTGGAGCCTGCGCGTCCGGATCACTACTGCACGTGGCGCGTCGAGGTCGACTTTGACGCCGACGCCAAGTGCCCGTGGTGGGAGATCATGATCGCCGATGTCTTCGGCGACAGGAAGGCGGGCGAACAAGCCGCGCTCGTGCGCGTCGTCCAGGAGTGCATGGGCGCTGCGCTTATCGATCGCAAGTCGCGCGCGCTGTCGAAGGGATTGGTGTTCTGGGGCGTCGAGAACATCGGGAAGTCTGGCCCGCTCGAAGTCGTCGGTGGCCTTTTCGGCGGTGATCCGATCAGCGCTCCGATCGCGACGGTCGAGACCGCCCACGGTCTCATGCCGTTCGTTAAGCGTCGGCCTTGGGTGCTGCACGAGGCTTTCGATAACAAGTGGCACCTCTCCTCCACGGTGAAATCGATCATCACGCATGATCCGGTGAATATCAACATTAAGAACGGTCCCGTGGTCAGCCAGGTGGTGCGGTCGCCGATCTTTTGGGCGACGAACTTCCAGCCGCAGTTCAAAGAAGCGACGCGCGCGATCGTGAGCCGCATGATTGTCATCGAGGTGTCGCGGCGATTTGACGAGATGAACCCGATCGGCGCCGCCGCTGAGGCGATCCGGCAGGGCTACAGCAAGCCCGGCGAACTCATCATTGCGACCGAGTTGCCGGGCGTTCTCAATTGGGCGATTGCCGGGCTCAAGCGGGCACTGGACCGTGGTTCCATCGAGCAGACCAAATCTATCCGGGAAACCGCCGACGCGATCCACCGCGACAGCAATCTCGTTGCGGGCTTCTTGGAGGAATGTGTCGAGTTCGATCCGATGGCGCGCGTGCGGGTCTCCGATTTCTGTCTCGCGCATTCGGCCTGGTTCATGGAGTTGAAGGGCGAGGATCGGCGCATGCCGACGAATGACGGCATTGGCAAAGCGTTGAAGGCGATCGGCGACGGTCGCATTGGCATGGACAAGGAGATGCGGGACAATCGCAACCGATACTATTGCGGTGTTGCACTTAATAAGCTCGGGCTCGAATACCGCAAAGCCGCCTTGGAGCGGCGCCTGTTCGAAGGGAAAACCGCCATGGCAACGGCGGCGGAATGCGAGGTGAATTCGCTGATCCCGGCGAGTTGGGACGACAAGGAGAGCGTTAAAGCAATGCGGGCGTGTCACGAGCGTGTCACTGCCACGACCCGCGTCACCGATCGAGGTGACGAGTGACGCGAACGGTGGGGTACGAGCATCGCGCGTCACCGCTCACGTCACCGCCGTAACCGGCTGGCATAGTTTGTTCTTTTCGATCCGGTGACGCGAGTGACACGATATCTAAGCATTGCATTGAACATAGAGGTTGAACGGAAGTTTTATGGGGCCGCATGGGTGCAGAAGTGATCTGTCGAAACAGGACGTTTTGCGCGTCATTCACGTCACGCATCACCCCTGGCGACACTTCGGAGCATCGGCGCCGGGGTCCCTCTTGGTCCTCCGGCGAATGCGGTTCGCGCTTGCGCCCCCAGGATGACCAGTCCCAGCATTTCTAACGCCTACAACAACGACAGGGAGTTTAGCCGTGAAATTGATGTCCGCGTTCGGCGCCGCCGACGCGTTGGAACTTGACCGACAAACCGTGCGCCGCGCCTTGCGCCACGTGAGGCCGGACGGCCACGAGAACAAGCAGCCCCGTTGGCGCCTGAAGACGATTATCGACGCCGTCGATCGATACTTCGGGCGGAATAGCGCCGCCGTTGCGCCCACTGCGACCACCGCCCTGGACGCACTCTTTGAGGCATTCGATACCGGCTGTAAGCGCCTCGACGGCTTGCCTAACCTCGAAGTTCGGCGCCGTGAGGCGCGTCGGTTGATGGCGGCGCTGGTCGAGCTTGACGCCGCTATGCGCGCCGATGCCCGCGCGCGCCGTGAGGATGAACTGCGGGCCTCGTTACGATGCGACGAACACTTCCGGATTGCGATGCGGAACTTCGAAAAGCCGTGTGAATGGACGCTGGATGAATGCTGGTCAATTCTGAATGAAGGGGTCGAGCAATGACGGACGACCAAAAGACGCTCGCTGCCGAACTTGACCGGTTGTCCGCTGAAGCCGCGCGGCTTGCGGACCGCGTGCGTCGGCTTGGCCGAACCGCTGACGCGATGGACGATCTTCGCGAGGGCTTGTTCCTGGCCGTCGCTCAGGCGGCTACCGTATGCGCTGTTACCGACCAAGCGATCTACAACTGGATCGATCACGCCGCGCGGATGCGTCGACCAATCGCTGAAAAGCGCGCCAACGTCTGGATCATTGATACGGCGCGGCTTCTCGCATACGTCGACAAGCATCGCGGGGGCGCGTCCGCGCGTGTCAAGGCGGAGCGTCGACTGCGCGAATTCTGGCCGATGTGGTCAGAACCGCAGGAACTGCGTTCGACTGGGTAAAGGAGGAGGGCCTAGTCGGTGTGGGCGAAGTTTTCACCAAGCGGCGCAAGGTGCAACAGTGTCACAGCCTGCCGCGTAGCCCCAAATTGGTGCCGGAATGTGCCCGTAGAATTGTTTTAGGCACTCCTTGGTGTAGCCAGCTATTTCGCCGCCTGCCGCCGCGAGGCCCTGGCTTTTCCCTCCCGGTGCTGGTTCGTGATCTACATATTGACCAAAAACGTTGTTGCACGTCCTTCGATACTTCGGCGTGTTCAAAATAAAGAAATGCCACATGTCGTCGACGGGAAGGGACGGCACAAACGAATATCTGGGGCTTTGAACCAGCAAATTAAGCGACAAGAAGCGCTTCATCTCTTTTTCAATCAAGTGGACTTGAATGGCTCGGCCCGGATAAGCGTTCAAATACGAGGTCTTTTCGTCGTTCAAATCGACATCCTGTAACAACGTCAGTTTGTCGCGAAGCTGTTGTGAAATCGATTTATCCACGCTCTCTAGCAATCCCAAGGGTCCAAGCTGGTCCATTGCACCCTCCCTGAGCAGACGAATTAAATTACGTGGCCAGACTGTACCTAAAGTTGTAGGGATGCAACTTATTTGACGTGCGCTTGTTCTAGCCCAATTGTCGCACCCGGCGGCGACTTAGCTGTTGCGAAAGACCCCGCCCTTTTACAATGGCCAGCGTCTCGTTAACGACAATGCCTGCGTGTGTCTGCGACACCACCCGTTCGGAGCAATGCCAGATTAGCTAAAGCTCGAAATGGCGCCATAGTATGGAACGCTCCAAAATGAATTGCATCGAACGTGGCGTGCTCCACGGAGCGGACCTGCCAAATAAGCTCTCCGCCGCGTAGACTGACGGGATGCGAAATCCTTTCCGAAAATCACCCATGCAGGAACTTGAAACCACCATCGTCTCGCTCACGAAGCGCGGCGAACAGCTTGCCATCAAGCGTATCGCGGCACAGGGGGCGGCGGACACGGCGATCAAGGCCCGCCAGCATGCCTTGCTGTCGGCCGATCTCGACGACCATCGGGCTCTCGACAAGGTGCAGAGTGCCGCCGCGATGGCAAGCATGGACTTGGCGGCGATCGATGATGCGATCACCGTGCTGGCGCAACAGAAAGCAGAAGCCCAGCATCGGCTGGCTGCCGAGCGCGAGCGTATCGGGCGCGCCGCGGCGGCAGAGAAGCTGACTAACCAGGTTGCCGCCATCAAGGCGGCGTTGCCGGGTTACCTTGAGAACTCGCGGGTGCTCGCTGATGCTCTGTCTGAGATTGCTGATTGGCATTTTGAAAGCGACCAAATGGCCAAGTTTGCCCAGAACACGACGGCTCAGATCGAGGTGGCTGCCAACTTCGCACTTTCCGAGTTGGCGGCGATGCCCGATGCGATCCGCGCGGGTCGACAGGCTATCCCGGGGGCGCCGATGTCTATCCCGGGCATTGCTCTCGCCGAGCCCACGGTCGCGCCGCAGATCGAACCCAACCCGGTGCTTCGCGCGGCGAACTTCACCGAGATCGACCGCCGCGACGAAGCGCGTTCAATCCGGATTGAGGTTCCGCGCACATGAAATCTGCGCCTCCCGGTTGGGAGCCTCATAAGATTGTCACGCGGATCGATGGCTGGATTGTCGATCCGAAGAGCGGCGGCCGCCTCCCGGCGGCTGTTCGCGAGGTGATCGCTCGCGCTTCGCCAGCTTCGCGCGACAGCGCTGTCGCAGCTATCCGCTCGCGCATGATCGCGCGGCACAAGAAGGTGCTCGGCTATGTCTGAAAATGTTCCGGCTGAGGAGGGATCAGCGACCTTTCTCGCCAAGGCGGAGGCCGCTGTCGGGGTCGGATTGGTGGCCGATCTCGACGGCGGCCTCGATGTGGAGAATGACGACTACGATCGCTTGCTTGCGTCGCTCGGCCGTACGCTTGAGGACGACGAGCGGATCGCGGTTCACGAAGCTGGGCACGCCGTTTGCGCGCGTCTCTTGGGGCATGAGGTCGGTGGCATTACCGTGAACCCCGACATGGTTCGTGGTTCAGAGGGCTTGTGTTGGGGCGTTGGTCACGCTGAGGCGTTTGCGGAAGGTCGCGGGGATGTCTCCGACGTGCAGGATGCGCTTCGCTCGGTCATGCCGCAAGCGGGCGAAGATCGTCAGCCCGTCGCCGATGTTTTTGCAGGCATCTACGCTCAGTGCATCGAGTTTATGGCAGGCCGGGCGGCGGAACGTATGCTGCTGGAAGGCGAGCCTCCATTGCCTACCGATGATCTCCGGCAAGCGCGAGAGTTGGCTATGTTGATCTGCGCCAGCGAAGACGCGATTGATGCATTCATCGCGCATTGTGACTTCGCTTCGCGTGACACGCTGACGCCTTACGGCGATGTCTTGATGGCGTTGTCGGTCGTTTTGCGGACCAAGCGAACGTTGGATGGCGCCGAGATTGATCGGATCATCCTGGACGTGGAGACGCGCAAGGCGTTGGCAGTTGAGCATCAGCGCCGGGCGGATTGGCGCAAGAGCGAGTTGGCGGCGCGCTGGTTTCGCGGGGAATGTGAACACACAAGCGCCGTGCCGCTGTCGCAGCTTGCTCATAATCAGATGGTGTATTAGGCGGCAGAAATGATCTGAAGGCGCGGCGGATGTACCCGTGTCCCATGATCTTGGATAGCTCCGACGTGCAGGCGTCGGAGCCATTTCTTACGAGGCATTCGGTTGAGCGCAGATATCGTGCACCGGCCAATACCTCATTCCTCATAATCGCGGTCGTCGCTGTAGTCAGGACCGATGTCGCCAAAATCCACTCCATCGATCGCATCTACCAGTTCAACATCGGTAACTTCATAATTCTCGGGAAACTCCCCTTGCAGGGTCATCAGAACGCCAGCCTCGAACGTCATTTCCACTCTGTCGCTGCTCTCACCAAGACGTACCTGATCCCCTTCATCGTACAGGTAATACTTAAACTCAGCTCGAGCTTCAGCAGATATCTCGACAGTTAGCCTAGCGACAATTTCGTCTTCGCCCGTCTGTACGATCTGGAACTCAAAATTGTCGTCGTCAGATTTGACCAGATGCAGGTCCTTGAAACTCATTTCGACGTAGTCGTAGTCGTAGTGATACGCTGAGGTGGCCTCTGCGTATGGGTTCAACTCTCCAACCGCGTCGGCGACGCGCTTTTTCACTTCATCAAGCTCATCGTTTCTAACGCCTTGATCGAATGCGCTGAGCAACTTAGCGACGACCTGGCGCGCACTCTCTGTCTGTTCTTGAAAGCGCTGAAGTGCTTTCGACAAGTCTGTTTCGGTGTCGATCCAATCAGACTTAGCAGAAAAGTCGATCCAACCTTTGTCCTGCGTAATGGCAAGGACCTTCTTTTGGCTCCTCTTCGCCCAATCTTCGAGTGTAATAAGCGCTATCGCGTCAGGGAATTCGTTTTTCTTCTTCTCGCCGATTTCGAACGGCGCCTCTGGCGCGAAGTACATTGCTATTAAGCGCTTCATGTTTGCGCTTTCTGCAGGCACGATTTCGCAGCCGGTCGCCTCAATCCAGCGCTTGAGGCCATTTTTTGCAGCCTCGCGAGGTGGGAGAGCTTTTTCGTTGATCTCGCTCAATGCCTTAAGCGAGGTATCGTCAACGAGCCCCGTTAATTCGCTTCTGCGTATCGCCGATTTTAGTTCTTGCTTCGCGGCTTCAGCTTGCACTGTCAAATGGCGATGCACTTCTCGGACCACGATTTCCGACAAAATGAACTTTGCCGAGCCTTCTTTGAATTGTTTGAGTTGGGCGAGCATTCCTCGTTCAAGGTTTAGCTTCTTCTGATCGAATATGTTTGTGTCGACGGTAACTGCGTCGTACTTCAAGTCCTCGCCCTCCAAGTCGGTCCATACATCGCCGCTAGTTCTTGTATCCCCGTGCTGCCGCTTCGCTGGCAGCGCCCTCTAAGCGTCGACCATCACCCTGAGATGCAGGTTGGTCGCGAACTATTTGGCAGTGGAATTAGCGTATCGAGCTCGCGGCAGGCACCGCCTATGTGCACCATGGCGTGGCAGTTCGCACAGACGATTGCAAGGTCTGCAAGTGTTAGTTTCTTCCCCGACGTGGGGACTTTGCTCAGCGGCTCCCGATGGTGCACGTGAGCGTAGTTGCGACCGATGTCACCATACCGACGAAAGAAATCGAAGCCGCAGCCTTTGACCTCGCAGATCAGACGCCCTTGATTTTTGGCTAGAGCTTGTTCGATCTTCTTTGTTCGAAATTTGTGCTCGCGCCTTCGCTGTGTAATTAGCGCTATGCGCTTCCAAGCCTCGCCTTCATGGGTGCTGTACTCCAGCTCCTGATAGCCTTCGTTCTTCTCCGGCGTCGCCCCGCGCTCCAGAAGGTGTTCACCTGTATCAAAGTCATAGGACGTAACCGCCCAGGCAACATCGTCAAGAATGCGTCCCTTTGCGCCGTCTTTGACCACACTGTCACCGCCGTCAACGACAATGACCCTGATCGGGAGGCCCCGGATGTATGCCTTGGCTACGTATTCATCGGCTCTTTCGGCGCGCCTCACTCGCACCGGATGAGGGTTCTTTGAACGATGACGATAATTCTTGATCTGAAGAATACTTCCGTTCTCTTCCTCCAGTTCATCGTGCCACAAGCACAAGACTACGAATTTATCCGGCTTTTCGAATGCCCATTCGTAGCAGTACTTTGGATTTGCAGCGGGCTGCCCCTTATAGTTTGCCCAATCACTGACATCGATCTTCAGTTCCTTGAGAATATCAAAAACCAAGCGCTTTCGATCTGGACGAAGCCGTGCAAGTGGGTCGATTTCAGTTACAGAAATCAACTTTCGTCCCCTGGGCGTCAGTTCGAAGAGACCCTGTTCACTTTTCCCGATTGTTACGCAACCTGCGTGAAGCATTGCCTTCATCACCCCTCGATCCGGATACATGTACCCGTCTTCGAGAGGAATTCCGGAGCCGTAGAAATGCGGCCCCGCGATTTCAACATAGGCACTTAGATACGCTCTGCTGCGATCGCCATCGAAAGACGGCGTTCCTTTATGAGCAAGCCACCATGCTTCGCTGTTTCCATAGGGGTTTGGCTTCGTTTTCGAGGTCTTATTCGTTGACGCCGGTTTGTTGTCTATCCTTTGACAAAAATTGTCCAATATTGATCTCGCCTCAGAAAACGTTTTAGTCTTAAAGGTCATCGCCAATACTCCAAACTAAATTATAGCTCGTCACCCCGTTGGTTTCGCTGTGCGTTCATAAAGGTGCCGTTGGAAGCCGACGAAGGCGTCCCGGATTACTCCAACGTTGCCGAGCGCTGAGGTGGCGTCATCAATCGTGTGATACTTAAGTTCGAGCAGACGTCCGAGTTTTCCCTGATCTAGTTCGCTTACGCCCTGTTGAACGTACTGCGTCAGAACAAAATCGAGGAACACTTGGAGTTTAGGATCATGCCCGAGCATGATCGCTACGCGACGTTCGTGAACCCGGTCCAGCCGCGTGATTGGCGGGAGCGCGAATGCGATGTAGGCCAGTACATCGAAAACGTCGCTATTGTCGGCGTTGATTATCCGGCCTATCTCGTCCAACTGGTCGGGACCGAAGCCTTTCTCGGAGAGCCCTTGCAGCAGCGCCTTGCGGGTGTCTGGCTTGCTCCACAGGCTTCGCAGTTCGTCCTCGTCCTTGAACATTCGCGGCAACTCGCCAAAGAGCCTCTCGATCATCTGGTTAGCAGATATCGGCTTGCCGTCGGGGCTCCAATAGCTCGTCGCCATCATGTTCTGGATGGTTCGTTCCTTCCCGTCCGCCAGCCTGATCTTGATTTGTGCTGGACGTTCGCGCGGCGGTTCGTCGTCGCCACCCGTCCTCTTGTCGGGCTCCTCCTTTCCCTTTTGTCGCAAGCTTCCGGCCTCCGGCGCAATCGGCTCTCCGTCCCATTCCGGGTCGTTGAAGTGCTCGTATGCCTTCACGAAGTCGTAGATCGTGAAATAGTCCTTGCCGTCGAACAGCCGCGTGCCGCGCCCGATAATTTGCTTGAACTCGATCATGGTCCCGACCGGCCGGAGCAAAACGATGTTGCGCACGTTGCGGGCATCGACGCCGGTTGAAAGCTTCTGCGAAGTGGTCAGGATCGTCGGGATAGTCTTCTCGTTGTCTTGAAACGTGCGTAGCCATTGATCGCCCAACGCACCGTCTTCCGCCGTCACGCGGACGCAGTAGTTAGGATCGCTACTGGTCTTGAACTGGTTGATGGCATCGCGCACCACGCGAGCGTGCTCCTGCGTGGCGCAAAAGACCAACGTCTTCTCGCGCTGGTCTATCTGCTCTATGAATAGTCTCACACGATGACGTTCCCGCTCCGATATTTCGATGATGCGGTTGAACTGCGCTTCGGTGTAACGCTTGCCTTCTTCGACTTGGCCCTCGACGACAGTATCGTCCGGTGTGTAGATGTAGTCGTCGAGGGTGGTCGCTATTTGCCTGACCTTGAACGGCGTCAAAAAGCCATCATTAATGCCGTCCTTCAGTGAATAGGTGTAAACCGGCTCGCCGAAGTAGGCGTAAGTATCGACATTGTCCCGGCGCTTCGGCGTAGCGGTCAGGCCAAGCTGTACGGCTGGTGAGAAATAGTTCAGGATGTCGCGCCAGTTGCTCTCGTCGTTAGCGCCTCCGCGATGGCACTCGTCGATGATAATGAAGTCAAAGAAATCCTTCGGGTAGTCACCGAAATAGGGTGCCGGTTCACCATCTTCGCCAGCGCCGCTCATGAAGGTCTGGAAGATCGTAAAGAAGATGCTGGCGTTCTTCGGCACGCGGCCCTTCTTGCGGATTTCGTCCGGCTTAATGCGCGCCAGCGCATCCTCAGGGAACGCTGAGAACGCGTTGTAAGCTTGATCGGCCAGGATGTTACGGTCGGCAAGAAACAGGATGCGCGGACGCCGTTCCGGCTTCCGCGACAAGTTCCAGCGGCTTTGGAACAATGCCCAAGCGATTTGAAATGCGATGGCTGTCTTGCCGGTGCCGGTGGCAAGCGTCAGGAGAATGCGCTGCTTGCCTACGGCCACCGCTTCCAGTGCATTCTCGATGGCATTGTGCTGGTAATATCGCGTCTGCCAGGCGCCGCCCCGTTCCTCGAATGGCACGGCGGCAAAGCGGTCACGCCACTCGTTCTTCGACTTGAAAACGTCGGCCCAAAGTTCCTCCGGCGTCGGATAACCTTCGACGTAGGCTTCGGCTCCGGTCGCCATATCGACGCGGTAGATACGGCGGCCATTGGTCGAATAAGCAAACCGTGCCTGCAGGCGCTGAGCATATGCCTTCGCCTGCGCGAGACCGTCCGTATCGCCCTTGTCACGCGCCTTGGCTTCGATAACGGCCAGCTTGTGATTGCGAAACGTCAGCACGTAGTCTGCGATCTCGGCCTTACCTCGTCGCCCCGCCCCTTCGATCCGACCGGGGCAGATTTCCTCGCGGCGGACCCGGCTATCGGCAACGACACCCCAACCGGCTGCCTTCAAAGCAGGATCGATCAGCTCGGCGCGGGTCTCGGCCTCGTTCACTCGGCAGCCTCTTCAATGGCCTGTGACAGCGATGAGGTCAGCTTGCCAGAAAACCCCCTGTGCATGATGGCTCGCTTCAACTCTTCAATAATCTTGATCCTACCCTTGTAATTCTCTTCTAGACACCGCGTCTCCTGCAACAGCAAATCCATCTTCTCAATTATTAGCCGTTGTTGCGGTATCGGCGGCAAACGAACAGGCATCCTCTGGATAATGCCCATGTTCAGGCCCGCCATGATTGCGCCTTTCGCTTGTTCGGCCAGGTATGTCCGAGCAACGGGGTGATACAGAAAATAGGCATGTAAAAATTGTGGGAGACATCGCGTCTGGTCGAGAGAAATACAGCAAAGATGCTTTGTATTGATGGCTACAGGAATATCGTCAGGCACGATGGCGCAACGGCCGCAAGTGCCCATTATAGTGATCAGAACGTCGGCTGGCTGGACCTGGTATCGAGAAAGCTGCGCAAACTTTTTTTTCGTAATGAAACGTGGTTTCCCCCACCGGAATTCGTTCATGACCGCATTGTCGATCCCGAGAACGGCTATGCCGCTATCAACAAATTCGCTGTGCAACAGTTGGCTCCCGAACGGCCCTGTCCTTATTGAGCCCTTCTCAGCTAGCGCTAGCTCTGCAACTGTCGTTACTTGCCAGTCCTGCTCATCGGCATTGCCGAAAACATCGGCAACCAACGCGGCTTCGAACAACTCGCGGGCGTTCTCCAGATTTTTTTCGGCATTGACGGTCGCGGCCGTTAGTCCCGCAAAGGTCTCGTCCAGAATATCAACAATGCTTTGTTGCTGGTCGCGTGGGGGAAGAGGAATAGGCACTTCCTTCAGCTTGCCTCCTGAAAGCTCCTTAAATGTTGCCCCGGTTCCCAGCTCGTTAAGCAATCCGACAATGCTCTTGAGATAGTAGAAAAGATATTTGTAATCGAGGTCGGGTTTAGGCACCAATCCTTTGCAGCCTTGATTGGTAGCCATCGGCGCGGTGTTGATCACCAAGTGACCTATGGGAGCGCGGGACGATAAAATTACAGAATGGACCGGCAGCAAGTTTGCGGCTGCCAACCCCGCGTCCGTAAGCTGCCTTTCCGTTTCTGCGATATAGGGATCACTTCGTCCGCCCATTTCTGCCGGCGTAATCCACATGTGCGGCCCGCCCCAATTGGCCGCCACTCCCGTTTTCGGGGTTCCGCCATTTACTACGTCGCAGACTTCCCCAATCGTAGCTCGACGCCAGCGCTCCGTCACAGCGCGCTCCCAATTCGCGCGAGGATTTTGGCACTTTCCGCATCAAGTGCCGCCATCTCGGCGATAATGTCCTTGGGGTCGCGCGGCACTACCACGTCGGACTTGTTCGGGTTCTTCACCGTTAGGTCGTAGGTCGTCTTGTTGATGCTCTTAATCTCAACGGACCACGAATTTTCGCTATCTTTGAATTGCGCTTGCAGAGCGACGAAATCCTTCAGGTCGCCATCGTTGAGCGGATTGGTCTTTCCGAGATTGCGGCCTGGATCGAGCTTATAGAACCAGATTCTCTGAGTTGGAGCGCCCTTAGCGAAGAACAGCACCACGGTTTTGACACCCGCTCCGTGAAACGTACCCGCAGGCATGTCCAGCACTGTGTGAAGGCTGCAGTTCTCCAAAAGCTCTTTGCGTAGCCCAACCGACGCATTGTCAGTGTTTGACAAGAACGTGTTCTTGATAACGATAGCTGCTCGGCCTCCCGCCTTCAGAGACTTAATGAAATGTTGAAGAAATAGGGATGCCGTCTCGCTGGTCTTGATCGGGAAGTTCTGCTGAACCTCCGCGCGCTCCTTGCCACCAAATGGTGGATTAGCCAGCACTACGTCAAAGCGTTCCTTGTTCTGGATGTCGCTGATATTCTCAGCGAGGGTGTTGACGTGGACGACGTTCGGCGCCTCGATGCCGTGCAGGATCATGTTCATGATGCCGATTACGTAGGCGAGGCTCTTCTTCTCCTTGCCGAAGAATGTCTTCTCCTGAAGCGTCTTGAGGTCCTTGGTCGAAAGCTTGGCGCGCTCGTGGGTCAGATATTCAAATGCCTCGCATAAGAAGCCAGCCGAGCCACACGCGCCATCATAGATGCGCTCGCCGACCTGCGGCCCGACTACTTGGATCATCGCTCGGATCAGGGGACGAGGCGTGTAGTACTCGCCGCCGTTTCGTCCCGCATTGCCCATGTTGCGAAGCTTCGCCTCATATAGATGCGATAGCTCGTGTTTTTCCTGCTGCGATCGGAAGCTGAGTTGATCGACGAGTTCAAGCGCATCGCGCAACGAATAGCCACTGCGAAACTTGTTTTCGATTTCGGAGAAGATTTCGCCAATCTTGTATTCGATTGTGTTCGCGCCTTCCGCTCGGGTGCGGAAGCCTTTCAGGTAGGGAAACAGCTTGTCGTCGACATACGCGATGAGGTCATCGCCGGTCCTCGCCTTGTCGTGGTCGAACGTGCCGTCTTTTTTCTTGGGCGCAGCCCACACGGACCAGCGGTGTTTTGCGTCGATAATCGGCTGGTATGTTTTGCCCTCCAACTCGGCCTTCTGCTCATTGGCCCGCTCAAGATCATCAAGATACTTGAGAAACAAAATCCACGAGGTCTGCTCGGTGTAGTCCAGTTCCGTGGCGCAACCGGCCTCTTTCCACAGAACATCGTCGATGTTTTTAAAAGTTTGTTCGAACACGTATTGGTCCCCCATTTGCTTTGCTTTTATCGAAACGCCGACAGGCAGTCACCGTCCAGATAGGGGCGTTGGAAGGTTACCGCGCGGCCGGGGTGAGAAAAGTCATCCCTGGCAAAGCTTAGCCTTTAGTCCGATTTGCCAACAAGTCCTGATTTAGTGCATAAGAGAGTTGCACGCATACCGGGTGCACGGCTCGCCAGATGGAAAAGACCTCCAAGCCAGATCTGCTGGAGACGGGGATTTACACAATCCCCGAGGTCGCTGAGCTTGTGCAAGCGCCGCAGGACACAGTTCGGGTCTGGGTTGAGGGACATACCGGCAAGCAACTTGCCGTGATCGACAATCAGCTCGGCCGGGTCGGCGGCAAGGTCGCTGTGAGTTTCACCAATCTCATGGAATTGCGTTTCGTAGCGACGTTCGCAAATGCGGGTGTTGGCTTGCGCGAAATCCGCAAGATCATGGATGAAGTGAAGGAAACGTTAGAACATCCACACCCGTTCGCCACGCATACGGTCTTCAAGACAGACGGCAAGAAAATTGTTGCTGAAATCGCTCAACGCAACGGCGTGAGCATTTATGATCTTCGCACCAAGAACTTTGAAATGCTTGCAGTCGTGATGAAGTCATTGAAGGACGACATCACGTATGACCCACAGGGCGACGCAATTTCGTGGAGACCACGGCCAAGGATAGCGCCGAATGTCATCGTACACCCGCATTTTTCGTTCGGGCGCCCCGTCCTGAGAGCTAGCCGAATTCCGACCGCAACGTTGGCACAATCCGTGAAGGTCGAAGGAAGCGTGGCGTTTGTGGCTGACATTTTTGAAGTGCCCGAACGTCAAGTCCGTGAAGCTGTGAAATTTGAGCAAGAACTGCGCAAGGCTGCTTGAAAATAGCGTTTGACGAGAATGTTCCAATTGCAATGGTCAAAGTCTTCCAGACTTTCGCCAACGAACGCCAATTAAAGCGGAAGATCGGCGCGTTTGAGATTACGAGCGCCAAGCAGTACACGCCGAAGCAGGCCGACGGCGATTACCTCAAGAAGAACGATGCGCCATGGATCAAGAGGTTTGCTGATGCGGGCGGCAAGGTAATCATTTCCGGTGATACGGAAATGCGATACGTGCCGCACGAAAGGTTGGCACTCATTCAAGCCGGAATGCTAGTTTTCTTCTTCGATGGAAAATGGAGTCAGTGGGACTTCTTCCGCAAGTGCTCTCTATTGATCCACCATTGGCCAGCCATCGCAAATCGTATCAAGCGGGGGAAAGCTCCTGGCTTTTGGCACATTCCGCTCAGCTGGCACGAAAAGGCTAAGTTGCGCAAAGTATCGACTGCCGATCCCAAGGCACTTAAATTGGAACGCAAGACTAGACCCCGACGTCCTGCTCGTAGCTCGCCTTTGATGACCAAGACAGAAGAGCCTCTGTCTAGGCGTCAGCCCACCTTGTTCGACTTGATGACTGCACCCGCCAAAGCAAAGTGAACCGCCGACCACATGACAACCTTCATCATCGATTGCCCGCGTTGCAGAGCCAAGGTGGGGGCCGAACAGGGAGTTCACGTCGATAGCTCGTACTACGACGACGACGCAGGAGAGCCGTATGGCCATCGCATCTCGGTCGGAAAGTGCCCACATTGTAAGATTGTCTTGGTGGGCCGCTCGGAGCAGTCCCGTTTCATTGGATACGAGGGGTCCGAATACGATGTATACGGCGACGTAGTCAGGGTGTATCCCAGCCCGCCGAAAGCATTTACGAGCTATCGCATACCAAGGACGCTCCGCCAATCCTTGCTCGAAGCTGACCTATCCCTCCAAGTGGGAGCAAACATTGCTGCTTGCATGATGCTTGGCCGCGCTCTCGAAGCACTGTGCCGCGATGTTCTTGAGCCGAAGGAAGGCAAACCCGCTGCAGCTTCAGCGGGAGCTGCATCAAATCGGAAAAGGTACCTCATGCTTGGAGAGGGCATCCGGCAGTTGCACGAGCGGAAAATTATTGATGAGCGACTGTATGAGTGGAGCCAGAGCCTTCACGCAATTCGAAACCTGGTCGCTCATCCGGAAGACATCACTGTTTCGCGCGATGACGCTGAGGATTTGCAGGCGTTCGTCAACGCGATTACTGAGTACGTCTATGATCTAACTGACCGCTATGAGGAATTTAAAGAGCGACAGGTGGAGAAGAAGAAGCCGCGAAAGTCCATCGCGGACATGTTTGGCGGCGTTTTGTCAACGCTGGCTGCCCAACAACCGGCTGAACGGCCACCCGCTACTCCCGAGCCCAAGCCCGGAGACGATAAGGACACTGTAGGGACGCCGCCAATCTAATTAATTGATTTTTATAGTATTTTAGGCACGAAACCTCTCCCACAAGGGGAGAGGCGAAGTAAGAAAGCTACTCTCTCACACCTTCCAGGCGCCGACCGGCTGGCGCACCGCGACGTTCAGCCGGTTCCAGACGTTGATCGCTGCGATGCCCAGCACCAGCGACGCGAGCTGCTGCTCGTCAAAATGCTTGGCCGCCTCGTCCCACACCGCATCCGTCACCGGATCCTCGCGGTCGCTGAGCCGGGTCACCGCTTCGGTCAGCGCCAGCGCGGCGCGCTCGGCCTCGGTGAAATACGGCGCGTCGCGCCAGGCACCGACCGCGAACAGCCGCTCGTCAGTCTCGCCGGCACGCCGGGCGAGCTTCGGATGCATATCGACGCAGACGCTACAGCCATTGATCTGGCTGGCGCGCAGATGCACCAGTTCCAGCAGCTTTTCCGGCAATGCCGGCTTGGTGCTCTCGCTCAGCGCCTGCAACGCCTTCATGGCCTCGGGAACAACCATCACCGGGTGGTTCATGCGGGCTTTCATCATGTCATTCTCCTGATTTGTCCTTTGACGCCGCTGCGCCGATCTGTTGTCACATCGGCGCAGTTTCGTTCGTCATGGCCATGACGGAGCGGACAAAGGGAATGTGACCGATGGACGAGAAACAATTTCTGGCCGAGCAGTTCGAGGCCAACCGGCCGCGCTTGCGGGCGGTGGCCTATCGCATGCTGGGCTCGACCGCCGAAGTCGACGATGCCGTGCAGGAAACCTGGCTGCGGCTCGGCCGCACCGACGCTGCTGCGGTCGACAATCTCGGGGGCTGGCTGACCACGGTGATCGCGCGCATCTGTCTCGACATGCTGCGCTCGCGCAAATCGCGCCGCGAGGAGCCGATCGGCCCACATGTGCCGGAGCCGATCGCGGACAATCCGTCCGAGCGCGAGACCGAGATGGCCGATTCCGTCGGCGCCGCGCTGCTCGTGGTGCTGGAAACGCTGGCGCCGGCCGAGCGGCTGGCTTTCGTGCTGCACGACATGTTCGCGGTGCCGTTCGAGGAGATCGCGCCGATCGTCGGGCGCACGCCGGCCGCCGCGCGGCAGCTCGCCAGCCGTGCCAGGCGTCGCGTGCAGGGTACGCCGCCCGCACCGGATGCCGATCTCAGCCGGCAGCGCGGCATCGTCGAGGCCTTTCTTGCCGCATCCCGCAACGGCGACTTCGAAGGGCTGCTGGCCGTGCTGGCGCCCGACGTCGTGGTGCGCGCCGATCAGGCCGCACAGCGGCTCGGCTCGCTGCCGGTGATCCGCGGCGCCGCAGCGGTTGCCGAAAGCTTCAAGGGACGCGCGCAGGCGGCGAAAGCCGCTCTGGTCGACGGCGGGATCGGCGTTGCCGTCATCTTCGGCGGCGCGCTGCGCATTGTGCTGCGGGTCACGATCTCAGGCGACAGGATCGCAACGATCGACGCGACCGCCGACGCCTCGGAGATCGAGACCTTCGATGTCGAGGTGCTCGAGCGCAGCTGACACAGCTGGAGGCAGCAAAGTCGCAATGCTAGTGTCTCCCTGCATCTGCGCAGGGAGGACGATCATGAAACTATCCATCAAATTGCTCGCGTCGGCCGGCCTGCTCGCCCTTGCCTCCTCCTCCGCTTTAGCCGCCGCAGACGAAAAACTACGTGCGGCCGCCGAGCAGGCCCAGCCGGCGGTGATCGAGAGCCTGCACGACATGGTGCTGATCGAATCGGGCTCCAGCGATGTCGAAGGCCTGAAGAAGATGGCCGACTACACCGAGGCACGGCTGAAGGCGCTCGGCGCCAAGACCGAACGCCGCAAGACCACGAAGGGCGCCGGCGCCGACATGGTGATCGGCACCTTTGAGGGCACCGGCACGAAGAAGCTGATGCTGATCGCGCATATGGATACGGTGTATGAGCACGGCATCCTCGACACCCAGCCCTACAAGGTCGACGGCAACAGGATCTATGGACCCGGCATTGCCGACGACAAGGGCGGCATCGCCGTCATCCTGCATTCACTGAAGATCCTGAACGATGCAGGCTGGCGCGACTACGCCAAGCTCACGGTGTCGTTCAATCCGGATGAGGAGGTCGGCTCGATCGGCTCCGGCGAGATCATCGCCGAGCTCGCCGACCAGCACGACGTGGTGCTGTCCTTCGAGCCGACGGTGGCGCCGCCGGTCGCGAAAAATGAAAGCCTGCTGCTCGGCGCCAGCGGCACCGCCACCGGCACGATCGATGTGAAGGGCAAGGCCTCGCATGCCGGCGCCGCGCCGCAGCTCGGCCGCAACGCGCTGATCGAGCTCGCGCATCAATTGCTGCAGACCCAGGACGTTGCGAAATCGATTCCGGGCACGCAGCTGAACTGGACCACCGCGAAGGCCGGCACCGTGCGCAACCAGATCCCCGATCACGCCACCGCCGGCGCCGACATCCGCCTCACCATTCCCGACGGCGTGCAAAAGCTGCAGGCCGCGCTCGACGAGAAGGCGAAGAACAGACTGATCGCGGACACCGAGGTGACCGTGAAGGTCGTCGCGGGCCGTCCGCCCTTCGTCGCCGATGATCGCGGCCGCGCGCTCGCCAGACAGGGACAGGCGATCTACACCGAGCTCGGGCGCACGCTCGACATCGCGGAAATGACCGGCGGCGCGACCGACGCCGGCTACGCCGCGCGCAGCGGCAAGGCCGTTGTGGTCGAAAGCTTCGGCCTCGCCGGCTGGGGCTATCACGCCCGCGACGAATACATCGACACCAACTCGATCGTGCCGCGGCTCTATCTGATGATGCGGACGCTGATGGAGCTGGGCAAGGCGAAGTAGCGTTTCCGAAAAACTCGTCATGCCCGGGCTTGTCCCGGGCATCCGCGTCTCTGGTCCCACATCAAAAAAGACGCGGACGGCTGGCCATCACGACGTTGGGACGGCTGCCGCAGCGCGGCCCGGTCAAAACCGCCCCATTCTCAATCGCTTATCGTGGTCGCAAACCGGGGCCTTGACCGCTCCTGCAACCCGCAGTAGCCTCCTTTTCGAACACGGAATTCCGTATTCCAAACTGGACAGTCGGTATGATCCCGTTGGACCCGCTTCCAAACCTCATCGACCAGGTTTACGGGCGATTGCTCGAAGCGATCATCGACCGCACGCTGCTGCCTGGTCAGCGCATCACCCAGAACGAACTTGCCGATCGGCTCGGCGTCTCGCGCCAGCCGATTTCGCACGCGCTGCATCTGTTGCATCGCCAGGGCCTCGTCGCGGAGAGCGGCAGACGCGGCTTCGAGGTGACGCAGCTCGATCCGCAGCGCATCCGCGAACTCTATGAAGTCCGCGGCGCCATCGATGCGCTGGCGGCGCGGCTTGCCGCTGCGCGTGTAAAGGAAGATGCCGCGGCACGTACGCAGCTCGAAGCCGCGCTCGAAGCCGGACGCGCGATTGACGACGGCACGCCGCTGGCGCGCCTGATCGCACTCGACGTCGATTTCCACAGCGCGATCTATCGCCTCGCCGGCAATTCCGCGATCGAGGAGATGATCGCGCCGCAATGGCCGCATATGCGCCGCTCGATGGCGACCGTGCTCGCCGAGCTCGATTACCGCGGCAGCGCCTGGACCGAGCACGAGGCCATCGCCGCACATGTTTTTTCCGGCAATGCCGCAGCGGCAGAAGCCGCGGCGCTGGCGCATGCGCAGACGGCAGGACGGATGACCGAGGAGAAGCTGAGGGCAATCGACGTGGCGGCGTGACGTTCACGCATCGCCCCGGAATGACAATAACAACAGGAGGAAAGCACCATGAAACTGACCCAAGAGCAGGTCGAATTTTTCCATCGCGAAGGCTGGCTGTTCCTGCCCGAGCTGTTCAGCCAGGAAGAGGTCGATTTCCTCGCGCGCGAGGCAGTCTCGATCTATGACGCCAATCGCCCCGAGGTGTGGCGCGAGAAGAGCGGCGCGCCGCGCACGGCCTTCGCCGCGCATCTCTACAATGAGGCGTTCGGCACCCTCGGCGCGCATCCGCGCATGATCGACCCCATCGAGCAGCTGTTCGGTGAGAAGGTCTACATGCATCAGTTCAAGATCAACGCGAAGGCGGCCTTCACCGGCGACGTCTGGCAGTGGCACCAGGACTACGGCACCTGGAAGCGCGATGACGGCATGCCGGAGCCGCGCGCGATGAACATCGCGATCTTCCTCGACGAGGTGATGCCGATCAACGGCCCCTTGATGCTGGTGCCGCAGAGCCAGACCGCGGGCGATCTGAAAGCCTCGCACGATCTCGAAACCACATCCTATCCGCTGTGGACGCTGGACGAGGAAACCGTGACCCGCCTCGTGAAGCAGGGCGGCATCGTCGCGCCGACCGGCAAGCCCGGCGGCATGCTGATGTTCCACGGCAATCTGGTGCACGGATCGAGCGGCAACATCACGCCCTACCCGCGCAAGATCGTCTACCTGACGCTGAACGCGGTCTCGAATTACATCCGCACCCCGACGCGGCCCGACTACATTGCGCACCGCGACTTCACGCCGATCCAGACGGTTGCCGACGACGCGCTGCTGCGGCTCGCCCGTGCACCGCGGCAGGCGGCAGAGTAAAGTCTTCGACCGTCATTCCGGGGCACGCGAAGCGTGAACCGCAGATGCAATTGCGCATCGGGGAATCTCGAGATTCCGGGTTCGACGCTACGCGTCGCCCCGGAATGACTCTCTAATTGGAAAGCATCATGAACCTGCATCACCTCCTCAAAACCCGCGCCGCCGCCGGCAAGCCGGTGCGCGTTGTCCTGATCGGCGCCGGAAAATTCGGCTCGATGTTCCTGTCGCAGGTGCCGCACACGCCGGGGCTTGAAGTGCCCGTGATCGTCGATCTCGACCGTGACCGCGCGCGCGAGGCGTGCCGCACGGTCGGCTGGGACGACGCGCGGATCAGCGCCACCACCTTCACCGACGACGGTGCACGTGCGATCGCCGGCGGCGCATTCGATGTCGTGGTGGAAGCGACCGGCAATCCCGCCGTCGGCATCCGCCATGCCCGCGCGGCGATTGCCGCCGGCAAGCATGTCGTGATGGTCAATGTCGAGGCCGATGTGCTGGCGGGGCCGCTGCTCGCCGAGGAGGCACGCAAGGCCGGCGTGGTCTATTCGCTGGCCTATGGCGACCAGCCGGCGCTGACGGCCGAGATGGTCGACTGGGCCCGCGCGACAGGCTTCCGCGTCGTCGCTGCCGGCAAAGGCACGAAGTACCTGCCGGCCTATCACGACGTCACCCCGGACGGTGTGTGGCAGCATTACGGGCTCACCGCCGGCGAGGCGCAATCCGCCGGCATGAATCCGCAGATGTTCAACTCCTTCCTCGACGGCACCAAATCCGCGATCGAGATGGCGGCGATCGCCAATGCCTGCACCCTCGACGTGCCGTCGGAGGGATTGCTGTTTCCGCCCTGCGGCGTCGACGACCTGCCGCATGTGATGCGGCCGCGCGACAAGGGCGGCGTGCTTGAGAAATCCGGCATCGTCGAAGTGGTGTCGTCGCTGGAGCGCGACGGCCGTCCGGTGTTTCGCGATCTGCGCTGGGGCGTCTATGTGGTGCTGGAGGCGCCCAACGATTATGCCGCCGATTGCTTCAAGCAGTACGGCCTCAAGACCGACGCCTCCGGCCGCTATGCGGCGATGTACAAGCCGTATCATCTGATCGGACTCGAGCTGAACATTTCCGTGCTGTCGGCGGCGCTGCGCAACGAGCCGACCGGGCAGCCGCGCGGCTTCCGCGGCGACGTCGCAGCGGTGGCCAAGCGCAATCTGCGCGCCGGCGAGATGCTCGACGGCGAGGGCGGCTACACCGTGTGGGGCAAGCTGATGCCGGCCGCCGCCAGCCTCGCCGCCGGCGCATTGCCGATCGGGCTTGCGCATCGGGTGAAGCTGAAGAACGACGTCGCCCATGGCGCTGTCGTGCGCTGGAGCGATGTCGAGGTCGACGAGAGCAACGATACGATCAAGACGCGCAAGGCGATGGAAGTAGCATTCTCGCGGTAGCGCTTCTCGCTAACTCGTCGGCCAACTCACAGCGCGAGCTGTGCTCTTCACCTCTCCCCGCGCTTTGCGGGGAGAGGTCGGATCGCATCGAAGATGCGATCCGGGTGAGGGGCGAGGCGCGGTGCTCAACAAGTTCTGTTCTGCCTGCCGGATAGAAGCCCCTCACCCCAACCCTCTCCCCGTAAGAACGGGGAGAGGGAGTAGAGAGAGCGCGGGCAGAACGACTTACGGCAGCAGCCGGCTCGCCTTCGCCAGCCTGAACCACTTCCGGAACATGGCTTCCGTATCCATCATCTCGGTGAAGCCGGCCTGGTTGATCTTCACCGTCGAGACGATCGACGGCGGACCAGCTTCAGTCTGTCCGTAGCGCATGCTGTAATCGGCATATTGGAACGACAGGCCGACGAACTCCTCCAGGCCGGGCGCGATCAGGTCGTGCATCCTGCGCAATTCGTCCCACTGCTCGATCCATTTCGGATATTCCTGCGCCAGCGACAGCGGCACGTGCCGGCCCGGCGTCATCTCGAGCGCGTCCGAGACCGCCGGCCAGATATTTTCCCAGGTGAAGACGTCGCCATTGGTGACGTTGAACGCTTCATTGCGCGCAGCCTCGGCGTCGCCCGACCAGGCGATCGCGCGTGCCAGCAGATCGACATCGACCGCTTGCGCGACGCGCGGCGCGCCGCCCGGATAATCCAGCGGCCTGCCCTGCGCGCGCAGCACCGCCGCATAGACGCCGAGCGGCGGGATCAGGTCCATCGCGCCGCCCATGGCTTCGCCGATGATCAGGACCGGGCGCAGGATGCTCCAGTGCCAGTTCTTGCCCCGCTGCAGCTCGCGCAAGAAATTCTCCTGTGCCCAATAGAAATTCGGCTGCTCGTACATCTCGGAACGGCCCTCGCGCGCCGGCACCGTGAGCGGCCGGACATGCACGCCATAGGCCTTGGTGCCCTGCAGCAGCGCGACATGCTTAAGATCGGGCGCGACGGGTTCGAGCACGCCCATCAAATTCCGCAGCATCCGGTCGTTGGTTTCGATCTGCCCGGCATCGCGCCAGCCATCGACCAGGCTGGGCGCCTCATAGAGCGCGGCGTAGATCAGGTGCGTTGCGCCGGCGAGCTCGGCCGCGGCGCGACGGCAATCCTCCGCGCTGGTGAGATCGATTCGCACATGCCGTGCGCCGTAGAGATCGCGTGGCTTGCGGCGCGACAGCGCAATGCGCTCGCAATCGTCGGATGCGCCGAAGTGTCGCAAGGCGGCGTTGCCCACGAGGCCGGTTGCGCCGGCAACCACGATTTTCTTGTTGGCCATGTCCTTGAACTCCCATCAACCCACCCGCCCTGCGTAGCAGATCGCAGCAGGGCCGGCAGCCATCGCGGCGGGTATCGGATGAGACCGACAGCGCCGATTGTCCTTCGCACCTGCAACGAAGGCAGGCGCTTGATTTCCTCCGGCAAACGATCATCCTGACCGGCGGAACCGGAAACTCGGATTTCCACAACAAGAGCCCGTCGAGGGCCACCGGACACATTCATCACAGAACGTCGATCGATCGGCGAAGAAAGACGACACCAAGATCGTTCCCCTTGTCGAGGTATCGGCACACAGGAGGGATACGCATGAAACGTCGTGAATTCTTGAAGGCAGGCGGCGTCGGCCTGGCTGCGACGGCGGTCGCCGCGCCCGCGGTCGCGCAATCGATGCCGGAGGTCAGGTGGCGGCTCGCGGCGAGCTGGCCGAAGGCACTCGATACGCTCTATGGCGGGTGTGAATTCTTCTGCAAGCGCGTCGCCGAGATCACCGACAACCGCTTCCAGATCCAGCCGTTCGCCGCCGGCGAGATCGTGCCCGGCTTGCAGGTGCTGGACGCCGTCTCCAACGGCACGGTCGAGATGGGCAATACCGCGCTGTATTACTACTGGGGCAAGAATCCCGCCTTCACCTTCGGCACGTCGCTGCCGTTCGGCCTCAACACGCGCCAGCACATTTCCTGGCTGCAATGGGGCGGCGGCACCGACCTGCTCAACAATTTGCTCGCAGAATTCAACTGCATCGGCATTCCGACCGGCTCGACCGGCGCCCAGATGGGCGGCTGGTTCCGGAAGGAGATCAAGTCGATGGCGGATTTCCAGGGCTTGAAATTCCGGGTCGGCGGCTTCGCCGGCACCATCATCGCCAAGGTCGGCGGGGTGCCGCAGCAGATCGCGGGCGGCGACATCTATCCGGCGCTGGAAAAAGGCACCATCGACGCCGCCGAATGGGTCGGGCCGTATGACGACGAGAAGCTCGGCTTCGTCAAGGTCGCGAAGTTCTACTACTACCCCGGCTGGTGGGAAGGCACCGGCCAGGGCCACAATGTGATGAACAAGGACAAGTGGAACGCGCTGCCGAAGCACTATCAGGCAGCGATCCAGGCGGCTTCCGAGGACACCTTCACCTGGGTGACCGGCAAATATGACGCGGTCAACCCGCCGGCGCTGAAGCGCCTGATCGTGGCCGGCGCGCAGTTGCGACCATTCCCGCAGGAGGTGCTGGAAGCCTGCTACAACGCGGCCAACGAGATCTACGCGGATCTTTCCAAGAGCAATCCGCATTTCGGCAAGATGCATGCGAGCCTGGCCGCCTATCGCAACGAATCGCTGGCC